>CAZVFC010000023.1:0-132652 GCA_964625855.1 uncultured Verrucomicrobiota bacterium | reverse complement strand
GCGGGTGCAACGGCTGCGACATCGAGGTCCTCAACGTCCTCACTCCCTACTACGATGTCGAGCGCTTCGGCATCAAGCTGGTCGGCTCGCCACGGCATGCCGATGTCATGCTCTGCCAGGGCCCGGCGATGCGCTCCACGGCCAAAGCCCTCCGCCGCGCATACGAGGCCATGCCCGCTCCCAAGCTCGTGTTTGCCATCGGCTCCTGCGCTTGTGGTGGCGGCATCTGGTATGACTCCTACTCCGTCCTCGGGCCGGTCGAGAAGATCGTCCCAGTGAACTTCTACATCCCCGGCTGCCCGCCGCGACCCGAAGCCATCATCTACGGTGTCGCGGTCGCCGTGGGCCTGGTGGATAAGAAAGTCGCGCCCGTCCGGTTCAAGCAACTGGAGATGCCCATCCCCCGCTACCACCCCAGCGATTTGCAGGGCTCGGGCGAGCTGGTGGTTTACGAGAAGGCGGAGAAGGTATAAGCGCGTTCGGCGGTCCTATTGGCTGTCCACGCCACGGACCGCCATTTGCAGTCCATAAATCCCCTTGCTGGCGGTGATGAAGAGTGTCCGGCGGTCCTTGCCGCCAAAGCACACATTCGCTGTCCAGGGCTCGGGCACGTCAATCTGCTCGATCTTCTTGCCCGTTGGATCAAAGACCGATACACCCTTGCCCGTCAGGTAGATGTTGTCCTGGTTGTCAATGGTCATCCCGTCTGAACCCAGTTCACAAAAGAGCGTTTTCTCCCTGAGTGCACCGTCCGACCGGATGCGGTAGCGGTAGGTCTTTCCGGCACCGATGTCGGCGACGTACAGCAACTTCCCATCCGGAGTGCCGATGATGCCGTTGGGCTGCTTGAGGTCATCAATAACCCGGGTCAGCAGGCCGCCATCCCCCGCAAGGTAATAGACACATTCCTCCATTTCCTTGGGACCACGTTTCCAGTACGAGCGCTTGTAGTGGGGGTCGGTGAAATAGAGTCCGCCACGGGGCCTCATCCAGATGTCGTTCGGACCATTGAAAAGCCTTCCCTTGTAGTCCTTCAGCACCACCGTCGTCTTGCCGGCACGGTCAATGCGCCACAACTCGTTCTTCTCATCCGCGCATGCCCAGAGATTCCCTTTGCGGTCAAATGACAGACCGTTCGCCCGCCCGCACGGCTGCATGAAGACGGTGAGCTTGCCCTCTACGCTCCACTTCATGATGCGGTCATTGGGCTGGTCGGTGAAGAGCACATTTCCCTTCTTGTCTGAGGCCGGGCCTTCCGTGAAGGCGAATTCACCGGCCAGCTTCTTTAGCGTTGCCCCGGGGGCGATGATCTTGCTTTCCGCCGCCAGCGCCTGCGCCGCACACAAAAGACCCAGGAATAGTCGGATCAAATGATTCATGTTGGTATTGCTGCCTTCAGAGAAAGCAAAATATTGTCTGGTGTAAAGCGGGAATGCCGCCAATCCGGGGATTCCCGCGGAATTCGCCCAGTCAGACCAAATCGCTCAGCGAACCACGTGTAAAGCCCTGTCCAGCGCTACGGCGGGATTTCCGCCCCTTGTGACAACGAGAAGGGTTTCACGGTATCAATGTGGTGGCTAACCGTTGAGGGGATCAAGTACCCGGCAAGCATGGGACGCTGTCAAGAACCCTGAAGCCAATGTGGGTGTGAAGCCGCGTTGACAAGTGCGGGTGCTGAACACAGTGTTTCTGCGTGACGGCTGATGTAACGAGTGCCCACACGAGCAGGCTCGCCCGATTCGCGACGCGGGCGATGCCGGTCCTGGCGAAGCGGCTTTGGGTTTGGCCACTGGTGGGGGCGTTGATCATCGGCGTGATCGGTTATTGGGTCCACAGCCGCGTGGACGGAACCACCCGGGCCGAGCTGGCTTCCCGCTTGCAGACGGTGCTGGACGCGGACATTGCGGCACTGCGCCTCTGGTTCACCGAGCGCGAGTATGACGCCAAGTCATTCGCCTCGGACCCTCCCATCTGCGCGGCAATCGAGGAACTTGCCGCGATGACCAAGGACCCCGCCATCTCAACGAGCCTGCTGGCCGACTCCGCTCACGCCCGGGTGCTGCAGTTTGAGCTCCAGGAACGCCTGCGGGCCCAACAGTATCTGGATTACGTGGTGGTCTCGCCGGACAAGCAGATCATCGCCTCACCTTCCCCGCTGCTGGTCAACTCCCGCGCCCCGCGCTCCTACGATCTGTTCCTCAATAAAGCGCTCGAAGGCGAACTCGCCGCGTCCCGGCCCTTCGCGCGCGAGGCGACGCTCAGCCAGCGGGCGGAAGGTCCCACGATGTTCGTGGCGGCGCCGGTGAAGTCCACCAACGGCGCCGTTATCGCGGTTCTCGGCCTCCGCATGAAGCCGGAGACGGAGTTCTCGAAGATCTTCGCCGTGGCGAACATGGGCGAGACGGGTGAATCTTATGCGTTTGACCGGCGCGGCATGATGCTCACGGCCACCCGCTTCGATCCGGAACTCAAGACGCTGGGCCTCATACCGCCCGGCCGGGAGAACACCGCCATTCTCAACCTGAAGCTTCTGGACCCGGAGGTCAGACTGCGGCCCGGCGAGCGTCCACCCAAACCGCGTGAACAGCTTGGTCTCACGCGCATGGCCCTGGCGGCCACGACGGGCTCCGACGGCTGCGATGTTCGGGGTTATCGCAACTACCGGGGCATCGAGGTGGTTGGCGCTTGGGCCTGGCTGCGGGAATACGGCATGGGGGTGGCGACGGAAGTATCGGTGGATGAGGCGTTCCAAACGCTGTATGTCCTGCGCCGGGTGTTTCTGGTGTTGTTGCTTCTGCTGGTGTTGAGCGGCGCAGCCATCTTCGGCTTCACCGTGCTGCTGGACCGGCTGCAGGCGGCGGCGCGGAAGGACGCGCTGGCCGCCCGCCGGCTCGGGCAGTATGTCCTGGTGCAGGAGATCGGGCGCGGGGCCAACGGCATGGTTTACCGCGCACGCCACTCCCTGCTCCGCCGCCCGGTCGCGATCAAGCTGCTCAGCCCCGACATGACCGACGCGGCCAACACCGCGCGATTCGAGCGTGAGGTTCAAATGACCAGCCAGCTCACTCACCCCAACACGGTGGCCATCTACGACTATGGCCGCACACCGGAAGGGCTTTTCTATTACGCAATGGAATACCTGGGGGGCATTGACCTGGACCAACTCGTACGCCAGTTCGGCGCCCAACCCGAAGGCCGCGTCATCCACATCCTGCGCCAGGTGTGTGGCTCCCTGTCGGAGGCGCATCACACCGGCCTGATCCACCGCGATATTAAGCCCGCCAATATCGTTCTCACCCGGCGGGGCGGGATGTGCGATCTCGTGAAGGTCCTCGATTTCGGGCTGGTCACGACAGCGCGGCCGGGGCATGGGGATGCCGGTGGGTCTCACGCCGTTGTGGGAACGCCGCACTTCATCTCGCCGGAGGCAGTCGAGAAACCGGAGAGCGTCGAGAGTCGCAGCGACCTCTACTCGCTCGGCGCGGTCGGCTACTGGCTGCTCACCGGCAGGACGCTCTTCGAGCATGAGACGGTCGAGGGCCTGCTCGAGCGCCACGTCAAGGATGCCCCGCCACATCCTTCAGAGCGCTTGCGACGACCGGTCTCTGCCGACCTCGCTGAGGTCCTCCTGCGCTGTCTTGCCAAGCACCCCGAACAACGCCCCGCCAGCGCCGAGGACCTTGAGCGATCGCTCGCCGCCTGTGCCGCGGCAGGAACATGGACCCCGGCGGACGCCGAGAAATGGTGGCAGTCGAACATGGGTTCCTTTGAAACCCTGCCCACCACGGCGATGGCCGAGAAGACCCTCGTCATTGAGCCACGCCAGTAGCTGCGCCGTTTTGAGCTTGCTGTCGGCGCCGCCACCGAGCATAAGACCCGCATGTTTACGCGATTTGTTTATATCCGAATGATTGTTGCCGTGTCCGCTTTGACCGCAGCCGTCGGGACCGCCTTGGCCGCTGAGAATCCTTTCCTCGGCGGATGGGAACTCACCATCCCTGGCGGGGCTGCGGGCTGGCTGGGGGTTGAAGACGTCAAGGGAAGGCTGCAAGCCAGCCTGCTGTGGGGTGGCGGCAGTGTAGTGCCGTTGGAATCCGCTAAAGTGGAGAATGGCCAACTCGTGCTGAGGCGGAAGCACTCCGCCCAGCGCAAGGGCAAGAACGGCAAGGCCACCGATCTGATCACCTTCGAGACCATCACGGCCACGGTAGATGGCGACCTCATGAAGCTAACCAGCGTCAAGCCCCGCCAACAGGCGCCGGGGCAGGATAGGGCTGAATTCACCGGCCGGCGCGAGCCCGCGATGCCTCCCGCCCCGGATCTCAAACAGGTGAAGTTCGGCGAACCCCTGCCCCTCCTTAACGGCAAAGACCTTGCTGGCTGGCGCCTGACCGACGCGCAGGCCGAAAGCGGCTGGAGCGTGAAGGACGGCGTGCTGGTCAACGAGGTGATCAAGGAGGAGGGCAAACCGGGCAAGCACTACGGCAACCTCCGCACCGACCGCGAGTTCGAGGATTTCAATCTGAAGCTGGAAGTGCGCGTGCCACCGAAAGGCAACAGCGGGGTCTATCTGCGCGGCATTTACGAGGTCCAGGTCCAGGACAGTCACGGCAAGCCGCTCGACTCACATAACATGGGCGCGATTTACAGCCGCATCAAGCCCACGGTCAGCGCCGAGAAGCCCGCCGGGGAATGGCAGACCATGGACATCACGTTGGTGGCTCGTCACGTCACGGTGGTCCTGAACGGCCAGAAGATCATAGACAATCAACCGCTGCTGGGCTGCACCGGCGGCGCATTGTGGTCCGATGTAACCCGCCCTGGACCCATCTACCTGCAAGGCGACCACACGGGCATCGAGTATCGCAACATCGTCCTTAAGCCGGTGCTGAGGTAGGAGGGGAGGGCCCTGGCGGTTGTGCCACCCGGCTCGCTTTGACCACCCGCTCAACTCACTTGGTTCAGCCTGCCCGGTTGATTCACCTTAGCCGTTGGCGGCCGACGGGCCGGGCGGGCAGGCGCGCCAAACGCACGCCCCTGGCATCCCCATCGTTCGGAGCCTGGCCCGGGCCATCCCAACGCCATGCACAAGAGGTGCACAAGAGGTGCACATGGCGAGGGGGCCCGGTGAGGCTCCCATGGGCAGCGATCCACATGGGGACCACACCGGGGCATCACCGTTGCCGCACCGTAGTCTGGCCGGCCTTCCCGGCAAGGCTGGAGACCCCTTCGGCGGCTGTAACTGGTGTAACCGCAAGAGCATAGCTGCGCCACTTGGAATCCGTGGAAGCTGCGGCGACAGCCCATTTGAGAGCTGTCGCCGCGCCCGCAATTGGTTGAGGTGGGCAAGGCAGTTTAGCCCGCCGGGCCTGTTGCTACTGAACCAATAAGCGATAGAAGCGGCGGGGTTCCGCCGGGGAAACCGCGTGCTCGAAGGCTAGCGGGCTGTCGGTTCCCAGCATAGGATCACCCAGGTTTAGCCACGGCCCAGCGGTGAGATTGGTGCGGGATTGCACCTGGTAGAGGCAGCGCGAAGTCGCAGCCCAGCCGAAGGCGACGTTGCCCGGCGACGCGGCTATGGGCGCGAGCACGGGCTGAGGTGCCGGGGCCAACAATCCCTGACTGCCATAGAGGTAAGCAACCTCGCTCGGGTTGAGCGGGCGGTTGTAGCACATCAATTCGTCCACCTTTCCATTGAAGTAACGCCCCAGGCTGTGGTGACGGCCGAGGACGAGGTTCTGCGAGCCGTCGTAGGTGATCAGCCCGCCGCCCGCATTGGTGCCCGCGAGCGAGCCGTTGAGATACACGCACGCAACGTTGTTTGAATTACGCGTTACCACCAGGTGCTGCCAGACTCCGATCTGCAGCTCGAACGGGACGCTGTCGCGCCCCGGCACGCCCCAGACCCATTGGCTGGAGACCGCCGTGTTGGTATTTTGGTATTGGATCACCCAGCTTCGGTTGAGGGAAGCGTTGTGGTTGTTGTCCAGGATGTCGGCATACTGCACCTGGGTGGCCTCCGGTTTGACCCAGAGGCTCAGGGTGAACTGCTGCAAGTTGAACCAGGTGCCAAGGGCAACCGAGCCATTGACGCCATCGAACGAAAAGGCACGGCCCGACTGGCCGTTGGTGAAGCTGGTGCTGCCCTGCAACGTGCCCGGATGCGCGCCCATTTCGTCGTTGGCATTGGTTTCACCGCGCCACCAGGAGATCAGGCCGGCCGGCAGGTTGTTGGTCGGCGGCGGCCAGACAACCGTCAGGCGGAGCGTTTGTGTGCCGATGCCATTCTGGTTGGAGGCCGTAATCGTGGCGTCAAATGTCCCGGGCAGCATCGGGGTACCAGTGATCACGCCCGACGCGCCGCCGATGCTCAACGCCTGCGGCAGGCCACTGGCCGAATACACGGCCCCGGCTCCCGGACCTACAATAGACCAGGTGAACGCCGCCCCGAGCTGGGCGAAGGCTTCAGACGCGCTGGTGATGAGTGGAATGGCGTCGTCCAGGGCGTTGAGGGCGGCGATTTCGGCGGCATCCAGCACGCGCGAGTAGATGTGAATGCGGCTGACGGACCCGGAGCCGATATCGCTCCCGTCATCCTTGAAGAAGCGCACAGTGTTTGCCGCGCTGACGACGCCATAGCTGCTGGAGTCGGCCAGAGTCAGACGCAGCACGCCGTCGCAATAAAGCTTCATCTGTCCGCTGGCATCGCGCGTGATCGCTGCCATGTGCCACGTGTTATTGGTCACGCAGACCACCGACTGGCCGCTGTAGGGATAGAACTCCAGTTTGCCGTCGTGGACATAGAGGCCCTGGTCAATGCCGTTTCTCAGGTCAAGGATGCGGCGCCAACCAGACACGGCGTCGAACTTGAACAGGATCGCAAAGGTATAGACGTCGGTGGGGAACACCTCGCTAGTGGGCTGCAATTGCAGCCCGGTGTTGTAAGGGAAGTTCAACAGGCGGCGAGCCGCGCCCCGGACGGTCAGGGTGCTGAAGTTCTGGCCGGCGCCCAGGTATGTCAGGTCCGGAGGCGTGCCGATCGAGCTGGCCAGGCTGTCCTCCAGGCGATAGAGCACGTGCGGCATGTAGGAGCGGAAGGTGGCGGTCAGAGCGGTGTTGCTCGTGATTACCAGGGAGACCGTGCGGTTGGTACCGGAAACGGCGCCCGACCAGTTGCCCCACATGAAGCCTGCGGCGTTGCTCGCCATTAGGGTGACGCTGGCGTTGGCCGGGTAGTAGAGGTTGGACACTCCCGGCGGCCAGGCCGCGACCACGCCGCCATTGGTGGGGCTGATGGTGACGTTGAGGGTGTAGAACTGTCCGGCATAGGCGGTCTTGCTGGCCTCGGCAGTGTTGCCATAAACCCCGAGATTGACGCGGAGGCCGTTGTAATAGGGCTCGTTGGTGAAGACGGTGGAAGGATCGCCCGCGTCAATGCACGGCGAGTTGGTGGCGTCGGCCTGCCAGAAGCCGTCGTGGTACGATCCGGCGAGGGACGAGAGATGGAAGTCATCGTCCGCACCGTTGAAGCCGCCGAGGGCGTCGTCGGTGCCGTTGATATCCACGAAGAGTGGATTCAGGCTGAAGCTGTTGGTATCGAAGCCGGTGGCGGCCCGCCAGGCGGCGAGGTCAGCGCGCGCGCCGGACCAATAGCCGAGGGTGGCGCCGTCGCTGATGTGGAGATCATTGAAGTCACTGAGCTGCGAGGAGCTGTCGGTGCGATTATGGTAGATTGCGTACCGCCCGCTGCCCTTGGCCCAGATGATATTGTTGCGGTGGACGTTGCCCCATGGATAGTAGCTGTAGAGGCCGTTGGCGCCGTAGAGGGTATTATTCTGGATGACCGTGCTGGAGGCCTGACTCTCTATGTTGAAATAGCCTTCGTTGTTTCGGTCATTGTCATAGACCAGGTTGTTGCGGACGGCATTACCGCTGCCGGCAAGGACGAAGCCCTGGCGTTTGTTGGAGAAGACCTTGTTGGACTCCGCGACTGCCCCGCTATTGAGATAAATGCCGCTGCCGTTATTGAGGTAAACCCGGTTGCCGACGGCTTGACACCCCGTGCCATCGAGGCGCAGCGCCGGTTCGCCCGGATTCTCGTGGATCAGGTTGTTGCAGGCGCGAACCGCGCCGTTGCCGCGGAGGGCGATGCCGTTGTTGTTGTAACAGTCGTTGCTCTCCGCCACAAATTGGCCGTTGAGATAGATGCCATACTCCGAGTTGTGATGGACGCTATTGCCGGTGAGGGTGCCGCCACCAGTATCGGCGTCGAGGCCGTGCCGGTTGTTGCGCGCGATACAGCCGCTCATGAGGAGGTTGGTGCAGTTGCCGGCGACAATGCCCCAATCATTGTTGCCGTAGGCTTCGCAACCGGCGATCTCGATTCCCCAGGAGTAACCCGGGGTCAAGCCCTCCGCGTAGATGCCGTATTGCGCGCCGGTCACCTTCAGGTTCTCCACGCGCACGTAGTGGTTGGTCTTGAGGTGCAATCCATACATGCCCACGGTGATGTCGTTGCGGTTGAAGACGGACCCCAGGCCGCTGGTGCTGCCAGTCAGCCGAATGGGCTGCCCGGGCGCGCCGGAATCAGTGAGAATGAGGTTGGCGTCGAGCGTCCACAAGCCGGTGTCAATCCGCACCGTGTCGCCGGGCCGCAGCTTGTAAACCGTGACCAGGCGCTTCAGGTTCGCCATGGGCGTGGACGGGGTAAGGCCGTCGTTGGCGTCATTGCCGACGGCGGAGCAATACACGTCATCGGTGGTGTTGCTGTCGTTGACGTAGAACGTGATACCGCTGTTGGGCAGCACGCGCAGAAGGCCAGACACCGAGGACACCCCGCCGCCGGCGGGGGTCGCCCGGACCTTGAAATTGGACCCCGGCGTCAGCGCACTGGTATCCCAGGCAAAGACGCCGTTGGCAAAGGGCAGCGAGGCTGCGCCCGGAATCGTGCTCCAACTGCCGCCGCCGTTGCTGGAGTATTCCAGAAGCACGGCGTCGCCCGATTGCCACGGGCCATGCGTCCACCAGTAGATCGGCACCGTGCCACGCAGGACGGAACCGCCGCCGATCAGGCCGAGTTCCACGGCCCGGGTGGCGGTGGAGAGCGAAGCATCCGCGGTGCCGCCAAAGGCGCCGAGGTTGATGCGTCCGCCATTCGGAGCTTGCTCCGCTCCTGCGGGGCTTGCCGGCAGGCCGGCGTCAATGCACGGGCTGTGCAAGGCGTCAACGGTGAAGCCGGCGGTGGTCAGAGCGGCGAAGGGCAGACCTTTGAAGCTGCCAACGGTGCTGGCGAGATGGAAGTTGTCGTCGAGACCGTTGGTGCCGCCCAATAGGCCGTCCGCGCCGGCCGGGTTTACGAGCAGCGGGTCGGCGGAAAAGCTGTGCGTGTCGCAGCCGGTGGCTTTGCGCCATTCGAGCAGGTCGTTCTGGTTACCCAGCCACGCGCTAAAGGTAGCGCCGTCGGTGGTGATGATGCAGTTGTAGTCGCTCTCCAGGTAGCCGGTCGGGTAACGGTTCATGTCAGTGGACCGCACGAGGGCATAGCGGCCAGCGCCGGTGGCCCAAATGATGTTGTTACGGTTGGTGACAGCGATGGGATTGCCGATGTAGATGCCGCCCCCGCCATAGACGGTGTTGTTTTCGACCAGCGCCTGCTTGGCCTGCCAATAGTTCCGGGTGAGACAGATATTATACTCGTCTGCCGCGTCGCCATTGAGATAGCAGAGGTTGTTGGCGATGACGCGGAAGTTGCCTTCGTAGCCGTCAACCACAATACCGTGGCCGCGGTTGGAATAGACGACATTTCGCCTGGCGTTGGCTCCAGACTGCGCCTGGATGCCGCTGCCGCCGTAGTAACCAAGACCGTTGAGGAAGACGCGATTCTCGACGGCTTCGGACAGATTGGCGTCCGCCCCTTCCACGAATATGCCATCGGAGGCGTTGCTGTACACGAGGTTGCCCCGGCAGGTTACCAGCGTGGTGCCGGCGATGCCTCTATCGTTGTTCTGAAACACCTCGTTCGCTTCCACCAGCAGCGGGCCGCCCCAGACGCGTATGGCTTCATCGTAATCGGTGCGATAGACGCGATTGCTGCGAATGACGCCGTAGCCGCCCCCGTAAATGCCGTTGTAGGTGTTGTCGTGGATGTCGCAGTTGGCGATGGTGAGGTTCGTCGCGTAGTTAAAGTAAACCGTATAGTGGTAATTGGTGGCCAACTCACAACCGAGCACCTGCACGCCATCGTTGAAGTGGGAGGAGTTGCCCTCAATGTGAATGGCATTGTAGCTGCGTGTAATCTTAAGGCTTTCCAGGCTGACGTGGTCCACCACCGAGAGCAGGAAGGCGTTCTGCTGGTTGTCCCCGCGGTCAAACCACGAGCCGACCGGGTGGGTGCTGCCGATGAAGCGAATCTTTGCCGCGACGGAGCCGGAGTCAAGAAACTGCAGCGAGGAGTCGAGTGTCCACCGGCCGGTGTCAATCCACACGCGGTCGCCCGCCACCAGCTTGTAGTCGCGGAACAGGCGTTTGAGCGTGGCCTTGGGCGCGGAAGGCGCCAGGCCCGAGTTGCTTTCGCCGCCAATGGCGGAGCAGTACACGTCGTTGGTAGGATTGGCATCGTTCACATAGAAGTCCGCCGGGCCGTTGACGATGATGCCGACCGAACTGACCGCGTTGACCGCGCCGTTGCCGTTTCCGACGAGGCGGACGGTGTAGCTCGAGCCGGGCGGCAGGCTCGAGGTGTCCCAATCCAGCGAGAGCTGGCTATAGGGCACCGCGCTCAGGCCGGGGGCCGTGGTCCAGCTTGCTCCGCCGTTGGTTGAGTATTCCAGGCGCAGCGTCGCCCCGGCTGCCCAAGGACCGCGCGTGATGAAGTAGATCGTTTCCAGCCCCCGCAAATAATTGCCGGCCGCCACATTGAGGATGGAGATGCCGGGCGTTTCCGGCGAGAAGGAGGCATCAAGCGTGCCGCCAAACGCACCAAGGTTGAGACGCGAACCATTGGGTGCGCCCTCGTCTCGAATGGGCGCGGCAGGCATCCCCGCATCCACGCATGGGCTGGTTGAGGCATTAGGTGCAAAGGCCGAGCTGGCTGTGGCCGTGAAGGACGTCCCACCGAAGCTGCCCGCGGTGCTAGCGAGGTGGAAATTGTCGTCCCAGCCGTTGGGGCCGCCGAGAATGCCGTCAACGCCCGGAGGATTAACGAATTGCGGATCGGCCACGAAGCTGTGGAAGTCCTGCTTGGTGGCGTACTGCCAGTCAGCCAATTCGGTCTGATTTCCGAGCCAGTGTCCGACACTGGCGCCGTCGGTGGCGTAGATGCAATTATAATCACTGATCAGCAGCCCATTCGGGTAACGGCCCATGTCGGTGTAGCGAACCAGCGCGATGCTGTTCGAGCCCGCCGCCCAAATGATGTTGTGGCGGTTGGTCATCGCAATGGGGTTTCCGATGTAGATGCCACCGCCGCCATAGCAGGTATTGTTCTCAACCAGGCCGCGCTTAGCCTGCCAATAGTTGGCACCCCCAATGATGTTATACTCCCCCACGGCGTTTCCGTTGAGATAGCAGAGGTTGTTCAGGATCTCGCGATAGTCGCCCTCAAAGCCTTCGAACTGGATGCCGTGGTCGCCGTTCGAATAGACCACGTTGCGATGGACCCGGCCATTGTTCTCGAAATAGATGCCGGTGCGCCCGTTGCGATAGACGCGATTGAAGGCCACCTGGTTGGTGGAGCCGGAAACGTAGATGCCCTCGTAACTGTTGCTGTAGCAGAGGTTATTCGTGATGGTCACCCCGGACCACGCGCGGATGCCCACGGAATTGCCCCAGGAGTTGTTCTCGGAGATCAGGAACGCGCCGGCCACAGCGAGACCCTCGCCCGAGTTGCTGTAGCAAAGGTTACCCCGGACCAGGCCCGAGGCATCCACGTAGAGCCCATAACGGTAATAGTTGTAGGCGATGGTGTTGCTTATGATGGTAGATTGAGCCGCCCCGCCCAGGTTGGCGCCATACTGGGAGTTGTGGTGCAGCCAGCAGGCGCTCACCAGGAGGTTCGAGGTGTAACTGAAGTTGAGGCCGTGCAGGCCATTGGTCATGGCCTCGCAGCCCAGGATTTCAATCCCGCGAAGATACTTTGAGCTGGTGCCGTCCCCCGCCAGACCGTGGCGCGCGCCGGTAAACTTGAGGTTCTGGAAACGGACGTATTCTGCGCCCTGCAAGTAGAAGCCGTCGTAACTGGTGCTTTGGCGGTTGATGGTAGCGCCGTTGGTGCTGCCGATGATGACAATGGGGTTGCCCGCCTCACCAACGTCGTTCGTCGTCATCACGATGGTCGCGCCGAGCAGATAGTTGCCGGTATCCACTTTGACCGTGTCGCCGCCGACCACCTTGTAGATGTCGAGAATCGCCTGAATCGAATCCTTGGGGGTGGCGGCGGTAAGCCCGTCATTGGCGGGGTTGCCGGGAGCGGAGCAGAACACGTCGTTGAGCGTGTTCGTGTCGTTCACGAAGTAGGTGCGCGGGCCGGAAGCGGAGACTTCAAAGGCGGCGGCCAGAACATTCATTGCCGTGCCGTCCGTCTTGGAGATGCGCACGAGGTAGTTCGTTCCCGCTGGCAGGCCGGTGGTATTCCAATCATAACGCCCGAGCGCGTAATCCACCGAGGCGACGATGTTGCTCCAGTTCACGCCGCCATCAGCGGAGAATTCCAGCTTGACCATCTCGCCGCTCACCCACGGGCCGCGCGTAAGCCAGGTGATGGGGCGTGTGCCGAACCACTTCGCGCCCGGTTGCGGCTCCACCAGCAGCGAGAAACGCGCGGCTGGGGACAAAGAGGCGTCCGGCGTGTTGCCGAACGCGCCCAGGTCCAGGCGCCCACCGTTGGGAGCCGATTCCTGCGCGTAGCCGGACGCTGGATCGCCGGCGTCAATGCAGAAGCTCAGGTCGGCGTCGGCGACGAAGGAGCCGCCGCCAGGCGCGGTGAAGGGCGCGCCGCGGTAGCTCCCGGAGGTGCTGCGGAGATGGAAGTTGTTCGTGCTGTCCACGAAGCGCGGATCAATCGAGATGCTGTGCGCGTCACGCAACGAGACTTGCTGCCAGGCTTCGAGGGAAGCCCGCGGCCCCAGCCAGTTGCCCACCACGGCACCGCCCGTCGCGTAAATATCATTGTAGTCGCTGATGAGCGTGCCCGGCGGGCTGGAAATGTAGAGGGCGGTCATGCCGCTGCCGTGAGACCAGACGATATTGTTGGCGATCTGAACGCCCACAGGATCATCTATCGAGATGCCGTTCTTTCCTACCAAGGTGTTGTTCCGGATCACAGCGTTCCGGGTCAGCGCAATGTTGTAGTAGGCGGCGCTGGCGCCGTTGCGAGCCGCGAGATTGTTGGTGACCACCGCGCCGTACCAGCCAGTAATGCCGTGGCCGAGGTTGTCGGTAACGGTGTTCCGGGTGACGTGGGAGGCGTACTGGGCTGAGATGCCTTCGGCGGAATTCGAATAGACCAGGTTGCCAATCAGCCCCCCGCAGCGGTTGCCGACCAGTCCCACTCCCCCGTTCGCGTAGCAAAGGTTGCCTATCGCGGCGGCATTGACGCTGTCACCGCCTCCCATCCAAAGGCCATTATAGTTGTGGTGGACAGCATTGGACAGGACCGTCAGCGAATTGCCGCTCAGCCCGGCAGTAAAGCCCCACGAGGTGTTGCTCGCGCAGAGGTTGAACGCAACGACGCCCGCGCCGCTGAAGCCGAGGCCGGTCGCGCCATTCCAACCCGCAAAGTTGTTCGTCACCGTCGAACCGCTGGCCGTCAGGCTGTAACCATCCCCGCTGTTCCGCCAACTGGAGCAGCCGCGAACCAGCAGGTTGCTGCAGGTCGAAACCCCGAATCCGTAAGCGCTGTTGCTGTACGACAGGCAGTCCTTGAACGTGATTCCCACCGAAGGATTCAATGCCGTCCCGGCCACGTGCAGCCCCGCTGCGCCTAGCGTGAAGTGCAGGCGCTCAAAGGTGACATAGCTCACGCCATCGAAGAAGAACGTGTCGTCGGCACGATCCACCCGGTTGAAGATGGCCGCGCCACTGGTGCTGCCCCGGAACACCAGGGGGGACCCCTCCGCGCCGCTGTTCTGCTGGTTGAGATAGACCGTGCGCCCCATGTCAAACACACCCGTGTCCACGCGGATCTCGTCCCCGGCGCCCAGAGAGGGATAGCGCTCGATCACCGATTGGAACGAATCCAGCGGCGAGGCGGCGCTTAGACCGGTGTTGGCACTCGAACCGACGGCAGAGCACCAGGTATCGCTGGCCGTGCTGCCGTCGTTGAGGTAGATGACCTTGGCACTGGCATCCTTGATCTCAAACACCGCGTCGCTCGCATCGGCGATGGCCGGCTGATCTACCGACGAGACGCGCACGAGATAGGTGGCGCCCGGTGCCAGGGCGGAGAGATCCCAGCCGTAGAAGCCGTTGGCATTGTTGAGCGTGGCGGCGCTGGCGGCCGTGGTCCAGGTGCTTCCGCTGTTCGCCGAGTATTCAATCTTTACCAGGTGGTTGGTGCTCCACGGACCCGTGGCCGCCCAGCGTACCGGAATTCGGCGGAAGGCGATTTCACCGCCGTTGGGTCCCAGCAGGCGCAACACGCGCTGGTTGCCGGAGGTATCGGCCTGGGCCGTGGCGCCGAGATGGCCGAGGTTGACGCGGCTCCCGTTGGGGGCCGGTTCCGCGGCGAAGCTGGAGGCGGGGTCGCCGGCGTCCAGCGCCAGGCTGCCGGAAGCCAGGTGGAAGTTGTCATCCGCGCCGCCCGTGCCGCCCAGCAGATTGTCCGCACCGTCCGGATCCACAAACTGAGGGTCGCGGTCCAGCGAATGCCGCTCCATGCCGGAGTAGTTCTGCAGCCCCGCCAGCGAATAGCGCGGGCCTTTCCAGTTCCAGAGCACCGCGCCATTGGTAATGAAGTAGTTGTTGTAATCGGCGAACCAGCTTGTGCCGAGGGTGTCGAACTGGATGCAGGTCTGGGCGGCGCCGGCGGAGGAAAGGATGTTATTGGCCACGCGAACGTTGCTGTGGGTACCGGCGAGCCGCAGGTTGACGGTGCCGTTGCGGTAGAAGGTGTTGTTCTCCAGCGTGGACTGGGGGCCGTTGAGCAGCGTCAACCCTGCGCCGCCGTTGGCGTAAAAGAGGTTATTGGCCGCCGAAACCGCTCCCCCCTCGACCCATGCACCGTAACCCGAGTTTGAATAGACGCGGTTGGTGCCCAGTGTCAGAGAAGGACAGTAGTAAGCGCGGATGCCGTTGGCGTTGAGCCAGACGACCTGATTCAGCACGGCCGCCGAGGCGCACGACTGGAGATGCACCGCTTCCGCCCCGTGCGCGGAGATCAGGTTGCCTTGCAGGGTTGGGGTTGAGCAGGAATAAAGGCTAATACCGCGACCGCTGTTGTTGGTGATGATGTTGCCAATGATCTGGGCGGCATTGCAGTTGTAGGACAAGTCAATTCCATGGTGATCGCTGGCGGCACCGGTCTGTGCGTAAATGAGGTTGCCGTTGATGACCAGGGTGGAGCTCGACGACCCAAGAATGGCCTGGTGGGCGTTGTGGTGCAGGGTGCAGTTTTCCACCCGGTTGTCGGAGCCGCCCGACAGGACCACGCCGTAATTGTTATTATACACTTCACAGTTCGCGAGCGTGATGTGGTCGCTGTTCTCGATGCGCACGCCCTGCTCGCCGCTACGGACCCCGATCCCTTCCATGCGAACATAACTGCCGCCAGCGAAATGGACGGCGTATACGCCCACATTGGTGTTAACCAAGACGGTCTTGGAACTGCCGGCACCCTTGATGAGAACTGTCCCCAGCGAGGCGTCGCCGCTATCGGCCGGGCCCACGGCCGCCGCGACACCTCGGGCGTAGGTCCCGGTGTCCACGTACACCGTGTCCCCCGGCGCGAGGGCGTAAGCGCTCAGGACATCCTGGAGAGATGACTTCGGCGCATTTGAGACGGTTCCGCTGTTGGCCAGAGCGCCAGCGGCCGAGCAGAACACGTCGCCGGTGGTGGCCGAGTCGTTGATGTAGTAACTGGCAGCCTCCGCCGATAGAGCGAGGACGGCCCCCGCCAGGGCAGCGAGGGCCCCAGGTCTCACCTGGAGAACAGCAAGCCGAGAACGAGCGTGGCCGCAGGCCAGGCAGGATGAGTGTGTTGTCATATTAGCTTCTTAGGTAGCGATGAATACTTACTAATGACAGGTTGCGCCATGCGTCTTGGGGAGTCAGGACTCCTTGTGCAACCCAATTCATGCCGGCCAATATAGGGTGCCTCGATAGACGGTCAAGCCGTATTTATACCGACAGCGCGTCGGGTCGGCTGGGGAGTCGCGGACCGCGTTGAACCTTTGTGGGCTCCGCTTTCCGTGGTGAGGTGGGGAGTGCCCAGCGGAGCCAGGTGCTGTTTGCGCGAATGCGTCTGACGAGCGCCACGAGCAAAGTCGCCGCGCCAGGCTCTGGCACAGACCTGGGTAGGCTTACTTGCGCGGAGACGGCGCCACGTCGGTTTGCGCGGTGGGAACGAGCTTGCGGCTGGGGAAGCCGTTGACCATTACTCCTCGCTGGCGTAGCGACTCAGCTAACGCATACTTGAAATCCCCGGAGGCTTTGGCGAACGCCGACTGGAGCGCTGTGATCGCGCTGGGCGCTGGATGGCGGGTGAGGGCGCATCGGGCATCTTCGCGGATTTCCTCCCTGGCCAGCAGCGCCGCAATAGGAACAACGGCCTGCGCGGTTCCAATCTCCGACAGCATCCAGACGACTTCGCGGCACAGCGAGGCGGGGCTGGAGCGAAGGACCAGAATGAGTTGGCGCTCTACTGCCTTGCGTTGTTTGACTGCGGCCGGATTGCCGGCATGGCGCACCACCCGGTATAGCGCCCGCCTGGCCTTGCGCGCGACCTCATAATCCCCGTCGGCCATCAGCGCCGCCAGCGAGGGCACAGCGGCTGCCCCATAGGGTCCGGCGCTCTGCCACGCAGCCCCGCTGACCGCTTCGTCATGACTGCGGATGCGCTCGATTAGGTCTTGAACTACTGCGTCTGGTTTAGAGGACATACGGATATCGCTGTGGGCGGCTCAACAGCCGATTGGCCTGCTCATCGCCCACGACTTGCTGCTTCACACCATCCCACACCAGCTTGCGGCCCAACAGGTAGGAAAGATTCCCCAGGTTGCACAGGGTCGCGGTGCGATGCCCGATTTCGATGTCCACCGCCGGACGCAAGTGCCCTTCGCGGATCGCCCTAAACCAATCCGCTTTGTGGTTCATGTTGAAGTCCTCGTACTCGTCGGTGCGATAGACTTCCTGTCCCCCGGGCGGGAGTTGGAAATTCACCGCTTCGGGATTGGCCGGGCGGTAGCCGCCTTCCCATTCCAGGACCAGGTGGCCGTTGTCTCCCCAGAAGACGTTGCCGAATTCCGTCTTTCCGACCTTCTTGCCGGGCTGGCCCCACTCCAGGGTCCAATCCGGGTCCTTGAACTGATAGACGACGTCCATGTCAATCGGGCAGTCCCACAGGCCGCGGGTCGGTGCCCGGCCTTTGGCCTCGACGGTGAATGAAGTCTGATGATCGGCGTTCATGCACCAGAGGACGGTGCTGAACTGGTGCGCGCCCCGGTCCCGGATCTGGCCGCCGCCTGATTCCATCAGCCAGCGGAAGGTGCCTGGGAGGTAGCGCTTGTTGTAGGGACGCCACGGCAAAGGCCCGAGCCATAGGTCCCAGTCCAGACCCTCGGGGGGAGAGCTGTCAGGCACCGGTTTGTCGTCCACTGGATTGGCGTAATGCCAGCAGGAGACGCGATTGACCTTGCCGACAATGCCGTTGCGAATGGCACGGCACGTGTACCAGGCGCCCTTGGCCGTTCGCGCCTGCGCGCCCACTTGCACCGCCACCTTGTGCGCACGCGCCGCCGAGACCATCGCCTGCCCCTCACGCACCGTCACCGATGCCGGTTTCTCGACATAAACATGCTTGCCGGTTTCACAGGCATGAACGGTTTGGACGGCGTGCCAATGATCCGGCGTGGCGATCACTACGGCATCAATATCTTTGCGCTCCAGGATATAGCGGTAGTCACGATAAGGAATGGCAGTAGCTCCGCCGGCCTTGGCATTCTCGACGGCGGCTTCCAGGCGATTATCGTCCGCATCGCAAACGGCAGCCACCAGGCCTTTCCCCTCTTTGTGGAAGCGCAGCATGTTGGCCAGGTGGGTCATGCCCATGCCGCCTACACCGATGTGGGCGATCGCCAAGCGGCCATTCGCGCCCGGTTTCGCATTCCGGCCCAGGATGCCTGCCGGCGCCAGGTTCAGCGCGCCCGCGACAAGCGCGCTGCGTTTCAGGAACGCCCGGCGAGTGATCCCATGGGAGTGGCTGGTCATCAAATACGAGTGCAAGAACCCTTCAACTACTTCTTCTCAAACTCCAGCGCGCCATTACGCGCGACCACTTTGATGCGGTCGCCGGGCTTGAACTCCCCGACGAGCAGCTTGGTGGCCAGTGGGTCCAGCACGAGGTCCTGGATGGTGCGCTTGAGCGGGCGCGCGCCGAACTGCGGATCGAAGCCTTCTTTGGCGAGCAACTGCTTGGCGGCGCGGTCCACCTCCAGGCTGAGCTGCTGCTGCGCCAGGCGCTTTTCCAAGCGCCGGAGTTGAATCTCGACGATACGCGCCAGGTGCTTCTCGTCGAGGTTGTGGAAGATGATGATGTCATCCACGCGGTTGAGGAACTCGGGCCGGAAGTGGGCCTTGAGTTCCAGCTTCACCACCCGCTCCAGCTCCGCTTCGTCCTTCACCGATGCCGTGCCGCCGGCGTAGAAATCCTGGATGACCGGTGAGCCGATGTTGCTGGTCATGATGATAATTGTGTTGCGGAAGTCCACCGTCCTCCCCTGCCCGTCGGTGAGCCGGCCATCGTCCAGCATCTGCAAGAGGACGTTGAAGACGTCGTGGTGGGCCTTTTCAATCTCATCAAACAGGACCACGCTATAAGGCCGACGCCGCACGGCTTCGCTGAGCTGGCCACCTTCCTCGTAGCCGACGTAGCCCGGCGGCGCACCGATGAGCCGCGCCACGGTGTGCTTTTCCATGTATTCGCTCATATCAATGCGCACCATCGCGTTCTCGTCGTCGAACAGGAACTCGGCCAGGGCACGGGCGGTCTCGGTCTTGCCGACGCCGGTGGGGCCGAGGAAGATGAACGAGCCTATGGGCCGGTTGGGTTCCTGCAAACCGCTGCGGGACCGGCGGACCGCGTTGGCCACCGCTTGGAGGGCCTCTTTCTGCCCGACGACTCGCTGCTCAAGCCGCTCCTCCATCTTGACCAACTTCTCCCGCTCGCCCTCCAACATGCGCGAGACCGGGATACCGGTCCAGGAGGCGACGACCTTGGCGATGTCCTCTTCGGTCACTTCTTGGGTAAGGAGGCGCTGCCCTGCGGGTTTGTCGTGCAGAGCCTTCTCCGTAGCGGCAAGTTTCTTCTGCAGCTCCGGCAGCCTGCCGTACTGGATCTGCGCCGCCGCGTTCAAATCATTGCGGCGCTGCGCTTGTTCCAGCTCCAGCTTCGCCTGCTCGATCTGGCTGTTCACGATGCTGACGGCATTGATGGCGGCTTTCTCGTTCTGCCATTGGGCTTTGAGCTGTTTGGATTGCTCTTTGAGGTTGGCAAGGTCCTTCTCCAGCTTCTTGAGCCGCTCGCGCGAGCCCTCGTCTTTCTCCTTCTTGAGCGCGCTCTGCTCGATCTCCAATTGCTGAATTTGCCGCTCCAACTGGTCAATCTCGGTCGGCATTGAGTCCAGCTCCATGCGCAGGCGCGAAGCGGCCTCGTCAATCAGGTCAATGGCCTTGTCCGGCAGGAAGCGGTCCGCAATGTAGCGGTGGGAAAGGGTGGCCGCCCCAACCAAGGCCGAGTCCTGGATGCGTACGCCGTGGTGGACTTCGTAGCGCTCCTTCAGCCCGCGCAGGATCGCGATGGTGGCCTCGACGCTCGGCTCCGAGACCAATACCGGCTGGAACCGCCGCTCCAGCGCCGGGTCCTTCTCGATGTGCTTGCGATACTCGTCCAGGGTGGTTGCGCCGATGGCGCGGAGTTCACCGCGCGCAAGCTGCGGTTTCATGATGTTGGCGGCGTCGGTGGCGCCTTCCGCCGCGCCCGCGCCGACCAACGTATGCAGTTCGTCAATGAACAGGATGATCCGGCCCTCGCTGGAGGCTATCTCCTTCAGGAATGCCTTCAGCCGATCCTCAAACTCGCCCCTATACTTGGCGCCGGCGATCATGGCGCTCAGGTCCATAGCCACGAGGCGCTTGTTCTTGAGGGTCTCCGGGACGTCACCACTGATGATGCGGCGCGCCAAGCCTTCGGCGATGGCGGTCTTGCCCACGCCCGGCTCGCCGATCAGCACGGGGTTGTTCTTGGTGCGCCGGCTCAGCACCTGCATCACGCGGCGGATTTCGTCGTCCCGACCGATCACCGGATCAATTTTGCCCTGCCGCGCCAGGGCGGTCAGGTCGCGGCCATACTTTTCCAACGCCTGGAACTTATCCTCCGGATTGGCATCAGTGACGCGCTGATTGCCGCGCAGGTCCGCCAGCGCCCGCAAGACGAGGTCGCGGCTAAGGCCGTGCGTCTGGAATATCTTCTTCAACGAGGCTCCGGCCTCATTGAGCAAACCGAGCAGCAAATGCTCCGCGCTGATGTAGTCGTCCTTGAGCTTGCCGGCCTCGGTCTGCGCCGCGTCCAGCGCCTTCTTCAGAGTCGGGCTGAGGAACACGTCGGGGGAGTTGACGCCCTGGACCTTGTGGCGGCGAGCCAGTTCGCGTTCGAGATCGGGCTTCAGCTTGGCGCCGGGCACGCCGATCTTCTCCAGCAACTCCGGGATGAGACTGTCGGCCTGGCCGATCATGGCGAGCAGCAGGTGCTCGCCATCAACCTCCTGATGGGAAAAGCCGTGGGCGATGCGTTGCGCTTCCCGCAGCGCTTCTTGCGACTTAATGGTGAAACGATCCAACTGCATATAGATTATTGATATCCCTTACGCGGGTTGCGTCAAGCGCTACGCGGCGGTCCAACCGGGTCGCTGCACTCCACAACAGCCTCGGCACCACCTCGGGAACCCGGGCGGCTCGCGGGGCCAGCGCGTACGCATGAAGCTGCCGGAGGAGCGCAGGCATCTTGCCCGCTTTGCGGATTGCGGGCCAGACAAGCGGGCAAGATGGCCGCGCTCCTTCATGCATACGCCCTGAGCGGGGGCAAAGGAGTGAATTTTCTGCGTGCGTTTCCTGCCAAAACCGCTTTAACTCGGCTGCATGACAATCTGGCTTCTAGCGTTATTGTTGATGGCTTCGGTGGCGGGTGTGGGATACCGGCAGGGCGGTGTGCGGGCGGCGTTCTCATTGGTGGGCATTCTGCTGGGCGCCGTATTAGCTGCGCCCCTGGGGAAGTTGCTCCGGCCCGTGCTTGCGGCGTTCGGCGTGAAGTATTCCCTGCTGGCGTGGTTGCTGGGGGCGCTCATCGTCTTCGTGGCGGTCTCGGTCATCTTCAAAGTGGCCGCATTCATGGTGCACCAGAAAGTGGACGTCTATTACAAGTACCACGCGGGCGATTTGCGGCTCGCGCTTTGGGAGAGGCTGAACCACCGGTTGGGCCTCTGCATTGGCCTGGTCAATGGTGCGCTCTACTGCATCCTCATCGCCGCGGTGATTTACCCATGCAGCTATTGGAGTTTTCAGCTTGCATCACCCGACCAAGACCCGAGATGGATGGGAATTCTCAATCGCCTGGGAACGGACATGCAGGGGACGGGCTTTGCGAAGGTTGCCCGGGCCATGGACCCGGTGAAACCAGTCTGGTATGAGGCAGCCGACCTGGCCGGCCTGATCTACAACAACCCGCTGAGCGAGGCGCGACTGGCGCGCTACCCGGCCTTTCTCGGATTGGCTGAGCGGTCGGAATTCCAGGAAATTGGCGGCGACACGCAATTTACCGAGCTGCGGTTGCGGCGGATGCCGATCATGGACTTCGTCAACCACCCCAAGATCCAGGCCATCATTAACAATCCAGACCTGCTGCGTCTGGTCTGGACCACCGTGTTGCCCGACATGAAGGACCTGACGGCTTACCTCAATTCGGGTAAATCAGCTCAATACGATCCGGAAACAATCCTTGGCCGCTGGAATTTCGACGTGCCGGTGGCGCTGACCATGTATCTCCGCACGAAACCGAACATTTCCTCCCGCGAGATGCAGAAAGTGAAGGAATGGTTCCTTGCATCCTTCTCGAAGACGGGATTTGTAGCCAAGACCGACCACAAGCTTACCTTGAAGAACCTGCCCGCGGTTCGGTCGCCAGCCGGTGCGTCCGTCGGCGCGGGACCGGAGACAGTCCAGGGTCAGTGGCAAAGTCTTGATGGCGGCAAGTACCAGTTCAGCGTTTCCATGGGGGGCAAAGATGCGCAACTGGCGGGCGTGGTTGAAGGGGACCGGCTGACGATCACGGGCGAAGGCATGAACCTGGTCTTCAGCCGGGAACACTGACCTGACCGAGGCGTCGGCCGAGGCAACATTTTGCCTGGCGATGGCTCAGTACGCGGAAGACACGCGGCAGGGCGCTGGTTTGCTCCGTCGGGAAAACCGCTCCGGCCTTTTGTCAGTTGCCGCCGGACAGGGTCAACGGGGAAAGGGTGAGCGAGGCAGCTTGCGCCTCGGGTCTTGGAACCAGACCGAAGATTTCCGATACCTCAGTACCCGTGGACTTAGGCAGGGCGCTGGTCCCGGCGTCTGCGAAGCCTACGGAACCTGGTTTCACCAGCAATGGCTGGGCGGGAGCAGAAGCGTTGGCGATCTGCATTGGGAGGATGACGGCGGATTCGGCCCCGGCCACATCGCGGGTCTGGACTTCCACACCTCCGGAATAGACCACCCCGACAACTAGGAGGGCGCACACCGCCGCACCGAAGGCCCCCGCCATTACGGGCTTGGTTTCGAGGGCTGCCCAGAGTCGCTGCAGCCAGGGAACCTCCCAGAATAGGCGATCGAGGGGGTTCGCTTCGCCCCGGTCACCCGCCTTGATGCGGACGACAACCTGGCTGGAAAAATCGTTGAAGTAACCCGGTGGAGGCTGCTCGTGGCGCTTGAGCGCCAGCAGTCGGCGCAATGATTCAAAGTCCTGGTTGTCGTGACTCATATTCATCTCAAGTAATCCGACAGATACGCCTGCAACTGTTGTCTGGCATAAAACAACCGCGACCGCACCGTGCCGATGTTGCAGTCCATAATCTTCGCAATTTCCTCATGCGACAAGCCCTGCACATCATGCAGTGTAACCACTAGTCTATGGGGCTCTGACAACCGTTGCAGGGCGGCGTTCAATTTTTCCTGCAGCTCCGTCAGACCCACCTCGCGGCGCGGCGTCTTCTCCGAAATCAGTGCCACCAGATCGGGATCATGCTCGGCGTTAAAGTCCAGATCGTCAAGGCTCATCGCCGCCTTGTGTTTGCGCTGCTTGAGGAAGTTAATGGTCTTGTTGACCGCGATGCGATAGACCCAGGTGTAGAAACTGGACCCGCCCTTGAAGGATCTGAGGGCGTGAAAGGCCTTGATGAATGCCTCCTGAGCCAGATCATTCGCGTCCTCATGGTTGGCGGTCATGTGGTAGATAGTCGCATAGATGCGCTCCTGATACCGACGCACCAGGTCATCGTACGCCCTCAGGTCGCCCCGTCGGGCCCGTTTGACCAGCTCCGCCTCCTCGGTGGGAGCCGGCTCCGCCTCGGCCGGAGCATCATCCCGAGCGTGTGAGGTCTTGCGACTCGCCGGCTCGGTCATAATCATAGGCTGGTCTGCGACACGGCCCCCAGTGCGGCGGTCTGGCACGCCAGGTATTCCGTTAGACGAAGCAGCCCCGATCGGCCGTGGGAGGAAGGCAGGAAACGCAGGCATTCGCGCGCCCCTTGCAGGTGCTGTCGAATAATCTCCAGGGAAGCCGCCAGCGCGTCATAATTGGCCAGCAGCTCGGCCATCGGCTTCATCGAATCACTCTGCCACCCAGTCACCAGTTCCCGCACTCGCACGCGGTCCGAGGCTTTCGCCCGCTCCCAGAGGACCAGCACCGGCAAGGTTAGCTTCCCATTGGCCAGGTCCGTCCCCAGGGACTTGCCGGCGGCGGCTTCCGAGCCGAACAAATCCACGCAGTCATCATAGACCTGGTAGGCTGTCCCAAAGGACAGGCCGAACTGACGAAGAGATTTGCGGTGTTCGACCGTCGTTCCACTCAGCTCGGCACTCAGCTCGCAAGCCAAAGCGAACAACTCGGCCGTCTTCATCTCCAACACCTTGAAGTACTTCTCCCGGGTAAAGTGAAAGTCGCGTCGGTGCTGCGTTTGCAGGATTTCGCCGGAGACCACCGTGTTGGTGGCCGTCGCCACCGCCCGACAGACCTCGGGTGTGGGGAAACTCGCCGCCATCTTCAGTGCGTGGGCGAAGAGGCAGTCACCGAACAAGACCGCGACTTCGTTGCTCCAGTTCGCCGCCAGCGTCAGCCGGCCCCGGCGGATTTCCGCTTCGTCAATGACATCGTCATGGACCAGCGTCGCCAAATGGACCACCTCGATGATCACGGCAGCCGTTATATGGGAGTCGTTGACCTTGCCCAAGGCATTGGCCGCCAGCCCCACCAACGCCGCCCGCAAGTGTTTGCCCTGGCCGTTCAACGCATAATCGGCATAACGGCCGAGGTCCGGATCAAACGCCTTGACCTGCTGTGCCAACCGACGAGCGACAGCCTCGAGAAACGGCTGTACGGGCTGAATGATCTGTTTCCAGGAATCAGCCGGTTCGACACTAAAGCCGTCGCTGGTCGGGGCGGGGGCTACTTTAGAATCAGCCGCAAACATGTGCGCGAAGTCTAAGGTTGCCTGCCATTCAAGTCAAACCCCTTATGTTCCGGAGAGACCGCGCCAGCCCGGCTAGCGCGAGTCCCCGGGCTGCTTGACGAGTTCATTTAGCCTTAACTTACCACAAAGCACTGGAGACGCTTCGACAAAGATGCACGCAGACCCGCCCGAGAGGACTTCGAGGCCCGCTCGAGGATGGCACGGCGCCCGGAGGGCGGGTCAACGCCGTGGGGAAGCCCGAATCCAGCAGAAGCCGGAGTATGTTCGTCACAATTTCTACATTTACCCGTTTCGGATTCGAGAAAACTGGCTATGTTGCTGTCATGACAATGCGCGTCCCAGACCTGCTAAACCCCATAACACCTGACAGTTTTGGCTGATTGACCCCCACACTCTAAGAACGTCTCCCCGCCGTGCCGACCTTCGCTTCTCAACTCGCGGAACTGCCCGTCCTCAACCAGGTGACGGTCCCCGATCTCTGGCAGCAGCAGGCCGTCACCGCCTTGCGCGAGGGACAGGATGTGGTCGTGCAAGCCCCGACGGGCGCCGGCAAGACTTTGATCTTCGAACTCTGGTCTAACCAGGGGAAGAATCCCGGTCAGGCCATATACACCGTGCCTACCCGCGCGCTGGCCAACGACAAGCTCGCCGAATGGCGCGCCCGCGGCTGGGATGTCGGCATTGCAACGGGCGACCTGGCGGAGAACCTCGGCGCGCCGGTGCTCGTCGCCACGCTGGAGACGCAGAAGAACCGCCTCATCCAGGGCGACGGACCTGCCCTGCTCGTCGTGGACGAATACCAGATGCTGAGTGACATTGACCGCGGCCTCAACTACGAGCTGGCCATCGCGTTGGCGCCGCCGCAGACCCAGTTGCTGCTTCTCAGCGGCAGCGTTGGCAACCCGCAGGATGTCGTCAAATGGCTGCAGCGGCTCGGGCGGAAAGCGCTCCTGATCCGGAATGACCATCGGCCCGTGCCGCTGGACGAGGTTTATGCCAACAACCTGAGCTACCACGTGCCGACTGAAATCCGCGGCTACTGGCCCCGGCTCGTCGCCAAGGCGCTAGCCGAGGACCTGGGGCCGATCCTGATCTTCGCCCCGCGGCGCCAGGCCGCCGAATCCATGGCCGCCGAACTCGCGCGCCAGTTGCCGACACCCAATCCACTCGCGCTCAGCACCGAACAAAAGCTGGTAGTCGGGGATCACCTCGCGAAGCTCCTAAAAGCCCGCGTCACCTACCACCACAGCGGCTTGAGCTACGGCGCCCGCGCGGGCGTGATCGAACCGCTCGCCAAGGCCGGCCAGCTTCGGGTGGTCGTCGCCACCATGGGCCTGGCCGCCGGCATCAACTTCTCCTTGCGCAGCGTCGCGCTCGCCGGCGACACCTACCGCCGCGACGAGGCGGAACAAATGCTCAAACCCGAGGAACTGCTGCAGATGTTTGGCCGCGCCGGCCGCCGCGGGCTTGACGAAACCGGCTTCGTGCTGATTACGCCCAACGAACTGCGCCTGCTGGACGCCCATCCCTGCCACCTGTCCCGCAGTACCGCCGTGGATTGGTCGGCCTTGCTTGGGCTGATGACTGTCGCCGCTCAGCAAGGTCGCGATCCCTTCCACGAAGCCGTGCGGGCCCAGGAACGCCTCTTCACCGTCAAGCCCATTGTGCTTGGCGTGGAGGAATCCCTGCGCCATCCCCAGGTCCCCTGCGGCCTCCGGACCGATGCCGAGCGCGCCCGCCACGTCCGCAAGCGCGTCCGCGAAATGCTCAACAGCCGAGGCGAGTGGGAAACCATGCGCGAGCCGATGAGCAAGCCGGTGCGGGAGATTGTCGCGCCGGAAAGCGTGTTGCGTGTTGCGTCTTCCGTGCCGCCGCCCGCCTCCGACACGGAACACGCGCCACGCATCACGCCGGAGACGTCCCGCTTTGTACCGATCCTCTCGATCCCTGCCGCCCTCGAGAAGGTCGGCACCGGCGCCCTCTGCGTCCTGACAGATGGCGAGCAATGCAAAACCTACGGCCGCGCTCTAACCGTCGCCGATCGCCTGGGCCAGGACCGCGTCCTGCTCTCCAAGTGGATCCGCCGCCTCACCAACTGGAACGGCCGCCAGGCGCCGCTGGCGCTTTGGGAGGAGAAGATTGCGCCCGTGGTAAGAGAAAGGCTGGCGCAGCAACATACCCCCGTCGTTACCTTCCAAAACCAGGCGCAGCGCATCCTCGCTTTGGTGAGCATCGCCGACCTGACCCTGCGCGTGCCCGTGGACCGATACGGCGTTGCGATCTGGAAACCCCTCGAACGCGAAGTCCTGGCTGCAGACTGCGCCCAATGCGATCTCGTCCCCGTGTGCCGCCAATTACCAACCAGCACGGGCGTCGCACTGCTCTGGCGGCGGCTCGGCCTGGTGGATGCCGCGGGCGTGCCCACGTTGCGTGGACGGATGGTCAGCTTCTTCAGCCAGGGCGACGGACTGGCCATTGCGGCCGCGCTGGAGGATGAAACCTACCCGCTCGACGAACTCATTTACGACCTCGCCAACCTGGACGCCGGGTTCCGGTTTGCCGGTGAAGACATCAACCGCTGGGGCGGGCGACTGGGCATTGTGTGCCACGAAAAGTATGGCCTCCAATCCATCCCCGGTTATCTCGAAAACGGCGTGCCGCCCAAATACGGCGCGGGCGCCGAGCAAATCGTCGCCTCCGTCCACAAAAACCCGCTCGCCAAGCAGACCTGGATCACGGACCTGCTCGGCCCCGGGGACATTGACCGCGTCATCATCGAATGGCGCAGCCTCCTGCGCCAGATCGCCCACGCGCCCGACCTCGAATGGCTCCGCTGGCGCGCTTTACAGGCCATGGCCAGGACCATCCTCAACGAGACCGAGTCCCCTACCCTGACCAACCTGCCCCCACTCGAGTTCCACCAGACTCGGCGAGTGGACCATCGCCTGATCCTGCGTCGGCACTGACAGGTCCTGGTTTACCCGCTGGGCACAAAGCGATTCCAACTGACGAAATCCCCGAGGCGGGCCGCAGCGCGCCGGCGAGTCTCCTCGGAGACACACCGTATGCTCACCGTATACTCGCCGTATCCACACCGTAGATAACATTTGCCCCCACTCTACGTAAGTTGCTGTCTTGAAAACACTTGCGTCAAAAGGCATGCGAGGAGTGCTAGCGAGGCGCATGAGTTCGCCGCTGATCTGCGCCCGCTGGGGCGCTCAGGGTACTCCGGTTGCCGAGTCCGACCATCTCGGGCGTCTTCGCGCGGAAGTATTCCAGCCAGCCCCGAATGAGCGCACCGCGCATGTCCGTTTTGCCCTTGGAGTAATCCTCGATCGTCTTGCCCCAATAGAAGCCTATCCAGCCATCGGCAATCTTGCGTGAGCCTTCGATAAAGGCGTCCAGTTCTTCAAGGCTGCACTTCAGCGGGAACATCTCCTCAACCACGAGCGGTTTGCCGAAGTCGTAAACCGCCAGCGCCGCCTTCGCCTTTGCGACCTCGCCTTTCTCCGGATAGAAATGAACACTCACGAAATCCAGTCCCTTGCCCGTCTCGGTGGAAAAGAGAGGTTTGGCGCCGGGGAAAGTCAAAGCCCAGGGGATTTCTCCCACCGTTATCATGTGCCGCTGATCGCGAGCGCGGATCGCCGCAACGAGTTTCTCCACCCAACTCCTGGCGACCTGCTCCCGGGTGCGCCCGGCGAGGTCGAGCGTCAGGCGCTGCACGAAATTCTTGCCCCCAAACTCGCCGGCCAGCCATTCGGTCTCCTTGCGGTCCGCCCCGGGCAAGATGGGCTCGTTCATGAGGTCGTAACAGAAGATCGCCGGGCTCCGCGCGCAGACTCTGCCAACTGCGTCCCAAAACACAGCTTGAACCTCCCACCGCTCGGCTTCGCTCATCGCGTCGTACCATTTGGGCACGTCCGCCTTGTGGTAGCACCCGAGTCCCGTGATATCCAGGTAAAGGCGGGTGTCTTCTGCCAGGCGCACTAAACGTGCCAGACGTTCGAGGGCTGCCGCGTCGGCCTTTCGCGGCGTCTTCATGAACCTCGCGACCTGCAAGTGAATGCGGACGACGTTGGCGCCCAGCGCCTTCATTTCCTTGAAATCCTCCACGACGATGTGCCATTCCCGGTCCCAGTAATCCTCAAGCAATCGGCCCGCATCGTCGTGGTCGTAGTTGAAGCCCCACGCCACGAACCTGGCGCCGGATTCACGGCCGACGAAGTGTGTGCCGTCCTTGCTGGGACAGATCCACTCCAGTTTTGCGCCCGCCCTTGGCGACCCGCGCTCGTCTTGCGCTCTGCAATCCGTCGTCAAATCAGCGCCAATCAATGCTGCCGACGCCACCAGCAAGGCTTTGGTGCCCGCCAGCCGACAGGTTCTCGTCCTTGTGTTCATACGTTTCGTCTCCGCGATTAAGGTCTAGCTCACCGATGTCGGCCCCCTCCTGGACCACCCGAATTGGTCAAGGACGCCGCGGAGCCGCCATTCGGCTCAGCGAGTTGCTGGAATCTGCTCTTGGCAAACCCTTGCACACTACCGTCACTCAGTAATGTCGTATGGCTCCCGTCGGGCATCAGGGCATCCATCAGAATCATCTGCGGGTGGGATTCATCAGCATTGAGGAACACGGTGACTTCGGAGGCGCCGAATTTCTCAAGCACGTTAGAGCCCAGGTATCCCTGTGCAATGAGTTGGCTAAAGGTCACCGTCTGGGGCAGGGGTCTGTGAGCAGCGCAGAAGTTCGTCACTGCCGCCAGAATCTGTTCGGCGTCAACTGCCGTCACCCGTTTCTTCACGAGCCCAGCCAAAATCACGAGGCAGACGACAGCAACGCCGAATGTGCTCGCGGCAATGATGGCAAGTCTCTTACTGGTTGTGACCCGGGTAAGCATTCCAACGCTCTGGATCAGACACGCCGGACACTGGCTCAGGAACAACCCGAAGGCGTAACCTGGCGCCGCCTGCACCCAGCGGTTCGGCCCTCATTCTCTCAGCCCTCCCACGACTTTGCCGTCGTCGTCCACAACCTGATCATCAACGATGAAGCGCCAAGGCTCGGAAACCCGCCGGCGTGTGATTTCCGTGCCGAGTGGAAAATCTCTAAACGGCGCCAGGGTTGCATCTGACTCGATCATACGTTCCAACGGGACAAGCTTATAGTTGCCTGGGTCGGCTGCAAACTCCTTCGACTCGCCCCCGCTCGCCAGTATCCAGCCGCTGTCGGAGACATTGTTGGGCTCCTTTCGGACCCCGTGCATTACCGGCATCCGCTCCGGGCCAATACACATTGAGGACACGACGGCGATTGGACCGAACGCCTTCAGGCGGTTTCTGTCAGCTTCTTCATCCTGCCGCTTTTTGCGAAATGGCCACATAATAGACCGCTACGCCGAACGCCCAGCATCAGCGGTGGGAGCCAGCCGCCACTGACGCAGGAATCGGAGGTGAGTTGAATCGCTGGCTCCCATCCGCTGAATGCTGTTAGACATCTTATTGATGCCACTCATCGTTGTATGTTGCCATCTTGTCACCTGAACGGGGGCAGAAGTCTGTCGCCGACGTGGGGGGGCCGAACCGTTTGGCATCAGCCTGAGCTTTCTTCAGGTCCTGGGGCGAGACCGGCCAGAAATCCACCGAGGCACGCCACGCATTAGTCTTGGCCGGCACAATCATGTCCGTAGACACCGACCCCCGAGGCAGAAGAATGCCCTGCGGCCAGTCAATGTGCCCTCCAGCGTTCGAATAGTCTCGGTGCTCTCCCTTCACCTCGACACCTGACTCCCACAGCACATTGCAGTTACCGGCATTGGTAACCGCAAATCGCCAGATAGGCTGCGGCGGCCGATAGAAGGTGTCGCCGGTCGGGGCAATGGCGTGAATCGTCACCGAGGCACGCTCGGGACTGGAGCAGCCGACTAGCACCAGCAGAAAGACTAAAAAGGATGCACGCATCGCCCAGATGTCTAACGATCACCATCAGCGGTGGGAGCCAGCCGCCACTGGCTGCGGAATTGTGAATGACCTATACGGCTCCCATCCGCTGCATGGTGTGGTTGGGGCCTCGCCACCTCCACCTCAAGGTCACTGAAGTAACGCGGCCAGAACGCGTCGCGGATCTTTGAGGCTGCCTCAGCCGGTGTAAGGTCTGCGACTCGAACCGCCACCGATCCAAAGCTTACGAATCCCTGTTGATCTACCTGGAAGCTCGGCGGCCCGAAGTCCAGGATGCTTGTCCGGGAACGGAAATCGATGACAATGCACTCCCCTGGTCTCAAAGGCGAAACATCCGCATGTGCAGATTCGCGCGGCTGAGAGCCGCATCCTGCACCCAATATGCAAATGCCGAGCCCAAGTGAAACGTTTGCAGGCTTACGAATGCTCATTGTCCACTACCCCAACAAGTAATGGGCCTCATATTGGACGTAATGTAATACGTCATGGGCCAAGAATAAGGCTTCCCAACGTGGGTGTCCATAAGCGTGTATGAACCGAATGGGGTGCCGCATTGGAACAGCAAAGGCGTCCCGGCCTGGTTGCGCAGGCTCCCCCTCGAGGATTCGCTCGGCGTTGGACTGCAGGAGGTCTCTCTATGGTCCTGCAGCCAAACGTCTGTGGCCTTCCAGGAGGCGTTCCGCGGAAAGGGTCCCGCTCTCAATTCGATAGAAGATCATGAACCGATGGAACGGCTTCCGCACCCGCCATGAGCGCGTTCCCGCAAGATCTGGGTAAGCTCCAAATCGCCGACGCCCGATTTCAGGATTCCGTCGCAAGGTCTCGAGGGCGGCATCCACAGCCTCGGCGAAACGAGTCGCCAGAGCCAGCCCATCAACAGGATCGAGGCGCGTTTCCAGCAAATACCAGCGAAACTGCCGTTCGAGCTCAGCTTCAAAGCGCTCTGATCGCCGAACGGTCATCTCCGCAATCGCTGACGAGCGCGATCCAATAGCCTGCGAACATCGCCTTTTCGGTGCGGGCTATGCCGGCTCCGCACGCCTTCGCGAATCAGCGCAGCCAGTTCCGGAGAATCCTCGTCCAAATCCAGGCTTTCGGGCTGGCAGAATGTGCGTCGCACAGCGTCACGCACAACCTCGCTGGCGTTGTTATAGAGCCCGCTTTTCACCTTTTCTGCGATAACCGATTCCAGCTCATCCGTAAGCGAAACATTCATGCCTTTACGGTAGCCGGATAGCAACAAATAGCAAGCTTTGTTACTCCGCAATGGATCAGCTTAGGCTCAATTCCATGTGCATCCTGATGGCTCCCCTAGAGCAATCTTGCGCCGCGGTTGCGTGGTCCTATACTTGCGCGCGTGCCCGAACTTACCGAGTTGCTCGATCACCTCGCCGCCACGCTGACCCGGGAACGCGAAGATGAGATCGAGGAGTTGCATCGCCGCACCCTGTCGTGGGAGCCGGTCCAACGCCTGCCACTCGTTCTCAGCTACCCTGCCCCGCCCGGCCGCTGGGTCCCCCACCCTCACGCCGAAGCCCTCGCGGACCCGGAGAAGATGCTCTTCAACGAGCTGATCTCCGCCTGGGGCACGAGCGTATGCCATCGCGCCGTGGTGGGCGATGACTTGCCCTGTACGATCCGCGCCAACTTCGGCTGCGTGTTGATCGCGTCCCTGTTCGGCGCTCGCATTGAGCAGGTCGAGGACAACCCGCCCTGGGCGCGCAATTTTGAGACCCGCGCCGAGTTCGCCGCCGCCCTCGAGCGCGACCCGCTAGATTTCACACAAGGCTGGTGCCCGCGTGTCGTCGAGCGCTACGAGTTCTACCGCGCCGCGCTGGCTCCCTATCCTGGGCTGGCCAAGGTCATCAAGCTGGTGCTACCGGACCTGCAAGGTCCCATGGACACGGTGGAGCTGTTGCGCGGCAGCGAGCTTTACGTGGACCTTTACCAGGACCCGGCCCTGGTGGCGGACGCCCTGGCCAAAGCCGCCGCGGCGCAGATCGGCTTCGCGCGCTATTTGTCCCGCTGTGTGAACGACGGGCCGACGGGCTGGGCGCATCAGCATGGATTCCTGATGCGCGGGCCGATCCTGATCCGGATTGACTCCGCCATCATGCTGTCGCCGCGCATGTACCGCGAGCAGATCGCCCCTTACGACGAACGGGTCCTGCGCGAGCTGGGCGGCGGCGGCCTCCACTCCTGCGGCGACATCAACCTCAACGGCCCCGCATACCTGGACGTGCCCACGGTCCAATGCCTCGACCTGGGCCAGCCGGAGATGAATGACCTGGATCATATCTACGCCCTGGCTCGGGATCGGCGCATCTCGCTGCTCCGCCTCAGTGTCAAGGAGGAGGAGTTGACCTCCGGCTCCGTGCTGCGCCGGTTCCCGACCGGCGTGTCGCTCCTGCACGCTGCCAGGTCTATGGAAGACGCCCGCCGCATCATGAGTGCCTATCGGGCGGCGGCAGAGCAGGCCCGCTAAACACGCTAAGCACGCGAAAAAGAAGACTGCGAATGGCTTTCGATCACAGAACCCCAGTGGTGTCTCATAGGACCCAGAAGGCAGGCATCATCAAGTTGCTCTTTAGCATGTTTAGCGCATTTGGCGGGCACTTCGTTGGGCTTGTGCGCGTGAAGCAGATTGCGGCCTGTGCGTTATGCCTGGCTGCCCGTTCAGTTCTCGCCGCCTCTTCGGCCGAAGTCGCGGGTAGCGCATACCACGCCGACATCCCCTTCCCGCAGTTCCTGCATCTCTGGTCCGAGGGCTGGGCCTTGAAAGGCAAGGACGGGGAACCTCTGCAATATGCCAGCGCCGGAATGCCGCTGGGGGCCTATCTTCACCTCTATATCCGCAACCCCTCCACCAAAGCTGTCCCGATCACGGACGTTAAGTTCGAGGGAGTCAGCCTGACCCAGGCAATCGCCTTTGCCAACGAAGAGACCGCCGGTCTGCGGCCAGCCAGCATCCACTTCTCGAAACTGGCTGAGGCTGAAACCAATCGTCTCATCACCGCGGGCGAACCCGTGTGGTGGAAGGTCGAGCCGCCCTCGGTGCCGCCGGGCGGCTTCGCCGAGGTCACTGTCCGCCTCCGGCGCCAGCCCAAGACGCCGGTCACCGTCGAGGCGCTGGCCGACCCATATCAGTGGACCGCCCGGATCGCCCCAACCAACAGCCCGCGATTCATGGGCATCAGCTTCAACCCGGCGCTGGACACCGTGTATTGCTATGTACAACACCCGCAGCGACCGGGGGCCGCCCCGACGCGGCTTCTTGTTGATGGGGAGGACGTCACTGCCCGCACCACGATCAACGCCGACCCGGCGGTTGATGTCGCGTCATTGGTGGTTCGCTTGGCCCAGCCGCTCGGGCGAGGTTCGTTCCATTGCTTCCAGGCAGTTTACGATGACGGCTCGGCGGCATGGGCTGGCATTCGCGCCTGGGGCGACGAGTTCATCTACGGCATGTGGGGTTACATTAACGAGGGCGAGACCCCGCAGGAACGGGTGGATTACTACCTGGGCGACTTGCACCGGCACAATGTGAACGCGGTCATGCAGTCCTATGGCGGGGAGGTGGGCGAGTTTCTCTCGGGCGAGAGCGGCGTGGAACACTCCCGCGCCACGGGCATACGGGCCATGCGGAACCAGCCGGGGCCGGTGCGGAACCCGGTCTATTATTTCCTCAAGGACGAACCCGATGCCCACGACTACGCCGTCAGCCAGCTCAAGGCCCATCAGCGCCTGGGCACGCTGGGCCAGGACCTCGTCCGCCTCAGCCGGCAATTCCGCGAACAGGATCCGGCCCCGCCCCAACTGCTCAATCTCAACAACACCTACAAGCCCGAGAACTGGTACATGTACGCACGGCTGGCGGACGTCTGTTCCGCCGATCCCTACTACCAGGAGCAGCAATCCATCGTTTGGAACGAGCGGCCAGCCTGGGCATCGTCGTTCACCAAACCGCTCTACGTCCTCGGCGCGGCGACCATCTGCAACTCCGCCTGCGCGCCCAGGCCGCTTCATATCATTCTCAACTCCGTGCGGCATGACCTCACGAACAGGCCGTTCCGCTTCGCCACGCCGCCGGAGAAGACCGTCGAGCTCTTCTACGCGCTGGGCTCCGGCGCCAAGAGCTTTTCCTACTGGTGGTACACACCCTACGGCGAGTTTTACGGCTGCGGGGGCAAGGACGATAAAGCCGTGGCGCTGTGGCGTCAGATTGGACTGCTCGGCGCCCAGGTCCGAACCGCCGGACCAGTCCTCACCCGAAGCTGCCCGGCACTCGTGCCACTTAAGGCTCCCGCAAAATTGTGGACCCGCACCCTGCTGGCGGGCGCCGATACCCTTGTTCTGCTCGCCGTCAACGAGAGCATTGCCAACGACCGCCAAGGCACCGTCGTCGTGCCTTTGCCCCAAGCCGTCGTCACCATGACCCCGCCCGCCTGGCTAAAGCCGACGACCGGCTTTGAGATCACCCCGGAAGGACTGCGAGACCTCGACTGGAAGAGCGACGCCGGGCAGCTTGTGATCAACCTGGGCCAGACCGATGTTGCCCGCCTGGTCCTGCTTACGGCCGACCCATCGCTCCGCAGGCAATTGGACGAGCTTTACCGCGACCGCTTCGCCGCCAACGTTGCCCGCCTGAATGCTGCTCGCACACGCTGAAACCAGTCTGACCGCCGCGCGTCTGCATGAAGGAGCGCCGCTCGATGCTTGTCGGCTTGGTTGGCAGCGCCCCGGCGGAGCCGACAAGAATGTCGGCGCTCCTCTGACCGCCGCTCGATGCTTGCCGGCTGGACTTTCACACGGCAGACTCGCACCGGCATGGCGCTGCGGCATTGGACAATCTGCCCATCCATTCAAATATGACGACACACCGCCCTTCGCACCTCACGCGCCGGCGGTTTGCGGCAACCGTCGCGTGGGGATTGGCCCTGGGCGACGCCGCCATTGCAGCCGCCGCCAGCCGAACCGAGCGAGAGCCGTTCTTCCGCACGCGCGGCGTGGTCCTGACGCCGGAGGACCTAAGCCTCACCGACTGGCCTGAGCGCGCCCGGGCGGCGGGCCTGACCACAATCGCGCTCCACGCCCCCAAGTCGCCGCGGCTGCTGGCGAATTTCATCCAGTCGAAGCCGGGGCAGAAGTTTCTTGCCACCTGCCGGCGACTCGGCTTGGCGGTCGAATACGAACTGCACGCCATGCACGACCTGCTGCCGCGGGAGTACTTCGACCGCGCTCCCAAGCTCTTCCGCATGGACGCGAATGGCCGCCGGGTCCGGGATTGGAACCTGTGCGTTCACTCCGGCCCGGCTATGCAAATTGTAGCCGACAACGCGCTTGCCCTGGCGCGGACGCTCCGCCCGACCACGGGCCGCTATTTCTACTGGGGTGACGACGGCTGCCCGTGGTGCCGTTGCCCGGAATGCGCCCCGCTCACCGACAGCGACCAGGCCCTGCTGGTCGCCAACCGGATCCTCGAGGCCCTCCGCACACTGGACGCCCATGCCCAGGTCGCCCACCTGGCCTACGACAACACCCTGCCTCCGCCCCGGCGAGTCAAACCCGATCCCGGCGTCTTCCTCGAATACGCGCCTATCCACCGCCGCTATGACACGCCACTCGAGAAGGCTGATGACGCCAAGACCCGGCAACAGTTCGCGATGCTCGATGCCAACCTCGAGCTCTTTGGTCGGGCGAACGCCCAGGTGCTCGAATACTGGCTCGATGCATCGCTCTTTTCCAAGTGGAAGAAACCCGCCGTCCAGGTCCCCTTCAACCCGCAAGTCCTGGCGGCTGACCTGGACACTTACCGCCGCCGCGGCATTCGGCACGTGACAAGTTTCGCCGTTTACATAGACGCCGATTACGTCGCGCGCCACGGCGAGCCGCCGCTCAATGAATACGGCGACCAGCTCCGTCGCCCGTCCGCTCCGAATTGAAGTGCCCTCGGGGCAGGAGCGCTTTACCCATCCTCCAGCCGGTGGTCGTGCCAAGCTTTGCTCCCCTTCATCGCCGTCGTCCTCGGGCCGTTTGCCGCGGCGGCGCCAAAGTGTTATCATCCCGCGTATCCTTCTTGTCCGGACGCCAGTGGCAGAAAGCCTGTAACTTCGTGGCCGGCACGTCTCAGGAAGGTGAGTATGAAAGAGACACTTAGAATTTGTCCGAAGTGCCGCTCCGAGGTTCCGTCCAATGCGCCGCAAGGTCTTTGCGCGAGGTGTGTCATGGAAGCGGCGGCTGGCTCATCCCCTTCCGAACCCGCTTCGCGCATACCAGATGAGGTCCCGTCGCTGGAAGCGGTTCGGGCCGCTTTTCCGCAATACGAGATTCTCGAGTTCATCGGGGCCGGCGGCATGGGGGCAGTCTATAAAGCCCGGCAGCCCAAGCTGGACCGGTTTGTCGCGCTGAAGATTCTGCCCCAACGCCTGGCGTGCCACCCCAGGTTTGCGGAGAGCTTCAGTCGCGAGGCGCGGGTCTTGGCGCGCCTCAACCACCCCAGCATTGTCACGGTGCATGACTTCGGCGAGTCCAGCGGCTTCTTTTACCTGGTGATGGAATATGTGGATGGGGCCAACCTGCGGCAGGCGATGGCCGCCGGGCGGTTCTCGCCGGATAGCGCTCTGGCCATCGTGCCCCGCATCTGCGAAGCCCTGCAGTTCGCACACGAGCAGGGGATTTTACACCGCGACATCAAACCGGAAAACATCCTCCTGGACGCCCGGGGTCGCGTAAAGATCGCTGACTTCGGCATCGCCAAATTGATGGGCGAGAAGGCAGGCAACGCGACTCTGACGGTCGAGGGCGCGGTCGTGGGAACTCCCAGCTACATGGCCCCGGAACAATTGGAGCGACCGCGCGACGTGGATAACCGCGCGGACATTTATTCGCTGGGGGTCGTCTTTTACGAAATGCTGACCGGGGAATTGCCGGTCGGGCGTTTCGCGCCGCCCTCACAAAAGTCGGCGGTGGACCCGCGCGTGGATCCCATCGTGCTGCGCTCGCTCGAGAAGGAGCGCGAACGCCGATACCAGACGGTGGCGGAGGTGAAAACGCAGGTCGAGGAGGTTGCCACCGCCCAAAGGCCCGGCGGTGAGCCGCGCCTGGCGCCCCGGCGGGCGACACAGGATTTTATCCTCTGCAACCCGCGGCTGCCGCGCCTGGCCCAGGCCATTACGGTTTACACTTTGATCGTAGCGCCCTTCTTTTGGCTGCTGGGTTTGGGGCTTCCGGCCGACAAGCTGCCCGCCGAACCCTATGCGGCGCTGTTGCAGGCCGCCACCGATGCGGTGGTCAAGGCCGGCGACTTTGTGGCGGTGGCGCTGTTGTTCCTGGGGGGCATGCGCTTGCGCGCCCTGCGGCAATCCGCGCCCTCCATCCTCCGCATCACGCTGTGGTTCCACCTCTGCCTGCTGGCAGTTGGCATCGCCGGCTTTATCACCGCCGAAGCATTCAACCCGGCTCCCCTGGACGAAGAGATGACCTTCGCCGAGCATTTGCACACCACGCTCGGTCTGGGAATGGTCGCTTTCGAGATCTGGGCCTTGGTCTGGTTGCGCCGGAACCGCGAGGGCCTGGGCGAGCTTTGCGATCGGACGGTGGTGCAACCTCCGGCGCGTGCGGCCGGCGCGCGGGGCATAGAAAGGCTCGCTCTCGCGCGTGGGGCTACCATGTCGCTCGTGTTCACGCTCATCAGCCTGCCGCTGGGCTTCATCTACCTGCTAACGATGTTCTTTGTCATCATGGTGCCCGCCAACCTGAATAACTGGTTGCGCGAAAATGCGCTGGACATGGCCACGGCGGTTGGCCTGCTGGTGGTGCCCGCCTGCCTCGGCCTGCTGCTGGGTGTTTGGGCGCTGCAACAGATCCGGACGGCGCGCGGCCAGCTTCGAGGCCTGGCACGCTCCTTGGTCGGCGCCCTGGCCTGGCCCGCGATTGTCTGCCTGGTCGCGGTCCATTCAATCATGACCGCCGTCATGGGCGGGTTCCCGCCGGACGGGTGGAGTTTCGTGTTCAAGTTCGGTGGAAGCGCGCTGGTCGCTCTCACCGTCTGCGTGACGCTGGTTTACCTGGCATGGCGCTGGGCGCGGAATGGCTCGACCGCCGCGAACAGCCGCGGCTGGCTGGTCGTGGTTGTAGCGGCCGCTCTCCTGGTCTGCCCCACGCTGCTCACGGGGATGTTCACCGGGCAGGCTCACGCGCACCGCGCCGCCCTGGCCGCGCGCCATTCCCGGCAAGCCGCCCAGGCAAAAGCCCTCCCGCCCTCCGCTTCCACCCCGGAGGCCGCGCCCCCGGCGCCCGCGACCCCAGCGCCCACCACCGCAAAGTAGCCAGCGCCTCCTCGACTTGGATTTGCGATGAATGACCCAACCCCCATCGCCCATGCCCCGGGGAACTTCGTCACCACTCGCTGGACCTTGGTCCTCCGCGCGCAGGGAGAAAGCTCCGAAGCCAGGCTCGCCCTGGGCGAACTCTGCGAGGCGTATTGGCTGCCCGTGTTCCGCTTCCTCCGCAGTGAGGGCAAAGACGAGGACACCGCGCGCGACCTGACCCAGGGTTTCTTTGCGCGTTTGTTGGCCAGCGGCGGCGTCGCGAAAGCCGAGGCCGGGCGAACCCGATTCCGGTCCTATCTTCTGGGCGCGTTGAAGCACTTCCTGGCGGACGAGAGAAAGCAGTCGCAGCGCCTTAAACGCGGTGGCGGTGTGCTCGTCGAGTCCTTGGATGCGCCGTCCGCTGCCGGCTCCACCACGTTCCCGGGGCTCCAAGTCGAGGACCCCTCGGCGCTGCCGCCCGACACCTTGTTCGACCGCGAATGGGCGTTGACCGTGATGCAGCGGGCCCTGGTCGCGTTGCAACGTGAGTTCGACGCCGCCGCAAAAAGCCAGGACTTCGACGTGCTCAAACCCTGGCTGGTCGGCACCACCGACGCACTGTCGCATCGCGAGGCGGCGGCGCAGCTCAAAACCACCGAGGGCGCCCTGAAAGTGGCCATCCACCGCTTCCGCAAGCGGTTCCGCGAGATCATCCGAAGCGAACTAGCCCAGACCGTTCACTCGCCGGCTGAGGTCGAGGAGGAATTGCGTTACCTGGCAGAGACGCTCGCCTCCGCGCCGGGTAGTTGAATTTACGGCCACGGCTTCCAGCCCAATCCGGCGTCCGAAGACCACACGCCTCAACGCGGCCATCCGCCGTCTTCAGCCCGTGACCTCCCCCGGTCAGCAAGCATTGGCACTCAATGACAAACTCTTTTTGTGTCGCCAATCCGTCCCGTTCCCGTCCCGCAGACCATGAGAGGCGTGTAATTAAACAGCGCGCCGCTTTCTCCTCCCGGCCCGCGTACGGCCCGGCTATCAGAACACCCCTATCAATACAAGGCCGGAGCGTGTCGGCGTACGGCCCGCGTACGGCCCGTCAATAACTTGTTAATACGTTCCAATACGTTTGTCTTCCACTTCTTCCAAGCCTCTGCTTGAGTCGCACGCAGGCAGCGCGAGAGCGCGGAACCCGGCGAGCCAACCAGACCTCGCAACACCGAGTGCGCTGTGCACGCCGGAATTCCGCCTCTGGACCAGGCCGCCCAAGTGGCGACCCAGCCTCGTCCACACGGACCCGCGCCTGCCTCTTCGACAACCAAACAGAAAGCAAATCAGTATGACTGACTCCGTAATCAAGTCCTTCACCATCACCTACACCGAGCCCGGCGGCAGCGAACTCCTCCGGCAGCGTGGCCCTAACGACTTCTTCCTCCCGCTCGGGTATGTGACCTACGTGGCCAAGGCGCTCACCTGCCCCGCCTGCGGCAGCGTCACCGACGCCGCCATCTGCCGGAAGTGCAACCAGCGCCGCCGCCTCAAGGAGGACACCCAGCCCTGGTCACTCAAGCCCGAGTACTGCGCCAAGTGGCAGGCCTTGGCCGACGAGCGCAACCAGCCCGCCCGCCGGCAGCTCAGCTCGCAGTTCATTGCCCTGGGCCGCAAAACCTACCAGGGCCTCCTCAGCCAATACGCCCGTTGCCTCAAGCACCAGGTCTGGCCCGGCTACGACCTCGACGAAAAGGGCGACGAGATCTGGCCCGTCGTGGACCTCAAGCCCTGGATGGAACAAGGCAGAGCAGACACCGCTACCCCTCCAACGGCTGAACCCGGCGCCACGGCTGCAAGCGCCCCGCGCTCCGAATGAAGAACCAAGCGAACCCCGTCTTCTATGTCAACTACCACCCTCGCCCCATGATTGTCCGCACCGCGCCCATGACCCACCTGGCCGAGCTGGCTCACCGCCGGCTTTGCGACTGGATCTGGGCCGAGGGCCGCGCGCCCGTGAACGACGCCCGGACTCTGGCCTCGATCACCCGCTGCCTGCCCGAGGCCTGGAAAGAGATGCGCGCCGAACTCGCCCGCAACGGCTGGGTCGGCGCTCGCCACGTCTTCTTCCACCCGGAAGCCCTCGCCGTGCTCCAGCAGGCGAAAACCGCTTACGCTATCGCCCGCCGCACCGGGACAGACGGCGCCCGGCAACGCTGGGGCAAGGGCCCCAAACCCCCGCCGCCGGAACGGCCCGGCCCGATAGCCCCCCCAAAGGCCCCCCATAGGCCCCCTATAGGGACCCCAAAGGCCCCCCATGGGCCCCCTATAGCTAATAACGATAAACGATCAACGAGTAAAGATTCACGATTAAAGAATAAAGAATCATTAAGCGGTAAAACCGCTGAACGTTTAACGCTCAGCAGTTCACCGCCTGAAAAGGCGTCTGGAGAGGAAAACCGATTCCTGGCCGACCTGGCCCTCACCCTCTCCGACTTCAGCACCAAACAGTCGAACCTGGAACTCACGAACTGGGGCGGCTGGTGGCGGCTGCGCTTCCGCGAAGACCCCGGCAAAGCCCGCCGCGTCCTCGCCGAACTCGGCTCCATGATCCGCGAAAAGCGCGTCCGCTCCAACGCGGGCGCTGCCGCCAAAGACCTGTGGGAGCGCTTTGCCTAAAGGCGCCAGCCCACTCCTCGAGGCCCCGGCCCGCCCTGGGCAGCGCGGGTGCAGCAACCTCTCGGAGGAGCGCCGACATTCCTGTCGGCTCCCTCCGCCGGAGCGCCGACATTCCTGTCGGCTCCGTCCGGGCGCTGCCGAGCAGGCCGACAAGAATGTCGGCGCTCCGTCCTGCGGGCGCGCTGGCTGTCCGGCCCGGGCCGGGCGCCTCCTTCCCCTGCCAAATCAAATCCGAAAACCGAAAGTCAAACGATGTCCAACACCGCCTGCTTCGTTCCCGAACAATTCCTCCTCAACTACGGCCCGCGCCGGCACACCCCCGAGCCCGCCGGTTATCCGGCCGAGGAACGGAGCGCGGCTGCCACCGCCGCAGCACGCTCCAGCTTTCACCCCCTCGAGCCCCCCGGCTATCCCGCCGCCCCGGGCTACTCCGGCACCGAGACCAGCCGCCTGGCCGCCCAGTCCGTCCGGAGCAAGTCCGGCCCCCTGCGCCAGGAAATCCTCAGCCTCCTGGCCGCCGGCCCCCGGTCCACACGCCAGGCCGCCGACTCGCTGCGACCGGTGCCCTACGAAACGGTCAACCCCCGCATGGCCGAACTCCACACCGCCGGCCTGATCCGGCCCTCGGGCCAGGTCACCCGCGGCCCGACCGGCAAACGCGTGATCTGCTGGGAACTGGTCCCCAACCCGCCCCCGTTCCGCCGCGTCCGCCGCCCCCGCGCGCCACGCCTTACCCGGAAGACTCTTCCCGGCCAGGATACGGCCGTCCGGATCATCCGCATCCTGGCCGCGCGGCCCGGCTGCACCGACGAAGTGACCCTGGCCCTGGGCCAGCCACGGCCCACCGTTCAAGCCAACCTCTCCCACCTCCGCGGCCACGGCGTGATCGAGCCCTCGGGCTCGCGGGGCCTCTCGCGTTTCGGCAAGCCCGCCGTCCGCTGGCGCCTCCGCCCCGGCCCGCACAACCCCGACCTCCCGGCAAAGGTCCTCCAGGCCCTCCGCGAGTGCCTCGCCCCCCAAGCCCGTTCGTTGTGCACGCTTTAGCGTGCCTCCCCCCGTTCGTTGTGCACGCTTTAGCGTGGAGCGCGGCGGCTCGTTGCCCGAGTTTACACCTTGCCAACTCCCGCGTTTGTAGTTCACGCTTTAGCGTGTCTCCCCCCGCCCCCAGCGGGCGCACGCTAAAGCGTGCACTACAAACGCCGGGGGGACCTCCGTGAGCTGTAACCGCCTCAAATCATTAAACAAAAGCAGTTTAGGCTTGCATAACGCCCCGTTTTCGACGATATTTATCCCGTCCGATGGCAGGGCTATCGCCCTCGGGTTGTAGCGGGACACACGTCCCGCCCCGAAAGCGGCCTGCCTATATTAATCGCATGAAAGTCCTTGACGTCCCGCAAACTGGTAAACTCGGCATGACCGTCACCTGGCCCGGTCGCAACGGCCTCATTCGGCGCGCCTTCGTCATCCCCTCCAACCCGCGCACCATCGCGCAACTCACCGTCCGCAACCGCCTCCAAACCACCGCCGCCTCCTGGCGCCAGCTCACCGACGCCCAGCAAGACGCCTGGACCGCCCTCGCCGGCCAACACCAAACCCGCTCCGTCCTCGGCCAGAGCGGCCCCATGACCGGCCTGCAGCTCTTCACCAAAATCAACTGCTCGCTCCTGGCCATCGGCGGCTCGCCCGTCACCGCCCCGCCCGCCGCGCCCGACTTCGCGATGCTGCCCATCAGCTCGCTGTCCATCACCAACGCCGCCGGCGTCATCGCCCTCAAGCTCGACACGACCGACAGTCCGCCCGACGGCACCATGCTCTGGGGCTGCGCCCCGCAGAGCGCGGGCACCCGCCGCCCCGTCTCGTGGCGGTACCTCGGCACGCTCGACTCGCCGGTCTCGAACCAGATCAACATCACCACCGCCTACACCTCCGAGTTCGGTGTCCCGGCCGTGGACGACCGCGTGTTCATCAAGTGCAACCAGAACATCAACGGCTGGCAGGACATTCCCGTCATGTTTAGCGGGCGCGTCCCGGCTGCCGCGTAACCGGTTTTGGGCCGGGCGGCCCGCCTCAGGCTCTGCTCACCGGAGACACTCGCACCACCCTCCCGAGCATCACTGAGGCCCGCCCCCGGCCCGCTCCCCCGTGCGCCTGCACCCCCCAACAAATGAACACGAACTCGAAGAACTCCGTCGCCACCTCAAGTCCCAGCTTCCCCTTCGCCCCGGTGGTGATTGGCGCGTTTATATTTATCATTGCCGCTGGGGCTGCGTTGCTCGCGCTCAATGGGTGCAGCACGGCGCCCGAAGCCGTCGCGCGCGAAGACGCGCTCATCCTGACGCTTAGCAATGCGGTTGAACACGTCCAGCAATACTCGGCGCTGGTGCCGCCCCCGGCCAACTCGTTTGTCGAGCCCCTGCTCGGCTTGTGCGGTGCCGCCCTGGCCATCTGGAGCGGCTACCTCCATCGCAACGTCCGGGTCCTGGTCCGTGCCGCCAACGGCAACGCCTCCCCTCCCGGCCCGGCCCCCAGCCCGCCCACCGCCGCGGACCTGGCTGCTCGAGCTATTGAACCGCCTGCCACCGCTGCAACGTCTCGCGGTCGGTGATGGTCCTGGCCACGGGCTGCGCCGCGGACCAATCCACCTCGCCAAAGCGGATGCAACCGCCATTCAGCCCGGCCAACAACGAGCGCGTGCCCTGGTCGCGCACGACCTCGATGCAGGCGCCCTCGTCCCAGAACTTGTAGAGCTTGTCCGTGGTGAACGAATCAATGCGCTCGCTCAGCGTCGCCCAGTTGCCGCCGCCTCGGGCGCGGATCGTGGCGTTGAAGAGCAGGACGTAGCGGCCATGGCGGCAGGACAAGTTCGCGGATTCAAAGCTGCCCTGCGGATGCCCGCCTTCCAGCCTCGGCTCGTAGCCGGTGGCCGGGCCAATCAGGATCGGCCCGTGGTCCTTCCACTGCCTGAAGTCCGCGGTGCTGGCCAGCGCGATGCACGTGGCGCCCTGCTTCGTGTTCGCCGTGTAGGGCATCCAGACCCGGCCCTGATGCCGGAACAGGTCCGGGTCACGGCAACTGCAGATGTCGTCCGCGGTCCAGTACGACCAGGCCGCGCCTTTGGCCGGGGCGATGGGGTTGGTTTTCCAGCGCTGCCAGGCAAAGAGGTCCCGGCTCGATGCCAGGCCGATGTTCTGCGACAGGTGCCGGTTCAGACCCGTGTAGGCCATGATGAACTCATCGCCGTGGCGCAGGAGCACCGGCGCCCAAACGTGCGCCTCCTCCCACGTTCCCGGCCGGACCAGCAGCACCGGGTCGTGCACTTCCCACTCGAAGAAGTCCGGCGTCGAAGCGTGGCCGAAGTAAATTTCGTGGCCGGGGTAGAACGGCGTGCCCTCCCGCAGGCGGCGCTCGATGTAGAAAAAATGGTCACGCCCGTTGTGCCGGGCCGTGCCGAAGTCCGCGACGCTGCCGCCGACCGGGCGAAAGCCCTTGCCGAGGATGTCAATCGTGGGATGCCGATAATGCTCGAAGCGCAGGCGCTTGAGCTCGCGCTCGAACTCGATGATCGTCCCGCCGCGCGCCACCGCCTCAGGCGCATTGGTCTGAGCCCAGGCGCCCGGCGCGAGGGCCGTCACGGCAACGACCGCGCCCGCTCGGCGCAAGAACGCGCGTCGGTTTGACACGGACACCTGCCGCTCCGATTCGGAGTCATCGCCGTGGTGGCTGCGTGCGTCTGCGTGCATCTGGGCTTGTTCCTTTCCGTGGCGGCTAAAAACCGCGCAAATCCGTGCTGGTCCGGGGCGGCAGTCCTGGCGCCGGGGTACGCTGGAGCACAAGGTATTGGATCCCTTGCTTCGCACAATACTCCCGCTTGCCGCCCCGGTCGCCATCCTCGTTCACGGCATAGATATCCGGCTTGAGCCGCCGGATTTCCGGCTCGGCATCCAGCCAACCGTGGCCGGTGGCGATCAGCGCCTGCGTCACATACCGAATTGCGCCCACCACATACCGCCGCTCCTCCTGCGGAAACAGCGGGTGGCCGGGCCCTTTGAGCAGCCGCAGGTTCGCGTCGTGCCCCAGGACCACATATAAGTCGCCGTACGCGCTCACCTCCTCAAAGAACCGCACGTGGCCCGAGTGGACCCAATCAAAGCAACCCGTCACCACGACGCGCTTGCGCCCCGGTGCAGCAGTCGGCGCCTCGGCCGGTGCCTCGGGAAAGCCGCGCAGGTCCTCGTCGCGCAGCACGTGGCACTCCACACCCTGCGCCTGGCAGACCGCTCGGATGGGCGCGCCGTCCTGCAAGCGATCCAACACCACGACATCGGGTTTCACCCCCGCGTCCGCCGCCAACGCCAGCACCCGGCGCATATCCACACCGAACTGCGGACGGTGCCTTCCCGGCGTTCTCTCCCCGCCAGGCATCACGACCACTCGCTGCACGAACCGGATCGCCCGCAGAAAATACACCCGCTCCGCCTCAGGAAATCTGGGTTTGCGGCCCACGATGTCGCTCACCACATCGTCTCCCCACAGCAGCGCCGTCACTTCCCCCAGCTTCGCCGCCTCCTCGAGAAAGCGGATCGGGCCCGAGCGCAGGTCATCGAACGCGCCCGTGACCACCACTTGCTTGGTTCCCATTCGTCCGGTCATTGGCTGTTGGCTGTTGGCTATTCGATGTTCAACGTTCCAGGTTCAACGTTCGAGGTTGGATGTTGGATGTTGGCTGTTGGCTGTTGGCTGTTGGATGTTCAATACTCCCGCTATTCTCGCCCTGACCCGTGTTCCTCTCTCCCCCTCGTTCACTCTCTTGACTCGTTCCATCACCCGCCTCTCGTCCGCACCTTGACCCGCAAGGCCCCCGGCACCGGTTCCTCTGACGCCACCAACAGGTAGCCGCCCCCGCAACCCGAGTACATCGCCCCCGGGAACCGCGCCTGGTAGGCCCGCAGCAAACCCGCCAGGTCCACCTGCAACGTCGGATGCCGCACCGTCTGCGGCAGCAGTTTCTCCCAGCAAACCATGCACGCGTTGAGCGACGCCCCAAGCGCCGGCAAATCCCGCCGCCGGATCGCTTCGAAACAATCCTTTCCCGACTGTCCCAGCCGCGCCACCCACTTCGGTTCGAGGCGCTTCTGGCCGAGGGGATTGTAGCCCTCGGGCCGCGGGGCAACCGGCAGCATCTGGATCACCCGCTCCAGCCAGCGCGCGCTGCCCGCGTCGGTGAGCGACTCGATGCGCACCGGGAACACTCCCCCGTTCACAGCAAAATCATAGTCCAGCCGGCTGATGCCCGGATAGATCAGGCCGATCATATCCTGCGACCCGGAAGGCTCGGCCTTGCCGCGGTTTTCGGCGGCGTAAAGCTGGCGCGTCAGCTCCGCGGGCGGGCGTTTGGGCAATCTCCCACGCCACAGCTTCATCGCCACCGCGCGCGTGCCTGTGGCCAGTCCGCTGCGGTCCATGAAGCGGCAGTCCGGTTCCAGGCCCACCACGACCATCGCGCCGGGCGCCTGCGGGTTGAGGCGCGACACGAACGGCTGGTCAATCCAGCCGCCAGCCAGCGCCAGGCGGTAGGGGATGCGGCCAATTGCCGCCACGAGAGGCTTTTGGGTTCTTGCATTCACGATCGCCGTGGCCGGAGCCTACCCGGACACCCCGCTGCACGCAAGCGCTGCTCAGCCGTCTCCATGCAGTCATTTCTGGGGACCGCGCCCGCCCCGGGCGCTGCCACCCGGCGCCCCCCGCCGGGCGGGCGTGGGGCGTGCGCAGCCACTGAATGGTAGATCGCCTCGGCCGCTCCCGAAGGTGGCTGGCGAGGGCGCCACCCACTGCGCCCGGGGCGGGCGCGCTCCCCTGCTGCTGAATAGATGCGGTTCAGGGCTTGCCCGGAATGCTCGCGCGAGTGGTCATACGGTCGAACCGGCGGGAGGCGGCGGTCTGCTCGCGCCCGTCGTCCCCCGTCACCACCAGCGCGGCGGTGCGCGGAAAGGAGTTCGCCAGAGCGAGGCCGCGCCGGGCGCCGAGGATGCTGACAGTGGTATCGAGGCTATCGGTGGTGGTGGCGTCAGGACCAATGACGGTGGCCTGGATACGGTTGGTCAGGCCCAGGCCGGTGGCAGGATTCAGGATGTGCGAGTAACGGACGCCGCCGATCTCGATGAACTGCTCGCTGTCGCCGGAGGTCGAGATGGCGGCGTTGCGCAGGATGATCGTGCGGGCGAGCTGGTTGGTGCGCGTGCCCAGGGCGGCAATGCCGACCTTCCAACCCGGCTGGCCCGGCGGCGGATCGCCCACTGCAATGTCACCGCTGGCGGCAACGAGCGCGCGGCGCAGTCCCCTGCCCTTCAGGATCTGCATGGCCTGATCGGCAGCGTAGCCTTTGCCAATCCCGCCCAGGTCCAGCCGCATGTTAGGCACCAGCAGGGTGATGGTCCGCGCACGGCGATCCAGACGCAGCTTCTCCCAGCCGACTGCCTCGCGCGCGGACGCGAGCTCCGCCGGCGTCGGCAAAACTTTCCGCTTGCGGGCAAACCGCCACAACCGCACGTAAGGACCAACCGTAACATCAAACGCGCCGTCCGAAAGCCTGGCGATCCGCTGCGACCGATCGAGGACGTCGAACAGGTCCGCGCTGACGGGCACCGGCTTGCCGAAGGGCTGATCACGAAGCTGCGATAGTTCGCTATCCGCCTGGTAGTCACTCATCACCTCTTCGAGTGCGTCCATGCGCTTGAAGGCGGCAGCGGCAGCGGCTTCCGCAGCGGCCGCGTCCGGGGCATAAAGCGTGATGGTGAAGAGCGTGCCCATTGCCGGGTGCCGGAACTCGAACCGGTGCAGGGCCTTCTCCGGGGGCGCCGTGCGGCAGCCCGCCAGGACCAGCACAGCGGCCAGCAGCGCGGGTTTGAGCAGACGCGTCAGGCGGGGCATTGCGGAAAAGGAAAGGCCGGCCACCGAGGCCGGCCATGAATCAGAGAACGCGCATTTGCGCTGAATCAGCCTTTGGCAACCGCAAACACGGGCGGGTTCTTAAAGATGTTGTGGCTGTTGGGCACGGGGGGTCGCAGCACACGAAAGTCTCCCCATTGCATGCCCGCGCAGTTCTGGTAAAGCAGCTCGGGACCATAGGAGAACGTCGAGTTAAGGGCTGTGTCCCAATCCGCACCCGCGCCGCTGTAAGCCGCCTCGCGGCCCATGATCGCGGTCAGAGTGCTGTCGGTGACCTGTTTGGCCTCGTTTAGCTCGGTGTTGTTGACAATGGCCTTGATGAGATCAATGTGCTCCTGGACGTAAGGGCCGACCTCTCCGTCCTGCTTGCGGTATCGCCACATCTGGCCTTCCTTGGGCTGAATCCGGCCGCCCGGATCGGCGCTGCCCTTGGTGCCTTGAACGCCTTCGCTTACCGATGCCCACTCGCGCTTAATCTGGCCGCAGTAGCTGTACATCCGGACGCCGTTCGAGTACTCATACTCGACGGCGAAGTTGTCCCAAATCTCGCCGGACTTTCCCTCCAACTGCTGCCGGGCACCCATGCCCCAGCACTTGACGGGGTGGTCGCCCACAATCCAGTTGCAGACGTCAATGTTGTGGACGTGTTGCTCGCAGATATGGTCGCCGCACAGCCAAATGTAGTGATACCAGTTGCGAATCTGCCGCTCCAACTCCGTCTGACCGTGGTCACCGCGGTGCCAGATGGGGCCGCCGTTGACCCAGTAGGCGCGCAGGGTTACCACATCACCGATCGCGCCATCCTGGATGCGCTTGACGGTCTCGAGATACGGGGCTTGGTGCCGTCGCTGAGTGCCTGCGGCCACCTTCAGGCCTTTCTGCTTGGAAAGATCCGCAGCCTGATACATGACACGGCAGCCCGGCCCGTCCACCGCCACCGGTTTCTCCATAAAGACATGCTTGCCGGCCTCGATGGCGGCCTTGAAGTGCGCCGCGCGAAAGCCCGGCGGCGTGGCGAGGATGGCGTAATTGACCCCGGGCAGGGCCAGCACCTTTTGGTAGGAGTCAAACCCGCTGAAACACTTGTCCTGCGTCAAACCAAAGTTGTCCTGCCCTCTCTTCGCCGACTCGGGGAAAATGTCCGCCACACCGACAATCTTGCCTTCGACGCCGGCGGCTTTGGCGGCTTCCATGAAGTCGCGCCCCGCGCCGCTGCCGCGACCGCCGAGGCCGATGATGACCGCGTTGATAGACTGTGTGGTCTGCGCCCGAAGCACCGAAGGAAAGCTCACCGCCGCCGCCGCGGAGGCCGCGATGACCGATGAACGCTTCAGAAACTGGCGGCGTGAAACCGCGTCGGAAGGATAGGTGGTGTTATGTTGCATTTGATTCTCAGTTATTGTTGTCCGTCTGTTCTATAGCCAAAGCCGGCGTCCATCGCCAATGCGGCGCCAGCATCGGTAATTCAGTCTCGTTCTACGCCGCTTGTCCAGTACTTCTGCATCACTTCGGGCGGCGGCACTTTGAGCGGGCGCACGATGCGGAAGCCGACCCACTGGGCGTCGGAGAAGTACCAAACGCTCTTGGGCAACTGCGGGTCCTGCATTTTCCAGGACCGGTCGGAGCCTCGCCGGGCGGCACTGCGGCACTTGACGGCTTCGTCATCCCACGAACCGCCGCGCACCGAGTGCGGGTAGGGCTTGGTAGCTTTGTTCCACGGCTCGACGGCGTCGCCGTTGGCCCCGCCTTGCTTGTAGAAGTCCGGGTCGTATTGGTCGAGGCACCATTCAACCACGTTGCCGCACATGTCGTAGAGGCCCCAGGGATTGGGCTTCTTCTTGCCCACCTTCTGGTACTTGAAGTCGCTGTTCATCTCGTACCAGCCGTATTCGGGGAGCTTGGCGGCATCATCGCCGAAGAAGTAGGCGGTCGTCGTCGCTGCGCGGCAAGCGTATTCCCACTCGGCTTCGGTCGGCAGGCGATAGAACTGGCCCGTCTTGGCGCTGAGCCACTGGCAATACTTGTTGGCCGCGTGCTGCGTCATCGCGATGGCCGGGAACCCGTCCTTGCCCATGCCGAAACTCATCTCGACATAGGGCTTCGATGGGTGCGTCACCGCGTCAGCCAGCTTATCGCCGGCGGCATCCGTTGGAAAGGTGGCGCGGGTGCGACGCTCTTCGTCGGGGTACATGAAGAGCTCGTATTCGTTCCAGGTGATCTCGAACTTGCCCATCCAGAATGGGGCGAGCTTCACTTTGAGCTGCGGGCCTTCATCCTCCTTGCGCTTAGCCTCGGAGGCCGGGCTGCCCATGACGAACTCGCCGCCGGGGATTGGCACCATGGCGTAGGTAACCTGCGTGCCGGGGATCGTATTGGTGTAAGGCTTCATCTCGCTCTCGTCCTTCACCTTGAGATTGGCGACAATGCGGGCATGAATGTCAGGAATGGTGATGTTGTCGTTGTCGGCGAGCGAGGCCAGGCCGCCGAAGATACCGGCCGTATAGGTTCCGCCCGAGGCCTTATATATCTGGTAGCGCGTGGAGAACTTGCCCTCCGCCGGCTGGGTGAAGGCAACGAAACCGCCCGGGATGGCGGCGGCGCAAGTGAACAGATTATTGGTGGCCGCGACGTTCTGGACCAATACAGGCGCCTTCGCACCATCGAAGCTGAACACGCCGGCCGTTTGGCCCTCGCCGAAGATCACGAACAGCTTCTGGCCGGGCGACTCATTGAGCGTCACAACGCGCTGGATGGGCTGGCCAAGGTCGAAGCTCTCACCCTTGCCGAACTGGAACTTGCCGGGCGCCGGCTCCTCGACCGGGCGAACGGTTAGGCTATTCGCGCCTGGTTTGTAGAACACGAACTCGCGCAAGGGCGAACCGCGGAAGTTCCCGGCGACGTAATCCGAACCGGCGGGCAGGTCCGTAATGGTAGCCACCTCAACCGCCTTGCCGGCCGCCAGGTCCTGGACGTGAAACGTGTCCCCTTTGGACTCACTCACCAACACGCAGAGGAGGTCCGGCTGCCCGGTCTTGAGAGAAAGCCGATTGCCACGAACTGCAGGGCCCGGCAGCGGCAGGTCCGCCACCTTGTCGTACGCCGAGCCGTCGTTCCGTAGCAGCGTCGCCTGGTTCGGGTCGGGTGAATTGTAGATGCTGGCCACGTAAAAGTCGGCGGGGGGCGTGTTCCCGGCGCCGCCGACATCAATCGCCACCACGGTGCTCGGCCCGAGGGCGGCCGTGAAATCCACCGCCACGGGTTTGCCGGGTGCTGTGGGACTCGATACTTCGACCAGGGTAAGCTGGTTGGCGTCGGCGGAGGAGAAAACCAGCGCCTGCTGGCTGGGAGCCAGCACGTTGCCGATACTGAACCCCGCAATTCCCTTCACTCCGCTGGGCCGACAGTCCACCCAAGAGAACAAGCCATTCGTCGCCTGGTAACCCAGGCGATACTTGCCGCTGTCCCGATCAACGATAACCACGTCCCCAAGTCCGTCCCCGTCAAAGTCCGCGTCGCCAAAGAATTCGCGCGGCGTCTCGTAGACCAGAGAAACCCGCTGGGCTTCAGCCCGGACCAGAGTGGGGACGGAGGTGAATACGACAGCCGCTGCGGCTGCCAGGACAACGTAAAATTTCATGACATGATTAACAAATCGCAGGTCACAGTCTTATGAGGCTTGGACGGGAAGTCAAATGCAGACATTCGCTATTTCTTCGCATTTCAGACTGCGCCGTCCGCCCGCCCAGCCCCGGCCGACTCGAAAAGGGGTCCGTTGGAGGCGCGTTCGGGGGCCGTGGCGATCTCCTGGTTCAACCGGCTTGAAGTCCGTCCGTCTCGCGGTAGTCTGTCCCGCATGCATGAGACCACCGCGTGGCAATCCTTCAACGCAGACCCTCCACCATGGCTACGGGCCGCCGAGTTTTGTCTTCGAGTCGCCGGGCGTCTTGCGTTCGTCCTGTTCATTGGCGGGTTGCTGACACCGGCTGGGGGTGAATTGGCGAGGGCAGCCGAACAACCCGGAACCAACCGGATTCGAATCGTCGAAGGCATAGTGCAACCCCGCCGGCCCGTACCGGAGGCGATCGCCGCCGCCATGCAGTTCCTGAAGAAAGCCGACGGCGGCTACGTGCCCGGCCGGATGGATCGTGAGTTGGCGGGTTACTTCACGAGTGCGTTTGTGAATGAAGACGGGACGCGATCAGAGCGCGAGCTGGCATTCCCGGCACGGCAGCACGCCTATTTCATATTCACCTTCCTGCGGTATGGCACGTACACGGGAGAGCGGGAATGGCTGCTGCGAGCGCGGGACCTGGCCGATTGGAACCTGGCACACTCGACCCCGACAAACGCCGCTTACGCCAGCCTCCCCTACTCCACCTTCAGCAAAGGCCAACCAGGCGGCTCGCGGGACGTGGACAGCATCGAACCCGACAAGGCCGCCTTCCTCGGAAGTGCGTATGTGGCGTTGTTCGAAGCCACGGCTGACAGGAAGTACCTCGAGGCCGCGCGGGCTGTAGCCGAAACGCTGGCCCGCCGACAACGCGAGGACGGAAGCTGGCCTTTCCGGGTGCTGCCCGCGAATGGCACGGTCCGGCAAGACTTCGGCGGCGCCCCGGTCTTCCTGGTGGAGTTCTTCGAGCGGATGCTTCGCCACGCCGACCAGCCGGCCTGGAAGCGCGCACACGAGAAGGCACTGAATTACATGCTGCAGACCAACATCGAGAAGAACCTGTGGGGCACTTACCACGAAGACATCGTGCTCAAGCCGCAGGATTACCTGTCGGCGGAACCGATGTGCTTCACTGCCGATTACCTCTTCCGGCATGCGAAGGCGCATCCCGAGTACGTCGAGCTGGGAAAGCAGGTGATCCGGCGCACGGAAGAGCGGCTGGTGCATACCGAAGGGCATGCGGCTGCGCCCGCGCCGGCCGTGGCCGAACAGGCAGGATTCAACCACATCATGCCCGGGCACACCGCGCGCTACTGCCTGGCCCTGGCGAACCTCTACAGCGTCACCCATGATGAACAAGTAAACCGCCGGGCACTGTCGGGAATCAACGCCCTGACCTACATGCAGGCTCCGTCCGGGCTGTTCCGCACCTTCTTCCACAGCGTGAACCCGAAAACAGCCAAGGCCACGCGACCGAATTGGTATTCGCAACATCTCTATACGGTTTGCCATGTGCTCGAGGCGATGCCCTGCCTGCCCGAACTGGCTCCCAAACCCCCGGCAAAAGCGCCCAGCTCGACCCGCTAGCCGCCCGTTCAAATAGCAACCGCCGACGTGAGGAGGCTCCATTTGTGCGCGGTATCTCGCAGGATTTGAGCCTCCTCACGTCGGCTGCCTCGCAGAAATGAGTCCCTTGGCGGGCTTCCAGCGGATCGGATCTGCATGTGCCGGGTATTCACCAAAAAGATTTAGGGTTGCGGTCTGCCGCCGACCAAAACACTCTTGCGCCATGCAAAAAATACTCTTCCTTGCCGCCCTGCTCTTCCCTGTTTCTGTCCTGACCGGGGCTGCTCCGGCTCAGGCGCCTGCGGCGAAAAGCCAGGACTGGAACGACCAGTGGCTGGCGGATTACTTTCACACAGAGACTGCCCTCGTGTCCGGGCGTTGCCTCGCCGACATCCATTCGCTGGCAGATTGGCAGGCGCGGCGCGGTGAATACCGGCGTCAGTTGCAGGAGATGCTCGGCTTGTGGCCGATGCCGGAGCGGACAGATTTGCAGCCGGTCATTACCGGGACGCTGGATCACCCCGAGTTCACGGTCGAGAAGCTGCACTTCCAGGCGATGCCGAAGCTCTACGTCACGGCAAATCTGTACTTGCCCAAGAAACTGGCCCAGCCGGCGCCGGCGATACTCTATGTGTGCGGCCACGGCCGGGTAATCACGAACGCGATCAGTTGCGGCAACAAGACGGCCTACCAGCATCACGGCGCCTGGTTTGCCCGCAATGGCTACGTGTGCCTCCTGATTGACACCGTCCAGTTGGGCGAAATCCAGGGGCATCATCGCGGCACCTACGCTGAAGGACGCTGGTGGTGGAACTCGCGCGGTTACACCCCCGCCGGGGTCGAGGCCTGGTTCGGCATCCGGGCGCTGGATTACCTATGCTCGCGGCCGGAAGTGGACAAGGAGCGTCTCGGCATGACCGGCCGGTCCGGCGGCGGGGCATACACCTGGACGGTGGCGGCGCTGGACGAACGGGTGAAGGTCGCGGCGCCGGTCGCCGGCATCACCGATCTGCGCAACCACGTGGTGGATGGCTGCGTGGAGGGGCATTGCGACTGCATGTTCTATGTGAACACTTACCGGTGGGACTTCCCGCAGATGGCCGCCCTGCTCGCACCGCGGCCGCTGTTGATCGGCAACTCGGACAAAGACCGCATCTTCCCGCTGGATGGCGTCGCGCGGCTCTACAACCAGACCAAGCGCATCTACGAACTCCACAACGCCACCAACCACCTCGGCCTGCTCATTACCGAAGGCCCGCACTCGGACACGCAGGACCTGCAGTTGCCGGTCTTCCGCTGGTTCAACCGCTTCCTCAAAGGCCAGGACCCCGTCATCGAAATGGCAGCGACGAAACTCTTCACGCCCAGCCAACTCCGCGTGTTCGACAAGCTGCCGCAAGATGAGATCAATACGAAGATTGACGAGACGTTCGTGCCCAAAGCCGCCCCGCTTCCGACGTTGGCCGGCGGGCCGGAGACCAAGCAGCGGCAGGCGGATTACCTGGAGGCGCTGCGCGCCAAGGTGTTTGCCGGTTGGCCGCCAGGGGGCAGCCCACTCTCGGCGGTTTTGGACCACCGTTCGGACGCGGGCGGCCTTCGCATTCGGGCCTACACTTTTGCCGGCCAGCCCGGGGTAAACCTCTGGCTCTGGGTGGTGCAGGATCCCAAGGTCAAGAAGCCCGAGCAGGTTTTGCTGACGGTGCTCGACGCCGAGAGTTGGGCCAGTGCGCCGACCAAGTGGCTTTGGCTGGGAGGCGGGACACCTGAGGCATACGCCGACTTGCGGGCCCAGATGCAGTCCCGGAAGCTGGCGCTGGCCTTCTTCGCACCGCGCGGCGTCGAGCCGTCCAAGTGGCAAGCCGATACCAAGAAAGCAAACCAGGTGCGGCGCCGTTACATGCTGCTGGGGCAGACTCTCGACAGCATGAGGGTGTGGGATATCCGCTGCGCCGCGCGGGCACTCAAAGCGTTGCCGGAGTTCAGAAAGACGCCGCTCTGCATCCGGGCTGACCGGCAGATGGGTGTCAACGCCGCTTACGCAGCCTTGTTCGAGCCGGAGATTCAGAAGCTAGAGCTGGGGACGCTGCCGGCGAGCCAGGCCCAAGGGCCAGATTATCTCAACGTGCTGAAGGTGGGAGACATCCCGCAGCTCCTGCAAATACTGGGCGACCGGGTGGATGCGAACATCCAGTGAAGCGGGGCGTGGCAGTGCTACTTTGAAGTTGGGCCAAAACCAGCGAGTCCAACGGTAAGCCAAACACCGAGCACCGAGCACCGAACCCGGGTTGATCCGTAAAGCTCGTGCGCAGACCCGGCAAATCCTGAGCGCCAGGACACGAAGCGATTTAGTGTGACAATACCCCGGAGCAGGTCGCTCCAAACGGCCCCACCCAAGACACACCGGATACTCCCCGTATACACACCGTAGCAGCACATCTGATAGCTTTAGACTTAACCTCTTGTGCTGCTTACACTTACCGCAAACTCACTCGGCAGAAGCACCACAGTAGTTTGTGCCTGGAAATGCCGATAAATGAAGCGCGTAACCTTCTAATAATACAGCACTTCTGAGCCTTTGGACAGGCCGACCTCGGACTCTCGACTCCAGACTTTAGACTGCCCCCGCTGCCTGCTTTTCCCAGTAAGATATCCGAAGCGATTTACCTTGACTGTGCTGGAACGAAAGGCTGCTGGGAGAAACCGGAGTGCCCGAGCGGGACTCAGCCTATTCCCACTTCCGAGCCCTCTCTTGCAAGCGAGTTGGACACGGGAGTGGCAATCGAGTCTCCCGAAAAACATGCTCAGGCAAAGGCGGAAGTTAGGGGCCGGCAGCCTTCGATAACCCCTCTGGAGTTTCGTTCCGGCAGATGGGGGATATCCGGCAGGTGCTGGAAATGCTGGGCGAGCGGGTGGAGGGCAAGAACCCGTGAGACTGGGCGGAAGCTTTTGCTGAGCGGGCTGGCAGGGGGAGTCTCGGAAGGCAATCGCGTTCATGGACGGCCAGACTCCATTTCGTGGTGACAGCGGCGCTGGATCAAGGCTTCCAGTGCCTCTACCGGCAGCCCGGTCGTCCCTAAGCCGAGATCGGCATGACCGTTCCCGGCACCAGATACTGTTGCTGTCACGTGGTGATTGCAGGATCGTTCCGACCAAAGCCTCACTACACCTATTCGGCTTTTACCCGGTTAAACTTCTGAACGTTCGTTGGCGTCATGGTGTATGGCGAAACGGCGGCAGCGTTCGTCCTCCACGACCCGGGCAAGTTGGTCGCCTCCAAAAGCACACCTGCTGACCAGTTCAGGGAGAGACGCGAGCCCGAGCGCTCGATGGAGAGACGCGGCGGCGCGGTCAGTGCAATCGTTTGACCGTCCCCCAGCGCGTTGTAAGTGTAGCCCCCGCCACCCGTGAATGTCGTGGCAAGAACTCCGTTTGTCCACACCTCCACCGGCAGCCCCATCATGTCGCTCGTGTCCACCTTCAGTCTCCCCGTCATGCTCTTGACGCTGCTGAGGATAGCGAACGAGAACTGCTTTCTTACGGGAGACAGGGAGTAGTTCAGGCTTGCGGCCGCATTCTGACCGTCCCCCAGCCAGAATTCAAAGAGCCGGGTTTTGACCCACCCCGCGACGTACAATTCGTCGCTGTCATTTAGCTTTGGCCATGGGATAAGGCCGCTCTTGAGGCGTGGCAGATACCATGCCTCGGCAGAGGCTTGCTGATCGGCACTGGAGTTGCCATGCGCCCAGTACTGCAATTCGCTGGCTTCATTGACGCCATTGGAATTGAAATCGTGGTAAACGCCGTTGGTTCCGAGGTGAAGGGTGATGTTGCGGAATTCCCCAGGGAAGGATTGAGCCGCAACCGCGTTGCTCCAGTAGCTCGTCGAGTTGACGGGGGGACAGATGGTCTCATCCCAATTCACGAAGAGATGGATTTCACTGTAGGGGTTGTTCTTCGAGGCGAGGTTGGACGCGCGGGCTCGATATTTGTCCAGGACCAGCGGCGCACCGGTGGTCGGGTTGCCAATGTCCGCGTCGAGTTGAGGCGTCCGGCTGCTGGTAGCGCCGTTTTGATACCAGCCGTTAACAGGATCCAGGCCGTAGTCCGACATGCCAAAGAAGGCCGATCCCAGGCAAAAGTAATCGGGAAACTTCGTAAGGGCGGACATGGTGTTGCCTCCCCCGCCGGAATAGCCGGTGATATGCACGTTGGTCGGGTTGACGTACGGAGCATAGTTGGCCTTGACCGCTTCGACCGCGTCATAAATGTCATGAATCTCAACTCCACCCGAATCTCGCACTCCTTGCGAACCTTCGCGCCCCCGCATCGTCACTGAAATCGCAAAGAAACCGGCGTCCCGCAGGCGTTGGGCGTTGGCGCGAATGCTGGCGACGTCGCTTGAAGTCGAATAACCATGCATGACCACGGCGATGGGCGCGTTGGTAAGGCTGTTGTTGTAATTCAACTCGGCCTTCAGACTGATCCAGTCCCCCGATTGCTGGGTGACGCTCGAGGGATAAGTGAGCGTGGTTTTCACATTGGCGGCTTCCAATTGGGAAACCACAGACACGCCGGCAAGGATTACAGGGGCAACGAGAATGGAGGATAAGCTGGGCATGGATTCAGGCATCGCTTCCGCGGCTGATTCTGACCTCGCTCGCCTCGGCGGTGGCCGCTTTCCAGTCCAGGCGCAGGACCGCCTTTTTTGCGTCGTAACGCCAGGCGGTGGGCTTGCCGTTGAGGCTAACCTCCGCCGGCTTCGAAACCAAATGGACTTCCAGTTTCCAACGGCGCTTCCCGGGTTTCCCATTGTAATCGCCGCAGATAGGGGCGATTTTCAAGGTGATGGTTTGCAAAGCTGGTTCACACACTACCAGGGTGGAGGTGAAGCGGTTGGCGAGGTAGTCATTCGAGATGCCGTCGTCCTCGTAGAGCGTAAACTGCGAGGGCTGCTTTGCGCCTTCGGGATAAATATCGAGGATCAGGGTCGCATTGTCGCCGCGTGCCACGGAGGGTGCATACTCGCGCATCGGGATGATCGCGCCTGCCCGGACGAGCAGCGGCAAGTGGCTCAGCGGAGCCGGAATGGTGACGTCCTGCCCGCCTTCGTAAGAATCGCCCGTCCAGTAATCAATCCAGCGCTGGCCGGGCGGAAGCCATACCACCCGGTTGCTGGCGCCGGGCTCATGCACCGGCGCCACCAGGAATTCGCTGCCGAACCGGTACTGAAAGCGATGTTCGGCATCACCCTGGATCATTTTGCGCCCCGTCAGCCGCGTCAAAAGAGCATGCGTGTAAATGTAGGGGAACAACCGCAACCGCAAATGAGTGTGCGTTCGGAAATTCTCCTGGACGGTTCCAGACCAGCCAAAAGGGGCATTCTGCTCGGGCACGCTCGGCCCGCCAAAAACCTGCATGATGGACCCGAACGCGGAGAACTGCGCCCAGCGAATATATAATTCTTCAGCGGCAGCACCCTGGAGGGCACGTGGATGGAATCCTCCGGTATCATTGGCAAGGAACGGGTATTGATAGTGTCGCCAGGTCGGGTTGGCCACCATTTCAATTTGCTGGCGCAAGCCGCCCAGGATCCACCGCGAGGTGTCCGGGTAATCCGCTTGATGCCAACTTGATTGCGCGTCGCCTGTCCACGCTGCGGGATACCGTTTGATGTCTGCCAGCGATCCACGCGCCGTTTGCGTCAGCACAAATCCACGACCGCGAGTGTGCCGACCATGCCGTTGGGATAGCTCAAAATGCGTGCGCAAGTAGTCGGTCTGCGGCTCAGCGTCAATCTTGAAGAAATCCACGCCGTTGTCCAGGAAAGGCCGCAATTTTTCTCCCCACAGCGCCGCTGCGGCGGCGCTGTGGAAGTCCACCGGTCTGGCGACGCTCGTTAACCCAACATTGTGCCAGCCGTTGGAAACGATCCGATCGGGTTTAAAAAAGCCCCTCGAATCGAATTCCGCGAAGACCTCCGCATTGGCATCGAGGATTCGGTCCCACACCCAGATCCCGAATTTGACCTGGTGACGCGCCAACTCGCTCGTGAGTTGGCGCAGACTGGGGAACGCTCGAAGGTCGCCCTTGAAGTCCAGGTAGCCCGCCGGACCTCGCGTGGTGAGATCCCAGAAAGCCGAATCCACCCAAATCGCGTCCACCGGAAAATCACCGCGTTCCAGCCGATGCAGGTTCCTGGAAATGCCGGCTTGATTCGTGTAGTAACCGTGAAGAACGCCGAATGCCCAGGCGGGTGGCAGAATCACGTCCGGGTCGAAACCGGCGCCCAGATCGTTCCTCTCTGGCGCGACCTCCTTTACTGCAATTGACGCATCCGGCCCCGAAACCGCCAATCCGCTGTGGCGATTTGTGGACGGGGTCGCCGTTAGGGCTGTGACCTCCATGACGAACAAGGTCAACGCCGTTACCAAGCTCACTAAGTGCGACCTTTTCATGGTTTCCTGATTTCAAGTCTGCTGCCGTCAGCTCAAGGATCTTGAGCCGCATTCCGAAAAGCCCGTCACTGCTTCACTCCTCCGACAGGTGCCAAATCGCGATAGAGACCGCGCATGGCCAGTTTGGGTTTGCGATCAATGGTGAAAAGCCCCCAGTGCTTTTCCGCACCAAGCGGATCATTGGGATTGCCCTTCCAGTCCTCGTCAAAGGCCTCGAAGAAGAAGGTCGTGATCTCCATCTTGTCGGCCCAGGCAAAAAGCTCCTGAAAGTAGCGTGTTTGCTTTTCCTCTGAGGCGCGCGGACCAAACTCACTGGCGACGGTAGCCCACCCAGCCTCGGTAATCGCGAGGCGGCTGTGCGGCAGCGCGTTGCGCACGTCCTGCAAGTTGGCAATCGTGAAGGCCATGGCCTCATCAATGTCCTTTCCCTCCCATTGGGCATAAGTATGGACCGAGATAAAGTCCAACTCCCTTGCGAGCGCGGCCCCGTGCTCCGCCCACCAATGACAGTTGTCCGCCACGGTCACCGGCTGCGAGATGGACCGCTTCACTTTTCGGACGTAGCCGATGACGGACTCCACTGAGACCAAGTGGTCGTTCCAATCCACGAGCGATTCGTTTCCCACCGCGACGGCCGCCACGATACCGGGGTACTGCTTGGCGAGCCGGATGGCGTTCTCGACCTCTTTGCCGTTCTCGACCTTGTTGGCTTCCAGCACTTCCTTGGGATGTGGCGTCTTGAGCCACGGGCAGTTGGTGTTGGCGACTTCGGCGTTAAGCCACGCGCCCAGCAGAACCTTCAACCTGAGCTCTTGGCTCTGGATTAGGCGCAGGGCTGTTTCCGAATTGCCCTTCGCATCATAGGTGCGGATCAGACTGAACTTCCCGTTCCGACTCAGAATCTGGAGGTCTTCCAAGATTTGTGCTTCGCTGGGATTCATCTGCGGGTCTCTGTGCCCGGGGCGCTGCCCGGCGCGGAAGCCCGAATAGCACACTGCCCGAGAGAGGCCGGAGAGCAGGTCCGCGCGCTTTTGCTGGATGGGCAGGATGACCGGACTAGCGGCGGTTGTCCCCGCTCCCCTGCATGTCGTCGCGGTTGACGAGCAGACCGCTAAGGACAAGAGGATGCCCGCCAGGCCACCGACGGTCCTGGTTGGGATCGTTTTCCGTGTGGCATTGTCCATATCGCAAGCGCGGAGGTTTGTTGAAGGCACTTCACCGCAAAGCGGCGCTGATTCGCTTCAAGATGACCGGGATTTCATCGTGGCTGCGCCTGATCAGTCCGAAGCTCTCCTCGCCCGCATTTCGGGCTGGCAACTCCGCACGCGCGCCAGGTTCCCTCGTTCCTACTCGCGCCGGGGCAGTCTGGGAACAGACTGCCCCGCCGGAGCGCATCCAACTCAATTGCAAACAGCTCGGTAGAATTTGCCCGGCCCGGTCGTTGGGATCGGGCAGGGCGAGGTTGCGCCGTCAACTTCAGTCCACGCACCAGTGATGGTGGAAGCTTCGAGCAGCTTGCCTTGATAGACAATCTGCCACTGGGTACCGGACCACTGCATTTGGAGCGCGGGCGGCGGCCCCGCATATCCAAGCTCGATCGGAGTCGTGGAGTTGTAACCGGCCTTGCTCAAATAGACATCGTCGAACAGCGCGCCTTGAGTGTCACCGTTGCCAACCAAATACAGCCGGCTAATGATGTCTGATGGATAGTCTGTCGTATATTCGTCCATCGCATTGAGCCAGCGGTCGCTGCGGCAATCCACGAACAAAGCCGTGCGGCTTGGGTCACCTTCCTTCTGGATATAGACCGAGTACATATCCTCTTCGTCGGGTTCGACCCGAGCACCAGGCACGTTGACGATGGGCACATTGGTTATGTCAATCCAGACCTTGTAAACCGCCTCCGGGGTGAGGATGGTTGGGTCATAAACGGTTCCTCCGCCGCCGTAGGTGCTGACACCAATATGCCATTCGGAGGCGTTGGCCGCCGGGTATACTACCGGTCCCATGTTGGCCTGGTTTGCCACCTGATAGTAAAAGTTGGGCGTCCGGTCCGAAAGCCCGATCGCCTGCTTAATTGCTTCTTCCGGACTCCCCTTGGGAACCATGCGGAAGAACAAGGTGCGGGCTTGATTCTCAGTGAAGGTTAAACCGTTGAGCTTCAGATAAGCACCGCCAGCCGCAGCAATGGCCGTGACTTTTGCCAGCCGGTTGCAGTTCGCCGGTCGCGTGACGGCGACCGTGTTACCATACATATCAAGCCAGGTGCCATTCGTGCCCAACTGACCGGGTTGATAGAAGTCGAAGTTGTCCACCAGACTCCAACCCGGGGCAACACCCCTTACCGCACCGACCGTGACGCTCTTGCTAACCGTTTCGGCACCGCGGGTGATGGTAAGAGTGTAGGTTGTTGTGTTGTTGACCGTCACCACGTTCGTGGCAACACCACCGCCCGCAGCGGTTTTGGCAGTTACATCCCCAACGTTGCTGATGTAGGCCGTGGTGACATTTGCGGGCACGTCCCACCGCAGCACGGTGGAGTCGCCGCTTACAACGGCTGCTAGGTCGGCCCTATAGGAATTGATGGCCAGCGGCGTGAGCCGGCTCGGAGGATTGGTGATGTACCCGCTTTGGAGCAATGCGATTTCGTCCGGAGACAACGGCCGTTCCCAAACGGCCACCTCGTCAATAAGGCCCGTGTAGAACTGCCCCGGTGTGGCGCGGCCGAAGCAGCCCAGCGCGGTGTTGTTAGGAGTCACGGGGTAACGCGGCGCAAGGTTGTCGGCCGGGTCCAGGACGCCATCAATATACACTCTAGCCTTCGGGACCCCTCCAGCGTCGTGTTGGACCCACACCACATTGTGCCAGTTGTCGTCCCAGATGTCGGCGCTGGACCTTCGATGGTCGCCCGACGGTTGACCGTTATCGTCGCGGATCATCGCGTCGAGTTTGAGGTCGGTAGCGCTAAACTTCCCCATGACCCATGCCGTATTGTTGTTACCATCCGAGCGACTCTCGCCCCAGAACCAGCCGCTGTTGGCGTCCGGAGCGCCCTTAACCCAAGCGGACACTGTAAAGTTGGTTCGCCTGTAGGCCGGCAAGGCATCACCGGCGTTGTGGATCCGACGCGCGTACTGCGAGCTCGAGTTGGTGAAACTCAGGGCATTGCCCCACCTGCCCGGAACCACGTTGCCACTCGACATGTTGTTCACCGTCAGGTCGTAGGCGCTAACGAGGTCCGGGGTTTTAACGCCGGCGATCGCATCGAGCGGCCAGTAGGCGACCATGCCGTTCGTAAGATTCGGACTGCCAAAAACGTTCACCGTGATTTGCGCCACGACGCTAGTGAAACTGCCCGTGGAATTGGTGACGACCAGGCGGTACGTGCCGTTGTCATTGGTCGTGACGTTCGACAGCGCCAACTGGTCCGAGGTGGCACCCGGATACTCCGTCCCATCCTTAAGCCACTGATAATAGAGCGGGCGAGAGCCGTAAGCTGCGGTGGTCAAGGTGACACTGTCCCCCTCAAACAAATTAGTCGCGCTCCTCGGGTCAACTGTCACAACCGGTGCAAATTGCGGCACCGGAGTAAGAATGCTGTTGTTGAGAACATCCTGAATCTCTGCCTGGCTCAGTGCGCGGGCCCAAAGCGCCACATCGTCCAGTTTCCCGCCGAAATACAGATCAACCACGCCGTTCCGTTGTCTGGCACCAAGGTTAACCAAATCGTACAGACTGTTGTTAGCGTAGTTTGGAACAAAATTGTTGCTATAGACCAGGCTGCCATCCACATAGTGCCTGAATGCGTGCGACACGGCGTCATAGGTCATCGCAACATGATGCCAGGTGCTGTCCAAAGTTACATTTGTGATTGCGGGGAGATTGACCGGGTTGTTACCGCTGGCGTCGCGAAAATAGACCCCAGTAGTATTGGTGTTCGCGCGGGCAATAAACGCGGTCAGTGGGTTGTTGTTCAAGCTCGAACTCTCGACGAAGTAATAGTTGCCTCCGGGTTGGGCAACCCCGTTCACCCAAACCGAGATCGTCCAACTGCCCTTCTTCGAGACAGGCAATCCGGTGTCAGTTCCCCATGGCGATTGAAAGGTGAGATAGGTAGAAGCACCATCGAACGCCACGGCGTTGCCAAAGTGACCGGCAACCAGTGCGGTGGAGCTGTCCATGAACGGTCCGGTCAAGTCGTTGCCGCCGACGACATCGGGGGTGGTCATCGGGAAGCTGCCACTCGCGGTGCTCAGTGGCCAGTAGGCAACCAGGCCCTCGCGCACATCAGCGTGAAGTTGGAGGGCAATAGCGGCACCAGCCACGATTAATAGGAGTCGGATTTTGTCTTTCATGGTTTGGATGAGTTTATGGTTTATCATGATTCGTTTATGGTTAACTGACATTCTCTTGGGACATCACCACGGCGAGTTGCGGTTTTCGTCAAAAGAAATATTGAAGGAGTTCAGATACTGCCTGAGGCTGACCCACTCGGCATGCCCATCGCAGAACATCACGTTCTCACCTGCACTTCCATGGTTGTCGGTCGGGTCCGGGTAATTGTTGATGCCGGAGCCATCCGCGTGTGTATCGTCGGCATCGGCGAACAACCACACCCGGGTAGGTCCGGGTTTCATGCCGCGATTGGGGTAGTTGACCGTCAGCTTGTAGTTATTGATGGCCTTCTCAGATTTCTTCTGGCCACCGGTGGCATTCGACATGGCCCCAAAAATCTCATAGCTGTACCCCCTGCCCGCCAACCGCCCTCGTGGGCAGTTGTTTGTCAGGTCGCACACCAATGTGACCCCCGATTTGACCACTGTGTCGTTGGTGACGGTGTTCAGCGTGTTGGGACACACGAAGCTCTTCAAGTTCGAAGCATACGCGGGAAACAAGTAGTTCACGTCGTCGTCGTCACCCTCCCGCCGTCCCGCGCCCATTCCGCGAGTGTCGCCGACCAGATCCCCATTGGAGTCGTCGGCATACAGCATAGAACTCAAACCCAGTTGCTTCAGGTTGTTCAGGCACTGAATTCGCTTGGCTTTCTCCCTGGCCTTGGCCAAAGCAGGCAGCAGCAGCGCCGCCAGAATCGCGATAATGGCGATTACCACCAGCAGTTCAATCAAGGTAAAGCCGGCCTTATGTGCTCGGTGGCGTTTCGTTGCGATTGCGAAATGGACGTGCGCAGGCTTCATGATTTGTCCTTGAGTCTAGCGCCCCTCTGCCGTTGCGCTATTGTCCAAAAGGATAACCCGGAAGATCAACGCCGGGAGGCCAGGAGAATCAACCGTGCCTCCAACAGCGCACCCTGGCTACTCGAGATGCACGAGACCGCGCTGCACGGCAATGGACACCAACTCGGTGCGGTCTGCCGCGCCGAGCTTTGCGAGCATGCTGCGGACGTGAGCCTTGGCGGTGAATTCAGTGAACTTGAGGATTCTGGCAATGTCCTTGTTGGTCAGTCCCTTCACCACGAAGGGCAGGACTTCACGCTCGCGGTCGGTCAATTCGCCAAACGTCGCGCGCTCTTCCAGACGCCGCTGTACTTGGGGCGGAATATACCTTTTACCAAGAGCCGCCGCCTCGATGGCTTGCAACAGTTCGGGCCCGGGAACACTCTTCAAGAGATACCCACACGCCCCGGCCTCGAGTGCCCGGTGGATATCTTCATCCCCGTCAAAGGTCGTAAGCATCAGCACCCGGGCTGCCGGAAACTCCTGCCGGATGCGCCTTAGCGCCTGGATGCCCGTATCATCGGGCAACCGCAAGTCCATCAGCGTCATTCCCGGCTGGTGAGTGCGAAACGCGGAAAGCGCGCTGACGGCGTCGCCGGCCTCACCGACCACCCGAAAATCCCGGCGCAAGCTCAGCACTGCTTTCAGACCGGCTCGGAAGACGAAATGATCGTCCACGATCAGCAACGTGAGCGGAGGATCAAAAGTGTGCATCGCTCAAGACTCCCGCAGGCCCGCAAGTGGCACCCTCAAGCGCAGGCGCGTGCCATTCCCGGCCGTGGAATCCAACGCCAGTTCAGCACCCAACGCACGGGCGCGTTCCTTCAATCCGCGCAGGCCGAAGTGGCCGTTGACCGACGGCGCCGACGGATCAAAACCACAACCGTCGTCATTCACGCACAACTCTACCGTCTGGGGCTGAAACCTCAGAATAACTTCAATTCTACGGGCTTGGGCGTGTTTCAGCGCGTTGGTCACTCCCTCCTGCGCAATCCGAAACAGTTGACTGGCGGCGCCGGGCGCCAAGAGCGTCGGCTCCCCCTCGCACCGGACTTCGACGACCGGTCCATGGGCGTCTGCCAATGCTTCGCCGAGCTGTTGCAGGGCCTCCGGGAGGGTGGCCTTCTCCAATTTTACCGAGCGCAAGTTCCAGATCGAGCGCCTCACTTCCAACTGACTCTCGCGCAACTGGTCGGTGGCCGTGGTCAACAAGCGCTCCGCCTCCTGGGGTTGTTCCCGCAAAAACCCTCTGGCGGCATCCATGTGCAGCGCGGCGCTGGCGAGGGTTTGTTCGAGGCCGTCATGAATGTCGCGCGCCAGCCGTGTGCGCTCCGCCGTGAGCAGGGCGAAATCCGCTTCCGCGGCGTGCCGGGCGGCCAGTTCCTCGTGCCACTCGCCCGTGCGCACGGTGAACCGTTCAGCCAGCTCGTCGCGGGCCACGCGTAGTTGCTCGCGGGCCACACGCAAGGCGGCGTTCTTGCGCGCCAGCACCATAGCCGCCAAGCTCGTCAGTGCCAGCAGCAGCAGCGCACCCAGGAGGCTGCCCAGAATCGTTTGGGTCAACCGGGGCGAGGTTCTCCATGGCGCGGCCCGCACAAGTTCGACATCCGAAAGCGTTCGCGCGTGCAGGCGCAGTTCGCGCGGAAACGGAAACATGGTCGGACGTTGGCTGGGGCGGACGAACGGCTCCGTGATCCCCGTCACAGCCAAATGCGCCCCCTGGCGCAACCAGGTCGGGAAGGAACTACCCGAAGCCGGCAGCCACGCTTCAAATTCCGCATCGCCGTCGCGCAGGGTCAACACCCAGCTCCCTTCGCCCGGACGCGGCGGTCCGGAGAGTTCGCCGGTAATTCGTCGCAGCTCGCAGGGGTGCTGCAGGGCCTCGGGTACAGAGGCGGCGAGGGGAGCCGGCGGCAAGCCGGTTCCCAGCTTGTGCACCCCCGCCTTCATTAGCCACAGGGAATGCTCGCGCATCTCGGGGAAACCGAGCAACTCCACTTCGTCCCCGGGAACCAGCCCGGCGCCTCCGTCCGATTCGACAAACAGGCCCCCGGTGGCGTCGCGGACGGTCAGCCGCAAACCGACGTGGCGGCCGAGCAACTGACCCCGCACCCGCACTCGGTGCTGGGGAAATCCATTCGGTGAGTAGTTGAACAAAGACCTGATGGTGACCACGGGCAGGGTATCCGCCACGCGCGACGGCCGGACCACTTCCACGTCGGCATCAGAAGCCGCCACGACGATCGGCGCGAGGAGTTGCCGCTGCCAGCTAAATACACCTGCGGCTATGCCGCGGACGATCACCTCAGCGTCCACCAGGTTCGTGTCGCCAGGAACGTGCTCCGCCACCCGAACCAAGAGGTCATTCCCGTCCGAACGCAATTCCATTGCCAGGTGCGCCGGCGCCGAACTGACCCGCTGGGCGGGGGCAGCCGACCGCACAATGCCGCGCACCTCGACCCGGCGTGAATCGTAACGACCCGTGGCCAGCGCGGCGGCAGTGACCCGCTCCGGTTTGGGCAGTTCGCCGCGCCCCAACTTCAGCAGCCGGTGGAGATGCACGATCGGTGCGTAATCCCCCGAGCCAGTTTCGCCTTCGATGACGACGAGGTCTCCCACGCTGACCTCCGGCTTGTGTCCCTGCAGACTGACATACACTCCGTCGGTTGAATCCTGGAGTGACAACCCGTCACTGAGCCGCGGATGGTAATGCGTAACCACCCCTTCGAGTCTTGCCGGCAATCGCCGGTCGGCCACTTCCGGGGCGAGCGCATGGACCTGGGCCGCGTTGGTCAGGCAGGCGGCTCTCGGCAGTGCAGCCCCCTCGCCCGAGCCGAGCGCTGCCCCGCTGCTCCAGAGAAGCAGCATTGCCAGAACTTCTAAGACTAGCCCTTTCATCGCTCACAGCGCCTGCGCCGCATGAAATATCATGAGGCGGCGAACCCACAAATGCAATGATGCAAAGGTTAGCCGTTAGGATAACTCGGAAAACCCGCCCCCCCGAGGCTGAACCTCAGATCGTTGAGAATCTGTGTTGTCAGATTAGTCTTCGTCTGCCAGCATTCAGCCAATCGGTCTGTTGACCATAATGGCGTGAAGGCTTGGAGACAAGTCGGGGTGGTTGTCTTGCTCCTGATCGTGGCGGTTGTGTTGTGGCTGCGATGGAAGGAAGGGGTGTGTTGTCGTCTTGCCCTCCAGACCCTTAGCCAGCGCGATGTCGCCCTCCGCACCGGCAACTCCGCTGAACTGCTCACCACCGTCTGTCTGCCCGCCGCCATCCAGGACCCTGCCGTCCCTGAGCAAGCCGAGATCCTGACTTCTTGACCCAACCGAAGAACCCTATGCACCGAACCACCCCTGGCCACCAGCATGCCACTCGCCGCGCGTCACTCGTCACTCTCACGCGCCTTGCTAGCAGCTACCTGATTGAGGCCCCTCGCCAGATAAAGTTGAATCCACGTAGCCTCTACCTGCCGCCACTGCTCCTCACTTTTGTCGTGCTCTCTCTGAATACCACGGCCACATGGTGTTCTGCCGCCACGTTCTCCGGGAATGCGAGCCTCAAAGCGGACGATCCCAGCGGCAGTCTCACCTCGGTTAATGGCATTTTCACAGTCTCCTTTTGGTTCCGATTATCGGTGCCGAGCAGCTTGAATCTCACCACCGACATGGTCCTCGTTATGGACCGCGCCGACGGGAATCAATCCGCAAACTTCTCCTATCTGGTCCGCGTAAATGCAACGAATGGCAACCTTGAGTTCGTGACGCGTGGCTCTGGGCTGCCAACTCCGTTCGTCAAGACGCTTATCTCCGGGCTCTATGTCGAGAGATGGTACCACGTGGCAGTCGCTCGCGGCGGGAACCTCGTTTACGGTTATGTGGACGGGGTCCAGGTTTTTGCCGATTCCCTGACGGGGATCGGCGCCACAACCGGCGCTGGTCTCGCGATCGGTGGCATCAACGGCGCGTCCAACTTCTTTTACGGCGACATCGTCGAACTTGCCATCCACCAATCACAACTCGCTGGCACGGATATCCAGCAGTATATGTTCGCCGATCAGCGGGATTACCCGGGCATTGCCGGGTATTATAAGCTCGGTTATTCTGCGGACGCGGCAGACAACCTACGCAACTTCGTTCCCGTGCCACCTCCAGGAACTGATCCAGCGCAGAAGCTGGGAACCGGCAGTGTCTCTTTCCCAGAGGTGGATCGTGCGGGAGAACAGTCCATTTTCGACTCACGCGTGAACGGGGGCAAGGACGCGCTTGCGCCGCTATCCGGCGCGTTTGTCTGGCAACAATCCGCGCTGTCTCGACCGGTTCGCGGCATCAGCTTCGATTTTCGCTTCGGGTACAGCACCCCGCTTCCTCCGGGTGATGGTTCGGCTGACCCCTATGAGAAGCGAACGCTGAGTCCGCGTTGGCGGCATATTTTCGACTCGCGGGTGGTCAAGCCGCCCACCGGAGATATCTTGGAGTTGAGGCTGTTGACTTGGGACGGGGCAATCGAAACCTGGGACCGTCCGGGCATCTACTCTCCGTTCACCATCCGCCACGGCGAATACCGCGGCGAACTCACGCAATTACTTAGCTCTGACGTGGAGTGGACCACCCCGGAGCGTCTCGTCTATCACTTTTACAATCCATACGCCGGCGGCGCCAACCTCAACATGGCCGGCAGGCTTCTGAGCATCCGCGATGCTCACAGCAACTCCGTTCAGTTACAGTGGAATTGGTCGCTGGCTCGAATTACGAACGTGGTGGACACCGCCGGCGGGCGCTATGCCTTCACCTACAATGCCCTCGGCTTGTTGACCAATATCTCGTTCGGGGCCTGGCAGTTGAACTTCGGTTACGACGCCAGCAATAGGCTCGCCAGCAAGTCTTTCACGAACACCTCCGGCCTTTACACTAACGTCAATGCGACGTGGCGGTTCTATTACAACGACTCCGGCCATGCGAACACGATCGGCCTGCTTAACCGCATTGTTGACCCTCGAGGAAACGACAGCGCGGTCGTTCAGTACGATCGCTATCGCCGCAAGACTCAGCTCTCCGATCCGCTCAATCAAACCGTTCAGATCGCCTATGGGGTTCCGGACTCGCGCACCATTCGCGTCACCGACCCGGATGGTTATGCGAGCTATAGTACGTTTGACCGCAAAGGCAGGTTGACCGTGGAGTCGGACCCGCTGGGTAACACCCGGACCTACTTGTACAATCAGGCAGGTCTCCGCGTCAGTGCCGTCGAACCCGACGGGAGGACAAATCTCTTCAATTACGACGAACGCGGCAACATGATCGCGCGTACCAATGCCCTGGGACAGGTAACACGCTGGACGTTTCATTCAGTGTTCAACAAGGTCACTTCCGAGACGAATCCCCTGGAGTGGGCCACACACTTCGTCATTGACGACAACAACGGCGACTTGCTCGCACAGTACGATGACCTGGGCCTTATCGCCACCAACCAATACTCCAGCGATGGGTTGCTGACTGCCTCAACTGACGGCCGAGGCAACACGATCCGCACACTCTACGAGACGAACGGCTTTATTGCTGGCCAGACCGACGCCGCCGGCAATACGACGCGTTATGCGCTCAACGATCTCGCCTGGCGCATGGCCGTGACCAACGCACTCGGCCAGGTGACGACGCTTGCTTACGACCTCAATGGAAACGTTGTGCGCACGAGGGATCCACTCCTTCGCGTGTTCACGAGAGCTTACGACAACAACGGCAATCTTCTGTCCGAATCTGACGGCAAAGGCCAACTCACGTCGTACGCCTACGATCCCCTGAACCAGCGCACCAACATGGTGGATCGCACCGGCACCAATAACTGGACTTTCATCTACACCAAACGCGGGAAACTGGCCTACACCATCAACCCGCTCAATATTTCCACCGCCAACTTCTACGACGCGGCCAATCGGCTTGTTCAGGTCGCTGCGCCGCTCGGGAACGTTGTCAAGAATGCCTACGATGCCAATGGGAACCTGACCAATGTCACTGACCAGTTGGGGCGCAGTTGGAGCAAATCCTACGATAAACTCAACCGCGTGATTACCGAAACCGATCCCCACGGCAACGTCAAGTTGACCGACTACGATCCAGTTGGCCGGATCAAACAGGTTACCTCGCCAAAGGGCTTTGTCTCTGTCCACGACTATGATAACCGCGGTCGGTTGGTTCGCTGGACCGATCCGCAGGGCAGCTCCTGGCAATACGCCTACGACGCTTGCGGCAACATAACCAACATCACCGATGCACTTGGTGGTCAGTATGTTATGGTTTACAGCAACCGTAACGAACGAATCCTTGAGCGTAACCAGGATGGCTTCGTATGGCGCTACCGCTACGACAAGCTTCTCCGGCCCGATCAACAGACCGATCCTAATGGCGTCACCCGCACCATTGTTTATGACGCAGGGAACCGACTTGACTACGTCACGTTCAGCACTGGACGCACAGACGACTACACGTTTGATTCTAACGGCAATTTGGAACACCTCCTGCGGACCGGCCCTGGCCAGGCGCCGACGCGCACCGATCTCACTTATGATCCGATGGACCGTGTTGCCACCGTTACCGACGTCCTCGGCAAGACCATCGGCTACGAGTACGACGCCGTGGGACGCCGGTCCAAACTCATTTATCCGGATGGCAAAGCGTTGGCCTATGGCTATGACGCCCTGAATCGGCTCACCACCCAGGTTGACTGGGCCGGGCGCCAAATGGGCTATCAGTACGACGCCGCCAGCCGACTTGTGCGGCGCACCTACCCGAATACCGTAATTCAGATAAACACCTTCGACGAATCCGGCCGCCTTGACAGCCTGACGTATCTGGCCCCGAACCCCCTCCCGCAGGCAATCAACACCGCCATCAATTATGCCTACGACCGAAACGGAAACAAGACCGCCATCACCGAACGCGGTACGCTTGAAGCTCCGCTTTCCGCTTTGACCGACGAAGCCGCATCTCACACCGCCAGCGGACGCCTCATTGACCGCTCGGTTACCGACACGAACCAGACTCTGCAATTTACCTACCACTACGACGCGGCTGGCAATATGACCAACGCCACTGGCAATGGACAAAGTTGGACCTTAAGCTACGACGAAGATAACCGGACCACCGCCATCTCTTGGACCAGCGGCGTCACCAACAAAGAGATCATCAACCGCTATGACATGATGGGCCGTCGCATTGCCAAGACGGTGGACGGCGAACAAATCGGCTACGTGTTGGATGTAGGGGCGGACATGGAAAAGATTCTTTGCGACCTCGCTGCTGACGGCCAAATCACCGCCTACTACGTTCACGGACTGGACCTCTGCTACAGGGTCACCCCTGGCGCAACAGAAACCGCTTTCTATTACCACGCTGATGCCCAGGCAAATATCATCACCATCACCGGAGATCAGGCCACGAACGTGGCGCACTACGCCTACTCACCCTACGGCCGCATTCTGGGTTCGACAAACCTCCAACCCTCAGCCCTCAAATCTCAACCATATACGTTTGTTGGCAGTCAAGGGGTCATGGAGGAATTACCCGGCATCTTCTTCATGCGTGCTAGGTATTATTCCGCTGATACGGGAGTTTTTCTCTCTCCCGATCCGGTTAAAACCATCGCCGATTCGTGGAAGCCAATCGCTTACGCATATGTGCAAAATAGGCCCACAACGCAATTTGATGCTCGTGGAGAGTTTGGCACTCACTTGCTATCAGCCCTCACCGGTACTGTCGTTGGTCTCGGCTACGGGGCCGTCATTGGATTCGGCGAGGAAATGGGTTGGATATCCGACGCTGATAATTGGCGGACAGCAGGGACTCTGGCAGGCGCTCAGCTCGCTCTTTTTGAACCAACCTTGGGACACGGGGCAGCTGCTTTTGTTGGTGGTGAGATAGGGACGAGAGCTGGCGAGGGCTGGGGGTGGGCAGCCGCTGCCTCACTAAAAGGTCTAGGCCGACTCGTGCACAAAGGTTGGCAGGCGTTTGGGGCACGGCCATCCAAGGAAAGCCATGCTATTACGACAGCAAGTGTGCTGTCCAATGTGGAGAATCAAAACACATTTGGGAACTCGACTGTTTCAAGTCCCCCGTGGACGTGCAGCACGAGTGATTTGTCAATTGGCTCAGACCGAGTAATTGACGCATATGGAAGCGCTACAGAAGTCAATCGGCAGAATAGCGGAGGTTCGATCGAAACAAGCGCTCTCAGCCCGAGCGACACTTCTCCGCTGCTCTCTGACGCTTTTCACTCGAAGGCCGGTCGCGCCAAGACCCGCTACCGACAGTATTCCGCGCAGGCCAGCCAATACTATGGGGTCTATCAGCAATACATGGCCGCCTACGGCCAATTGAAGACCTCCTTCGAGAACTCGGACTTGCTCAGGTATCTGATCTGGGCGCAGCAGCCAAGACAAATGGCCGACCAAGCTTACGCCAAGTATCGTTACTGGGATCGGCGGGCAGACCAAGCGCTTGACTCTTACTACGAGTACAAAGGCAAGGAGCAGGCCGCGAAAGGATCAGGTCTATGAGCAGCTTCGGTTCTTCCTAAATTCACTGGCTTTTTTGGCACTATGATATCTTCGCAGACTTTCCAGCGCTGTTCGGGAACCACAGGCAATGTACCGGGGGTTGCCCCACCGTCGTATTGGCCGGCACCGCTTCGCTCTGTGGTGGCTGCAGTTCTGTTGGCATTCTTGACGGTCGCGCCGGGCCACGGCCAGTTTGTCACAAACACCGTGAACTGGGACCTCGGCAGCGGTCGTCATGGCTCGCTGGTCCTCGCCACAAACACGACCATTGAGCAGCTCTATTCCGCAGTAAGGCTTCCCGCGGATCCGGTGGCGTATAACGCATTGGATCCCAATGCTGTGCCCCATTTCGTGAACTTCACCATCACAAATGGCGCAACGCTGACCGTTCAGCCGTGGAACGGAACCACCGGCGGCGTGATTGTCGTCAAGGCGCGGGGTCGGGTGGTTGTCGCCGCGGGAGCCGCCATTGATGTGTCTGGCGCTGGATACCGGGGCGGTGCAGGCGGGTTCGGCGCGCAGAGTCGAGGGTATCAGGGAGAGTCTTTCGCTGGCACCCCGGCAAAACTGTCCGTGGCTAACTATGGTGGCGGGGCAGGTGGTAGTGGCCAATGGAGGAATCCCAATTACGCCGTTGGTCATGGTGGAGGCGGAGGTTTTGGCACCGCCGGAGCTGATGGCTCCGGTTACCCCAACCACGATGGAATTCCCGGTCCGATGCCCGGAGGCATTCCCTACGGCGACGAGGCACTCACCATTCTGTTCATGGGCAGCGGTGGGGGTGGAGGAGGAGGATGTTGCGTGAGCGAGGCGGGACGTGGCGGAACAGGAGGAAATGGTGCTGGAGCCGTTTCGTTAACTGCGCGGACGATTCAAATCTACGGTGCGATCCGAGCCAACGGCGGGGCCGGAACCTACGGCAGTCGCGATGATGTTGGGTGGGGCGGCGGAGGAAGCGGAGGAGGGATTCTCTTGCGGTGCATCCAAGGCGAACTCGGTTCGAATACAGTGGTAGCCGTAGGAGGAAAGGGAAACAGTGCGAACGCCACACTTGGGGGCTTTGGCCGTATCCGCGTCGAGTCCGTCAGAGGCTTTCCGGGCCTGTCTAGCCCTTCAGCCTCCGTGTGGTTTTCTCCGGGTCCTGATACGGATGAGGATGGCATTCCCGACTCGATCGAGATCGGCTACGACCTGGATAGTCCGCGGGATACAGACTCCGACGGCATCCCCGATTTCCTTGAACTCGACAGTGACAACAATGGAGTGCCGGACAGTGCTCAGTTGCCGGGATTCCGCAGGTTGCAGTACTACTATGACCGAAACGATCGCTTGGTCGGAGTGGAATATCCGAACGGCTCTGCCACGGCGTACTTTTACGACGGCAACGACAACCTCAAGCGACAATTCAGCTTCAGCCAGTTTCAGGATTATGACGGTCTGCCGGCTCTGTGGAAAGCCCTCAATGGCCTCAACCCAACCAATTCGGATGGCCTGAACGGCATCTATGCCGACGCCGACGGCGATGGATGGTCTAATGTCCAGGAATGGAAAGGCGGTTCAAGCCCGACGAATTGGGCCAGCATCCCAACGAACACCGTGCAGACAGCGCCGCTGGCCGAAATCCTCCCTGCACCAAATGCGGGCTTCGGGATTGCGGCCGCGCGCGTCCGACTCGCCGATGGCGAGGGAAACCAAGCCGTACCCCTGCTTCAGTACTCCAATGAGGTTTCGGTCGCCTGGCGTGACGCGACAATCGCCTTTTTGGATGGAACAAATTACTTCTTGCTGCCGAAGGGTGTGGCTGCTCCACCCGCCGGGGCAGTTCATGAGCTTGGGTGGGACACTGCCGCAGACCTGGGTGGGCATCTGGGGTTCGTTTCGCTCAGGACCTCTGCGCGCGATGGAGCGAGCACCAACCTGCTTGGACCTTGGTCTGCGCCTGTCTCTTACCTCCTTGTGTTGGCAGACGCAGACAGTGATGGCCTGCTCTACCACGATGAAATCGCTCTCGGCACGGATCCCATGAACCCCGACAGCGACAGGGACGGAGTGCTTGATGGCACCGAGGTTCACCAGTATGGCACAAACCCCTTGCTGCCGGATACGGATGGCGACACGATCACCGACGCCCGCGAAATCCTCGACCACACTAACCCCACAAACGCACTTTCTTATGTGATATCATTCCGCTCGGCCGGTTTCTATAGCTTGAACGCCGGCGGAGGCATCTGCGCCAATGGGCTGGTCAACGGCACCTTCACGCTTGGCCAGGGCTGTCCGGCGGGCGACAATTCCGCGCCGGGCCTTCAAAACTCCTCGGGCTTCCAGGCCGCTTACCCGATGCTCGACACCGATGGCGACGGCTTGCCGGACGACCTGGAATACGCCATCGGGACAAATCCCTTCCTGCGCGACAGCGATGGGGATGGCATGGACGATTTCCAGGAATGGCTCGCCGGGACCAACCCGAACGATCCCGCCAGCAGCTTCCGCGTCGCCGGCATCGTGGCCAACCCTGCGGGCGAGGGCTTCGTCATCACCTGGGACACCGTAGAGGGCCGATTTTACACTGTCAGCTCGGCCACCAGCCTGCCGCCCGCGTGGGCGGCTGTCTATCAGGTGCTCGGCGACGGCACGCCCAAGAGTTACGTGGGCACCAACACTTTGCCGCAACAGTTCTTCCGCATCAATGTGACCCGGTAAGACACCAAGGTACTAGATTATGAATATACAGCGATTCCTCCTATCGGTCTTCGTGACCATCTCAGCTCTCAGCTTCCAGCTCTCGGCTCTTAGCGAAGTTCCCAACTTGATCAACTACCAAGGCCGCCTGCGGGACAACCTGGGCTTGCCGCTCAATGGGGCTATCTCGGTGCAGGTTGCCCTTTATACGAACGAAACCAGCGACAATGTGGTGTTCCGCCAGGACATCGGCGCCGTGCCCATCACCAACGGCGTGTATTCCTTCGCCTTTGGCGACTCAACCCTGCCGGCGGTGCTCAGTAATCCGGAGGTCTGGCTGCAAGCCACCGTGAACGGGAATATTCTCAGCCCGCGCCAGCGGCTTCTCTCCGTGCCGTATGCGATTTTGGCCGAGCAGGCTGGGACGGTACAGGGACCAGACCTAAGCGTGGACTCCGTCACTGGGGAAACCCGAGCAACATGGGTCACCGCCCATGGCTTCTCGGTTTCAGACACCAACGGCGCGGTGTACTCTAACAACTGGATTGGCATGTCTATGCTCGGGGGAACAAACAAGTGGCTGCACGTCGGCGGAATCACTGACGAAACCGGGATCCGGAGAATCGCCCTCTACGCGGACAGAACCACTTTTGGTGGCAATGTCGGTATTGGCACGAGAAACCCCGGAAGGTACCTGGAAGTCGCAGATAGCAGCGCTGTGGTAACCTATCCCCTTCGGCTTCACAACGGCTATGGCACTTCCGCTGACGCGGTGGCGGCTGGCCTTGAGTTCTGGTGCCACAATAGCAGGGAATTCGCGGCCATTCGAGGCGGTCAGCAGATCAGTGGCACCTTCGCTCATGGCAAGTTGGAATTTCTCACCAGGACCGACGACTCACTAGGTTTGGAAACAAAGATGACGCTCCTGCAGAACGGTAATCTTGGCGTCGGCACGACCAGCCCCACCAACAAGCTGCACGTCATGGGGGGGGCCACTTTCTCAAGCGGTAACGCCGGCACGAGCCAAAACGTCGTCTGGGTACCAGGCAGCGCCAGTTGGAGCTTCACTAGCGATCGCGAGTCCAAAGACCGTCTCACCCCGGTGGACACCCGTGCCACCCTCGACCGCTTGGCCCGCGTGCCCATCGCAGAATGGAACTACATTGGTTACGAGCAGCGGCACATGGGGCCGATGGCACAGGATTTCCACGCGCAATTCCCCCTCAACCAGAGCGACGACAAGACGCTTAACGACGCCGACCTGCACGGCGTGGCACTCGCGGCCATTCAGGGCTTGAACTCCAAGTTGGAGGCCGAACTCCAGCGCCGAGACGCGGAGAATGCGGAGTTGAGGGAGCGGTTGGCCGAACTGGAACAACTGGTCAGGGAGCTTAACCGGCGCCTGGACCCCTGATTGACTCTCTTGTCTTCCCGCTATCTTCGACAAACGACCTGCAATTATGAAATCAAAATCCCTGCATCTCTCAATGCTCGCAGCCATTTCGGCTTTCGGCTTTCAGCTTTCAGCATTTTCCGAAGTTCCCAACCTCATTAACTACCAGGGCCGGCTGCGGGACAACGCCACCGGCCTGCCGCTCAATGGCATGGTGAACATCCAGGTCAACCTGTTCACCAATGAAACCGGCGGCGTCCCCGCCCTGCCGGCGCAGAACATCGGCCTGGTGCCGGTGACCAACGGGATCTATTCTCTCAATTTCGGCTCCAGCACACTGCCCAGCCTGTTGAGCAACCCGGAGGTCTGGCTGCAAGTAACCGTGGACGGGAACATCCTCGCCCCGCGCCAGCGGCTCATCGCCGTGCCGTATGCAGTGGTGGCGCGAAGCTTGGATGGATACCACTGCCGCGTCGAGGACAGCGACGATGTAAGCGGGATTGTCGTTGGGGGTCCTGGCGGGGGGAGGCACTTGGTGGTCAACGATATCAAGAGAGCACGTTGGGCTTTGTCCACGGGCGGTTACAAACTGTCGTTCCAAAACGACTGGCAAACCAACTGGAACACCCGGATGGTGATTTCTGAGGTGGGTCGCGTTGGAATTGGAACGACGTCACCGGCTGCGAGGTTGCACGTGCTTGACGATGATCCCGTTGCTTACGATGCGGTCTATATGACCAAGACTTACAGTCAGACCCATTCCAAGCGGTACACATTCGCAAATTGTGGTGGGCAGTTATCGGATGCCGAGGGTGGAGCGGCTTGGCGTGGATTTCTACTGGGCGCTCCGCCGCTGAGCGTGAGCAATAGCACCATTTATCCGACACTATTTTTTTACGGAGAGTACGATTCGTTGACCAACCCGGTCGTCCGGATTTGGCGCATCGTCTCCGGAGGTGGCCTCGATCATGACATCCGGATTGGAAGCGACGTCTCCGCCGACACACTGGTTGTGAAACCGTCAGGAAACGTCGGCATTGGTACGACCGCTCCTTCCGCCAGACTTCAAGTGGCTGGCGAAGCCAAAGCGACCGTCTTCACCCCCACCAGCGACCGCAACGTGAAGGAAAACTTCACGCCTGTGGACGGCAGGACTGTCCTGGACAAGGTTTCCTCCCTCCCCATCTCGCGCTGGAACTTCAAAGAACTGCCCGGCGCCCAGCACATCGGCCCCATGGCTCAGGATTTCTACTCCGCCTTCGGGGTTGGCCCAGACGATAAACACATTGCCACCGTAGATGCCGACGGCGTCGCCCTCGCCGCTATCCAAGGGCTGAATGAGAAAGTCGAAAGCGAGAAGCAGACAGCAGACGCGCGGATTGAAAGTCTTGAACAAAGACTTGAACAGAAGGAAACAGAGATCACCGAGTTGAAAACGCGGCTGAAAATGCTGGAAGAACTCTTCAGCGCGATGAAGGGAGCCGGCTAGTGGAGACGCGAAAGACGGGGCCACGGGCGAAGGGCCTACGGGACCACCTGGTGAGGGGGTTAGCAGCGCTGGCCCCAGGCAGCCCGCGGGAGTCTTCCTGTGGACCGCTGGCAGATGTTGCCGTGGCGGATCGCCAGATCGGCCAGGGTGTATCGGTCCAGCTCAACTCTTTGCGCACGGCGGTTCTTTGCCTTGCTCATGCGGCTAGTCTATCGGCCCGACGGCAACCGCTTCCTCCGGCTGATCAAATAGTGCCGTTTTCTCACAAAACAGGGGCTTGACGAGGTGGGGAAGGTTTACTACATTGGGCGCGATGTTAGTGAACATTCGACAAGTTGCACTGGTGCTGGTCGTCGTAGTTGGCGACGCCGTAGGCGCTTGTCGAAGGTAAACTGAGTTTCGACAAGAACCCACGGCTGGCAGACGGTCGTGGGTTTTTTTATGCACCTGCGGCTGCCAGTCACAACCGCAAACACATATATGAGCAAGACAACTGAACAGACCAAGAAGACGCCGGCTGCCAAGAGCGTGGAACTCGGCCCCACGATGTCCGGCAGCGAAATTCTCGTGACCTGCCTCGAACGGGAAGGGGTGGACACGATCTTCGCCTATCCCGGAGGCGCCAGCATGGAGATCCATCAGGCGCTGACGCGCTGCAAAAAGATCCGCACGGTCCTGCCGCGGCATGAACAGGGCGGAGCGTTCGCCGCCGGGGCATACGGGCGCGTGACCGGGCGGGCGGGCGTGTGCATGGCCACCAGCGGCCCGGGCGCGACCAACCTGGTCTCGGGCATCGCGGACGCCTACATGGATTCCGTCCCGTTGATCGCCATCACCGGCCAGGTGTCTCAGGCCATGATCGGCAAGGGGGCGTTTCAGGAAACCGACATCTACGGCATGACCCTGCCGGTGGTGAAACACAGCTACCTGATCACCGACATCAACGACATCCCGCGCGTGGTCAAAGAGGCGTTCTTCATCGCCCAAACCGGACGGCCCGGCCCCGTGCTGATTGACATGCCAAAGAACGTGCAGCAGGCGCGCACGCAACCGGTCTTTCCCAAGGAGATTCACCTGCGCGGCTATCAACCCGGCCGGCGGGCGAGCGAACTGGAGCTCAATGAGATCATCGGGCTGATTGAGAAATCCGACCGCCCGGTGCTCTACGTCGGCGGCGGGATCATCACCGGCAACGCCAGCGAGGAGCTGCGGCAGTTTGCCGAGGCGACACAGATTCCGGTGACCACGACCATCATGGGTTGTGGCGCATTTCCGGAGACGCACCCCCTGTCATTGCGCTGGCTGGGCATGCACGGCGCGGCGTTCGCGAATTGGGCGGTGAACGGCGAATTCGAGCAGCGCACAAAGGTGACTGAGCCGATGAAGCCGATCGCGCCCGGAGCCGATTTGCTGTTGGCCTTCGGTGTGCGCTTCGACGACCGCGTCACCGGCAAGGTGGATAAGTTCTGTGAGAAGGGGACGATTGTTCACCTCGACATTGACCCATCGGAGATCAACAAGAACAAGCCGGCCAACCTGCCGATCATCGGCGATGTTAAGTACGCGCTGGGACGCCTGGCGGAAATGGTCAAGCGGCGGCCGGTGGAGAAGACGTTCACGGCCTGGCACAAGCAGATCGAGGCCTGGAAAAGCAAAGCGCCCTTCGGTTACACCGTGACCGAGGAGGTCATGAAGTCGCAGCACATGCGCGACCATCTCAAGGGGCGGGAAAGCGAAGTCATTTTGCCGCAGATGGCGATTGAGACGCTCTACGAGCTGTCGAAAGGCGAGGCCATCATCACGACCGGCGTGGGCCAGCACCAGATGTGGGCGGCACAGTATTACAAGTTCAAGTATCCGCGCCAGTTGCTGACGAGCGCCGGCCTGGGCGCCATGGGCTATGGCTATCCGGCGGCGCTGGGGGCCAAGGTGGCGTTCCCCGACCGGGAGGTCGTGGACATTGATGGCGACGGCTCGTTCCTAATGAACATTCAGGAACTGGCGACGGCGCACATTGAGAAGATTGCCGCGAAGGCGATCATTCTGAACAACCAGCATCTGGGGATGGTGATGCAGTGGGAAGACCGCTTCTACGCGGGCAACCGCGGCAACACTTACCTGGGCGACCCGGACAACCGGAAGCAGATCTATCCTGATTACACGGCCGTGTGCACCAGCTTTAATGTGAAGTGTGAACGGGTCATGTACAAGAAGGATCTGCGGGCGGCGATGCAGCGGATGCTGGATGCCAAGGAGCCCTACGTGCTGGACATCATCGTGCCCTACACCGAACACGTGCTGCCCTTCATCCCGGCAGGCCGGACGGTCGCCGACATGATCTGGAAGGCGTAGAACGGTCGTGGCGTCAGGCATCCCTGCCTGACGCTACGTTGATTCGGGTGGAGCCGCCGGTGCGGGCTTTGCCCCGAGTTGTTTCTCCAGCGCTTTGACCCGACGGAACAGCTCGGGCAGTTGTTGCAGGGCGATCATCTGGCGCTTGGCTTGGCGGTCAGGCTGGGCCGGCGTCCAGATCCATTTCTCGCCGTCCGGGATGTTGTTCATGACGCCGGACTGGGCGGCGATGGAGACACGGTTGCCGATCTTCAAGTGCCCAGCCAGGCCAACCTGGCCTCCGAGAATGACGTAACTGCCCAGCTTGGTGCTCCCGGCGATGCCCGCTTGCGCGACGACGATGCAATGCTCGCCGATGGTCACGTTGTGCGCGATTTGAACAAGGTTATCAATCTTGGTTCCCTTGCCGATAACCGTTGGGCCGAGCGCACCCCGATCAATGGTCACGTTCGCCCCAATTTCCACGTCATCACATATAATGACATTCCCGATTTGCGGGACTTTGCGATGGATGCCGTTGTCGAGCACATAGCCAAAGCCGTCTGAGCCGACGACGGTGCCGGAGTGGATGCGCACCCGCTTGCCGATCTCGGTATTCGGATAGAGCGTGACATTGGGGAAGAGGTTCGCGTCCTCGCCGAGCTGGCAGTTGGCGCCGATATGGTTGCCGCCTTGCAGGATCACGCGCGGGCCGATCCGCACCTTGTCGCCCACCACGCAATGAGGTCCGATGTATGCCGTTGGGTCCACTTCGGCCGTCGCTGCGAGGATCGCCGAAGGATGGGTGCCGGCGGGCATGGCCGGCTCGGGGAAAAACACCGGGAGCACCTTGGCAAAGGCAATGCGGGCGTTGGGCACGCGAATGAGCGTCTTCTGGCTCGAGGCAAAGCGGCCATCCACCAGGATCGCCGAAGCGGCGCTGTGCTCGGCCCGGACAAAATACCCCTCGTTCTCGGCGAAGGTCAGGTCGCCCGGTTGGGCGCGGTCGGCAGGCGCGAAACCTTGCAAGACCAATGAACCACTCCCGACCACTTCGCCTCCCAGGAGTTTGGCAATGTCAGCGGCAGTAAAAGGCATAAGTTGTGTTGACTAAGACAGCCCGGGCGCACTATAAAGGGCGCGGCAGCTAATTCAACCTCAACTTTGAATATGGCCAAGACACTCCGGGTCGGTATGGTCGGCTACGGATTCATGGGCAAGGCCCACTCCAATGCGTGGCGACAGGCTCCCTATTTCTTCCCCTTGCGAGCCAGGATCGAGATGCACACCGTCTGCGGGCGCAAGTCCGCGGGCGTGCAGGCGGCACGCGCCAAGTTCGGCTGGCAGTTCGCTTCGACCGACTGGCGGGAGCTAATGGACTCGCCGTTGATCGAGATCATTGACATCACCAGCCCCAACGACTCACATGCCGAAATCGCGATTGCCGCGGCTAAAGCTGGCAAGCATGTTCTGTGTGAGAAGCCGCTGGCACTCAACGTGAAGCAGGCCGAAGCCATGCTGGCCGCCGCACAAAAGGCGAAGGTCGTGCATATGGTCTGTCATAATTACCGCCGGATACCCGCCATTGCCCAGGCGAAGAAACTGATAGTCGAGGGCGCTCTCGGGGAGATTCGACATTATCACGGGCGCTACGCCCAGGACTGGCTGGTGGACCCGGAAGCACCGCTGCGGTGGAAGCTGGATAGAGCGATCAGCGGCAGCGGCGCGCACGGCGACATCGGCGTGCATCTTATTGACTTGGCACGCTACCTGGTTGGTGAGTTCAAGGAGGTTTGCGGCATGATGCATACCTTTGTCAAAGAGCGTCCACTGCCGGAAAACGCGTCAGCCACCCCGGCACCGCCTGCCAAGACAACTCCCAAACCCAAGGCGGGGAAAGCCAAGGCGGCTAAAGCCAGCCCGGCATTGCCGACCGAGCCTGCCCGGCCCTTGGGCAGAGTGACCGTGGACGACGCCAGCGTATTTATCGGCAGGTTCGCAAATGGCGCGCTGGCCAACCTTGAAGCCACCCGCTGCGCACCAGGACGGAAGAACCAAATGACCATCGAAATCAACGGGTCCCGCGGCTCACTCTGCTTCGATTTCGAGGACATGAACCGTCTGAGGTTCTGCGATACCGCCAGTCTCCCGGACCGTCAAGGCTTTCGCGACATCCTCGTCCTGCAGCCGGGCGGGACGCATCCCTATGTCAATCACTGGTGGCGGGCGGGACATTTGCTCGGCTACGAGCATACTTTTGTCCACACCGTGGCCGATTTCGTCAACGCCTGCGTGGATCAGAGACCGGTTCACCCGACGTTCGAGGACGGGCTGAAGAACCAACGCGTCTTGGAGGCTGTGGAGGAATCGGCCAGGAAGGGCGTGTGGGTGAAAGTCTAACGTTCTGGTCTTGAACTGAAGTCGGCCGCCCTCTAATCTGCGCCTGAGTTTCACTTGGTAGAAACAAGCGTTAACAACAGACACAAGACTGATCACGAATCATCAATCGCAACACAAGAGACTTATCTATGTCCAACAGACCCCTCAATGTCGGTTTAGTCGGTGGCGGCAAGGGCGCCTTCATCGTTCATCCCCACCAGAAAGCGATTCATTTTGACGGCACGCGGCGCGTCGTCGCAGGCGCGCTGTTCCCCGATCCCAAGATCGCCCTCGAAGAAGCCGCCAATTGGCCTTATCCCATAAAGGGGTATGGCTCCTACACCGAAATGATCGCCGCCAACGCCAAGCTGCCCGACGATCAAAAGCTCGACTACATCCTCATTGTCACACCGAACTTCGTTCACTACGACCCGGCCATGAAGGCCATGAAGGCCGGCATCGCCGTCTTCTGCGAGAAACCGCTCTGCCTCAATCTGAAGGAAGCCACCGGCCTGGTGAACACCTCGCGCAAGCTCAACGTCCCCTTCGGTGTCGCGCACACCTATCTCGGCCACTGGACCAGCCGTTTCAGCCGTTACGTCGTGCGCAGCGGCTTGCTGGGCCAGGTGCGCTGGGTGGACAGCTCTTACATTCAGGGCTGGCTGGCGACCAAGCTCGAAGCCACCGGCCAGACCCAAGCCGTTTGGCGTGTGGACCCCAAGCGCGCTGGTGGCTCCGGCTGCGGGGGCGATATCGGCACGCATGCCCTCATGCAACTCCGCTACGTCACCGGGCTCGAAGTCACCCAGCTCAGCGCCCAGCTCGAGACCTTCGTCCAGGGCCGACGCCTCGACGACCACTTCACCATCTACTGCCAACTCAGCAACGGCGGCAAAGCCCTCGTGCGCGCCTCGCAGATTTGCATCGGCCATAAGAACAACCTCGGCATCGAGGTCGCCGGCACTAAGGGCACTCTGGTCTGGCGCCAGGAGGAACCGGAGTCGGTCACCATCATGCTCCCGGGCCAGCCCGACAGAGTCTATTGGCGCGGCGCAGTCACCCCCGGCGACGGTTTCCTGCCCAAGAACGTCCCGCCCGATTTGATGGCCGAGCCGACCATCCCGTCGGGCCATCCGGAGGCCTTCCACGACGCCTTCGCCCGCCTGCACCGCTGCTTCGAGGCGGATGTGCGGAAGTGGAAGGCCGGCAAAGCCTTCCAGTGCGACGGTGCCAAGTACGCCAACGTTGAGGATGGCTGGATGGGGCTGGCCTTCATCGAGACCTGCCTCAAGAGCAGCAAGAAGAAGGGCGCCTGGACGCCGATGCCCAAGCCCATCTAAGCTTCACGGTCTTCCCACACAGAGGATGGTGCCCCCGCACCGTCCTCTTTTCATTCCGCGCTGCCCGCTGGCGTGGTCTGCGGGTCGGGTGCTGATTGCTGGCTGGGTGCTGCCGCCCGTCGGATCGCAGGATTCAGTGCGCCGGCTCTGTTCGACGGTAACTCTGGTGGCGGCAGGCCAGACGCTCGGTCTAGCCGGTTTCGTCCGCGCGGAAGAACGCAGCGTGGATCAATTCGTCCTGGTGAACGAGAGCCGAACCTGAAAGGGCTTTGGTTTTGTAACGGAAATCAGTGCCGTGGCCGACGGAAGCGAACAGGCGCTCTTCGGCGCTACTGATCTCAGCCAGGAAGGACTGCGCCAGTGCAAGAGGTTCAGCAACCGAGCCCTCCGGCGCAGGCTTCTCTGGCCCCCCGCCGCCCTCTCCGGCTCCCACAAGTGAGGAACGAGCACCCTGCCCGCGTTTTCCACGCCTCGGCGGGAAAAGCAAGGCTTCCAGCGTGTAGCTGTGGACGAGCTTGCGATGCAGCCTGGCGTAGGCGGAGGCAAGCGAAACCACCTCCATGCCGGCAGGGCGGCCGTGAATGATGGCGAAGAGGCCTACCTGGTTGGGCATTACCTTGAACGCGTCGTCGCATTCGCGCAGTTCAGCCTCCCGGGCTCTGTAAACGTCGCTCATGGCCGAGGTTGGCGATGTGGTGCCGGCTTGCGCCAGGAGTTCGGCGATCTCGTGCCAGATCTCGCCCTGGTCAGATAGGTAAGCCCCGCGCGCCTCGAGCGACGAGTGGACCGAGCGAGTCTTCTTCGAGCGGCTCCTGTAGGCCAAAAAGTTGCCGGACTCGCCAAATGACTTGGAAGCGTAGGACCAGCGGCCCTGCTCGGTGCAACTTACAGGGATCCTGGTTTCCGAAAGTTCTTGGAGAAGGATCGAAGTGTTGAGAACCCGGTTTTGTTTGGCGCCCGCCAGCTCCTCGCCATCTACCAGCAGAACAGGCTTCGTGCCGCGGTAGATGACCATCAGCTCGGTAACCGAACCGGCAGCCGAGACTTCGGTGATGGCCATATCCCAGTCAGCCAGAGCTTCCCCGAGGGTACAGTATTGCAGGCTACCCTCCGCCGGTGCGAGGACAGGAAGGATGGTGATGTTTCCGCAGACCTGCGCCTCGCCGAACCGGAGTGACTCCAACCGGGTCTTGACTACGCCATCCATACATCTCGTTTCACTTCCTATATACGTGGCGAATACGCGGATTCTTTCAGAAAAGTTGACTCAGCCGCCAAGGTTTTCCCAGGGCAGCCGCAGTTTGTAAACCTTCGCAAACCGGCCGGGCCGGAGAGGCTCCCGGAGCGTGTACACGGGAGGTACACCGGATGCACACCGGAGGTACACCGGATAATCCCGTGTGCATCCGGTGTACCTCCGGTGTACCTCCGGTGTGCTCAGCGGGAACGGCTGGAGATTCGGGCGGTTCGGTCCGAAATGAACCCGAAGCCTGCGGATTTGCGAAGGTTTACCGCAATCTACCGCGCCGCCTGGCCGTAAGTTGATTTGAGACAGGGGCTTACGCCGCGCGATGTCTGCAGGAAGCCTACCGTGCGGATACGGTGCTTTTTCTGTTTAGATACGGCAGCCGCTAGCGGGTCTTAGACTGAGTCGCAGAATCCAGGTGGAGTGCTCCAGCTTTCCGGAGCAGTTCCAGCGTACGCTCCAGTGGAAGCGCTTGAACTGTGCCTTTGAATCCGCGGGTGGTCGTAGCTCGGAACAGGGAATTGTAGATCGCCTCTTCCGTCGCTTCCCCCACGGCCTGAAAGAGGGGTGACATGGAATCGTTAGAAAGCTCAGCAACCCGATGAATGGATTGGCCACGACGCCGGCGACATTCAGGCGCTGTCGAGAATGCAATAACGTAGTCGCCCGAACCGTTCGACATGCTCGATCCGGTGCGAGCCAAACCGACAAGGGCCCGGGAAGCAAGCCGCTCCAGGTTCCGAGAACCCAACGGTGCATCAGTGGCCACGACGATCATGATGCTGCCATCGCCGGAGTTGCCGGCCGGCATTTCATCCGCGCGCCTGGCAACCAGTGCCTCGGCCCCTTTGGCTTCCGGCCTGGACGCCTGCTGTCCCAATTCGCGTCCGACGCGCACGCCGTTGATTGTGAGATCGCCGCCAAAATTACTTTGCACGATCACGCCAACGGTGTGCCCACCTTGATTTGCAGGAAGCTTTCGTGAGCTGGTGCCGATGCCTCCTTTCCAGCCGAACGCCACCGTCCCCGTGCCGGCACCCACCGCGCCTTCCTGCACGGCACCCGCGGCGGCGCTCTCCAGCGCATGGGTAACATGCTCGGGGCGAATGGATCGCGCGCGGATGTCGTTGAGGAATCCGTCGTTGGTTTCGCCCACGACCGGGTTGATGGAACGAACGTCTTCCATGCCAGCTTGAGCCAGCAGCCAGGCAACCAGGGCATCCGCCGCCCGCCACACGCTCAACGTGGATGTCAGCAAAATGGGCGTCTCCAGTTCACCCAGCTCCTGCACCTGCGTGACGCCCACCAACTTACCGAAACCATTCCCCACGTGGACGGCCGCCGGCACGCGCTCCACATAGACATTGCCTGCGTGTGGCACAATCGCCGTAACGCCCGTGCGAATCGAATCGCCTTCCGTGACAGTGGTGTGGCCGACCCGGACGCCCGCCACGTCGGTAATCGCGTTCAAAGGCCCCGGCGGCAGCAAACCAATGATTACACCGGCCTGACCCGCGCGCGGGCGATCCGACGAAAATTGGCTGTTCACAGGCATGGCAACCATGACCAACAGGGCCAACACCAACCATCGCTCGAAAGTGGGGTCGGCTCGCGTCGTCATGGTCTGCATCTTCTAATCCTCGCGCCTGACCGGCACAAGTGGAAAACTGCGTCTAGATGAATGTCGGCATGACCTGGAATGAGGAAGTGGAGACGAATTCTGCTTTGTCAAAGCCGCATTGTGCCGTTACTACTGCTGCCGTGAAACATCTGAGTTGCTCCGCCTGTCTTGTCTTGATTCACAGCATTTGGAGCATTGCTTTTTCTGGCGAAGCGGCTGCTGTCAGATGGGAAGAGCGTTTCGCCCAACCACCGGCCGATGCCCGCATCTTGAGGATCATTCACAACTGGCCCGACCAACCCGATGCCCAGGACCTGATTATCAGCCGAATGTCCACGCAGGGCTTTGGCGGCGTGGTGTGCAATGTCTCCTTCGACAATTACCTCGAAAGCGAAACCAAGTGGCTTGCTTTCAAGCGTGCCGTGCAGGCGGCCAAGCAAGCCGGGTTCGCACTCTGGCTTTACGACGAGCGTGGCTACCCCTCTGGCAACGCTGGCGGCCTTACACTGCGCGATCATCCGGAGTGGGAAGCGCGCGGCCTGCTGGTAGCCAGCGCGGAATCACAGGGAGGTCACGTGGCGCTGGAGCTTCCACCGGGGAAACTCGTGCTGGCCGGGGCCTTTCCTGTGCGTGCCGGCCAGATTGACCTGACGAAGAAGGTGGACCTCGAGGGGCGAGTCCACGGCGCCAGTCTGGACTGGGAAGCGCCAATCGGCCGATGGCGGGTGCTAGCGCTCACCGAAGACCGCCTCTACGAAGGCACCCACGCCGACGGGAATCTCCATGCCAAGATTCCCTACGTCAATCTGCTAATGCCGGAACCGACGGCACGTTTCGTTGAGGTGACCTACGGCGGGTATGCCAAACAACTCGGCGACGACCTGGGCAAGTTCTTCATGGCCACCTTCACCGACGAGCCGTCGTTGATGAGTCTTTTCCTGAAACCGATGCCGTATCGTCCGCTGCCGTGGGCCGAGAATCTGCCGCGCGAATTCCGGCAGCGCCGCGGTTATGCGCTGGATGCGTCAAACCTGCCGGCCCTGGTTGCGGATGCGGGCTCCGCTGGCACGAGAATCCGCTACGATTTCTGGCAGACGGTTGGCGAGCTGGTTTCGGAGAACTTCTTCGGCCAGATTCAAGCCCGCTGCCGCCGGCTTCGCGTTCCGTCGGGGGGGCATCTCTTGCTGGAGGAGAGCATTGTCGGACATGTGCCGCTCTACGGAGATTTCTTCCGCTGCATTCGCCGGCTCGACGCCCCGAGTATTGATTGCTTGAGCAGCCTGCCGCCGGAAGTGCCGTGGTTCAGCGCGCGACTTCTGAGCAGCGCCGCCGAACTGGAAGGCCGGCCCCTGGTGATGAGTGAAACCTCCGACCACAGCCAGCGCTACCGGCCCGCCGGTGACTCCCGGCCCAAGCGCACCGTAACGGAGACGGAAATTCGTGGCACCTGCAATCGCCAGATCGTCGCGGGCGTCAACTGCATGACCAGCTATTACAGCTTCCAGGATTTGTCGGACGAGCAACTGCGCCGCCTCAACGAGTGGGTGGGCCGGTGCTGCACGGCGCTGCGTGGCGGACACCAGGTGGCGGATATCGCAGTGCTCTATCCCGCGGAAAGCCTCTGGACCCGGTTCATCCCTTCGCGCCATTGGACACAGGAAGCCACTGCGGCTGCGCGGATCGAAAGCCTCTACCGCGCCGCGACCGAAAGCCTCTTCAGCTCCCAGCGCGACTTTACTTTCGTGGACAGCCGCGCGCTCACAGAAGCGAAAGTGAAATCCGGCGTCCTGGTTCATGGCAAGCTCTGCTGGCGCGCCGTCATCCTGCCCGGCGCCGACACGTTGCCGATTGCGGCGTGGGAAAACCTCGCTCGGTTCGTCCGTCAGGGAGGGCTGGTGATTGCTCTGGGCGCTCTGCCGGCGAACAGCGAGGCCGAATTCCCCTCCGCACGGGTCCAGGCCCTGGCAAAGGAGATCTTCGGTGAAAGCCCGGTGGGCGCATCGGCTGCGCAGGAGCCGCACTCGTGTGCGAACGCCAAGGGCGGTGCGGGCATCTTCCTCCCTGCCGGTCTGGAGGCCCTGCTGCCACGGGTCCTGGACGGTTTGATGCAGCAGGATGTAAAAGTCCGGGAGGCAAGATCACCGCTACGGGTCACGCACCGCCGGGTCGAGAATCGCGAGGTCTATTTCATCATCAATGATAGCGACAAACCTTGGGCCGGCCAGGTTGAGTTTCGGGCGACCGGGACTGGCGAACGCTGGAATCCGGCCACCGGCGGCATGGAAGGAAGCCTGGCTGCCAGTGCTACCCGTCTGACTCTTGAACCCTACGGCGCGGCCTTCTTCCGTTTCACCACCGCGAAACCGCCTCAACGCCGCGCCCTCGACCGAGGGGTGTTGCCAAGCCTCTCCTTGCGCACACTGCCCGAAACAGAGCCGACCGTGACCCATGGCGAATTCGTCCGCGCGGAACTCACCACGGGCACCGCCCATGCCCGCGCTGGTTCTCCCGCTTGGCAAGCTGTGGCCGTTCTGACCAAGGCCAAGGTGGACACACATCTTTTTACCCAATTCCGCTACCCGGAGGCGCTGGACCTGAGCGATGCCGACTGCCTCGCCATAGAAACCCGGATACCAGAGGGTCAAACGACACCGAACCAACTCCTGGTCATTCTCCATGAAGAGGGCGGCGGCGACTTCATTGCCGAAACGGGCCGTTCCTTAGCCTCGCCGGGCCGGGAAGATACCCTGGTTGCGTTGAACCGCTTTAAGCTTGCGGGCTGGTCACAGGACGCTGACGGAATCCTGGACTTAAGGAAGGTGGGCGACATCCGCATCGGTTGGGGTGGTTATTTCGGCGCCGAAGGCGAGAAGGTGCAATTCAGCGTGGCGCTTCCGCAGGTCGGAGTCGTGTTGCAGAGCCACGAATAGACACGGCGGCATACTCGAGGCTCTCATTTGTCTGACACCCAGCCCGGAGCTGGCTCTAACTGGGGGATGTCCAAGCGGCCTCCAAGCAAGTGTGCGGAACCTCCCGAGGTGCCGCCGCCTCTGCCCCAACAGGAGAATCCGGCACAGCCATGGCTGCGGCGGGTTCTTCCCAACACCTACGCCCGGCGAACCTGGAAGTCCCCTACAGTTGATGGAGATGTCTGCGCTACGAGCGGCGGCGCAACAGGAAGACAAGGCCTCCCAAGCCGAGGAGGGCCAACGTGGCCGGTTCTGGCACTACGTAGATGCCGGTGGCGTTAGGCCCGCCGAGGGCAGCGAAATCAGCATCCGACAGCGTCTGGTCCAAAAAAGCAACCGCTGAATAGATTTGGGGGCGCGTATAGTTGCCGCTGGTGTCGTTCTCGTTGGCGAGGAGGAGGTCCGGGCCTGCGTCGGCATTGCTGTAAAGGGCGAATCGCCCGTCCAGCAAGGTGGCGCCAGTACGGGTGAAAACCCGAGTGCCATTGACATAATAGCGCACGTCGCCCGCGCCGAGGTCGGCGGTGAACCCGATCCGATACCATGTGTCAGGCAGAACCACGCCTGCGCTACTATAGCCGAGGGCACCTATTCCCAGCGAACTGTCAGAGGCGAGGTACCAATCGGCGTCGTTGCCGCTGCTGTTATCAGGGTCGGTATTGAAGAACGGCGTCCAATCGAGCGGACCGGGAACCAAGACGTCCAGAATGTAAGTGTATCGGTTGATGTAGCTGCCGCCGCCATTGGGTCCGCTGCCGGCAAAGTTGAGCAGATAGCCGAGGGTGGGATCATTGGCGGCCGAGGTCGGCCATTGAGGGAACCTCATGTAGGAGGCCGGGGATCCGGCGATGTGGGGGACGGTCGAGCCGTCGGTGGTGCCAAAGGTGGTATAGCCAGCCGTTGCACCGGCGTAGGTCATTGTGCCAGGACCCAAGTCAGCGTTGAGGTTGCCGGCGGTGAAGCCCCACTCGTAAGTAGTGGCGTGCGCGGCGGCGACGGTGGCCAGCGAAAGGGCAACACTAGCGAAAGTGCCGATGAAAGATCGCGTCGTAGTCATAAAGGTTCGTAGTTGTTACCCCCTCTTCTCATATTCCAGTCTGTGAAGCAAGCAAAAAATGCGCAGAATGTTAGAATTTGCGGGCGCGGATTTGGGCCAGTTGGGGCTTGGGGGGATAGACAAGCACGCCAACTTCCCGGAAGCTCAATCATCCTCTTCGCTCTCACCGAGGACGAGGCCAAGCCTTTTGAGGCCTTTGCCGTGGGCGCCCACGAATTCGGAGGGGTAGGGAGCGTCGCCTTTGATCGAATGCCAGATGTAGCGATTGAAGGTGTCTTCGTTGATTAGGTCGGGCTTGCTGAAATCCATCTTCTCCTTCTGCTTCGCCCAGTAACGTTGGGTGGGCGACAGGGCGCCGGTGCCACCCGTGCCTGAAGCCAGATCCACATTGCTTGGCAGGCTGGTGTATGGGGTGAAGTTGGGAGCGTTGGTGAAGCAATCAAACATCAGCGGGGCCATGGCATCCTGCTGGTTCATCGGGGGAAGGCCCATGATTCGTTCCATAGTATGGAGGACGCCGGCCTGATTGTAGAAAGTGCCGATGACCTCTCCGCGTTTGGTGTAGGGGCTGATGACCAGGCAGAGGGAGCGGTGGGCATCCACATGGTCGTAACCGCTCTGGGGATCATCCTCGATGACGAAGATGACCGTATTGCTGCCAAAAATGCTCTTGGTGACGGCCTCAACGACCAGGCCGAGGGCGAGGTCGTTGTCGGCAACCTGGGCCTGGGGCGTGGGCGGCCCGCCGGTATGGTCGTTGGGAAGGTAGAGGATGTGGAAAGTCTCCCAGGTGCCGTTGGTCTGGGCGGCGTTCAGCTCCTTGATGAAGCCGTAGGCGCGAACCTGGTCGGGAATGCCCAGGTTCCAGCCCGGGACGTTGGTCGAGCTGTAAGGACGCAGAGCAGCGACGCCAATGTTCTGAGCGTAATGAATGGCATGGGTGCCGTTAGTGAAGTCGGTGTAGATTTGGAGCCAGGTGGCGTTGGCGGGCACGGGCGAGGCATAGTCGAACTCGCCGTAGTTTCGGAAAGTCAACCCGTGCTCGAGGACGTTGTTCCAGATGAAGCCGGTGGAGGAATAAGTGAGCGGATCGTCGCCGAAGGTGTAGCTGCGAGTGAAGCCACCAAAGGACTTCTCGAGGTGGTCGGTATTGTTGCCTTCGGTGCTCCACGAGTGGCCGTCGGCGGAGTTGACGCCGTTGCAGTAGAAGTTGTCCAGGAGGACGTATTGCTCTGCCAGGGCGTGATGGTTCGGGGAGACAAAGCGGGGGTAGATGCAGAGGCTGGGCTCGCTGTTTGCCTGCGACAGGTCGCCAAATACCTGGTCGTAGGTCTTGTTCTCTTTAATGATGTAAAGGACATGCTGAAACACTGAAGGCTCGCCGACACGCGAGGGCACCGGCACGGGCGCTTGGCCCGCCAACGGCGCTTGTTGAGTTTCCTTGATTTGCCGCACACGCCCGTCCTCGCAAACTTGCGCGGTCAGCTTGCTCAAGGAGTCCGGGTCAGGTATGGGGATCTTGTTCGCCGTGCCCAGGAACGCATAGATTTGCCAGGAGGTAACGGCCGGCTGGCCAGCTCGGCTGCCGAGTCCCTTGACATTGACCACGTAAAGCGAGTTGCTGTCTGCCACTACCGCGCCAGGATACCAATCCGTGGGAATGAAGCCCTGCACGACGCTGTTGGTGTGCTGGCCATTGGGCAACTCGACCACGGCAACGGCGTTGTTGCCGGGGCTGGCCACGAACAGCGTCTTCCCGTCCGGACTGAGGGCCAGACCGTCGCTGGCACTGCCGTACGGGAAGGTCGGATCGGGTCGCACCAGGATGGTTTCCTTCACGGCTCTGGTCTGAGTGTCAACAACCGTCACTGTGTCCGAATTCGCGTTGGCGACATAAAGAGTACTGCCATCCTGGCTCAGGGCCAGGGCCGAGGGATGCAAGCCGGTCGGCACCTGGGCAAGCTCGACACCCGTACTAAGGTTCGCGAACGACACCGCGCCGCTGGCGGCCACCCCGCGACTGTCAACCACTACCTGTGTCCCGGCGGAAGTGGCTGTGAGGTCGCCGCCCACCGGCAATCGGCCGCCCCAATCGGAGACGTAGGCCGTGTTCTCGTCCGGCGACAGCACCACATCCCATGGGGCGATGCCGACGCTGATCTGGCGGCTGAGGGTGCCGGTGGACAGGTCAACCACAGCCAATTTGTTGGCTTTCGAGAGGCATACATAAGCCCTGCTGCCGTCCGCAGAGACCGCCACTCCACATGGGTCGGAGCTGCTGCCCAGCGAAATGGTCCGGGAGAAACCCACCGTGCCGTTGGTGCCGACAATCCAGTCATACAACTCGTTGCCTGAGCCGGTGACATAGACATGCGATCCGTTCGGGCTGACGGCGATACCGTGCATCGAGGCGCCGCTGGCGGGGTAGCTTAGGGTCTGAAGCAGTGACCAGGAAACGGCATTCACCACCAACAGGTTGCTCATGTTCTTGATGTAGGCAGTCTTACCGTCGGGCGAAAGGGCAAGGTCCACCGGGCGGCCGCCGAACTGGAGTTGCCGGCCCGGCGCGCGAAGAATCTGTTTGCTCGGCAACGATTGCTCACCGTTAGGAAGTTGGCCCACTTGCATCTCCGGCGGGAAGTGCCTCACCCGATAAAAGTCGGTTGGCCCGCTCATGGGCACGCTGAGCGAGTGATTGCTGTTTACGTTGCTAGCCGCCTGCCAATTTGGCTGGGTTAGACTGGCCGCGGTCTGGACCTGGAACAGACCCGCCGGCCCAGTCCACCCCAGATTGATGAGCGACGAGTTGTGGTAGATGTTCGTCACGCGGATGGCGGCGTTGCCGGGCGGGAGTTTGCCGGCGCTGGGCCCGCCGAGAGCCGCGATGGCGTCGGGCGGCATCCAACCGTTGATGAATTGGATGCTGGAGACAAAGCCAGGCTGAGTGGATCCGCCGCCGCTGAGACCGGTGGTGAAGAGCAAGGCCGTCGGGCCGAGGGCGTATCGGCCGTCCACGCCGCCGGATAGCGACTGGTCAGCCACCTTCGCGCCATTGACATACTTCGAGAGCTGCCGGCCCAAGGGCGCGGCCAGGTCCACCGCGAAGGCGATCCGGTACCAGGTGTCGGGCGCCAGCGAGCCGTTGAACTGACCTTCGGCGCCAAGTCCATTGGGGTCCGGGCTGGAGCCGCTGTTGCCGACATAAAACTCGGCGTCGTTGCCCTCGTGGTTGTAGGGATCGGCTTGGAACAAGGCCCGCGCCTGGCCGCTGCTGGCCGCGGGGAACATCACGTCCATGAGCAAGGTGTATTGGTTGACAAAATGGCCGCCGCCATTGGCCTTGGCGCCGTGGCGCAGGCAGAAACCCTGCTGGATGGAATTGCTGCCAAAGGCCATGACGCGGGTGGGCTGTCCATTGAGGCTCAGCACCGGGAAGGTGGTCAACGTGGCGGTGTCGGCCAGATACTCCAGGTCAGAGCCGACGGTCGCTCGAAGATCGCCGCGCTCGAAATCCCACTGCCCGGTGACGGCCAGCTCATAGACGGTCAGGACCGCGCCGCTACTAAGGGCCGCGCCGCCCCCGTCGCGGACCAGCACGGTATAGACGCCCTGATTGGCGGCGCTGACCGACGAGAGCACCAGCGAGGCAGAGGTTGCGCCAGTGATGTTGACGCCATTGAACCGCCACTGGTAGGTGAGCGGCCCGGAGCCGGCGGCGGCGACGGTGAAGGTGGCCGACGACCCCACGGACACGTTCATATTGAGCGGCTGGGAAGTCACGACCGGCGCGGTGCCCGGCGCGGCGGCGGTCAAGGGCTGGTTGTTGAGGCCGGCGCCGTAAATGCCGGCGACCTCCTGCGCCGTGAGCACCCGGGTCCAGACCCCCAGGTCATCAATGTCCGCGGTGCCGGAATAGGTGCCGTTCCCGCTGCTGCCAACCAGGGTGTTGAAGCCGGCGTTCAAGGAAGCGGCGCCGGAAGGGCTAATGTCGCTGGTGGTGACGGAGAGGCCATCCATGTAACTGGTCACCTGGTTGGCGGTCCGATCGAACGTCACCGTTACCAGGTGCCAGTTGCCATCGGAGAAGGGCGGATTCAGATCTACGTCCCGCCGTGTGCCGCCGACGGCATTGTAGTTGAGGTTCTTTGGGTCGAGACTGGAGATGACCCAGCCGACGTTGGCGCCCGAGGTCCAGTTCTTGTTGCCCATGAGCGCGCTGTCGCCGCTGGCGGCGGTCTTCTCCCAGAACGAGAGGCTGAAGCTGTTCGCATAGACCCATTCCAGGCTGCCTAGTGTGATTGCCCAATCGTTCGGCTGGCCGGCGGTGGGCGTGTTGGCAAACGTGGCAGCGGATCCGATCATCCCCGCCGTATAGCGCGGGCCAAAGGTCGCCCCGCCGGTGTAGAGCGAGCCGTTGTTGGTCGTGCCGCCCTGGGCCTCAAGGTTGTTGTCGAAGTCCAGATAAACGACCAGGCCATTGGTGACGCTGGTGGCCTGGCCCGGCGGCAGGACGGTGAGGATGGCCACGGCGCTGGTGGTGGTGCCATATAGGTTGGTCACGACCGCGCTGTAGAGGCCGGCGTCGTTGGTGCTCGCAGCGGCAAGGGCGTGGTAGGTGGCGGTCGCCCCGGGGATATTCGTGCCGCTCCGACGCCATTGGTAAGCCAGCGGCCGAGCGCCGGCAGCCACGACGCTGAACCGGGCCGGACTGCCCTCGTTAACTATCATCCCTTGGGGCTGGCCGGCGATCACGGGCGCGCCCGAGGCCGGGACAACCGTGATCGAGCCGTTCACCAAGAGGTTCGAGCTGTCCCAGACGAGCCCAGCCGAGAGTGGCGGCAGGGTCAGGTTGGTGAAAGCGCCGCTGTAGCTATTGGCGGTGAACAAGGTGAAGGTGTCGGTTGCCGCCAGCGAGTCCGCGCCGACGTTTGTCGCCAGGAGCGTGCCGCCATAACCAAGCGTGGTGATGCCCGTCACCCGGTCGTTTGACAGGGCAGCACCCGTCTTGCTGAGTTCCATCACCGCCGTGCCTCCCAGGCTCAATGAGTTATAGATTGTCAGCAAACCCACGCCGCTGGCGCCCGGTGCCAGCCTGCCACCGTTCTGGACTGTGACCGGGCCGTCGAGTTCGCCCGCGCCGGCCAGGGTCGCCCCATTCTGCACGGTGACGCTGCTGGCGCTCAACCATCCGTCCGCCTGCAAGATGCCCGCGGAAACGGTGGTCGTCCCTGAGTAGGTGCTGAGGCCTGTGAGCCGCAGGCGGGCGGGGCCGGCCTTGAGGAGATTCAATGGTCCGGTGGTGCCACTGCCCGAGCCGGGATACTCGCGATAGGTATCCGCGAGCACTCCGGCGAAGGTGTGGTCATTGTTCTGGACGACGGTCAGGGTGACGGCGCCGAGCGTGAGTTTGGCCCCGCTTTTCAGGTTGCCGTTGGCGATGAGCGCGCTGCCGGCCCCGGTGGAGGACAAGTCCGAAATGGTGGCGTTGTTGCCATAGAGGAAAAGGCGGGCGTTGTTGCCGGACGCCGGTGCAAACGTCAGGACGTTAGTTCGGGTCAAAGCATTGGCATTGCCGAGATAGACCGAGCCGCGCTGGATCGTGACGGGTCCCGTAAAGCTGTTGCTCGCATTGAGCGCGAACGGCACCTCCATCGGCTCGCTATCCGTCCAGTTGTTTTGCGCGATAAAGGTCAGGCCGCCTGAGCCGGAAATCGAACCGCCGAACTGGCAATCGGCGCCGGTCAGGCCATACATGCCGACCCCATTATGGCCGGTCATGCCGAAGATATAGCGTTGGGCGCTGCCAAGGTCCACGTTGGCGGCCAGGCGCGCGCTCCAGCAACTGTTACCGCTGTGGTTGGGGCCGAAGTAAAGATCTGGCCAGGCGCTGCTGTTGGTGGTGGAGCTGAGGCGCAAGGTGCCCGCCCCATACACATCAATGGCCGTCGCTGAGGTGTTCACCGCCAGATTAAGCGTGCCGGACGACTCGGCGGCCCCACCGGAGGCGGAAATGTTGAGCGGGCTGGTGGACGAAAACGTCGCGGTGCCCAATCCGAGGGTGCCTCCGGAGACTGTCGTGGTGCCAGTGTAGGTGTTGGCCCCGCCGAGAACGAGCTTGCTCGCGCCAGATTTGGTCAGGCCAGCAGTACCGGCGATTGGCGCGTTGATCGTGGTGATTGCGCTGAGCACGGTAATGGTCGGCGTGGTCCCGGCCAGGGTCAGGGTGCCGCCGCTGCCGGCATTGATCGCCCAATTATGCTTCGTGGTGCTTTGGTCATCGAAGCTGAGATTGCCGATCGTGCGCGCCGCGTCGAGGGTCACGGTGATGTCGGCGGGCAGACTGACGGTCGTGAAGTTGGCGGAACTGCCGGAGCCGCTAGCGATGGTGGCGGCGCTCCAATTGGCGGCATTGGTCCAACTGCCGCTGTAACGGTTTGTCCAAGTGCCGCTGGCAGCACCAGCGCCCAGGGGGCATCCCCAACAGACCACGGCCAACAGCAAGATCAATGCACGATGGGTATTCACCGGGATTCGGGTTTTAAGAGGGCTACGGTCACAACGGCCATGCAGGCTATACATGCTACGAATAGATGGTCTGTTTCAGAGGCGCACGCCCCCGAATAGTTTTCTTATCGGCAGTCTAACACCTGGATCGCAGCGATGCCATAGCCTGTTTAGGGGACCCGCGGGAGTGCCCCTGAACACTCACCTGACCAGCGGTGACGGCTTTGAGGACAGACTCAAGGGGGACAGAATCAGATGTGAATCCGTCACTATTGACGTGCAGGGGAGCTTTACAGCATCCTACTTACACCATGGATCGTCGTGAATTCGTGACTTCGTTTGCCGCGTTGGGGGCTACGGCCGCTCTCCCAACAGTAGCCTCTGCTCAAACCGATGGCCGGGCAACTGGACGCAGTGACGCTCCGCCCACGCCGGCCGACGTATTGCGCCTGGCGACGTTGAGCAAGGAGACCACCCGCCAAATGACCACCTTCAACCTTGCGCGCAAGAGCAAGACCATTCCTGTGCCGCGGGGCAAGCGGGTGACCGTGGGCGAGGTCAAAGGCCAGGGGTATATCGCCCAATTCTGGCTCACCTTCCCCGGCTGGTTCTGGCAGCACTGGAACCCCAAGGCTCCCATCAACCAATCCATTCTCAAGACGCTGATCCTGCGGATTTACTGGGATGGCGCGGAGCAGCCCGCCGTGGCGGCCCCCGTGGGCGACTTTTTCGGCGCGGGCCTCTGCGAGGTGGCCAGCTTCGCCTCACGCTACTTTGGCACCTCCAGCGGCGGCTTCTTCTGCAAATGGCCGATGCCGTTCCGGAAGGGCTTCCGGGTTGAACTGGAGAACGTGGATGCGGAACTCAACACCGAGGTGTTTTGTAACGTCCTGTACCAGTTGAGCGATTCGCTGCCCGAGGCCCTCGGCTGGTTCCATGCGCAGTTCAACACCGGTCACAACCAGGGCCCGGCGCCAGTCCACATCGCCGAAGCGCACGGCCGCGGCCACTACGCGGGCTGCTTGCTTTATATGCAGGGCCAGGAACGGAATTATCTCAGCTTCCTGGAAGCGCCAGAGTATGTGTATGTGGACGCCGACTGGGAGGCGCCGCGCATCGTCGGCACGGGTTTGGAAGACTATTTCCTCGGTGGTTGGTATTTCCGTGAAGGCACGTTCATCGGTCCTTACCACGGGGTGCCAGTCAAAGACACGCTCAATGCCAGCGTGGCCATGTATCGCACGCACGAAACGGACGCGATTCACTTCGAGCAACGCCTCAAATTTGCCTTCGTCAACCCGTGGTCGCCGGATCGGCTGAAACCGTTCTGCTATTCGTCGGTCGCCTTTCTCTACCTGGACAAGCCCGAGGGTCAGGGCGCGGCGATCCCTTCAGCCAAAGAACTGCTCTGCTGGTATCGCATCCGCAACACCGACCACCAGAGCATTCCCTAGCGCAGCGCTTTTACCTTTAGATTGCGGAACTCAATGCGGTAGCCCTCGCCTTCCAGACCGAGGTAGCCCTTCTCCCGCCCGCAATCCTGAAATTGACAAGTGACCGCGCCGTTGACCCAGAGCGTCAGCGTCTTGCCCACAGCAGTCATTTCCAGCGTGTTCCATTCGCCCGCCGGTTTCACCCGCTTGTCCGTCACCTGCTTGTCCAAGCTGAAGAACTTCTTCTGGTTGTCCGCTCCCGGTGTTTCGCCAAACAAGTAGCCGCCGCTGGCGTCCCCGATTTGAGCCTGATGCCAGATCGCCCCGTCCTTGGAGTTGCGGACGTATGCGCCGCTGTTGTAGCCCGTCTTGCCCTCGATCTTGGTGTAGCAGAACTCGAAATGAAAGATGGCGTCTCCGATTTCCTTGTCGAACAGCAGCATGTCATGCCCGCCGTCTCCGTCGCAGACCAACAACTTGCTCGCCGTATCCACATGCCACTGTTCGCGGCCCAATCGGCCGGTGGGCGGCACGGGCACGCGATACCAGCCTTTGAGGTTGGCAGGTGGCATAATATCTACCCAACCCTCTGGAGCGCTTTGCAGCTTGCTCTTGGTCTCCTCCCCACTCGCCGAAACGGCATAGGGAAGAGCTGCGATCAAGATGAAGGTCACGGCTATGGCTTGGAGGGGCTTGCGTAATCCGTTAAGCATGGTTGAGGCTATCGGGACGACTCTCGAATGGCAAGCCGTGTGGCGCCGCGTGGAACGCCGAACGGCTGCACGTGGGCGCGCCGGGGGGATGTTGCTCGCCTGCTCCCGCCGGGCAGTCAGAATGCAGAAGAAAGTGAGAATCGGCCGTTCCGCCCCGACTGTGGTCTTGCCGACAGCGGGATGATCGAAGACAGCTTTCGGTTGGGCCATCCGGCCTCAAGGCCGAACGGATAATTGTCCAAGCGTGACTTGTAAGCCTCTCGGTTGTCCAATCGGGAAGAGAACGAACGATGAACAGACCCCTCAAATGGGCGATAGTCTTGTTCCTTGCAGTTATTCTGGTTCTCGCCCTGATCCTCTTTACCGATCCTCTTTCTGAACACCTTGGCCAAACAAGCTGGAAGCTGCCCGTAGGAGCGCGCCAGCCGGCAGTAGCGATCGGCGTCAACCATGGGGGTATTCTGGCCTCCGACGGAAGTCTCTGGACCTGGGGCGAAACCGGATTGGGCTGGCAGGTCTTAGGCTTGGGCAGCAACGTCAGGACCCAAGCTTGCCTGCGGCGCATTGGCATGGAAACGAATTGGGTGAATATCGCTGTTGGCGGCTCAACAACGCTGGCTCTTAAGTCTGACGGCACCATCTGGGCATGGGGCGAGAACCTCTCCGGACAACTGGGCGACGGCACCACGGTCCGTGAGCGGGCGAGCCCGGTTCGCTCGGTCCCCGGAAATGACTGGACGCAGGTGGCAACTGCTGGACCACACAGCGTGGCCCTGAAGCAGGACGGAACTCTGTGGGCCTGGGGAAACAACTGGGCCGGCCAGCTCGGTGATGGCACGACCAACAACAGCCGTCTGTCAGTGCAAGTCGGCTCCTCCACTAATTGGATTAGGATCTGGGCCAATCTGATCCAGAACGTAGGCCAGCAATCCGACGGCAGCCTCTGGTTTTGGGGATGGGACTACACCCGCTCCCAGAAGGGTTCGAGCATTCCGGTTCCAACTCGCGTCTCTCCCGACACCAACTGGGTCAGCGTAGGGATGGGTGACTGGATGGTCTTCGCCATCAAGTCTGACGGCACGCTCTGGGCCTGGGGCCGCCAGGCCCACATCTACACTGGCGCCAACCCGGATGCAGACTCTTCGCCGGTGCGCGTGGGAACCAGCAGCGATTGGCGCGTCTGCGCTTCGTTCGCCGGGTCGTGCCCAGTCTTCATGAAACGCGACGACTCAATTTGGGTTATGGATGCGGCAGATAGTCGAGGCGTCGCATCCGTTACTGCCATTGTGAGGGGACTGGTCACAAACAACCAATTGAACTGCGTGGCCAACAGCACCACGCTCGGCGGGGATCCGGCGTTCGGCGTCGTGAAGCGTCTGCAGATTACCTGTCAAATCGGGGGCACCAACCGAGTGATGACCTTCAGAGAGGATTCACCCGTGCGCGTTGGAGAACCCGGGCAGACCCTGACCGTCATTCGCGCTCTTTACGGTGATCCGAAGTTGTTACGTGACGCGCCGGGACGTGCGTTGCCGACGGCGAGCGATCCACCAGCCCAGCTTCGACGAATCCAATTAGCTAAAGACGTGGTGGCATTTTGCGGCGGGCGTCACATGCTCGGTGTCGCCTTGACCGCAGACGGAGAAGTTTGGACCTGGGGCCAAGCCCTGGGCCAACACACTCGCGCCATCCCGCCTTTACAGTTCTGTTCCAGTCTGCTTGGCCGGGTTGGTGTAGCGGCCCACTGGGGAGATCCTGGACCGGTGATACTCAAGGGACCTTCGAGGTTGGGGAGGTTCGACCCTGAAGCAGGTCTTGCTGGAGGCTCACGAAAACCAGGAATGTAATCCTCTTGGCGCGGTGTGCTTGCAGAGTTATTGTTGCCCCATGAGTACCGTAAGCGAGATCCAGGTAGTTCCTCACAACACCCTACCGCGGCGTGCTTAATCTGAAGTCCAGCTTCCTATTGCCTTCCGGCAATCAGGTGTGTTCAACCTGCAAGGCATGATGCCAGTCCCATCCGCGAGATTCTTGAGACGCCTGAGGTCGGAAAAGTGATGAAACTCTACATTGAGACAACAGTGCCCAATTTCCTGTTTGCCCAGGACGCGCCCGACAAGCGGCGAGCAACCGAGGTCTTCTTTGACTGGCTGCGCGTTGCCTCCGACGAATTGTTCATCTCCAAGTTGGTCGAAGACGAAATCGCCGCCTGCCCGGAGCCCAAGCGCAGCCAGATGATCAGCGTCCTGCGCAATCTGCCGTTGGAGGTCTTGCCCGTCGCGGCGGGCTGTTCGGCCCTGGCGGATGAATACGTTCAGGCGGGCATCGTCCCGGTCCGGTTCAAGAACGATGCTTTGCACGTCGCCGTGGCCGTTTGGCACAAGCTCGAAGTCATTGTAAGCTGGAACATGGCTCATTTAGTCAACGTACGGAAGGTCGAGCGCATCAATGCGGTGAATGAGCGTTCTGGTTTGCCGCGAATCCGCGTTCATACGCCAGAAGAGGTTTTGGACTTATGAAGAAAACGCGAAAAGTCACTCTGCCGGAGCCGGAAGCAGTCAGGGAAATTCATGCCGTCCGGCGCCGAATCCAACGCCGCGCCGAGAAGATCGGCTGGGCCAACTATCTCGAGCAGCTCAACTCGCGCCCGAGTTTGCTGACTGAGTCCGCGGTGTTGGCCCTGAGGGAGCGACCTGGGAAAGACTACGGCTCGCGGTAAACCCTCAAACGGCCGAGCCGCGGATACCGGAATTTGTTGCCTGCCTGCTCTGCCGAAGCAATCAGGATGGAGAGGGAAGTTAAGATAAGTCGTTCTGTAGAGAAGCATCGGCCTTTGCTGAACAAGCTGACGGAGGCGCAACGACGCCGGTTGCGCCAGCGAGCTGCGGCACTCCTTTCCGGCGATGAACCCCTTGCGCTCCCGAGGCCTGCTGCCGCGCGAAGAAGTTCACGATTCGCTGATTCTGGCCGAAGCGGCGTTGCTGGATTGTGGGATCCTTCTGACCAGCGACGAGCACTTGCGCGGGGTTGACCGTGCGCATCTCACCCTGGTGCTCAACCTGTTTGAGCTTGTACCACCCGTAATAGCCAGTCCGCGCGAGATCGTCAGAAAGTTCTTCCGATAACAAGGCGCGCTGACCCTGGGCCGTGGAGGACCTGCACGGACGCAGGAAGGGTCGCGCGCCAAAGGTGAGAATCGACGCGCTTATGGCGTGAAATGACGATGACCCTGGCTTGGATCGCCGAACCGCTGCACATTGGCGCGCAGGGACATGTTTCCCGCCTGCTCTGCCGGAGCAATCAGGATGCAGGAGGAATTGAAGATAAGTCGTTCCGACGCCGACATGGATTGGATCATCCGCCCCGCAAGGCGGCGGAGAGAAGATGTGTGATCCTGCGGGACTGACCCCGATTCGAAGCAAAAAGCGTCGTCGAAGACGACGCTTATGAGCGCGGATGGCCGTGAACGTAGTGGTCAAGATTGGCGGCAGGATCGGCGGGCAAGTCATCGGCCATGCCGTCGAAGTCCTGAAGCGTTTCCAGCAGCGTCGGCGTCTGCTCGTCCACCGGCTCAATCCGCACGACCGTGCCGGAGGGCCACGGGGCATCTTTGGGGAGCTTGATGATGCCCTTTTCGATGACCGCGGTGATGTTCATGTCGCAGAATAGATCAGCTTGCCCGGCGCCCTGCCAACGCGTTTTTCCTGCCAGGGGCGAACCGGAGGTTGGCTCGGCGTCGGTTTGGCACGTGACCCTAAGGACCGCACAAGCTCCAGTTTGAGCTGGCCGACCCCGCCAGCCGGCTACAGATCCCCTGGTTGAAGCACTCGCCCCAACCCTTCCTTTTCCAGATACCAATATGTGAAGTGCTTTGACAGCCAACTGGCGGCCTTTTCTTCTGCGAGTGCCCGATGGCGCGATGTATATATCACAGGAATTCCGAAACGTGCCTCGACCGCGTCCAGTGAGCCCGACACCGCATTGGGATGTGCCTGGGTCCACAGGTCTTCTTCATAAAAGGACTTCACATCCTCGTAAGTGGCCTCGACGAGCAAAGCTGCGTGCCGAAACCTAGCCAGCCTCTCGCACTCCTTGAAGAACCGCTTGCGGTATTGCATCAGCGTGGTGATCAGGTCCGTTAGGCTCTTCCGCTCCAGGCGCAGGAGGCGCTCCATGCCGACAACGGAGTAATCTCCGGCATCCAACTTCTGCCCGTGGGTTCCGCCAATCCAGTTCTTGAAATTAGTAAAATCGAAAGGGTTCTGCTCGCGGGTATCGACCACTGCAACCGGCTTGGGGATTTGCCGAGTAATGCTACTCCCAGCCCGCTTAACTAACAAGCGACCAGTTGGTCGGGGAGCAAAGCTATCAATGTCCATGTGTCACCGCCTTCGCGGGGCCGCGCTGCTTTGGGTGGCGGGGCATGTGCATTGTGCTTGATTTGCCATCGAGAGACTATTTCTATGGCCCTATGAAGAACACAAGTCCAGAAGAATCTCTTTACGGGCAAGTCAGCCGCTTCGTCGCCAAGACATTAAACTGCTGGGAGGTCAAACAGCAGGTCGGCACCCGCCACGGCAAGATTGATGTCGTTGGGCTGCGCGAGATTCATGGAGACTTCATGTCTACACCGGAGTTGGTTGGTGTCGAGGTGAAGGAGGAGAGGTGCACTTTCCTGTCATCTCTGGGTCAGGCAGTCGGTTACTCGGTCTTTGCCCACCAGTGCTATCTGGCCGTGAAGAAGCGGCGTTTTAACGCATTTAGTGCCGATGAAATCCGTCTCGCCTCAAGGCTCGGAGTGGGCCTGATTGAAGTCAGGTCGCAATCATGTTCCATTGTGCGGTCGTCGTGCCTCTTTGAGCCAGAGCCTCGGTATGTTGCTCACCTGCTTAAGAAAATGGGCTTTTTTCAATGTGCGCTCTGTGCGGCTACCTACAAGCATGCAGATGTCACCGAACTGAGCAACCACCAGATTGATCTGTCTGAGAAGATCAAATACCGAGGCAATCTGCGCAAGGCAATCCTCAAGGGCAAGAACCTATCCTACTACCTCTTCCAACTTGCGCAGGAGCGCAGGGGTGAAGACCGAGGATACGTTTACGACCGCCGCTTTCTTTGTAGAGATTGCATTTCCCTCTTTGCGTCGCTCATGCCCAAGTAACCCTGAGAAGCGCAGCGGCGGGAAACAGGTCCCTCGCCTTCGATTGCTGAAAGACCGGGCCGGACGGGCTAGCAGTTGATGTAAACGATTGGGTTTTGGCAGTTTTGTTGGAAATACCGCCGCACTGAGCGATTACGGTATCGGCTGGCTAATCCGCTGGCGATGGCACCGGTGAATTCCCATCGCCCTGGGGCGTTAACATCATCATGGGCACGCGTTTCGTATTGGGTGGTGCCTGCCGGATGCCAATTGCGGATCTTGTAAACTTGACGGACGACGCCTTGGTAGATTGCGAAGGCATAGCGGGCACCGTTACGCCGCTTTCCCAGCTTCCATACGCCTCGGGTGGCTTCATATAGCTCCTTTTTGCTCATGGCAGGACGGTAGAGCCGATTAACGCGGATGAGGATGGCTGGCTCCTTAATGATGACTGGGGTCGCGGCGTATTGAGCTTCCAGCTCCGCCAGAGGGGTCCGCCCAAATTGGAGGGCGCGGACGCCGCGTACAAGGTTCGCGTAGGGTTGCAGGACGTCAATGAGCGCCGCTTCAACTCGCAGAGCAGTCTCCTCATTGTCCATCCCATGGGAGATGATGTCGATTTGCGGGCTCATGTTAATTCTCTTAAGTGCCCTGATAATACGCGTAGTTTTTTTGGACTGGCGGACGTCGTCTAAATGAGCGAGTGCGCGCTTGCGGCATCCCTTGCCGACATAGAAGATCCTGTTGGTGCGCGGATCCAAGTAGGCGTAAATGTAATAGCCAAGTTTGGCGGCGACTTCAGGCCGGATTCGCGGTGGGTCAGGTGCTGTGAATTTCATTGTTTTGGGAAGAGCACAGGATTGACAATGCTATGAGAATCCCATGTTCGCAGTCAACCGTCCAATTCCCGTTCAATGGAATCCTTAAGCCTCGCTGTCGTGTCGAGTGCGCTCACGAGCCGTGGGTTCTCCGTGGCGCCGTGCGAGGGGTCAAACCGGAGGTTGGCCTGGCGTCGGTTTGGCACTCGACTTTGCGGAGCGATGCGTCATTCTCCGCCCCTGCTGCACAACTTCGGTTTAAGGCTTCTCCCGATCGGATAGCCTTAGGTTATGACTTTGACGGCGGGAGGTGTGATGCCGGCGTCGAGGGCGGCGAGTTTCATGCCTCCGCAGGCAGGGGACCGCCGGCCCTGCCTGAGGTCGCGATTGCCGCTCGCGTGGCAGGCTGCAATCCCAATGGCTCGCCTGGGAGTTTATCTGCTACCATTGGGGGGACGGGAAGATCACCAGAGAAGCCATTGCAGAGGCCGGGCAGAAGTCGGCGAGCGTTTCACTCACACGAAATCAGCCAAGGCCGCCCCGATCTCCTCTCGCGTGATGGACCGCCTAACGTCCTCGGTTAGCCGTTTGCACTTGCGCCGGACGATTCTGACTTTGGCGGAGAGCACCTCTCTTGACCGTTCGAGGGGGAGCAGCAAAAGCCGGCCATCACCTTGAAACTGGAGACGCTCGTCAAACGAAATCGATTCGGGGTCGTTGCCGCGGTATGTATCCGAGAAGACTGCGGACAAGGGCACTTTCGAACCCCACTTAGCGGACATAAGCTTCCCGGCTACAGCATGTTAAAGCAGCGGGGGAGCCCAGAATTCCGCTTGTGGTGCTCTTCGAGAGGCCCCAAACCGTAAGCCTCTCTGCCACAGTGGATTATCCAAAAACGTGTCCAAATGTTATCTACGGTGAGGGTATGGTGAGGATACGGTGAGGGTATGGTGTGTCTCCGGTGTGACTCGCCCGGACTCTCCAGGAGCATAGTCAACCTAAATCGCTTCGTGACCAACCGGAAGACCATGCCCGACGGCGGGTGTCCTGCACCAGGCAGGGTGCAGAATGGAGACGGCGAAGACGGTTTGCGGATGGCGAGTTGGTGAGTGAGGCCGCGCAGGCCGAGAGCGGAGGACAGCTCGCGGCCCGCGATCCCTGCGATCTTTGGCGGCGGCAGCAAGAGGCGTCCGATTCGATGCGGGCTCTCGGTTGGTCGGGCTGGTTAGTAGTGGATCGTCAGATCTATGGGCCGCCTGGAGGCTGGAGGCAGGGTTACGGTCTCGTTCTCTGCGTCGAACTGAGCCCAAGGCTTGCCGCCCGCAGTTACGGAGCGAATGCGCCGGCCCGCGGGAACGCGGAGGCGAAGCTTGACCTGCGCGGAGGGCCGCGCGGACGGCAGCACCACCTTAGCCTCGATGGTCCCGCCTTGGAGACGTGAGCGGAGACTGAAGCTGAGGCTTCCCCAGCGGGTCGGCGCATCGGAGACGGCAATCGTCTTCCCGTCCTCCAACCAGCTCCGCGGAGTTCCTTTGGCGAGCCAAACCACGTTTGAGTTGGGCTCCTCGAACACGAGCATCCAGCGAGTCAGCAGTGGGACGGTCATCTGGGCCAGGCTGCAATACTGGGCGGCGTATCGTTTCGGATCGAGGAGCCGCGTCTCCGGCGCTGTCCAGGTGCCGCGGGTGTAATGGTGGGCCGCGAGGCTATAGAGGAGCAAGAGGTATTCGCGCGTGAAGCCGTGTTGCAGCAGGCCGTAGCCGTGGCCGTAGCTCAGGAAGCCGCCCCACTCGTGGGTGTCGTGCCTCAAGCCGATGGCCGCGGTACAAGGTTTCCGGATCGGCCCAGGTCGGTTCAGAGGATTTGGGGAGGTCCACTTGAACGCCATGTTCATCGGCGAACGGGAGGTGTCCGTTCGTTTGCGAGAAGTCTTCGAAGACCGCCAGCCGCTGGCTGGACTTGGGCTGAACCACCGCCATCAGGACCCATTGGCCGAGGCTCTGTCCCTTCTGGAGCGTGGCCTCTCTTCCCTGCCATCCGGCGAACACGGTCTCGGTCCCGGCAAAGCGGATTACCTTGGGCCTGCCAGCCTCTGCGTCCGCAATTGCCGGGTAAACAAGTGCAGAAAGGCCCGCCAGGAAGGTCAGGAGGTGGGTTCGGAAGCTTTTCCCATTCATTCGGTGTATGACAAAGGAATGTGTTCTTTGCAATGCGGAAGCATATCGGCTCTGGTGGTCAGCGTCGCCAGCAAAGTTGTTTCCGAATGGGGCCTCCGGCAGGCGGCGTTCAATTCGATGCACCAACACCCCGGCCGCTTTCGGCGGAAACGAGGCGGTAACGCTGACCGGCCGTAACGGTTGGCAGTTCTTTCCCGTGTCGCAAGGCGGCGACAGGGTCTCTGCTCCTCGTCTCTCCCGATCCAGCAGGTTAGTTGGCGGCCATCTTCAAGCCGCAAAGGCCGGCCTCAGCCGAGCTGGCCCCAGAACCCGGCCGCAGCTTGCCAATGATTTCAGATGCTGCGGCACGCACCCAGGCGGGCCGATGCTTCATCGAGTCCTCCAAGGCCAAACAGGCACGCTGCGCTGCTTCCGACTGGGACCAAGCCCCATCTATCTGGTTGAGCGCGCACTCAGCGGCATGGCGCACTGCCCGCTCGTCATCAATCAGAGCCATCACCAAAGATTGGATGGCCACCGGGCTGCAAATCTCTCCCAGCGCCTTCGCCGTGGCTAGGCGGACGTCACTGTCGCGATCTTTCAGGAGGAGCAGCAGCGCTTCCACGGTTTCCGGCTGGCGCGCCCGGCCCAGAAACTGGACTGCCGTCAGCCGCACTTCATAATAACTATCGTCGAGCAGGCGGAGGAATTCCGGCACGAACTCGAGATAATCGCGCCGGGCCAACACCACGGCGGCCGCCAGGCGTACGTGGGAATCAGGGTCGTGCAGCGCCTGGAAGAGGGCTCGGATGACCGGTTCACCACCGGCGTTGCCCAGGGCGTGGATCGCCGAGACCCGAACGGTGGGCTCAGCGTCGGTCAGCGCCGCCAGCAGTGGTTGAATGCGGCGCGGATCGTCCACCCCTTCCAGGGCCTCCGCGGCCGCGCGTCGAGCAGCGTCAGCGTTGTTGCCAAGCTCGGAGACCAATGGATTTACGGCAGCGTCACCTTTGAACGCAGCAGCCTGCGTGTGGCCGATAGCGACTTGGAACAAGGCCTCCTCTTCATCGTTTGAGGCTCTCCAGCCCAGGCTCCGCAAGGCGCATGCGGCCGCGTGGCGGACCTCGGCCGAGACGTCGTTCAGGGCCGCGGCAACGGAGGCGGTGGCCCGTCCGTCTCCCAGGCGCCCCAAAGCCACGGCGACCGCCTGGCGCACCTCGGTGCTCGCATCCCGCAGCCGCGGGATGAGTAGTTCTGCCGAACGGTCGTTCTGGATGGCGCCCAAAACCTTGGCGGCTGCGGCACGCACCTGTGCCTCCTTGTCTTCGAGGCCGGCAGCCAGGAGTTCAAACGTCGCAGGGGCAATCCCACGTTCCGGGTCGATGCTTTCGATGACCTTTCGGCGGGTCCGGGCGTCGCCAGACCTTAATCGAACATTGTTCCACCAATCCATATGCACCTTGTCTGTATGCCGGCTGACCCAATACAGGACACGGTGGGCAGTTTTCCAGACGCTGCCCACGGTCAGAGGCCGCCGCATACTGTTGCAACTTCGTCCTGCGCAACGGGGCGCAGAATCAGCTCCTGTGGTCAGCCTTAATTGTGCCAGCCGCCAGCAGCCCAGTCTTTCGCTCGGCGGGTGTGACCTTCTGTCGTGGTCATGGGCGATCCCAACCGTTACCTGCGTGCGAGAGGCGGCGTAACAGGAGGTAACCGGCCGGACGGTTTGTCCTTCGCATGGACGGGTTTGGATTTGCCAATGCCTGGCTGCTGTCTAGGCTTGGGGCATGCTGCGTTTCCTTAGGATAGCTGTAGTGTTTCTGGGTTTGGCTCAAGCGGGCTTGGGGGGAACCGAAAAGACGCTGGTCGAGGCCGGGAAGTTCACCGAGGTGTTCGATCCAAAAGCCGGCGAGAGAGACCCCTGGTGTATTAACGATCACACGTTCGTCCGGGGACCGGATGGCATGTGGCATGTGTTCGGCATTACGCACATCCTGCCGGTGGATTTCTTCCGTGACCCGGGCAAGAACCTGTTGCACGCGACGGCGAAGACGCTCACTCAGCCGACCTGGCACAAGGAAGCGTTCGCCGTAATGGCGAATTGGGACAAGCACAAGGAGTGGTTCTTCTGGGCGCCGCATGTGATTCGGCACGACGGGCTTTACTATATGTTCGTTTGCGTCGGGAACAGCCAGGGGCACCAATACCGCATCCATTTGCTGACCTCCAAAGACCTTTGGCATTGGGAACGCAGTCCCGCCAACCCGCTGCTGACGGACGGCTTCGACGGCCGGGATCCCAATGTGCTGCGCTCGGGGACGGAGTGGATTCTGTACTACACGGCGACCTCGCCACCGGAAGGGGGGAACCACATAGTAGCCTGTGTCACGAGCAAGGACCTGACGCATTGGGGTAACCGCAAGGTGGCCTTCACGCATCCGAAGAAGGGCACGTTCGGCGGTCCGACAGAGTCCCCGTTTGTGGTGCGGCGAGGGGAATCGTTCTATCTGTTCGCGTGCGACGGCGGAACGATCAACGTGTATCTGAGCAGGGACCCGTTCCACTGGGAACCAGAGAATCAGGTGGGGACAATTTACGCGCATGCATCGGAGGTGGTGCGCGATGTGGACGGGAAGTGGTACATCAGCCATGCCGGCTGGGAACGCGGGGGGCTGTCGCTGGCGCCGCTGATTTGGCATGATGGGTTGGACGGTACAGACACTTCTCTGGCACCGGGCGAATAGGGGCCACAGTTGCTTCCCAAGGGACCCCCGCGAGGGGCCATAGCTCACCGCAAGAGCCGGGTGCCGTGGTCGAACTGCCGCCGATCGGCTCCGATCAACCTGCCCCTTCCACTCTCTCACAAACTCCACCCTTTTCGGTATTCGTAATGGAGAAGCTTGTCGGCGTCCGGGTCGTTCGTGATCTTTAGATTCTCGCTGTCCCAGCTTAGTTTTGCACCGCCGTTGCGAATGCAAACGCTGCCCAGCAGGACGGCTTCCGTTAGAGGACCGGCGAAGTCGAAGCTCGACCGGGTGGCGGAACCGGTCTTGCAGGCCTCAATCCACTCCCGGTGATGGCCGGTCGAGCGCGGCAAGGTCTTGGGCGGGCGTTTGTATTCCTTGTCCCTGGCTTCCGGGAGCAAACGCGGGTGTTCGCCACCCCAACCTGTGACGAGCATCTTGCCTTTGTCCCCCACGAAGATGATGCCGTCCTCGGGGTCCAGCTCGCGATTTTCCTCCAGCTCGGGCGGGCGCTCGGGCAACAGCCCGCCGTCGTACCAGTGCAGTGTGACTGGCGGCAGGCCGCCTCGTGCCGGGAACTGGTAGTGAACCACCGCCGCCAACGGAACACTCTCAGGGAAGACGGGGGTTGAACTAGCCTGAACTGTCTCCGGTGCGCCCAGTTTCAGCGCTGAGAATACCGGGGCCAGGTTGTGAATACCCATGTCCCCCAGCCCGCCTGAGCCGAAGTCCCACCAACCGCGCCAGCGGAACGGGGCGTAGGCCGGGTGATAGGGCCGCCAGGGGGCCGGGCCCAGCCACAAATCCCAATCCAGCGTGGCGGGTGTCGGCGGAGTGTCCTTAGGCCGTTCGATGCCCTGTGCCCACCAAAGCGGCATTTTGCCCCGGTGCGTCGGGCGGTCGGACCACACATGGACCTCTCGCACGGACCCGATGGCGCCATCGGCTAGCCATTCGTTGATGAGCCGGTTGCCTTCGAACGCCATGCCCTGATTCCCCATCTGGGTGGCAACTTTGGCGGCCTGCGCCGCCTTCGCAACCTCTCTTGCTTCATAGACCGTGCGGGTCAATGGCTTCTCGCAATAGACATGCTTGCCCAGCTTCATCGCCGTGATGGAGACGATCGCGTGTGTGTGATCAGGGATGGCTATGACCATAGCATCTACGCTCTTCTCCTCATCGAGCATCTGGCGAAAATCCTTATACCGCTTCGCGGCAGGAAATCGCTTGAAGGTCTTGGCGGCGTAATCCCAGTCCACGTCGCACAGGGCCACGATGTTCTGGCTGCTGACCTCTTCGAGGTCCGAGGCGCCCTGGCCGCCGATGCCGATGCCCGCGATGTTGAGCTTGCTGTTGGGCGCGGCCTGACCGGCTCCGCCCACCACGTGCCGCGGCAGGGCCATGAAAGTGGTTACTGCAGTGGCGGTGGCAAGGAAGTCGCGTCGGGAGATGGCCCCGGCTGGCTGCGGATTGATGGTTTGCTGTGTTTTCATTTTGGGCTAAGGTCTTGGACTGAGGTCATCGGCGAGCGAGTCGTAGGCGCCCGTGGGCGGCCCGCCGGTGGAGACGCATAACAGCAAATTCGGCCGCCGCTCCAATTCGCCGCAGATGAAGTCGGCCGCCCGCCGGCTCATCGTATCGTAGGTGGCGAGGGCGTGGATTCTGAGGCTATTTGTCAGGGCAGTTCTCATGCGCCGGTTATAATCTATCACATGGGAATCGGCCATCTAAACGTGGACTTGAGTGTGATGCGCTTACCGGTTTCCTGCGGCGACGCGTCCCAGGGCACTTTGGGCGAGCGTGCGCGCCATGAACGCGAACTGCGGACTTTGCACCGTGATCGGCGCTCCCCAGAGCCGCCGTTTGTTCTCCCTGGCGAATCGCAGCAATTCCTGTCCGGCGGCCAGCGAGTTGGCGATGGGCTTTTCGCTCCAGACATGTTTGTCGGCCTTGAGCGCCTGCCGGTTCAAGTGCTCGTGCTCCTGTATGTCGGTGAGGTCAATGAGGAAGTCGAACGGTTCGCCCGCGAGCATCTGGTCAATGTGCGGATAGTAACGCGCGACCTTAAACTTCTTCGCCTGGCTGCGCGCGCTTGCCTGGAAGTGGCTGATGACCTACCCCGTCCGCAATCATGTCTGGACCCAGTATCTTGAGGAGTGCTGATTTATCCCGACTATCGCACCAACCTGAACCAGTATTCTCCGATCGAAACCGCGCGTTACCTCTTGCAGCATCCGGAGTTAGACCCGGCAGGGCGGGTCCGGGCGAAGGAGACACTGGATTGGGTGACAGGGTTGTTTGCGGCAGACTCAGTGACAATGGGAGGAATCCCCGAGAAAGGACGGCAATGGGGTGCGGAAGTGCTCTCCGAGCAAGTGAATGACATGGACAAAGTGTCAAGCCACACGGCGCGGTATGCTTCCGTCCGGGCCTTGTGGCACGAAGTGACGGGCGACCAGGATTCCAAGGAACAAGCCTACCGTTCATTCAACTGGGCCACCTATTCTTCGCGCGAGAACGGCCTGGTCAAACCCAGCCTCGACGAAGGGACCGGTTACTGGTTCTCGGACGGCTATGGGGATTACATGCGGCACTTTCAGCGGGGCATGGCGTCGGTGCCCGAATGGGCGCCGGCGAACGAGGATCACCATCCAACGCTAGGAATCGGCTTGCATTTTGATCCGGCCGGGCGCTAGTATCATCTAGAAAATCAGAATGTATGCAAACCAATGGCAGGCGCTTCTGCGGGTTTACGCTGATTGAGCTGCTAGTCGTCATCGCCATCATTGCGATTCTCGCCGCGCTTCTCTTGCCGGCTCTGGTCAGAGCCCAGGACAAGGCGAAGCGGACCTTCTGCTTAAACAGCTTAAAGCAGATTGGGTTGTACGTGCAGTTTTATACCGACGACAACAAGGACATCTTTCCTGCTCACCGCAACCAGAACGAGCCGGAGAATGGCACGACAGCCCTGACCAACTGGTGGGGCACGGCCGTCATCGGCTACGCCCGGAACCAGAGCAACGTGTTCTGCTGCCCTGCCATCAAAGGCAAGCGACTGGATAACGGGCTGGCCTGGGAATGGAAGTTCGATTGTCACAAGGTCGGCTACGGGATCAACAGTTGGTTTTTGAGCCTCTGGCCGTATACCGGGGACAGCCGAACGGTGGGGGGCATCCGGTTCGACGTGCGCCCCTGGTTCAAACGCACCGCCGTGGTCAGCCCTGCGGACACCTTCCTGATTGGTGACTCGATGCCCAAGCTGGACGGCTACTGGAGCAGCAGTTGCTATTGGCCCTGGGCCTGCATGGACCCGCTGAACACACAGTTTGGCGGGTTCGAAGGCGTAGATCAGAATCGCCATCGCAGCACTGGCGTGGTCGTCTTCACTGACGGCCACTCGGAAGCACGGAAAGGGGCTAAGATCAACCCGCCGCGCGATCCTGGCTTCGGCGACGCGCGTGGATTGATCAACTCCAGGTACTGGGACCCGTTGAAACGGGGCGGAGACAGATAAGCGGCCCACGCATTGAGTTATACATCGTGCTGCCGCTGAAAGCGGCAGAAGCAGTAAACATCTCGTCGGTTGCTGTTACGTTCGACCGTGGGTTACGGGCTCGGTTCTGCTGGGATCACCTCCAAAGCTTGGATCATTGCCTCGTGACCCGGAGTGGACTTGAACCGCACTTCGATGATGCCATTTTGGGGACGCACACTTGGAAACTCGCGCGCGTAGGCTTTGAATGTCCCGACCTCCTTGCGCACGTTCAGGTTTTCGATCACGGTCTGCCCGTTGATGGCAACGGTGGTCGGGCGGGAAACGGGGTCCCATTTGCCTTCCCGCTCAACCCAAGGGGTCTCGGGCGTGTCGGCCCAATGAAGGCGGATGAGATACTGGCCTGGCGCAGCGGTAAGGTTCACCCAGAACTCAGGTGCATGCACGCCGTAGCGGTAAATCTCCTCGTCCCTGGTTCCGCCGATGTACATGGTCCGGCGCCGGGTCCACCAGCATCGAGCCACGGGGTCCGCGCCAAACCCAAGCCGGGTGACGAATTCCGTTCCTGGTCGCCAGGGGTTGCCCTGTGAATCCACGTAGTCGTGGCGGCTGGTGTAGCCAAAGATGAGCCGCTGCGGCCCCTTGGGACCACCGCCGGCACCGAAGCCCGCCTCGCCCGTGGCTGCGGAGTATTGGGCAGAATCAACCCAGACCTGTGAGCCGCGAGCCAATGGATTCTTCTGGTCGCGCACCACGATTCTCAGTTCGTGCGGGCCGTTCGCCAGGCCCTTCTTCACAAAGAGCGGCTGCTTGTGCCGGACGGTGGGGTTCCAACACTCGACGAGTGTAGGTTCCTTGACACCATCCATGAAGGCGTCGGCCCATCCGCCATCCGGACCTACCGTGCCGAGCAAGCCGACGCGGTTCCCGCTGAAGTTGAAGGTCATCAGGGCACCAGCCTGGCCGCTGGAGTGGAAAGAGCCGCCGTGGGCCGTGGCGTTCGTCACTGCGACCCAGTCGCCAGTGAAGGTAAACGCCCCATCATCGGCGACCCGCTGCGGGTCGTCGCCTTCAACCACAATGCGCGTCCGGCCATCGTGCCGAATGGCGACGATGCAGTCGCCGTTGGGCAGGGGGGTGACGGAGAAACCGCTGGCACGGAGGTTGGAGCGTTCTTTCAATCGCCGGCCGTTTGCACGGACCGAGTCCGGCTTAAATGCCAGCCGTAACAACTCCTGCGCAACCGCAGGAGCGTCGTGCGTGGCGTAGCTGATTCGGCCCTTTTCGTACAAGACCTCCTTGACGACAGAAGTCGAGCGGACGATGTGATTCTCCCGGTTGGGGCCGAAGTGCTGCGGAAGCCAGGCAATGGCCTCGAGGACCTGGCACAGTGGCCAGGGGTGGGCCAGGTTCGACCACTCGCCGGTGGCGACCTGGTCGCCGAGCAATCCGTCTTTCACCACGCCGTTGGGCAGGCTGTCGTAAGTGGCCATGAGCATCATGCGGCGTCCGATCTCCCGCGCCCAGTCGCTGTCGGCCAAAACGCCGTACCGGATCAGGGTCGGCCCGGCGGTATATTGGTTGTAGGAGAGGGACGTGCCGCAGCAGACCGAAGATTCTGGAAAAGCCCAGGCGCCGCTGTAAACGTCCCCACGCGAAGCAGGATCGGCTCCATTGCGATTCCACAGCAGCGAGAGCATGTTCCGGACGTCGTTCCGCCCATTGGGATAGGCTTGGGGATATTTCATGAAGTGGTCCGCGCACATCGAGACCATCCCGCACATCATCGGGTTGTCCCAATCCCAATACGTCCGGCCCCAGGTGTCGCTCACCCACCAGGCCGGCAGCATCTGCTCGTTCAGAAAACGGCGCCCGGCGTCTCGCGCTTTCACGATCGCGCCAGCTTTGCCGGTGTAGCCGATGCGAACCAGGTCATCCAGGAAGTCAACAATGATGGAGGTCGTCCCAGTGAGCACGTCCGACCAGCCCACGACGGAGGGGTCGGTGTAACGATTCCAAGGCGCCAGCTCGGGGTTGGCAAACTGGCACTTCGCCGCGAACACGTCGCCCCAGTGTTTGGCCATCTTCAGGTAGCGCGGATTTCCAGTCAGCTTGTGAGCGCGCAGCACTTCGATGCCAGTGATGGCGCAAAGGTCGAGCTGGTTGCGCCCCGTGGGATCGCATTTGCCGTAGGCTTTGCCGCGCGTCGGGGTACTAATGGGGAACGACGGCCAGTCAGCCTTTTCGTCGGTCAGCCCATAGTCGAGGATGTAGTCAACGACCAGCGGGATGTAGATGAACGCGATCGGGTCCCCGCTATACTGGTAATAGGCGGTCAAGCCCTTGACAATGCTCCACGCGCGGGCGCACAAATCTCCGCACATCCAGTCGGTGGTCGGAGGAATGAGGATCGTGCCGTCGGGTTTGATGCTCCAGTGCGAGTTGCAAATAAAGTCCGGGGCGGCCATCACGGCCTTGGGCTTATCCACCCACGGGTAGCGCTTATAGACGTTGACGGCGATGTTGACCCGCTCGTCCAACTGCCCGTTCAACCCCTGATACCACGGCGCAATGACACCTTGCGAATCCTGCACGGTTTCATGCGCATAATAAGCGGGCAATGTCGCGGCGCCCAGCGCGTTGGGGAGAAGAGCACAGGCGGCAACCAGCACCGGTCCTGCTGTTGCCATGAACCGCCAGAGACCACAGATTCCCCCGGCCCCGGAGGCCATTGACCTGCATAGGATTCTCATAACCAAAGAAGAACAGGCTTTGGCCAACCCCTGCGCCTTGGCCAAAGCCCTGTATGCTCCGACTGATCCGTACGCCCGACCGGACCTTAGCGAAACTTGGTTCGGCGGAGTTCAAACACCCGAGCCAATCCGGCTTCCCGCTTACGGGATCTGCGGGCGATAGAACTTCTGCTGTTCCAGAGGCGACGGGGTGTAGGTGTATTGACCGGCGGTCCCGGGCACGGTAGTCCAAGTGCCCGTGATCGAGTCAGCGCTTTGCAGCGGCACTCCTCCGCTCCAGCGAATGACCACCTGGCCCCCGACCCAGTCAGCCCTGAGAACACCGGGAATCTTAAGCGCATTCGGGCCACCCAGAGCCTGGATGTAGGCGTCGGGACGCCGGCCATCACTGAACTGGATGCTACTGACGTAGGCTTCCGCCACGTCCCCGTTTTCGTCGGCGAACACAAGGGCATAAGGATCCAGCGACCACCGTCCATCGGTTCCCTCCCCCAAAACCTGGTTGACGAGTGTGGTTCCGTCAACGTTGTGCGGCTGTTTGACCCCGTCAAGGAACTTGGTCAGCACCGGTGCTTCACCGGGTCCGGACAGATCAATCGCGAAGGCGATGCGGTGCCACGCGGCGGGCGAGACCCAACCGTCATAGACGCTGCTGATGCCAAGGCCGTTCCAGTTGCCGACATACAAGTCACCGTCGTTGCCGTTGGCTGTGGCCGTCTGCCACATGGAGCGCCACTTGCCATCCGAAGCGCTCGGATAATAAATGTCATAGATCAGCGTGTACTGGTTCACGTAGGCACCGCCCCCGTTGGGCGCCGCCCCGTGGTACATTTTGTAGCCGCCCCAGGGTCCGATGCCCGTGCTCGGCGTAAAATGCATCACCGTTGTTGGTGTGCCGCCGATATCCGGCAGGCCGAAGCTGGTGGTGGTGCCGAACGTCGTGTCCCCCTGCACGGTAGAATCGAAGTACTGCATGTCGGTGCCGTAGCTTGCGGTCAGGTTGCCCAACAGGAAATCCCATTGGCCGGTAACCTTTATTGGGCGCTGGTCGAGAACCGTGAGCACGGCGACCGAACTGGTCACCGATCCCCCCGGATTGGTCACCACGACATCGTAGCTGCCGGCCTCGGACGCACCGGTAGTTGGCACACGGAGCGCCTGGCCGGTCTTGCCCGGCATATCGGTCCCGTTGTGCTGCCACTGGTAAGTGAACGGGAACACGCTGACGGGTTCGGCCAGGGTGAGGTATGCCGTATTGCCGGCCGTGAGCGTTTGCGGGGTTGGCGTCGGGCCGCTGGTCACCAGGGGCGGGCTGACGTTGCTGACGCTGTAGAGGCCGAAATCATCTATGGCGAAATACCAGTCATACACGCCGGCGAAGGCCATCCGGAAACGCACCGCCGGTTGGTTGTCGGCTTCGGTCAGGCGGATGACCTCGACGCGTTTCGATCCATACTGGTCATTCTGGACGCGAGGGCTGATGAACGGCGCCAGCGTTGACCAGCGGGTGGAGTCCACGCCAATATACTGCCCGAAGTAGCCATACGTCGTTGAGCCGGTATCAACATTCGGCACGTCCCACCAGTACCTCCAATCGAAGGTGGTAAAGGCGTCAATATTGCCCGCGTCGTTACGGAAAATACGGAACGGCTCGAGCATATACAACGCGGGCAGCCAGGTAGCGCCGCCGTCAATTGAATATTCGACCGAGGCGATGTTGTTCGCGTACTGCACGTACATCTCGTGGAAGGATAAATAGACATTGTATCTGCCGCTCAGGTTGTAGTCGCCCGTGTAGAGATAGTCGATCTGCTTCGTGTTCGCGTCCCGGGCCGATACAGCGATGATGAAGTTGGTCGAGACCAGGTCGTTAAGCAACGTGCCATTGATACATTGGTTCGGTGCCACGTTGGTGACGCCCCAGTACCATTCGCCGTCCGTTACTCCCCACCAGTTGGACAAGGTGCTGCGGCTGATCACCGTCCAATCCAGGAAGGCATCGGAACGGAAGTCGTTCAGGTCGTAGCCTGGGACACTACCCAAGTCTGTGTGGTTCTGTACAGACCAGCCGGCCGGTAAAGCTCCTTCAGCCACCCCGTCGAAAGTCTCAAGGTAGATCGGCGGGCCTAGATTCACGTTCATGTAGGGTGCGACCGTGAACGTATATTGGTTCGTTGTGTTGGCTGTCCCCCCGCCGGCATTATTGAATGCGACCTGGTAAGTATGGGTTGACAGCGGCGCCAATAGCAGAGGTGGCGTGTACCGCACGGTGGTGATGGTGCCCGATTTTTGAATAACCGGCGACACGGGGGAACCATCGTACCGGAAGAGTATGGAATTGGTATTCAACACCGCTGTCCCATCTTCCAGCGTCACGCTTAGCGCTGGGGCAGGGCTCACCCCCGTTGCATTGTTCACCGGATCAGCACCCGTGAGCTGTACCGGAACAGACCCGGCGCTCACATTCAGCGAGACGAGATCCACATAGCCATCGGCATAACCCGACAAAGCAGTGCTCACGATGCTAATGCTGGCGTAGCGCGCCCCGGAGGGAACCACATTGGTCCTGCTGTCGTTGCCCCAGTCGCGTAGTTGTTGGGCACCGTTGGGAAGTGCCGCGACAAAGGCCGCGCCGCCAATGCTGACGGGGGAACCGATCGGCGATTGAGACGCGTCCAGGAACTGCAGCGTGAGATCGCTGTAGTCATTTTGGGTTTTGTAAGTGCTGAACCAGGCCGAGAGCACATACACGCCATTACCCGCGTCAATCTGCGACGCCGTGATAGCCCGGGTGAGGCTGTTGACCTGGGTAGGTATTTGGGTCCCGCCAGTGTCGGTATAAGGGCGAAGGTAGACCTGGCCGCAACCGGCAGGCCCAGGCAGGGTGTAATTCGCGGAATAAGTGTAGGTGGAGAATGAGGTCCACCCCCCATCAATCCCTGCAGCGTCGTTGCCGGCGTGACCAATGACCCCGCTTAGATTATTGGTGGAGGTTTCAAAGCTGCCATCAATGACGATGTCCGTGGCATTGGCCGCGCCGACAAAGGATAAGCCGCCGGCGAGAATAGACAAACCGAATCGGTACTTTTTGTTCTTCATATATTGGGGAGTTTTGGTTTGCTTAAACTGGTTTGATGATCGCTCTCTCTCCTCCTCGCACGGGTCACGACGAGGCTTTCGTCGCGCCCCACGCCTTCAAATCTTTCTCGCGCGGTAAGCGCATGGTGTTGGTCAGTGATCCCTGGCATTGCTCGCATGGCGGCGCCTGGCTGGGGCCTCCACTGGGTCGAATCGTCAGGTGATGGTCTTTGGGACATTCGTAGCCGACCACATCCTTCAGTGTCTCCTGCTGGCATTTGGGGCACTGCGGTCCGATAAACACCTTCCGGTCGGTGTATAACTTCACGCCGCACTTCGTACACAAATAACCGTTGGCATCCGAGTCCATCGCGTCCGCGGCCACGTCTTTCTTGCACCCCGCGGCCACCAGGGCCAGCGCCGCCAGCCACAACACCACACCCATCCAACCGCGTCTCTGCCCGCCTGGACCGGACCGCCCGCTCGCCGCACCCGTCTGCGCTGGATTAAGGGTCTGCATCGGTGGCCAGATAGATCATTTGAATGTATTTCCAGTCCGGGCGCGCGGAGATGAATGCGGCGTGCCCGTCGCAAAAGGAAACATTCCCGCCCTCGGCTCCGTGATTGTCAACCGGATCGGGGATGTTTGACCGCGTCCCGGCCCAGGCATTATCCGAGTCGAGGAACATACACGCCTTATCCGGCCCACCCACCATGCCCTTGAGGCCCTTGCAATAGGAATAACTGGACGGCCAGTGGTAAGTCCAGGTTTGGACGTTGCTCCGCGTCTTTATCATGCTGGGATACGGTTCGTTCGGACCGTTCCCACTGTAGCCCCACCACGAGAAAATCTCGTAGCTTGTGCCATTTTCGAGCAACTTGGACTTCGCGGTGTGAGTCAGGTCGGCCAACGTTATCTGCCCGGTCGTCAGGTTTCTTTGCAAGTTGGTGCGAATAAAGTTCTGCGTCGAGGGACAAGTAAAGCTCTTGAGGTTGCGAACGTAACCGCTGTCGTACACCCACGAGGCGTCATCGTCCCAGTCGCTGACAGTGTTGGCGAAGCGTCCTTTGGCGTCCTCGTCCGAATACATCAGGCTGGCCAACATGAGTTGCTTCTCGTTATTCAAACAGGCGATGCGCTTTCCCTTCTCCTGAGCCTTGGCCAGCGCCGGGAGCAACATGGCGGCCAGGATGGCAATGATCGCGATCACCACCAGCAGCTCAATCAACGTAAAGCCTATGGAAGCACGGTTCTTCACGGCTTGGCAGGCATCCAACGTTTTGGCACTTTCCCAATTCATGCGCGCGGTGCGGCTCTAATCAGCTACTTCATCTTCTCACGGTCGCGGTCTGCGCACAATCCCATTTTCTAGGGGTGCTCAAGCGGCTGCACCAGTGGACGACGCCATGGGCTGCCGCCAGAGGGTCTGACTCCTTGCCGCCGAATGCCAGATGCTGTAGAAGTCATTTGTGTCTAAGAAACGTCCAAGAGCGACGAGGCCGCCTGACTCCAAGCAAGACCCGAAGTACTGGCAACGGCGGCTATTCAAACAGCGTTACACCTACCGGGGCAAGCACTTTGAAGTCCGCCACTGGTCGGTCAAGATCCAGCACCGGGGAAAACGGAAGACTTTCCCTTTGCGCTCGAGCCTTCCCAGCCAAGCAGCCGCCGAGGCCAGCCAGCTCTATCGGGCATTGGTGACGCCGGAAAGCCAAGGCGTGGTTTCTCCATCCGGGCTGAAGCTCCAACCAGCCCGTCTATGGCCGGGTGAACCGGCCGTCGCGGCCGCCGACAAGAATGATGCCGACTACTGGGGGCAAAGGCTGATCCAGAGGGAATACAGCATGCCCATTCGGCCAGCCGGGAGCCGGGAGCTTTCGGTCCGAATAGACCATGGAGGAACCGGCCATTATTTCCCGCTGGGCACGGAAGATCCGACGCTGGCGGCAACTCGGGCGCTGCGCATCTTCCGGACTATCGCCGGCCAGGGATGGGAGGTGGCCAACAACCGGTTTTCGCGCGAGCTTACAGTCGGGTTCCGGTGGCTCGATGCTCCCCTGGCGTGGACCTACACGACCGTCCATACCCTGGTTACAATTCCTCGACCCAGCTTGGCCGAGACCTGCCTGGGTGCAGGTAACGCTTTTGAGGTTTCCGTCGCCGAATCCGATGCCGGTTTGCGGCGGGCGCTGGAATGGTGCATTAACCATACAGACGGATTCCGATGCGTGGCGACCTTCGCCGATGCGATTGAGGCGGTTAGGGAATTGGCGCGGCGACAGGTTCACCTAGCCCTGATCAGCCACAATCTCGCCGACAGAACCGGCAGGGCTTGCCTGGCGGAGCTGAAGGCCGCCGCTTCCCAGATACCTGGCGTGCTCTACTCGGTCTACGTGGACAGCGAGGAGCTGTTCCGAGCAACGCCGGGTGGAGCCGGCACCTACCTGTTGAGACGCACGCCGGCCACACAGTTCCTCGAACCGGTTGCAGAGTGGTTGAAACAGGGACGCCGGCTCGGAGAGGAAATGGCGCCCGCTCTGTGGCAACATTTCAAGGACAGTTTCGCTTCCCTGCCGATTGGCGGCGGCGCTCGCCCCCTGGCGCAAATGACCCAGCGCGAACACGAGGTGTTGAGCCTGCTTAGCAAGGGTCTTCCGGATAAGGATATTGCGGATCAACTCGGCATCAGCATCCATACGGTTCACGAGCACGTCAGGAACGTCTTCGAGAAGCTCGGTGCCCACAACCGCACCGAAGCCGCGGTGAAGTTTTTGCAGAAATGACTCCGGGGAACCTTTTGGTTGCCTTGGGGGCCTTGCTTTGTTTCAATCCCACCCATCCGGTCCAAGTGCCTGAACGAACATGGCCGAGCACGGGAACAAGCAGTTTCGCCACGCGGCGTTGAATCCCCCGGCGCAGCGGACCCCCAGCGTCATTCCCGGCCTGGGGGTTGATGTTGCAGAACTCCAGCAGGCCCGCGCGCTGTGGCAACTCAACCGCTTCGACGAAGCCCTGGCCTTGTTCCAAAAGGCCGTGCAGAAATATCCGCAGAACCTGGTCGCGCTGGTGGATGCCAGCCGCGCCCTGGGCGCGCGCTTTGAAATCCCCAAGGCCGAGGCCATGCTGGATCGGCTCGTGAAACTAGGCGCGCACAACCCGCAACTCATGCACCTGGCGGGCCAGAGCTTCCGCATGATCTTCCGCCCGGACAAGGCCATCCAATGCTTCCAGCGGGTGGTGGCGATGACCAAGGGAATCCCCGACGCTCAACTGGAATTGGCCGTCCTCTACGAGCGCCGCCATCGCCTGGAGGAAGCGCGTTCACTCATCGAAGACTGCCTGCGTGCCGAACCCGATTACCTGGAAGCGGAGTTATTCAAGGCCCGGCTGCTCCGCCGGCTGAAAGACACGGCGGGCGCCGAAGCCCTCTTCCGCAAGCTGGCGCAGAGCGAGGAGGCGCTTCCCCTGGTCCGCGCCCAAGCCTGGGCCGAGATCGCCCAACAGCGCGACCGCGAAGGCGACTATGATGGAGCCATGGCCGCGATGCTGGAGTGCAAGGGACTTTTGATACCGAATGAAGCTGCGCTGCTCAAGGAGTCTGAAGCGTTGCAGCGCCACCTTTCCAACCTGGCACAATCCTTGACCCCCGCGCACTGGCAGCGTTGGGTGGATGCGGGGAATGCCTTTCCGCTCAAGAAGACGGTGGTGCTGGCCAGCTTTCCCCGCTCCGGCACGACGCTTTTGGAGCAGGTGCTCGACAGTCATCCCGGCCTGGTTAGTTCGGACGAACGCGAGGCCTTTGCCCGCGACATCTTCCCCGCCATCTGGCGCACCGACAAGACGCCCCTGCCAACGGCTGAGGCGCTGGACAGTGCTCCGCCGGAACGTTTGGCGGCCCAACGCGAGCGCTATCTCGCTTACATGGAAGCCGCGCTGAACGAGCCCATCGGCGACCGCGTGCATCTGGACAAGAACCCGACGATGACCCTGCTCCTGCCGGGCATGGTGCGGCTGTTTCCAGAAACGAAGCTGCTGATCGCGCTGCGGGACCCTCGTGATGTCGTCCTCAGTTGCTTCATGCAGTACCTGCCGCTCAACACCAATAGCGTCTGCTTTCTTACTCTGGAGCGGGCCGCGCAGCGCTACGCCCACGACATGGGCATCTGGCGGAAGTTCCGTGAAACCATTTGCAGCCCCTGGCTGGAGGTGCGTTACGAGGATTGCGTTCTGCACCTCGAACGCGAGGCGCGTCGCGCGCTGGCCCTGCTCCAACTGCCCTGGAACCCGCAAGTGCTCGGCTACCGTGATCGCCTGAAGACGAAAGCCGTCAGTTCGCCCACCTACGAAGCCGTCAGCCAGCCGCTCTACACTTCTGCCATTGGCCGCTGGAAGAACTACCGCAAGTATCTCGAACCTTGCCTCGAGATCCTCCAGCCCTCCATAGACGCTTTCGGCTACGAGAATGCATAAGATGGCGCAAAAGTGCGCCGCGGCCCGGACAACCGCACGGGGAACAAGCGACTCATCGCGGAGGGCAGCCGGTCAACCGAGGCGCGATAACTTACTTGGTTATTCCTCCAGGCGAGACTTCTGACGGCTGTTTTCTCACCCGACCGTCCTTACCCAATTGAGCGACGAGCGCGAGTGTGTCAGTCTGAGCGCAGCAGGCCACGTCGGCACACAACTCGGCACATGCCAGGAGCCGGCGGCCATTGCGTGACTGCGCGAAAGCCGAGGGTAAGTCCCCTCGCGCCAAGAGGAACAGTTCGCGCGCCATCCGTGCCGAATCGGCCACGGCGCCACCGCCGCAGGCGGGCCACAGCAGGTCGCACAGCGCTGCTGCGGCGCCGAACGATCGCGGCTTAGACGAACTTGCCGGGGTTGAGGATGCCCTTCGGGTCAAGGGACCGCTTGACGGTGCGGTGGAGGGCGCGGACCTCCTTCGAGACGGCCAGGGGCCACCAGCGCTGCTTGGCGAGGCCGATGCCGTGTTCACCCGTGATCGAGCCGCCCCAGGCCAGGACCTGCTTGAACAGTTCGTCGAGGGCGGCCTGGCTGCGGCGTTTGGCGCCCGGTTGGTTGAAGTCCACCATGATGTTGGTGTGGATGTTGCCGTCGCCGGCGTGGCCGAAACAGGCAACGGAGAGGCCGTGTTTGCGCTGGAGGCGGGCCGCGAAGTCGAACAGGTCTTCGAGACGGCCGCGGGGGACGACAATGTCTTCGTTGAGCTTGGTGAGGCCCGTGTCGCGCAGGGCGTAGGAGAACTCGCGGCGGATTTGCCAGACGGCTTCGCATTGGTCCGCGCCGAGGCCAACCTCGACGAAGAGGGGTTTCTGGGGAGCGAGGAGGGCCTGGAGCTGGCGGATTTCGCCACGCACGGACGCTTGCTGGCCATCCAGTTCGACAATCAAGTGGGCGCGGCAGCCGCGCAGGCGCTCACTGCCGGTGCGCTTGAACGCGGCGGCGAGCGTGAAGGAGTCGGCGAGTTCAAGCGCGGCGGGCAGAAACCCGGCGGCGAGGATCGCGTGCAGCGAGCGCACGGCGGCGCGCATGGAGCCGAACCCGACGGCGAGGCACGCGCGATACGGCGGCAGCGGCAGCAGCTTCAAGGTGGCCGCGGTGATGACGCCGAGCAGTCCCTCGGAACCGACAAATAGCCGGTGCAACTCGAAGCCGGTCTTGTTCTTGTGCGTGCGCCCGCCGAGACGCAGAACGGTGCCGTCAGCGAGGACGACCTCGAGGCCGAGCACGTAATCACGGGTGACGCCGTATTTGAGGCAGCGAGGCCCGCCGGCGTTGGTGATGATGTTGCCGCCGATAGTGTTATCCGCGCGGCTGGCGGGATCGGGCGGGTAGAACAGCCCGCGCTTCTCGACCGCCTGCTGCAGCTTCTTGGTGTTCGTCCCGGGCTGGACAACCGCCACAAAGTCGGCGGCGTTGATTTCCTTGATCCGGCGCAGGCGCGCGAGCGAGAGCACAATGCCCCCGTGCACGGGCACGCAGGCGCCCACATACCCGTGGCCGGCGCCGCGCGGAGTGACCGGGATGCGATGCCGGTTGGCGAAGCGCAACACCGCCGAGACCGACCTGGTGCTGCGGGGAAGGACGACAACATCCGGTTGGCGGGCGGCGAACCATTTGTCGCCGGCATGCTCCTTCAGGACGGAGGCCGCGAAGCTGACTTCGTCCGCTGGCAGAATGCGTTTGAGCCGGGGGAGTAGTTTAAGCTGCTGGGGGGTCATCAGAGGGAGTAGAGGAGTCGAGGAACTCCTTGGCATCGGCGGCTTCGGCTTCGGGCACCTGGACCAGGATGCCGCCGGCTGCCATCGCGTAGCCGTCCAGGCTCAGGGAAGATAGCTCATGCATCACCGCGGCGTGAAAGCCCGCCGCTTCGAGCCGAGACCGGACCAATTGCGCATCCGCGGGATTGAACGCGCGGAAGACCGTGACGATTTCCATGACCTAAGCTTAATCCAGGGACATTTACAAGCCAAGGCCCAAACGTCTCGACGCCAGCAATCGGCTAAAAGAAAGCGCAGCCTGAACCGCAGGCTGCGCTGTACCTATGAAAACCACTTACGAACCCTGTATCGCAATAGACCGCGGGGAGGACCTGGCGTTCAATGATTCCTCGTCAAACGAAGCACGTTCCTCGCACGCGGGCAGGGCTCACGCCACCATGGGTTGCTTCAAGTCGGCAAAAACAATGACTCCCGCCCCGGTTTGCAGCAGGCTCTGCACCTGCACCTCGACCTGCTGTCCCAACGCCCCCTGCCCGTTGTTGACCACCACCATCGTCCCGTCGGGCAGGTAGCCCACGCCCTGGCCCTTATCCTTGCCCTCGCGCACCAGGCGCAAGGTGAGCATCTCTCCCGGCAGCAGGACGACCCGCAAAGACTTGGCCAGGTCGTGGAGATTTACATAGTTGACGTTCTGAAGCTCCGCCACTTTGCCCAGGTTGTAATCGTTGGTGAAGAGTTTCGCGCCCAGGTTGCGCGCCAAGCGGACCAGCTTGGCATCCACTTCCTTCTCGTCCGGGAAATCGCCGTCATGGATTTTCACCTCGTTCCGCGTGTTGCGCTGGATCCGGTTGAGCACCTCCAGCCCGCGCCGGCCGCGGGCTCGTTTGACGGCATCGCTGGAGTCGGCGATTTGCTGCAGCTCCTTCAGGACGAACCGAGGCACCACAATCATGCCCTCTAGAAACTTCGCCTCGATCAGGTCGGCGATGCGGCCATCAACGATGACGCTGGTATCGAGCAGGAGCAGGTTGTCCGGCTTGTTCTGCGGCGCAAACCGAATATAGGGGATGATCAGGGAGAAATCCTCCTTGTTGCTGCGCATGGCCAGCACCATGCCGATATAGCCAAAGCCGACAAAGAGCGCCATCCGGACAAGCTGGCGATGGGGTGACGGGTCATCCGGATCACCAAAGAGACGGGAATTATCAATCAACAGAGCCACAACCGTTCCCAAAAGCAGCCCGAAGGTGGTGGCCGAGAAGGCACGGAGCGAAAAGCCCTTTAACATCTCGTCAATGGCGATCATGAGCCAGCCGAAACCGAAGCCGATGAGCATCCCCAGCCAGGGGCGGGCAAGCCATTCGGGCCGCACCTGGCTCACCGCCAACCCCCCAGCCGTGCACAGACACAAGAACAAGATTCGTATAATCCACAGGGCCATATAACAATCAGAGAAGCTAACAGACAGCCTAACCCTTGGCGAGCCCTCGATTGGGCGCGGTCGTTCCGCTCAACCAAAAACGATCCCCTGCGCCAGGGGAAGGTCCTTTGAATAATTAACCGTGGCTGTCTGGCGACGCATGTAGTACTTCCACGCGTCGCTGCCGCTCTCGCGCCCGCCGCCGGTTTCCTTTTCACCGCCAAAGGCGCCGCCGATTTCGGCTCCGCTCGTGCCTATGTTCACGTTGGCAATGCCGCAGTCGCTCCCGCCAGCGGACAGGAACCGCTCAGCCTCCCGCAAGTCATTGGTGAAGATGGCGGAGCTCAGGCCCTGGGGCACTTCGTTGTGGCAGGCGATTGCCTCGTCCAACGTGCGATACCGGATCACGTAGAGAATCGGGGCGAAGGTCTCCTCGTGCACTATCCTCATATCATGGCGTGCGGCCACAAGGCAGGGACGGACGTAGCAACCGCCGGGATACTGCGACCCGCGCAAGGGCTCGCCCCCATAGAGGATTCGGCCTTTTTCCTTGCGCACCTGATCCAACGCCGCCTGCATGTCCTCCACAGCCCGCTTATTCACCAGTGGTCCCATAAGCGTGCCCGATTCGAGCGGACTGCCGATGTGCACCTGCCGGTAAGCGTCCGTCAGCCGCCGAGTCAGGGTCTCCCACAAGCACTCATGCACGATGATCCGGCGGGTGGTGGTGCAGCGCTGGCCGGCGGTGCCGACCGCACCAAAGAGGATCGCGCGCATAGCCAGATCCAGGTCGGCACTGGGGGCGACGATAATCGCGTTGTTGCCGCCCAGTTCAAGCAGAGAACGGCCCAGCCGACGGGCGACCACCTCGGCCACGTGCCGGCCCATCCGAGTCGAACCGGTGGCGGAGATCAGCGCCAAGCGCGGATCACGAATGAGGCGCTCGCCAATTGTCGCACCGTCGCCGACCACCAGGCTGAACAGGGCCGGGTCAACCTGGTTGGCGCGACAAACGCGCTCGGCAATCCGGATGGTGGCGATGGCGGTGAGCGGCGTCTGACTCGAAGGCTTCCACACGGTGGCATCGCCGCAAACCGCCGCCAGCGCGCTGTTCCAGGACCAGACGGCTACGGGGAAGTTGAAGGCCGTAACAATACCGACGACCCCCAGCGGATGCCACTGCTCCATCATGCGATGCTGTGGGCGCTCCGAGGCTATCGTCAGGCCGTGGAGCTGACGAGACAGCCCGACGGCAAAGTCGCATATGTCAATCATCTCCTGCACCTCGCCCTCGCCCTCGGCGAGGATCTTGCCGACCTCCAGGGTTACGAGCCGGCCCAGATCACGTTTTGCCTCGCGCAAGGCGTTGCCGAGTTGGCGCACGATCTCGCCGCGCTTGGGGGCTGGAAGGAGCTGCCATTGATGGAAGGCTTGCTGCGCGCGCCGGGCGACGCGTTCGTAATCCTGCGGCGTGGCGGTTCGCACGCTGGCGAGCAGCCGACCATCCACAGGCGAGATGCTTTTGACCAGTCTGCCGCCGCCAAGCCATTCACCGCAAAACACCCCGGCGTTCTCAGGCTCGAGGCCCAGCTTCCGGAGCAGAGTTGCCGTGGAGGAACCAGAGGCGGTTGAGTTTCTCTTGCCTTGAGCTCTACAATGAAGGTCAGGTTTCATTCGCGTTCAGGTGCGTCTATTCGCGGTGGTACTGAAGTGTCACGGCTAAAGCTGGCGGCATTGCTGGTCCATGATGCGCAAGGCCTGCTCGATAACGTCGTCCTTTACGTCCAGTACCGGCCGCAGGCGGATCGAGCGCTCACCGCAACGGATGACCAGCAGGCCAAGTTCGTAAGCGCCCTTCCAGAAAGCGTCGCGCACTACCGCGTCAGGCAGATCAAACGCCAGCATCAACCCTCGCCCGCGCACCGCGGAGATGACCGCGTACTTGCGCGCCAGCGCCTGCAAGCCGGCCAGGAACCTTTCGCCCTGGACCCGCGCGTTGTCCACCAGCCGCTCCTCCTCGATGATCCGCAGGTAATGCGTCGAGCGCACGTAGTCGGTGAGGTTGCCGCCCCACGTCGAGCTGATGCGGCTGGGAAGGCGGAAGCAGTTGTCGCGGACTTCATCCAGCCGCGGCCCCGCCATCACGCCACAGACCTGGACCTTCTTGCCGAAGGCGAGCAGGTCAGGCAGAACGCCGAAATGTTGACAACACCACATCTTGCCGGTGATGCCGAGGCCGCTCTGGATTTCGTCAAAGATCAGCAGCACGTCCTGCTCGTCGCAAATCCGCCGCAGGGCCTGCAGAAACTCGCCTCGGAAATGGCTGTCCCCGCCCTCGCCCTGGATCGGCTCGATAATAATGGCCGCGATATCCGCTGCCTTCTGCGCCAGCACATCACCGATCTGCTTAAGCGCTCGTTCTTCCTTCTCGGCGGCTGCGGTCTCGCGCGGGCCGGGAGGCAGTGAGAAGTCCAAGCTGGGTGAAGTCACGCGCGGCCACGGGAACTTGGCGAAGTAAGCGATCTTGCGCGGGTCAGTGTTGGTCAGGCTCATCGTGTAACCGCTTCGCCCGTGGAAAGCCCGCTCGAAATGGATGATCTCAGTACCGCGCTCGCCACGACCCGCCGCGAGGTTCTTCCGCACCTTCCAATCCATTGCGGCCTTCAGCGCATTTTCCACCGCCAAAGCGCCGCCTTCGATGAAGAAGTATCGGTCCAGTGGCGGCAGGCCCGCAACCCGCGCGAAAGTCTGGATGAACGTGGCGTATTGCACGGTATAGACATCGGCGTTCGCCACCTTGATCCGGGACGCCGCCAGCAGGTCAGCCTTTACCTCTGGCCGTTCAAAATAAGGATGGTTGAAGCCGATCGGCTGCGAAGCGTAGAAGCTGTACAAGTCAATCAGCTCTCGCCCCGTCGCGACGTCAACGAATCGTGAGCCCCGGCTTCGCGCCAGGTCGAACACCAGTTTGAAGCCATCCACCAGAATGTGCCGTTCCAACTCGGCGATCACCCGTTGCGGCGAGACAGCCCCTGCAGGAGGCTGCGCGCCCGCCGGGGTCGCGGCAGGTTTGCTTGGTTGCTCAGCGGCTTGCATAAACAGTTTCCGCTCCGGGAAACCCTCGGTGAAACTAGCGAGATCAACATCGCCCTTCAAGCCAAATAGGGCAGACCAGGCAATGGGTCACTGTTCTCGGGGGGCAGCCGTGTCTGAACGCATCGGCATTTACTGCTTGGGGGTATGTGCATTTAATATGGCGTGCACCCTCTATGCGTTCACGCCCCAGTTTCGATGCGGCTCTCCGGCGTTAGTTCCGCGAAGCCCGGGGTACCCTCTGGTTGGTCTCAAAAACCTGGCTCACCCAG
>CAZVFC010000022.1:0-133671 GCA_964625855.1 uncultured Verrucomicrobiota bacterium | reverse complement strand
CCTGACGGTCAAGGCGACGGATGACCAGGGGGCGTGGGCGATGTCCAGCCGAGTGATCGTGCGGGTGAATTATGCCACGCCGCAGGAAGGGCCGCCCTTCAGCGGTCTGGGCCTTTGGTTCAAGGGCGATGCGGGTGTCACGACCGTTGCGGGAAAAGTCTCTGCGTGGGCAGACCAATCCGGGTTCGAGCGCAACGCCGTCCAACCCCTCGCCATCTCTCGGGCCGAGCTGGTGACCGCCGGCAATGGCAAGCCAGCCGTGAGCTTTGACGGCGTCACCAACTTCATGAGCTTCTCGATGCCCATGGCCGGCTTAACCGGGCTGACAATGGTCGTCGTGGCGAATAACACCACCCCGCAAAACACCGGTGATGCCGGGGAGGGTTCGGCGGTGATGTACTGGACCGAGCCGCCATCGCCGGGCTGGGGCGGCCTGTCCATCGGCGTGTTCCAGAATTCAGCGACTTGGCGAATTGGCACTGGAGTCTCTCAGAACGGCAGTCCAAACTATCCCGGACCCGCCCATACGCGACCCGAGTCCATTCAAAGGAATTATTCGAGGACAGTTGTGGTCAAGGAAGGGGCGAGCGAGATGCTCTATACTAATGGGGTGTTGGCGCGGACGGTGACCGGAAAGCAAACGACTACCGCCGCCATCAATGAAACGGGCGGTAACATCGGGCGTGGTTACTTGTCCGCCGTTTGGACGCATTTCCGCGGGGAAATCCAGGAAATCCTGGTCTATACCAATGCCCTGTCGAGCGCGGACCTGGCCAACGTGGAGACCTATCTGACCGCCAAGTACTGGACCGATGCGCAGCCTACCGTCACCATCACCAGCCCGGCCAACAACACGGCTTTGACGGCGCCGGCCAACATCCCGATCACGGCCAATCCGTTGGACAGTGATGGCACGATCGCGAAGGTGGAGTTCTTTGACAGCGGGACGCTCATCGGCACGGTGACTAGCGCGCCCTGGACCTTCACTCTGGTCAATGCGGCGGCGGGCGCCCATACCCTGGTGGCCAAGGCCACCGACGACGACGGCCTCTTCAACTACTCCGCTCCCGTACTGGTGTTTGCCAACGCGGCCTCGGGATTCGCCCGCATTGACAATTTCGAGGGACGCGCGATCGGGCCGATTATTTTCCAAGGCGACTGGCTGGGCATGTTCCCTCGTGAGCAGGTGGTCCTTGACCCCACCACCTTCGCGGAGGGGAACCCAACCAACCGGATTCTCCGAGTGCAGTCATCGAATCAATCGCTGTCCGTCCCGCTCCTGATTCCCGAGGGAGCGACGGGGACTCTCTTCTTCCGGGCCGCTTCCACGACTTGGAGCAGGGAGATTCTCTACCTTGGCCTGTCAGATCAGCCCTGTTATGGACGCGCCACAGTCTTCGATTTCGAAGCCCAGGTGGTTCGCAACACCGGAAACAATCTGGCTAATCCAAGACTCGGCGTTTTTGATGCCGGCGTCACCTATACCAACCTGACGGCCTTTGCCTCGGATGTTTGGTACAGGATATGGGTGGTGGCGGACAATTCGGCTAACACCTGGAGGCTGTATATCCAGGGCGGCCCCCTTACCACGCCCACACTTGTCGCCCACGACAGCATCAGCACCTTCGGCTTCCGCAACGGCGCAGCCAGCAATGACCTGATTCGGTTCCTGGTGTGGACTTCCTCGATGACCGTGCAGAATCCCCCCAACGGTGCCTTCTGGCTGGATGATATTTATCTGGCTGCGGGGGAGAATCTGAGTGATCCGACGATCCCGCCTCCGCCTACGCTAAGTATCACCCGGTCCGGTGACAATATCATCGTGTCCTGGCCGGATTCAGCCACGGGCTACACCCTGGAAGCCACCGCCAGCCTGACGACGCCGGGCTGGTCAGACGTTACCGAGCAGCAGGTTCCGGCGGATAATCAAATCACCGTGACCTTGCCTGTCAACCAGGCTCCGAAGTATCTGCGTCTGAAGAAGTAAGGTGTGGAGCAAGGACTGTGGGATCGTTCCTGCCCGGCCGGCAAGGCCGGGCAGGGACCTTTGGTAGCTGCGGAGAGGCCGTTGGCGTGAGGGAGGAGCCACCGTCAGCGCGGGCCGCATACGGCCAATCCGCCGCATGCTTGCTTGCCGCCTTGAAGCCTGAGATTCAATCGGCCGGCCGAACGCAGTTGTCGAATATCTGTGCGAGACCGCCCGGCAAACATCCTTCCTGGTTGCTGTCTCGCGGTCAGGGCGGGTTTTCCGCGCAACCATTTCATTCATGAAAACACTCTTGAAACGACTGATGATTTGCCTCGCGGGCGCCTCTTTGATGGCGTTGCCGCATTTGCACGCGGCCGGGTTTAAGTTTCAGCATTTTACCATCGCCAACCCGCTGCCGGGCAAGGGCGGCGGAACGGCAGGCATTCCCTTGGCGGATCTCGACGGCGACGGAGACCTTGACTGCGCCCTGTCGCGGCGCGATGTCCGCGGCTTCTGGTGGTATGAACGCCGAACCGACTCCACGTGGATCGAGCACAGAATCTGCATCTCCACCAATATTCCGCAGGAACTGGGCGCCGCCTCCCTGGACGTGGATGCCGACGGGTGGCCGGATCTGGTCTTCACCCGCGTCTGGTTCAAGAACCCAGGCAACTTGAAAGAGAACCCCGACCGCCCGTGGGCCGTCAATCGCTATCCGGGCGTCGGCCATGATCATGATATTTTGGCGGCTGACCTGAACCGGGACGGCCGGCAGGACATCGTGGTCTTCGATGGCGTAACGCTGGTGTGGTTCAATCCGGCGCGCTCCATGGCCCGCAACACGGTGGCTGAAAAGGTCGGGCATCATGGCGGCATCACCCCCAAAGGCGCCGGAGACATTGATGGAGACGGTGATCTGGACCTCGTCGTCGCCGGCTCTTGGTTCGAGAATCTCGGGACGGGCGAGGGAGACTGGCCTCGGCACCCGTGGCCGCATCTCGTGATCACCAACGCCAGCTACGGCACCAGCATCAGGAGCTGGGTCGTGGACCTTGACCGCGACGGCCAAAACGACATTGTTTACAGCGACTGCGATACCGGTTCCGGTCACGTCTATTGGGTGAGGAACGAAGGCAAAGGCGCCAAATGGACTCGCTTCCCCTTGCCCGACCCGCCCACCTCGCCGGGCTGTGTACCGGGGACGGGCTCTTTTCATTCACTGGGCGTGGCGGATTTCGACCGAGATGGGGACCTGGATGTGTTCGCTGGTGAGCAGGAGGACCCCTCCGCCTTTCCGCACTGGGCACGCCAGGGAAAGCTGCCCATGAAGGCCAAAGGGCTCAAAGAACGGGGCGTTATCTGGGCAAATTCCGGCTCGAACCCGCCAGTCTTTACACCGCAAGTGATCCAGGAAGACAACCCAGGTTGGCACGACGCCTCCCTGGGTGACGTGGATGGCGACGGCGATATTGATATTGTCAGCAAGATTTGGCAAAAGGACGGGGCGACTTACCATGCCGACTACTGGCGCAACGACTCCGTCCCGGCGAAGCAGTGACCCGCTCAAACTCTGATTTCAAGCTGGGTTAACGCGCCGGCAAGGCCCCCAAGTCTTCCCCTTGCGCTCCTCGAAGCCCCTTCGTAACTGCTTCGAAGCATCAGGCGGACCACAAGCTGCCCGAGCGCAGCGCAAGTAAAGATCCATAGGGAATAGCGGCGGCGGGCTATGGGAATGCCTAACTAACCCCCAGTAAACCCCTCCTAAACCCCTCGTATACCCCTCGTATACCCCTCGTATGCCCCTCGTATGCCCCTCGTATGCCCATCATAAGTCCCCAGTGAGTCTATAACGGATGAACGGCTTGACGCAAGACCTCCCTATTGCCAGGATTTGTTGTCATGAAGATTCGCGATGTGCCGCAAACAGGGTCCTTGGGCGAGACCGTCAACTACCAGAACCGCTATGGGCAAATCCGACGCCGGAAGACCATCCCGCGTAATCCGCGCACCCGGCCGCAAATGGACTGGCGCGCCGCCTTCCAGCGCGCCCGCAGTTTCTGGGGCACCCTGACCGACGAGCAGTATGCCGCCTGGGAAGCCGTCGGGCGCAAGCGCCGCACCCGCGCCGTGCTCGGCCGGTCCAGCCCGCTTCCGGGGTACCTGGTCTCGGTCTCTGTTAACGCTCATCTCGCCATGATCGGCCTGCCCATGGTGCCGGAGCCGCCCCCAATCCCGGTGTTTCCGGCGAACCCGGTCGTTCGGCTCATGGCCTCGTACACCGACGGTGTCCTCGCGCTCAAGCTTGAACTCTCCCGTCAACCCGGCCGACACGTGCTCGTCTTTGGCGCCCGCCCCCAGGGCCCGGGCGTTACCTATGTGGATCACTACCGCCTCCTCGGCGTGCTGCCGGAGGACGCGGACGAAGTAGTGGACATCACCGAGCTCTACGTCGCTCGGTTTCCCTTGCTGCTCGCCGGCAAGCGCATTTTCATCCAGACCGTCCAGCAGATCAACGGCTGGCGCGACCGCCCCAAGACCACCAGCGCCCGCGTCCTCGCAACGTAGAATGCCAATGGCGTTCTATGATTCAGCCCGAGGTTGCGCGAACGCGCTACCCTGGTATCCAGCTCGACTCTGCCGGAACCTGCCGCGTTGAGCGGTGTTGGAGCAAAGAAGCGGTCTTATGAATGGAACACCTCGCCGAGACTGTCGCATCCTGCTTGTCGCAGCCGTCCTCATCGCTCTTGCTTTGCCCACCGCGGCCGTAGGCGCCGAGGCCTTCGACCTCGCGCGCGCCAAGGGCATCGCGCAGTTCGCCGGCTCAGCGACTGCCCGCGAATTGCCCGCGAATTGCTTGCAAAGAATGGCTTCGTGGTGGCCGACCCAGCCTTCAAGCAGATCTTCGAGCCTTACATCAAGAGTCCCTCTGTAGAACTGCCGTCGTTCATCACCACGGATTCCGCCTGGCATACGTATCACGTCCTGCTCGAGGAAGGCGTGAAGGAACTGGAGGAAATCCAGAGCCGACGCCTGGCGAGGTTCTCGCATGAGCTTTGGGCGGCCGCCAAGGAAAGCCGAGCAAAGGCCCCCGCAGCAGGCGGTGACCTGGCCTGGTTCGCCTCCGTGGGCCTTGCGCTGCAAGATACCCAGCACTGCAAGACGCTCTCCCCGGAGGAAAAGCGCATCGTGCAGGAACTGCGCACCGGGTCCACTGAGGTCCAGGTGCCCATCGGCTTCGCGCTGTCGCCTGCGCTGTTCCGGGCCCAGAGCTTCTACGCCCAGTCGCCCGAGCTGAGCGACTACTTCGCCGCACGCCAATGGTATGCCAGCGTGGTGTTCCGTCTCTGCAACCTGCGGGAGACCCGGTTGGCGCTCGCGCTGGCCGCCGTGGTCGCCGACAAACCCGAGTTGCTGGAGCTGTGGCAGCAATTATCGGATCCGCTCGACCAGTTGCTGGCGCCCGCGGAGGACGGCACCGTTCGCATCTACGCCGAAGCGGCCAAGGCCGTGCTGGGCACCAATTGGCTTGATAGCTCCGCCGTCGAGAGCCACATCCGGGAAATCCAAAAGGCCCTGGACAGCCGCGTGCCCGACCCGCGCGTCAATGACCAACTCTTGCAGCCGGAGGAATACGCCGATTTCGCCAATCAAACCCGCGGCTTCCGCCTGCTGCCGCCCCGGCGCCTGCCGTGCGCAGTCTGCTTCCACCAAACCGTGGACCCGAAGATTCGGGGCCGCATGTATCCCTCCGGCCTGGATTTCCTGGCCGCCTCACCGGTGCTGCGGTCGCCCGCCGCGGTGCGCGCGCTCCAGACCCAGTTCGGCAACAGCGTGAGCGAGGCCATCCTGAAAGCGGATTGCGGGCCGATGCCCGACTCGCTCCACGGCGAGGCGATGCAACTGCTGAGTCGCCTTCAGGAACCGCTGCCTGAGAAAGTCGCGGCTGCGTTGCGCACCGACGCCTGGTCAGACCTGCAGCTCTGGAGCCAACTCGGCGCCTGGGCTGAGCAACGGCACACCTGGGCGCTGCACACCAAGCTCAGTGTGTACCTTTTGGGTGTAGTCACCCCTCCTCGTGGCATGGTGGCGCCGTATCCGGCATTCTTCTCAGGCCTCGCCAAGCTCTCGCGCCGGACAGGGGAGGCATTGGAAAAAGCAAGGCTGGACCAGCCCTTCGACTTCCCGCACGCCGCCAGCGAACAGCTCCCGCAGATCACGCTAAGCCGTCACCCTCCCGAGCCCAAAGATGAGAAGGAGTTAGGCAGGATTTCGGGGAAGGTGGAGCAAGTGGCGCAATTGCTAAAGGACTTCACACCGGTTTGCGAGCGGTTGGCCGAGTTGGGGACCAAATCCCGCACCGGCCAGGCGCTGACGGAAGCCGAGGCCAAATGGATTGAGCAATACGGCATCACGCTTGCCAGGTTTCACTTTTACTATGGGGACTCCTTCGAGGTGCCCAATGATGACTTCCCCATCGTGACCAGGGTGTTCTCGAACCCGCTGACTAGCGCGATGCTCTACGCGGGCCTGGCCCGCCCCCAAGCGCTCTACGTCCTGGTTCCAAGCGCAGATGGCCTGCAATTGTATCGAGGGGCGGTCATGACCTACCGGGAGTTCGTTCGTCCAAATGACCAACTGCTGGACGATGGGTCCTGGCGCGAACTCATCAGCAGAGGCGGGACGCCACCAGCCCCGCCCTTTACCCGCAGCTTCTACGCGGAGAGGACGGTTGAGGAATGGCTCAAGCTCCTGCGCGCCCGGGCTGCCGGGCGCGAAGGGTATTTTGCCGCAGGTGGCCAGAATGCCGAGGAAGTTCTCTGGCAGCTCAGCTCGGTGGCGACGGGAAAGGATTTGCCCGCGCTGCTCGATCTCATGCTTGTAAGCCTGAAGGGCCACGATGATGACATCCCCCGCGGTCTGGCCGAGGTCATCGGCCGCCTGCCATGGGAGCCCTACCAGAATAAGCTGATCGAGATGTTGAAATCGTCGAACCCCGAAACGAACGACGCGGCCGCTTACATCCTGCTGCGTCGGCCGTGCAGCCTGGATGTGGCCGCAATCGCCGGTGATTTCGACGCACAGAGGGTTCGTGCCCGGCGCGTGTATTGCGTACTGCTCGGGAGCATCCCGCAGCAGACGGACGTCACGCGCAAGGTCTTGCTCCAAGCCCTCAAAAGCCCGGATGCTGGCTTGCGCTGGCAGGCAGCATTGGCCCTCGGTAAAGCCCGCTGGCCCCAGGACCCGCCGACTTCAGCACTACTGCGCACACTGAATGACACCAATCAATACGTCGCTGCGGAGGCAGTCCAATCACTCGTCCGCCTTGGCGCTACCAACGCCGCCCCGGCGCTGCTCACCAAGCTCCAAACCTGTCTGCAGTCAGGTCCGCCCACCTCAGAGGAAACGCTGCGGCAAGCCCGCGCCCTCATGGGCGAGCCGGAAGATCCCGAGGCCGGACAGACGTGGCCCAGCCCTGGTTGGAGTTTTCGGGGGAGGGGCGACCCTTTCGAAATCCTGGATCCTGAGGGCGTGTGTGTGGACGTGCGCCTGTCCCCGCCCCCGCGAGCCGGGGGCATGGCGATGCGGGACTTCCCGCTGGAGCTACGGAGGGGATACGAGCCGGAGCACTTGGGCCCGGAGCTGACGGACGCCCTGGTCCAAAGCCTGGGTTTCATGAAATACCAGCCCGCCACGGAGGAATTAACGAAACTGCTGGGAACGGACCACGATGGCGCCGCAACCTTCGCGCTGGGTAGGGTTGCCCCGGATCGGATAACGGATCGGTTGCTGGCCAAAGCGTGCGATAAGCAGGCTCCGACTGCCGACCGCGAGGTAGCTCTGATCAATCTATGCGAGTGGGGGGCTACCAATCGCCTGCGCGACCTGGCGGCCCTGCTGGAGGATACCACGGCGATTTCCCATACTCGGATGCGCTGGCACGGCGAGTGTCAGATTTGCGACATAACAGCCCACACGATTGCGTGCTTGCTGGGCTGGCCGGAGCGCCTTGGCTATTCCCCGACCCCTGAACAGCGGCAAGCGCTGGTCAAACGGGCCAAGGAATGGGCGAAAACGGCGGCGCCGTAACGAGCGTCGCAGCCGCCGACGTCAATCGGCGCACTCTTCTTCGGGAAAGCACATCAGCGCCCGACGGCGTCGTGGAGAGAATAATGGCGGTGTAGCGGCATCAACACGCGCACCTCCGGCGAGTCCCGTGACGAACCAGACTAGAGCTCTTCCGTGGGCGTGAAGGGCAAACCGCGCTCGCCTTTGAAGAGCCGCTTGAGCCGCCGGTCCTTGGAACTGCTCTTGCGGCGGATGACCCCGGGCGCGACCCGCTTGCTCATCTCGCGACGAAACCGCCGGCCTTTGAGCCAATCCTCCCAACTGATAGAACCTTCAATCGGAATGCAAGGGATTTTGGGTTTTGAGTTCATCGGCCACTTCCTTCACCAGTTTCTTGCACTCCGCAAGATTACGGTATTCCGGCAGATTCGCAACTCTTCGCACTTCCCCCCAATTGACAGCAATTGCCCCCGTCAGGACGGCAGCGATCAGGCTCATCGCACATTCCCGCGCCGCCACGTTCTGCTGGGGATAGTATGAAACCAGCACCCGTTCCACGAGCAGGTCTTCCGGCTTCATCACCAGGAAACTGCCGTACGGCCCATCTACGCGGCGGAACGGTGTGCGCGCAAAGCTTTCCGCCGGGCCGAGCAAATCAAGGTACGTGCCCGCTACCTGCCAATTGCGCGGCCCGCCCTTTGCGCCCAGAAAACCCATGACTTCCTGCCGCTCCCGCACCGGCAAGGTCGCCTTGTTCGTGTAGCACATGTCCAAATCGCCCGAGGCATAGAGGCCCTCTGTCAGAATCTCGATGGCCGAACCGCCGACCACGACCAATTCGACACCGCGTTCAGCCCAAAGCGCGCTGCATAGCGAGGCCAGCTTGGCGCTCTTGAGCGTCGGGTCCCGCTCGGCGGTAATGTCGGCCAGTGCGGATTTAATCCTGTTCGCGTCCATGATCTGCGGGGCTAACGGGCAAACCTATGTACGAAGGGTAAACACCCCCGGCAGGCACGGGCAACCTCGAAAGCAACCAAGATGGCAGTGGTCAACATCACTGGCCTCTACGTCGCCCGGTTTGGCGTGCCGCCCGCCGGCAAACGCATCTTCATCCAGACCGTCCAGCAGATCAACAGCTGGCGCGACCGCCCGAAGACCACCACCGCCCGCGTCCCCGCAGCGTAGGCCGCCTGGAACAGGAACTCTTTCAGCTCTCCTGTTTTCGGATGGCCCCGACCACTTCGACCTGCACGGGTACGCCGGCAACCTCCGTCGGCAGGGGGCCTTTGGCCTGCTCGCGCAGGTTCACCTTGAGGCCGTAACCCTCCCCGACGCGCGTGATGCCAACCCCGACTACCGTAGCCAGGGAGGCGAATAGAGTAGAGGCCGCAGTCTTCGCGGCCCGGGCTTCGTCCAATGTGCGTGGCGTCATGACTCAACTCTCGTGCGCGCGCCGGCTTGCGGAGCCCGCAGGCGTCAATACGTCATCCCGCTCTGACCGGTGCAATCCTGCTCGCACCCATTCACAGAGCCAACTCCACCGCCAGGACGTCGAAAACCTTGTGAATCGGGTTGGCATAGGTCAATCCCTGGCCGTTCGCTCCACCCTGGTCGCCACCGGCGAAAAGCAGTGCCACCACCCGCAACTCTTCATCTACAATGGCCGACCCACTGTCTCCGCCTTGGCTGAACGGATCCGCCCCCACCCCTTCAATCCCGATCTGATTGTCCAGGCTTAGGTTGCCCAGGTCGTAGCCGACCACCACGTTGTCCAATTTGAAAGCGGTCACGCGTCCGCGGGTCAGGCCGATCGTCCGGTCCACCTTGGCCACCTTGCCGCCCGCCTCTAGAAACGCCGCTGCAACGCCTGTCACAAACAAGCAAGGTATTACCTTGCGCCCTTGGCCGGTTTGGAACAACACTCCCGCTAATGGTGGCAATGGACCACCGGAGACCTAAATAAGATCAACAGGCCAGGAACACAAACGTATGAAAGCAACAAGAGCGTTATTTGGAATTCTCACCATCACCTTGGGGCTGTCGGCAGGAACAGCACAGGCTGGGTTCAGCCTTTCCACCAAGAGCGGGACCTATGTGGTTATCCCGCATAGCGCATCCATGAACATAACCAACAACATGCTGACCGTTGAGTGTTGGTTCAATCGGCAGAACGGCACGACTGACTGGAACAGCCTAGTCAGCAAAGAGCCATACAGCACTACGTTCAGCGGCTTTGACCTGCGGTTCGCGAACGCATGTCCGAATGCGGACATAGACCTAAGTCCGCGGTCGGTTTATGACAATTGCATTTATGCTCACAATCAGGGCAACCACCAACTGACAAGCACCAACAAATGGCAGCATTACGCGGTGCAATACGATGGGACCAACTATTTCGTCTGGGTTGATGGCAGTCTGTTCTTCTCCACCAACTGCACAGCCCAAATTGTCGTTGGGTCGAATCCAATCCACATCGGGTGCCAAAACTCCGGGTGGCGTCCGTTCACCGGGTGGATTGCGGAAGTCAGAATTTCAAAGTCTGCTCGCTACAGCCGCCCGTTCATACCTCAGGCGCGTTTTGCCGTTGATACAAACACGATTGCACTTTACCACTTTGATGAAGGCCAGGGGACGATCGTTGCGGATTCCAGCGGCAACGGCAACAACGGCACGATCCACGGAAGCGATGCTTGGTCATCAGAAGTCCCCAATTTCCCCTATCTGAATTTGTTGAAGGCAGTAAAGCCGTCGTTCTCAAATCTGCTTTTGGGCACCAATTACCAGTTTCAAGTTTCGGCGGACCTGATTACGTGGACCAACCAAGGCTCGGCGTTCACGGCCACCAACACCAGCATGGTGCATCCGCAATATTGGGACGTGGACAACTGGGAAAGCCTGTTCTTCCGATTGCAGGTGGCTCCTTAGCGGAAACCGAATGCTGGGTGAACACCTCTGGCTGGTGAACATGTCCGATGGACCTAGAGACACAGACTGCCAAGAACGGAGATGAATATGGCTGACATCAAATTAACGCTACCGCAGGACAAGTGCATAAGCCGCGAGGCCGAGTACATGAGGGAACGGGGGAGCCTCTACTACCCCTTGCATCAAAAGCCCGAGGAGCCTGAACAGGTCCGCTGGGTGTATTTCATTCTTCGGGACCGCCTTGTCGCCCGCGCCAGGGCACTGGAGTGCAAGGAATTCAAGGCTGGCGAGGGCGGACCGCTTCCGGACTATGACGGAGAGGACATCGGGAAGGCCCGTTGGAAGGTGAAGTGCACCGACATGGAACTGCCACTTCGAACCGAGGGAGGGTTCCCGGGTTTCCGGTACGTCCGTGGGTTTGAACACTGGCTGTTCGAGGGGGCCTTTGCGTGGCCGGAAGAATAATACCTGCGGACTTCGGCCCGTGGGAATTGGGCTGACCAACCGGCCCCGCACCGACAGAACCGCCGGCATACTGGGAAGGCGGAATGATGAAGGCAGAGGTCTTATAGGGTTCGGCCATTGGGGGTGATAAACCAGGCAGGCTTTCCAGGCGTTGCCAGTCAGGCGCGCGAAAGGCGCGAGCAGAGCTCAGCGGAAGAACTTGCGGACGATCTCACGCGGGGTGGCAATGACTGGCGGGGTCAGGTCGAATGGATTCAGGACGAGAACCAGGAGTTCGTGGTCCACCCCGCGCAGGTGGGAGTCGCTTGTCAGCAGAAGGGCACACTGCAAGAAAGCGGCTTCGGCCAGCACCCGGGAGTCATGTGTTTCCGCGGTGGGCACGAGTCCCCGCTGGCGAAGCTCGTCGGCGACTTGCTGGATGTAATCGGAGGGAAACGGGAGGTCCAACAGCGCGCGGAAGCGGTGCCCGGTTCGGAGTTGCCGAAAGGCGAGCCGGGCGGACTGGCGAAGTTGGGGCGTATCGCCCGAATCGGCCAGGAAAGCGAGTTCGTCCAGCACGGAGGGAGAAACCAGCCAGTCTCCTTGGGGCAGCCGTTGCTCGATCACCGCCACGGCGTCCAGGACGTCCTCATCGCGGTCAGCCAAGTCAAGTAGCAGGTTGGTGTCAACGGCCAGCCGAAGCGGTTTCGCGTCCATACAGGAGCTCTGCGGCGCGGCGGCGCAGCCGGCGGCGGTTGACGTCGGAAAGCTTGTTCATCAAAGGGCGGTGCCTTTCCACGGCGAGTGCTCCCGCGGTCTTCTTCTCCACCACTAGCTTCACAGCTTTCACAACTTCTTTATCCCATAGCGGCTCGGTGCTGTCAAACCTGGAGAACGTGATTTGGGGGTGATGACTCTGTCAGTCCTCAAGAACGGGGTTCTTTCGATCGGCGCGCTAGCCACGCTCAGCGACCTGCGCGGATCAGGCCGTGAGAATGTCATGTTTTGCAACAAAGGCCCTCTGGCCCAGTGAAATCATTGCCCTGAAAACGCTGATCGTAAACGGCAGGAGCAGCGTGCTGCAGGTCTTGCACGGACTCGTCCGAAGCGCTTGTCTTTGGGCGTGGCCTAACGCAGGTGTTGAGCATGAGCAAAGCTGAAATCCTGGATCTCTTGCCCACCCTCAGGCCTGACGAACGGCGGGAAATACTCGACCGGCTCTGTGAGCTTCAGGAAGCCGAACTGCGGACCGTTCATCAGGAATGGGTGAATGAGGCTTTGAACAGCGGCCCGGCGGGTCCTGCAGCAGCAGACTGGGAAGGAGCATTAAAGCGGGGATTGGCGCGTGCGGCCAAGCACTCGTGAAGGTCAGCTATCGGCCACAGTTCTGAAATCTTGCGCATCCAGCACGGCGTGATGGATTTGCCGCAACTATTCGGCGGGAAGCCGGAGGTGGAGTGACTCCCGCCTCAAGGTCTCGCATAGCCACGCGTAGCGAGCGCTCTGCCGAGACGCCACTACGCCAGTCTAATCATTCAGAATCGGCCCCCCAGCGCTACCGGGCGGGTGATCCGGAAATAATCCAGGAGGTTCAGCCACCGCTGCTCGCCGTACAGCAATGACTCGACGCAGCCGCGGCAACTGGTCCAGCAGTCCCGGCAGGTGTTGGTCTGCTGCCGCTGGAGCAGCCGCGCTTCCAGCGTCTTCATTTCCTCCGACAGGATGTTTCCAACCACGTCTTCCAGGCGGTCAATGCAAAAGCCCACGTTGCCCTGGCTGTCAATGTTGCACAGGTTCCGCCCGGCGTAACACGGACCAATGCCTCCCTCGGAGACAGCCTCGGAAAACCGCTTGATATAGCCGCGGAGCGGGACGAAGTGACGATGCCGCCGCTTGAGGCGGAGCAACTGCGCGCTCACATCAGCCGGCGGCTTCCGACCGCCTTTGCTGCCGCGGCTCCGGCTGTAGAGCGTCACCAGGCAAGTGATGCCCATCGCCCTGCAATGCTCAATCAGAGGCTCAAGTTCCGCGAGATTGTCGTCCATAATGACCACGATCAAATGGACGCGCTGCTCGGGGTGGGTGCGACTGGCCTGGAGCGTTTTTAGGGCCGCCAGCCCTTGCTCGAAGGCGCCGAGCGCACCGCGCTGGGCGTCGTGCCTGGCCGGGTCGGCGTAGTCGAGGGAAACGCTGATCTCAACCATGCCCGCCTGGAAGAGCATGCGCGCGAGCTCCGGGGTGACGAGCGAGCCATTGGTGATCATTACCGGGAAGTGGCGAGCCCCGAGCATGCGCACGATTTCTACCAGCTCCGGGTGTAACATGGCTTCACCGCCCCCAATGGAAATGATCTTCGGCCCGGTCTCGTCCAGCTTGCCCGCGATCAGCCGCGCATCGGCGGCAGAAAGCCGGGGCTTATGCCGGAAACGGTCCGTCCAGAACTCGCAGATTCCACAGCGATAGTTGCAATCGTAAAGGAGCTGGAGATTGACGTGGATGAGCCGGCGTCGCAGGCAGGAACAAGCGAAGCGGAGCTTCTTCGAGAGGTCGTGCGCCAGGCCCGCAATCATGACAAAGCCTCCTCGGGACTCGACTGCGCAACCGCGGCGGGGGTCTGCCGCAAGAACAGCGAGTCGCGGAACACCCACAGCACAAAGCCGACGGACCCAACGAACAGCAGTTCAGTGACTTCCTCCCAGAGTGCCGCCCACAGCAGTTCATCACGATAAACGGAGTATAGAAAGAGGCGGAACAGCCCGAAGCCCAGGGGACCCATCGCCGCCGCAAAGAAGACCTTCGACAGCGCCACCGGGTCGTCGCGTTTGAAGCAGAGCACCAGCCATGACACGAGCAGCAGGAGAATGGCGAGGGCGGAGCAATACCATGTTTCGTACAACTGGTCGGAAATGAGATGCGAGTAGTTGGTCAACGTGCCCAGGACGGTGACGTTGTAAGAGACGACCTCCGGCCGCACGCAAAGGGGCATGTTCGCCAGCAGGATGGACGCCGGGATGAGCAGGTGAAAGAGGCGCCGCAGGCCGCATGGTACTTCCGCGTACTTGATGCACGCGCGGCACAGACTGAGTGCGGCACAGCGTTCCTTGGCGGGGCTGTATTTGATGACCCGCCGGTCCAGGCCTTCCAGCAGCGCGTAGGCAGTGAACGCGAAGCCGACCGACATGCCATAGTTGTGAAGAAACTCCCAAAGCTCGGAGCGCCCCTCGCACGCGAGGTAGTTCTCCGCGCAAGAGGCTTCGCCCAGCAGAAAAGTGATCAGCCCCCAGCGGAGGGCAACGAGATCGGGCGCGCGCTGACGCCACAGCCAGACAATCAGCGCCAGGCACAGCAGCATGTGCGCTGGTTTGATCACGAAACCGGTCATGACGGCGAGCCATTGCTTGGCGATGCTCAGTGAGCGGACATCCGTCACCCCCGCGGCGGAGTTGGTCTGCGCCGCCAACGAGCGCGCGCCGTCAACCGATACACCAGACGCGTCCGCGAACAAGAGCCAATAGAGGAGGATCGGCAGCAGGCCGGCACCGACAATGCCGGCCACAAGCCATACGACGAAGGTCCGATCGCTGGTCTTCATGCGCAGCCGCGTTTGAGACAGTTATAGACACAGGCAGGCATCAGCCTGCCATCCGGTTGCGGGTAAACCTGACAGCATTTCCTCGCCCGCGCCAGGTCGAAGGTGTCCCGGTCCATGAACTGATGGATGAAGATGGACTTCACCGCGCGCTCGCCGACGGCCAGCGCTCGTTTGGGAGAGAAGCCGCCTTGCGCCGTGGCGGCGTTGAGGAGGCCCTTGATGGTCTTCAGCGCCTTGTCCGAGAGGAACTGATTGCAGGCGCAGGCCGACCCTGGCGCGCACCCCGCCGGTCCAGCGCCGGACCAGAGATCATAGACCGCGTCGGTGACATGGCGAAAGCTCTCGGCGTCCGTGCCGAAGATGGCGCGGTTCTGGATGAGGTCCAGGTAGCGCGCTTCCGACACCATCTGGCGGAGCGGCAGGAATTGGGTGCCGTCCACCTTCAGATAGAAGGCCAGCGCGAAGCAGGCCGGGTGGCTGCACGGCAGCGGCGAGAAGTCCGCCGGCGACACCGCGCCGCGGCCCGCGCCGCGCAGGGCGCTAATCAACTCCGGGATAGTCACCGCGGTGGGCGGGCGCGTGAGCCGGGCGGCGTTTCCGGCGTAGGCAGCGGGCTGGAACATCGCACTGAGGATGTGTTCGTGCTGGAAGAGCAAGTCGGCGACCTCCGCCGCGCGCCCGCTGTTGACTCCGTCCACAACCGTTGCCGTCAATGACATCGGCGCATCCAGCGCCGCGCACTGGTCAATCAGCTTCAGCTTCGCGTCGAGCAGGGGCGCGCCCCGCAGGGTCCGGTAGATCGCATCGGCCAGCCCATCGAACTGCAGGGAGATAATCACCCGCCGCTCGGCGAGGAAGCGGAGCAGTTCGGGAGCGCGGCTCAGGCGCAGCCCGTTGGTCGAGAGGCTGACGCGCAGGATCTCCGGGCGCGCCACGCATTCGTCCACAATCTCGCGCAGGTGAGGATTGGTGGTTGGCTCGCCACCGGAGAGGTTGAGCACATCCACCTGTCCTTCGGCGCGGATGAGGCCGTCGAGCATCCGTCCCACCACCGCGCGATCCAGGTGCGCGCGGCCCGGATTGCTCACCAGGCAGATCGGGCAATCCAGGTCGCAGTGATCGGTGATCTCCAGGATGGGCAGGCAAACATGCTGCTCGTGCTCCGGGCAGAGCCCGCAGGAATCAGGACATCCATGCGCGGCAGTCGCAAACGCCAGCGGAACTGCCCCCGGGCGATGAAAGCGGCCCAGGCCCAAGTAGCCCGCTGCGTCCCCATAGATACGCGCCTCCTGCGGGCCATGCTCCGGACAATGCTTGCGGAACCACACTCCGTCAGCCCGGACAAGCACGCGCGCGGGGATGAGCCGTCCGCAAACGCGGCAGGCCGACTGAGTCGTGCCGAGGTAATCAGGCGAGCATTCGCCACTGGTTGGTAGGGACGCCTCGCCGAGGCGTCCGTGTTGGGGCGGGAGCGGACGCCTCGGCGAGGCGTCCCTACCTGCTTCACCAACGACGCTCGAATGCGCCAGGTAATCAGTCATGGTTCGCTCCTTCCGCACCGGGGCCAACCGGCTTGAGGGGCAGAATCCGCGCCGGATTCCCGACCGCCATCATGCCCGCGGGCACGTCGCGCCCCACGACCGCGCCACCCGCCACGACCGCCCCCTGTCCGATCTCGACGCCCGGCCCGATGAGACAGAAGGCGCCAACGACCGCTCCGGTACGAATGGTCACCCGCCCCGCCACAAACTGGTCGCGGCGGAACTCGTGGAGGAATATCCGCGCGCCGACACCCACCATGACCGCCGGCTCAATGGTCAGCAGTTGTGGGAAGGTGGGATCAATCCAGGCGTCAACCGACAGATAGACGTCGCTTCCGATGTTCGCACCCAGCCGACGCAAGAGGGCGACCTTCGGCGCGTTGAAGGGCAGTTTCAACACCTGCACCAGGGCGGCGGCTTTCAAGTAGAACCATAGTCTGGGGAGCAGTGAACGGTCGCATGGACAGAAGCCAGTGGGTCGCGAAGGATGCCCGGTGGGATGCGTGAAAACGCGCACGCCGGTTTCCCCCCTCAGGAAGCGGCGGAACTCCTCGAGCGCGGGCCGGGGGCCGGAGTTGGCAGTCGGTTCCTCTGGTTGTGCGCTATTCACTGGAGGTTGGGCATGCTGGAGCTGCGATCCGTGTCACGCTAATCAGCCACACCAAAAGCGCGGGTCCTTCTGGCGGTAGAAGAGGTTGTAGGCACACGCAGGGATCAGCCTGCCTTCCGGGTCCGGCACCTGGTCGGGGCAAGCACCCAGCCGCCCCAGGTCAAGCGTGTCCTCGTCCATGTGCGAATGCAGATAAACGGTCAGCAGACAGGCTTCGGCCACGGCCTGCCGCTCCGTCGCCGACAGCGCCTGGCCCGGCGGATACATCCGCTCCAACAACTTCCGAATCGTCGGCAGCATTTGCGTTGGGTCGCCCGAACTCCATAGCCGGTCAATGGCGCGGCGAAACACATCCTGGCTCGCATCGTCCGGCTGCAAGAGATAGCCGTCGCCAAACATAGACCGCAGCTCGTTGACGGGGACAAAGTCCGTCAAGGACCGGTAACGCCCGTTATCCTTGAGGAAATAGGCGACGCTGTAACAGAGTGGATGGGCGCCGGGGTGCGCGAAGAAGTCGGCGGCCCGCATGGCGCCGTTGGTTGCGGTTTCAATGGCCTTGGCCGCTCCATCCAGGGGCATGCGTTCGCGCGGCTGAAAACCTTTGCCGCCCTTCCCCGTGAACGTCATGGTCTGCACCGTGACACTCCGCACTACCGAATAGTCTCTTGCCAGGGCCAGAACCTCTCCCACCTCGCCGTCGTTCAGGCCGCGAATCATCACGTTCAGGAGGGTGGTACCGATGCCGAACGACTGCAGGTTGTCGAGCGCGCGACGCTTCTCGGCAACGACGTCGCACCCGTGCATGCGCAGCGCAGTCTCGCGGCGGAAGGTGTCAAAGGACAGAATGACATAGACGCCAAGGTCGGCCAGCGCGCGGCAGAATTCCAAGTCAGTTGCCAGTCGCAGGCCGTTCGAATTCAGCGTCACCCGGCCAATTTCCGGCCGCCGGCATTCGTGCAGCAGGTCGAGAATTTGCGGATGTAACGTGGGCTCGCCGCCCGTAACATTGACCAAATCAACTGGCCCGGCGCGCTCGAGCAACCGCTCCAGCAAGGACCGCAGTTCTGCGCGGCTCATGAAGTAGCGCTGGTCGGGGCGGTTGTAGGTGAAGCAGATCGGGCAGTCCATGTTGCAGGCGTTGGTCACGGAGAACACCGGCAAATGGCAGGCATTGGCGTGGAATTCACACGGCCCGCAATCGTGCGGACATCCGCGCTGCACCGGCGTTCCTGGCAGGCGGGCGGGCTTGCAGCGGACAGTGGTCGCCGCCCGCCCGAGATACCACTTGCTGTCGTCCGCGATGCGCGCCCGCGCCGTGCCGCATGAGGGACACAACCGCTCCTGATAGACCGCTCCGCCTTGCTCGATGACTCGCGCCGGCACCACCTGGCGGCACTCCCGACACATGCCGGTGACGGTTCCGAGATAGGTATATGGACGCAGTGCCTTCATCCTGAGTGCTTTGGATCATAGGCGCGTTGGCGTATCTTGCGGTGGGGCAGACATTCCTGTCTGCCGGTGCTGGCGGCTTTCCAGCCGCCAGGTCTGCTGCTGCGGACTCGAAAGTCCGCTCTACCGGCAGACAGGAATGTCTGCCCCACGCCATCGCATTCATACCCGCACATACTCAGGAGGCGCTCTCCGGCGTAATCTTACCCGCGACCTCGGGCTCGTAGATTTCCGAGAATACTACGCGCAGGTCGTCAGGCTGGACGTATTCAGTCGCTGGCACTGGCACCGCCAGGCAGCCACTGCCGCGGATGACCGAGCGCCCGTTGACGTGACCCCGGCCGGAGAACTCGAAGCCGTCCTCACGCTCGCGGGACATCGAGACTTCCATGCGCACCTGCTGCCCTGGCAACAGGTAACCATCGAAGCGAACCTCGGTCATCCGGATCACCATGCCCATCCGCGCGAAATCGGAAGAGAGCAGGATCAGCCAGTTGCCCAGTTGGAGGAAGCTCTCCAGCAGAAGCGTCTCCGGCAGGCGGGCCTCATCGCCGAAAGCCTCCTTGAGACAATACTCCTCGAACGACACCGCCTTGAGGCCCGTGATGCGCTCGTAAGGCGACCAGTCGAGAATCTTGTCCACGAGGCGGAACTTCATCAAATGCCTCCGTCAATGTGAATGGCCTGGGCGTTGATGTAGCTGGCGCGGTCGCTGGCCAGAAACGCAATGAGTTCGGCGACTTCCTCGGGCGTGCCCGCGCGCCCCAGGGTGCAGTGGCTTGCGTAGTCCTCGCGCTGCTTGTCGGGAACGTTGCTGCTGACGCCGGCGGTCAGGAGACCCGGCACGACGGCGTTGACCCGGATCTGATACCGCGCCAGTTCCCGGGCCAGCGAGAGAGTGAAACCGACCAGCGCGCTCTTGGCAGTGGCGTAATGCACCGGCACTTCGAGCACGCGCATACCGGCCAGCGAACCGAGGTTGATGATCGCGCCGCGTTTGCGCCTGACCATGGCCCGCGCAAAGGCCTTGGTAACCAGGAACACGCCCTTGACGTTCACGTCCATCATGCGGTCCCAGTCCTCCTCCTCGATCAGCGCGAAAGGCATGACCTGGGTGATGCCGGCGTTATTCACGAGGATGTCCACCGGACCGAACTCCGTCTCGATTACCTCCGCCAGGCGCGCCACGGCCGGTGTATCCAGCACGTCGAGCGGGTAGGCCTTGGTGCGATGGCCGGCAGCGGCGAGCTCCTGCTCCAGTCGGCACGCCGCTTCTTCCTGGTGGTGGAACGAGAAAGCGACGCTCGCGCCGTGGGCCGCCAGGCAGCGAACGGTGGCCGCACCTACACCGCCCGTCCCGCCGCTGAGAAAAGCGGTCCGTCCTTTAAGCATGCGCCGCCTCCTCCGCCTTGGCCGCCAGCTTGCGCGCGATCAGGTGCACGAAGAACGCCACTGTCAACAGTGCGGGCAAGTCCAGCTTGCGCAAGCCCGGCTGGAGTTTCGCCGGGTCCAGATCCGGCGCCGACTTGCGGATTTCGGCCAGCGCTTCCTCGGTCAGCAAGCCGTCCTTCTCATACGCGCCGCCGCCCAGCCGCTTCTTCGCTTCGCGCTCCATCTCGTTGGCCTCGATCGTCACGCCGAAGCGGGCTTCGATCTGAAAGCTCAGGTCCAGAAGGTCTATGGATTCCGCTCCCAGGTCGGCGACCAGGACGCTCTCCATGCGCACCCGCTCCGGTGCCACGCCGAGGATCTCGACAATCAGCAGCTTGAGTTTCTCAAAGATGGCCTGTTCGGTCATGGGGCAGTGCCGGTTTTGCGGGAATCATGGCTGAACTCGACAATCTGTTCGAGGCTTTTCCGGCGCGGCGCCGGCGGCGCTTCGTTCGGATAACCCAGCGCCACGAAACAAGTGAGGTCGTAGCCCGCGGGCAGAGTCAGCGCGGCGTTGATGGCCGGCTGCGCCGCCATTGGCGCCGTCAGCATGCAAGCGCCCAACCCCAGCGCATGCGCCGCGAGCAACAGGTTCTGGACTGCCATCGCCGCACTCAAGGGCTCGCCGGATACCAGCGCGGCGTTAGTCACCCCTTGCAGGAGGTCAGCCGCAAAACTCACCGGTTGCCGATGCAGGACGACCAGCAAGACGGGCGCCCCGGTGAAGAAAGTGGCGTAGTGCTCGAATTCGGCAGCGAAGCTCGCCGCAACGGCTGGCAACCTCTTCAGCCGGGGCGCCAGCCCGTGCGCCACCGCCCGGGCCAGGGCCTGAATCTGTTGGCCGTCCTGCAGCACAAGGAACCTCCAGGGCTGGCGATTGTGGTTCGACGGTGCCCACCGCGCGGCTTCGATCAACCGTTCAATCTGTTCCCGAGTAATCGGGCGATCGCTGAAGCTGCGGATCGAGCGCCGCTCGCGGATGACCTTTAACAGCGTTTCGTAGTCGTTCATAGTGTCAGGCCGAAGTTGCTATCAGCCAGGCCATTCATGAATCCACACGCCGCAAGACCAGTGTTGCGTTCTGACCGCCGAAGCCGAAGGAGTTGGAGAGAACAGTCCGGCCGCTAAACGCGCGGCTCCGGTGCGCCACATGGTCAAGATCGCAACGGGGGTCCGGGCGGAGCAGGTTGATCGTGGGCGGCACTTGACCCGCGAACAGGGTGAGGGCCGACGCTGCGGCTTCGACCGCGCCGCTGGCGGCGATCATATGTCCCGTCATGGATTTGTTGGCGGTGACGGGGACGGTCCCAGCCCGAGAGCCCAGCACGCGCTTGATGGCAAGCGTTTCGGCCACGTCATTCTTCGGCGTGCCGGTCCCGTGGGCATTCACGCAATCAACATCTTCGGGCTGCAAACCGGCATCCTTGATCGCGCGGGTCATGCTGAGAACGGCGCCACGGCCGTCCGGTTCGGGATCAGTCACCCGAAACGCATCGAGCGACGAACCGTAGCCGGCCACTTCCGCGTAGGCCCGCGCCCCCCGCCGCCTGGCATGGCCCTCCGCCTCCAATACAAGGAACGCCGCGCCTTCGGCCAGCACCGTTCCTTGCCGCGTCAGGTCAAACGGACGGCAGGCCCTCTGCGGTTCGTCATTCTCATTGGATAAGATGTTAAGCAGGCTGAAGCCGCCGAGCCCCAACGGGTTCAGCACACTGTCGGCTGCGCCGGCCAGCGCCATGTCGGCGCTGCCGTCGCGCAGGCGGCGGAACGCCTCGCCGATCGCCTGGGTTCCCGCGGCGCAGGCAGAGCAGTTGGTATAGCGGCCCCGGCTCATCCCGTAACGGTCTCCCAGGAGCTCAGCCAGGCGGTCGAGCGGGGTCTGCAGCGGGCGCGGCCCGCGAGCGCCGGCATTCTTGCCGGCAAGTTGCGGAACTTTCAGCCCTGCCGACAAGAATGTCGGCGCTCCCGTCGGGGTGAACGCATCCAAGAAGAACGTCTCCAGGCTCACGCCCACGAACAGCAGTGGCTCTGCCATTTGCTCCTCGTGCAGCCCGGCGTCGGCGAGTGCCTGTGAGGCGGCATCGAGGCCCAGCCATATCTTCCGGTCCCGCTCCCCTTCCGCCTCGGGGAAGGCTGCCTCCAATGGGCCAAGCGCCAAGCCCTTCACCTCGCCTGCAATCCGAACCGGCAATGACCCCGCATCGAAGAGCGTCACTGGGCCGATTCCCGACCGGCCGGACAGGAGGCTTTGCCAAAACGGGTCCACGCCTCGCCCGACCGGCGTGCAGAGTCCCAGACCCGTGATCAGGACGCGGCGCTTCATGGCCTCTCGAGGACAAAAGCCGCCTGTTCCGTGCCGTGCCCAAAGCAGTTGGCCAGGACCGACCGGCTGCCGCGCTGGGCAAGCAATGCCGCCACACCCACTTGCACTGGCGCGGCGGCGGCAAACAGATCGCCGAGGTGCTTCTTGGGGTGCAGGATGGTCCGGGGGCTGATCTGCGCGGCCGCGAGAGCCGCGGCCTCCTCTCGCTCCGCAACGAAGTCCCCGTTGCCCGATCCCACCATGGCCTCGAAACAAGTTTTACCGCTTCCACGCCCGGACTCACTGAGGGTTGTCCCTTCAAATCCCCTGAGCACTCGCGTCAACGTTTCAGCTCGGCCTTGCCCCTTCCTCCGGCTCACCTGGCTGGACTCAGTCAATCTCGCATAGATCTTCGCCCCGCGCTCGCGGGCATTGTCCTCGGTCTCCAGCATTAGGAAAGCCGCGCCCTCGGCGGGGACCACGCCACCGTGACCGTCTAACGAACCGGCGACTTCTTGTCCTCCTCCTCGTCGTCGTCCTCGTAATCGCAATCGGGCCGCCGGAATCGAGGACCAGGACGAGAACGAGGACGATTGATCAACTCCATCGCCGCACTCCTTCCACAAGTCAAAAACGCCCTGCTGCTCCAGGCCAAGGAAGGCCAGTTCATGGGTCTTTACGTCGCAGCCACCAACTAGAGCACAGCGCGCGTCTCCACTCTGCAAAGCTCTCACGCCCGCTGCAATCGCCTGCGCTCCCTGGCCCTCCCATGGCGTGTAGATTCCGTTCGGTCCCTGGATGTGCTCGCAAATCGAGACAAAGCAGATCGGCATGTTGCTCAGAATTTTGAACGAGAGGGTCGGGCTCACCGCTCGCAGGCCGGCCCGGCCAAACCGAACCAGATCGAATACACCATCGTCTCCCGCCGAAGCGTTGACCAGGGGCAAAACCTCGCCCAGCGGCAAACCAGCCAGCCCTGTGGCTCCGAACACCGCAATCTCTTCCGGCGGGTAATCCGCGCCCGCCTTCACCCGCGCGTCCTGCAAAGCCAGGTGTGCGGCGGCGACCGCGAATTGCGCGTCCCGGTTCATCAGACGAGCCAGTTTGACCTCGGACACGTAAGCTTGCGGCTGAAATCCCTCCACCCGGGCGCAGACCGGGCAGGCAAAGGCATCCGGACCAAACCCGCTGGGCGCTGCCGCCGAGTCCCCGGCCTCGATCCGGCGCAGAATCTCGGGCGGTGCCGTGCCCAGGGGAGTAACCATCCCGATGCCCGTAATGACGACCGCAGGAGCCATGTTGCTGTTTCCGCTTAGCCCCCGCTCCGCCAGAGTTCCATCAAGTGCTGACGCTTATCCTCCAGCAGCGGGTCGTCAATGTACTTGAAAGCAAAGACCATTCCAGTGGAGGTGACGACCGCCTCGCCGCGAGTCGCGACCGCCTTCACTTTCCCCCCGGCCTCGTTCACGGAAATCACTTCGGTGCGGTAAACGAGGCGGTCGCCCGGTTTGACCAGGGCGCGAAACTTGGTCCGCTCCAGCACAGTCAGGACCGCCTTGGCGCTCTTGGCGTACTTCGCTTGCAGACTGGCTTCGAGCAACAGCCCGGAAAGCTGCGCCATGCCCTCGATCACCAGCACCCCCGGCATCACTGGCCGCCGCGGGAAGTGGTCGTCGAAGAAATCTTCGCTCAACGCCACGTTCTTGGTCCCTTCTGCCAGGGTGCCCACCTCCCAACGGGTGATCTTATCAAGCAGGAAGAATCGCATCGCGCAGGCGCGAGTCTGCCATCAGCGCCAATGCGGCGCCATCCCATTTATTCAATCGGCCTCCGAGGCGCGGGGCGGCGTCAAGCCCGGCGATCCGACCAAAACGCGTAGCGGTGCTTAGGAAGACATCCGTGTTTGGCGCGGCAAGTCCGAAGGCCTAAATCCGAACCTCAAGGCGGATCCGAAGGTGGAAGCTCACCGAACTTACGCCAGGGAGCACTAAGGAACTACGACAACGCGGTAGAAACGTTGCGGGCGGCCAACGAGGGAATCCATCACGGTGGTGGTGGTGTGCGTTGCCGTGGCCGGCGGGGTGAGCGGAATCCAGGACGAACCGTCGAGTTGGTCGCGGTATTCACAGCGGTAGGTGCAGCCAGGGGTTGTGGTGTAGGTGAGGGCGAGCTGCGTTCCGGCCGGTTCAAGGCCGCAAAACGCAGGCGCGGGTGGGACGAAGACATTAGCGGCTCGTGGGGAAGCAGTGCTGAGCGAGTAGATATAGGCACCGCCCGCCGGATAGCGGCCCTGGCTGACATCGCTGGCCTGGAACCCAAAGGTCACACCGTCCACTAGCCGGCCATCCGGTGCGAACAAGGCGATCGTTTCACCGTCGCGGTTCAGCTTGAAGCTAATATGCAGATCCGGGTGGCTTGGGGAGTTGCGGCTTGGCTGGCCATCGGCCCAGACGAGCAAGTAGCCCAGTGCGGGGACGAAATAGCCGCTGGGGATGACGTTCTGAGTCGTGTTCGTGTGGGAGTTCGCCAACGACCACCCGGTCAGGTCCACAGCGAACGGATTCGGATTGTACAGCTCGAACCAGTCGTCGTAGTCGCCGCCAACCGGGTTGGGTAGCGTGTGGGTATTGCGGGCCATCCATTCGTTGATAAAGAGGAGAATCGAAGGTTCCGTCGCATCGTTCGTGCTTCCGGGTGTCGCGTAAAACATGGCCTGGCGAGCGAAAGGCTGGCCGTCCGGAAAACAACCATAGGAACGGTTCGCCGGCAACGCGGCGTAGTTCAAGTAATCGAGCACCTGGAGGGTACCGTCGTCCAGCCGGCGAGAGAGCACGACGGAGCCGGCGCCCGGCTGAAGCGGGAAATTGGTGTGCAGTTCCGCCTCGGTGGTTTCATTGGTGTTGCCACTGCACCACACCATCAGGAATTGACCCGGCTGGATGACCGCGTTTGATGGGAAAGCCCATTTGGCCAAGGCGGCGGAATCGTCGGTGAGCCACATTGTGCCCAGCGACAAGTTGGAGGAACCGGCGTTGTAGAGTTCGACCCAGGGATGGAGGTGGCCGGCGCCATCGAGCGGACCGGAGACGTTTTCGGGCTGGACTTCGTTGAGCCAAAGCGGCGGGAAAGGCGGCAGCAGGCGTTGGACGACATTGCTGGCGCCGGGAGTGGCGCTGCCAGTGTAGGTGCTATTCTCCGGCGCCACGGTGACCGTGCTGGCAATGCCGCTGCCGGAGAGCCGAAGCATGAGTGTGCCGCCGTTGGAGCCCGACCGATACCAGTAGCTCAGCGTATAAGGTTCTCCGGTAACCAGGGCCGATGCGAGGTCCTGGTACACGACCGAAGTGCGCGAGTAGCCGCCGCTCGAGGCAACCAGATGCAGGCTGTACTGGCCGGAGTGCTGGTTGCTCGAACTGAGTCCGGAAGCGGCATGATTCGCCGACACGACCCAGGGCCCGGGAAAAGCGGTCTCGAAATCGCCGTTCGCCACGTGCGACGGTCCCGCCTCCGCCACCGAACCTGCCACCAGTTTAATGTCGTCGAGGTACACGTCGCCGGCTGCCTGGAGATAGACATACAGTGAGGAACTGGTCGCGGTGCCCGTGACGGCCACATAGTGCCAGGCGGGGGGTTCCGCGGTGTTAGTGGTCACGGCGGCCCAGTTGCCCACTCGGGCATTGTCCTGAGCCGCATCAATCAATTGCAGCGACGCGCCGCCACCATCGGCGGCAGCCGGCCAGGGTGGATCGTCGCTATACGCCACTTCATCCAGGACCATCCAGTTCGTGCCCTGGATGACTTGCAGGCTCAGCCGCTCGCCGCCATTGTCCAGGGTGCCGCCGAATTCTCCAACGACCACTTCGGCGTTGCCGTAGGCCGTTTGATACCCCGGCAGGCTGCCAGCCACCACCGCGTAACCGCCCGGCTCGATAAACCTTCCGTGTCCGATGGTCGCACCAATGCCGTCCACCCGCAGTCCACCCAACGGGAGGGTTTCGGTGGGGGAGAGATTATGAATTTCGACGAAGCTCGAAGCCGGCGTCGCGGGGTGGTACATGATCTCGCTGATGACGAGCTTGCCGTCGAGCGATACGCTCGGGCCGGTGTAGGTAACCGTTAACGTGTCGCTCCCGACGAGGGCGCCCTGCTCGTCGAGGGCGCGGAAGGCGAGGGCATTTGCGCCGGCGGCGAGCGCGAACCGGATTTGCCAGGTCGTCTCGCCCACCCACTGGATGGCCTGCGCGTGGCCGTTGACCTCGATGGCGGTCACGGCGATCGGCGCCTTGCCCGTGATGGTGATCGGAGTCCCGTTTGTGGTGGTGTCAGGGGTGGTGACCTCGAACGTGACGTTCGTCAGGGGTGCCAGCGCCTGCAGGTACTCGTTCCGCCGCGCCGTGATCCAAGTGCTCATTTGCAGCGGTCCGACCGCGCTGATGCCATTATCGAGAAAGACCTGGTGCCAGTCGTTGAGCCGAACACTACTGACGGCCGGATCCATGGGACCGCGCACCATATCGCAGGCAAGGCGCCAGTAGATGCGTCGGAACTCGGGTTTAGCGAACATGACGCCGGGCAGGTAGCCGGTGCCGGGGAAAAGGGAGAAGGTCGTTTGGAAGGCGCCATCCAGATCGTTCACGTGCAACCTGGAACGCCCGTAAGGGGGAATATAGGTATAGATGTTGTGCGGGTAATCGGCGGATTTGTAGTGGTCGCTGTTGCCGCACATGCGGTTGATCGCCCAGTAACCGGCCCAACTCCGGATGTCGGCCAGCGCACCCACCCGCGCCACGTAGAAGTCGTCCGTCGGCGCCGCCAGCGCGTCAATGACATGGTAGAGGGCGGAGAAGTCGTCATCCGGCACGGTCGTGTGCTTCTTGCGCATGCAGTAGCGATACTTCGCCTGCTTCTTGGCGCCGCCGGTCGTCGTGTAGTTGCCGAAGGGCTCGTGGGGATAGAGCTGTTCATACACATGCGGATCCTCATCCTCATACCAACTCGTGCAGAGCGTGCGCGAGGGCGAGAGGGAATCGTAACGGAACAGGGCCGACCCGTTCACGCTCGCGTGGACGTAGCGCATGGCGATCGCCGCGAGGTCAACTTGACGCGCCATCCAGTATGCGTGTTTCTCCTGTTGCTTCGTGCCGTTGTCCTGATTGAGGCTGATGAAATCCAGGGCCACTTCCGTGTCTCCGAGGACGCGCTCCGTCTTCGGGAACTCGACCAGGTAGGCGGCGGTGCGGTAGTCCTCGAAACCGATGGTCCTCCAGTTGCCCCGGTAGCGGACAGCGGCGGCGTAAACCGCGCGATAGTCGTCGTAGATGAAGGTTGTGTCCACAGGCTCGTTGCTGCGTGTTTCCCGAGCCTGCCACCGCGCGACGTTGGTGGACGACACCCACATTCGGTAGGTGCCGAACACACCCGGCGCCAACGTATCGCCGAAGCGAACCAGGCACTCGAACGGCGGCGCGCCGGTGGGCGGCGGTCCCGGGAACCGGCTGCTGCCGGGCGGGGCCACGGCGTCGGCGGCTTCCACCGCAAAGGCCACGAGGTGTCCCGCCGCCTGTCCCGGGAGAGTGGCGCGGAACACGCCGTCGCCGTCCGGGTCCGTCATGGGGGTCGTCGTCACCGGGCCGGCGACCGTGTCGTCGCGCCACTTGAGGAGGACGGACGCCACGCCGTCCGGGTCATGGACCCGGGCGGAGACCACCACCGCTTGAAGGGCTGCCGGCAGCACCGGGGTGTGCTGCACCTCGCAAACGGCGGGGCCGGCGTTGACGACGCGACGGCTGTTGGGCGCGCCAGGAGTGCCGAGGTTTGGGGGGAGCTCGAGGGCACCCACGGCCTCCAGCGCGTGTCCCTTGACGCCGATCACGATGTAGGGCCAGCCCGCAATCCAGCGGCCCTTGGCACGGATGGTGAACGTCTCGCCGGCTAGGGGCGGAGCGACCGCTGTCGAGAGCCGGTCGTAAGTAATCCGATAGACCGAGATGGTGCAGCGGCCTTGGCTGCTGGCGCGCACGTGCAGGCTCCGACTGCTCAGATAGCCCTCGGTGGTTTCGACGCTGGACCGTTCATGGGAGCCAAGCCGTTGCCATCCGCTCAGGCTGCTCTCGAAGTCGGAGTTGTTCACGCGGTTGGCGGTCTCGCCGGCCTTCTTGAGTTCGATCTGGTCCAGCAAGCACTCACCGGACTGCGGGCAGAAGACCTGGAGTTCCTCCATGGTGCCGGCCTGGTTATCAATCACGCCGGTGTACTCGATGTCCGTCCAGGGGGCTTTAGCCGTCTCATCACTGCCCTGCCAGTTCGGGCCAAGGGCGTTGTCGGCGCGCGCATCAACCAGTTCCAGACTGCTTCCGCCCCCGTCCGCCCAGCGCCCCCAGCCGTCGCTGTAGGTGACCTCGTCAATAAGCACGAAATCCTGGAACAACTGTTGCGGGTTCTGCGGTTTGGCCAGGGCCACACGCTCGCCGCGGTCCGACAGCTCTCCTTCGTAGTCCCCCACGGTGTTGACGGCGTTCAGTTGCGAGTATTTGCTCAAGAGGTTGGCGCGGTCACGGGCCACAACCAGGTAGCCGCCAGCCGGGATGACCGTTCCTGGCGGGATCACGAAGCTAATCCCGTCCGTAAAGCGCCAGTACCCCACGTCCACCGCATTGGTGCCCCGGTTATGAAGTTCCACGTACTCGTCCTCCTTCTGGCCGGAGATTGGGTGGAACATAATCTCGTTGATGACGATGTCGTGCAGGGTGGGCGTGCCGTTGGACGCGCCGGGCGTCGGCTGCGCCAGCTCGCGCATGCCGGGCGCTCCGTCCGGCCAGCGTCCCGACGAAGCTCCGCTGGGCTGCGCGCCGAAGCGCACGGCATCAATCACCCGGGCGCCGTCGCCCCGAACCAGGAAGATCGCCTCGCCCTGGCCGTCGAGGGCAAAACCCAGGTCCGCCTCCGAAAAGACCAACCAGGCGCCCGCTGCGAGCACAGTGCCGGCGGGGATGATGAACTTGTTCGTGTCGGCCCGGTCGCTCAGCCCGCAGCCGGAGAGGTCCACAGTCTGTGTGCCTCGATTGAAAAGCTCGATGAAGTCCGATTGCGGGAGATCGGTGTTGGCCAGGAACTCGTTGATCACCACCGCCTCCAGTGGGTCTTGGGTTTCAGGGTCGGCCCGGCCCGGTGAACCGCCCACCTCCGCGCTGGCTGACCAGGCGTCAACGGAGCGCTCGCCATAATCGGGGCGGGCCAACTGGAGCGAATGCCCCGCCCCATCCGCGGCAATGGGCCATGGCATCTGGTCTTCGTAGTTGACTTCCAGCAACAACGCACCCGCGCGGTTGGACAGCCGCACCTGGCCGCCGTCGTTGGGCAGGATGCCCGCATACGGTCCCATCACGTTGGCCAGGCCAGTCGCGTGCCCCAACGCTTCCGGATCGCGCGCCACGACCAGGAAGCTGCGGCCGGCGATGGACGTATTGGAAGGGAAAGTGAAATTGACGGCGCCGGAGATCCGATAGCCGCTGATGACCTCCGACACCGGCTCCGTGTTGAAGATCTCGATGTACTCCAAAACCTCGGTGCCGCCGGGCTCGCGTGGATGATACATGATCTCGGAGATAATGAGCGGCGTCCCCCGGCTGGAGGGAGAGAATTGCCGCGCCGGCGCCATTAGGATCGAGAGCACGGCGAATGCGACTCCGATGCCGACTTTGACGAGGAGCGGCCTCATCGGTCGGTCGTTCGTAGCGGTCTGGCGCCAGCGGCCCCGCCAGCCTTGGACGGCCCGCTCGCTCCCGAACCGGACCTTCCCGGGACCGGGAGCGCCGGGCTGACGACAATTGAGATGGGGCACATGGCCGATGCCCTCGACCCATCCAGCTTGCCGCGGGCTGTGGGCAGGACAGGACACCAGACACTTTCGCATAATACAAACATGCCCCCACGGACGGCATGATTCAACGCGAATTCCGGATCGAGCTGCCTCGCCGGGCTTCGCACCCATTGAGCACACAGGGGGCGGACGCGGGCATCGCCACCCCCGACGGTGCGCCACATCGCCTGCCGCGGCGCACGCTTCCCGCCTGGCGGCAGCGCGACTCGGCCACTATGGCGTAGCCGGCAAGACCCTATAGAATTTCCGAGCCACGTCCGGGGTGACTTTGAAGTAGGGCGGGGTGGCGCCCGAGACGGGGGTGTAAGTACCGCTGACCTCGGAGGACTCGCATAGAACACCCGCCTGCCAGATCAACTCGAGGTCATTGCCATCGCGCTGCACGGTCAACTGGATTGGGCCAACGGTGTCGAAGCTCGAACCAGACTGCTGGCCTGCGGTATAGATGGACAGCGCTTCGTAGCCGTTGAGCACTCGACGCCAGATTCCGAGGTCGTCCAACTCCGCGGTCCCGGATTCCGGATAAACCCCGGTCGGATCCTGGCCGATGTTGACCATGTTGCCGCTGTCAATATTGCCCGCCACAGCCACGGACCGGGCGTCCACCTGGACACCGTCCAGGTAGGTAATGCCGGTAGCCACAGCCCCCGCGCGATCAAAGGTGTGAACCAAATGATGCCAGGTGCCGTCGTTGATGCTGTTGTCGGGGCCATAGACGCCGATGTAACCGGCGCCGTTGCCCAGGCTCCAGGACCAGCCGCCCCCGTTATATGACGGGGCGAAGGTGAATCCGAAATTGCCGTAGGAGTTCACGGCGCTGCAGAGGAAAGGCAGGTCGCCGGGCGTGCCCGTGAAACGCACCCAATAGGCGACCGAGAAGCTCACATCCACACCGAAGCTGAGGTCGGTGGGAGTGCCCAGCGTAACGTAGTTGTAGAAGCCGTTGGTGGTGTCGGTGTTATAGCGGAGGGCGTTGGCCCCGATCTTGCCGGGCACGAAAAGCGGGGAGCCCATGGCCGACCCGTGGTTGGCGCGTCCGGAAGCATCGTTGTAGTCGTTCTCAAACTTGAGATGCAGGACCAGGTCGTTGGTCACCAGCGCGAATGCGGGCGGCGGCATCACGGCCAGCGTGGCCGCCACGGTATTGGTGTATCCAAGCGAATTGGTGATCCAGAGGGTGTAGATCCCGTTATCGGCATACGCGGCGCTGGCGAACGCCAGCTTGGCGTCGTTCGCCCCCGGCACGGCCGCACCGTCTTTCCACCACTGATAGTTGAGGTCCGGACTGCCGCCTGCGGTTGCATTGAATGCAGCGGGAGAGCCTGCGAGCACAGTCTGTGAGACGGGCTCTTGGACGATGAAGGGTGCCGTGATATCGCTGTATTTGCCCAGGAGATAGTGGTATTCCACGCGCTCGGCGGGCAGAACGGTGTTGTAGATGGCGACCTCATCAATGGTCCCGTAGAACCAATAATCACCGGCGACAGACTCATTCTTGCCCGCGCCAATGCGGATCGGGCGCAGATCGTTGGGGACATAACCGATCGTTTGAGACCCCACGAGCGCGCCGTTCACGTAGAAGTATTTGGTTTGGCCATCATAGACCGCGGCCAGGTGGGTCCACTGGTCCAGCACCACGGGCGGCCCGTTGAGGGTCTGCCAGTTGGGCCCGTCGCCGACCCAGAACGACCATATATTGCCGGAGGTGGCGTAGATGATGAACCCCTTTTCGAAGCCAGTCCCTTCGTCGCGAGCGGAGACTAAAGCCCGGTAAGTCCCCTGGCCACCCGTTACTTTCGCCCAGGCCTCGACCGTAAAGTTGGTCGGATTCAGCGCGGCGGTGTAGGGAATCTCGATCTTGCTGCCGTAACCGTCAAAAGAGGCGGCGGTGTTGGCATCATTGAACAGCGCCCCGGGGATGCCGTAGGTCAACGGGGTCGTGCCGTTGTCCAAGCCATTGTAGCCGCCCCAGTAATCGAAGGCGATGGGCCCGGCCGATTCGCCCAGGCGCCAGAGCCCGACCGGGTTATCGGCGACAACCGCCCCGGCATAGCCCGCCGGTTGCAGGACGGTGAGCAACACACTATCACTGGGGAGAACCCCAGCCGGGTTGCTCAGCGTGACGCTGTAGTTCACATTGTTGTTGGCCAACGTCAACCCGCTGACGACCAGGGAGGCACTCGTCGCCCCGGGAATGACGATGCCATTCGTTTTCCATTGGTAGCTCATGGGATCACTACCGGTGGCCACGACATCGAAACGGGCGGTCCCGCCCACATAGAGCGTCTGAGGCAAGGGCTGACGGACAATCGTCGGAGGGCTGTTGGTTCCGTACCGAGCCGCATACAGACCGGCGATTTCACTGGCGGTGAGCGCGCGATTAAACACCGCCGCCTCGTCCAGCACGCCATTGAATGATTCGGTCGTGGCCGCGTTCGGATTGCCGCCCAACTGCAATGGATAGCTTGAGGTTCGGATTGCGCCGACGGTGCCGCTGTTTGCGAGCTGGCCATCAATGTAAAGGTAAACCATGTTACTGCTGCGCACGGCGGCGAGGTGGTACCACTGGTCGGTGGTGAGGCCGGCCACGTTGGCGTCGAGGTCCACCACACCGAAAGCCGTAAAGCGCAGCTTGGCCATGCCGTAAAAGCCGAAACCATAGCCACTGCTCAGGCCGACGGTTTGCCAGTTTGAGAATATCCGTGCTGGAGTATTGTCTGGGACCGCGGCGTTCGCTTTGACAAAGGCACTCAAGGTGAAGTCTTGGAACCCGGAGAAATTAAAGGGCTCCGACTCCAAGGTGCGGACGTAATAGCCCGTGCCATACAAAGCGACGGCCCCGTCGTCATCATCCAGCAGCGCGCCGGGCGTTGAGCCTTGGACGGCGCCGACATACACCGCAAGATGCCCGCCCCAATAATCGAAAGCGAAGGTTCCCGGAGGAAGGTCGCCCAATCGCCAGTAGGCGAGCGGGTTCAGGCCGGTTGCCTCGGCGGCGTACGTGGTGTCGGGCGGCGTCAGGACCGCCAGTTGAGCCGGGTCGCTGGTGGTGACACTGACCAGGTTGGAAGCCTTAGCCTGGAAAGTGGCCGTCGCGTGCGAGGCCTGAACATTGGGCAGCGACAAAACCGGGTTGGTCGCACCGACAATATTCACGGTGTTGGACTGCCATTGGTAGGTAATGGTCGGGGTGCCTTCGGCCATCACCGGGATGCTGGCAGTCCCGCCGGCATAGACGGGCACGGTTGGCGGCGCGTTGAGGGTGAAGGTCGGAGCGGCCAGGGGGGTGATCTCCACATAAGCCCAGGCACTCTCCGCACTGCCGAGCGAGTTCGTCGCCGCCAGGTAGTAGTTACCATCCAGTGCCGGGCTGGTTGGGTCTAGTGTCAACGTCATATTGGTCCCGTTCGGAACGGCGGTAATAGTGACGCCATCTGTGGCGACATGATACCATTGCAGTTGCATGGGGAGACTGCCCTTGATCACGCAGTTGAGCATGACAGGGTAGGGAGCCCAGTTGGTTACAGACACCGGGTTCGCCCCAACCGTCGGCGCATTGGTCACCGCCGGGCTCGTCCCCAGTGCCGCTTCATAATGCGCCTGCACGCGTTGTGGCGACAGCGCGGATGGGTAGACTGCCACTTCGTCCAACCCGCCATTCCAGAAGTAATCGCCATAGTTGAAGGCCTCGTTGGCCCCGCCGGCGATGCGCAACGGGGCTTGCATATTCGGCACGTTGACGACGTTGACGGCACCACCCACGATCTGACCATCCACATAAAGCACCTTGGTTCCGCTGGCGGCATCGTAGGTGCCCACCACGTGCGTCCACTGATTCGTGACAACATCGGCCACACCGGAGTTGACGTTGTGGAAGGCGGTGCCGGTGCAGTTCCAGAACTCCCACCGGGGCAAGGTGTTAAAGGGGGCCGCATAGAGAACGAAGCCTTGATAAGCCCCGCCGAAGACGAAGCGGTCGGAAACTGGGGACTGGTAGGCATTGTTCCATGTGTCCAATCTGGCCCAGCACTCGACCGTGTAGCTGGCGGTATTCAGGGCCGCATTAAAAGGAACATTGATTCTGGCTCCGCCCCCGGCGAAGCCCATCGCAGGATTGACATCGCCAACCAGGGCGCCCGTCAACCCCCCGCTAATGCTGTTCTCACCGCCAAACACAGCGCCATTGGCCGACGTGCCCAGCGAACCGCTGTTGGCGACCACTGATGTTGATTCGGTCTTCGTGGGTTCATTCAGACGCCAATACCCGAAAGGATTGTCGGCCAGAATAACGCCGTCATACCCGGCGCCGTTGGTCAGCCCGGCATAATAGTGCGCCGCAATCCGCTCCAGCGTCAGGGTGTTGGTGTAAACCGCCGGCTCATCCAGCACGCCCGTGAACGGTTCACCGCCCGCCGCGTTCCGCCCAAGCGTGAGCGGGTTCGCCGTGGTTTTGATGTTGGTGAGGGATTTGGGAGCGCCGAGCTGCGCGCCATTCACGTAAAAATAGGCCGATGCGCTGCTACGGACCAGGACCAGATGATACCACTGGTTGCTCACGAAGGTCGGCGAATAGACGTCCGAGGTCACGTCGGCGACTCCGAAGGCCGTGATGCGCAGAGTGTTGTTCCCCTGGAGGGTAAATGCATAGCCCTGGCCAGAGGAACCGTTCGCAATCATGCGCTGGCTGCCGGAGGGCGCGGACATCGGTTTGGCCCAGACTTCCAGCGTAAACGGCATGGCCGCGCCGTTGCCGGTGAAGTTAAACGACGCCCCACTGCTGAAGGTCACCCGGCTGAGTTCGGCAACATTACCCCAAAAACGCATGGCCGTGTCGTCGCTTCCCGCGAGCGCGCCGGCTTCCTGGCGTCCCACGTAGCCGGCGAATACCCCGTTGGCCGCCGCTCCGAGGCTCCCGCTATTGGTCACCCGGTAAGGGTCGGCAAGGGTAACAGGCATTTCCCCCAGCCGCCAATAGCCGGCCGGAGCGTCAGATAAGACGGTGGACGGGTAGTCTGCCAGGGCACTGCTTGTCACCAGGACGAGCGCAGAGACGGCTGCTGCGAACACTCTGAAGGAGAATTGATGCTTCATATCAAATACGGGGTTGATGTTTGCTGTAACCGATTATGACTTCAAAATGAATCGTGTCGAGGCTTTCTGTGAATATTTTCAAGCACGATTTGCTTCAAGAAGACTGTTACCCGGGCGGGGAGAAAATCGTCGTCAACAAGGTTCAGCCCGGCGGTTGGTCTGGCCTGGAGCCATTGATCCTTGACGGGGCAGCGGGTTTGGCATGCCCGGGAAAGGCGCCAAACCGGGGGTTGGCACAGGCGTTTTGAATAGTGGCGGCACCACCCCACAGGCGCTAACCCAAGCTCTGGACCCGCTCCTCCTGGTTCTCGTCCTCGTGCTCGGTTTTGCTCCAGTTGCTCGGGTCGTGGCCATGCCGCAGGCAAGACTCGCGGAGGCCGAGCCGCCGAAGCCGTATGGTCTCAGGAAGGCTGCCGGCTTTAGCCTCACCCCGGCCAAGTATTCGGCAAGGTCGCAACTCATCGTCCTCGTCGTCGTCCTCGTAATCGTAATCGGAAGGAGCCCGATCCAGCACGAGCACGAGGACGACGACGAGAACGACACCCAGAGCGGGTTCGCCGAAGGTTTACCACCCCGCCACCGGGCTGCGACCGCAAGTCCCTGGTCGTGGCGCATTTCCGCATCTGTTCTGGCGCAGTCCTTCTGGATGAACATTCCTGGCCGTCAGGGCTCGCCGACGGCATGCATAATGTCCGCCCAAAGCTGCGCGCCGTTCACGGCGTTGGCCATTATCACGAGGCCCGTGCCGCGCCGGCGGTCGAACTCACAGTAGCAGCGAAAGCCGGTGCCGTTGGAGCCGCTGTGGTGAATGCGGTCGCCGGTCGCGGTCGGGTCAATCGCCCAGCCCAGCCCGTAGTACTTCGGCTCGGCACTGGGCGGTCCGCCGCGCGCGACGGGCTTGCGCCCTTCCGCCACGGTCGTGGGGGCGAGCATGGCGTCGAGTGACCGGGCCGAAAGGGAATGCGAAGCGGAACGATTCTCAGTCAGCATTTCGAGCAGCACCCTGGCGTAGTCCGACGCCGTGCAGTAGAGCGAATAGGCCACATTGGCGTCGTGGTAAAGCTTGCGGCTGGCCATCGGCTTGCCCCGGGCGTCGTGGCCGGCGGCGGCCTGTCGGGTGTAACGCTCCTGCCACACCAGGCTGCTGTTGGTCATCTGGAGCGGGCCGAGCAGAGTGTTCTGCAAATAGCTTTGAATCGGTGTGTCCGTGATGTGCTCGACTACGCGCTGCAAGTAGAGGAAGCCTTCGCCGGAATAGGTGAACCGCGTGCCGGGGTCATATAAGAGCGGCAAAGGACCGCCCTTTTCCCAGCCGTTGGTCCGCCAGTTGGGGAAGCCGGTCGTGTGGGAAAGCACCATGCGGGCAGTGATCCGGCGGTGCCGCGGCTCGTCGGGCAGGTACGGTTGGTCCAGGTACTCGGCCAGCGGGCGATCGAGATCGAGCTTGCCCTGCTCGACGAGTTTCAGCGCCGCGTAAGCCATCAGCAGTTTGGTCATCGAGGCCGCCTCGAACACCGTCTGGGCGTCAACCGGCTCCGGCTGGCCGGCGCGGCGGACGCCGTAGAAACGCTCCCACGCCACCCGCCGATTCTCGATACCAACGATGGCGACGCCGGGCACGTGGTGCTGCGTCATCAGCTTCGGCACGAGTTCGTCCAGCGCCTCCGGTGTCGGTTTGGCGGCGCGGGCAGGGCTAATTCCCGCAACAGTCGGCATGGCCTGCAGGAGCAGTTTCACCAGCGTGCCGAATTCGGGGCGGTCCACACGTGGCCCATCCTTCATGTCGGTGTCCACCCGATTCACGATGACCAGGTCCAGCGCCGGGGCGATCAGGATGTAATGGCCGCCGGCGCCGCGGGCGGAGAAGGTGCCGGGCGGCAAGGTGACGTTTTCCAGGTTGTGGCCTTGCCACTCGGCCCACCAAAGGTAGCCGTAACCGGCATAGACCGGGCCGTTGGTGGCGGCAACTGCCGAGTAAGCGCGCGTGCTCTCCGCCACCCAATCGGCTGGCACCACCTGGCGATCACGCCAGCGGCCCTGGTGTAAGAACAGGAGCCCGAAGCGCGCCATGTCCCGGGCCGTCATCCGAAATTCATAGGCTGGGTGAATCGAATCGCTACCGCGCACGTATCGGGTGTCCTCCCGGTGGAAGTCCTCCATCTGCAGCGGCCCGGCCAGATATTCCTCGAACGCCGCGAACACACCCATCCCGGCGGCTTTCTCATAGATCGTTCCCAGCGCATTGAAGTCCCAGTTGTTATAGTAATAGAAGGTGCCCGGGGCGTGGCTGCCGCGGACCGGGCGGCGCGCCTTCATGGCCTCCGTTTCGTAGAGCGCGGGATGATAGACGCCGGAGCGCGCCTTCAGCAAATCGGCCACGGTGGCCTGTTTCTCGGTCGGCGTCAGCTTCGGCTCGTTGTCGTCCACTCCGAGCTGCTCCAGCGAGTTGGTCAATCGGATTGTGCCGAAGGCGACGCAGCGGCCGATGAGCGCGCTCAGGAAGCTCTTGCGGATGGAATGCACGTTGAAGCGTTTGGTGGTCTCGCCCCAGTCATCCACGGCCTTGCCCTGGTGTACCACGAACAGCGCCGCCGAACCTATGGACTGGGCGCAGGCGTGCGCCTCGGCCAGCTTGTTGGTGGACCAACCCAGAGTCTCAGGACGTTCGACCTTCTCCCAATGCGCCGCCGGGAAATTCGGGACTGGAGGCGGCGCGGCGGCAAGACCGTAAAGCGCGGCCAACTGGAAGAGAACGATCAGGAGCCAGAGCGCGGGGGGGCCGCCCAGAGCGCCCGGGCTGGCAGTGCCAGTTGCGTGTAAACCCGGCAGGCCCCGTGCTTCAATGCCACCGGGAGTTGAAGGGTTGCCGCACGGGTAGAACGCGGGGTCCATGCGTCTTCAGGCCAGCAGGCGGACGCCACAACCATTCACCTTGGGATATTTCACGCGCCCCTTCTTGATGGTCACCCCCGTGGCGACATCTTTCGCCAGCAGCAAGGCGCCATCCATATCCACGTAGTCCAGCATGGGGCGCAACTGGGCAATCGCCGAGATGCCCACGGTGGACTCGGTCATGCAGCCCACCATGACCGTGAGCCCCAGTTGATGCGCGCGCGCGATCATGCGCCGGGCCGGCGTGAGACCACCGCACTTGACCACTTTGATATTGATGCCATGGAAACACTCCCGGCAGGGGTCCACGTCGGCTTCCACGCGGCAGCTCTCATCGGCGACCACGGGCAGCGCGCAACGCGGGAAGACCTCCTTCATGCCTGCCCAGTCCTCCGGCGGCAAGGGTTGCTCGATGAACTCCACGCCCAGCTCTTTGAGCAAGGGCGCCTTGCGGAGTGTCTCCTCCACCGTCCAGCCGGCATTGGCATCCACGCGAAACACGGCGTCGGTGTGGCGGCGCAAGGCCCGGACAATCTCCACATCCTGCGGGGTGCCCAGCTTGATCTTATAGACGGGCCAGCCCGGAAATTCCTGCATCTTGGCGACCATGACTTCGACGGTATCAATGCCGATGGTGTAATCGGTGGGCGGACCGGCCTTGCAGTCCAGGCCCCAGAGCTTCCAGACCGGCTGGCCCCGGCGCTTGCCCCACAGGTCGTGCGCGGCCTCGTCCAGGGCGCACTGCCCAAAGGGTTGGCCCTCGAACGCCGCGCGGAGCTGTTGCCAGAACTCCGTCGGATCATCCCACTGCGCGGCTTCGATCTGGGAGCGGGCTCGCTCGAACACCGAGCGCTGGGCGGCCAGCGAGGCGCCATAGTAAGTGGACTCAGGGCCTTCGCCGTACCCCTGGAAGCCGTCCTGAGCCAACTCCACAATCAGGGTTCGGGCCACGCTCTTCGAGCTGCCCGAGATCGTGAAGGTATGCTTCAGCGGCAGCTCGAATTCACGCAAGGTGAGCTTGAGCGGGCCGCAAGGGGAACCGGCCCGTGCGGTTTTCGCGCCGGTGCGTGTGGCTGAGTGAGGGGAGGCCGAGCGCGAGGCGCACCCCGCGCCGAGCAGCGCCCCGCCGGTTGTGATCAGGAAGCCCCGTCGTGTAAACAGGTGGCCGGTTGGCGCCGGGTGGCCGTTCCCGGCCGAGGCAGGCGTGGAATCATTGTTTTGCATATCTGGGTACGAATCAGGCGTTCACTAATCGCTCATTGTCAGGGTTCGGGTGACCAAAGCTTCGGGAAGGCACCCCGCGAGACGCGTTCGACCACGGGGGCATCGGTCAGCTTCTGCGGCACGCTGGAAACATAGCCAGGGAATCCCAGCGCCGTATCGCCCACCTCGATCATAAACGCGTCCGGCTTCTTGCCATGCAGGTAGGCCTCGTAGCGGTCGCCGGTTTTCCGCATCACGAGGTGATACCACATCAGGTCGCGCCAGGCCGGATTGTCCGTGTAGGCATACCAGGTTTGCACCACCTGCACCTTCGCCTCGCCGCTCAGTTTCGCGGAGAAGACGGTGCCGTTCCTCTCGGCGCGATGCGAAACGTCGCTGATGCGGGTGATCGGCCGGCCGTCGAACACGTGGGCCACCCACATCATGAAATCCATGTACTGGATTTCGCTGAAGTTCGAGTGGTTGTAGTTGGGGATGATCTCGACGGTCATCGGGCGCCGCAGCCGTTCCTGGAGAATGTTCACATTGAACATCCGGTAGCCGTCCTCGTTGCTGGCGCCGAGGTAGAAGATTGGCACATTGACCTGCTCCTGGAAGAACGCATGGTGGAACGACAGGTGCGGCTCGACGCGGTCGGTGCGATAAACGCCCTCGTTGCCCATGATGATCGCCGAGGCCACGCGCGAGTCCATCGCCGCCGCCACCGTGGCGCTGCGCCCGCGCTTCGAATGGCCGCCGACCACGGCCTGCAAGGTGTCGAGGCCGAGAAACTGCTGGAGCGCGTTCATGGCCTGGATGTACACCACCGCGAGCTGGCAGTTCATGTTGTAGTAATTCTTGCCCGTCTCCTTGGCCAGCTTGCCCAGGATCCCAATGTCGCGTTCAATATCGCTGCCGTCCGGGTAGGTGCCGGGATTGCTGAGCACCAGCGTCGGGTAGCCGGTGCGCGTGGCGATGGGTTCGCCATACTTGGCCACGTGAATCGGATAGTAGTCCCGGGGGGGCGAGCCAATAATGACCACCTTTCCCTTTCGGGCGGCTGCCTGATTCGGCGTGTTGTCGGCGGGCAGAAGGATCGTGCAGGGATGGCCCCACTTCTTGCCTGCCAGTTCCTGCGACCAGAAATGGGCGGTCACCTTGCGCAGCCGTTTGCCCGGGTCGGTGTCGCTGGGCACGACTTCATCCGAGAGCACCTTGAACTCGAGGGGCACGCAGTGCTGGCGGACGATGGGCCAGAGTTCGCGCGGCTTGGGCACATTGCGGGAAGCCTCCTCGAAGTTGAACGGCGAGTCCGAGGTCGTCTCCGCGGCCAGCGCGGCCAGGCCGCAGCCGCACAAGACACTTCCCAGGAGGCCCGCTCGCAGGCGCCTGCCCAGACCGGTGCCCCTCATGATTTCCTTTCCGGTGCGTCCCCTGGCAAGGGCGTCCGGGGGGTTTGCGTTTTCAACCACTCGTTCCATTTGTTCCGATCGCGGCCCATCCGTTGGCCGGTAAACTGGTCCAGTATCTCACCGAGTTGGCGGTCGCCTTTGGCGTCGTTCAAACGCCCCAGGCTGTTGATGACCGCCGTCAGTTCGGCCTGGCGGCCAATCTTGAGGCAGGCTTGGGCCGCTGCCACTCGCGTGCCCGGTTCATAGAGCAGATCGTCCAGCCACGGCAGAACGAACGGATGCCCGATCTTCAGCGCCTGCTCTACCAGCGCTTTCCGCTCCTTGCCGGAGGTCGAGTTGAGGCTCTGCCGAAACTGCTCCACCGCGGCTCGCACGTCGGGGGGAGGCGGGGCGAACCACCAGGCCTGGCGGAGCGACGACACGCCCGCCGGCTTGTCGGCCCAGGAATGCGACTCCAGGTAATCTGCGCCAGTCAGGGAACCCTCGCCGCCATCGCCCACGCTGAGCAGGAGCATTGGCCCCGGCGTCTGGCCGAAGAAGAGCCGCTTGTTATTGGCGCGCTCGTTCCGTGTCGGATCGAAATCTACCCATCCGAACCCTGGCACGTAAGCCTGGGGAAAGCGATGGAACACTTTATCCACGTGAACGGGCACACCCAAACGGCCTACAATCCCGCCGACGTAGCGGGTCGGAATACCGCTCTTGCGACAGAGCGCGAGGAAGCAATAGGTGTACTCGCTGCAGCTTCCCTTGCCGCTGGCCAGCACCTCGGGGGCCGGTTGCCACTTGCCGTCGCGGTCGTAACTCAGACGGTCCATAATCAGGCCGAAGATCCCGTCCATGACCCCCACCGGTCCGCTCTTGCCCCGAGCCGCCTCCTCGGCGGCCGCGCGAATCACCGGATCGTCCAGGAGCAACTCTTTTCCGTCGCGGAGGTACATGGCCCGGTCCTCCGGCGACAATGGCGCGACGCCCGCCGTCCCGGCGTTTATCTTCAAATCCCAGCGGAACCGGCGGATTGTCGCCCAGGCCGACCACCGACCCACCAGGCTGGTTCCCGGCGCAAGCTCGTCGCGCTGATACAACAGCACCGGCGCCTCCCAGCGATCGGCGAGCCGCTTCGGGTTCCCCTCCACGTCCAGTTCCGCGATATCCTGGTGTGGCAAGCTGACTGGCGCGTGAAGGTGAATCCGCGGCGATCGCAGCGGAGCTTTGCCGCCGTTGATGATGCGGGTGACGAAGACCACGGTGGCTTGAGTCTCAGATCCGGATACGACCTGCAATGGCGGGACCGACGCCGCCACTCTGCCCTGCGAGTCGCCGGGCTGCGCCGCACCCGCGAGCGCTACGGCACCCGGGAGGCTAAAGACCGCGAAAAGGAGGAGCCAATAACCCTGCCGCGCCCGTGGACCCAACTCAGTTGTAAGACTGGCTTTGGGGTAGATTGACCGGCACGTTTGGTTTGGGTGGACGGAGATCAGGCCCCGGCGACGAAGCCATGATCCCGCTGTGACTCGCCACAGGGCGGCGGGCGAGTGATGATTTCCTTTCGCCATGGGTCTGATTCTCTATGCAAACTCCTGTTGCAGCAATCCGAAAATGACTTGGCGCTGGTGTCGGGGCACGGCTGTGGACAAAGTAGCGCAGATTTTCAATCTGCTGTACCGCAGAATTGCATTCTGCAGAGGGCGCGTACGCTGGAAGCGCCAGCAAGCATCCGCTACCCTGCCGATTACAAATCGGCGATACGGCAGATTGAAAATCTGCGCTACTTCGTCACTGGCCCTGGCGGCTGAGGACAGCCGCGCTCCGGTGGCGGCGTCGAGATGCGCTCTGCGATGCCACAGCCTCGCAAATTGCTATACATGGCGCGGGCAGCATAATAAACTGCGCCATCTGAATAACCGACACCCAGAATAGACGAGGAACAACCACATGCGAACACTCCCAATCTTTCTTGCCTTCTTCCTCATGGGACTGGCCGACGCCATGGGACCAATGTCCGACGCCGTGGGAAAGGAGTACCAAATCAGCAAGTTCCTTTCCACGCTAATGCCCTTCTTTGTGTTCATCGCCTTTGCCCTGTTCAGCGTGCCGGGCGGTGTGCTGGCGGCTCGGATCGGCAAGAAGAATCTCCTGCTGTTGGGATTGGGCTTGAACGCGGTCGCCTGTTTGATCCCTTCCCTCCACACTCCGGTCTTTCCGGTGCTCCTGGCCTGCATTTTCCTGCTGGGAATTGGGACCACGTTCTTGCAGGTCGCAGGCAACCCGATCATGCGCGACGTCAGCGCCGAAGGCCGTTACAGCCGCAACCTGGCTTTCGCCCAGGGGATCAAGGGGCTGGGAAGCGCCTCATCCACCTACCTGGTGACGGCGGTAACCGCGATTGCCTTCTTCGCCAGCATGGGTTGGCGTGGCACGTTCCCGCTGTTCTTCATCCTGATGACGGTCGCGTTCATCGGCGTGCTGTTCGTGAGAGTTGAAGAAACCAAGGCCGATGTGCCTCCCAGTATCGGGTCCAGCCTGGGCTTGCTCAAGCAGCCCATCTTTGCGCTCGCGGTGCTTGGCATCTTTCTCTACGTCGGCGCGGAATCCTCCATGGGCACATTCCTCTTTCCCGGTCTCAAGGAAATGGGGGTGGACGAGAAAACCGCCAGCAAGTTTGGGCCGGCGCTGTTCTTTCTCCTGCTCACGATCGGCCGGCTCCTGGGCGGCGCGGTCCTGACCGTCATGAGCGCGCGAACCTGCTTCCGTCTCTCGGCCTTCCTCGGGTTGGCGGGTGCCGTGGCGATTATGACCGGTTCGCCGGCGCTGGCCATCGCGGGCGTCTTCGCTGCCGGCCTGGGTTTCGCGAACATCTGGCCGATGCTGTTCTCGATCACCGTCGAGGAAAAACCCCAGTGCGCCAACGAACTGAGCGGCCTGATGTGCATGGCCATATCGGGAGGAGCCATTGTTCCCCTGGTCATGAGCAAGCTGGTCGGCCCGCTCAAGTCCATGGCCTTCATTGTCCCTGCCGCTTGCTTCGCCTACCTGCTGCTGCTTTCGCTCAAGGGCGGCAAGAAGGCGCCCCAGGAAGCCGGAAAAGCATAAGCAACAGCTCTGCGGCAAGCATAACGACCACACAAATCAATCCCCCATGACACTCGTTAACCTATGAGCAAGACTCCCGACAAACGCATCGTAATGACCCTCGACGCCGGCGGCACCAACTTCCGTTTCACCGCCATGCGGGGAACCAAGCCGGTGACTGAAACCGTCGCCCTGCCCTCAAACGGCGACAACCTTGACCGCTGCCTCGGCAATATCTTCGAGGGCTTCACCCGCATCAAAAAGCAGTGCCCTGCGCCGCCTGTCGCGATCAGCTTCGCCTTCCCGGCCCCGGCCGATTATCCCAACGGCATCATCGGCGACCTGTGGAACCTGCCGGGCTTCCGCGGCGGCGTCCCGCTGGGGCCGATGCTGGAAAAGAGGTTTGGCATCCCGACCTTCATCAACAACGACGGCGACCTCTTCGTCTATGGCGAAGCCATCGCCGGCCTGCTGCCGTACGTCAACGGTCTGCTCAAGCAAGCCGGCAGCCCCAAACGCTACAAGAACCTGTTCGGCGTCACTCTGGGCACCGGCTTCGGGGGCGGCATCGTGCGCGACGGGGAGCTGTTCATCGGCGACAACTCCATCGCCGGTGAGATCTGGCTGCTCCGCAACAAGCTCGCGCCACAGACCAACGCCGAAGAAGGGGCGAGCATCCGCGCCGTGCGCCGTGTCTTCGCTGAAAAGGCAGGGATTCCCTTCGATCAGGCCCCCGAGCCCAAGGTCATCTTCGACATTTGCCGGGGCAGAGTGGCTGGGAACAAGGCCGCCGCTCAGGAGGCCTTCCGCCGTCTCGGCGAGGTCGTGGGCGACGCCATGGCGCAAGCACTGACCCTGGTGGATGGGCTGGCGGTGATTGGCGGCGGCATCTCCGGTTCCTGGCCGTGTTTCCTGCCGGCGCTGGTAGATGAACTCAATGGCACCTACACCGCGCCGAACGGCACCAAGTTCCGCCGGCTCGTCCAGGTCGCCTTCAACCTGCAAGACGCCGCCCAACGCAAGAAGTTCCTCAAGGGGGCAACCCGGGAAATCACCGTGCCCGGCACGAAACGCAAGTTGCGATACGATTCGTTGGCGCGCATCGGCGTCGGCATCTCCCGCCTCGGCACGAGCGAAGCCACCGCCATCGGCGCCTGCGCCTTTGCGCTGCGAAAACTGGATGCGAAGTGAGCGGGATCTATGAATAGACGCGAATTCCTCCACGACACCTCGCTGGCGGCCTCCGCTGTCCTCCTCACTTCCACGGGTTGGGCCGCCGAACCCAGCTTCCCCGTCGTCCGCACGCCGGAAGCCAAGCGCAAATTCAAGAGCCCGGCCGTCGAACGCACCATCCAACGCGTCCAATCCTCCATCGGCAATAAAGAACTGGGCTGGATGTTCGAGAACTGCTTTCCGAACACGCTCGACACGACGGTCGAGTTCGAAGTCGTTGACGGTCGCCCGGACACGTATGTCATCACGGGCGACATAGACGCGATGTGGCTGCGCGACAGCACCGCCCAGGTCTGGCCCTATTTGCCGCTGATGAAGGACGACCCGGCCTTGCAGCAGTTGATCGCCGGCGTCATCAACCGGCAGACACGGTTCGTTCTCAAAGATCCCTACGCGAACGCCTTCTACAAGGACGAAACCAAAGTCAGCGAGTGGAAGAGTGACCGCACGGAAATGAAGCCCGGCGTCCACGAGCGCAAGTGGGAGATTGACTCGCTCTGCTACCCGATCCGGCTGGCTTACCAATACTGGAAGACCACGGGGGACACTTCCCCTTGCGATGCCGCCTCACGCCAGGCCCTGCTGCTCACGCTGCGGACCTTCCGCGAACAGCAGCGCAAGAACGGGAAGGGCCCTTACCGGTTCCAGCGCCGGACCGAAACCCAAACCGACACGGCCGCCGGGCGCGGCTACGGCAATCCCGCCAAACCGGTCGGCCTTATCTTCTCCATCTTCCGGCCCAGCGATGACGCTACTATCTTCCCGTTCCTTGTGCCGGCCAACTTCTTCGCCGTCGTCAGCCTCCGCCAGGCGGCCGGGATGCTGGAGCAAATTCATCACGACCAGGACTCCGCCGCGCAATGCCGCGCCATGGCCGACGAGGTCGAGCAGGCCCTCCGCGCTCACGCCATCGTCCGGCACGCCCGGTTCGGCCCCGTCTATGCCTATGAAGTGGATGCGTTCGGTAATTCCTACTGCATTGACGACGGTAACGTCCCCAGTCTCCTCTCACTGCCCTACCTCGGCGCAGTGAAGCCCGGCGATCCGACGTATCGGAACACCCGCCGCCTGGTCCTCTCGGACGCGAACCCGTATTTTTGCCAGGGCAAAGCCGCCTCGGGACCCGGCGGCCCGCATGTGGGCATGGACATGATCTGGCCCCTGGGCTTGATCGTCCAAGGCCTCACCAGTGCCGACGACCAGGAGATTCGGCACTGCCTGACCACGCTGCAGAAGACCCATGCTGGCACTGGGTTCATGCACGAGGCCTTTCATAAGGACGACCCGAAGAAATTCACCCGTTCGTGGTTTGCCTGGGCCAACACCATTTTCGGGGAGCTCGTGTTGAAAACATTCCAAGAGCGCCCGAAACTGCTGGACTGAAGCAGATCGAGAGAATGCGAACCTCTTACCCAGAGAAATCCGTTATGAAAGACCCAACTCAAATCGGCGCGCTGAAGTTGCTGCTGGTGTCCGCGGTGTTCGTCGCGGGAACCGGCACCCACACACTGGCCGGGCAGGCGGATAGCAACGGCTTTACGTTTTCCTCCGGCCTGGGTGCCTATGACCAGGCCTACCAAAAGGCCCGACGCGTTATTGCGGCGGATGTTCAGGACGGGAAATTCCTGGCCGGCCAAAATTGGCAGCAGGTGTGGACCCGCGACACCTCGTATTCGGTGGAATTGGCTTGTGCGCTGCTCCACCCGGATGTTTCCAAAGCAACCTTGCTGGGACTGAGCCAGGCCGTGGAAGGCATCGGGGAGTGTTGGTACCAGGACAAATGCGGACACTTTGCGGGTTGGCCAAACTTGACCGACGCGATCGTAGGGGCCTCCGGGACTTGGGCCTTGTATTTGGTGACCGGTGACCGAGAACTCCTGCGGCCCATCTATGACCGGACGGTTCGCAGTTTGCAGCGGGCAGAGCGGGATGCCTTCGACCCGAAGCTCGGCTTGTTCCGCGGCTGCTCCAGCTTCATGGAATCCAACAGTGGTTATCCGAAGGATTATGCCATGAAGGGGGAGAAGGTTGGCAGGACCTGCGCGCTGAGCACCTGCCTGCTTTACTATCGCGGGTATCGGGTGGCGGCTGAGGCAGGCAAGATGTTGGGGGAAGACGTTCGCTCCCTGGAGCAGAAGGCCGCGCGGCTCAAAGAGGCGATCAACACTCGGTTTTGGCAACCCGACAAGGGCTATTATGGATATTTCATTGATGAGACGGGCGCGCTGAACCCCCGTATGGAAGGATTGGGAGAAGCGTTCGCGATTCTGACGGGCGTCGCCGACGCGAAACGGTCTCGGCAGATTCTCACTCATACACCCACGACGCCCTGGGGCTTTCCCTGCTTGTGGCCGCAGTTTGACGAATGGCGAGATTACAAGCGCGACTTTGCGCACTATTATCACAACGGCATGATCTGGCCTTTTGTTGAGGGCTACTGGGCTTGGGCGGCAACGCAAACCAAAAACGCACCCATTTTTGCCCGCGAGTTGGATGCGCTGGTTAAACTATCCGAGAAGAACGACACCTTCATGGAGCTCTACCGTCCGGAAGACGGCAAGCCGGATGGTTCTCCGCGTCAACTCTGGAGCGCCTCGGGCTTTCTTTCGATGGTCTACCACGGGCTGTTCGGCATGGAGTTCACGGAACAAGGTGTGCAATTTGCACCTGTGGTGCCTGACCGATTCGTGCAACTCGTGCTCGACAAGGTCAAGTACCGCGATTCTCAATTGCGAGTCGTCGTGAAGGGCCACGGCACACGCGTCCGCCAGTTCAAGCTCGATGGACAATCCGCCAAACCGTTCATCGCGGCTGCTCTGACGGGCCCGCACGACATCGAGATTCTCATGCATTGATGACCACCCTCCGTTTGCTGCTCCTGGTCCTCCTCGGTGCGGCGCCCGCGATGAGCGCCGTCGGGGCGGACTGGCCGGCCTGGCGCGGGCCCGAGGGAAACGGCGTTTGCGCCGAGAAAGGGCTGCCGCTCCGGTGGAGCACCAACCAGAACGTCCGCTGGCGCGTGCCCATGCCAGGGCCGGGCAATTCAACGCCGGTGGTCTGGGGCAATCGCGTGTTCGTCACCCAGAGCCTCACCCAGGAACAACGCCGCACCGTGATGTGCTTCGACCGGCGCGACGGCAGGCTTCTGTGGCAGGCGGGCACGACCTGGACGGAAAAAGATTCCGGCGGCGCCGCCAATCCTCCCTGCTCGTCTTCGCCCGTCACCGACGGGGAGCGCGTGATCGCCTGGTTCGGTTCCGCAGGCATCTTCTGCTGGGACCTCGAGGGCCGCGAATTGTGGCGGCGCGACCTGGGCCGGCAGTCGCACGGCTGGGGCTATGCTTCGTCGCCCATTCTATACCGCGACCTGTGCATTCTGAGTTTTGGGCCCGGCCAACGGAGTTTCCTGGTCGCGCTGGACAAGCAGAAGGGCAAGACCGTCTGGCAATATGACTTGCCGGCCATGAGCGCCGACGCGAAGTGGGAAGACTTCGGCGGCGACCCGAAAGACTGGAAGCGGCTTGGCTCGCCGACCATGCCGGAAGTCACCGGTTCCACCGCCACGCCGCTGGTGGCGCGCGCGCCGGGCGGGGATGAGATCGTGCTCACGGTTCCTCTGCGGGTCATGTCGTTTGCGCCGCGGACGGGTGAGGTGCTCTGGGTCTGCGACGGTTTGAGCACCGGCGCTTACAGCTCCCCGCTTTTCGCGGACGGGGTGGTGGTCGCCACCAGCAGCGGCCTGCGCAACACCGCGATGGCAATTCGGACCGGTGGCCGCCGCGATGTGACCGCCACCCATCGGTTGTGGCATTTGAAACCGCCCAACAGCAAGGCCTGCATTGGCTCGGGCGTGATTCACCAGGGACACATCTACCAGATCACCACCGTGGGCTCCGCCCAATGCCTCGACCTCAAGACCGGCACGACGGTTTGGGATGAGCGGCTCAAGGGCACGGGCGCCAAGCATTCTTCTTGGTCTTCGTTCGTGCTCGCGGGTGACCGGCTCTACGTCCCCAACCAGAACGCCGATGTTTTTGTGCTGCGCGCCAGCCCCTCGTTCGAGTGCCTGGCAACCAACTCCCTCGGCAGTGAGGCCATGAACGCGTCTCTGGCGGTTGCGGACGGCGCCATCTTCCTCCGCACCGCCCGGCACCTCTGGTGCCTCGCAGAAGACAAGGCCCGCTGATCCTCACCGGCGAAATCAATCCTGAGCCTCCTCTCCCGCTCTTCGGGTCGTGCACCAGCGATGCACCAGCGATGCACCAGCGATGCACCACCGGTTCCCGCTTGTGCATCGCTGGTGCATCGCTGGTGCATCCCTTGTACCCGGCGTACCCGGCGTGCGAATGGCCCGGGCAAGGCTCAGAGTTCGGCCCTGGCGGACGATGGGTTGGGATTTCGACCGCCGTCGCCAGGGCGTCTGGCTGGTCCCGCAGGCGAGGTTATTGGCCCCGCAGCCGGTAGAATGTGCCGCTGCCCGAGGCCGGAAGTGTCACTTGCTTTTCGCTGCCCACCGTCACCGGCGGTTTCGTCACCACTTGCCAGGCGGTCGTGCTCAAGGAGGAGTTCTCCTCCAGCACAAAGCCGTTAGCGGTGGCGGGCCAGGCGACCACCACGGTCGCGTTCGCCGACCGCGCAATGCGCAATGGTGGCGGCTCCGGAAGGGTTGCATAGGCCACGATCTGGCCAGCAGCCGAGCCGTTGACGAGTATGCCCTCCAGGTCAATCGAGAGATTGGGAACGTTGATCGTGTAGGTCAACTTGCGATTACGCCCGCCGACATTCGTGATCGTGCCGCCGGCCGCGTTCAATTGCACGACCGGATCCAACTGCCCGTGAAGCACGTCCGGGATGGGCTGTCCCAAGCTCAAAGGCAACTCCTGCCCGTCCACGTCCGCCAGAGCAGAGGCGATCCCGCAGCGGGTCGAGTTGGATGCGAACGCGCCGTTGCTAATGGCGATGGGGCCGGCCACGGCGTGGGTGATGTCAAGTTGGATGCTGCGAAACGCCAGGAATGCGGCGTCGAACGTTATCGGTATGATGACCACATAGGTGCCCCGCACCCTGCCACCCAGCGCCGCGGGGGAAGTGCCCGTGCCAGTGTAATTGGTGGTTGCTGCACTCCACTGGGCCGGGTTGGGGCGAAGGTTGGTCGTCTCGAGGGCATACAGGTTATGCAAACCGCCGAGGAATGTGATCGAGGCGCCCTCCCGGTAGTCCGTGGCAACCTCCCCATCGAGGGAAGCCCGGCGTCCGCCCGCATCAGTCCATGCGGTTGAGCTGCCGGCGTCGCGTATCCGGAGGGTGACGTCTCCCAGGTCTGGGACCGTCAGGTTCTGATCCGGAATCGTCAACCGAATGTAACTGCTCGCCGGGTCCACATTCCACGTCAACGGCAATGCCTTTGCGGTCGCGGGCGCAAGTCCAAGGGACGCAACGATGGCGCCAAAGCCCGCTGCAATACAGATGTTTCTCCTCAGGTTCATAGCTCAGGGATTCGGGTTAATACTACGTGACGAACTGTTAACGATTAGAATTTGGTGTCTGCCACACCCGCTTCCCCTGGCGCTACGAGGGTGAAGGAGAGTTGCTTTTCGCTCTCATTCGTTGCGGCCCGATCCTGGCAGACCCGGCGGAGGTTGTCAATCGGGACAACTTCTGCCTGTCACAAGGCACTTGCAGTAGCAACCGCAACAGTCAGGTCCTGCACCGCGATCAGGCCGAAACCCCACAAGGCCGCCAGGTCAGCGGCGGGAGTAGAGCCGCAGTAGCGAGAGCAGCGGCTCCGGTTTCAGTGACCAGACATTCGAGCAATCAACCACATTGGCATTGCGGCAAACGTGACATTCGGTGGGTTGCATCCGCAGGCGATGCATGGCCGGTTGCGCCAGCAGGTGGCTCAACCGCTGCCGGCGGACATTCGCCACCGGGCTTGATCGGTTGAGGCAATCCACCAGGTCCCCGTTCGGGCGCAGTTCGATATAGACCTTGCGGGCATGGCAGCGGTAAGCAGTGCGACCTTGGGCGATGAAGCGGAGGTAGGTTGCGGAGTTTTGGATCGGCCAGCCGTGGCGTTTCATGCCAAGGAGATCCGTAAACACAGCCGAAAGGCGGTCGGGCGGCAGGGCCAGCGACTGTTTGGTGGCCACGAAGCCTTCCGGTCCCATCATTCCTGTTTCTATGGGGTGGATGAAAATCCCGACCCGGAGATCAGCAGCGAGATGGACCAACTCGGGGATGACATCCGCATTGAGCCGGCTGACGACGGAGTTGATCATGATACGGATGTGCGGCCAGTCGCGGCGTGCCCGGCGGATCGAGTCGGTGACGCAGTCGTAGAGCCCGGGATAGCCCCGTAACTGGTCATGGGCAGGGCCGGGGGCGTCCAGGGAACAGATGATGGCGCTTAAGTGCGGGGCAAGCGAATCGAGACGCTCCGGCAAGCGCGCGCCGTTGGTGATGAGCGTGACCTGCAGACCGGCCTGGCACGCCTCCTGGACGATCTGCGGCAGGTCGGGGCGCAGCAGCGGTTCGCCGCCCCAGAGGCTGAGCACGACCATCCCGCTTGCCGCCGCGTCGCGATAGACCTCAGCGATCTGGTCCGCGGTCAGTTCGTCGCCATCCCCCAGATCCCGCCAGAGGCAGGTTGCGCATTGGCAGGAGCAGCGGGTTGTGACCAGGTGGGAAAGCACAATGGGCGTGCCGGTCAGGCGGGCGCGAGCGACGGCCAAGCCCATCCGGGTGGCTGCCCAGCAACGGAATCGGCCGAGGCTGCGGTTCTTGTGCCGCATGATTACTGCAATCTGCTCCGTGGAAAGGCGGACGGCAAGGCGAGATTCCTCGGTGACAGATTGGACCGTGGGCTGGGTTCGGGCTTTCAATCGCCTCCCCTTGGGTTACGATTTCGGGCATCGGTGCACACGCATGTCCTCGCTAAATACCAGACCGGGAGTTCAACCGATGAAGAAGCCAACCGCAGCCGTCATTGCCGCGCTGTTGCCCTGTGTGGCCTATGTCGCCGTGGTCATGCTCACCGACCGGATATTCTGCGGATGGCACGTGCCGCCGGGAAGCGAACACCGGGCAGCGCTGGCGATTCGGGACAACGTAACGCCGTTCCAGAAGTGGGGATCCAGACAATTCACCTGGCCTTACCTCAGTGGTTCCTACGACGCCGCGTGGTATCTTACCCAGACAAACGCTGACAGCTCCAGGGAGGCGTTTTTGGAGCGACTCCAGGAGGCTCTCGAACGATATCCCGAGGTGGACCTGTACCTGCTGGCCCACCACAACCATTACGTGGACTGGGTGGCACAGGTGCCAGCCGCGGCGCGCAGCCATCTCCGCCTGGTTTACAACACCGGCTGCCGGAACCTGAAGCAAGGACCAAGGTGGCTGAACCTGGGCGCCAAGGCCTACGTCGGCCATCCCGGCGAGTCCGCATCGCCGGTGTTCTATTTCTACTTTCTGCGCCGCTGGACGCGCGGTCACACGCTGGGCGAAGCCATAGACGAGTCCAACCGATTGATGCGCCTGCAGCTCACGCGGGTTGAGGTGTGTTCTTTCGGGAAGGTGCCGGCAGCCAAAGTCTTTGAGGAATCCATGGCGGTGGGCGCCGGGAGGTCGGGACTGCGATTGGATGGAAGCGAGGGGAGCCCATGAAAGTTCGGTGGCACCTCTTTGTTCCGTGGCTGGCGCTTGGCTTTCAAATCGTGCCGCCGCTTCTCTTGCAGATCATTGCCCGGGCGGCCTACGCGGGAACGGGAAACTGGCTGCAGGCCGGGGAAAGGCCCGCTTCGCTTCTGGTGCTGGGGGTTGCTGCTGCGGTCAGTGTCTCACTGGGAAGCCTCGGCGCCTATGGACTTCTGACTCGTGCCCGCCGCGGAATTGCCGTGGCTCTAATAGCCGGGTGCTGCCTGCCGGCGCTCTTCGGCGGCGCAATCTACCTGCACGGCTTGCTGGTATTTCTTGCGTGGGCATAGCTTCCGCTTTGCCATCCATCCCGACGCCCAACCCCCGCGCTGGCCCTGCCTCAGCCGCAGCAAGCGCGCCCAAACGACTTGACTGTGCCAGAATCGCTTCACAGACTCGCAACCGTCGGTCATCATTACTGCCGCGTATGCAACATTTAGATGCACCTGGAGGTTTGGATCCGCAATCGGCCTGCATCCCCCACTACGTCATCCTCTACCCGGCGGACACGGGACGCCGCCGACTGACGCTGGGGTCGGCGACTGCTCATCCGACCAGCGGCCGGCTTGGGGGCTGGCTCGGCAGCGCGCTGTTGCCGCTCCAGTGCCTGCTCCCAGCGAGGGCCGGCGTGCTGTTTGAGGACAACTTCGGGGTTCACGGCTGGACGCCGGTTCAGCCGCCAGGAGTTTACCTGAGCGGGCCGTTGCGCTGGGAATACGAGTTGAGCAACGGCGCGTTTGTCGAACAGAGCAATATCTACACGGACGATGCGACCTATTCTCCGACCGCCATCGCGCCGATGCTCATCAACGACACAGTCGCGGGGACGGCTTTCACCTACAGCGCGCGGCTGACGGCGGGGGATGACGACGGCTTCGGGCTGATCTTCGGCTACCAAGACGAGACGAATTTCTATCGGGTGGTCTTTGCGCGCCAGGTGCGGTCGGCCGGTTTCCCGTGGCACGCGTGGGTCGTGGACCGCCAGGTTGACGGCCTTACCGCCAGGCTGTTCGGCTACGGCACGACCGGCTATGTGCGAACCTTTGCGAATCGGCAGGGGGTTCCATTCGATGTGACCATCTCAGTGGACGCGTCAAACCGCCTGACGTTGGCGGTCCTGGACAATCCGACCGGCACTTCCACCAACTATCCGCTGGTGACCGGTCAGGCGCTGCCGTCGGCGGCGAACGGCCGGGTGGGCGTCTTCACCTGGGGCATGAGCGGCCTCACCCCGCCGGGATTTCGCATCCAAAACTTGAGCCTCTCACCGCTGGGCCTGGCGGGCGACCTGGGCGCCACGACGAATTGGAGCGCGGTGATCCCGCCGCGTGCCGCCGGGACCAACACTGTCATCAGCGGGTCGCCCTACTGGTACCTGACCCCGCTCCAGGATAGTTCGCGCGGAGTCCTGAACGAGACGGGCAACTGCTTTGGGGGCAACGACAGCGCCGGCCAGGTGGATTTCACGGGCGCGACGCTGGTCGCCGGGAGTGACACCTGGACAAATTACGTTGTGGCAGCGCGGATCACGCCCCGGGACGACGACGGGCATGGCATTCTGCTGCGCTACAGGAATCCGACCAATTTCTACCGGATCGCGCTCCGCTCAGAGGCTTCCACGAATGGCCCCTGCCGGGGACTCTCGATCCAGAAGAACGTCAACCAGGCCTACACCGAGGTCTATCGCGATCATCCCGTCCGCTACGTCCCCGCGGCCGACGTGCCCTACGATCTGGTCGCGCAGATCGCCACCAACACGCTCGACGTGTTGTTGGTGGGCGATCCCGAAGGTGCGGCGCAAGCTTACGCTTACGGGCCGTTCACCATCACCGGCGTGGACACGGGCAAGATCGGTCTGTTCAGTTGGGGCATGTCCCAGACGGAGTTTGACTGGGTGAGCGTCCAGGATGGCGCGGTGCTTTACGTTTCGTCGCCTTACGGCTCGCCCAATCCCGCCAAGGGGTTGAACAGTTATCCCATGGCAACAATTGTGAGTGCCACCTGCGGGGTGGCCAGCGACCTGCCGGGCACGCGGCGGATCCCCACGGGCTGGACTGGCTCCGGTTCGGCGCCGACCAGCGGCACGGGCACAAATGTTACGTTCCGGATCGCCACCATCTCGCGGCTTCATTGGCAGTGGCGGACGGAGTATCAACTTTCGGTCACCAACGGGCCCGGCGGCACCGTCTCCTATCCGCCGGGCGAATGGCTCCCCGCCGGGACGAACCTGACTGTCATCGCCCAGCCGAATGCCGGCTATGCATTTGCGGGCTGGAGCGGCACTTCGCAATCCACGGCGCCAACCCTCAACTTCACCCTGGACCAGCCCTACACCCTCGTGGCCAGCTTCATCGCCGAGAGCGACGGCGACGGCCTGCCGGACGAATGGGAGCTGGCTTACTTCGGCAACCTCGATCAGGGGGCCGATGACGATCCCGACAGCGACGGGCGGGCCAATGCCGCCGAGTTCGCCAACGGCACGAACCCGAAGGTGGCCGACATTCTCCGCATCGTGGCCCTGGAATTGACAAACCACACCGCCGTCCTGTCGGTCTCCAACAATTCCGGCACGCGCTATAGCGTCCAGGTCGCCACAAACCTGAGCGGGCCCTGGTTCACCGTTGTCAATACCCAGTATCTGGGGCGCTGCACGGTTTTGACACCGACCAACTCGCAGTCGTTTTGGCGCTTGCAGCAACCGGGACGACCGGTGGACGTGCCGCCGTTCGTGGCGGGCTCATGGACGCTGGCGGTGCTGCCGGATACCCAGCATTACTCGCAGTCCCACCCGGAGTTGTTCAAGGACCAGGCGCGCTGGATTGTGGCGAACAAGGACCGCTACAACATCCAGTACGTGCTGCATCTGGGGGACATTGTGAACGTGAACACCGCTGTCCAGTGGACCAATGCCCGGACGGCGATGTTCATGCTCGACGGCGAAGTGCCCTATGCCCTGGCGCCGGGCAACCACGACTTCAGCACCCTCGTAGCTCCGCGCGCGACCCTGTTCAACGACTTCTTTCCGCTCGCAAAGTATCAGTCCTGGCCAACCTTTGGCGGCGTGCGTGAACCCGGCCGACTCGAAAACAGCTATCATTTGTTCAGCGCCGGAGGGGTTGACTGGCTGCTGTTTGCCCTCGAATACGGGCCGCGCAACGGCACGGTGGCCTGGGCCAGCCAGATCGCCAGCAACTACCCCGCGCGTAAGAAGATCCTGATTACGCATGCCTACCTCTATGACGATGACACGCGCTACGATTGGGCCGCCAAAGGCTCGGCGCAAAGCTGGAGCCCCCATGCCGGCGGCGCCGCTAGTGATCCCGAAGGGACCAACGATGGCGAAGAGCTTTGGCAGAAGCTGGTCAAGATTCACGCCAACTGGGTGATGACGATCAACGGCCACGTCCTCCACGACGGGCTGGGCCGGGTTCCGAGCACCAACGACTTCGGGCAGGTGGTGCACCAAATGCTGGTGAATTACCAGATGCAGCCTCTCGGCGGCGAGGCCCGGCTGCGCCTGATGGAATTTCGGCCCGACGGCCAGACGGTGCAGATCAAGGCTTATTCACCGTTTTACGGCGATTACAAGACTGACACGCAGAACCAGTTTATGCTGACGCTGGAGCCGCCGCTGCATTAAGCGGCATGGCCGAATCGGGGGGGCCGGAAGGCGGGCTCCCAGGGGGGGAAACGGCTGGGCGGCCAGTCGAGTGGGGAGGATGCGGCTGCGCGGCGAAAAAATGTAAAGAAAAGATTGACGGCCGGGAGCGGCGTCTGATATTATTGTATTCCGTAAAACACGGACACCCAGCATCTTCACGTTGAACCGACACTGAACGGGTGGTTGCCGGGCGTCTTTGTGCGCGCGCAGTTATGTGAAACACAAACGACACGGTTTTATGAAAAGGACACGCAATACTACCCTACCCTTGATCCATCACTTGTACCCCCTTGCGGCGGCTCTGGCGCTCACTCTCTTGCCCGCCAGGACGGGCGCGGTCCCGGCCGAATTGCTATTCGAGGACGACTTCAACCAGGGCATACCTGGCTGGACGGCGGTCCAGCCTTCGGGGGCAATCACTTGGCCTACTGATGCCCTGCTCTGGCAGTATGACATCAACACACGGTTTATCTGGGAGAACAGCAACACTTACTCAGATTCTGCGACCTATTCTCCCAGCCGGCGGGCGTGCATGCTCATCAACGATGCCATTGCCCCGGCCTCGAACTTCACCTACACGGTCCGCATCCGCGCCAGCGACAACGACGGGTGCGGCGTGATTTGGGGCTACGAGGACGACCAGAACTTCTATCGGGTCGTATTCGCCAACCAGGCTGGTCGGATCGGCTGGCCCTTTTCCAGTTGGAACGTGGACCGGATGGCCAACGGCGATTTCACGGACCTGGCCGGCCAAGGGGTCACGACGGAGCCTTATACGCCATTTACTTACGCGGCGAATCGTTTCTTCGACGTAATCCTGGGCATGACCAACGGCCTGTTCAGCCTGACCGTCGTGGACGACCCGACCAACGCCGTGCCCGCGGTCTATAACCTCGTCCAGAACAAGCTGCTGCCGACGAGACTAGCGGCAAAAGTCGGTGTGTTTACGTGGGGTCAGTCTGTCACGGTCGGCGACGGATTGCCGAGCGTAGGCGTAAGATTCTATGAGCAGTCTCTGCTGCCCACCCCGCTGGCGGGCACGACCAATCCGTTGGCGCCGGTTTGGACGACGCTCACCACGCCTCGCGCCGACGGCACGACGACCATGGAACGCGGAGCGCCCGTTTGGGCCTTGATGCTCAACGCCAACGGCACCACCAGCCGCTTGCGAGAGGCGAGCGGGACTTACGCGGGCGGCGATAATGTGGCCGCGCATACCACCGATTTCTGCGCCACAACGATGGTCGCCGGCGACGCGCAGAATTGGTCCAACTACGTGTTCTCCGCCCGCTGCATTCCTTCGGACGATGATGGCTGGGGGTTGATGGTGCGCTACCAGAATCCAACCAACTGGTATCGGATCGCCTTCCGAAGGCAGAACAGCATGAACGGGGTCAAACGGGGCATGTCCATCCAGAAGTGTGTAGACGGCCTCCATTCCGAAGTGGCGGCAGATTCGGGCGCCTTTCCTTACGTCGCCCCATTCACCGGCGTCAACACGCCCGCGGACATCTATGTGGCGGCCATCGGCGATCAGTTGCAGTTGCTGATGTTAGCCAATCCTACGGCCGCGAGCCCCACGCCCTTCAGTTACGGCCCCTACACCGATGCGAGTCTGACCCAAGGGATGATCGGCCTGTTTAGCTGGGCGCAACAGTCCATTGATTTTGATTTCGTGCGGGTGCAGAAGGTTGCGGGGCGCGGGCTGCAAGTCAGTTCGGCTTTTGGGAATCCCGAGCCGCCCGTGGGGCTGAATGACTTGCCCGCGGGTTCCAGCGTGACCGCTTCGGTCACGAACGTAGTGTATGATCAGCCTGGAGTGCGCCGGGTGCTGACCGGGTGGCAGGGAGCCGGCTCGGTGCCGACAAGTGGTACCACCAACAGCGTTACCTTTACTCTAAACAACATGTCGTTGATCACGTGGACATGGAGCACCGAGTATCTGCTGACCACTGCCGTCCAAGGGAATGGCCAGGTCTTTGCCGATGCCGGTCCTTGGGTGCCTGCGGGGACCACGGTGACGGTATGGGCCCAGACGAATGCCGCCAGCCTCTTTCTCGGTTGGGACGGCAGTGCGATTTCTACGGTGGCCACCCAGACGTTCGCTATGAGCGGACCGCGCACGATGACCGCGCGCTTCGCGGCCGATTCGGACAACGACGGCCTGGCGGATAGTTGGGAGATCCAGTATTTTGGCAACCTGGCGCAGACTGACACCGGCGATCCCGACTTCGATACTGCATCCAACCTCGTTGAATTCCAGCGCGGCAGCAACCCGAACTTCGCGGAGACGTTAATCGTGACCGACGGGCTGAGCTCGCAATGGACCAACACCCAACGGGACCCTGTCCTGCCCGGGCAACTGTACGTAACGGACTTCGGCTCCGGTTATCGCGGCGCCTGGGACGCGTTCAACGACTTCCGGTATGGCAACGATAGCGGTTTTGTTCCCGCCGACAATCTCTCTGCCAATTATGACAGCTTCCAGAGCCCGATCGTGGTCGTTCGCCCCGAGGTCTGGACCAACGCGGCGTGGGGCACGAACTTCACAGCCACGTGGGAACTGTCCGTGGGCGACAACGACGGCAGTTGCTTCTATTTCCGGTATAATAACGAATCGAACTGGTACCGGATTACACTTTGCGGTGAGACCGCAGGGGCCTCGACTTGGCGACCCCTGGAAGGGATTAGCGTTCAGAGCCGGGTGAATGGGATGTTCGCTGCTGTGCCCTTGACGGAGACCGGGAATCCCGGGTTCGCGTTCTATGCCGATCCGTCCGATGGCACTACGACTCTTCCGAGCACGCAGGCTGGCTTTAAGAAGGCACGAGTGAGACTCAACGCCGCAAACGAGAACTTTGAATTGCGGGTCACCGGTTGGGATTGGATCAGTTCCGCGTTCAACACCTTTTATGAATGGGTCTATACCTTTACCGATAGCAATCTCGCCAACGGCAGGATTGGCTTTGGTCTCTGGGGGCAGCAGACGGTCAGCGCTAATTTCCCTGACCTCTCTACGAATGGTATCCCGATACCGACCGGTGGATTCGTGGATAACATCGAGGTGCAGGTGCCCGCCGGCGGCACCACGGTTTTCACCGAAAACTGGGAGACTGCGGCGCTCTTCGACCAATTCCCGGCCGGCTGGTCCAATGCCTGGCCGACCAACCACCCGCTGGCTGGCACCTGGTATGTCACGGCCCACGGAACGATTGCCCAGCAGAGCAACTCCGGCCTGGGCACGACGGGGACGGCGTTGGTTCCGAGCGGCGCCGCCGATGGCCCGATTCTCCTCGCGCCTCAGCCCCCCACGAACAACTACTTGCTGCACATCGGATTCCACCCGTTTGATAACGATGGGATCGGCTTCGTGTATGATTTCCAGGATACCGATAATTACTCGCTTGTCATGTTCCGGCAGGAGGCTACGTATGCAGCAGCCGTTCCTCCGGGTCTGAGCGTGAGCCGCAAATCGGGCGGTGTCTGGACGGACATCGTCGGTGGCGACCAGGCGTTCTTGTATCGGAACGGAACGCCGTTTGAAATCGAGTTCGCCAACAACAATGGCACTTATCGTCTGCTGGCGCGGGACTCGGATGATCCGACGCGGACTGCCCAATGGTACTGGACGGATACCCCGGCGACGCCCGGGAACCGGTTTGGCCTGGCTGTTTGGGCGGAGACGGATGCGCATTTCACCTTCGCGCGGGCTTACAGCTTGCCCGTCACCACGCCTTACGTGCCCTCGCCGTTCGCCATCACGAACATCACCGCGGTGGTCGGCGGGGACGTGACGCTTTACATTGCGAAACCGGAAGGGGTGAGCTACCACGTCCTGCGAGCGACCAGCGTGGTAGGCCCTTACGAACCGGTAGCCTACTACCAGACCGGCACGCAGTACAGCGAGGCCATGCCGGCGGACACTGCCAGCTTCTACCGCTTGCAGTACGCGCCGTAGGGCCTTACTCTTGAGCAGGTTCTATGCGACCGCAAAATCTGAGTCGGAGCAGGCGGTGCCAGACGCACCGCCTGCAAACCTGGGCGTTCACGCTTATCGAACTGCTGGTGGTAATTGCCATTATCGCCATCCTGGCGGCGCTGTTGTTGCCGTCGCTGGCCAGGGCGAAGGAGAAGGCCCAGCGCATCTCCTGCTTCAACAACGCGCGCCAGATCATGATCTGCGCGCACCTTTATTCGGACACGTGGCCGGACTACTTCTACTACACCACCAGCATTGGCGATGACTCCGCGCCGCAGTCCTTCTACCCGCAGTTTCTTAAGAACACCAAGACCTTCACCTGCCCCAGCACGCGCAACCACATCCGGACGGACAACATGGACCGCAACGGCCAGTTGCCGGACTTGAAGGTCACGTGCCACGGAGACCGCATCTCTCAAGTTTACAGCAACGGGACCAGCTACGAATTCTTCGGCTACTTCGAGATTAATCCCGTGAGCGGGGAGTGGGGCCTGCCCAGCCCTCCGGACCCTCGTGCCATTCGCAAATCCCCCAAGAGCGTCCTTGCGGGCCCGACGCGGGTCGTGATTGTGCTGGACGCCGACGATGTGTTCGCCGGCAACCCGAACAACAACTGTCCGGATCCAGTCAACAACCACGGCGTCAAGGGTTGGAACTGGGGCTTTGCCGATGGCCACGCAGAGTGGGTCACGAAGAAGCGGACCTCGTACATGTTAACCAATGGCTGGATGACGAGCGGTTACGGCTGCCCGGGAGGCTAGGCACGCCCAACGCGCGGCCCTGGCAGCGCCCTGGTTCGGAGCTCTGGCCACGGCCATCCCAATGCCGCGTACCAGCAGACAGAGGGGTGCGCAGGTAGAAATGTTACTGATTTAGCCTGGAGTGGCAGAGAGCAGCAGCAGCCTGGCGTAGTCACAGCAGCGGCAGGGAGAGTTCGGCAGGATCACCGCCGCATGAGCTTCTCGATGTCGTCAGCCTCGAGGGGAATATCCGCCATGAGGTCCATGTTGCCATTGGCCTGCACCACGATGTCGTTTTCGAGGCGGACGGCGAAGCCTTCCGCCGGGATGTAAATGGCTGGCTCGACGGTGAGGACCCATCCTGCCTGGATCGGTTCGGTGGTGTGCGTGACATCATGCACGTCCAGCCCGAGCGGATGACCGACGCCATGCATAAAATATTTCTTGAGCGCCGGCTTGTCCGGGTCCTGCTTCTTAATCTCCGACAGCTTCAGGAGCCCGAGGTCCACCAGCTCCTTCTCGACGAAGGCTTCGGCTTCCTTCTGCCACAGCTTAGGCAGTTTGCCGGGCGTGGCCGCCTGGCTGACCGCGCGCAAAACGCGGAGCACGGCATTATATACCTGGCGCTGCCGGCGCGTGAACCGCCCGCTGACCGGAATGGTGCGGGTCAAGTCGGCATTATAGTTGGCGTAAGACGCCGCCACGTCCAGCAGGAGCAGCTCTCCTTTCCGGCAGGGCTGGTCGTTGGACAGATAATGCAGGACGCAGGTATTCTTGCCGGAGGCAATGATTGGCGGGTAGGCGAAGTTGCCGCCGCGCCGGATAAACTCGTGCGCGAACTCGGCCTCGACGCCGGTCTCCGTCACCCCCGGCTTGACGAACTTGCACACTCTGAGGAACCCCGCCTTGGTGATGGCGCAGGCTTCGCGGAGCAGGGCGACCTCGGCCTCGGACTTCACGGCGCGCAAACGGTGCATAAGACGCGCCAAGCGCTGGTAATCATGCAAGGGATAGCGCGCCTGAGTCTCGTGGATGAAGCGGAATTCCCGCGTGGGCACCTCGAGGCCCGCGCGCTTGTGCTCATTGGAATTCAGATAGACGTGCTCGCATTCGCACATGAGGCGGCGGAACAGGGCGGGAAACTCCGAGAGCCACTCGATGCGCTTGATCCCCGAGACCTTCCGGGCTTGCTCCTTGGTCAGCTTGTGCCCCTCCCAGATGGCGATCAGCTCGCTCGTTTCGCGCAGGAACAAAATCTCGCGCATATTCTCCTCATGGGCATCCGGGTAGAGGAGCAAAATACTCTCTTCCTGTTCCACGCCCGCCAGGTAAAAGAGGTCGGAGTTGGGGCGAAGGACCAGCGTGCCGTCCGCGTTGGTGGGGAGAATGTCGTTGGCGTTCACCACGGCCAGCGAGTTGGGCAGCAGCAGATTGGCGAGGTTCGCCCGGTGTTGGACAAACATGGCCGAGTCGAGAGGATGATAGCGCATATAAGTAAAAGGTGTGGCCGGCGGTAGTCAGGAGGAGCGGGCTGCTCCCCCTTTAAAGCTCAGGGTGCTCCGTTCGGGCGATAATCTCCTCCTGCAGTTGGGTGGACAGATCGCAGAAATAGTCGCTGTAGCCGGCGACGCGGACGATCAGGTCGCGGTGCTGGTCCGGTTGGGCCTGGGCTTGGCGCAGGGTGGCGGCGGTTACCACGTTGAACTGCACGTGATGGCCGTCCATCTTGAAGTAGCTGCGAATGAGATGGGCCCACTTATCGAGGCCCGGTTCCGTCGCCACGAGACCCGGAGTGAACTTGAGGTTGAGCAGGGTGCCGCCCGTCTTGATGTGGTCCATCTTGGCCGCGCTCTTGATCACCGCAGTCGGCCCGTGGCGGTCCGCGCCCTGCACCGGGCTGATGCCCTCGGACAGCGGCAGTCCCGCGAGGCGGCCATCGGGCATCGCGCCGGTGACGCTGCCAAAATAGACATGGCAGGTCGTGGGCAGCATTTCGACCCGGTACCGGCCCCCGCGCGCGTCGGGCCGGCCATCCACTTCCGCGAAACAGGCATTGAAGACGTCCCGCATGAGGTCGTCGGCGTAATCATCATCGTTGCCGTACTTGTGCGCCCGGTTGACGAGACGCTGGCGCAGCGCTTCCTCGCCGTCGAAATTGCGGTCCAGGACTTCCACCAATCGGCTCAGGGGCAGGGACGCCGTGGGTTGCTCTGCCTCAAAGCAGAATTGCTTCATCGCGCTCAGGCAATCCGTAATGCTGCCCAGCCCGACCATCTGGATAAACGTGTTGTTGTAGCGGGCGCCACCGGCGTTGTAATCCCGCCCGTTCCGGATGCAGTCGTCAATCAGCACGCTGAGGAACGGCGCCGGCATGTCATCGGCGTACATCCGTTCGATGAGCCGGCTGCCCCGAATCTTGAGCTCGATGAAATGCCGCAGTTGCGCGCGGAAGGCCGCGAATAGCGGCTCGAAGCCCTGGAACGAATCAGGCCGTCCGGTGCGCAGCCCCAGTTGCTTGCCTGTCCGTGGATCAACGCCATCGTGCAGGACCAGCTCCAGGACCTTCACCAGGTTGAAGTAGCCCGTCAGAATGTACGCTTCTTTGCCAAACGCCCCCACCTCGACACAGCCACTGCAGCCGCCGGCGCGCGCGTCCTCCAGCGTCTTGCCCTGCCGGAGCTGTTCCTGCACCACCGTGTCGGCGTTGAAGATGGAGGGGAAGCCGTAACCGCGGCCGACGACGCGCAAAGCGTGCTTCAGGAAAGCATCCGGGCTCTTGCGCGAGAGCTGGATATTGCTGCTCGGCTGGAGCAGGTGCATCTCGTCCACAATGTCCAGCAGGATGTGGGTAACCTCGTTGGAGCCATCGGTGCCGTCCGCCAGCAAACCGCCGAGGTTGATGTTAGCGAAGTCGGTGTAGGTGCCGCTTTCCGCCGCGGTGACGCCCACCTTGGGCGGCGCCGGGTGATTGTTGAACTTGATGAAAAAACATTCGAGCAACTCGCGGGCAGCGTCGCGCGTCAGCGTGCCCTCGGCCAGGCCCTGCTCGTAAAACGGGAGCAGGTGCTGATCCAGGTGGCCGGGATTGAACGAATCCCAGCCGTTAAGTTCGGTGATCACGGCGAGGTGGCAGAACCAGTAGTATTGGAGCGCCTCGTGAAAATCCCGGGGCGCATGCGCCGGCACGTGACTGCAAACCTCGGCAATCTTCAACAGCTCCGCGCGCCGTTGCGGGCGGGCTTCCTTCGCCGCCTGCTCCCGGGCCAGGTCCGCATGGCGTTCGGCGAACAGCATGAGCGCATCGCAGCTCAGGTCGAACGACTTCAAGGCTTCCTTCTTTTCGTAGGCTGCCGGGTCGTTCAGAAAATCAAGCTTCGCCGTCTCCCGGGCCATGTCGCTCTTGAAGTCGCGCAGGCCCTTCGCATAGATCTTCCCGTCCAGCACGGTATGCCCCGGAGCCCGTTGCTCCATAAACTCGGTGAAGATCCCGGCCTCATAGGCGTCCTTCCACTCCCGCGGCAGTTCCTCGAACATGCGGTCGCGCAGCGAGCGGCCCCGCCAATAGGGGATGACCTTCTCTTCGTAAAGCCGCACAGTCTCATCGTCCACGCGATACCAGGTCTTGGGCCGCGAGTTCAGGATCCGCAGGTCCTCCACGCTGTGGCAGGTCAGCTCGGGGAACGTCGGCACTGACTTCGGACGCGGCCCGCGCTCGCCGACGATCAGCTCATTCTCGCCGAGATAGATGGTCTTGTGCTGGCATAGGTGACGAAACGCCCGCGCGCGCATCACCGGCACCGAATAGCGGCCCTGGTTGGCCTGGTAAAACTCGGTCAGCAGCCGGGCGCGCTCGCCGGAAATGGACGGAGGCGTATCGAGACTCTGACGGCGGAGTTGGCGGGTGCGGTCGTTCATATACAGAGCGTCATGGTTGCTTGCGCCGGATGCCCTAACCCGGCGGGTCCGATTACGCTGCGCAGCAATTCTTCACATTTGACGGACCATTTCAAGGCTCATCCTCCAGTTCTAACGGCCAAACCCACTTTGGCAAAGATATCCACGGCGCGATTCATCGCCTCGCTGGAAGGGGGTTGCACTTCGGCCAGTACGCTGTTCTGGCCCAGCCGGCGGGATTTCGGCAAGCCGGTCCGATGAAACGGCAAGAGATTCACCTGCCGCACTCCGGGAACCGTGGCGGCGAACCGGGCCGCAGCCTCGAGGTTCGCCGCATCGTCGTTGATGCCGGGGATGATCGGCACGCGCAGCCAAATCCGCCCGTGCACCCGGCCCAGGGATTGAAGATTGTCCAGGATCAGGGCGTTGGAAACGCCGGTGTAGCGGCGGTGTTTGGCGTCATCCATGAGCTTGAGGTCATAGAGAAACAGGTCCGTCAGCGCCGCCACGGCCAGGAGGTCTTCCGGCCGGGCCAGACCGCACGTGTCCACAGCGGTGCGCAGACCGCGCCCGCGACAGGCCTCCAGCAAGCCCACCAGGAACTTAGGCTGTGCCAACGGCTCACCGCCGGAGAAGGTCACCCCGCCGCCCGAGTCTTCGTAGAATATCTGGTCTTGCAGCACCGTCTCCAGGACCTGGCCCACACTCATCTCCTCCCCGAGGATCTGCCGTCCCCGGGTCGGGCAGGCCTCGACGCAGGCGCCGCACAGCTCGCATACCTCACTGCGCGGTGGCAGCGCGCCGTCGCCGGGGATGACCGCCCCGTGCCGGCAAGCCAGGCGGCACTGCCCGCAGCCGAGGCAGCGACTCTCCAGCACCACCAGCTCACGCCTCGGCGAAATGCCCTCGGGGTTGTGACACCACGCGCAATGCAGCGGGCAGCCCTTCAGGAAAACCGTCGTCCGGATCCCCGGCCCGTCGTGGACCGAGTACTTTTGGATATTGAAGACCAGGCCGTTTTGCATGAGGCGATTATCAACCACAGATGGACACGACTTAGCCTCCTTCGCGCTGGTCCACCATCATTTTGGGGAGAAAGATCACGAGCACAATCCCCGCCAGGGTAACCCCGGCATTCAACCACAGCAGGCTGGTCATGTTCCTGGCAAACACATGCTCGTACAGCATCGGGCCGGTCTGACACCCCACCAGCAGCCCAATATTCCAAATACTGATCAGCAGCGAATAGCCCAGCGCTTCGCTGCCCTTCGGCGTCGAGCGCACCGCCAGGTCGAACAAAGGAAGGTACGCCAGGTAGAGCAGGAATTGTCCGACCGCCTCGATCACCGTCGCCCGAAGCGGGTCTGCCGAATAGGCCAGATACGGCAGCGCCGACACCGCCGTCAGGATAAACGTGCCGTAGAGCGAACGGCGCAGCGTCAGCTTGCGGCACACCCAGGCATACACCCCCGAACTCAGCAACGCCGCGCCGTAGCCCGCAAAGCCGATCAGGCCAATCAACGCGTCGCTGAAATGCAGGGTCTTGGTCTGGTAATCATAGAACGACGTGCTGCGAAACGTTGGGACCGCCTGGATGAAAAACACCAGCAGCCCCGCCCAGGCCATGCGCCAGTTGCAAACGTTCCGGATCTGCGCCCAAAGCGGGCCCCAGAATGCCGCAGCCCGGGGCGCGGCGGCCGGCTCGCGCAGGAAGAACCACGCCGCGCAGAACATGCACAGCAACGGCGCAATCGCCACGGCGCTGGTGAACCCCAACGCCCGCCCGGCCAGCCAGCCGCCCAAAGGCAAGCCAAGCGCCGCCCCGAGATTCTGCGCCAGCACGCGCAACGAACTCAGCCGCCCGCTGGCGCCGAATTGCTGGCTCGCCTCCACCAGCAAGCCGCCGGAAGTCGTGCTCCCGAACACAATCGCCACGTTCATGGCGATGGCCAGCACCAGCAGCCAATGGCGGTGGTGCGAGGCAAAACCCATCAGCACCCACATCATCGCCGCCGTCCAGGCGCTCAACAGCAGGTAACCGCGCCGCCGCGAACCGAACAGCGGAAACCCGTCCACCACCAGACCGGCGATCGCTTTGAAGCTCCACGGCAGCATCGTCAGATTCATGAACGCCGCCGCCTGGGCACTGTCCAGCCCCATCCGGTTCATCAACAGCGAATAAAACGGCAGGTTCCCCAGGCATTGAAGCTGCACAAATGTCGTCGCAAACACCCCCGTCGCCATCACGGTCGCCACCGGCCACAACCGCGGCGGCGGCGGTTCGCTTGCCGGTGGCAACGCCCTGGCTTCCTCCACCAAATCTGTATGCTTCGTCACGAGGTCGCCTCAGTTCACAGTGCCTGCAAACGGTAGAAGCGTTGCGCGAAGTTCGCGGCTTGCGGGTCGCTCACGCTGAAGAAGCCGGACGTGTCGGCGGTATTCGTGGCGATGGAGGTCCAGATCGTGGGCGGAGCCGGATTGGATGTGGTCATCAAGGCGTAGGACTGCCCTGCCGTGCCCGAGCCGGTAACGCTGAAAACGCCGTTGCTGATGAGGGCGGCATTGGTGATAACGGGCGGCACGGCGGGAGTGAAGTTGAGAACCAGCGCGTTGCCGCTGACGCCGATGCTGAACTTGCCTCCGCCCAGGCCGTCAGCGAAGCCCGCGGTGTCAATCGCAAACGCGTTCGCCGCAAAGTTCTGCACTCCCGCAGTCGTGATGGCCAGTGGCCACTCATAGCTCTGCCGGTTGTTGAAGCCCTTTAGCGGCCCTGGCGTGTTTGAGGAGGTGAGAGACCAGACACTGACGGTGAACTTGTTGCCGGCAGTTGCCTGTACCGCAAGCGAACCCATGATATTCAGCCCATCCCAGCCGCTGCTGTCGCTGGCATCGTTCAAGTGGAAGAGCAGTCTGCCGCCCCCATTCCAGGTCTCGGAGCCCGTGGAAAGTGTGCCCACCGCGCCGGGAGCACCGGGAGAGACTGTAGCCCCGGACTGGAATGTGACTGCCCCGGGAACGCTGCCCGAACCGCCAAGGGTAGCCGTGTTCTGAATCGTGACCGTGTTGGTGCCAAGCGATCCGTCCACCTGCAACGTGCCACCGCTGACGGTCGTCGTGCCGGTGTAGGTGCTGCTGGCGGAGAACTGCATCAAACCCGCGCCGCTCTTGGTGAAGCCGTAATTACCCGAGAGCACCCCGGAAAACGCGAGATCCACCCCTGCCGCTCCATTGGCCACGTTGAGCGTAACCGCGCCCTGCATCCGAAAATCTTTCACCGACAAGACAGACGAACTGGCCGAGGCGTTAACCGTATAGGTGCCCGTCTGCGGGGCCACATAATTTCCCGAGCTGTTGATCGTGCCCCCGGTCAGCGTGAAACCGTTGATATAGTTGTCCCCGTCCAGCTTGAGCGTGCCGCCGTTGATGGTGACACTCTTGCCGCTGGGCCCCACGCCAAAGCCATGACTCTGCGTGAATTCGGCAACCGCGCCAGCGTTGATGGTGAGCGGCCCGGAGCCGACGCTGCGGTCCCCGTACCAGCCGCCGCCGGTGGCCAGCAGCTTGCCTCCATTCACGACGGTCGCACCGGAGTAATTGTTGTTGGCGCTAATCGTCAAGGTGCCGGCGCCGTTCTTGGTTAAGCCCCCAGCGCCAGTCATGAGGGCGCTGAGGGTGATGTTGCCCGGACCGTCCGCCGTGAGCGTATAGCCGGCCGTGGTGACGGTGCCGCTGACGGTTAGCGTGCCGTTGCTGCTGACCAAGCTCTGCGCGTTGCCCAGCGTCGAATTGATGGCCCAGGTGTTGCCGCCCGCAATGTTCAGCAGGCCGCCCTTGAGCGTGAGCGCATTCCCCTTGAGGTTGAAACCACCGTTCAACAGGGACACCTGGCCGGCGGAGGTGAGGAGGTTGTTGGTGTTGTTAAGCCGCAACGAACCCAGGAAAGCCAGCGCCTGGCCGTTGGTAGGACTCGCGCCATACCAGTTCGCGGCCACGTTCCAGTTATCGTTGGTGCCGCCGCCGGTCCAGGCGCCCTGGCTGGCCCCGGGGACGGTGACCAGCACCGTAGCCGTGGAACTGCCGGCCTGGTAGGTGAAGCTATCCATCCCGTTGTAGCCGTCCGCGCCCACGTACCACAGCCGCCCGTTGCCGTTGGTCACGGCCCCGTGTGCCGGCTGCGTGAAGGACTCCACCACCACCGGCTTGCCATCCAGCCGCGAGTCGTTGGCTGTCACGTCCACCGGCTGGGCCACATTCGGCACCCCGATGACCGCGTCCGGCTGCAAGAAGGTGACCGAACAGTTCACGTCGGTCACGACGCCGTTGGCATCCAGCGTGAAGTCGTAGGTCTGGCCGTCCACAGTGATGCGCTGGATGTAACCGCGGTCGTCCCGCTCCAAGTCAGCGTAGTGGTCCAACCAATTGACCTGCTCGGGTGAAGCCTGGTATTTGGTCTCGACCAGGTTCACGCGGTTCATGCCCGCGGAAAGGTAATCAATGAAGGTGGCAACCTCGTTGATGTTTGCCTTGAGCGGCCCCAGGCCGGCGCCGCCCGCGCGGCGGAACCGATCTACCGCGCCGATCAATCGGCCGGGGCCGTTGGCCCAATGATGATTCGCCTGCGTCGCCAGCGACTCTTGCGGAGCGCCCATGAACCAGTCAATTCCCCCGCGCATAAACGACAGATTCCGGAACGGCGCGCCGACTCCGGTTGCCCAATAGTTCGACCACGCGGCATTCCAGTTGGCGGCCACCCCGTCCCAGTAGCCCTTGGCCTGGAAATTCGACTTGGTGGCGGTCCAATCCCACCAACCGTCCGCGCCGGGAATAACGTCCGGCCCGGCCGCGGTGCAGAGCATCAGCCCCCAGCGCCGCCGCAAGTCTTTGTTCGCGCGCCCGTTCACATACCCGTCGAGCGAGTGGCAGACCTCGTGGCCCATCACGAACGTGAAGTAATCTCCGCTGGCCGCGCCCGCCCCGAGCACCTTCTCGATGGCCGTGGTCAAATCTCCGGCCCACTCGTTCGCCGGCCCAAGCGCCCATTGCCCAAACGTGTTCTTGGTGCTGTTGGGCGTCCAGACGAACCCGCCCCGGCCGTCGCCATAAAGCTGGTCCGTGGTGAGGATTGCATCCGGAAACAGCTCGCGCGGGTGGCGGCGTTGGAAGTCGCGGATGGTGCCGTAGGTGGCAGGATAGGATTGCCCGTTGTCGCCCAACCCCAGGCCGGTCTCCAAAAAGAGGAGCCGCATGGTGCCGGTCAACCCCATCACGTCCGCGATGTTCGTGCGCCGCGTCGGCGTGTCCGCCAGCGCGTACTCGAGCAGCACCCAGTTCTGGAGCGCAATGCTCGGCACGTGGTGAAAGCTCGCCGTGTCCAGCGCTTGGTACTTCAGGAACCCATACTTCCCGATATGGTTCGTCAGCGCGGCATAGAGCGCCTCGCGCGTGCCGAGCGTCCCGTTCTGGAGGTAGGAGATCAGGTTCCAGGTGTGGTTGTTGACCACGTTCAGCAGCGCGTTGGTGTTCGCGCTCAGGACCACGCCAACGTCCGCCGGGTGCGCATCATAGATCGCTTCGATCGCCGCCAGGCTTTGCTCAATGGTCTGGATTTTGCCGAAGGCAAGGTAAACGCTCGAACTGGCATGCCCGCCCACCAGCAGATCCAGCACCCCGTCCCCATTGAAGTCGCCGAAATCCACCATCGCGCCATCGGTCAGGGCGTGCAGGTCGGGGCTGGCGCCGCCCGGATCGGTGAGGTTCAGCGTGGCCGAACTCACCAGACCGCGCGTCCCGGCATCGCGCCAATATACGATACTGCCCCAATTGATGCCGCGCAGGAAATCCACCAGGCCGTTGCCGTTCAAATCGTAAAGCCGCGGATACAGTTGATACGAATCGGACACGAGCGTGGCACCCGTGTTGAAGCGCGGGTCAGCGCCGGTGCCTGCGTTGAGGTAGAGCTTCATGTCGCCGCTGAAAGTACCGGTGACCAGATCGGGCTTGCCGTCGCCGTCCCAGTCCCCCAGGTCGAACCGGCGGTCCGGCAGCACAAAGTCCGTTCCGCCCGCATTCTTCACCGTGACGTAGGCCGCATAGACCGGCGTGGCGTTCGAGCCGGCGGTGTTGCGATACACCCGGAGCTTGCTGCTCGAATCGGCGAGAACCAGGTCCGCCACCCCGTCGCCCGTCATGTCCGCCAGCGTGATCGGCGAACTGCCGGTGCCCGCGTAAATGTCCGCACCAGCCGCTTGGACCTTAACGCCCGGCGCGAAGGCCGGCTCAGCCGCCGTGCCGACGTTCGTGTGGAGCCAGACATACCCGCCGGCGCCAATCATAAGATCGGTCTTGCCGTCCCTATTCCAGTCAACGGCCCGGGGGATGCGCCAGCCGCTGTAATACAAGTTGGTCCCGGCCGCTTGCAGAGCCGCGAAATTGGTGAACTGGGTGACGGGCACTCCCCCTCCCCCGGGCGGCTCGCTCATTACCGCGACGTTCATCATCGAACGATGAAAACCGCCCTGGCCATCCTGCACCACCACGGCAAAACTATCTTTGCCCAGGTACCCGGCATTGGCCGAGTAGGTGAAGGACCCATCGCCGTTATACGTGACGCTGCCGTGCAACGGCTGGGTCCAGGCCCGCACACTGATCGCGTCGCGCTCCACGTCATAGGCGCGCGCGAAAACACTGGCCGTGGTGAACGGCCGGTGGTTAACCCCTTCCGTCGTGAGGTCCCAGGTCTTCGGCGCACAATTGGTCCCGAGCGTCAGCACCTCACTGGCGGTGATGACGCGGCTAAACACGGTGACCTCATCGAGCCGGCCGGCAAAGACGCTGGCGCTGCCCGCGGGCGACTCAATCCGCCCGAGGCTCCGGAAGGCCAGCGTGCGGTTGCCGGCGGGGCCGGAACGCGCATCGCTCAGCCCACCGTCCAAATAGACCTGCGCCGCCCCCGAACCCGCCTCGCGGGTCAGCACCACGAAATGCCACTTCCCGTCGTTAACGGGCCGAGCGGTGCGCCCCAGCAGCGTGCCGTCGGCGCTCAGGGCCAGGCAGCCGTTCGTATCCAGCCACCCCCACTGAATGCCGCCGGCGTGAGTGTTATCCGCCGCGCCCGCGATGCCCGGAGCGCTCCATTCGCTGGCACCCCCGGCCTGCGTGGTGCGCAGCCAAAACGACAGCGAGGCGGTTCCCCCCAGCTCGCTCCCCAGATTCTGCCCCACGTCCAGCCAGGCCGAGCTGCCCGGCAACCGCACGCAGGTGAACTGCCGGCCCGAAACCCAGTTGCTGCCGCTCAGATTCACCAGGCCGGCATCCCAGCCCCCGGCCAGGTCCAGGGCATTGGTAACCGTCGCCACGGACCCGAACGCCGCGTCGTGCCAGTCCGGGCCCTCGTCGAAGTTCCAGTGATGAGTCAGGCCGTTGGTCAGCGCCGCCGGCACGTTGGCCGTGGCCGCCAGCAAAATGGCAAGGTGCCCGGCCAGGTTCTTCGTCAGACCTGAGGTAAACCTTCGGCAAACCCGCCGGGTCGGAGAGGCTCCCAGAGCGTGTACACCGGAGGTACACCGGAGGTACACCGGATGCACACCGGAGAATCCGTTGTGCATCCGGTGTACCTCCGGTGTACCTCCGGTGTACTCAGCGCGAAGGGCTGGAGAACCGGGCGGTTCGGTCCAAAATGAACCCGAAGTCTGCGGGTTCGCCGAAGGTTTACGACCTGAGCGATGTTTCAATTGCATATGTCGTAGGTTCTCTGTGGCTTAAAGCAGTTCAACCAACTTCCGCATTTTGTCCTCCTGCTGCTCGACGGACTCGACCAGCTTCAACTGCGTCCGGCACCGGTCCAGGTTGTGCCCTGGGCGGTGCACCTTGAAATAAACGTCCCCCTCCAGGAAGTCGGTAAGGAAGCGAATCCCAATCTCAAACGTGATGAGCTTGCCCGCGTCCACAAGGTGTTGCCGTTCGCCCTTCGTCAGGAATCCCGCGGCGGTCGTGAGATAGCCGCGCGCCAGCGCCTCGAACATGGGAAACTGCATCGTCACCTTCGAGAGGTCGCGCTCGTCCTCCTTGGTCGGGCTGGTTGAAGTGCGCACAATATCGCCGAAATCATACGGCGCCAAGCCAGGCATCACCGTGTCGAGATCAATGACGCAGATCCCTTCACCGGTCTTGTCGTCGAGCATCACGTTGTTCAGCTTGGTATCATTGTGGGTGACGCGCTCGGGCAGGCCCGCCTCCAGGAGGACCCCGGTTATGGCCTTGTGTGCCAAAGCGAACTCGATCTCGGGCCTGGCGTCCCGCGCGCGATTGGCGGAATCGGCGGCGATGGCGGCTTCGAGCTGGGCGAACCGTTTGGGGGTATGGTGGAAATTCGGGATAGTGTCGTGGAGCCTGGGGGCCGGGAGGTCCGCCAGCAGTTGCTGGAAACGGCCGAAAGCTTTGGCGGCTTGGAACGCCTGCTGGGGCGACTCGACGGCGTCGTAGGTGCGGGCGTGCTCGACGAAGATGTAGGTGCGCCAGTAGTTGTCCTCGGCATCGCAGTGCCAGGCGCGGCCATCGCGGGCCGGAATGAGCGTCAGCCCGCTGCGGCTGAAGTCCGGCTCGTGCGCGACCTTGCTGCCAATATGCGAGGTCACCCGCTGGACGTTCTCCATGAGCGCGGCGGGGGTTCGGAACACGTTATGGTTCACGCGTTGCAGGATATAGCGGACGGGAGCGCCCCCCTGGTTGAAGACGGCGCAATAGGTGTCGTTGATGTGGCCGCTGCCGTAGGGCCCGGCGCTGACAAACTCCCCATAGATCTGGAAATGGCGCGCAACCGAGCGCACGTCGTGTTTTGGATTCATACTTGAGATGCTTGGTCAGGGTGTCGTTTGGGCCACGCGCCGCAGCGTGACGGCCGCCGCTTCGGGATGCTCCGCCATTGCTACTGATGAAGCCAGCTACTCTGGTAGGCTTTCAGAACCAGGCGGTGTGGCCGCCCGCGGCCGTCGAAGTACCGTGTCCGCTGCGGCTGCTCGGTGTTATTGACCACTACCAGCATCCTGGACTTCGGATAGTAAGCGCAGTCGGTGTTGGGGTTCTCGCAGAACCACTTCTTGAGTTCGTTCTCCCGGCCCGCAGCCCAGAACACGGCCCGGTGCAGCAGGCGGGCATTGGTGAGGTCGTACGGCAGCGCGCCAAAGAACACCGAGCGGCCGCGGCCGCAGGGTTTGGCCGCGGCCATCACGTGCAGGCCATTGGCCGCCAGTAATTGCGTGGCGGGATCGCACACATACACGAAGGTCTCGTGGGTGCCGAAGTCAGCCGCGCGCTGAAGGTCTTCGGTGATGAAATGGTGTTGGGTCAGCTCCGCCTTCACCGGGGCGGACTGGAGCGTGTGCCCGACCTCCCGGTCCACGCCCATCACATCGGCGAGCTGAAAGTATCGTCCCTGGTGCGGATACGCGCTGGGCCCGCGGCAGCCGATGAAGCCGCCGCCCCGATGCACAAAACGCCGGATTTCCGCCACGACTCGCGGGTTGGCCCACCAACGCCCGCCGCTCCACGCCGTTTCGGCGTCACCGTCATTGATGATCACATCCACGCCCTTGGGAATGCCCGCCTCCTCAACCTCGGCGAAGCTCAGGAACTGAACCTCGACCGGCAAGCCCGACAGGCACTCGAGCAGGTTCGTCCCGGCGACCTGGATGACGTCCGGCCGCTTGACCAGGAACTTCTGTGGCGCGCCAAAGCTATTGATCCAGGCCTTGTAGCGGCCCCAGGCATTGAGCACGGCGACTTTAATGGGCGCTTTGTACGATTCGCCACCCCTGGCGTTGGCCTTAAACGAGCGGAACTCGGCGCACAGCTCGGCCACATGCTGGACGAATTTGGGAAACTTGAGCGCGAGGCTGAGATAGCCGCCGTAGCCGATACGGTCCACGGGCTGGCGCATGAGCGCGCGGCGGATTTTGACCCAGTTGCTGACGGACTCGCTCAGGGGGTCGCCCCCGGACCGGAAGACGTCGGGGAAGAAATACGGGTAGAGGCGCAGTTCCTTGATTTGGGGGCCGGGGGCATCGGAAACGCGGCGCAGCGCCACCCCGTCCTCAGCCGCGCCGACATGGATATCCACGCCCATCTCCTGGAAGCCCGGCAGGTGCGGCTCGACGCCAATCCAGTGGTCTCCCCAGAAGATGGCGGTCCGCTTGCCCGCCTGGTGCGCCTTGTCCACCAACGCCTTGCCGAACCTTACCACAAACCGGTGGATGAAGTTCATCCAGTCCAGGTAACCCCCAGAGGGGACGCGGCAGGCGGCATTGTAATAGCCCTGGTCCACGAAGTCCTCGCTGCGCAGCCGGTAGCCGTACTCCCGGGCGAAATCTCGCAGGCCCTGGACGCTGATGGTGTCCTGGTAGCCGGTCCAATCGCGGAACTTGTCCACGGCGTTTTGGTCGGAATCCACAGCGAAGTGGTAGGCGAGGGTGGTCAGGCGAACGACATTGGTGCGGGCATGGGCCTTGAGCCAGTGGTCGTAGTAGGCCAACAGGTGGTCCCAACACTGCGTGTGGTATGGGTCCACGCTGATGACGTGCGGCCGCTGCCAGTTGTTGGTGAGGTGGTTATACATCGAGGTCGTATCCCAGATCTGGAACACGAGGAAGTTCACCGTATAAACGTGAAACGGAATGGCGCCACGGAGGGTCACCTTGCCGGTCCTCGGGTTGAAGCTCCATTGGGACTGTTTGACTACCTCGCCCGTAGTGCGGTTGATGACCTCCCAAAAAGTCTTGGGGTTGTGCTTCGCGTCAATCGTGTATTTCTCGCGGTAGAACCCCGCCAACGGATCAATGATCACCACCGGTCCGGTGGCGGTGACGGGGTCGGACATGAGGAATTTCTGCGGCAGTTGATCCGGATGCTGGCGAGGATAGGTCTGCTCCGCGCGCACCAGGCAAATGGTGGAATAAACGTCCAGGCCCATCTGGAGCATCTCCGGTGAGAGTTGTGTGCCATCGCTGTCACGGATGGCGTCGGCGCCCCACTTGGCGGCCAACTCGACCACCATCCGTTCCTCCCCGGCTTCGGCGGGCAGGGTGACGGAACCGGTCGTGGCCGGTCGGGTTTTCACAACGGCAGAGGTTCGAGCAGATCGCTTCATAGTTCAGGAGCTTCGAGGATCAGGCGTAGTTGAAAGGCTTGAGGTAGTCGTCAGAGTTTCAGGGAGATCGGCGACTGGCCACGATCCACGTCGAAGCCATGTTCGCGGAACCACGGGAACAAGTCCTTTCGCATGGCCGTGCTGAGCACGGCGACGGTGGCATTGAGATCGTAGCGTTCCAAGGCACCGGGCTTGGCGAGTTGACGTTTCGCCTGGAAATAGTGCGCCACAATATCGGGATCCTGGCTGCGCAGTTGCTCAAAGACCCAGAAGGTCTTGCCCCAATGCATGTCATTGGCGCGGCCGCCTTCGAGGGGGGGCGCGCCGGAGAGGCTCTTGCCGCGGAGATCGTAGCGTTTCATCGTGGGGTCAATCCGGCTGGCGCGCTCGATGGTGGCCTGGATGCGGCGCTTCGCCTCGTCCGCGTAGCCCATGTCGCCCATGACGAGATCGCCGACATAGGTGGCAATCGGCTCGTTCCAGACCTCGGCGAAAGGCAACACCCACGAGTGGATGGACTCGTGCGTGATGAATTCGATCATGCTGTCCTCGCGTTCAGGGAAGCCGCCCCAGAACACCGCCAGGCCGATCATCCGCCCGCCAGAGAAACCGCCGCCGCCCGTGGCCAGGAGACCAATCTCCGAGGCCATGCCCTCGGAGAGAGGGACTCCCATTCGCTTTTCCATATACGGCACGCTGCGCTGGTAAATAGCCATCATGTCTCCGGCGTAAGGCTTCAGGTAGTCGCTGTAATGCAACGTCAGGCGCCCCAGCTTTTCGGTGTAGTCCAGTTCACCCAAGCCGCGGCTCTTGAATGGCTTCCTGGGGTCGCAGCTCTTGCCCGCGGCGGCGCTGACCAGCAGCGGCTGCCACCAGGCGGCATTAATGTTATCTTTCGCATCGGGGTTGCTCCCGGCCAGACCGCGCGCCCCGACGATCAACACGCCCCGGCTGACGGTTTTCCGCGCCAAAACCGGTTTGCCGGCGGTGTCGGCGATCAAAACTTCCCAAGCCTTGGGATCCTGCAACTTCAGGGTGTCCCCACCTCCGGCGATATCGCCGGTAATGGTCGGGGCCACGGCCTTGAGCGGCCGCTTCGCGCGCCCTTCGAACTCGCAGCCCCAGGTCCGGGCCAGTTCATTTTGCGGCTTGTCCGCGGCCGAGCCCAGCAACAGCACGCCGCCTCCCTCGGCCAGAAACGCGTCAATAGTTTTCCGATCCTGTGGAACGTAGCTGAGGTGCGGGTCGCAGCCGAGGAGGACCAGCAGGTTGGCATTCGAGAGGTCAAAGTTGAACAGTGACCCCCAACTGGTTGCACCTGCTTGGTCGGCCAGGTATTGGCGGTGGAACCGGCCATCTCCGTAGAAGGTGAACTGGTGGCCCAGATCAACCACGACATGCACGGTTGGGCCAGCCTGGCAAACGGCGGAAGCACCCCAGAGCGTCAAGGCGGTGATTGGAAGGAGGAAGCGATGCGATTTCATTGGTGTGATAGAATTGTTCAGGCCGATTAAGCTTTGGCTTTGGCACGTTTGCCTTCGAAGTAATCCTCGATCTCCTCCAGCGTCTTGCCTTTGGTTTCGGGCATGAAGAACGCCGCAGTGATGAAGTAGATGACGGTGCATCCGGCCCAAATGAAGAACATGGCGCGGAAGCCCTGGGTCCCGACGACGATGGGGAAAAACAGCGCACTCAGAAACTGGACGCCATTGTTCAGCACCATGGCGATGCCCATGCCCGTCGAGCGGATGCGGGTGGGCATGAGTTCGGTCAGCGCCAGCCAGACGCAAACGCCCGGCCCGAGCGCGAAGAAAGCGATGAACGCGCACAGGAGCATAGTCGCCCATTTGCCCGTGTTCTTTGAGGCAATCGGTCCGTAAGTCGCGCGGAGAATCTCCAGCTTCCCATCGTCCCTAATGCGGGTCTCTTCGATCTTCTTGCCGTTCACCGTAACCCACTTCTTTTCGCTCTGAGGTTCGATCCGGAGCACGCGGTCTTTTGCCTCCGATGCGTTGGAGAAGGCGGAGGCGATTCTCGGCTTGGTTTCCTTCTCATACTTGTAGGTGACACCGAGCTGGCTGGGAGCGTCGCCAGTCCCAGGCGCCAGGCTGGCTTCGGCCTTCACCGTGAGGCTTCGGCCGTCGGCGGAAATGCTCTGGCGGACCTGCTCAACCACGTCCACGCGCCTGGATTCAAAGCTGTTGAAGAGCAAGCCGGCGGAGGTCAGACAGATAACAATCCCCGCCGTGCCAACGGTTAGCAGGACCTTGCGGCCCAGCCGGTCCACCAGGAGAGCGCCGATCAGGGTCACCACGCAGTTGATGCCCGTGATGATCTGCAGGTTGAAGGCGGCCCCCTTTTCGGTTAGACCCGCTCCCTGGAGAATCTTCGCCGCGTAGGAGAGGATCGAGTTGATGCCGGTAGCTTGGGTACAGGCGAGGACGATGCAGGCGATGACGAATGGCACCACATATTTCCGCTGCACGAGCGAGTCTCCGGTCTTGACGGCGGAGTCAGTTGCCTGGCCCCCAGCGTCCGTCTGTCCGCTGCGATCCTGCATCTCCCTGATCTCGATGTCGGCCTGTTCCGGTGTCCGGGACAGGCGTAGGATGCGGGTGGCTTCTTCGACTCGATGGCGGCGGAAGAGCCAGCGCGGGGATTCCTTGAGGAACAGCGCCGCCAGCGTGAAAAGAACGCCAGGAATGCACGCCGTCAGGAACATGTTCCGCCAGGCGGAGTCGTCCGCGGCGAAAACCCTTTCCGGGTCGCCGAGGGCCGCTTTCACAGCAGCTTCATGCACATCGGCGAAGTGCGTGGCGATAAAGGCGGCCAGCACAAAGCCGAGCGTCATCAGGAGCTGGAACGCCGAGGTGCCACGCCCCCGCACGTGGGCGGGCAGGCATTCCGCCATATAGAGCGGGACCACGACGCAAATCACCCCGCCCGACAGTCCCATCAGGATGCGGCCGGAGAGGAGGGAGGCGTATCCCGACGAGATGAAAATGAGCAGAATGCTCACGAGGAACATGACGCCGGCGGTAATCATCATCTTCTTGCGTCCGATCAGATCAGCCAGCGTGCCCGCGAACAGAGATGCGATCACCCCGCCGAAGATGTAGATGGACACCATGAAGCCTTCCTGGCCGGCAGTCATGGGTATCGTCTTGTCCAGGTAGAGCAGCGCCCCGGCGATGATGCCATAATCTACCCCTGCCAGCAGGCCGCCCAAGCCGGAAACCAGGATGAGGTAAGGCAGGAATGCTTTGCTGCTACCGCCGCCCGTGGAAACATCAGTTGTTGTAGAGGTCGTGCCTTCCGTGGTCATTGTCGAGCCCATAAACCTGGTTTTCGCTTCTGGTCCAAGATGAGGTCAGCTAAGCGGCTACTTGACAGTATCCACAGCAAAATTATCCATGACAAGGATGGCGCGGGTGTCAGCCGCGCCTTTGATGCCGGGCTTGGGGCCCTTCCACTTGTCGCCGGCATTCTTCACGATACCCAGGTAGTAGTCACCCTGCGGGCCGGTGGTAAATTCCGCGCTGAAATGTTTCAGCTCCAAGCCCTGCCCCGGCAAATCCTGCGCCAGCTTCTCAGCAGACGGGCCGCCGTCGTCCGAACGCACCACTACCTTGTACTGTTCGGAATTGCGCGTCTTATAGTCAAAGCTCACACGATATTTCGTGTTCGGCTGGAACTTCAGGCGGGCCGGAATGGAACGGTAGTTCAAGCCGTTGTTCTCGTCGAAGGTCTTCAGCGAGAACTGGCCTTCGATCGTATCATCTGTGAAGGGAGCGTGGGTCTCGGAGAGGTGGGTGCGAGTGCTGCCCTGGTAACCATAGACAAACGGGCCCCAGCCTTCGTCAACGTTCTCGAAGTCTTCGAAGTAGTCGTGGCCACGCAAGTCACTCCGCTTGGTCTCTACCACCCGCACGTCATCGAACGCGGCTGCCGAGTCGGCGGGCCCGGCGGCGGCCCGCAATGCCAACTCGGCCTTGTCGAGACCGGCCGGCGCGTCAAACAGCACCTTGATGCGCTGGTAATAGGTCAGGTACTTGTCGGCGTTGTCGCTGTAATTCCTGGCGTCGGTCTTCTCGACCTGCACTAAGATAGGGGTGAAGGCTCCCGCGGTCGGCTTCAGCGCCACTGGCTCCAGCATCCCCAGCTCGGCGCCAGAGGCAAACGGGCTCTCATTTGAGTCGTCGAACATGGCTGAGGTTGCCACGAACCTGAAGTAGCGCGTCGTGAGCGGCTCGTCGAACAGCACCTCGAATGACTCGCCACCCTGGTCGTGCTCGGAAAATGAGCCTGCGACCACCGCCTTACCCCAATCCGCGCCATCGTGGCTGGCATATAGCTCAAAGTTCTCGATAGTGCCGTTGCCCCGGTTTGCGCGCGGCGTGTAACATAAGCCCGAGCAGGTGCTCTCCTTCGCCATATCCACCACCACCTCATGCGGATAGCCGGCCTGGCGACTCTTATACTCCGTGTGCCAGATGGTAGATTTGTCGCCATCCAGCAGCAACGCGGCTGGTCCCTCCTTCTCTCCCTTCTCCTCACTGTCGGTGCGCACGATCCTCCACCCCTGGCGATCCATCAGCACGAACCGGGGCGCGCTGTCCGTGAGGGGGCGAATCGTGAGGCTAGCCGCGCGTTTCCCCTTCAGCTCAACCCAGACCGAGGCCGAATAGGTCTTGCCTCCCTCCAGGCCGTAGAGCGTTTGCGCCACCTCTCCAACCGCACCGTTGTTCCCTTTAATCCGCAAATGCGCCTGGCCCTTTTGATCGCGCACGACCCGGATGTGGCTGGTGTCTTTGGAGGGTGAAGACGGCTTCCACCAGTTGAAGCTGAGGCTGTCGAAGCCGGGATCTTTGACGAGGCTGCCTTCCCCCCAGACCACTTCGGGCAGAGGCGGCGGCGTTTCCCTGTAAAGCACGTAGGGCGTGCGCGACTTGGCTTCAATGGTCACTTTGCCGCTCTTCACCGGCAGGTTGCATACGCGAACACGTCCAAGTGGTGTCAATTCGTAGAGGACAAGGTCTCTAAACGACCGCCAACTCTCCGGCAGTCGCCATGTGGTGGTGCCGCCCCGATCGTTCCAATGGTAAATCCTGGTTTCATTGATCGGGTCCCAAGGCATGAACAGCAAGCAGTCCATCGGGGGGCAATTGGTGCCGGGGTAACGGCATGCATTCCACAGCCTGCCGTTGCGATAAATCTTCATCATGCCATCTTCGTCGGCCGCATAGACGCCTCCTTCAAAATCAATTCGCTTGTCTGTCCAGCGATTGATGGGGAAATGCTGGAGGTACTTCGACGGCAGATTCACCACAAACGTCGAACGCACGACGGCATTAACGTCGCGTTGCGAATGCCAGCCCAGGAACCCATCGTTCTGGCTGCCGCGCAGGAGCGGATCGTGCGGCCACACATCGCGCGAGGTGTTTTGGATGAATCGAGCCAGCTTGCTCTTGCGCCCGTCGCCCCAGATCTTCTGCGTCCAGTCCTGCGACGTATGACTCCACGTGACATAGCGCTCCATCAGCCAGGGAAACTCCGTGTAAGTCGCCAAGCCCAGGCTATTGAGCTTCGTGGCCAGCTTATAGGCCTCCCAGCCGACCCCGAAATACACGTCCACATAGACCCAATCCAGCGCCGGCAGGTCGGCGCGCATTTCGTCCAGACGCTGGTAGAGCTTGCCCGAGACGATGTCGTAGTGCTGATCGGTGTAGTATGATTGGTCGAGCCAGGCCCAGCCGGGCTTGTTCGTGTTCACGAGGTCCAACGAGTAATGTTTGGCCTCCGGATAATACTCCGTGGCGTTGATGTGGATGCCGGCGGTGGCATTGAAGTCTTTCATCCGCCGCATCACGAAATTGAACTCGTCGCGCCCACCCTGTCGCCGGCCCACGTTGCCACCGTAATCCGGATGCGAGCTGTCGTGACCCTCGGCCTGGTAACCCTTGAACTGGATTTCCTGTCCCAACCCATCGGTCTGGAGATACATCATCTTCACGCTGTCCAGCACACGCAGGAACGGATGCTGTGCGTAGCTGGCGAAGTTCATCGCGATTTGCGACGTAATCCGCCTCTTGACCAAATCCGCCCCGAACGGCAGCGGCTCGAGCGAGCGATACGCTATCGCTCCATCCTGCCAGTCCACCACCCCATCGCCGTTCCCGTCGGCGGTGATAACGACTTTCGCCAACGGCAGTGGCAGCGTCTCATTCGTCACCGCGCGATAGGTCCAGACCGGGCACCAAAGGGAGCAGACCTTATCCGGCCCCACCTGGCGTGTTTGGAGAAACAGGCGATCACTATCGAGCAGCACGTTATTGTAAATCGAACCGGCAAGCTGCTGGTCATAGAGCACCGCGTGGGTAAATGGCACGGGCTTCGCGTCCCCGGGTCTGTCGGCCAGGAGCGATTGCACGTCGGCCTTGCCCACCTGTGAGCCGATAAACGCGGCGCCTGGCTGGGTCGAGCGAACGGATATGAGACTGTGGTCGGGAATGGCGATCGTCATCACCTTCACCGGCCCGCTCTCTTTGATGCTCGTGACCGCGAATTCGAGCATGTTGTTGGTTACCCGCATGCCCACTGCGATCTCGACCTGGATAGACGGAAAGCCGAGCACATAGGTCACCGAGTCCTTGCCCCTGGCGCGGAAGCGCACGTCGGGCGTGTAATTGGTGCCGTTGATGGCCATCTCATGGAGGGCGTGTTCCTGCCCCGAAAGGGTGGCCCCGTTGGCTTTCCACTGATAATTCACCACGCGCGGAAAGGCGGTGTCCACTCGCACTTGCAAGGCGGGTGAGCTGAGCTCGCGGGTGTCGGCCACGGCCTGCCAGCCAGCAAAGATTCCGATGGCCGCCGTGGAAGCTTGAATGGGCAGGCATCGCAGAATGTGCATAAGGGTGATTATGGGTAAGTTAGGATGGAAGCTCAATGGACAAGGATTGGTTGACAGCGAATGATCATCATAAATCGCTCAATTTCAGCGGGGCTGTTGGCGGGCGCCCAACTTGTGGATGGTCTCGTACATCGCCAGGATGTTCGCGGTGGGGCTGACCGGTTGCAGCCGGTGGCACGGCGCGCAGATCCAGCGCGCGTTTTCGTATATGCGGACCGACTCCGTGACCTCGGCCATCACGTCCGCCACGCTGCCAAAGGGCAAGGTCTGCTGGTTATCAATGGACCCGTGGAACACGATCCGCCGACCGAAGTCGCGCACCAACGCCTCGCGCTCCATTCCCGGGCAGCGCCATTGGATAGGATTCAGCACTTCGATGCCAACCCTATCCACCAGATCCGGCAGGAAGATGCGCGCTGCTCCGTCGGTATGATACATGATGTGCACGCCATATTTCCGGCCGAGGTCCGCCATGCGAATCTGGTTGGGCAACAGGAACCGGCGATACATCTTCAGGCTAATCAGAGGGCCGGTTTGCCCCCCGAGGTCTTCCGCTACCCAAGTCGTGTCTATCTTCCCCTTGCCGGCCTCGAACAGCCGCCGATGGTATTCCAGTGAGAACTCAAAGATGTGCCCCAGGATGGCGTCCGCAATACTCGGGTTCACAGCCAGGTCCTCAAAAGCCTTCTCCAAGCCGCGCATGAACCCGTAGAACAGAAAGGGCTCGAACCATCCTCCGTGCATCGGATAGAACCCGTCCGCTGCCTCGACCGCACGCGTCACGGCGCCAAAGTCAAAGTCATCCGGACTCGGCCAGCGGTGGCGGCGGACGTCAGCCACCGTTTCGGCGCTGGCCAGCGGGTGATGGCAGGGCTCCTCATAGCAGCCTGCTCCGTAATCTGTGAGCGCATACCGCACACCCCATAAATCCGCCTGGGGATCATCCGGATGGTGCCGCAGCTTCCACCGCGGCGTCACCTCCACGCGCCCGTCCACGTGCAGTCTTCTCCACAACGCCCTCTCGTCCGCACAATCGAGTTCCTTCAGCAGCCGGGCCGTCACCTCCGGCGTGGCGGTCAAATCCACAGGAATCCGGTCGGTCTCTTTGCCGGCCATGATAGCCAGCCACCGTTCCCGGGGCGTCATGGCTTCAGGGATTCGCTGGAGGCGCGTGTTCAAAGGTTCGGATTCTTCAAGCTGATGTTAGGCACAAACACAAATGGGCTCTAGGCCGAGCGCATATACGTTAGTCAAGATGCCCGAGCGGCGGTATCACCCATTTTAGGTAGGGCACGCAAAGGCCCGCGGCATAGTGATCCTATGCGGCTGGTCGTTCGGGAGCCAGGCCTCTTCAGTCCTCCGATTCGGGCGGATGGCAAGCAACATCAGGCCGGCAACCACCATCGCCCGAAGGTCGTGCTCAGCGTGTCTCCCTGACGCCTACCGCCCACACCTCCGGCGAGCGCCTGCCGGGCCTGGACTCTCCGCTGGGCATCACAGTGAAGCCGTCCCAGACTGCGGTTGGGGCGGTGGCGCGCGGCGCGGGCGTTTCACCGACCACACTCCAGCGGTCATGTTTTGTGTCATAACTCAGCACGCGCTTCGGAAAGCCGGGGTGCTGCGATTTGGGTTCGAAATCTGGCAGGCTGCCGTCATCTCCGCCAATCACCAGGAAGTGGTTCTCATTAACGACAGGCGCCGGCGTGGGTGCGGCGACTACCGGGTTAGGCATATCGGCCATTTGTTTCCATCCCTTGCCCGGCGTAAACCGATAGGCATCCTTCAGGTAGGCGCGCACCGGCTTGCCACTCGCATCCGGCCCAAGACTTGTGCCACCCGCAACGTAGAACGAACCGCCCACGGAAGCCGCCACCGACAGCATCCGCGCCGGGCCCGGCCAGGCTTCGAGTTCCTGCCAGAGCGCGCCGGGTTTACTCAAGTCGAGAGCCCAGAAGTTCTTCATGGTGTTAGTCGCGTCCGGCGTTGAGATTCCGCCCGCAACATAGACAGTCTTCCCCGCCGCCGCGCCGCAGGAATTGGCCAGCGGCTGCGGCAACGGCGGGAGGGGCTGGCACTGCAGCACCCCTTCGCGCCAGCAGAGCAGGAAAACGTCGCGCACGTGTTGGTTCGCATCGCTGCCGCCAATGCAGACTACACCCTCACGCGTCGTCACCGACACGCCGTAGCCCAGCGGGCGCGGGAGCTTGCTCACGGCGCGCCACGGGCCGTTTGTGCGGTCGAGGACGTAGGCGGTGTCATACCAGACCTTGCGCCCGCCTTCCCAGGGCATCTTGTCCGGAAAATTCGCGCCGCCGGCGACAATGAGCGCGCCGCCACTCGTGCCCGCGAAGAGGCCGGCAAAACCAATCGGGTCGGGGAGCGGGGGAAGTTGTCGCCATTCGAGAGCGGGTTCAAGAGGATAGAGTCGTGTGGTCATAATGGTCAATATGGTCAAAATGAATAGGAGGCTCGTGCGAGGGTGGCGCAGTTCTATGCACCCTCTTCTTCCCGGCACAACCGACTGCAGTACCACAGCATCCGCGGCAGATGGAATGGCCCCTTATACATCGTGCCTTTGACGCGAGAGGAAACGCTCCCATCGCGGTGGAGGTAGCCATACCACTCGCCGAATTCGGGGTCGGCAAAATGTTGGAAGCTCCAATCGTGGACGAGGCGATGCCAGCGTGCATACATCGCGTCGCCGGTGAGTCTCCAGGCCAGCAGGGTTGTGATAACCGCCTCGTTGTGCGGCCACCAAAACTTCATGTCGTGCCAATATTCTTGCACCGGCAGGCCCCGTAAGTCACGAAAATAGAACAAACCGCCATATTCTTCATCCCAGCCGCGCCGCCACATCCAGTTCAGGATGGTCAAGCCGGTGCGGACGATCTTCCAGTCACCGCGCAGTTTCCCCTCGTGCATAATGAACCAGGCCGCCTCAAGAGCATGGCCGGGGTTCAAGGTGCGCCCATCGTGGTGATCAATGATCTCGCCACGCGGACCGACGACCTCGAGCACCGCTTCGTGCTCCGGCTTCATGAAATCGCGCTCGATGGCGGCAATGCTGTAGTCAATCCACTCGCTGCACGTGCGCCCCGACACTGTCAGGTCGCCGAGATTCGCGCGAAGTTCCTGCGCCGTGACGATGCCGATCATGTGTGCGCCGATACCTTGCGTCGGTCGGGTCGGCTCAAATTTGGACGCCATCACGCCGGGAGTAAAGGAATAACGCAGGTAGGTGGCAAAGGTCTTGACGGCGTCTTCGGCGGCGCGCTCGTCGCCGGCGGCCTTGGCAAACGCCGCGTTGGCAATGGCAGCAAAGCTTTCGCTGAACACATAGCGGCGCATCCGCAGCGGCTGGCCCTCGCGCGTGACCGTGAAGTACATCTTGCCCTCCGGCGCGAAGCAATGCTTGCGGCTGAACTCGACGCACGAACGCGCGGCTTCAAGCCATTCGGCGCGTTTCTCGACCGTGTTGTAGAGCGTGGCAAACATCCAGCCCGCCCGGCCCTGAAACCACACCGACTTGTCTGTATCGAGAATCGAGCCGTCCCGGTCGAGCGAGGTGATGATGCCGCCGTGCTGGCGGTCGAGACCGTGTTTCAACCAGAAAGGCATGACGTCGTTCAACAACGTCACATCGTAAGGCGGAACAATACGTCGCATTTGAATCGGCCCGCAGCTAGTCCGGATCTGCCGATCCTAAACCCGCTGCGCTGGGCCTCCACGAAGCTTACACCATCTCCAGTCCGTCCCTAGCCGAATCAACTTGTCTTTTACTGGTACATGGGAAGGACACTGATGATCACGGGCTCAAGGCGGGCTGCCGCCCGATTTCAACCCACTGTCTCGCCGCGCACAAACGAGGGCATCAACCGCCAGTCACGCCGCGGCCGCACCCCATTGCGAACCAGATCCACCACCAGGCGCGAAATCCTGCGGGCAAACAGGACCGAATCGGCATGGTAGCGGGACACCGCCGGGACAAGGTTCTCCAGAACCGGATCATCGTCACGCGAGATCAGGCTGATGTCTTGAGGCACACGAACTCCGCGACGGAGGAGATGGCTGACCGCGGTTACGACATGTGCCGGCTTGGCCACCAGGATGCCCGTCACTCGCTCGGCGCCGCTCAGCAAGTGGTCCAAAGCCCGGCAGATCGTCGGCACCGAGCCGTTGTGGTACGCCATCTGGGTCTGCACCTCCTGCGGTTTCAGTCTATTGCCCGCCTCCGTGAAGCCGCGCTCGCTTTCCAGATTGCCGGCGTGACCGCTGCGCGGCATCAGGAACGCCAAGCGGCGCCGACCCCGCGCCACCAGCAGGCCCACAGCGTGACTGCACGTGGCGGCATAATCTATGTCCACCGAAGAAAGGTCCACGTTGGGATGGCGGGAGCCGCTGATGACGCAAGGCAGCGCCCGCCCGGAAAACCATGTCTGAACCGGGGCCGTGGACAAGTACAGAACCCAGCCCGCCGGGCGGAATCGGCGCACCAGCGATTCGAGCATGTGCTCCGGATGCTGGGAGGAACAGGCTTGACTAGCCTGAAACTCCAGGCGGTAACCCGCCGCCGCCAAGTCGTCCCGAAGCGCATCCACCCAGAAGAGCGCGGTGGCCGGAATTTTCTCCAGCGATACCGGGGAAAGCAGCACCACCCGGTCGCTGGGGGCCGCCCCGGCGGTCGAGACCCGTTCCCGAATGATCTCCCGCCGTTTCCCCTGCTGTCCTCGGAACCAGCCCTCCCGCTGGAGTTGGAGGAGCGCCGCGCGCAGGGTCACGCGGCTGACTTGAAAGCGACCGCACAATTCGAGCTCGCCGGGCAGAATATCCTGCCACACCCCCGCTTGCATACTTTCGCGCAGGATGGCCGCCGTTTGCGCCACCAGGGAGGAACGCTTTGGTATGGAATCCATATCGCCTGGGCCAGCAGCGGACCAGTCCGCTGCAGGTCCCACACAGTATTGGCCTGTCTGATAAAATGACAAGTGGATATCATTCGCCGCGGAAGGCCAGTCTGTTTCAGATTATGCTCCGACATGTGCAACTATTCCAGGTACCTGACCGGACTGGTGGCCGCCCCGCATACGCCGATGCATGAGGATGGCAGCATCAATCCGGGAGCCATTGAGAAGCAAGCTGCCCGCTTAATCGCGGATGGAGTAACGGGCGCGTTTATCTGCGGCAGCACCGGGGAGGGACATTCGCTGACCAGCAAGGAGCGGCGGGCGGTGGCGGAGGCATGGCGAAGGGCCATCGGGCAGTCCCCGGTCAAACTCATCGTCCATGCCGGACACAACAGCTTGGAGGAGGCGAAGCAGCTCACCTCTCATGCTCGGGAGATCGGGGCCGACGCGGTCGCGGTGATGGCCCCGTGCTACTTCAAGCCTGCCACAGTGTCGGACCTGCTGGATTTCTGCGCCCCCATCGCGGCAGAATGTGCCTCGCTGCCGTTTTACTTCTATGACATCCCCGCCTTAACCGGTGTGAATTTGTCCATGCTGGAGTTCCTCCGGAAGGCCGATGGCCGGATTCCCAATCTTGCCGGCATTAAGTTCACCAGCACGAATCTGATGTCGCTGCAGGAATGCCTGGAGTTCGAGGATGGCCGGTTCAACATTCTTTTCGGCTGCGATGAGATGCTGCTATCCGCACTGGCGCTCGGGGTCCCCGGCGCGGTGGGCAGCACCTACAACTATTGCGCGCCGCTTTATCACAGCATCATCGCCGCCTACCGAGCCGGTGATATGGCCACGGCACAGGCGTTGCAGATGAAATCCGTAAGGCTGGTGCAGGTGCTCGTACAATACGGCGTGCTCGCTGCCGGCAAGGCACTCATGAGCATGGTGGGCGCGGACTGCGGCCCCGTCCGCCCGCCGGTGCGGCGGCTGACGGAGGAGCAGAAGGCCCGGCTGTTTCGTCAGGTCGAAGCCCTGGGGATTCTCCAACCAGGCCAAACTTCGCACCCTCGCTGATGGGAGACTCCCCTCGAGGCTGGGGGTCGCGGGTGAAGGTTTGAAATCCTGAGGAGTTCGCGGCAGACCTTGGGTTGTGCCAAGGCGAGAGCCGGGGCGGCTTTTGCAGTTTCCAGTTGCGCCTGAACCAGGCAAACTCCGCGCGAACAAGATCCGCATTATGACGCTACATCGCCGTGACTTCATCAAGACCGCGGTCTGGGCCGGAGCGGCTCTCACCTGTGCCGGCGGTCCGCACCGAGCCTCTGCCGAACTCAAGCCGCGCGCCGCCAGGAAGCGCATCAAACTCGGGCTGGCTTCTTATTCCTATTGGCACTTTCGCGAGCCGAAGGTTTCGATCGAGAGGGTCATGGACAAAGCCGCCGAACTGGGAGTCGAAGGGGTGGACATCCTGCACCGCCAGATGGACATCGCGGAGAAGGACCCGCTCACCGCGGAACATCGGACGTATTTGCACAAGCTTAAGCGCCACGCTTTCCGGAATGGACTCGAGATCTGCTGCCTCTCCACGCACCAGAGCTTTGTGAAGCCAAAGCCCGAGGAACTGACCGAGAACGTCGAGCACACCCGGAAGTGCATCCAGATTGCCTACGAACTCGGTTGCCCCTGCATTCGCATCAACACAGGCCGCTGGGGCACGAGCAAGGACTTTGACGAGCTGATGAAGAATCGGGGGATCGAACCGGTGCTGCCAGGCTACACCGAGGAGGAGGGTTTCAAGTGGTGCGTCGAGGGCATTGAGCGCTGCCTTCCCAAAGCCGAGGAATGCGGCGTGGTGCTCGCCCTCGAAAATCACTGGGGCCTGGCGCGCACCCCGGAGGGCCTCCTGCGCATCCTCAATAGCATCTCCTCCCCATGGCTTGGCGGATTGATGGACACAGGCAACTTTCTCGAAGACCCTTACACGAAGCTAGAAGCCATCGCCCCGAAGACCGTCTATGTGCAGGCCAAGACGTATTACGGTGGCGGCGAGTGGTATACCCTCGACCTCAATTATGGACGAATCGCCCGGATTCTCGCCAACGCCGGCTACACCGGTTGGGTCGCGTTGGAGATGGAAGGCAAAGAGGATCCGGCCATCGCGGTCCCCAAGAGCCTCAAGTTGCTGCGAAGGGTCTTTAACTAAAACTCGGCCTACTCCGTGTTGCCACCTGGACGGGCTGCCAGCTGCCTGCCGCCCCGCGTTGGCGTGAAGCGAGGTTAATTGTTCCGGGCTGTTGGGTAGCGTCTGGCAACCCACGGAGCGTCTCTTGGAGTCGCAGCGGCGCCGGGGCGTTTGTCATACTTGTTGTAGTCCATGCTGGCGGCATAGGCGACGGTGGCGGCGTCCATCCACTTGCGGGCGGAGGCGTGACCATCGGCGAAGCCGAAAGTGCTGGAATTGATGTGGAACACGGCCGGGGAGTCAATAAAGCTCGCGCCCGTGAAATTGGGCAGGCTGGCCGAGTTCATGATCCACGAACCGAGATTCTCGCCGCGAGAGTCGCTTTCTTCAATCCAGACGATCATCTCTGATGGATGCTTCAACTCGGTCGTCTTGTATAATTCGGCGGTCTCGCCGTTCAGCGGGCCGACGCCGGCGATGCTGCACCAGGCAAAGCTCGTGCCGGTAAGCCGAATTCGCGTGTCCCCCGGGCAGTGAGCGATATCGGGGTTGCTGGCGTAGGGATAGAGGGCGCCTTGCTTATAGCCTTCGCGGTACGTAATCAACTTCACCTGCTCGGGTTTGCTTCCGACAGGGATTTGAGGAGCCACGGGCGGAGTGACATAACGCCAGGGCTTATCGCCCTTGGCATTCGGCGCGGTATAGGTGTTGACCATCCGGTTCAGATGTTCGTCCGCGTACATCGCCCAGGCCAGCGCAAGCTGTTTATTGCCACTTAGGCACGCCGCTGCGGTCGCCTTTTGCTTCGCCTTGGTCAGCGCCGGTAGCAGCAGGGCTGCCAGGATGGCGATGATGGCAATGACCACCAGTAGTTCGATCAATGTAAAGCCGCCCCCGGCGGTCTTCGGAACTCCCGCGCAGCGTAGCCTGGTTTGGCAAGGACAGTGCTCTTTCATAGGAGGCTCTTCTTCGAAACCACTACCGTATGCACCATGCATTCGGCAATCCCCAATTCGGCCCACTCCATGCCGGAAGAATAGAACAAGCGGCCGGGAGTTGTCTCCCGGCCGCTTCAGTTTCATTGGAACAGAACGTTGGTTCGTGTCCTGCAGTCAGTACGAAGTCCAGGCCCGGAAGAACTGCATCGGCCCGGTCGGGACGTAGTTGTATGGGCTGGCGCTCAGGTCGGTGTACCCGCTCCCGACATTGCTCGAGCTCTGGATCGTGGCGGCACCCGGGCTGGTTGTCAGCCTGTAGCCGGACACCGGCGCGGTGTCGAAGTTGAGGCGCAAGACCAGCGCGGCCCCATCGGGTTCGCCTCCGGTCTTCACCGTCCCGATCTCAGCCTCCGACAGGATACGGTTGTAGAACCGCACATCGTCCAGACCGCCATCGAGTTTCTTCCAGTAGGTATCGCGCGACTTGCCGAGCAGCAGGGACATCCCGGACGGCCACCACCAAGCCAGGCTGTTGGCTTGTTGCGAGTCGTAGGTCCCGTCAATGTAGATGCTCACATAGTCGTTTACGTTCTGGCCATACGTCACTGCAATGTGGTGCCACTTGCCATCGTTGACCGTGCCAAACGAGGAGAATGGGTTGGCCCCACTCGGATTAGCCTGGAAGAAGACGGTTCCGGCCGTCGCGTACTGGCCGTCGTTGATGGCGATGATCGTGCCGCTGCCGCCGCCACCGGTGTCGCGCCGATCCATGAGGATGGCCGACTCACTGCCGGTGCCGGGGAACGCGCTGACACGCACCCAAAAGCAGATGGTACCGTTGGTGGAATCCAGTTGCGAATATCCGTTGACGGCGACCTGGTCTGCTTCGGTGGCGTTGAATTGCATGACGCCCGTCCGGGTGGTCACGCCGTCGTTGTCGGATGCCGCCCAAACAGCGCCGTAGTTCAGCCCGTGCACGGGCCCCACACTGGGCTTGGCGTTCACGACCAGATCGGATACGGGCGCTATCGCCACACGGAGGGGTGCGGCAACGAAATGGCCGCGCACCTGAGTGGAATTCAGGGCGTAATTATAAAACGCTACTTCGTCCACCAGTCCGTTCCACGGGCGGCTGAAGCCTGTGGGAGCGCCGATGCGTAGCGGAACCGTGGTACTTGGCAGAAACCCTGACGCAGCCACCGGCCCGTATTGCACGCCATTGACATAGAGATAGGCCGAAGTGCCGTCATAGACGCCAACCAGGTGCGTCCAATTGGCGCTGCTGGTCCCGCCGGATGCGGTGGCGATATAGCCCCCCGCGTTGCCGAGTCGGAACTGCCAGCCCGAAGCGCCGTTCATGTAGAACAGATAGCCCGGCCGTCCGGCGTCAAGATTCATAGATGAGAGCGGGCTGAACAGGTCGCCAGGGATCCCGTTGGGCTTAACCCAAAGCTCGACTGAGAATGGCCCCGACGGGTTGAGCGCAGGGTCATAGGGCACGTCAGCGTAAGTGCTTGGTGTGGCCAGGACCCAGCCCGAGTTCGGGAAGTTGACGGAAGCGTCGCCGTCCATGAAACCAGGCTGCCCCAACCCCACCCCGCCGACGTAGGCGCCGTTGCGCCCGCCAAACGAATCATAGAGAGTCGTCCCGCTGGTTTCGTCCAGGCGCCATAGCGAAAGCGGGTTGTCCCCCAACACCTTGCTTAGGTAACCGCTGGTTGGGATTGGGATCACCGTCAGGAGGGCGTTGCTGCTATTGGTAGTGCCCGCCGGGTTGGTGACGGTGCAGCTATAGTTGACTGCGTCGAGCGCGGTTACGCCGGTCAGCGTGAGCACAGTCGTGGTGGCATCGGGGATTGGTGTCCCGCCCTTGTTCCATTGATAGCTGAGCTCGCCACCGTAGCCGAGCACGGAGAAACGGGCGGTGCCGCCCGCATACACAGAACACGCGACCGGCTGCTGAATGATGGTGGGCTGAATAAACTCAACCACGGTGACGGCAGCCGAGACGCTCGAGGCGGCGCCGTAGGCGTTAGTGACGACCAGTGTGTAAACACCGGAATCATTCGTGGTGGCAACGGTCTTCGAGTAACTGGAAGTGGTGGCGCCGGGGATGCTCGTGCCGTTCTTTCGCCATTGGTAAGACAGCGGCAGCACGCCGAAGGCATCCGCATTCAAGCTGAAGGACTCTCCATTGAAGACCACGTCTGCCGGGCCTTCCGGTTGGGCCAGGATCACCGGCTTGTCGGTAATGATCAGGCCCGCCAGGCAGCCACGGGTCGTCCCCGAGCCAGGAGCGGAAGTGAGCGTGATGGAGTCATTCGTCATCGTGGTGCTCGTCGAACTCACGGCGGCTTTGCCGTAGAGGATGTCATTGGCCGGGAAGAGCGGTCCGTAAACCAGGTCCTGCGACACGAAAGTCGTGTTGTCCAGCAGAGCCACGTTGTTGAAGGCGGTGGCGCTGTCCGAGGCGGCGATAGTCCGGACCACGTACTCCTTAAAGCCGATGCTGGTGGTCATGCCAACGAGGGTGACAGAGTAGCCCGAGCCTCCGTCGTCGAGGTAGCCGTCATTCACTTCGGCGTCGCCGGGTTTCACCGTCCCCAGCTCGTCGCCCACGAGCCCCCACTGCCAACTTACGGCGGGGTTCAGCACCCACCAGCAACCATAGGTGTTGGCAGCCGAGTAGCTCAGGTCGAGAAAGCCTGCGCCAAACATGTAAACGAGGCCGGACTCGTTGACCGCGCCGCCAAACCTCCCGGGCGGTGTGTCCTGCCAGCGGCTTTGGTGCACGCCGTAAGCGGGGGCCGTGGGGCTCGGATTGAAGGGGGCCTCGTTCTCGAAATTGATGCCGAACGAGATGCTGGCACCGGTACCGACTTTGGGCTCTAGGGTCAACTGGCAGGTTGTGCTATTGATGGGACCGGAGGCACCGGTGATCCTGCAACTGTAACCACCCGCATCGCCGGAGGTCAGCCCGCCCAACATCAGCATGGTGTCGGTCTGGCCTGTCAGGTCACCGCCATTCTTCTGCCACTGGTACGAGAGGTTGCAGCCGGCGGCTGCCACCGAGAGCGTGAGGGATTCACCCACGGTCCGGATTGCCGCGGACGGAGTCTGCCGGGTAATCACCGGCAGTGTCGTGGGGGTGATGCTGAAGGTAACATCCAGGGTTTCGCTCCAGGTCGCGCCGTGGCCGTACTTGAAGATCACGCGCTTGCCCGCGTCCTCGGCCGTGGCCTGGTAGTAGAGCGAGTTGATAGGACCGCCCCCTGCCGGAGTATACCATCCAGGCCAATAAGGAGAAACGCCGGCCCCCGACCAATTGGTCACCGTCACTTTGGTGCCCGGATCACTCCCGTCCCACAGAATGATTTCCTCGATGTAAGTCCAGCTATAGAACCGCCAGGCGCTGGCTTCGATTTGCAGGAGGTCGCCGCAGCGCAGCACGTTGGTGGCGTTAAACTCGAGCGAAGCATTATTGGCCCAAAGGCCCGATTCGGGAACGACGCCCGTATATTGCGTCTTGTAAAAGGTCCCTATGTCCGTGGGCGGGTTACCGTTGACAGTGGTCCAGCCCATGGCCAGAAACTCGGCCACGGTGCCCCCGGCGGGGTAGTTGGTGGTGTCGAAGCCGTCATAGAACACGACCTCGGCCCGGCTGGTGACGCAGAGCGCCGCCGCCGTGAGGAGGCCGCAACATACGTTTCGGATTTGTTTGAGCATAGGATTGATACGTTTGGGGTGTTTTGTTTGATTTGTTGCTGGTGGGTTCGCGGCCGCCGGGCGTCGGGCGGATGAGCCTGCCGCGCTCAAAGGCGAGTCGTTCGTCAGACCGCTACTGTCAGCCAACATGATGTTTTGGACTACGATGATGGCTGGAGCCTAGCATCTGGCTCCCGCGGGCAGGTATCCCCCGATTGGGTAATGTTGCGCCGGACGGAAACCGGTGCGCAGAGCCTCCCGGAGCATTGACTTTTCGGCGAGACCGCGCCAAGCTGACGCCACTAGCGAACAAACGCCATGCCGCGACTTTTCTCTGCGCCGGACCGGATTCGCCGCTCCCGGTTTGATGAGGGTTGTCCCTTGCGACCGCCCCGGTGAATTCTCCGCCGTCCAGAGCCTTTTCCGCCGCGATGCGCCGTTGGCGCGGGCGGTCTGGCTGCCTGCTGGGGCTGTTGCTGGCCCACGGGGCCGATGCTGATGGCCCTCGCGAGTTCCTCATCCAGAATTGGACCCGCGACAACGGTTTGCCCGGCAACACGGTCACAGCGGTGGCGCAGACACCCGAGGGTTACCTATGGGTTGGCACGTTGGGAGGGTTGGCACGGTTTGACGGTATGCGCTTCCTGAACATGGACTTGCGGCAGACGGCGGGGGTGAGCCAACGTGCGGTGGTTGCGCTGTACACGGATCGTGGTGGCAATCTCTGGATCGGCACCCAGGACGGAGCGTTGGTCCGGTATCGCCAAGGCAAGTTCACCGTTTATACCCCGCCCTCACGTCAGACCGCGGACCGCCCGGTGCGGCGGCTGGTAGAGGCGGGCGATGACGCGCTCTGGCTGCTGAACTTCGAGGGGGCGTTGTATCGCTGGGTGGATGGCGTCTTCCATCCGGCCGCTGAACGGTCGGACCTGGTTGCCCTCGTCGGCGATAGGGCCGGCGGCCTGTGGGCAGCGGCGCGCAGCGAGTTGTTTCGTAGGGAAGGTGGGGGTCTGGCGAGCGTCTGGAATTCGGGGCGGGAACCGGGATTCCAGCCGGAGGTCCTGACCCCGGCTCGCGCGGGGGGCTGCTGGGTCGCGGGCAATGGGTCCCTGCGCCGCTTTGATGCCGGCCGATGGCGCGAAACGCGGGGGGCGGTGCCGGACAACCAGCCCGCCTTGTCGGGGCTCCTCGAAGACGCTGAGGGCAGCTTATGGCTGAGCAGCTATGGCGGGGGCGTATCGAGGCTGGACCGGGACGGTGCGGTCCGGCGCTTGACCCGCGAGACGGGCCTGCCCAGCAACCTGGTTCGCTGCCTGTTCGCTGACCGCGAAGGGAATTTGTGGGCGGGATTGGAGGGTAAAGGGCTGGCGCGCATCCGAAAGCCACCCTTTGCCAGCTATGGCCCGGCGGAAGGCTTGTCCAGCGAGGCAATCCTTTGCGCCTGCGAAGGCCAGGATGGCGAAGTGTGGCTCGGCACAAACGGGGACGGTGTGCAGCAGGTCATAGCGGGGCAAGTTCGGCAATATGGCGCGCGCGAGGGCTTGACGAACCAGTTTGTATGGTCGTTGTTGCGCGACCGGGCGGGTCGCCTTTGGGCGGGGACATGGGGAGGCGGGCTTTTCCGCATGGAGGGCGAGCGGTTTGTCAGGGCTGTGCCCGAACTGGACGCCGACGCCGCGGTGCTGGCACTCCACGAAGACGCGCGCGGCACGTTGTGGCTCGGGCAACGCAAGATCAGCGCGCGCCAGATTGACGCGCTCGAGGGAGGCCGGCGCCGCACCTACGAAATCCCAGGAGACCTGCCGCGCATTGATGTGCGGACCATTGCCGAAACCCCCGATGGCAGTCTTTGGTTTGGCACGATGGAGAACGGTTTGCTGCGTTACAGGGACGGCGTCTTTGAGCGTTGCGATGTACAGCAAGGGCTCCCGCCAGGCGCCATCGCCACGCTGTCGTTGGACGACGCCGGCGTGCTGTGGGTGGCGGTGGCAGGAGCGGGCCTGCTGCGGTGGGAGCAAGGGCGGTTTGCCCCTGCCTCAGGCACACGGCAACTACTCGGGGATAACGTAAACCAGATAACCGATGACGGGCTGGGCTACCTTTGGTGCGGTCTGGACAACGGGATCATTCGCCTCAAGGCGGATAGCCTGAGGGATTCGCCGCCAGGGACGAATCCGCACCTGGAATGGCAGCGGTTCTCGAAAGCCGACGGTTTGCCCGGCAACGAATGCAGCGGGAGCGGCTTCCGCGCCCGCGACGGCCGCCTCTGGTTTCCCACCGCCACGGGGGTCGCGGTCATAGATGCACGCCAAGTAACCGTCGAGCCGCCGCCGCCGGTCGTCATTGAAGAGGCGCTCCTGGCGGGCAACCCTTTTCTCGGAGGAACCGGGCGTGCCGAGTCAGGGGACACCTTGAAGATCCCTCCGGGTAGTGGGCAGTTGGACATCGGTTTTGCGGCGCTGAGTTTCACTGCGCCCGAGCGCCTGCGTTTTCGGTATCACCTGGTCGGAAGGCCGGATTCCCTGGTCGAAGCCGGCAGCGCGCGCGTCGCTCGCTACAGCTATCTGCCGCCCGGCAAATATGAATTTCAGGTCACCGCCTGCCACGAGGGCGGACCGTGGAACGAGACCTGGGCCACGCTGCCCTTCGAGGTGCTGCCGCACTATTGGGAGACCTGGTGGTTCCGCCTGGTGGCGCTTGGCTTGCTGGCCGGGGCCGCGGCGCTGACGGCGCGGTTGGTCGTCACGCGGCGCCTGCACCGGCGCATGGCCGCCTTGGAGCAGCAGCGGGCGCTGGAAGCCGAGCGCTCGCGCATCGCCCAGGACCTGCACGACGACCTCGGGACGAGCCTGACTGAAATCCATTTCCTCAGCACCGCCGCCGGCAGCTCCGCCAGTTCCCCAGCGGAGGTGAAGGCCAGCCTCGAAGGCATTAGCGACAAGTCCCTCGAATTAGTCACCGCGCTCGATGAGATTGTCTGGGCCGTCAACCCCAAGAACGATTCGCTGCGCAACCTCGTCAATTATCTCTGTCTCTTTGCCCAGGATTACCTGCGGCCCACTTCCGTCCAGTGCCGGCTCGACGTGCCACCCGGCCTGCCCGACCTCCCGCTCAACTCCGAGCAGCGGCATACGCTCTTCCTCGCCACCAAGGAGGCGCTGGCCAACGCCGCCAAACACTCGGCCGCCTCGGAACTGTGGCTGCGCCTCGCGCTCCAGGACTCGCGCCTGCGCCTGCGCCTCGAGGACAACGGACGCGGATTTGACGCGGCTGCGGTCCGGCCCGACCGCAACGGCCTGAAGAACATCGGTGTTCGGATGGAGAAGCTTGGCGGGCGCGGCGTGGTGCGCAGCGTCGTTGGACAGGGAACACGGGTGGAACTGGAGCTGCCGCTCGGCTAGCTGGGCCGGGCCACGGAGGCCGATGCTTTACCCAATCGGGGGATAGCCAAAAGGCAGGGTTTGCGACAGCATGATCGTAGGGTTATGCGCCAGGAGGGGTCCTGGCGCGCATTTTATGCCTATTTCAGTCGCTATTGTTGAAGACAGCCGCACCATCCGCGAGAGCCTGCGGCGACTGGTGGATGATGCGCCGGGGTTGAGCTGCGCCTGCGCCGTGTCCAGCGCCGAGGAGGCGTTAGCCGAGGCGCCGCGCTGCAAGCCCGAGGTGATCCTGATGGACATCCACCTGCCCAACATGTCCGGCATCGAGTGCACCGCCCGCCTTAAAGAGCTGCTGCCGGAAACCGAGATTGTTATGCTCACAGTCTATGAAGATAACGACAAGATTTTCCGGGCCCTGCAAGCCGGCGCATGTGGCTACCTGCTCAAACGCACCCGTCCCGAGCAGTTGCTTCAGGCCATCCGCGATGTCAAGCAAGGCGGCGCCCCCATGACCAGCGAGATCGCCCGCCGCCTGGTGGAGACCTTTCAACACCCACCCGCGACGGCCTCGTCACCCGCCTTGGAACTGAGCCGGCGCGAGGGGGAAATCCTGGAGTTAGTCACGCGCGGTTACGGCAACAAGGAAATCGCCCACCAGCTTTCCATCTCGCTGGAAACCGTCCGCCACCATCTCAAGCGCGTGTACGACAAGTTCCACGTCCATTCTCGCAGCGAGGCAGTGGTGAAGTACATGGGCCTGGAGGGGCGGCCCCCGGCCAGTCCGTCAGCTAACCCCCGCACGAACTGACTCGGAAGCATGTCTAAACACAGTCAGCCTCGGCTAACAACACAGGTTGTTCCAGAATTCAGGTCGGCCCGACGTGCTGCGAAACCCCGGCAGTCCCGCTTTCCGTTTGGGACTTGTCCTACGAAAATACAAGAGGATTGGTATTCCTTTGGTCGGGTCTTCCTGCCAAGATAGTGCCAACATAGTGAGTTCCTAAGAGACCATTCACCGGTTAACGCGTTCTGAACTATGAGGAGAGCCCTGTTCGCTTCCATCGCCCTCTTTACCGCCGGGATCGTCCTGGCGGATTATCCTACGATCACCAATGGATGGTCGGGTGTGTCTGGTGACAAGGCCAACCTGGCGGCCTTCGCCTTTCAAGCCAACGCCGGCATCTATCCCACCAGCGTCACGCCCGAGGGTTCGCTGACGCCGACGTTTGACCTGAGACGCTTGACGTTGACACGGCCCAACGACACCACCACGCCGAACGTCGGCACTGTGGCTGGCTATCTTAGCAGCCTTGACACCCCCGTCTACGTGGACATTTACTCCGGCGCCTATTCCGGTGGTGCCTTTGGCGGATATGTCGGTTCCTCAAGCTCCAGTGTCCTTTGGGGCAGCACAACGGCGGGCGGGTCTTACAGTTTCGACTTCACTGGCGTCAACCTCAGCAGCAGTACCGAGTACTGGTTCGTGTTCTCCGAGGACAACGTGGAGGGAGATATCTCGAACTTCCGCATGTATGTGAACACGTCGGGCAACAATACCACCGGCGGCCAGGGCCAAGGCTATCTCGTCAACGACACCGCACAAGCCTACGTCCCTGCACTCACCACGCGCGACTGGGGCGTCGCCTACATGGTCACCATCCCGGAGCCCTCAGCCCTCGCACTGGCGGGATTGGGTCTGGGCTTGCTGATGCTCAGGTTTTCGAGACGGGAGGCGTAACGGCGCGGTTTCAGCTTCTGCCTCCGCAACCCAACACCGCCTTGCTCGCAGGCGCGCTCTTGGGTTTTCCCTCATCGGTTCATCCGCAAGCGGGAAAACGCTGGTCCAGGGGAGACGGCGTTCGTGTCCGTGCCCGTCATCGTCACTGTTCGTGACACCTGCGGTCACATCGCCGAGGTGGGGATATTCCCATGAATCCGGCAGGCCGTCGGTGTCGGTGTCCGCGATGTTGTGCCAGATGAACCTGACGTGCGAGTCAGCGGGATCGCTGCCCGAGGTTGGGGCGTCCTCACCGCCACCCGTCGTCCCCAGAGAGTCCGGTTGGCCGCCGAGGACAAAGCGTTTCAAATGGGCCGCCGGTGCCGCCGTAAGAACCGCAAGCAGCAGAACCGCGGGAGGGGGTTTCGAGCGGGATGGTGTGTCTATATTTTTAAGGCGTATCGTTTCCCAAGTCCTTAATCGTCCAGTCGTCGGTGCGAAACGGCGAGGCGGGCAAGCCCGCACCGTTGCAAAAATTGATGTCGCCGGTCGGCACCCAGGCATACCGCGCCGCCACGGGCCGGGGCACCTGCGGCGCAGAAACGATAAGCGCGTGATTCGAGATGCTTGCGGTAGCGGGGAAGAAGCGGCGGTTGGCGCCGGCAACGGTGAACAGGTTCAACGCGTGTCCGTCTGAGGAAACCAACCCGCCCTCCGCATGATCGAACTCGAGCACGATGCTAGTTCCTTGAATCCTCCAGGAGCGCAACTGCGGCCCGCTCCACTCAAGGTCTTCGCCGTAGGTGCGGGCACGGGCGATTCGCGCGAGCCGGTCGGCCACTGGCTGCTTGTTGACCGGGTGCACATTCGCCGGATCGCCGCAGTCAAATGCCACCACCATCGCAGTGTGTGGGACTGTCTGGGCGCATTTCAACTGGCTTTCACGAAACCAAGGCCACGACGGACGGTTGAGCCGCGGCAGTTGGACAAAATAGACCGGCAGCATCTCGTTTTCCCACACGTTGCGCCATGCGGCTACCAACACTCTGAACGTTTCAGTGTGCCACTCCGCCATGGCGTCGTATGCACTCGGATCTTCAAAATCCGCATTGGTCTCGCCCTGATACCAGAGCAAACCTCGGAGTGCGAAGGGGGCGATGGTGCTCAAACCATTGCGCCAACAGGCGCCCGGCTTGTAGGGATGCTCGGGCATCGGCACGGGGCGGCCAGCGGCGTCCCAACGTGCGAGATTCTGCAGCAGGCGTGTCTTGGCGAAAGCCGGGACCATGTGGGAATCGAGGAAATTGTCCGCGATGGCTTTCAAGCGCGGGTTGGCGTTGATGGCTTCGGTGGGCATCCAGCTCTCAGCCATCGTGCCTCCAACAGTGCAATCAATCAGCCCAATGGGAATATTCTGATTCGTCTGGATGTGGTGGGCAAAGAGATAGCCGACGGCTGAGACCGCTCCCGCGCTGGCAGGATCGCTCACTTGCCACACGCCCGAAAAGTAATCGTTGGGATTCAGCCTCGCGACTTCGGCGGGCGTCCAAGCCGTCGCGGTCGTGATTGGCGATTCGGCCATTTGAAGGTAACGCAAAAGCGTATTGGTCGCCGAGGCCATGGCCGCACGACCGCCGGCGGCAGAACGGAGCGGCCAATCGGCATTGCTCTGGCCGGAGATCAGCCATACGTCGCCAACCAGGATGTTGGTGAGCGCGATGCGGGCGCTGCCGTTCACCGTCAGCGTTTGCGGCGTGGCGCAGGCAGGAAGTGGCGCCAGGGACACACGCCAGCGGCCGCTCGCATCGGCCCTGCAGTTAAGCGTCTGCCCGGCAAACCTGACTGTGACTTTGCTCCCCGGCACGTCCCGGCCAAAGACGGGGCACGATTGGCTGCGTTGGAGGACGGCGTTGCTGGTGAAAACGCGCGCCAGTTTCAGGGGCAAGGGCTCAGCTTGGCCGCCGACAGCCGTGCCCGCCACGACTAGGATTACCAGGGCTTTCACTACGAGTCGAATCACTCTTTCAACTGTCGCCCGCATCGTCTTCATAAGCCAATACAAGGTTGCCCACTGGTTGAATCCAGCTCTGACCTGGTCTGTAGTCAGAAGAAAACCTGGTCCATCCGGGGAGTTCGTTCCTGGCATGGCAGGGTGCGGCGTGCTGAGGGACTGCCTGAGAACAACGGTGCATAATGCAACCATGTAAGTAACGTGCATGAATGGGGTTACAGCCATCGAGCTGGGCACTGTCCCCGCGGGCAGCGCCGGTTCGGCAACGGCTTGGGCACGCTGATACCCCGGTGAGTCTCCCATGGGGACCGGCCCCCATGGGAGACTCACCGGGGTAGCGCCGGCCAGACCCCGGAAACACACTGTGGCGTCGCCGCAGTCCTGGGAGTGGAGAACCGCTCGTGCGGAGGTTGGGTTCTTGCGTAAGAAACTGATCGTCAATGTCTTGCGTATATGAAACTGATCGGAGAATGGCGAACTCTTTCGGGAAGCGCCATCTTTATCCCATTGGCGTCCGATGGCTTTGGGATTTGCTTGAGTTTTGGTATGCGACGCGACCGGAAGCCAACGGCTGCAAGGGAGCCGGATTGGGATTGCGTTGACGGAACGTCACCTCGGCCAGGCGTTCGACGATCCTGTCCGGCGTCTCGGAAGTGCTCAGGCGCGCTTGGCAAAGGGCAGCTTCCAGGGACGGCGGTATTCAACTCCCACAAGCTCATCGGCTGCCTTGCCACTCGTAACTTGCTCCTTGACCGGGTCCCTGGTGAGCTTCCGGCCCGTCCGGTAGGCGATATTGCCCAAATGCGCCACGGACGAAACATGATGACCGGCTTCGACGTCAAGCACGGGTCGCTGGCGTAATTTCACGCAATCCAGGAAGTTCCGGACGTGCTGGGGGTGAGGCGCGCCGCTGGGCTTGACCCTGACATTGTCCAGGTTGGCCTCGCGCTTTTCCGTCACCACCTCATAGCCCTGGTCGTTGAGGAAGTAATCCAGAGGGTGTTCCCCAGCAAACGTTGGCGGGCAGGGTGTGCACCACGAGCCAAGCTTTTTTGGGCCCTGTCAACGTGGGCTGCCGGACACCAGCCTTGACCCGCGGGGCGACCAGGCCCAAGCTGTGCCAGCCTGTCAGCTCGCTCATTGAACTGGCGGGCCTGATCTATGCCCTCAGTTAAACCAGGCTTGATCGCGGCCGGCGTCGGCATTGCGGTCAACATCCTGCTGGCCATTGTCAAGATTGTGACTGGCATCTTCGGCAATTCCTACGCCCTCATTGCCGACGGCATCGAGTCCACCGCGGACATCGTCACTTCCCTGGTGGTCTGGACCGGCCTGAAGATTTCCGCCCTGCCGGCGGATGACGACCACCCTTTTGGACACGGCAAAGCCGAGCCCATCGCCGGTTTGGTCGTCGCCCTGGCCTTGCTGGCTGCCGCGGTCTTCATCACCTTTCAGAGCGTTCGTGAGATCATCACCCCCCATCATGCGCCCGCTTGGTTTACCCTCCCCGTCCTCGCCCTGGTCATCGCAACCAAGGAAACGCTCTACCGCTTTGCTTTCAAGGTCGGCACGCAGCTTGCGAGCACCGCCGTCAAGGGCGATGCCTGGCACCACCGGTCCGATGCTCTTACTTCCGCCGCGGCCTTCGTCGGCATCGCCATCGCCCTCATCGGCGGCAAGGGCTATGAGGCCGCCGACGATTGGGCCGCCCTGTTCGCCTGTCTCATCATCCTGTTTAACGGTTGCCGCATCTTCCGCGCCGCCCTGAATGACATCATGGATGCCGCCCCGCCCGATTCACTTCAAACCCAAATCCGCGAGCTTTCCTCATCCGTCCCGGGCGTCCTGCGCATCGAGAAATGCCGCGCTCGCAAGAGCGGGCTCGGTGTATTTGTGGAACTCCACGTCGAAGTGGACGGCGATCTGACCGTCCGCCGCGGCCACGAAATTGCGCACCAGGTCGCCGACCATTTGAAATCTTCACCGTTTTTTATCCAACATGTCCTGGTTCACGTTGAACCGGCGCAAGCATCGGAAACAACCGCACCTCCTCAAGCGCCGCCGCTTCAGCCCAACCCGTCCGCCGCAATTCCCCGACAATAATTCGCAACCTTCCGGAAGCAGGCTGCGGGACGTGCCGCTAAGATGCGGCGATGCAAAACCGAATACCGCGACGAATCCCCGGGGAAGCTGACCGCTCCCTGCCGGCCTTTACGCTCATCGAACTGCTGGTGGTTATTGCCATCATTGCCGTTCTAGCGGCGCTCCTGTTGCCCGCGTTGGCGAGAGCACAAACCAAGGCCAAGTGCATCGCCAGTCTAAGCAACCTCCGGCAGCTTGGCCTTGGCCTGAGGCTCTACCACGACGACCAGGACAACCGGTTTCCCGGGCATTCCCTGCCTGCCGTCGCCGGCCAGCCTCGCGTGCGCTGGGCCGACCTGATCTTTCCCTACCTGCGGACGCCCCAGGTGTATCTCAGCCCACTGCTGACCCCGGCAGAAAAACCGCTCATGAACAAACCATTCGCGCATACCGCACCTGGCGACGTCAAGACGCCCGACGTGACCCAGTATTACGGCGGCTACGGCTACAACTACCAGTACCTCGGCAACACCCGTCAGCCGGACGGGGTGCAGGCCTTCCATGCGTCCGAGGCCTCGATCGCCCGGCCGGACCACACCTTGGCGATCGGCGACACCCAGGGCACACGCCAGGGGTCCGCTACAAATCCCTACGGCACGGGCGGTTCCGGGGTCTATGTGCTTGACCCTCCACTGGGCTCCTTCGCGCTGGGTTCCCGGGGTAGTCGCAAGAGCAGCGCCTCGCCAGGTCCCGGAAATGCCTACTACGAGGGTGGCGGCGACGGTTCGGACTTGCATCGCGCCACCCCCTCCGATCGCAACGGCGGACGTGTTAACCTGGTCCTGGTGGATGGCCATGCCGAAGCCTTGAGGCGGGATGCGCTGGATGGCACGGCCCCGGCCTCGGGCGGCCAAGGCAACAACGCCTGGTGGAACGGCCACGCGGACCCGAATGTGCGTTGAGTCTTGACGCTTGGTTGCGCCTGCCGGGCACCAAGCGAACCCGAGGCATCGAGGTATCCTGTGCGCGAATGATTCAATCGCGCTCGGACTGCGAACGTCTCACTGCGAGGCGAGCGTTGCTCGCTGGAAGTCAGGCCGGGCTGATTCCCCCGGCAGGCGGCGCCGGGGGGGTGACCGGGCGAATGGGGGCCACCTGGCGCGGATTTTTGGCCCGCTTGTCGCGGTGCAATGGAGTGACGACAACATTGAGGTCGCGGTCTCCCAGCAACTTGGGCGGCGAGTCGGCCTGGCCGTAAAGAGCAACCTCTTTGATAAACCTGTTCACGACCTCAAAGCCGATCTCCTTGTGAGCTTTCTGACGGCCCTTGAACCGGAGCTTGACGCGGACCTTGAGATCGTCGCAAAGGAACTGGATCGCCTGGTCGCGCTTCACCGACAGGTCGTGGGGATCAATGGTGGCCGAAATCTGGACCTCCTTCATTCGGCTGGCGGATTGGGAGGAGCGGGATTCCTTTTCGCGCTTGGCTTCCTCATAGAGAAATTTGCCGTAATCCACAATCCGGCAAACCGGCGGCGTGGCGGTAGGCGCGATCTCGATCAGATCCAGGCCCTTGCTTTGGGCCAAGCGCAGCGCCTCATTGAGGGACATCACGCCGAGTTGTTGCCTGGACTCGTCCAGGACGCGGACTTCGCGTGCACGGATCTTGCCGTTTCGGCGATGGAGAGGTTCGCGAGAGCGATAGTGACGAGAGGGAAAAGGGCGGCTCAAAGCACCCCCACGGGTTGGATATTAATCATGCAGCAAATAAGCTGGCGAGACGATAATGTGTAACGCGTCACTAATAATAGTCCATTATCGCACATTTCTCCGGGTGGACAAGGAGAATGTTCCACTGCCCCCGAGCAAAAATGCCCGGCCCTGGCTTGAACGGCCAAGTAGCGGAGTCAGACCGCCGGTGCTTCGCCCACCTGAAACCGGACGAAGCGGCGAATCGTGACTTCGTCATCCAGTTGCTTCGCGACGGAGGCTATATGCTCCTTCACGGAAACCTCGGAGTTCTTCTTGACGAAGCCCTGGTCCACCAGGCAGTACGACTGGTAGAACTTCTCCAGTATGCCCGGGATAATCATCTCGAGCGCCTTCGCCGGCTTGCCCTTCAAACGGTCCGATTGTGCGGCGATCTCGCGCTCTTTCTCGACGACCTCGGCCGGCACCTGTTCGCGTGAAACGGCGTACGGATGCCCCGCCGCAATCTGCAGCGTGATGTCTTTCACCAGTTGCTTGAACTCATCCTTCGCCACGGTGCTCTCTTTGCCGGCGCTCACCTCCACGAGGACGCCCACCTTGGCGCCGGTGTGGATGTAAGCGGCGACCAGGCCGTTTCCGCTGACCTCCATGCGCGCATGGCGGGGGATCTGGATGTTCTCACGAATCTGCGCCACCAGGTTGACGCGATCGGCCTCAAAGCCAGTCTCGGGATCGGCCGCCAGTCGCTTGGCCACGTCGTCGGCGAAGGCGCGGAACATGTCATTGCGCGCCACAAAATCGGTCTGGCAATTGACCTCGACCAGGACTCCCAGGCGCCCGCCGGGGGCGATGAACTGAGCGATAACCCCTTCGCGGGCTTCGCGGGCGCTCTTATGAGTGGCGCTGGCCGCTCCTTTCTTGCGGAGAATGTCCACGGCAGCGCTCAAGTCGCCTTTGGACTCTACAAGCGCCTTCTTGCAGTCCATCATGCCCGCATTGGTCATCTCACGAAGTTTGCCCACCAGGGCAGCAGTAATTTCAGACATAAATTCGGTCGTTGGCTTTCAGTTGTTAGTGATGAGGGAACGCGGACACGGCCGCTGAAGTCGTGCCGCGTTCTGAATCGAGATTAGGCCGTTGGGGCCGCCGGGGCGGTCGGCTCCACCGGGGCGGCGGCGGGCTCGACGGCGACAACCGGCGCAACTTCCGCACCGGCCTCGGGCGGCGCGGCTGGAGGCGCTTCGGCCGTCTTGCGGCGCGCATACTTGGTCTCGTATTCCGCCTGGGCCTGCATGACGGTTTGGCCAATGGTGGCCAGAACCATCCGCACCGATCGGGTGGCGTCGTCGTTGCCCGCGATCGGGTAGTCGATCAGGTCCGGATCGCAGTTGGTATCCACGATCGCCACCACGGGAATCCTCAGCCGGCGCGCTTCGGCCACGGCGTTGTGCTCCCGCTTGATATCCACCACGAACATCGCCCCGGGCAGCTTTTCCATGGCGTGGATGCCCTCGAAGAACTTGACCAGCCGGGCGGCTTCGCGGCGAATCACGGATTGCTCCTGTTTGACGTAGTTGTTGATGGTGCCATCGGCTTCCATCTTCTCGATCTCTTTGAGCCGCGCGATGGAGCGCTTGATGGTCGCGAAGTTGGTCAGTGTCCCGCCCAGCCAGCGCTCGGTGACATAGAACTGGCCGGTTTCCTTGGCGGTTTCCTTCACCGCCTGCTGCGCTTGCTTCTTGGTGCCCACGAACAGCACCTTGCCGCCTTTGCTCACGGTCGAGCCGAGAAAATTACAGGCAGCCTCCAATTGGTTGAGCGTTTTGCTCAGGTCAATGATGTGAATGCCGTTGCGGGCGTCGAAGATGAATGGCTTCATCTTGGGGTTCCACCGTTTGGTGAGGTGTCCGAAATGGACGCCGGCATCCAGCAATTCCTTAACTCCGATACTAATCATACTTTTCCTTTGGTTAAGAGTCCGCCTTTCAAGCGGACCATCCCGCGGAACACGGGATTGTTTTCAGTGTTGTTATGGCCTCCCGCGCCTCAGGTGCAGGAACTTACGGCCGTTATGCCCCGCCTGGTCGCCAGCCACTCTTTTCAGGCCGCCTTCCCGACAGGGCGGCCCAACATAACAGGGCCTGCGGTCGTAGCAACTCCTTTTTGCTCCCTTTTGTTCCCTCTCATTGCCTCGGTCGGGGAGGCGGCTCTGCCAACGGGGACCTTGCCCGATAGCCGATCCCGCCCGGTGGATGACCGCCATCTACAAGCGCTTTGACCGGAACCAAACCGGAACCGTGTCGCACATCAACAGGAAAATCGCATTCTCTGGCCCGAACCCTGTGGTTTCACATGATCGGCATCCCATCAAGTGCCAAAGACTGACGACGATTATATGGTATTTCCAACAGGTTCCTTTTGTCCCGTCAGAAGCTACTTTGGACTCGGGCGTGCGACGGCGTTCTTGGTTTCCTTCGTTTGCTTGATGTCGAAGGGCACATGTATCCGCTCTTAATCGCTGCGGATGGCCTGGACCGGATCGAGCCTGGCGGCGCGGATGGCGGGAATCATGCCGGCGATGAGGCCCACGGCGGTCAGGATGGTGCTCGAGATGATTAAGGCGGACATGGACACGGCCAGGTGGATATCGCTTTGCCCTGAAGTATCCTGAAAGAGCGGCCCCAGCAGCGGCAACGAGCCGATCAGTTTCACGAGCAATGCGGCGAGCACAAAGCCCAACAGGCCGCCCGTCAGCGTCAGCACCAGTCCTTCGAACAGGATTTGCAGGAGGATGTGCCGCCGCCGCGCGCCGATGGCTTTGAGGATGCCAATCTCGCGCGTTCGTTCGGTGACGGACACGAGCATGATGTTGACCACCCCCACAGCCCCGATGCTGAGGGTGAAGGTCCCGATAATGGCCAATAGAATCTTCAGGCCGAGGCTGACGTTGGTGACGATGGACAGGAACTGGTTCCATTCGATGATCTCCACCGCTCGCGTGTCCTGCACATTGAAATCGTGCGCGCGGGCCAGGGAAGCCCGAGTGTCGGCGGCGATCCGGTCCCGGAATTGGTTGCTGGCGGGCCGCAACACGATGTCATCCAGGTAGCGGGTGTCCGTCATGCCCGAGAACGTAGAGAACGGAATAAAAGCGCTCAGGTCGTCCGGCATCGCATAATTGGTGATTTGGGTCTTCTTCCGCAGCACGCCGATGACGGTGAACCGGACGCCGTTGATGCGGATTTCGCTGCCGACCGCCGGCAGGCCGCTGAACAACTCATGCCTCACGGTCTCGCCGATGACCACGACCCGGCGCCGGTGCAGCACGTCCTCCTCGGACAGGAACCTCCCGTCGGCGACCACCGTTTCGCGAATGCGGTCGTAGCAGGCATACACGCCGTTCACGCTGTAACGGCGCGACCGGTCGTTGAATAGCAAGGGAAGGCGCCGCCTGACCTCGGGCGAGACGGCTTCGACCGTGGGCACACCCTCCTGGATGGCGTGGACGTCGCTGATCTCGAGGCGGATGGGGCGGCCGGAGCGTTGGCCGCCGGCTTGCAGACTGGTCTGCCCCGGGAAAATGACCACCAGGTCCTTGCCTATCTGGAGAAAGGCATGGGTCAGCGCGCGCTCGAACCCTTGGCCATAGGCCAGCAGGAGCATCAGCGAGGCGACGCCCCACGTGATGCTGAGCATGGTCAGAGCCGACCGGAGCCGGTAATGGCTCAGCGCGTTGAGTGCTTCGGAGAAGATGTGCCGGGTCATTCGTGCCTCAACGCTTCGACAGGGACCATCAAGGAGGCCCGGCGGGCCGGGTAGATGGCCGCCAGGATGCCCACCAGCACCAGCGTGCTGAAGGCCAAAAGGGCGGTCGTGGGGCCGACCGGCAGCCCGGCGAACATGGTCGGCAAGGGCATGCGGCTCACCGCGGCGCAAATGACCCAGGCCAGCGCCAGGCCCACCACGCCGCTGAAGATGGTCAAGGTCACCGATTCGACGAAGAACTCGAAGAGGATCCTCCCCGGCGTGGCGCCGACGGCCTGTTTGATGCCGATCTCGCGAGTCCGCTCCGCCACGGAGACGAGCATGATGTTCATCACGCCGATCCCACCCAGCGCCAGGGTGACCAGGGCCACGAAACCCAGGAACAATTCCATGGATTCGAAAATGCCGTTCACCAGTTGTGCTTGCTCGACGGTATCCCAGCACCAGACGGCTCCTCGGTCGGCGGGGTCGAACCCGTGACGGCGGCCCAGCACTCGCCGCACCTGCTGCACGGCCTCCGCGTGGTGGTCCGCCGAGGTGGGCATGAAGAGGATGTTGTCAATATGGCCTGGGCCGATGAACGGCCGCGGGTCGGGGAAATGCCGGGCCATCGCCGTGTAGGGAATCAGCACTTTGTAGCCGTCCAAGCCGTTGTAGGAGTTGTTTTGGTCCTTCTTGGACATCTCGCCGACAACCGTGTACGGCACGTCGTAGATGTAGATCTGGGCCCCGACTGCCACGCGCCCGGCAAAGAGCTGCTGCTTGACCACGTCGCCGATGACACATACCGCCCGCTCCTCCCGCATATCCGTTTCCGAGATGAGCCGCCCGTCCGCCAGGCTGATGGAACGGATCTGCTGGTAGATGGGCATGATGCCGTGCGTGGAGAAGACGCCGGAATTGAAGCGGCTGCGCATCTGGAGGAGGCCGGCCAGCTCCGCGGTGACGTGCTGCACCAGGTAGCATTCCTGCTGAATCGCCCGGATGTCCTCATAGGCGAACCGCACGTCGCGTCCGGCGCGCTGGCCGCCGGCTTGCCGGGTGGTTCGGCCGGGCCAGAAGATGACCAGGTCGGTGCCCATGGTGTAGAGCATGTTGCGATAGCCGATCTTGAAGCCTTCGCCGATGGCAATCATGAACACGATGGAAGCAATCCCCCAGGAGATGCCGAACATCGTCAGCGTGCTGCGCAGCTTGTGCGCCCAGATGTTCCGCACGGTCTGAAGGAGGATTTCGCCCGCCAGCGTCACGGCAAGACCAGTTTGTCGCCTGCCTTCAGCCCTTCCAGCACCTCGGTGCGCTGGCCGTTGGAGATGCCAATCTTGAGCGGGGTCTTGCGCCAGCCTAGCCTCGCCGTCGGGTCGAGGCGCTGCACAGAGACGTTCTTTTCCTTGTCGTACACCAGCGCGGCTTCGGGGACGAGCAGCACATTCTTGTGCTCCTCCAGAACAATCTCCGCATTGGCGGTCATGTTCGCGCGCAGTTTCCCTTGCAGGTTGGTAATCGAGACGCGCACCTCGAACGTGGTGACGTTGTTCAATTCCCTGCCCATCGGGGCAATGCGTGTCACCACGCCATCAAATGATTCGCTGGGAAAGGCCTCGACCTTGGTCCGAACATGCTGGCCGCAGTCCGCTTTGCCAATGTCCGCCTCGTCCACTTCGCCCTTGATATACACGCTGCTCACGTCGCCGAGCGTCATGATCAAGGTCGCGGCGCTGCCCATGTTGAGAATCGAGGAAACCGCGTCGCCCAGCTCCACGCTGCGGGTCAGCACAATACCGGCGATGGGCGCGCGAATCGTGGCATAACGGAGCAACTCTTCCGCCCGATCCAGGGCCGCTTTGCCCGCCTCCACCCGAGCGCGGGCCTGCGCCACCTGCGCGCCGGCCGTTTGGATAGTGGCATCCAGCAGTTGCTGGCGGTTCTTGGACACTTCGTGAGCGCGGCTGGCATCGTCGAGCTGTTGCTGCGAGGCGATCTTCTGTTTGAATAGCTCCTGCGCCCGCTCCAAATCGCGCCGGGCGAACTCCAGCTCCGGGTTGGCCGCCTCGATCTTTGCCTTGGCTTCAGCCGCGATCGCCGCCTGCAGGTTCGCCTGCTCGCCGTCGAGCGTCGCCTTGGCCTCGCGCACTTGCGCCTGGAGGTCTTCCTTGTCCAACTCCGCCAGAATCTGGCCTTCGCTTACCCGGTCCCCCACGTCCACCAGCAACGCCTTGATAATGCCGTTGGCCTTGGACTTGACCTCCACCTTGGACAGCGGTTCGATCTTCCCCCGGGCAACCACCGAGCGGGCGATGTCTCCCGGTTCGGCGGCCACGATCTTCTCGGCGGGTATGGGTTTGGCCTTGCGCAGGATTCCCGCAAGGACGACAACACCCATGAGCAACAGCAGGGCCGCACCTCCCACCAGGAGCAGTCTCAGACGCAACCGGGTATTCATGGTACCAGTTCTGTCTCTCTAATGGCCGCTGGCTTCGCTCAACCCTTTGCCACCAGGCGATCGAAACGCTCATCCAAGCCACCGGTCCGGAACGAAGACTGGCAAGCGCCCACGGGAGTTTCAACTCTCTTTTCGGCCTCATTCCTACGGCTGCCGCCGCCTTCCCGACAGAGCCGGTCATCCTGGCAGGGGCGGCGGCGGTGACCAGATTTCGATAGCTCGGGGTTGCCTCGGGTGTGGCAGACTTGGGCGCGCTCACAATCCCCCGGCCTGGGCCACAACCTCACCCGGGACCACAACGGTATCGCACCTGACCATGCCACACCCAGTCGGCTCCTCGGGTTGTGTACCAGAGGTGCACACCAGATGCACACCAGATGCACCCCGGATGCACACGCTGGAGCCGGTTGTGCATCTGGTGTGCATCTGGTGTACCTCTCTTGTACACGGCGTTGGGATGGCTCTGGCCAGGCTCCGAACCAGCTCGCTGCCGGGAGCGGAACCCGGGAACCCTCCCGCCGACCAACACCAGTCAGAAGGCGATGACCCGTTTGGCAGGGAAGTTTACACTGAGCCCAGTCAAAAAAGTCGAAAATAGTTGTTGCGTGACTGACCCACACTCGCTACAAAGTCGAATTGTGACATCACCCGCAGAGTGCTGATTTGTACATTGCGGGCGCGCCAGAGAAGATTCTATTGGGTTAGTGCAGTTTGTACCGAACCGACAGCAGAATGATTTGAGCAGCGCGAACGACAAAGCAAAGAAACAGGCCATGGAAACTCAAGCCAATCCTACTCTCACGCCATTGCATCGTCTTCGTCCCCTGAACGGTCTGTGGCCCTTGTTAGCAGCAGCGGGCATCTGCCTGTACGCCGCCACATCGCTATCGGCCGCCACCGCGACGATCTACGGCAACGATTTCGAGGCTTACACGGATGTGGCCACGAGTCTGGCGGATACGGCGGACGCCGACCCAACCGGCGTGGAGTGGAACGTAAGTGATGACACAGCTCTGGAACCCACAGACGTGGGCGCCGGGGTGCAGGTCATCAACTGGCTCGGTCACGGGGGGAGCCAATCCCTGCTGCTGCGCCCCGGCAGCGAGGCGCAGGTAATGCTGCGCGGCGCTCGCAGCGGCAGCAGTTACCAGCTTGATTTCTGGACCTACGCCGTGCGGGAGGCAGCCAGCGACCGCAACTTCTACATTGTCCTCCGCGCGGAAGGCGCTGATAACAACGGGGATGACTGCATCGCTTACCAGGTAAATCGCGCCACCGGCTCCACGATTCTGCGCTACTATGACGGCGTCGGTCCGGGAGCGGCCGCTTGGGTCAACACCACCGCCAACCAGACAGTGAACCAATGGCAGCATCACCGGATCGTGCTCAACGTCAATGCCCTGACCTTCACGCTTTGGGTGGATGACATGGGAACGCCGGTGGTCGCTGATGTGGATATCGCGCGGCCCGATTCAGCGGTCCCCACGCAGCTCCGCATTATCAATGAAGGCAATAGCGCAAATGACGGTTACTACGCCATTGACGACATCAGCTTTACCGTCGAAGACTCGATTGACCTGACGAATCCCTTCACGGAAGGATTCGAGACCTACGCCGCCCGGACCAGTCCAGCCGACGATGCCGATCCGCAGGGGCCGTGGGTCACGAGTGAGACCGGTGGTAATGGCTCGGGCAAGCTACGCACTCCGGAGAAAGTCCAGGTGGTCGGCAGCGACGTGGTGACACCGCATTCGGGCAACCAATGTCTGAAGGTTGAATATGGCCAACGCGCCGGCGCCAGCATCGCCTGGGGGGTGCCGCCGCAGTCGGATGTGCAAGTCACCTGGTGGGCCTACGTGCCCTCGTCGGCCACCGGCGGTGACTACAACTACCTGCGCATGTCGCTCTACGGCACCGAGGGCGGAAACACCTACGCCGGCGACTGCGCGCTGCTGGGCTACGGCTGCCGCAGCAGCACAGTCGGAACAGCGACGTCGTTGACTTATTACGAAGGCAGTGCCTGGTACCTAACGGGCTTTGATTTCACGCCGGTCACCTGGGAGGAATACCAGATGACGACGCATAACGGATTGCGCGCCTACTCGATCGTCAAGAACCCCAGCAGCGCCAGCCCGCAAGTGATCGTCGAGCACAAGCCGTTTGTCGGCTCGGCGACCAATTATGGCCCCATTTTTATGGCGGCATGGAGTTCCTCCAACGGCACCAACCATCCGGCGGCTTACGTTGATGACATCGAGATCAAAGCGGTGGCCAATCAACTGCCCGTGCCAGGTACGGACACGGTGAAGCGTCCGAACCTGGCGGGCATGAAGGTTCCGGTGGCGACCCTGTTGAGCAACGACTCGGATGCGGACAGGGATCCTGTGAGCATCCTCGGTGTGAACACACCCACCGCCCAGGGTGGCTCGGTGACGATGAGCGGTGGCTGGGTCTTCTACACGCCGCCTGCCGGCAACCCGGCCACGGACTCCTTCACTTACAGCCTAAGCGACGGTCGCGACGCGCCCGTCCTCGGCACGGTGACGGTGAACATGGCGGCGGCGGATACAAACCCGACGCAAACGGTCGTGGGCATCTCGACCAACGGAGGTGGGAACGTGACGATCACGTTCGCCGGCATTCCCGGCCAATCGTATGTCATCGAAGCGGCCACGAGCCTGGTGGCGCCCGTGTGGGTGCCTCTGGCCACAAACGTGGCCGGGCCGAAAGGCTTGTTCCAGTTCACCGATCCTGAAGCCAGCAGTTACCCAAGCCGGTATTACCGCACGGCGCTACCCTGATCACCTCCTGCTTATACGACTATGAAGATCACACTGCGTTTCCTGACGGCGGCCCTCCTGGGGCTGACCCTAACCACCGGCTGGTCTCAGATCCGCACCACCAATGTGTTTTCCGACATCAACGCGCCCATCCCCGACGGCGCCTTGACCGGCTGGAGCGATACCCGCACGGTGAACCTGACCGGGGAGATCCTTGATCTGGAGGTTACCTTGAACCTCTCGGGCGGATGGAACGGCGACCTGTATGGCTACCTGACGCATGACAGCGGCTTTGCCGTTCTGCTGAATCGGCCGGGGCGCACGGCGGCCAATGGCGCCGGTTATTCGGACTCGGGCTTTGCCGTAAGCTTTGGCGTTGGAGCGCTAAATGACATTCACCTGTACCAGGGCGTGACCGGCTCCGTCAGCCCAGTGACCGGTCTGTGGGCGGCGGACGGGCGAGAAGTGCATCCGCTCTCCGCGCTGGACACGGATGCGCGAACGGCGTTGGTGGACTCGTTCCTGGGCTTGAACCCGAGTGGAGACTGGACACTTTTCCTCGCCGATGTTGACGGGGGAGGGGCTCAGGCCACCCTGGTGGATTGGGGCCTGATTCTCACGGTGCCTGAACCGACAAGCGTCGGGCTGATGGCGTTGGGTCTGGGTTTCCTGATGCTGCGCCGGTCGAGAGGCTGAAAGGGCCGGAGACCCGAGTCCGGCTTCACGCCCTCGGCATTCCGCGGTGCAGTTGAAAGGACCCGCCGTTGCGCGGGCGAAGGCAGGCTTAATCCAAACCGCCGGTGGAGCTTTCGGTTTCACCTGAGGATCTTCCACGCCATCAATTTCGCGACCGATAGCGTGAACAAGCACCCGATCCATTCTGTAAGGACGTAATGTTCTCGCGCCACAATGCATGCTTTCGTTGACTGAAAGCATGCGGAGGTTGGATTGTAAGGGAGGGTGGAAGCAGCATTGTAGCCAGGAGGGTTATGGTGTAACTGGAACGTGCGGAATGAACGGGTGCAGCGGGCTGCCTGGCCGGGGACTCGATCCGGTCGAGCATCGGCTGGACCAATACTGGGGCAAAGTTTATCAATTAGCACATCGGTCGCGTGTTGTGGCAGGGTCGGGGCATGAAAACGAATCTGCATGCTCGCAGCGGTTCCTCGCCATCGGGCAGCGAAGACCCTGCGTCGGGCAACTTGCTGATCGCCAGGCGACAGCGGACGGCGGAACGGTAGATCGGCAGACACAACAGCCAATGCACGAGCCAGCAGAGAGGACACGATCATGAACGAACAGGAGCGGTCCGAATTGGAGCGGCTGAAGCAGAGGCAGGCGCGGCTCGAACAGGAGCTGGCGCTTTTCGCCGCGGAAATCAACACCCTGGAGCGGCGGCTTAGCCGGCCGGAGGGAGCAGCAGGACAAGAGCAGCCAGAGGTCAGAGGTCAGAGGTCAGAGGAAGTGCACAAGGAAGGACCTTTGCGCGCTCAGTTGCCTCCCGCGGCGCCGGTTTCCATTCCACCGACAGCGGTTCCTCCGGTCATCCCGGCAGCAGCGAGTGCGGCGGCAAAGATGCAAGTAACGGAGCAGAGCGGGGGGACGGGCGAGACGCGTCGTCCTACTTTGCCGGAGGCACCCAGGCTGCGGCTGCGCTCCGAGCCGGTGGAGAAGCATCTCGTGAAGGGCGTCTGCCGGGGTTGCGGCGGGCACATCGAGTTTCCAGTCGGCGCGGTGGGCGATACCATCCTTTGCCCGCATTGCGGGCGCTCCACGCTCCTCACAGTCGCAAAGACGCCGATACCCACGCCGCCACCGATCCCGACAGCCGCTCCGGCAACCACAGCGTCGGCTGGGGGCAGCCTGCCCCCAACGCCACCCGCGATGCCCAGGTCGGCGCCGGCTGGGAAAGGCTCCTTCGAGATGCGATTGGGGACCTATTGGCTGGTGCGCATCGGGATTGTGATGGTGCTCACGGCCCTGGTGTTCTTCGGGAACCTGGCCTACCAGAACTTCATCAGCAAACTGGGTCCGGGCGGCAAAGTCGCGTTGCTTTATGTCGTCAGCGCCGGCCTGCTGGTCGCGGGCGGTTGGTGGCAGCGCAGAGCGGCCAAGGAATCGCTGAAGAACTACGCGCAAGTGCTCTTCGCCGGCGGGCTGGCTGCTGTCTATTTCACCACCTACGCCGCGTACTACAACGACCATCTCAAGATCATACAGAATCAGACGCTCGCCGGGGCGTTACTGCTGGCGTGGGCGGGCCTCATGGTCTGGATCGCCGACCGCAAGAAATCCGAGGTGCTGGCCTTGTTCGCCGTGGGCCTGGCCTATTACACCTCGATCATCACCCGCGTCGGCTACTTCACGCTTTACTCGAACCTGGTGCTGACGGCGGCGGCGGTCTTCTTCCTGGTGCGCAACCGCTGGGCGGCACTGTCCTTCGCCAGCCTGGTCGCCACTTATGCCGCGTATGGGTTCTGGCGGTTCTTCGACGGCAGCGCCTGGCATTGGGTGTCGCCGGAGGAAGGCTTGTGTACCGGCACGTATTTCCTTATCAGCTACTGGCTCGTGTTCACGGCGGCGGTCTTCCTGTCGAAGGATGAGAAGTTCGCAGGGCAAACGCGGGCGGGCTTCCTCACGCTCAACAACGGTGCTTTCTTCACCGGCTTTCTGTTGACGATGCTGCAAGTGCAGACGGGGGGGTTCTGGAAGTTCTGCCTGATTTACGGCTCCGTGCTGCTGGTGCTGGCCGAACTGGCCCGGCGCGTCCTGGCGGCCGAGCCCCTGGCCAAGAATTCCTGCCTCACGCAGGGCCTGCTGCTGGTGACCGTCGGGTTCATCACCAAGTATTCGGGCCTGCAGCTCGCGCTGATTCTGGCGGCGGAGAGCGTGGTTCTGCTCATCGCCGGCCAGCAGCGGAAGAACCTGGTTTTGCTGGTGGGCGCGTATATCGCCGCCGGGCTGGCGGTGGGCTGGGGCATGGACGGCATGAGGCAGTTCGACACCCCCGGACTTTGGCTGGGTCTCGGGCTGGGCGCGCTGATGCTGGTCAACATGGTGCTGGTCCACCGCGAGACCGCCGCAAGCAGTCAGGCGATCATGCGCCCGCAGCCGAGTTACTTCGCGGTGCTGGCCTTGGTGATCGGCCTGGTGGTCGCCTGGGACAACACCACGCGCGCCAACTTTCCGCTCGTCCTGGCCTTGGCCGCGGTCCCGCTCACGCTCTCGATCTATGGCCTGCGCGTGCGCGAACTGACCCATCTCAGCCAGGGCTACCTGCTCCTGGCGCAACTGGCCTGGCTCGTCAACACTTTCGACACCGGTCCGGCGCCGGCGTGGTGGAAGCCCGTGCTGATGATCGTCATCTCGCTCGGGCTGAGTCACTGGTGGCAAACGCAGAAGGCCATCGAGCTGCGCTCGCAGATCGGGCTCCTCTGGCAGGGGCTCTACGCGCTGGCAATCATCGGCGTGCTCTATGGCTGGCTTGGGCAGGAGTACGAGCTGCCGGCCTGGCTGGCGGTGACCAGCCTGCTGGCGGTCGCCATTACCGCCTACGGCGTGTTCACCCGGGCCTGGCTGTTAGCCATCTGCGGCCAAATCTTCCTGGGGGTAAGCTGCGTGCAGTTCGTGCTCCAGCTTGCGCAGGGCAAGCCCCATTGGGCGCTCCCGCTAGCACCCATTGCCGCGCTGGGCCTGCTCTCGTTCTCAACCATCAGGTGGTTCGAGCGCAAGCCCGATGCTACCGGGCGGGTCAGCGAGCCGCTGCTGCACCTGGCGTTCGTCTATCGCTGGGCGGCGCTGGCCATGTCCATCTGGTGGGTATGTCAATACATCCCCGAACGGGAACGAATCTGGCTGCTGGCTTTGCTCGGCCTATGGGTCTTCGTGTGGGCCGGATGGCAACAAAAGCGCGAGGCTCTGTTCTTCAGCGCCGCCTATACGCTGGTGGCTCTAACGCTGTTCTGGCTGCCGCTCATTCAAACGTCCCGGGTATATTGGCCGAATCTGGTGGTGATTCTGATTCTGCTGGCGCAGCGCCAGTTCGCCCGGCGCTTGCCCGAGCGCTATCCGATTGGCCCGGAGGTCCACGGCGCGGTCATCATCATCGGCGGGCTCAGCCTGTGGCGGTTCCTTTCCCTGTGGGTGCTGGAGCAACAGCCGAGCGGGTTTTATCTCACCGCCAGTTGGTCGTTGCTGGCCTTGGCGCTGTTTACCGCTGGCATCGCCTTGCGCGAGCGCATGTATCGCTGGCTGGGACTGGGCATCCTGGCTTGCGCGCTGGGGCGCGTGATGGTCGTGGATGTCTGGAAGCTGGAGACGATTTACCGGATCCTGAGCTTCATGGCACTCGGCATCGTGCTGCTCGTCCTGGGCTTCATTTATAACAAATACCAGGAGAAGCTGCGGGAGTGGTTGTGACAACGCCTGGCGATGGGCGCATCTCGACACCGCCAACGGAGCGCGGCTGTCCTCAGCCGCAGCCGCCCCGACAAGGCGGGCCTGCCCCGTTGTCCCGAGAGCCGCTCCCTGACGCGCGTGCTGCGGCTGAGGACAGCCGCGCTCCGCGCATGTCCCAATTGCCGAGAGCGGTGGTGGGATCAAGATAGCCCCCTGGCGATTACGGCTGGACAATATCGCGCCAAGCTGCCTAGATTCGGCTTACGATGATGTTTTGGGATCAAGAGTCCGAGACGATGCCGCGCTCGACTCTGGAAGGACTCCAACTCAAGCGGCTCCAGGATACCGTCAAGCGCCTGGCCGAACGCGTGCCCTTCTACCAGAAGCAATTCGCGGCGCTCGGCGTGCGGCCCGGCGATATCAAGTCGCTGGCCGACGTGCGCCGGCTGCCCTTCACCACGGGCGCCGACCTGCGTTCGATTTACCCCGACGGCATGCTGGCGGTAGACCGCGACGAACCCGTGCGCCTGCACACCTCCAGCGGCACCACCGGCAAACCCAAGGCCATCTTCTTTTCGCGCAACGACATTGAGAACGCCGCCCAGCTCACTGCGCGTTCGCTCGTCTCGACGGGCATCACCCGGAAGGACGTGTTCCAGAACATGATGAGCTACGGTCTCTTCACCGGCGGCCTGATCATGCACTATGGCGCCGAGAAGGTCGGCTGCATGATCATTCCAGCCGGGCCGGGCACCTCCGAGCGGCAACTGATGCTCATGCAGGACTTCCACACCACTGCCGTGCATATCCTGCCCAGCTATGCGCTCTATTTTGCCGGACTTCTTGAACAGAAGGGCGTTGATCCCCGCAGAGATCTCACGCTGCGCAAAGCCTTCGTCGGCGCCGAACCCCACACCGAGGAAACCCGACGCCGCATCGAGCAGGCCTTCGGCTGTGATGTGTACAATTCATACGGGCTCACTGAAATGAGCGGCCCCGGCGTCGCTTTCGATTGCCAATACAAAGCCGGCCTTCACCTCTGGGAAGACAACTTCCTCCTCGAAATCATCAACCCCGAGACGGGTGAGCCTTTGCCCGAGGGCGAGACGGGCGAGATGGTGCTTACCACCCTCCAGCGCGAGGCCATGCCCATCCTGCGCTATCGCACCCGGGACATCACCTCTATCATCCCCGAGCCGTGCAAATGCGGACGCACCCACCGCCGCCTGAACCGCATCACGGGCCGCTCGGATGACATGCTCATCATCCGAGGCGTGAACGTCTTCCCCCAGCAGATCGAGCGCGTGCTCATGTCCTTCCCGCAGGTGGGCCGCAACTACGTGATCATCATCGAGGGCTTGGACGATCTGACGGTCAAGGTGGAGCTTGCCGCCGCCGGGTTTGACGGACAAGTCGAGCACGTGGCAGCCCTGCAAAAGCAACTCGTCGAGAAACTCAAGGCCGAGACGTGGGTCCGGCCCAAGGTGGACCTCCTGCCCGCCGGCTCATTGCCGGTCGCTGAAGGCAAAGCCAAGCGGGTTATTGACAAACGATCGCTCTAGACCCCAGCACCGCAACCGATCATTCCTGATCACCATGAACGCTGTATACCTGATCGCCGTCTTCGTCGAAAACAAACCCGGCCAGACCGCCCGGATCACCAAATTGCTGGCGGATGCCGGAGTCAATCTCTGCTGGCTCACCATTGCCAACAGCGGCAGCTTCGGGGTGATGAAGTTTCTGGTCCCGCAGCGGGACGAGGCCGTCCGCGTCCTCAAAGAGAAGGGCGTGATGGTTTCGCTCTTGGAAGCGCTGGCGGTGGAGGTGCCCGACAAGCCCGGCTCCCTGCAGGCGGTGGCGGATTTGCTGGGCCGCAACAACATCAACCTCGACAATTGTTCCGGCTTTGTCGTCCAGAAACGCGCCATCCTGATCATCGAGGTGCATCCCCTCGCCCAGGCCCGCACCGTCCTCGAACAGCAAGGCTTCCGCCTCCTTAGCCAAGAGGAGATGCTGCGGCTCTAACGAGCCTCCTCTTCGGCACAGCTTATCGCTGCTTCCCGGCGTTTGCCGCAAGCCGTGCCTGGGCGTTTTCCGTAATTGCCACGGCGGCCGGGTGGACGATCCTCCGCTCCGCGGTGATGGCGTAAAACTGCTGCTTGCATTCTTCAGTGATCCCGATCTGCTGCAGCCGGTAGCGAGTGAGGGCCTCCTCGGCGACAACGGTGGGGACGGGGGCGAAGCCTTTCCCGTCAGCGGCCATCACCTTGATCAGCGCGGCATCCTCGAACTCGGCGACAACCCGGGGGCGGACCTGCCGCTGTTGGAACCACTGTTCCAGGCAGCGCCGCAGGGCCGTGTTCTCCGTTGGCAGCAGGGCCGGCGCGTCATGCAGCGATGCGGGAAATCTTGGCCGCAGCCGGGCAGCGAGTCGAGGCGCGGCGCAGAAACAAACACCGGACTCGCCCAGGAGGTGGGTGAAGGCCCGGAACTTGATGCTGCTTGGTGCCGGCTCATCCGCCAGCACGATATCGAGCCGGTGCGCCGCCAATTGCGACAGGAGGTCTTCCATCTTTCCCTCCCGGCAAATGATATGAATAGCTGGCAGCCCCGCCAGCACCGGTTTGAGAATGTCATTGACCACTAGCTTGGGGATGGCATCGGCCACACCCACGTAAAAGCGGAGCGACTGCAACCCGGGCCGTTGTTTGACGGCGCGCATGAGCTCAGCGCCCAGGCCGAAGATTTCCTCCGCATAACGGAGCACAACCTGGCCGGCGTCCGTGAGGACATTGGCGCGGCCGCTGCGTCGGAAGAGCGATTCGCCGAGAACCTCCTCCAACTCCTTGATCTGTTCCGAGATGGAGGGCTGGGACACGTGCAGCTTATCGGCGGCCTTCTTGAGGCTGCCTTCCTTCGCCACGACCCAGAAGTACCGGAGGTGATGGTAATTCAGCCATTCCATGCGAGGCAGACTATTCGGATAAACCTAAGAGTAAATGAGGAATTGTGTATTAGAGGCCGCTGCCGCCCCGGCCTACGTTTCGCCAACGAAACATGAGTCAGTGGGCTGTTCCGGGTGGAACCGCTCGGCTGAGGAAGAGAACAACGAACGAACGAATTATGACACTTTGGATTCTATTCATCGGGACTATGGCGCTCTCGCTGTTCGCAGCGGCGCGGGTGAAAGCCGCGTATGCGCGGCACAGCCGTACCGCAGTGCGATCCGGCGTCAGCGGCGGAGAGGCGGCAGAGTTGATTCTGCGGCAGGCCGGCATTCACGACGTGGAGATCACCCACCACGACGAGATGCTCGGCGACCACTACGACCCGTTGCGCAAGCGGCTGGTCCTGTCTTCCCAGAACTACTTCGGCTCCTCCCCGGCGGCGCTGGGCGTGGCGGCGCACGAGTGCGGCCATGCGATCCAGCACCAGTTGGCCTACCGCCCGCTGCATTGGCGCATGGCGGCGGTGGGGATCACCACCTATGCCAGCCAGATTGTCATGTGGCTGCCGCTGTTGGGTCTCTTCACGGGCTTGATCCAGCCGATGGTTGCCGTGACGGTGCTCGCCGCTGCCTGGGGCATTATCATGCTCTTCAACCTGGTGACTTTGCCGGTCGAGTTTGACGCCACGCGCCGGGCCAGGGTGATCCTTGGGCGCATGAACCTCATCGCTCCGGGCAGTGAGGCTGCGGCGGTCAGCCAGGTGCTCAACGCGGCGGCGTGGACCTACGTGGCGGCGTTCATTACCTCGCTGCTCTACTTCCTCTGGCACGTGTTGCCGCTCATCACCGGCAGGGATCGCGACTGATGCCGATTCACACAGGCGAAGACATGCCAACTGAAACCACAACACACAAGAACTGAACAGACCAATGAAACTCACAGTGCAACATCATCACCTGCGGTCAACCCACGAATTGGACTCGCTGCTGGAAGAGCGCATCCTCAATCTCCAACCGCGGCTTCAGATTGACGAGGCACGGGTGCGGCTGGAACGCCGCTGGGAAACCAGCCCGGCTTACCGGGTAGCGATCTATATCGTTACTCCTGGTCCGGACCTCCGGGCGGAGGGTTCCGACCACACGATCCGCGCCGCGATGGGCAAGGCGCTGGCGAACCTGGACGGCCAGATCCGGCACCGCGAACGCAAGTCCACCGGGTGCGGGCCGGGCCACTTGCGAACGCCTCCGGCTCGGCGGAGAGGCCGGGTTCTGCGCTAACCATTTGGCCACCACTGTCTATCACCACTTAAGTCGAGAAAGGACTACTGGGACTATGAAATGGTCGTTAAAGATCGGTCGGATCATGGGGATTGACGTGTACGTCCACCTGACGTTCCTCCTCCTTCTGGGCCTTGTGGGCGCAGCCCACTGGCTAAACGGGCGGAGCCTGGAGGCGGGTTTGACGGGCGTGCTGTTCTTCAGCGGGCTGTTTCTCTGCGTGCTGCTGCACGAATACGGTCATGCGTTGGCCGCGCGCCGCTACGGCATTGCCACGCGGGACATCACGTTGCTGCCAATCGGTGGCGTCGCCCGGCTGGAGCGTATGCCCGAAAAGCCCTCGCAGGAGCTGGTCGTGGCGCTGGCCGGACCTTTGGTCAACGTGGTGATCGCCGCCGGTCTTTACGCCGGCCTGCAGTTCAGCGGCCAGTGGCAGCCTCTGCATTCGCTGAGTGCGACCAGCGGCAGCCTGGTCGAGCGCCTGGTTGTCGTGAACGTCTTTCTGGCGCTTTTCAATATCCTGCCCGCCTTTCCGATGGACGGCGGCCGGGTGCTGCGGGCTGTTCTAGCGCTGCGACTGGATTACGCGCGCGCGACACGGCTTGCGGCGTCCATTGGCCAGGGCATGGCGATTCTCTTCGGAGCGGTGGGCCTGTTCACGAATCCGATGTTGATCCTGATTGCATTCTTCGTCTGGATCGGGGCGGCGCAGGAAGCGGCTGCTGTGGAGATGCGGTCCGCGCTGGGCGATTGCGCGGTGCGCGAGGCGATGCAGACCGAGTTCCGCACCCTGTCACCGCAGAACACGCTGGGTGAAGCGGTGCGTGCAATGCTGGCCGGTTCCCAACAGGATTTCCCTGTGACGGAAGATGGCCGTGTGATCGGGATTCTTCCTCATGCCAGGCTGCTTCGGGCGCTCGCCGACCAGGGCGACAGTGCATTGGTTGCCGCAGCGATGGACCGGGACTTCGAGTCTCTGGACGCCAACGAGCCGCTCGATTCTGCCATGGCGCAGGTGGATCCGGAACGGGGCTTTACCCGGCCGGTCATGCGCGACGGCATCCTCGTCGGCCTGCTGACCGCGGAAAATCTCGGCGAGTATTTGATGGTCCGCGCCGCGCTTGAACGGCGCCGGCACCGCCAACCGCCGAAGCTTTCGGTTCCATCGGCGCCTCCGGTCATCCCGCGACCGGCGATGGGCAAGCTCGGGCTTGCATTTGGCAAGCCAGACCCGTTGGGCTAGCATCGTGACGATGCCTGTATCGTCCGCCATTTCGATTCGGCCCAGCCCGGCGCGTTCGGTCCTGGCACTTGCCGGCTGGCTGGCAGTTGCTTTCGCCGCGGCGGTGTTGGGCGGGTTCTTCCTCCCGGGCGAGTGGTATGCGCGCCTGCAAAAGCCAGCCTGGAATCCGCCCAACTGGATCTTCGGACCCGTGTGGACCGCTCTGTACACGATTATGGCCGTGGCGGCCTGGCTGGTCTGGAAACGCGGCGGCTTCGCCGCCCAGCGACTCGCCCTGTCGCTCTTTCTGCTGCAACTGGGGTTCAACGCGCTTTGGTCGCCACTCTTCTTCGGGCTGCGCAATCCCGGCCTGGCGTTTGCGGACCTGGTGTTGCTGTGGCTGACGTTGCTGGCAGCCGCGGCAGCTTTCTGGAAGACCCGATGGGTGGCCGGCGCGCTGCTGGTGCCCTACGTGGCCTGGGTCACATTCGCCGGCGCGCTGAACTTCGCTGTCTGGAGACTCAATCCATCATGAACAAACGGCCGCATCGCTCCGCGCTCAGGCTTCTGATTCCAATCGCCTTGGCACTGCTACCTGCCATGAACACTCACGCTGCTTCTGACCAAGTCGTCTTCGATTTCCAAACCGCCACCAACTCCACCTGGCAAATCATCAACGATGACGTGATGGGCGGCGTCTCCCGAAGCGGCTTCCGCCTGACCAACGGGTTGGCAGTGTTCGAGGGCGAGGTCTCGCTGGAGAACAAAGGCGGCTTCGCCTCGGTGCGCTCGCTGCCCGCGCGCCATGACCTCGCCGGGTGCGACGCCTTTGTTATCCGCGTACGCGGCGACGGACGGTCCTACAAGTTCACCGCCCGCACCGAGAGCAGCTTCGACAGCGCGATTTACCAGACCGGCTTCACCACAAAGAAGGGCGAATGGGACGAACTCTGTCTGCCGATTAAGCAGTTCGTTCCGACCTTCCGGGGCCGGGTATTGTCCGGCGAGCCGCCGCTGGATCCGGCGAAGGTCACGTCGGTGGGGTTCCTGATTTCCGACAAGCAGGAGGGGCCCTTCCAGCTCGCAGTGGCGTGGATCAAGACCAGAATTGCTGCGCTCCCATGAACGGCACGCGCCTCAAGACGGCCATCGCCGGGATCAACTATCGGGTGTTGAAGGGATAAACGGATTCATTCGCGGCGGAGCAAAACAGCTCTCGCAGGCGCCGCTCCCGATACTGGAAGATCCGCTCCACATCGCGCCGCACGAAGAGCCAATGGATGAGCGCGCCACCGCGCGGACGATAGCGGACAAGGTCACGGCAAAGCGTGCCGCCATGGCTTTCCTCGAAGGTGTGCGTGTGGTGCCACAAGGTGTAGGGGCCGCGCACTTGGACGTCCACGAACTGGCGCGGCGGATCCCACTCGGCGATTTCGGTGCGCCAGCGCAGAGAAATCCCGTGGATACGAATGCGGTAATCAATGAAGGTGCCGGACCGTATTTCGATGGGGCCGGGCGTCAGTACCTCGAATCGCAACCAGGGCGGCGTGATGGTTTCCAGGTTTCGCGCCTCGGCGAAGAACGGAAACACCTCATCGCGCGGCTGGGGAAGCCAGACTTCGGTATGCAGCTCGAAGATTCTCAAGCTTCAACCTTTCCCGGCGGCTTGCGTAGCTCGTCCAATACCGAGCCCAGGTGCGTGAGGTCTTCGACCAGCCTGGCCCCGAGGCGCCCCAGCACGCCACGGTAGGCTGGCATGGCGCGCCCACCCACCAGCAACGCGCTTTCCGCCGGCAATGCTTCCCGCAGCAGCGTCAACTCGCCCGGCAGGCGCGCATCGTCTTCCGGATAGACCAGGCTCAGCGCGACCGCCCGCGCCTGCCTTTTCCGGGCGGCGCTGGCAATTTCCAGTGAGACTGTGGGCTTCGGCCATATCGTCAGCATTCTTATCCACGGCAGGCTGCCGCGCAACCGACTTGACGCGCTGACGGTCCAGCACGGAACGACAAGTGGATTCCGCTTACCGTCCGGTCTGGCCGAGCCTATCGGGGGCCTAACCGCGGCGGCGAGCCTCCGGCTGCTGAAATGGCCATGCCGCCAGGCTGTTTAAGAACACTTCGGCAAAGACTAACATTCGCTTCTAAACTTCCGATTAGCCCCGCCGTCCGCCAAGGCTACGTTCTGGGCGATTAGTATGAATGATCAAATTTGGCTTTGGGTCGGTTTCAATGTGTTCGTGCTGGCCATGCTGGCGCTGGACCTGGGCGTCTTTCACCGCAAGGCGCACGTCGTCTCCTTCAAGGAGTCCATCACTTGGACGGTCGTGTGGGTCACGCTCGCGCTGCTGTTCAACGGCGGCGTCTGGCACTTCTACGGCTCCCAGAAGGCGCTCGAGTTCTTCACTGGTTACCTCATTGAGAAGTCGTTGAGCGTGGACAACGTCTTTGTCTTCGCGCTGCTGTTCTCCTACTTCGCGGTGCCGGCAAAGTACCAGCACAAGGTGCTGTTCTGGGGCATCCTCGGCGCGCTCATCATGCGGGCGATCATGATCGCCCTCGGCGCGGCGCTCATCACCAGGTTCACCTGGGTCATCTACCTCTTCGGCGCTTTCCTGATCCTCACCGGCATCAAGATGGTGGTGAAGCGTGAAGAGGAAATCCATCCCGAGCGCAATCCGGTCGTGAAATGGTTCAAGAAACTCGTGCCGGTCACGAGCGACTACCGCGGCGACAAGTTCTTCGTGCGCGAGGGTGGCGTGCGCGCCGCCACGCCCCTGTTTGTCGTTCTGCTGCTGGTGGAAGTCTCGGACCTCATCTTCGCGGTGGATTCCATACCCGCCATCTTCGCGGTCACTGCGGACCCGTTCATTGTCTATACCTCGAACGTATTCGCCATTCTCGGGCTGCGCTCCCTCTACTTTGCCCTGGCCGGCATCATGGGCAAGTTCCACTACCTCAAGATCGGCCTGGGCGTCGTCCTTGCCTTTGTCGGCGTCAAAATGCTCCTCGCCCACACCGCCTGGAAGCTCGACACCCTGATCTCCCTGGCGGTGGTCGCGGGCATTCTTGCCATCTCCGTCGTGGCCTCGCTCCTCCGGCCGGCCCGTTCCCTGGAGTTCGCCGGCGCGCAGGCCCCCGGCCCGCTCGCGAGGGGCAACAACCACCCTCCCGCGGCCAAGTCAGCAAACCTCGCGCCGAAAATATGAACCCGCGTCTATACTCCGTTGTTCACTCCTCATGGTTCCAGCGCCTGATAATCGCAGTTATTCTTCTGGCCGGGATTCTGGCCGGGGTGGAAACCAGCGCAGCGATCAGGGATCGTCACGGGTCGCTCCTGTTCTCGCTCGACACGCTGGTGTTGGTCGTCTTCATCGTCGAGATGGCGCTCAAGGTAGCCGCATTTGGCCGTCAGCCGTGGCGCTACTTCCACGACGGCTGGAATGTGTTCGACTTCCTCATCGTGGCGGTTTGCTGTCTGCCGTTGGATGCACAGTTTGCGGCGGTGTTTCGGCTGGCTCGCGGCTTGCGCTTGCTCCGCTTGGTAACGGCGGTCCCCAAGCTCCAACTCCTGGTCGGTGCCCTACTCAAAAGCCTTGGCGCGATGGGCTATGTGACGCTGTTGCTGGCCCTGGTCTTTTACATCTATGGCGTCGCCGGTGTGCACCTTTTCGGCAGCGTTGATCCGAAGCATTTCGGCTCCCTTTCAGCAGCACTGCTTTCCCTCTTCCGGCTGATCACCCTCGATAACTGGGCCGACATCTTCCAGTCCGTCAGCATTGCCTCACGGCTGCCTGCCGTCCTTTACTTCGTCAGCTTCATCATGCTGGGCACGATGATCATGCTGAACCTGTTTATTGGCATCATCATGAACAGCATGGCCGAGATGCACGCGGAGATTGAGCAGAGCGACCGGACCCGCCATCTCCAGGAAGCCGGTCGGACCACTCTCCAGGACGAGCTGGCCCTGTTCGAGCGGCAAATTGACGAATTAAAGCGGCAAGCGGCGCGCTTACGCACGCGAGCCCGATCCAACGTGTGAAGAAACTGGTCGTGGCAATCACCGGCGGCACGGTGCTCCTGGTGGGGATGGCCATGATCGCGCTGCCCGGTCCGGCTGTGCTGGTTATACCGGCGGGGCTGGCCATTCTGGCGACGGAGTTCCTCTGGGCCCGGCGTGCCTTGCGGAGATGCAAAGGTATGGCCGTCAAGGCTCGATCGAACCTCCGCTGGCTGCGGTTTAATCGCAGGAAGCCAACCGTGACCAAGCATAGCCCAACGCAATCAGCGAGCCCTAACTCCGCAAATAAGCCCCGCGCGCGACCAGTTCTCCCCGCAGCTTAACAACGTTGACTCGTGACGGGGGCACTCCATCCGCCACGGCGATGGCGGCAGCGCGGCCCGCGGCCTCGCCCATCGCCATGCACGTGGACATGACGCGGATGGCGGCCATGGCTTCGTGGGTCGTGGAGATGCAGCGGCCCGCGACGAGCAGCCGGTCTATCTTCTGCGGCAGCAGGCAGCGATACGGAATGTCATAACAGTCGCCACACCATTCCAGGGTGCAGCCGGTGTCATTCGGGCGATGCAGGTCTATGGGGTAGCTGCCGACGGCAATGGCGTCGTCGAACCGGCGGCAACTCAAGATGTCGTCTCGGTTCATTACGTACTGGCCCACAATGCGCCGCGTCTCCCGAATGCCCAGGAACGGTGCGGTCTTTGTCAACACGGCCTTCTCGAAGCCGGGCACGTACTGAACCAGGTAGCGCTCGATGTCGCGGATCTGCCTGCGGGCCTCGATCTCGCCGGTGGACAAGCTGTGCGGGTCGGTGCCGTCCACGCCTTTCACGCGGGTCATGTTCACCCAGACCTCCCCGGCGCGGAGGCCGGTGATAAGGATCGTTCGTTCCGTGGGGATGGACAGCCCCGCCTGTTGCGCCCTTTGGATCAGTTCGCGCAACCCAACGACGATGAACTGGTGGTTCTGGCCGAAGTATTCGGCCGGAATGAAGTCCGCCCGGTAAAGCTTGGGATCATGGCTGAGGCTAGCGCGGAGCCTCTCGGTGTCCACGCCGGCAAGGCAGAACATGAGCGTGGGCGGCTGCATCCCGCCGCGCGCGTCGCCCTTCTCGCACGGCACGCCGGCGCGGAAGGCCACATCGCCGTCGCCGGTGCAATCAATGATCACCTTGCCCAGGATCGCCTCCCGGCCCGCTTTGCTTTCGATGATGATGCCGCGCAGCCGGTCGCCCTCCATCACGACCCCGGCAAACATCGAATAGAGCATCAGGTCCACGCCGCGCTCCAGAAGCATCTCCACCGCGACGGACTTCACCGCTTCGGGTTCAATGAGCGTCAGGCTCACGTGGAGCGGGCAGGGCCGGTGTTCACTGGCCGCGCCCTGGGCGCGCAACCGGTCAATGAGCTTCTGCGGCAACCCGGCGATGATGGGCTTTCCTTTCTGGCTAAGAAAGCCCAGCACGGGCAGGCCGATAGTGAGGTTGCCGCCGACGAAGCTGCGGCTTTCAACCAGGGCCACTTTCAGGCCGCTCTCGGCAGCCGCCATCGCGGCGATGATGCCGGCAGGGCCGCCGCCCACCACAAGCACGTCCACGTCCGCGCGAACCGGCACGGCTCGCGCCGGTTCCTGAATTGAGCGCATTTCCTTGCCATTCATAAATCCTCTCCTGTGGTCAAGCTCCTAGATGGCCACGACGGCCGACACAAAATAATGGTCGCTGGGGTAGCGGCCGTCGCGGCCATCGCGGATGATCCTCCAGGCGAGGGTTGAGACGGGGCCGCGTGTGAGGATGAAGTCTATCGGGCCGCGCTTGCGGCCGGCTTCCGTCTTGGGGGTGTATTTCGGGCCCAGAAACCCATGCGTGGTGTTGCCATCATCGCGTGGCCCGGGCGCGGCGGTGTGGCTATCGGTCCAGCCCGCGTCGAGCGCGAGTTTCAGCACCGTGTTGGTGGCGCTGGCGTTGAAATCGCCGGCCAGGACCTGCGGAAACTCCGGCCCGTAGAGAGCGGCCTCCGCCAGGATCAGCTTGATCTGCTCCTCGCGAGCGTGCTGGCTCTGGTGATCGAGGTGCGTGCTGAGCACCCGAAACTGCCTGCCCGAACTGCGGTCGCGCAGCCGCACCCAGTTGACGTGCCGGGCGCGCGCCGACTCCCACGACAGCGAACCCGGCAGGTGAGGGGTCTCCGAGAGCCAGAAACCGCCCGCCGAGACGAAATCGTAGCGCGCGCGCGAATAGAAGATAGGGTTCTTGGCGATGCCCTGGTAACCGGCCTTTCCCCCATCCATCTCCGGGCCCTCGAAGCCGAAGCTCGCGAACTCGGACAGGCCGCGCTCCAAGTCCTCCATCTGTTCGCGCAGGACCTCTTGCAGGCAAACAATGTCCGGCTTTTGCGCGCGAATAACCTCCAGGCACAGTTCGCGCCGCGCTTTCCAGCCGTTGCCGGCGGCTTCATCCTCGGGCAGCGCCACGCGGATGTTGCAGGTCAGAATGGTGTGGGGCGCGGCCTTGGCATTCGCGGGGGCATCCGGCGCGGCCAGTGCAATGCGCCCAAGCCAGGGGAGCGAGGCCCCGAGCCCAAGCGTTCTGATAAAGGTTCTGCGTTTCATCTGTCGAAATCAAGCTGGCGCGGCCGTTGTGCTCTTTGGCTGCTCGCGCCGCACCATCGTCCATAATACGAGCGCCGCCAGCGGATGAAGTAAAGCCATAATGACGAACATGTTCGATGCCCCCAGCGTCCCCATGACCTGGCCGACGAAGTAATTGAACAACATGGCGCCGGCCGCGCCGAACCCCGCCGCGATGCCCAGGACGCTCCCGATGTTGCCGGTGGGGAAGGTTTCCGCGATCACCACGCTCAGCGAGAACAGCCAGCTCAGGCATACGGCGCCCACCACGCTGAAGATGGCGAGGGTCGCCGCCGGATGCGTCAGGTGCGGCGTGAGCGCGCAGACTGGCGCCAGCGCCGCCATGACCGTGAGCATGAGCTTGCGCGCGTGCACGGGGGGGCGGCCGCGCTTCACCAGCCAGTCCGACCAGGCCGCGCTGCCGACGCCGCCGAGGTCGGCTGCCAGGAAGGGAATCCAACCGACCATGCCGATTTGCGCCAGCGTGAGACCCGATTCCTCCTGCAAGTAACCCGGCAGCCAGAACAGGCAGAAATACCAGACCGGATCGCTGATGAACCTAATGAGCAGAATGCCCCACAGGCTGCGCGTGCGCCAAAGCTGCGGCCAGGTGAACTTCGGCGCCTGCGCGGGCGCCGCCGAACCGATGGCCAGTTGCGCCACTTCGACGGGCGGGTCGCGATAGATCATCCACCACACCACCGCCACGCACAGGCCCAATACGCCGGGAACAATAAAGGCTGCCTGCCAGTGCCAACGGAGTGTCAGCCATGCCACCAATGGCGGGGCAATGATGGCCCCCGCCGTGCCCCCGGCCACGCACAGGCTGTTCGCCGTGGCGCGCAAGGCCCCGGGAAACCAGACCGTCACCACGCGTAACTGCGCGGGGAACGCAATCGGCTCCGCCAGCCCCAACATTCCTCGGCAAAAGGCGAACTGCCCGAATGTCCTCGTTAACCCCGCTCCAATGCAGGCGCTGGACCAGGCGACGACCCCCAGCAGCATCATGCTGCGGGCGCCCCACCGGTCCACCAGCCAGCCCGCCACCGGATACATGCAGGCATAACAGACAGTGAAGATGTTAGCCAGCAGCGCATACCCCGCGTCATCCAGGCGAAACTCGACCTTCAGTGTGGGCTTGAGGATCGAAACGATCTGCCGGTCGAAGTAATTGAGCACGATCGCGCAAAAGATCAGTGCGAGAATGACCCAGCGCCGCCGGTGGGGAGTCAGGAAGCCTCCGTTCATGGGGGCGCGTGCTGCGTGGAGCATTCGCCGACGACAGCCGCCGCTTCGGACAGGTCGGCTGTCAAGCGAATGACTGGGATCAGATTGGGCATTTTGCGCAAGCTCTTAATCGGGGCGGAGGTTAAACATCTTCCCCCTTGGCTTCAATGGACGAATCAGGGCGGAATCAAGCAAAGCCGCACCCGGGCACCACCGCCAAGCTCGGCCCGAAGCGGCCCAAGCCATTCCTAGCTCGGCCCACGCAGGTTGGGTGAGCATCCGGACCGGAAACCGGGCAGGGTTCGAGCCCCCGGTTGGCCTGGGAGTGGCCAGACAGTGCCAAGACAGCACTAGGCTTGCTGAGTAGAGGCGGGCCGTTACCGGCCCGCCCCCCTCTCAGAACCGTACTTGAAAGTTTCCCTTCATACGGCTCAAGCCCTCATAAGGTCCAAGTTTGTCCAACTGGACCCGCCAGGTTGACTCGATCAACGAGTCTAACCCCGCTTGGCAGTACTGACCTGCGGTCGTGCTGGTGAGGCTGCCTTGGGCAGCAACTCCGGGGCGCATCAGCCGACAGGCGTCGGCCGTCATTTGCTTTCCTCGGTGCGCACGATTCCACCTGCGTTCTTGCCCTTTCGGACCCGACCGACGTGGGCATATCCAGCGCGTTGCCGCTGGCCTTGGCTTCTTCGGTCTTCCCAATGCTGTGCGCCCTGACCCGCCTTGCGGTGAGGTCTGCCCAGGCCCGAGGCCGGGCGGGGCTAACCGCCTTTCCGTGTTCTGCAATGTTCCCAGGATGATTTAGGTCCGCTCGATACACCGGCAGTCTCGTGGTTCGCGTCGGGCGATCTATTAGCGCCCAGACCCGACTGCCTGCCTTTTGGCTCAAGCCTCTCAGTCTCTTTGGCTTGTCTAGCTTAACGATGCTTACGAGCATTCAATTAGTTTGACCCTGTCACCCAATTCTAGCGCCTACCCCGGATTGAGACTCCCAGGTTGGCTACATTGTCCGGAAGGCTCCAGACCCCAAGACGCAGCGCGTCCGGCGCCTGCTCCCGTAGAATACCTGCGGCGAAACGCAGGACGGTCCCATGAACTATCCCTGTCTCCGTAGCGAACACTGCAACTTCATGTCGCGGAATAGAAATTCTATTAAGCCATGTCCTTCCAAATAACACTCATGCAACCTCTTGGAGTTCAACAAGGTCGTAGCCCATGG
>CAZVFC010000021.1:128196-141143 GCA_964625855.1 uncultured Verrucomicrobiota bacterium | reverse complement strand
CAGGTGACCCGCGCCGACAGCCGCCGAAACGGTTTTCATGACTCCGCCATAGCCCGCCGACTTCCTGAAGTCAGTCCGGAGGCATGTGGACCTCGCGCTGGAGCTTGTCCGTTGTTCCGAGGCCAGGGCCGACCGGCATAAGGCAGGTTGCAGGCATTGGCATCACCCCGCTGCGGCGATGCCGGCGAGCTTGATGCACCCCTGGCATGACACCCGCTGCCGGATTAATCCTTGCCGGGCGCTGTTGGCGTGGATTAAGGTGGGGATGTGGTTGTCCCTGCGCGCATTGCATCATCATGGCGGAATTAGCGGAGAATCGGCTTAAGACCGAAGTCAAAGCGTATTGGAATCGCGCCTCGTGCGATACCTGGCATGCGCAATCGGAGAAGTTCACCCGCGAGTATTTCGAGCAGATCGAGGAGTGGCGCTACCGTGACCAGCCGTTTATCCACTCGTTTGCGCAGTTCACGCGGTACCACGGCAAGCGGGTGCTGGAGGTTGGCTTCGGGGCGGGCACGGATTTCATTCAATGGCTGCGGGCGGGAGCGGCGGCGTCCGGGGTGGACCTGACGGAGGAGGCGCTGGCCAACCTGACGCACCGGATCAACGTGTATGGCTTGCCGCCGCCAGCCAGCATCAAGGTGGCGGACGCGGAGAACCTCCCGTTCGAGTTGGGCTATTTCGACCTGGGCTATTCCTGGGGTGTGTTGCACCACACGCCGGACACGGAGAAGTCGGTTCGCGAGCTGGTGCGGGTCGTGCGGCCCGGGGGTGAGATCAAGCTCATGCTCTACAACCGCCGTTCCCTCTGCACGTTTCATCACTGGGTGAAATACGGCCTTTTCCGCGGGCGTCCGTGGCGGAGTTTTCGGGATATCCTGTGGCACCACATGGAAAGCGTCGGCACCAAGGGCTACACGCGCAAAGAACTGCGGCAGATGCTGGTGCCACTGGGGCTGACGGACATTCGCATCGAGACCTTTGTGACCTCCTACGATTACCTGCCGTGGAAGGGCTTTCCGTTCTCGCTCCTCAACGCGGGGCTGCACGTGCTGCTGGCGCTGAGCGGCAACCGGTTGGGCTTTTGGCACGGCATCACCGCGCGGAAGGCGTAGGGCTTGAACCTTCAGGCCCAGCGCGGAACACGCACGGGCAGAGGTGGGGCTGGAGTTGGGGGCGGCAGTGAGTGCGGCCAGTTCTGCGGAGGGTCCTGGCCGGACGGGCCAATGGGAGGCCAGCCAAGTTTTCCTGGCGCGGGGTACGCGGGGTGGTGCTCGTTGCTCGCTGACCCCGGGCTACCTTCTTAAACTGGCGGGGTTTTCGAGATGGCGCGCACTGCGTGCGCGGAGATTGGATTGCGGCAGAGTGGCGCTGGCTGCCGAGGTCCTAGCGGACTGCCACCGTGAGGAGGCCATCCGGCGAGCTGGTTTGGTCGGCGGACTGGAAGGAGCACCTACACAGTGAGCCTCCGACGCGCCACGCCTGGCGCACGAACTCGGATGCCTGCCCGGCCGCATCCAATCTCGCCACCGCTGATGGAGCCGGCGCTCCGAAACACCCTGCCCCAACAAGCGCCGCAGCTATCCAAAAGCACCCGGTTTCAGTGCGTTTTAGAACCACACCGCAATCCTATTCGCCGGCCTGCCTCAAACGAAAGCCCTAAGTTCCCTTCGCCGCAAGCAAGGGCACTCCATGCCGCCGCGGCCGGACCGCGAGCCAATTCGCCTGGCCCAGAGTCTCCAGGCAACACTGGCGGTCCGCGTTGTCCCCAAACACAACCTGCCCGCGGCTGCCCCACGCCAGCAAGGTAAACCGGTCGCTGAGTGATTCGACGGTTGTCCACAAACAGCTCGGCACTGCAATCACCGATGAGCATCCCGTCCTCGTCATGAACTCTGAGTGGATATAGCTGCTTCACGACCAGGCCCAGCCTCCAGAGCCGATGGGCCAGCGCCAGGACCTGGGCGGGATTTCCTTTGGGTTGGAGCAAGCCTGACACGACGACATTAGTGTCGAGCACTACCCTCATTTCCGGCAGCGGGCGCGGCGAGCAGCGGCGATTTCCACGTCAATAGCTGACAGGGTCAAACCAGCCGTCTCACGATGGCAAATTACAGGGAATGCGGAGCCCACGCAAACTGGCAGAGCGAATTGAAGAACAACCGTGAAGAGGGCCAGGAGAATGCAATACAAGTACAAGGGTCAAACGGAGGTTGGAATTGGAGTCGTTCGCATGGCGCTGGCCTTGGTCTTGTAGCAGGGGTCGGAATTGCGCGCGAAGACGACGATGCTGTTAGCCTGGATCGCGGAGCGGTTGAGTATGGGCACGCGCGGGCACCTGGCGTGGTTGTTGCAGGAGCGGCGGAAGGCAACCGGCTCGCGCGTGCGCAACCTCCGCATACACGGGTGAGGCTGTCTAAGCCCTCAAGTGGCTGGTACCTCCGTTCCTCCTCCGTCCTTCCTCCGTCCCTCCTCCGTACCCCGAACGGAGGAGGGACGGAGGAAGGACGGAGGAACCACGCAGGTACGACGGAGGTACGGTCTCGGAGTCCGCGGGGCCATGACGGTGGTCTTCCTGATTGAACTTGGCTGGAACGATCGTTAGGGTTCCCGCGTTTATGACGCAGGTTGTCACGGGCTCGGCCCCCCCGCCAAAGGTCTCGCGCGCGCGGCGTGCCGCGGCCAGGATGCTGTTGCTGGCGGTGACGTTGCTCGTCGGCCTGGCGGTCATGGAATGGGCGGTGCGGCGGGTGTTCCCGTATTTCAGTCCCACTGCCCAGGTGCCGTTCCGGCTCGCGGCGGAGGGTCTGGGGCTGGGCCCGGCCGGTCAGACGGTGCGGATGGCGACGCCCAAAGGCGACTACAACTCGACCCTCCGCTTTAACGAAGATGGCTTCCGCGACGGCAAGCGGCTGGCTGAGGCCCAGGACTCGGACTGGTTTGCCCTGGGGGACTCCTACACGATGGGTTGGGGTGTGGAGGAGGAGGAGCGGTTCTCGAACCAGTTGGAGCGCGAGTTCAAGGCCCACGACTTGCCGGTCCGCGTGTTCAACATTGCCATTCCGGACAACCTGATCGGCTATGGCCGGTTGTTGCGCTACGCCGAGAGTCGCGGCGCTAGAGTCCGCCAGATGATCGTCGGCATCTGCATGGAAAATGATCTGCGCGATTACCGCGACGGCCAGGGAGCCTGGGACTCGGCGGGCCCGCCGCGGTCCTCGAAGAAGGAAGCGGCGCGGGATTGGCTGAAGCAACACAGTGCCCTCTATATTGCGGCCTCGTACGAGCTGCAGCGATTCGCCCTTACGCGCAAGTTGCTCAACAAGCTGGGTGTCGCCCGCAGCATTGACGAGCTGACCGGCCACAACGAATGGAACGAAACCGTGCTGCAAACCACCCGGGACGAGCTATTGAAGCTGGTGGCGGGACGGGACGCGCTGATTCTGATCATCCCTTCCCGCAACTTGTGGCACGGCGCCCACATCGCGACCGAACAACGCGTCCATGAATCCTTCATCCGGATGCTGCGCGAGGCGGGCTTGCGCGTGGTTGATGTCCGGCCGATGCTCGAAGCCGGCGGCGATCCGCTGGGCTGCTACTTCAAGACCGACCCCCATTGGAACGCGCGCGGCCACGCCATCGCCGGACGGGAACTGTTCAAGGCGATCCAGGACCGCGCGCCAAAGCAAACGAGTGGCGGCTGAGGCCGCGCGTGTCCGCTCCCCAACCGCCGATGTCTCTACTTCCGCTGGTTAAAATCTGGCTCTGGGTTTCCACCCTGGCGACTCTCGCGGGGTGGTCGCTCTCGGCCGTGGGCCAGTTGAATCGGCTGGGCTACCTCGTCTTCGGCGCCGGGGTCGGCCTCGTGCTTTGGTTTGGCCGCCGAGCCTGCGGCTGGCAAATGCCTGGAACAGGCTTCAACGGGCGCAAGACCCTCCGCCGCTTCCGGCGCTGGCTGCCGGCGGCTTTCGTAGTGTTGGCGTTCCTCGTCTTGCTGGGGGGCCTGCTGTATCCGCCGACCAATCACGCCGCCTTCACCTATCGCACCCCGCGGGTCCTGCATTGGCTGAGCGCCGAGCACTGGCATTGGATCCACACGCCCAATTACCGCATGAACAACCGGGCCTGCGGCATTGAATGGCTCACGGCGCCGCTGCTGCTCTTCACCAAGTCCGACCGCAGCCTGTTCCTGATCAACTTCCTCTCCTTCCTCCTCCTGCCCGGCCTGGTCTTCAGCCTGTTCACCCGGCTCGGTGTGCGGGCGCGCGTGGCCTGGCACTGGATGTGGCTGCTACCCACCGGCTACAACTTCCTGCTCCAGGCCGGCAGCGTCGCCAACGACACCTACCCCACGGTCTATGCGCTGGCCGCCCTGGACTTCGGACTGCGGGCCTGGAAATCGCGGCGGGCTTCTGACCTGTGGCTTTCCGTCCTGGCCGCCGCCCTGCTGACCGGCTCCAAGGCCAGCAACCTGACCTTGCTGTTGCCCTGGGCCATCGTCGTCGCGCCGCTGCTGCCGTTGCTGCTGCGCCGGCCGGCGGCGACGATCGTGCTGGTGCTGCTGGCCGCCACGGTGTCCTTCTTGCCCAGCGCCGCCCTCAATGTCCGCTATTGCGGGGATTGGTCGGGATTGAAGCTCGAACGGACCGGCATGGACATGAAGAACCCCGTGGTGGGCGTATGGGGAAACGGCTTGCTGCTGCTCAAGAACTTCGTGCCGCCGTTCTTCCCGCTGGCCGGCAAGTGGAATCAATCGGCCCTGTCCGTCCTGCCCGAGCCCATCGTGAAGCCGCTGGTGGCCAACTTCGAGTTGGGCTTTCATGTCATCGGCGAAATGCCGACTGAGGACAGCACCGGCATAGGCTTCGGACTGAGTGTGCTAATTCTTGTCTCTGTGCTCGCCGCCTTGCGCCGCGGCGCGGGCTCCCAAGACGTCGCAACGGCAGGGGGACTCCCGGCGCTAATCCGCTGGCTGGTATTGCTGGCGCCGTGGGGTTCGCTGCTGGCCTATTGCGTCAAGTCGGGCATTGTGGACGCCCCGCGCCTCATTTCGCCCTACTATCCGCTGCTGCTGCCCGTGCTGCTGATCGGCGCGCGTCAGTCCGAGATTGTCCGCCGCCGGTGGTGGCGCGCGCTGGTGTGGGGCGTTCTGTTGCTCGCCGTCCCCGTGGTCGTAGTGATCCCCGGTCGGCCGCTCTGGCCCGCCCAAACGGTGCTGTCCAAAGTGCTGAGCCTCAAGCCCGGCCAGCGGTTGGTCGAGCGGGCTTTGCAGGTCTATGCCGTTTACGACAAGCGTTCAGATTCACTGGCGGAAGTCCGGGCACTGCTGCCGCCGGGCCTGCCGGTCGTAGGCTTCCTGGGCGACGGTGATGACGTTGACATCTCGCTGTGGCGCCCGTACTTCACCCGGCGGGTCAAACACATCCTCGTTGAGGATACGCCCGCGGACATTCGACAGCGGCACATCCAATATGCCGTCGTGGGTGGCGCCCACCTGACTGCCCGAGGCACCCCCCTGGCGGCCTGGCTCGAGCGGACGGGAGCGGAATTGATCGCGACCGTGACGGTCACGCAGACCCTGACGCAGGGCCCACAACCCTGGTATATCGTCCGGTTCAAGGAGTAGCTGCGTTCTTCCAAGGCCAGCCGGATGACCTTATTCCTGTCCATCGTTCTGACCATCTGGGGTGTCATGCACCTTTACGTCTTCTGGCGACTGGCGTCGGTCCCCTGGGTGGCGGCTCACATCTCACGGCCGGCCCTGGTCGTCGCCGCCGTGCTCCTCTGGGCCAGCTACCCCGCCGCCCGGATCCTGGGCGCCTGGAATCTCGAAGCGGCAGCCCGGCCGCTGGAGTTTGCCGGAGCCACGTGGATCGGCGTTCTGTTCCTGGCGGTCGCCACGATGGTGGTTGCCGATGTGGTTACACTGGGAGGGTGGCTTATGCCCCATCTGGCGCCTGCCATCCGCGGCTGGGCGCTCGTCGCGGCGGGCCTGCTTTCAATCATTGGACTGGTTCAGGGCCTCCGACCGCCGGTGGTGCGGGACTACGAAGTGCAACTCGCCGGACTGCCGCCGGAACGCGACGGCTTGGTGCTGGTGCAGATTTCGGACCTGCACCTCGGCACACTGATCAACCGTGGCTGGGCTGCCCGGCTCGTCAAGCAGGTCAACGACTTGCAGCCGGACCTGGTGGTGGTCGTGGGCGATGTGGTGGACGGCAATGTTAACCGGGTGGAAACGCTGCGCCCGGTCCTCGCGCAGCTTCGCGCCCCGCTGGGGGTCTGGGCCGTTACTGGCAACCATGAGTATTATGCCGGCGTGGAACAGTGCGTTCGGCTGTTCCAGGACGCCGGCTTCACCGTTCTACGGGATACCTGGGCCGAGGTGGCCCCCGGTTTAACGCTGGCCGGAGTGGACGATTTGACGGCGCGACGGCAGTTCGGCCGCGAAGGCAACCCTGTCGAGAAGGCCCTGGCAAACCGTCCGCCGGGCGCCACCATCGTGTTGTCTCATACACCGTGGCAGGCGGACGCAGCCGCACGGTTGGGCGGCGGCCTGATGCTTTCAGGGCACACCCATAACGGCCAGATTTGGCCTTTCAGTTACCTCGTCCGTTTCCGATACCCACTGATGGCCGGACGCTACGAGGTCGCCGGCATGCCGGTCATCGTCTGCCGCGGCACCGGCACTTGGGGGCCCCGCATGCGCCTCTGGTGGCCCGGCGAAATTGTAAGGATCAAGCTCAGCCCTCATGCTCCGCTCCCTGCGGCTTGAACCGCCCGGCCTGCGTTCTGCCCCTGACGCTGTCGCCGGCGTGACCGGCAGCCCGGGTGGCCGCTGCCTCCCACACAGCCCCGGCACCACCCCGGGACTGGCTACGACGACGCGACGGTGACTTCCGAGAGGGACTACGGTGAGGCTCCCATGGGCAGCGCTCCCCATGGGAGCCTCACCGGGATATCGCCGGGGTGACGCCGTGGTCACACCGGGGCTGCTGGCTGGGAGCCTGCGATTGCTGGTGGACTTAGCGTGCCGGGCGTCATTGTCCGATTTGGAGGCGGCGCTTCACTGTAGCGATGAGGCCGTCGAGCTTGGCCAATGCGTCAGACTGCCCTTTCAATTCTAACAGTGGCTCCAATTCCTCGTGGATCAAGCCCAGTTTCAGTCCAAGACGCTGACGGATCAAGACGCTTTCCACATCCCCCCAATCCCGGTCGCGGCCAGCGAATGCTTTGTGAACGACCAAGTCCTCCGCCGAGCATGTAGTCAGCATCGGCCGCCTCAAGCACTCCCTGGAGTTGAATCATCTGGCCCGCCCCCGCTGGAAGATGGCCTGCTGCTGGACAAGCCCGGACCAATCGGGTCGCTCACGCCAGCCCTCGACCGCACCTAAAGAGCGAATAATCTCCAGAGCCCGCTCGTCGGTCATGGCCGCCAGTTCCTGCGCCTTCGCGGTTTCCACCGCCTCCCAGCGGGCGTGATACTCCGCGGCGAGTTTCTCCTGCAGTTTAAGCGGCTCGGGACTCATGCTCACAATATGCCTCGACGCCATGCCGAAGTCACCACTCAACTGCCACTCCTCATAGCGCGTGACTGTCCGCGACGGGAAGGAAATTGTCTTGGCTTGTGATCCAGTCTGTGCCAAATGAGGCGCATGGCCATCAAGCTTGATCGTCGGCACTTTCTCAAACCAACCGCTGCCGCTTCCGCGCTGCCCTTAACCCAACGGATCGCCACCGCCGCCGCGGCCAAGGCTCCGGCCGCGCGCCCGGCGGCCGAGGATACCAGCGGGCTGACGGCGTACGAACTCGGTCCGCAAATCTGGGTCCGACACAACAACCGCCAACTGACCTGTTATCGGGCGCATCGCTCGCAGAAATACCCTTACTTCTTCCCACTGACCGGGCCGGCCAGCGGGCTGTCGCTCACCGATGAGACCACGCTGCCTTACCCGCACCATCGCTCCCTGTTCTTTGGCTGCGACCGGGTCAACGGCGGCAACTATTGGCAGGAAGGATACGAGACCGGACAGATTCTCTCGAACGGTCCCAAGCTCGCCAAACAGGCCAAAGACGTCGTGGAGATCACCGATACCTGTGGTTGGCAGAAACCCGGCGGGCCGGTCATTATGAAAGATGACCGGAAACTCACCATCACCGCGCCCTCGGACAAGCTGCGCCTCGTCGAATGGGTGATCACGCTGCAAGCCGTGGAAGCCATCACCGTGCAGAAGACCAACCATTCCCTCTTTTCCATGCGCGCTGCGCTGGACATCACGCCGAAAGGCGGCGGCAACCTGGTCAATGCCGAAGGCATCGCGGGCGAGAAAGGCACCGCCGGGGTGAAGTCCGCCTGGTGCGATTTCTACGGCAAACGCGCCGCCCTGCCGCAGATTGTCGAGGGCATCGCCATCTTTGATCATCCCCGGAATCCGTGGGCGCCTACTCCCTGGTTCACCCGCGACTACGGGTTTGCTTCGCCAACGCCGCTGAATTTCATCGAGCAACCCTGGACCATTGCCGCCGGCAATCGGGTCACCTTCCGCTACGCGGTGGTCCTCCACGTGGGCGACCCGGCGGCCGCCAACCTGGCCGGCCTCTACAAGGAATGGGCCGCCAAACCGGTATGAATCCAAGGACTCGCCAAATGATACGCCACTCCTCTGTCCTGGCCGTCGTGGCCGCAGCCTCGATCCTCGGCGGCGCCCAGTCCTTTGCTGCCACCAAACCCTCCATCCAGGAAGCTGCCTTCGGCAAGATGCCGGACGGCACGCCCGTCCAAAGTTACACCCTGAATAACGGCAAAGGGATGTCGGCCAAAATCCTGACCTACGGCGCGATCATCAATGAGCTGAATGTTCCCGACGCCAAAGGCGCCGTCACGAATGTGGTGCTCTCCGTCAAGACCTTGGAAGAGTATCTGAGCGGATTCCGCGGCATCGCTGCGATCGTGGGTCGCGTGGCCAATCGCATCGCCGATGCCCGTTTTACCCTCGATGGCGTCGAATACAAGCTCATCGCCAACAACAGCACCAACCACCTTCACGGCCTGTTCGGGAAAGCCGTTTGGCAGACGCGCCCGTTGCCCGCGACCAAACACGCCGCCGCCCTGGAACTTACCTACCTGAGCAAGGCCGGCGAGAGCGGCTTCCCGGGCAACCTCACCGCCAAGGTGGTTTACACCCTCACCGACGCGAACGAGCTGCGGCTCGACTTCACCGCCACCACCGACAAGGCCACCCCCGTAAACCTGACCAGCCATGCTTACTTCAACCTCGCCGGCGGCGGCACCGCGCTCGATCACATCCTCTGGCTGGGCGCCTCGCGCTACACTCCTGTGGATGACGGCATGATCCCCACCGGCGAAATCGCCACCGTCAAGGGCACCCCTTTCGATTTCACCAAACCCACGCGCATCGGGGCGAGGATACATCAGCTCAAGCCGCGGCCCGGTGGTTATGATCACAATTTTGTGCTCGATGGCCGGCCCGCCGCGCTCAAGCTCGCCGCGCGCGTGCAGGACCCGGTCAGCGGGCGGCGCCTGGAAGTGCGCACCACCGAGCCCGGCGTGCAGTTCTTTACCGCCAACCATCTCGACCATGCCGCGCTTTGCCTCGAAACACAGCACTTCCCGGATTCGGTCCACCACGCGAATTTCCCTTCGACCATTCTGCGCCCGGGCGACACGTTTCGCAGCACCACGGTCTTCCGATTCAAATCCCGGTAGGCGGGAGCGCAAACGGATTCCCCATAGCTCGCCATACCACCGGCTGGGCATACCCCGGGAAAGGTGCGAGCCGCAAGCGGGACCCGCACCCGGCTGGTCGGGGTAGGGACGCCGGTTGCCGCGCGATTCCAGTATTGCATAACAGCGCAACCGGGGACACGATTGGCCACATTGATAGCGCAGTCCTGAACAAACCAAGACGAGCAACAAGAGCCATGAAAGATAATCTGACATTCACACGACGTAGTTTCATCCGCACCGCCGCGGTAGGGTCCGCGGCCTTGGGCTGGCTCGGCGCGGGCCGGGCGCCCCAGGTATTCGCCGCCGAGGCCGCCAAGCCGGCCTTGCTGGGCGGCACGCCGGCCCACCGGGGCGGGTGGGCGCCCTGGCCGCAATGGCGCGAAGCCTGGGAGCCGGAGATGCTGAAGGTCTGGCGGAGCTGCCACTGGTTTCGCGGTTCCGCGGGGCACGTGGCGGATTTCGAGGAGGGCTACGCCAAGCTGCTGGGCGCCAAGCGCTGCCTGGCGACCGCCAGCGGCACCACGGCGCTGATCGTCGGTCTGCACGTCATGGACGTGGACGCCGGGGACGAGGTGATCGTGTCCCCCTACACCTTCATCGCCAGCTACAATTCCATCCTCACGAATATGGCCCTGCCGGTATTTGCCGACACCGACCCGGCCACGCTCACCATGGACCCGGCCTCGATCGAGAGCCGGATCACGGACCGGACGCGCGCCATCATGCCGGTGCACATCTTCGGCATGCCGTGCGACATGGACGCGATCAATGCCATTGCCCGCAAACACAAGCTGGCGGTAGTCGAGGACGCCTGCCAGGCGTGGCTGGCGGAGTACAAGGGCCGCAAGTGCGGCACGCTCGGCGACGTGGGGTGCTTCAGCTTCCAGGAATCCAAGCACATTCCTTCCGGCGAGGGCGGCGCAATCACCAGCATGAGCGAGGAGCTGATTGACAAGTGCGACTCCTACCACAACTGCGGCCGCGCTGTCGGGACGAACAAGGGCAGCGGCAGTTTCACTCGCGGCAACAACTACCGCATGACCCAGGCGCAAGCGGTCCTGCTCAGGCTGCAGTTCGACAAGCTGGTGCAGGAAACCAAAGTCCGGCAGGCGAACGCGGACTACCTGAGCGCCAACCTCGGCAAAATCCCCGGCATCACGCCCGTGCGCCTGCCCGCCAACAGCCGCCCGGCGTGGCATCTCTATTCGTGGCGCTACGATGCGTCGCAGTTCAACGGCCTGACACGCGCGGGGTTCATCAAGGCGATGGGCGCGGAAGGCGTGCCTTGCGGCGGCGTGTATCGCGAGCAGTATTACGATGGCCTGCTCGACGAGGCCATCGCCTCGCGCGGCTACAAGCGGCTGTGGAGCGCCGAGCGCCTCAAAGCCTACCGCGACAGCTTCCAGGAGTTGAAAGGCAACAAGCAGGTCTGCGAGACCACGGTTTCCATCACCCAGAACATGCTCCTGGCCGACCGCAAGGGCATGGACGACATCCTCGAAGCGATTAACAAGGTCCAGACCCACAGCGGCGCGCTGGCGAAGGCCTAGGCACGGCGATCGGCTGAAAGTTGATATGAGACCCGCTGGGCAAGTCTTCCGAGGTTATGCCGCTGGGGTGGCTCTTGGGCTGGCGGCGTTCGTGCCCGCGTCCGGAATCGCGGCGCAGGACTCAACGCCCGCGGTCGGCATCGCCGTGCGCGACATCACCCCCGAGCTGCCCATCCGGCTGGCCGGTTACGCGGGGCGCAAACGGCCAGCGGACAAGGCAGACCATCCTCTGCTGGTCCAGGCCCTGGCGCTGAAGAACCTGTCAGGAGAGCGGTTCGTGTTCGTGGCGCTCGACAATTGCGAGGTAAGCCACGCGTTCATGCAGCCCGTCCTGCAACAACTGGCCGACCGGTTCCAACTGGGCCCCGGCGCAGTCGCTGTCGTTTCCAGCCACACCCATTCGGCGCCGGTGCTGGAACAGACGCTCGCGGACATGGCCCAGCCGTCGCCGCCGGAGCGTGAGGCGATTGCGAAATACAGCGAGTCGCTGCGGGCCAGGCTGGTGGAAGTGGTGGGCGCCGCGCTCGCGGACTGCCACCCGGCGACGCTGGAGCATGGCCTGGGACGCGCCACCTTCGCCATGAACCGCCGTGTCTATCAGGGCGACAAGGTCGTGTTCGGCGACAACCCCGACGGCCCGGTGGACTGGGATGTGCCCGTGCTGCGGGTCAAGGGCACCAATGGAGCGGTCCGCGCCGTCCTGTTTGGCTACGCTTGCCATGGCACGTCCGTGCGTAGCGGCGACGATTGGTATGTGGTCTCCGGCGAATATATGGCCTACGCCCGCCAGCAGCTCGAAGCACACCAGCCCGGTGCGGCGGCGATGTTCCTCACGGGCATGGGCGCGGACTCAGACCCTGCCCCGCGGGGCCGCTTGCTGGACGCCAAGCGTCACGGCCTGGAACTGGCCGGGGCCGTTATGAGTGTGCTGGACCGTCCCATGCGCCCGGTTCGCGGCGCGTTCAAGCTGGCCTACGAGGAAGTCGAGCTGCCGCTGGCGGCTCCTCCCGGCCGCGAGCAGTTGGGCCAGGACGCGCGGAGCGAGGACGTCCATTTGAAGGGGCGGGCTGACGCTTACCTCAAGCTGCTGAACGCAGGCCAACCACTGCCGGAGTCGGTCAGGCTGCCGGTCGCGGCATTGCGCCTGGGCGAGGATCTGACCTTTGTGCTCATCGGAGGCGAAGTGGTGGTGGATTATTCCCGCCGCCTCAAGCGGATGCTGGCCAGCGACCACTTGTGGCCCATCGGCTATGCCTACGAAGTGCCCTGCTACATACCCTCCGCACGCCTCATCAAGGAGGGCGGTTATGAGACCGAGTCTTCGATGATCTACTATGGGTTCTACGGCCCATTTCGCGGCGAGATCGAGACGCGCTTGCTGAACCGGCTGGAAACGATGGTGAGGGGCCTGCGCGCAGGATCCTGACGCGCGGCGGCGGCGCTGGTGGGGCGAACCCGCTCGGGAAGGGGCAAGCGAAAACCGAGCATTAACGTTACAGTGTCGCGTTTCGGCATACTATCCCCCACGACCGACACCGTTTTTGCCAGTCACCCTCGCCCTGATACCTCCGTCCTTCCTCCGTTCTTCCTCCGTTCTTCCTCCGTTCTTCCTCCGTTCTTCCTCCGTTCTTCCTCCGTTCTTCCTCCGT
>CAZVFC010000021.1:0-128096 GCA_964625855.1 uncultured Verrucomicrobiota bacterium | reverse complement strand
CCTTCCTCCGTTCTTCCTCCGTCCTTCCTCCGTTCTTCCTCCGTCCTTCCTCCGTTCTTCCTCCGTCCTTCCTCCGTCCTTCCTCCGATCAAGGAACGGAGGAAGGACGGAGGAAGAACGGAGGAGGAACGGAGGTACTACGGGGGAGTCGGCGGGAAGGTGGTGAGCACGGCACTGCCCAATGGCGGGGAGCGGCTGTGTTGGGGTGCTTTGGGCGAAACGGCCCACCCGTCGTGGGCAGGATCAGGTATTACGTTTTGGGCTTCAGGCCCCATCAATTAACTCGATCCGGCGCTGATGCCGTCCGCCCTCGAACGGCGTCTCCAGCCAAATCCGCACGATCTGGAGCGCGGTTTCGAGGCTTATCATCCTTTCGCCGAGCGAGAGGACATTGGCATCGTTATGCTGCCGGCCCAACCGGGCCGAGTCTGCGTTCCAGCAGAGGGCGCAGCGGACGCCGTTGACGCGGTTGGCGACGATCGCCTCGCCATTGCCTGAGCCGCCCAGAACGATTCCCCGTTCAAATTCGCCTCGCGCCACCGCTTCCGCCACCGGCCGGATGAACAAGGGGTAGTCCACCGGCGCTTCGGAGTGCGTTCCGAAATCCGTGACGCTGTGGCCGAGTGCCTCCAGCAGTTCCCTGATCTTTCCCTTGTATTGGAATCCGGCGTGGTCTGAACCGATCGCTATCTTCATAGGCTACGTATTCCTGCGCTTAGCCTGCCACGCCGTCTGCGTTGGCGCCAGCGCTCTTTCTCGCCCGCAGACAATTCCCATGCTGGCGCTCCAGGACGGTTCAAGTTGCATTTGGCTTCGCGCGGGAACAGAGTTCTAATATTCCGATGAACGCAATGGTCCTCCAAGCCCCGCGGCAACCACTGTGCGCAGCCACGATGGCCATGCCGCAGCCCGGACCGGGGCAAGTGCTCCTGCAAATCCGCGCCTGCGCGGTTTGCCGGACCGATCTGCATGTCGTGGATGGCGAGCTGCCGCATCCCAAGCTGCCGCTGGTGCCCGGGCACGAGATCGTCGGCGTCGTGACCGCGGTCGGCCCCGCCGTCGAACGGTTCAAGCCCGGCGATCGAGTCGGGGTCCCCTGGCTCGGATGGACCTGTGGTACCTGCGACTACTGCCGCGCGGGCCGGGAGAATCTATGCGACCAGGCACGCTTCACGGGCTACACGCTGGACGGCGGGTATGCCGAGTGGGCCGTGGCCGATGAGCGGTTCTGCGTCGCCATCCCGGATGCGTTTGCTGATGCGGAGGCGGCGCCGCTCCTCTGCGCCGGGTTGATCGGCTACCGGTCGCTGGTCAAAGCCGGGGCAGCCAGGCGCCTCGGCATCTACGGGTTCGGGGCGGCGGCTCATATCGTCACGCAGGTGGCGCGCTTCCAGGGAAGGCAGGTCTATGCCTTCACGCGCCGGGGTGACCGCGAGGCCCAGCAATTTGCCCTGTCGCTCGGCGCGGTCTGGGCGGCGGATTCCGACACGCTCCCGCCAGTCAAGCTCGACGCGGCCATCATCTTCGCCCCGGCGGGTGAACTCGTCCCCCTGGCGCTCAAAGCGGTCGCCAAAGGCGGCACGGTGGTCTGCGGCGGCATCCACATGAGCGACATTCCGACGTTCCCTTACGACTTGCTGTGGGAAGAGCGGAGCATTTGCTCGGTGGCCAATCTCACCCGCCGGGACGCCGAGGAATTCTTCGCGCTGGCACCCCGCGTGCCCGTGCGGACAAGCGTGCAGACATTTCCTTTAAGCAAGGCGAACGAGGCACTGAACCGCCTGCGCACTGGGCAAATTCACGGTGCCGCAGTGTTGGTACCCGACTGACTGATACTGGTCGAGTGGAGCGGAGGCGCGACCGGTTTAGACCAATGGCTTCCTGTGTATCAGCCCTTTCGAGCATCGTGGCAAACAGCCCTCGGGTCATGCCGACGTTTCCTCCACCCCCTCGATTCATTCCCTACGGCGGGTTTGCCCCAGTACGGTTGGAAGTCAGACTCGTCCTCCGGAGCCCTTCCGCTTCCCACTGGGGCGGCGTTTGATTCCGGAACTGCCGTTCATCGGTTTCTGGCCTATTCCTATCCAGGCGTCTGGAACGGCGGCTGTACCCACAGGCCCTTGGCTCAGCACGGTTTATTATCTCCGCGCCTGCATACCCTACTACGGCCTGATGCGCCAGTCTGACCAGCTCCGTCCAGCTTGGCTTTATCCGCTTACGCTGGCCGGTCTTTGCCCTGGCGGGGCGGTTCGCCTCACCTTCCCTTCTTTGCGCCGTCGGCTTGCCCCAGTCGGGGTCTCCCCCAACCAGGGCCTGCTTGCGCGTGCGGCTGGGAGCTTGCACGATGTACCTGGCGCGGCGTGCTCGACGGCGTTGATCCAGTCTAGGCGCTTTTTCGTACGAGCCTTCCGCCCGCAATTATGTGCAGTTCGCGTGGCCGCCCGCGCACTACACGTCGCGAGTTTACGACCGAACCCTGCGCCACTGCGGCTCATCTCAGCATGATTGCAACCTCAGCATAATGGCTGACCCCTTCCCTGGCAGCGGTTTCCTAAGCCAAGGGATCGCGTATGCATGACGGAGCGCGCTTCAGGCGAGTGTTTGTGTCCAGCCGCGCGGACCGGACGGTTCTTATCTCGGGGCCGGTTGGGCGGCCGGAAATACCCGTGCCCAATCATCCTTGATGCTGACCACGATCCAGCCGCGTGTCGAGGCTTCTTCGAGGCCGCGCACCAGTTTCCCGACCTGGGACTCCCGGTCGTAGGCCCACTCGCGTTCGGCGTCGGTATGGTGGACGAGGAGGCCAAAGCGCGGGCCGCTCCCGCTGGTGGTCCATTCGAGCATCTGGAAATCGCCGTCCGAGTTGCCGAAGGCCATGACCGGACGGCGGCCAATGCACTGCTGAATGGCGACCGGCTTGCCGGCCTTGTCGTCAATGAAGTCCAGCTCCGGCAACCGCACGATCACGGGCTTGCCATCACGCACTTCATACTTCGTCTTGATGCTGCTGCCAATGACTTGCTCCGGTGGGACGCCATAGACCTTCTCCGCGAAGGCGCGCATGAACTCGATGCCGCCACCGGAGACGATGTAGGTCTTGAAGCCGTTCGCACGCAGGTAGGCGAGCACTTCAAGCATGGGCTGAAACACCATTTCGGTGTAAGGCCTCCCGGCTTTCGGGTGCTTTGCGGTGGCAATCCAGTCGCGCACGATCGTCTCGAACTCCTCCGTCGTCATCCCCGCATGCGTGGCCATGGCCATCTTCAGCAATGCGCGTTCCCCGCCCGCCAGCGCCGCTTTCAAATCGCCCTTCAGCACCGAGGCAAAGGGCTCCTTTTGCCGCCACTCCGGATGTTGGGGCGCGAGGGCCTTGATGCGGTCGAAGATGAAGAGCGCCTGAAAGTACATCGGCTGCTCGCTCCAGAGGGTGCCGTCGTTGTCGAACACGGCGATGCGCTCGGCCGGCGGCACAAAGTCCGGCGAGCCTTTCGTGGTTACCTTCTGGACGAAGGCGACGAGCGCCTGCTTCGGCGCGGTGTCGTTCCACGAGGGCAGTGGCTCGGCGGCCCTTGCGGCGGTGGCGACTAGAGCGAGTGCCAAGATGAGCACGACGATCACTGATTTCATGATGTGATAACGGGCGGCGCGCCCCACACGAAGCGCCCCGCCCGCAAATCGAGTGACCTCTAGTTCTTGGGCGATGACAAGGTCTGCAGTTTCTTCAAGGCCTCAGCCGCCTTGAGCGTCGTGTAGTTGATTCCCGCTGCGTTCAGACTGGAGCCTTCCTGGAACGGATAGTCCGGGATGGTGGCCAGGAACTCCTTGATCTTGAGTTGCGCGGGAACAAACGTCCATAGGTTGTCTCCATACCAGCGGAGATAGCCGAGGGCGGCTTCGTGCGGCGCCTTCTCGTAAGGGTCAGCGCGCAGGTTCACGAGCAGGGGCCAGCCGGGCACCGAGCGCACGCCGGTGGCGATGTTACCCTCAAGCGTGGCGAAATGAATCTTCCAATCCTGGACGCGGATGGCGTTCAGCTCCCCGCCGGCGCTGAAGTAATAGATCTCCTTGCGCGGACCGGCCTTCTCCTCGCCTTTGAAGTAGGGCAGGAAGTTGTAGCCGTCGGCGTGAACCTTGAAGGTCTTTCCGTTGGCCTGATGTCCCTTCTTGAGTTTCTCGACGACGTCCGGCTCGCCGGCGGCCGCTAGCAGTGTGGGCATCCAGTCTTCCTGCGAGATGATGTCGTTATAGACCGTGCCGGGCTTGATGACCCCGGGCCAGCGGACGAGCAGCGGCACGCGGAAACCGCCTTCCCAGGTGGTGCCTTTCTCGCCGTGGAACGGTGTGGTGCCGCCGTCAGGCCAAGACATCGTCTCCGCCCCGTTGTCCGTGCTGTAGATGACGATGGTATTGTCGGCGATGCCGAGATCCTCGATCTGCTTCAGCACTCGGCCCACGTAATCGTCGTGCTCGACCATGCCGTCCGGATAGAGGCCAATGCCGGTCTTGCCGTACGACTCCTTCTTGAGATGGGTCCAGACGTGCATGCGGGTAGAATTGTACCACAGGAAGACCGGCTTGTTGGCCTTCACGCCGCGGTCCAGGAAGTCCATCGCGTACTTGTGAACTTCTTCGTCAATGGTTTCCATGCGCTTCTGAGTCAGCGGCCCGGTGTCTTCGACGCGGCCATCGGCGTAGGTGTGTAACACGCCGCGCGGGCCGAACTTCTTCCGGAACTCCGGATTCTTCGGGTAGTAATACGTCTCCGGTTCCTCCTCGGCATTGAGGTGGTAGAGGTTGCCGAAGAACTCGTCGAAGCCATGTGCCGTGGGCAGATGCTTGTCGCGGTCGCCCAGGTGGTTCTTGCCGAACTGGCCGGTGGTGTAGCCGCGCTCCTTGAGGAGGTCGGCGATGGTTGGCGTCCAGTCCGGAATACCGTGGTCACTGCCAGGCATGCCGATGGTGAGCAGGCCCGTGCGGAACGGGTGCTGGCCGAGGATGAACGACGCGCGGCCGGCGGTGCAGCTCTGCTGCGCGTAGGAGTCGGTGAACAGCGCGCCTTCCTTCGCCAGGCGATCCATGTTGGGCGTTTTGTAGCCCATGATGCCGTGGTTGTAGGCGCTGATGTTGTGGACGCCGATGTCATCGCCCCAGATGACAACGATGTTGGGTTTCTTGTCCGCCGCGTGGGTGGACATAAGGGTGGCTGCGCCGCACAGGGCGGCGAGCAGTGTGTTCTTCATTTTCATTCTCTGGTTGATTCGCTTGTGCTTCATTGCAGTCTTGATCCGATAGTCATGGTTATGCCTCTCGAAGCTGGTACCCGTGTCGCCGTGAGAGCATAATATGTTAGGCGCTTGGCTCATTTCCGCTATTGAAAAGGATTCATCGGCCTGATAGTTTCCGGTTATCGGATGATAGACACGCGACACCTGCAGCATTTCCTGGCCGTTGCGGACGCCGGGAGCTTCCGCAAAGCCGCGCGAAAGGTGCATTTGAGCCAGCCTGCCCTGACCAAGAGCATTCAACGCCTGGAGTATCTGCTGGGCGAGAAGCTCTTCGACCGGGGGCAACCGGTGGAACTAACCCCGTTCGGGCGCCTGATGCAGGAACAGGCGCGGCGGGTCCTGGCGGGGCTCGACGATCTGGAGCGGGAGGCCGAGCTCTTCCGCGGCGTCGAGCGGGGCGAACTCAAGATCGGCGTAGGTGCTTACATCGCCCACAGTATCATCGGGCCGGCGGTGGGCCGGCTGCTGGCGAAGCACCCCAAGTTGCGCCTGACGGTCCAAGTGGACGATTTCACGCGGTTCCCGGCGCTGCTGCGGCAGCGCGCGATTGATCTGTTCGTGGCGGATGTGACGCTGCTGGCCTCTGACCCGGACCTGGAGATTCTTCCTGTGCCGCGGGAGGAAATCTTATGGGTGGTGCGCCCCGGGCACCCGTTGGCGGCGCGCGGGGTGTTGTCTCTGGGCCAACTGTTCACTTATCCGTTCGTGGCTCCAGCGGTGCCTCCCTGGGCCCTGGCCTGGTTCGATGAGCACCTTCCGCCTTCGGCCAAACCCCTGCGTGTGACTTTGTCATGCAGCAATTACACCACGCTCAAAGACATCGTGCGCCACAGCGACTGTTTCACCGGTCTGCCACGCTCGGCGATCGTCGAGGACCTCCGGGAGCGGAAGTTCACACTCCTGCGGGTGAAGGCGCGGAAGCTCGTCGCCAATGCGGGCGTGGTCTGGCTGAAGGGCCGGAGGCCGTCGCCGGCCGCCACGGCCCTCGTCGTGGAACTCCGCGAGCAAATAGCCCGCCTAGCCCGCTTGGCTGAAGAACTTCAGGCGCGGGCGGGTTGACAGCCGCTGCGATACCACCCCACGGCGCCCAGTAGCAAAGGCACCTCGGCGAGGAAGTAAACCGCGGCAAACACGGCAAACTCAATGCGGTCGAGGATCGTCACGGCAATGGCCGTGGCGAGGGCGACGTTGCGCACGGCGAACACAATGCCGACGGTGATGCTGTCGCCAGCGCTGAGCCGCAACACCCGCGCCAGCACCAATCCAACGCCCAGGGCCGCTGCCATGAAGGCCAAGCTGGCAATCGCCGTTTGGCGCCACTCGGCTGCCACCTGCGTCCGGCAGTTCGCGAGCACATAAACGAGCAGGAAGGCGATGCCGGCCAGGCAAAGTCTGCGCAGGGTCCGCCGGTGATCAGCAACCCAGTCCGGCTGCCAACGGCGCAGCGCCATGCCAGCCAGCACGGGCAGGGCAACCACCAATGTAAGGCGCAGCACCAGCGCCAGAGTGGGCAGCGCAAAAGCGTAGTCCTGGCCCAGCAGGTCGTCATACAGCTCGAAGGCGACTGCCATCGTCCCGACCGAGAGCAGGCACGACAGCGTGTTGACTGAGACCGACAGGGCGACGTTGCCTCGGGCGAGGAGCGTGTAAAAGTTGGCGATGTCCCCGACCGGGCACGCGGCCAGCAGGAGGATGCCCGCAGTCAGGTGCGGCGGCAGCGCGAGGAGGCGAGCCAGGGCAAACCCAAGCAGTGGGAGCAGGACAGCGGGCAGGAGCAGCGTCGCGAGCAGCACCCCCTTTCGGCGCGCGACCTCACGGAATTCGTGGGGCTCAAGCTCCATCCCCACCGTCACCATCAGGAGGAGGGTGACGCCGAGAACGCCAATATCCAGGACCGCCTTCACCGGGGCACTTTAGCGGAAGCACACGAATTCTCGGAATGGGCAGGCGATTCGCCGCTGGTGAGCGGCGCGCTATTCGGATTCCTCGGCGCGCACGGCCCATTCGGGATAAGGCGCCCGGGAACCCTTCATGGCATGCCAGAGAATGCGGTTGAGCAAGTCTTCGGGGCATTGGTCAATCTGCTCGAGAGGCAGGCGAGCCGAAGCATAGGCATGTTTGCGGAGGAGCGGATCGGAGACCTTCTTCGGATCGGGGTTCATTTGGTCGAGCGGGACGTTGTTCGGCAGGGCGGTGAAGGGCGTCAGGTCCGGCGTGTTGGTAAAGCAATCGGACATGGGAGTGGCGGTGGCGTCGAGCTGGTTCATCGGCGGCAGGCCGAGGATGAGTTCCATGGTGCGGATGAGGCTGGTCTGGTTGTACTGCGTGCTGACCGTGCGGCGGAGGCGGCTGTAAGGGCTGGCGACGTAGGCGGTGGTGCGGTAGCCGCTGACGTGGTCCCAGCCGTTCTGCGGGTCGTCCTCGATAACGAAGATGCAGGTCTCGGGCCAGAAGCGGCTGCGGCTGAGGGCCTCGATGATCCGGCCGAGGGCGAGGTCGTTGTCCGCCACCTGCGCGTCGGGCGTGGGGCTGCCGGCTTTGGTGCCGCTGGTGTGGTCGTTGGGCAGGCAAATGATGCTGAGATTCGGGAAATCGCCGCGCTGCTCGAATCGCCTGAGCTCGGCGATGAACTGGGCGGCGCGGAAGACATCGGGGATATTCATGTCCCAGCCCACGGTGTTCGTGACCATGTACGGGCGGAGGGACTCGATGCCGGGTTCGCTGCGGATTTCGATGGCGCCGGTGGGATGGAGGAATTCCCGGTAGTAATCCAGGAAGGTCGGCGCGCCTTTGCTGGAAGGGTCAGTCCAGCGTGTCCGGGTGAAGGCAAATTCGCCGTAGTCGCGCAGGGTTTTGCCGTGGGCGATGGCGTTGTCCCATATAAACCCGGCGGGCGAGTAGGCCAGCGCGTCCACGTCGTCCTCTTCCATCCCGTCCGGGTAACTGCGCGGGAAGCCGGCGAAGGAGCGTTCCATGTAGTCGGTTGCCAGGGCGGTATCGGCCCACTGGTGGCCGTCGGCGCTGAGAATGCCGGAGCAGTAGGTGTTGTCCAGCAGGACGAACTCGCGGGCGAGCCGGTGCTGATTGGGCGTGACGCGTTCGCCGAAGATGCAGAGGGACGGGTCGCCGTTGCCCTCCTTGATGTCGCCGAGCACCTGGTCGTAAGTGCGGTTTTCTTTGATGATATAGACCACGTGTTTGAAGACGCTTGGTTCGCCGACGCGCTCGGGCACGGGCCGGGGCGGCTGTCCGCGCCGGGGCGGCAGCGCGGCGGCCCGCAGCAGCGGATAGCGCATGTTGGCCAGCGCGGTCTGGGTGTGCGCCGCCAATTCGCGGGCCGAAGGCGCCTTCACCAGCGACACCGAGCCACGGTACTGGTGCGAGTTGTGGTCGCCGGGCCCGGTTGAACCGAGCCTCCGGGTCGAAGCAACCCCTTTGAGGTTGGCCACGCAGAGTGTGTTCCGACCCGCGTCATGGACGATTGCGCCGGGGAACCAGCCGACGGGGATGAGGCCCAGCAGGTCGGATCTTCGCGGCTTGAAGGCGAAGACGGCGATGGCGTTTTGCGTGCCGTTGCAGACAAAGAGCTTGCGGCCCGATTGGTCGAAGGCCAGGGCGTTGGGCTGCGCGCCGAACAGGTCGGCGGGACTCAGCCGGGCGCAAATGGTTTCCACGATCTGATCGGTGCGCGTGTCTATGACGCTGAGGGTGTCGCTGCCGGCATTGGCGACGACCAACCAGCGGCCGTCGGGCGAGAGCGCCAGCGCCGAGGCGTGCAGCCCCGTCATGATTTCGGACTTCGGACTTCGGACTTCTGACTTGTCCGTGCCCTGGCTCAGTTCGACGACTGAAACGGAACCCTCACTCGCAATAAAGCGCACCGGGTCCACGCGGACCAGCGTGCCGCGGCCGGCGGGGCCGGTCACGCTGCCGGCATCGGGCCGACGCCCGCCCCAGTTGCTGACGTAGGCCTTGTCCCCCGCGAGCACAACGTCGTAGGGGGCGACTCCCACGTCCCAGAGGCGCAGCACCTTGCCGGTGGTGGCGTCGAGTTCCGCCAGCCGGTTAGACAGGTTCAACGCGACGTAGAGCCGCCTGCCGTCGGGTGACACCGCGAGGCCGGCCGGAATCTCCGCTTCCCGGCGCGGGGCCTTGGCGGGGGGCAGGGGGATGGTGAACAAACCGGCGACCTTCCCGCCGTTCCTGACGGCGAACACCTTGATACTGCCGTCCACATTTGCCAGGTAGATGCGCGAGCCATCCGGCGAGAAGGTGAGGCCCGTGAAACTGACCTGTCCTTCCTTGTCGGGTTCGAGGATGCGGTCGGAGATCGGCTCCGGTGTCGGGTCCCGGTCGCTCTCCGAGGGCAAGGGCTCGCGCTGGAGCACTCTTCCCGTCTCCGGATCGAGGACGACCAGGTCGTGCGTCTTGCCCGCCGTCACTAGCAGGCGCCCGTCGGGGCTCAGCGCGAGCGCCTGGGGTCTCATGCCGGGCAGCTCGACCTGCAACCCGGCGGGCGTGAGGATTTGGTTGGCGGGAGTGTAGTAGCGATTCGGCCCCGCCGGGCCAACCGTCTCACTCGTGGCATAATGAGAAACGCCGTGCGGCGACAGCCGCTGACACCCTGAAAGGACAACGGCCAACAGCACGATGGCGCTTCCCGCGCCGGGTCTTACCAAGAACATACTGAGATTAGGATTGGCGCCTCGCGGACGGACTCGCCCGCAGGCGCGAGCACTTTGGGCTGACTCACTCGTTCACATGCACTACTTTCGCGGGTGGAAAGCCGTTAAACCACGTAGCGGAGGCGTTGCTGTAGGCGCCGATGTTCTCCGCATAGACCAGGTCCTCGATCTGCAGCTCCGGCAATTCCTCGGACAGGGAGATCGTATCGAGCGCGTCGCAGGTCTGGCCGAACACCGCGCAGATTTCCGCTTTGCCCTGGCGGAAGGCCTTCAGGTGGTACTGGCAATGGTCGAAGATGATACCGCTGAAGGTATGATAGACGCTGTCGTCAATGTAGTAGCACGGCTTGCCGTCCCGCACCGCCTTGCCGATGACCGTGGCGACCGACGTGGCGGCGGTGGCAACCAGGAAGCGGCCCGGCTCGGCCACGATTTGAATGTCGCTCGGGAACAGGCGGTCAATCTCGGCGTTGATCTTGCGGGCCAGCTCGCTGAAGGGTTTCACGTGCTTGTTGTAAGGCGCGGGGAAGCCGCCGCCGATGTCCAGGATCTTGATCTCATGCCCGCGTGATTTGGACTCGGCCATCACGGCGGCGGCGATGTTCAGGGCCTGCACGAAGTTCTCGAAGTTGGTGCATTGGCTGCCGACGTGGAAACTCAAGCCCTCGGCCACCAAACCCATCTCGAAGGCAGCTTTGAGGAGGTCCACCGCCTCGCCGGGATCGCAGCCGAACTTGGACGACAGCTCGACCATCGAGCCGGTGTTGGGCACGCGCAACCGCAGCACCACCCCGGCGTGCGGGGCGTATTGCCTGATCTTCTTCAGTTCGGTCAGGTTGTCGTACGTAACCAGCGGCCGATATTGGTCGAGCTCCTGAAGCGTCCCCCTCGGCTTGGTGGGGTTCGCGTAGATGATTTTGTCCCAGATGAAGTCCTGCTGCTGCTTCGGCGGGAGATGCTTGATGTTTTCATAGACCAGCATGAACTCCGGCAGCGACGCAACGTCAAAGCTCGCCCCGGCCCGGTAGAGTGTGCGCACGATGGCCGGCTCGGCATTCGCCTTGACGGCGTAATAGGCCTGAACTTTGGGCAGATGCTCTCTGAAGCTGGCGTAATTCTGGCGGATGATCTCGTGGTCAATAATGACAACGGGCGTGCCGTGTTCGCGGGCGAGGGCCTGGAGTTGATCGGTGGTCATGGCAATTCGATCTAAATGACTGCTGGGCTTTAAGCGCTTTCGCCTGCGGGCACAAGCCAAAACGTGCGTCCGAGGCGGAAGTGGCTTGGCACAGCCCCGGGGCCGGGATATTGTGGGAGCAGACCCGGCGGACGTCCACACGCTTTCGTTGCTGCGAAGGATGCGTGGCGCGCCACCGGCGAAGAACAGCCATGACCGATCAAACTTGGACCAGCCGCCGAAGGGTAACGACGGCGCTCAATCACGAGGAACCCGACCGCGTCCCGTACGACCTGGGCGGCACGATCCTCACGGGCATTCACGAGCGCGCTTATCGCCGGCTGCGGAAGCATCTGGGCCTGCCGGAGGTGCAGGTCGAAATCGAAGACCCGATCCAGCAGGTCGCCCGCGTGCACGAGGATGTGAAGAAGAAGCTGCAGGTGGACGTATGGGGTGTGAACCCCTCCAAGGCGCGCGGCATCGGCGCGCTGCCCTGGAGCGAGGACGGTTACGATAAGCTGGTGGATGAATGGGGCATCGAATGGTGGAAACCTCAGGACGGGGGCTTTTACTATGACATGCGGCGGCACCCGCTGGCGGAGATTGACACGATCCAGGGCCTCGCGGCCTACAAGTTCCCCGACCCGCTGGACCCGGGCCGCTACGAAGGCATGGTGGCGCGGGCCAACGAATTGATGAATCGCAAGCAGGTGGCCTATGTTCTGGGCCGCAACGCGCCCGGCATCTTCGAGATCGCTCTCTGGATGCGCGGATTCGAGAACTTCTATTGTGACATGGTGGCCAACCGGGGTTTCGCCGAGGCGCTGCTGGACACCATCATGGAGGTGAAGATGAAATACTGGGCGCGCGCGCTCGAACTGCTGGGCCCGAACGTGATGATGATCTCCGAGGCCGATGATCTCGCGAGCCAGAACCGCTGCCTGGTCAGCCCGGAGCTGTATCGCAAGCTCATCAAGCCCCGCCACACGAAGCTCTTCACTTTCATCAAGAAGCACGCGCAGGTGCCCGTGAAGATCTTCTACCATTCCTGCGGGGCCATCGCCGAGCTGCTGCCGGATTTGATCGAGTCCGGCATAGATATTCTGAACCCGGTTCAGGTGAGCGCCGCGGGCATGGACACCAAGGCGCTAAAGAAGAACTTCGGCAAGGACCTCACCTTTTACGGCGGCGGGGTGGACACGCAGCAGGTGCTGCCACACGGAACACCCCAGCAGGTCCGTGACGAGGTGAAGCGGCGCATTGACGACCTGGCACCCGGCGGCGGATTCATCTTCAACACGGTCCACAATATCCAGGCCGACGTGCCGCCCGAGAATATCCTGGCGATGTGGGAGGCGGTGAGGGAATACGGGGTGTACGGCGTCCGGACGGGGTAACTGAGTTCAACGACTGAAGTCAGATTGCGCCGCTGAACTGCCCGAAGCAACGCCTCACTTCAGGAACTCGCCAAACTGGTCCGTGTCAGGCCAGGCTTTCACCGCATCCGCGGCCTCGTGGAGGCGGGGGTCAATGAGCCCGGCCAGAGATTTGCCGTCAGGATTATGGTTGGTGTTGAATAGAACCGCCCAGTTCAGCCCGTCCCACCGGCGCACCAAGAGTGATTCCGTCGCCGCAATAAAGCCGGTGTGCCAGGTGTTGAACTTGCCCTTCGCACCAATGGGGCGGACACTCCACCCGCAGCCATAGAACGTCGGCTTGGGTTTCCCGTTCGGCTCTGTGCCCGCTGCCCCCTCCGGGCGAGCCCACATTTCCGCAATCGCCTTCGCACCCAGAAGGCGGCTACCCTGCGGATCATCGAAGGCGGCGGCAAACCTCGCCAGTTCAACGGCGGAAGCGATCCAGCCGCCATGGGCCTCGAAGCCCTCAAGGTTCTCGGCCCCGTACTGGAGCGGCACCTGCTGGCCAAGCCGAGGCGGGTAAAGGCACCGCCCCATCCGCTTCTTTGCATCGTAGTATCGAACTTCGCCCTCGGTTCGGTTCTCGAATAGCGCCCGGCCGAGCCGGGCCTTGGTGATGTCGAGCGGCCCCAGAACCTCTTTCTTCACGTGCGCCTCGTAGTCTTCCCCGGTGACGGTCTCGAGGATTCGCCCCAGAACCAGATACCCGAGGTTCGAGTAGGCATAGCGCTCGCCGGGGTCGAAATCCAGTGGCCGGCCCATCATGTAGCGGACGATGTGGACGGGGGTGATGGGAGGGCTGATGCCGAACGCCTTGGCGATCTGCCACGGCCTGCCGATGGGGTCGAACGACCTGCCCCGATCCCACCCGCCTGTGTGCTGAAGACAGTGGCGGACGGTGATCTGGTTCCAGCGGGCATCGGGCTTTGCCCGGCGGGCAACCAGCGGCGATAGCTTCATAACGTCCACCACCTTGTCGTCGAGCTTCAATTTCCCCCTCTCGACCAACTGCATGACCGCGACGGCGGTAATCGGCTTGGAGACGCTGGCGATCCGGAATAGGGCCCCGGGCTGCACCGGTTCGTGCCTCTCCACGTCGGCGCAGCCGAATCCGCGGGCGTACACCAGCTTGGACGCGCGGGTGACGGCGAGCGCCGCGCCGGGCACCCTATTCTCCTCGATGAACGAAGTCATGAGCCTGTTGAACGGCTCCAGGCCAGGATGGGAAGCGCCGGTGACCGGCAAGGTCCCGGCACTCACCCGAGCCAAAGCAGCGCCGCGGGCGGCCAACCCTGCTACGCCTGCGGCGGTCAAGGCCAGGAACGTCCGGCGCGTGAGTTGTGGACTTGCCGATGAAGCAATGATGTTCGACATGGTGTTATGCGCTGACTCCAAAAACGAGCCGATGGACCTAAGGTCTCAGCAAGGAAAGAATGCTGCGGAACCTGGGCGTATTATTGCCCGGGTTTTGGTTGCTGAGATGGTCGTCGAAATCCCAATACTTATTACGGTCGAAGGCAGCCTTGGTAGTGCTGAAAGTGACGTGGCCGTCGCCCCAGGCAACGTGAAGGCCGATGGGGCTGGCGCCCGAGCGATGGGGAATGGTGCGCCAGGTGTAGATCAGGTCGGTAATCATGGCGCGGGTGGCGGCCAACTCGGTAGTCTTGAGGGCGACAGTGGCCCAGTCCATTCCCGCGGGGCTCATTGGGGAAGTAGTCTTGGATTGCGGATACCAGATGTAATTGCCGCGGATGCGCCCGCCGTTATAGGTGGGCCACGGCTCGTACCACTTCATCTCAAACTTGATCGGCACAGCGTCCACGTGGCGCAAGCCGGGGTCATAATAGCTCTTGCCATTGGCTACGATCTTCTCCGAATACATGATACCCAGGTTCGTGCCTGAGCCGCTATTGGCCCTGGTTCCGTCTGTCCCCGGCCGGAACAGCTCGTAGCTCTCCCAGGGCATCGTTCCGGGATGACGCTCCGGATCACACTCGGTGGGCGGCAGGCGGTCCGCGTAACTGTCGGCATAGATCAGGGCCCCCAGTCCGAGTTGGCGCAGGTTGTTCACACAGGCGGCGCGCTGGGCCTTGTCTTTCGCCCGGCTGAGCGCCGGCAACAACAAGGCGGCCAGGATGGCGATGATCGCGATCACCACGAGTAGTTCAATCAATGTGAAAGCCCGCGCCAGGCTTCGCCACTGCGGGACCTCCCGTGAGCGTCGTCGCCTGCTCCGCGCATCCAGTGTCATGGCCGCCAGCATACCCGTTAACCGGCATAAGGAAAGGGCCGAGTGGAGGGTTTTGAGTTGTATCATTCGCCGGAGCGTCGGGGCGATAGATGGCCTCTTTCCAGGTCCCGCAGTGCCCAACCGCGGAAACACATTGTTCCCCACCCGTCGCCCGCTATACTCCCGGTGCGGCCGGATAACGCCTGACCACAGACGGTCGGCGAGACCGCGGCGCACCCGGCAGAAATCGCAATGCTCTTCAATTCGACTGACTTTCTGGTCTTCTTCGGCATATTCCTGCTGGGGTATCTCTTGACTCAAGGAAGTCTGTTCCTGCGGAACCTGCTCGTCGTCGTTTCCAGTTATGTCTTCTACAGTTGGTGGGACCCGCGGTTCACAGTCCTGCTGCTGTTTACCAGCGTGGTGGATTTTGTGGTCGCCCGCCTGATTGACCGCACGCCGGTCGAAGCAAGGCGGCGTGCTTTTCTGGCGGCCAGCATCATGCTCAACCTCGGGGTGCTCGGCGCGTTCAAGTACTTCAACTTCTTCCGTGAGAGTTTCGAGAGCCTCTTGACCACATTTGGGGTGGAAACCCAGTGGGCGGGCTGGAACGTGGTCCTGCCCGTGGGCATCTCATTCTACACCTTCCAATCCATGAGCTACGTCGTGGATGTCTATCGGCGGCAGATGCCGGCCTGCCAGGATTGGCTGCGGTTCCTGGCCTATGTCTCCTTCTTCCCGCAGTTGGTCGCCGGCCCGATCGAGCGGGGCGCGCGTCTCCTGCCGCAATTCTGCCGCCGGCTGACGATTACCTTCGCAGACCTGGAGCAGGGAATCTGGCTGGCGATCTGGGGCATGTTCAAGAAAGTCGTTCTGGCTGACAACCTGGCACCGCTCGTCGAACTGGTTTACCAACAGCCGACCACCTCGGGACCAATGGTGGTGCTGGGCACGATCGCCTTCGGCCTTCAGATCTACTGCGACTTCTCCGGCTACTGCGACATCGCCTGCGGCGTTGCGAAGCTGCTGGGATTCAACTTGATGCTCAACTTCAATCTGCCTTACTCCGCGACCAGCCTCCGGGATTTCTGGCGGCGCTGGCATATCAGTCTTTCGACGTGGTTGCGCGATTATCTCTACGTGCCCCTGGGGGGAAGCCGTGAAGGCCAGGCGCGCACTTACTTGAACCTGGGCATCACTATGCTGCTGGGGGGGCTTTGGCATGGGGCGTCCCTGACCTTCGTTCTCTGGGGCCTTTGGCACGGGTCGGGGCTAATGGCCAATCGGTGGTGGGAGCAGCGCAGTCGCGGGCATCCGGCGCGCTGCCCGGCCTGGCTCCGCTGGCTGGCAACGCAGGCGTTTGTGCTTTACGGCTGGATGTTGTTCCGTGCCGTTTCCATTGACCAGGTGATGGCATTCAGCGGCGCATTGTGGAACCTGTCGGTGCCCGGCTGGTGGTTTCCGTATGTCAAGAACCTGGTGGTCCTGGCCGCCCCATTAGTGGCGATGCAACTCTGGCAATGGCGATCTGGCAACCTGAACGCCGCGCTCGGATTGCCCCGGTGGACGCGAGCGGCGCTGCAAGGGGCAATGGTCCTGGCCATCGTCGCGTTTTGGGAGCCCGAGGCCTCCCCATTCATCTACTTCCAATTCTGAGCCTGCATGAGGAGCCACGATTATCAACTCCGGCCGCGTGATTGGGCGCGCGCGCTCGTGCCCACTCTGGTGGTCATCGCCGGCCTGGCGGTGCTGCTCAAGGCCGCCGGCCATCTGGGGCTGTTGCCGGCTCCAGCCGTAGCCTGGGACCCCGAACTAACCGTGCTGGCTCATCAATCGGCTGCCTGCCACGACCCCGAGCCGGCGGAGATTATCATCGCCGGTGACTCCACCTGCCTGGCGGGAGTGGATGCGCGGGAATTGTCACGGCAGCTTCCCGGCCAGCCGCAAGTCCTGAGCCTGGCGCTTTACATTTGGCTGGGCATGGACGTGTATGCTGAGCTGGTCTCCGACTATGCAAAGGCGCATCCAAACCACGTCCGCACGGTGGTGCTCCTGATGACGCCTTCCAAGCTGACTGGGACAAGCGAAACCGAGGACGGCGCGGCAATTTGGCGCCGGGTCCATTCAAAGAAAGGGGGCGGCGCCGGCGCCAACGACGCTGGGCTGGGTGCCGATTGGTTGGGAGCGAGAATCCTGCGCCGTCATCTGCTGAGCCACTGCCTGGCCACGCCGCTGAGAGGCAGCGGAGCCCATTTCTTCGGCTTCTCCTCTGAAATCGAGGCCTACCTGACGGCGCATCGTGGGAGTCTGCCGACGTTCGGCACGGCTGTGCCGCCGCGGCGGCCAAAGGGCGCCGAACCGCCCGCCGCCCGCTACGTTCTGGCACCGGCACAGGAACAAAAGAGCCGCGCGTTTCGAGCGAACATGCCGCCAGGGGCAAGACTGTTCATTGGGCTGACGCCGGCGATGGCCAATACCCCTTCCCCCGGTGCACGCCAACAGCGCGACGACTTGCTGCGACAGTGGAACACCTGTATCCGAGCCGACGCGATCTTAACCAACCTCCCTCCCACGTTGCCCAGTGTCTTCTTCTCCCCCGGCGCGCACCTCAACCAGGCCGGTCAGGAAATGTTCACCCGCTTGCTGGCGCGGGAAATGGCCTCGCTCTTGAAGACAGACCGGTAGCAGGACACTCACTGGCGGCGCCGCATGCGCGCACCGCCCACAGAGACTTCAGCCCCGCGGACGCAGCTTAACGCACGGTTGACAGCGGGGCGGCAAATTGATTCGATGCGATGCAGTTCTGACAATCACCTTTAACCTGCAGGAACGACAATGAATACACCCAAGCACGAGCATTCACGCAGCAACACCCCTCCCATAACGCGCCGCCGCTTTATCGCCGGGACGGGCGCCTCGGTAGTCGCCTTCACGGTCGCACAACCCGGTTGGCTGCACGGCGCCGAGGCCAACTCGAAGATCAACCTCGGCCTCATCGGCTGCGGCGGTCGCGGCAAGTGGATCGCCAACCTCTTCCAGAAGCACAGCGGCTATAACTTCGTCGCGGTGGCGGACTACTTCCAGGATTACGCGAACGAGGCGGGCGAGAAGCTCAATGTGCCGGCCGCCAACCGCTATGCCGGGCTGGCTGGCTACCGCAGACTGCTCGAACAGAAACTCGACGCGGTGGTCATCGAAAGCCCGCCTTACTTCCATCCCGAGCAAGCCGCCGCCGCGGTGGACGCCGGCAAGCACGTCTATGTGGCCAAGCCGATTGCCGTGGATGTGCCCGGTTGTCTGAGCATTGGCGACAGCGGCAAGAAGGCCACCACGAAGAAGCTCTGCTTCCTCGTGGACTTCCAGACCCGCGCCAACAAGCTCTATCAGGAGGCCGTCAAGGCCGTTCACGAAGGCGAGATCGGCAAGCTCGTTTCCGTCGAGGCCAATTATCAATGCGGCGCCACGTGGGACCACATGGACAAGATTCTGCGCGCGGACCCGAACAACCCGGAAGTCCGCCTGCGCGCCTGGGGCGTGGACCGCGTGCTTTCCGGCGACATCATCACCGAGCAGAACATCCACGCGCTGGATGTCGCCTGCTGGATGCTCGACGCCGAGCCGATCCGGGCCTACGGCACCGGCGGCCGCAAACGCGAGTTCGTCGGCAACTGCTGGGACCACTTCGCCGTCATTTATTACTTCCCCAACGACCTCGTGCTCAGCTTCAACTCGCACCAATCGGGCTTCGGCTACGACGACATCATGTGCCGCGCCTATGGGCTCAAAGGCACTGCCGACACCCATTACTTCGGCAACGTCACCGTCAAGGCCAAGGAGTTCCACGCCGACGGCAAGGTAGGCAACCTTTACAGCGACGGCGTGGTGACCAACATCGCGACCTTCCACGACAGCATCACCAAGGGCGAGTACGCCAATCCGACCGTGGCCCCCAGTGTCCGCAGCAACCTCACCACCATCCTCGGCCGCATGGCCGCCTACAAGAACGGGGTGGTCACCTGGGAGGAGATGATGCGTGCCAACGAGAAGCTCACCGCCGACCTCAAGGGCTTGAAGGCATAACGGTCGGCAGGGACGTGTTAGACGGCGTCTTCCATCCTGCCTTCCGCCTCGTGCAGGGCCACTCGGCGGCGAGCACGGGCTTGCGGACCAAACCCGGAGCGATGTGGGTTGACAATGCTCTGGAGCAGGCCGCGCCAAGGGGTCCCAAGGGAGACACACCGCATACACGCCCGACACACACCCGACACACACCGTAGATAACTTTCCACGCCTCCTGGATGTCTATTGGCGTAACATGTTGTATTTACACGACTTATCTAATACATACCAAAAACCACCACCACGGCAGGGAATACCGGGGAATGGAACACTTAACTATCTGATATTGAACCACTTTTACATCCACCTCCAGCCCGACTTTAGACTTTAGACTCCAGACTTTAAACCTCTCCCGCTGCCTGCTTTTCCCAACAGAAATTCTGAAGCGATTTGCGTTGACATTGTGCGGAAGGGCGTTTCCCTCGGGTGGGAGCCGGACCGCGCGGGCCGGTCTCAGCCACCACGCCGCCCTTTCTCGTTGCAGAACCCACCAGAGGCAGGTACACCATGAATCCGCGTGCAAGAGGCTGCAATACCGAGATTCCATGCGACGTATTTCGCACACGAGCTGACTAAACGCTGCCCATCCGACAGCGTTCAGAAACTCGCCGCCACCCTTGCCGACGCCCAGGTTGACCTGAATCCGCACCAGATCGACGCCTCACTTTTTGCCTTCCGCTCCCGCACTGGCGGGCCATCAGATGCCGCGCTGATTCCTTTGGGTCGCGACCCCCGCCAGGTCTTCCAGCTCGTACAGCGCCGCTGCCGCCGTATTCTTCTTCAACTTCGCCATGTCGCGTTGATTGCACAAAACGGCCGCCTTCTCAAAGCAGAAAGCAGAAATGGGAAGGGGGAAAGGCTGAAACGCTGAGACGCTGAGACGCTGAAAGCAGAAAGCGGGAATCAGGGCAAGAGCGGAAAGCAGCGGGGTGATCGGTGTTCCGTGTCGCCAGGCTTGACGGGGGGCTGGGTAAGACAGTATCTTACCACGTATGACAACTACGGTGTCGAGTAAAGGGCAGGTGGTTCTGCCCGCCGAGATCCGGCAGCAGGATGGCGTCAAGCCCGGGCAGACGTTCGAGGTCGAGCGGATTGACTGCGGCGAATACCGCCTGAAGCGAAAGCAGCGCCCCCGAAATGAGGGCTTGGTTAAGCTGCTTTTGGCCTGTCCGGTCAAGGGCTGGTTCAAGCCCATGGACTGGACCGAAACGACCGACCACATCAAAGTGCCGCCACTGGGATGACCTACCTCGTGGATGTGAACGTGCTCAGCGAGCCGACCCGCCCGGCCCCTGATGCCAACGTGGTGAGTTGGTTGAGTGCCCACGAAGGCGATTTGGTCGTGGACTCCATCATTCTCGGCGAACTGCGTATCGGTATTCTCACGCTCCCGCCCGGTCGCAAGCGGACGCAACTGGAACGATGGTTTGCAGACGTGGTGGAGACAATTGATTGCCTGCCCTGGGATGCCGCGGTCAGTCGTCGCTGGGCTGAACTGGTCGTCGAGTCGAGGCGCGAAGGGCGCCTTCTGCCACTGCTAGATGGGATGATCGCCGCTACCGCTCTGGCGCATGGTCTTACCGTCGTCACGCGCAATATCCAGGATTTCCAGCGGGCAGGGGCGAAGGTCTTCAATCCTTTCGCGTGACCGCGCGCACACGGATGGGAGGCTAAGGAGGTCCGCAGCCGCCGCAAGGGGCAGAGTGCGCGAGACCGGAAAGCCTTGCTTGTCAGTGACAAGCCCGGCAGGGGCAGGGAGCCGGGAATCACGAAACTCTTTGCGTTCCTTGCGTTCTTTGCGGTTAAATATGCGCCCTTATGACCAGCGCAGAAATACGGCAGTCGTTCCTGGACTTCTTCAAATCGAAGGGCCACACCATCGTGCCGTCTTCGAGCCTGATGCCCGACTCGCCCAACCTGCTCTTCACCAATGCCGGCATGAACCAGTTCGTGCCCATCTTCCTGGGCCAGCGCGCCGCGGACGTCTCCCGCTGGGCTGGCGCCGTCCCCGGCAGCGACACCCGCGCCTCCGACACCCAGAAATGCATCCGCGCCGGCGGCAAGCACAACGACCTCGAAGATGTTGGCCTCGACACCTACCACCACACCTTCTTCGAGATGCTCGGCAACTGGTCCTTCGGCGATTACTTCAAAAAGGAAGCCATTGATTGGGCCTGGGAACTCGTCACCGAAGTCTGGAAGTTCCCCAAGAACCGCCTCTACGCCACCGTCTATTCGCCCGATAAAGCCAAAGGCGACCCTAGCGAGTTCGACCAGGAGGCTTATGACGTGTGGGCCGAGAAGTTTCGGAGGGCGGGTCTCGATCCCAAGGTCCACATCGTCAATGGTGGCAAGAAGGACAATTTCTGGATGATGGGGGACACCGGTCCGTGCGGACCGTGCAGCGAAATCCATGTTGATCTCACGCCGCGGGGCAACACCCAAGGCCGCGTCGTCAACGCTGGCACCCCCCGGTGCATCGAAATCTGGAACCTGGTCTTTATCCAGTTCAACGCCAACCCCGACGGCACGTTTTCACCCCTGCCGGCTCGGCATGTGGACACCGGTATGGGCTTCGAGCGCGTCACCGGCATCATTCAGAACACGAAGAACTTCACCGACTTCACCCGGGTCATCTCGAACTACGAGACGGACATCTTTCGCCCCATCTTCGACAAGATCGAGAAGCTCAGCGGCAAGAAATACGGCTCCACCTTGCCGGCAGCCGGCGCTGCGGCTTCGACTGAGCAAGAGAAGCTAGACATCGCCTTCCGGGTCATTGCCGATCACATCCGCACCCTGAGCTTCGCGATCGCCGACGGCATTCAGCCCGGCAACACGGACCGCAACTACGTCCTGCGGCGCATCCTCCGCCGTGCCGTGCGCTACGGCCGCTCGCTAGGATTCCACGAGCCGTTCTTCTACAAGCTGGTCGCCGTCCTGACCGACACGATGGGCCACGTCTTCCCCGAACTCCGCGCCAAGCAAGACCAGATCGAGGAAGTCATCCAGAGGGAAGAGGAGGCGTTTAACAAGACACTGGATCGCGGACTCGCGCTGTTCGAGGACGAGGTTGCCAGTTTGTTGGGGACCGCGCCCGCCACGGGCGCTGCCGACCGCGCCATCGCGGTCGGCACTTCGGGGGCGAAGTACTCGAAACGTCGGCTCCCCCACTTCGAGCGTCCCTGGGGGAAGTACATGGTCTCCTTTTCGACCCGCGAGCACCGACAACTCACTCCAGCGGAACGTGATCTGGTCTTGGAGAGCATACTTTACGCGCACCACCATCATCAGTGCCAACTCTTCGCTGCGTGCGTGATGCCGGACCACGTTCACCTCCTGTTCGAGCCGCAAATACGACAGCAAGATACGCACGGCGCGCCCGTCTTCTGGTCATTGCGCGACATTCTTCAGGGTATCAAATCCACCACCGCTCACCGTATAAACAAGGCCGCCAAGGTAACGGGGGTGCATGTTTGGGAGGAAGAGTCATTCGACCGCTTAATCCGGGGCGACGCCGATCTGGAGGAGAAGTTTCATTATATCTGCCGCAACCCGTGGGAGAGTGGGGTCGTGGCGGTGACTGACAATTACCCGTGGTTATGGACGCCGGATGTAGAGCAGGCGCAGCCGATTTCCCGCGAGGGCGCGGGAAACAGCGCCCGGGGCGGGCGCGCTCCCCAAATCTCCGGCGCGTTCGCGTTCCGTCTATACGACGAGCAGGGCTTCCCGCTCGACCTCACCGAACTCATGGCCCGCGAGCGCGGCTTCACCGTGGATGTCGCCGGCTTCAACAAGCTGATGGACGAGCAGAAAGCCCGCGCCCGCGCCGCCCAGAAGAAGCAAGTGATTGAACTCTCCCAGGTCGAGACTACTACACCCACCCAGTTCGTCGGCTACGACAAGCTGGAGGCGCCCGCCAAGGTGCTCGAAGTTGTCGGCGTGAAGGACAAGACCGCCGTGATCCTCGACACCTCGCCGCTCTATGCGGAGATGGGCGGGCAGGTTGGCGATACTGGCGAGATGAGCGGCGGTGGCGAACTCTGGACCATCAACAACACCCAGAAGGCCGGCGACGCGTGGCTGCATTTCCTCGCAGACAAAGATGCGCCTGCCGCCGGAACTCAGGTCCAGCTTTCGGTGGATCGCCCTCGCCGCGAGGCCATCCAGCGCCACCACACGGTCACCCATCTGCTGCACTGGGCGTTGCACGAAGTCGTCAGCCGGGAGGCCACGCAGAAGGGCTCCTACGTGGGGCCGGAGAAGCTCACCTTCGACTTCAGCAGCGCGCCGCTCACCCCGCAGCAAGTGGCCGATGTCGAGCGCCTCGTCAACGAGCGCATTCTCGAAAATGCCCCGGTCACCTGGACCGAGGCCAAATACGGCGACATCAAGAGCCGCAAGGACATCATGCAGTTCTTCGGCGAGAAATACGGCGACGCGGTGCGCGTTGTGCAGATCGGCGGCAAGCCCGCCGCTTTGGACGGCTACTGGATGGAGCTTTGCGGCGGCACGCACACGCGGGCCACGGGTGAAATCGGCCTGTTTCGCATTGCCGCCGAGTCAGCCATTGCAGCCGGCATCCGGCGCATCGAAGCCATCTCCGGCCTGGAGGCTTACCGGCGGGCGAACGAGGAGCTGCAGCTCATCAAGACCGTTGCTGGCAAGGTCAACTCGCCGGTGGGCGAGCTAGAGAAGAAGATCGAGTCGCTGCTCGCCCAGCAGAAGGACTTGGAGAAGCAGCTCAAGGCCATGCAGCAGAAACAGGCCGCCGAAATCGCGCGCGGCCTGGCGGCCAGGGCCCAGACCATCGGCTCGACCCCCGCCATCGTGGAAAATCTGGGCGCTGCCGATGGCGATTTCCTGCAATCCATCGCGGACGCGCTGAAGGGCCAGTTCAAGGGTGTGGTGGTGCTGGGTGGCACGGCGAACAACGCGGTGGCGCTGGTAGCCACGGTTGCGCCCGAACTCACGAAGCACGTCCAGGCGGGCAAGATCATTCAGGCCATTGCCCCCATGGTCGGCGGCAAGGGCGGGGGCCGCCCGGACAACGCCCGCGGCGGCGGCAAGGATGCGACCAAGCTGGACGAGGCATTGGCAAAGGCGAAGGCATTGCTTGGATAAGCTGAGTTACCGGGATTCTCCTTGTGCCTGGAGCGGTTTGTGAGATAGGTATGGGAGCGAAAGCACCTTGGCACACAAGGTTTGATAAGCACTAAAGACGATTGAGGATTAACTATGCATAAGAGAATCAGTCCTACCCTGTTTGCGCTGTTTCTGGCGGCTGGGCCGGCGTTTGGCCAGTTCGAAGGCGTCCTGGAGATGAAAGTGGCTTCCACGGGTAAAAACAGCGAGTTCGGCGGCAGCGGCACCATGGTTGCCGCGGTTGGCAAGCCCGGTGCCCGCTGCGAAATGAACATGCAGATGGGGGAGATGGGCATGAAAATGGTGGTGCTGCAGAAGACGGACAGTCCCAACCTGGTGTATCACATTAACGACGCCAAGAAGACTTACACGGAGATTGACCTGACCAAGATAAGGGAAATGGCCAGTCAGCAGGCCGATACCCGCAAATACACCGTCCAGAAGCTCGGCCAGGAGACCATTCTCGGCTACAAGACCCAACACGTGCTGGTCCAGGAACAAGCCGCTGGCGAAGGGAAGGGCATGACCACAGAGATGTGGACCGCCAAAGATCTGCTGGATTACGCAACATTCGCCAGAATGCAGGCTCGTCCGGGCAAAAAGGGTGGCGAGGAGGCTTTGGCCAAAGCGCTGAAAGAAGCCGACGCCGACGGCCTGCCGCTGAAATCCATCAACACAACCCCGGACGGCACCAAGATTACGATGGAGGTTGTGAAAGTTGACAAGAAATCCATCCCGGCCTCGACCTTTGAGATTCCCGCAGGGTACACCAAGTCAGAGGGTGGCTTGATGGACATGATCGGCGGCATGACCGGCCCGCAGGCCGACGAGGCCAACAAGAAACTGAGCGCAGCGCAGGAGCGAATGCAGGAAGCGCTGAAGAATATGACGCCCGAGCAGCGCGAGATGATTGAGAAGATGATGAAGCAGCGCAAGGCCCCCAACCCGTAAGCTTGACCGGCTGTCCCAGCCGCGCAACCATCCGGCTGCTATGGACATCAAACTTGCCGCCATCCAAATCGAGAAGCCTGAGCCGATCAACTTCATCCTCGGCCAGACCCATTTCATCAAGTCCGTCGAGGACATTCACGAAGCGCTGGTAAGCGCGGTGCCCGGCATCAAGTTTGGGCTGGCCTTCTGCGAGGCTTCGGGCAAATGCCTGGTGCGCTGGACCGGCACCGACGCGGCCATGATCGAGCTGGCCCGCAAGAACGCCCTGGCGATTGCCGCCGGACACAGTTTCATCGTCTTTCTCGCCGAGGGTTTCTACCCCGTCAACGTGGTCAATGCCATCAAGATGGTGCCGGAGGTCTGCCGGGTCTTCTGCGCCAGCGCCAACCCAACGCAGGTGCTCGTTGCCGAGACCACGCAGGGACGCGGCATCGTGGGCGTCGTGGATGGTTTCCCGCCCAAGGGCGTCGAAGCCGAGCCCGATATTGCCTGGCGCAAGAACTTCCTCCGCCAGATTGGCTACAAGCTCTAGCCGCGCCCATGGGGTGAATACCCCATAGCCGAAGCCCCGGCCGGCCGGTTAGTGTGGTAGAGTGACCCAATGCCTGCAAAGACATCGCTTCACGCTGACCGCGGCGAATCGGCTGAGGCTGGTTCGCTTATCACGCGATGCCCGCGTTTCTTTCTGGCGACGCGGCGCACTGGGGCGTGCTCCGCGCGCCGGCCCGACGCGCGCCTGGCCCAAGGCGTTGTTGCTTTGCGCGGCACTGTTCGTCGTCGGTCTGGCCACTCCGCGGACGCAAGGCGCGGCGCGCCCCGGGCTGGCGTCATGGTACGGCGAAGAGCATCGCGGCAAGCTCATGGCCAACGGCAAGCGGTTCAATCCCGACAAGTTCACTGCGGCATCCTGGTTCTACCCTTTAGGGACACGGGTGCGCGTCACGCTGACCGAGCCCGCCTTGCGGCGGCGCAGCGTGCTGGTCACGATCACCGATCGCGGGCCGTCGAAGGAACTGGTGCGCCAAGGGCGCATCGTTGATCTCAGTCACGCCCCGTTCAAACGACTGGCGCCTCCGGTGCTGGGCCTGGTCTTGGTGGTCGTCGAGCCGGTCAGTTAACCCCCTGCGCCTGCTCGCAAGAGCGCCCCGGCCCCGTGGCCGCGACACAGCTTCATCCCCGATCCCGGTTGAAAAGTATCGCTTTGCGGCCCCGCCTATGGCAGAAGAGAAGGGTGGCACGGGCCAGGAACTCGCGATGCTGTGCTCGCGTGCCTGTGCTGGACGGTTATCTGTATCATGAAGAAGATTCAGGTTCTTCGGTTTGGGCTGCCCAAAGGCAGCTTGCAGGAAGCCACCATCGAGAAGATGGCCAAGGCTGGCTTTGATATATCGGTCAGCAGCCGGTCCTACATCCCTTACGTTGACGACGAACAGCTCGAGATTCGCTTGATTCGGGCGCAGGAGATCAGCCGTTACGTGGAACACGGCTTCCTGGATTGCGGTATCACGGGCTATGATTGGATTCAGGAGAACGGCTCCAAGGTGCACGAGGTCGGCGAGTTTCAGTTTAACAAAGCGACGCGGCAGACGGCCCGCTGGGTGCTGGCAGTGCCGGAGAACTCGCCGATCAAGTCGGTCAAGGACCTGCGAGGTAAACGCATCGCCACCGAGTTAGTCAATGAAACCAGGAAATATTTGCGTCGGCACAAGGTGAAGGCGGAGGTGGAGTTTTCCTGGGGAGCAACCGAGATGAAGGCGCACGAACTGGTGGATGCCATCGTGGACATCACGGAGACCGGTTCGTCCCTGCGCGCCAATCATCTGCGAATCGTGGACACCCTGCTCAGCTCGACGCCGCGGCTCGTCGCCAATCACACGTCCTGGAAGGATGCGTGGAAGCGGAAGAAGATCGAGACCCTCGCGATGCTGCTCAAAGGGGCCCTGGACGCGGAGACGAAGGTTGGACTGAAGATGAACATCGCGCGGAAGCACCTGGCGCACCTGCTGCGGACGCTGCCGGCGCTACGCAACCCCACCATCTCCGACCTGAGCCAGGAAGGCTGGGTGGCGGTGGAGACGATCATTGACGAACATATCGTGCGCGAGCTGATCCCAGCGCTCAAAGCCGCCGGGGCCGAGGGCATTATCGAGTACCCGCTTAACAAGGTCGTGTATTGAGTTCGCCTTGACGATGGCGGGCACATCCCGCAGGGTACAGGAAGCTAAGCCGGTATGCTGGGTCGCGGGAGACAGAGACGGGGTCCGGGGACACACCGCTCCCGGATTCAAACCGGCCGGCACGAACACACAGACTGTTTATGGGTTCATTAAAGAAACGACGGAAAGCAAAGATTAATAAGCACAAGCGGCGCAAGAAGCTACGCGCCCATCGCCACAAGAAGCGCACTTGGCAGAAGTAACCCGCAAGGGTTGCGAAGCTGCCGAGTCTCCTGTGGGCTGCCGTTCGTTCCCGTGGCGGAGCGGGCGGCGCCTGCCCTATGTTGCGCCGCTACTGGTTCTGGAGTCTGATCGTTGCCACCAGCGGTGCGCTGGTGGTTGGGTGCCGGTCTTTGCCCTCGCGCCCCCCGGCTGGACATAAGGAGAGCCCTGCGGCGGCCAAACGCGAGCTGGCCGAAGAGAAAGCGCTGGCAAAGGCGGCCGAGGCCCATGCCCATTATGCGCGCGGGGTCATTCATGAGATGAACGAGGAGCAGCAAGCCGCCTCGGAACAGTACCTCCAGGCGGTGCTGCTCGACCCGGGCAATGAATACCTGATCCTAGAGGTCTCACGCCGTTTCCTGCGGCTCAAGCAGCCGGAGAAGGCGCTCGAGATCGTTGAACGCGCCGCGGCGGAGGGGAATGCCACCGGGGAAATCTACGCGCGCCTGGGGTTGATCCAGGCGCAGCTCGGCAAGACCGACCAGGCCATCAGCGCCAATCGGCAGGCCATACTCCGATCACCGGACTCCCTCGACGGCTACCAGAATCTGTTCCTGAATTACCTGCGCAACAAGCAACCGCAGGAAGCGCTGAAGGTTCTGGACGGAGCCGCCGCCCGGCGGAAGGCGGACGCCGAGTTCCTGGTCGGCGTGGCGGAACTCTACGCGAGCCTGGGAGTGGGTGTCCCTTCCCAGAAAGAAGCCACCAAGGCCAAAGCGCTGGCGCTGTTGAAGCGGGCGGACCAGCTCAACCCTGACAATCCGGTGCTGCGGTTGAAACTCGCAGATACCTTCAACCTGCTGGGTGACTCTGGCCGGGCGGCGCAGCTTTACCTGGAGTTGCTGAAGCGCTTGCCGGACGCGGCCGGCGTCCGCGAGCGGGTGCGGGCGAACTTGGCGGACATTTACCTGCGCGACAGCGACCACAAGCTGGCTGCGGAGCAGCTCGAGGCGATCGTGCGCGACGACCCGACCAATCCTCAGGCCTACTATCTTCTGGGCCGCTTCGCGCTCGAGGCCAATCAGCCGGCGGAGGCGGTCGAGCACTTCCGCAAGATGATCGTCCTGAGCCCGGGCTTCGAACCGGCCTATTACTTCCTGGCGATGGCGCAGATTGACATCAACAAGCCCGGCGAGGCGGTAGCCACGCTCGAAAGCGCGCGCAAGCGGTTTCAACCGAGCTTTGCCCTGGAGTTCTGGACGGGGATGGCGCTCACCCGGCAGAAGGAATACGCGGAGGCCCTGAAGCACTATACCGCCGCCGAAGTGATCGCAAAGGCCACAGAACCGAAACAACTGGATGCGCGCTTCTATTTCCAGCTCGGGGCGACCTGCGAGCGCAAGGGCGACTATGAGGAAGCCGAGAAGCATTTTGAGAAATGCCTGGAACTCGCTCCCGACTTTGACGAAGCCATGAACTATCTGGGTTACATGTGGGCGGAACGCGGCCTGAAGCTCGAACGGGCGCGGGAACTCATCGAGAAGGCGCTGAAAGCCGAGCCGAAGAATGCGGCTTACCTCGACAGCCTGGCCTGGGTGCTCTTCAAGCTAAACCAGCCCGAGGAGGCGCTGGCCTACGCCCTGCAAGCCGCCGGACTCTCCGAGGAGCCGGACGCGACGGTGTACGACCACTTGGGTGACATCTACGCCGCGCTGCATCAAATGGACAAGGCCCGCGAGGCCTGGCGCAAGGCGCTATCGGTCGAGCCGAACGCGGAGATCCGGAAGAAGCTTGAAGCGCCCGGCGGCAAGTAAGGACGGTCCAGCCTCCCCGGCGCAAGCTATGCCCCACCGTTTTCAGAAACACTACACCCGCGAAGAGGCGAGGGCTTTGCTGGCCCAAGTGCGGGGATGGCTGAAGCAGATTCTCGGCCTGCGGGAAGATCTGGAAAAGCTGGATAAGCGCCTGGGGAACCTCCTGGCTTCCGGCTGCGATATCGGGGGGCAGGGTGTGAATGCCTGGGTTCGGACGATGACCGACCTGGAAGCCGTGCTGCGGGAATTCCAGCGGCGCGAGATTCAGATCAAGGACCTTGACCGTGGCCTGGTTGACTTCCCCGCAATCATCGCCGGCAAAGAGGTCTTCCTATGCTGGGAACAGGACGAGGACGATATCGAGTTCTGGCACGACCTCGATGCGGGTTACGCGGGACGGGAGAGACTATAGGCGCCGGCCAGGGGACTCATTCGGCGTCCAAGTGATCACTCGCGTTCGTGGTACTCCTGCAAGGTCTTGACATCGTAGCCGTTCTTGCGCAGGGCCGCAATACCCAGCGCGGCCGCCTTTGCTCCGCTGAGCGTCGTCATGATCGGCGTGCCGGTGTAAACCGCCGTAGTGCGGATCTTCACGCCGTCGGCCTGCGGGGTGGCCCCGGACGGTGCATTGATGACGATTTGGATCTCCCGGTTCTTCAGCAGATCCACCGCATTGGGCCGGCCCTCGGCCAATTTGCAGATGCGCCGGACCGTTAGCCCGGCCTTTTCCAGCAGGGCGGCAGTCCCGCCGGTGGCGATCAGTTCGAAGCCCAGATCCGCGTATTGCCTGGCCACCTCCACGGCTTCGTCCTTGTGCGTGTCACTCACGCTAATGAAGACGCGCCCGGCCTCGGGCAACGCCGCGCCAGCCGCCATCTGCGATTTGGCGTAGGCGATGCCCAGATCGTCGTCCAGGCCCATGACCTCGCCCGTGGAGCGCATCTCGGGCGAGAGCAGAATATCCTGGCCATGAAACCGGTTGAAGGGGAACACCGATTCCTTAACCGCCCAATGGTCGGGCCAGACTTCCTGGGTGAACTTAAGCTGCTTGAGGGTCTTGCCGGCCATGACCCGCGCCGCCAGCTTGGCGAGCGGCACTCCGACCGCTTTGCTGACAAACGGCACGGTGCGCGAGGCGCGCGGATTGACTTCCAGCACATACACCGTGTCGCCTTTCACCGCGTACTGCACGTTCATCAGGCCGATCACCTTCAACTCGCGGGCCATGGCGTAAGTGTATTCGCGAATCAGATTGATAACCCGCTGCGAGAGGGTGTGCGGCGGCAGGACCATCGCCGCATCGCCGGAGTGCACGCCGGCAAACTCGATGTGCTCCAGGATGCCGCCGATGACAATGGTGCCCTGGTTCGGATAGACGAAGTGGCCGATGTCGGCGATACAATCCACATCCACCTCGGTAGCATCCTCCAGGAACTGGTCCACCAGCACCGGGCGTTCGGGCGAGGCCTCCACGGCATAGCGCATGTAGCGCTGCAGTTCGGCATCAGAATAGACAATCTGCATCGCGCGCCCGCCGAGCACGAAACTGGGTCGGACCAGGATGGGGTAACCCAGCTTCTTCGCCACCGCCAGCGCTTCCGCCTCGCAGGTCGCGATGCCGTTGGGCGGCTGGGGAATGTTCAACTTGCGCAGCATGGCCGCAAACAGCTTGCGGTCCTCCGCGATCTCAATGCTCTGCGGCGACGTGCCGATGATATTGACGCCGTTCTTCTGGAGGCCCAGGGCTAGGTTGAGCGGTGTCTGGCCGCCGAACTGGGCGATGGCACCCCAGCACTTCTCCCGCTCGTAGATGTGCAGCACGTCCTCGAGGGTCAGGGGCTCGAAATAGAGCTTATCGCTCGTGTCGTAGTCGGTGGAGACCGTCTCGGGGTTGGAATTGACCATCAGGGTCTCGAAGCCGTCCTGCTTGAGCGCGAAGGCGGCATGGACGCAGCAATAGTCGAACTCGATGCCCTGCCCGATGCGGTTGGGCCCCCCGCCCAGGATCATGACCTTCTTTCGATCGCCCGGCCGGACCTCGTCGTCACCGCGGTCGTAGGTGGAATAGTAATAGGGCGTGTAGGCCTCGAACTCGGCGGCGCACGTATCTACGAGCCGGTAACTGGGCACGAGACCAAGCTTCTTCCGCTCTTCGCGTATGTCGTCTTCGCTCCGACCGGTCAGATGGGCAATCTGCCGGTCGGAGAAACCCAGCGACTTGGCTCTGGTTAACAATTCAACGTTCATGTGTTACGGTGGCGCGTCAAGATCGGGGCAAAGAGAACTGTACCGGGCGAAAGATGTCGAGCGCGGAGTAGGGTGGACATGCGCGGCGGCCAAATTAACCCTTTTCTCCGGCCCGGACTCGTGTTCAATTGGAGCGGCAATGAACCAGACGCATCCATTGACGACGACGGCCTTTGAACTGCCGGGCTACCGGACGGTCAAAGCCTTCGGCGTGGTGCGCGGCATCATTGTCCGCTCGCGGTCCATCGTCGGCAACATCGGGGCCAACATTCAGAGCCTGTTCGGGGGGAACATCTCCCTCTACACATCGCTATGCGAGCGGACCCGGGAGGACGCGTTCAACCTGATGCTTACCCACGCCGGACAGTTGGGCGCCAATGCCGTCGTTGGAGTGCGCTACGACGCCACGGAACTGTCGGCGGGTATTACCGAGGTCTTGTGCTACGGCACGGCCGTGTATGTGGAGCGAGCAGAGTAGATGACAGTAAACTGAGTCGGGGCTTGGCAGTCGGCGAGCTTGATGGTTTTCATCGCCTGACGGCCAGCCTTGGACTCGCAACCAGAGAATAAAGCATGTCCGGACATAGCAAGTGGGCAAAAGTAAAGCATTTCAAAGGGGCCATGGATGCCAAGCGCGGAAAGATCTTTTCCAAGCTGGCCAAGGAAATCGCCATCGCGGCCAAGCTGGCGGGCGGTGATCCGGCGATGAATCCGCGGCTGCGCATGGTGCTGCTCAAGTGCCGCGCGGCGAACATGCCCAACGACAATATCGAGCGCGCCATCAAGAAGGGGACGGGCGGCGGGGAAACGGCCACCTTTGAGGACCTTACTTACGAGATCTACGGGCCCCACGGAGTCGCCCTGCTGGTGGAAGTGAGCACGGATAACCGGAACCGCTCCGCCTCGGAAATCCGGAGCCTCGTCACGAAGAACGGAGGAACCCTTGCCACCTCCGGCTCCGTTGCCCGCCTGTTCCACCGCAAAGGGCAAATCATCATCCCGCGCGACGCCGCCGACGAAGACCAGGTGATGGAGGTGGCACTGGAGGCGGGTGCGGAGGATTTTAAGGCGGAGCCCGAAGGCTATGAGATTATCACGGACCCGGCTCATTTCGAGGTCGTGCACAAACAGCTCGAGGCCAAGGGCGTCAAGCCCGCTGTCGCCGGCGTGACCGCGCTGGCGAACCTGACCGTACCCTTGCCGAACGATCAGGCTGTCGCCGCCCTCAACAAGCTCATTGAGGCCTTGGAGGATCACGACGACGTGAAGGAAGTCCATTCGAACGCGGAGCCCCCTGGTTAGACGCCTCGGTTGATGAAGGTAAAGCGGCTGAGGGAGGATAACTTTGTCGGGCGGGCCTTGGCGGGGCTGGCGGGTGCCATTGTCCGGCATCGCCGGCTCTTCCTATATCCCCAGTTGGTGCTGTTTGTCATCTGCACCGTTTATACGGTCAATTACCTGGAGTTCGACACCAGCCGCAGCAATCTGGTGGGAGCGACCAAGCGGTATCACCAAAACTTCCTGCGCTTCAAGACGGAGTTCCCGACCCAGGACGACCTGGTGGTGGTGGTGGAGAGCGACAATCACGAGAAAAGCCGCCAGTTCGTTGAACGGCTGGGCGCAAAGCTCGAGGCAGAGCCCGAGCTGTTTCGAAACGTCTTTTACAAGGGCACTCCCAAGATGATGGGCGCCAAGGCCCTGCTGTTCTTCCCCGAAGACGATCTGGCCAGCCTGACCACCGCCCTCAAGGAGTACCGGCCGTTCCTGACCCGATTCAGCCATGTGACGAACCTTGTTTCGCTCTTCAACATGGTGTGCGCGCAATTTCGCAACGCCAGGCGGGAAGCCAACGCGGAAAACGAGTCCTTGGTCCAGGCGCTGCCGGCACTGGAGCGGATTGTGACGCAGGCCAGAGACAGTCTGCGGCGCACCGGCACGCCGCCGTCGCCGGGAATCACGGCGTTTTTCAATGCGGGGGAGGAGGCGGAGGAGGAGATGTACGTGACCTTCGGCGGCGGGCGGTTGTACCTGGTGACGGCGCAGGCCCCCACCGAGGAGCTGAATAACGACGCGGTGGCGCGCATCCGCCAGTTGGTGACGGAGACCAAGATCGAGGTTCCGGGCCTCAACGTTGGCCTGACCGGGGAACCGGTGTTGGAGCTTGATGAGATGGCCCAGTCGCAGAAGGACACCACGGCGGCCAGCATCGTGTCGCTCCTGTTGTGCGCGCTGATCTTCATTTACGGCTATCAGGAGACAGGCCGGCCGATCAAGGCTACGCTGTGTTTGGTGGTCGGGCTGGCCTACACGATGGCCTTTGCCACCTTCACGATCGGGCACCTGAATATTCTCACGATCACCTTCGTGCCGATCCTGATCGGGCTAGCCATTGATTACGGCGTGCACCTGATTTCACGGTATGAGGAGGAATTGCGCCGGGGACAAAGCGAAGAGGCCGCGTTGGCCAAAGCCATGGTATTCACCGGTCAGGGCATCTTCACCGGCGCGTTCACCACCGCCGGTGCATTCCTGGCCATGGGACTGACCAACTTCAGAGGCATTCAGGAAATGGGCATCATTTGCGGCGGCGGGCTGCTGATCTGCCTCGTCCCGATGATCACCATGCTGCCGGCGATGCTCCTGCGCGGGCGCCAGAACGTCATAGACCATGCCCGGGCCGGCCTGACGGAAAAGCGGGCGCGCATTGAGAACCTGTTGCTGCAGCGACCCGGGCTGGTGGCGGGCGTCACCCTCGTGCTCTGCGGCTTGGCGGCCACGCAGATCGGCAAGGTCTATTTCGATTACAACCTGCTCAACATGCAAAGCGCCGGGCTGCCCGCCGTGGAGTTCGAGAAGGATCTCATCTCCGCGACCAATGCCGCTCCCAACCAGACCAATGCCACTCCCAAGTCGGTACTCTTTGCGGCGGTGATCGCCACGAATCTGGAGCAGGCGGTTGCGCTCGAACAACAGCTCACCAACCTGCCGGCAGTGGCCGGCGTTGAGTCAATGGCCCGGTATCTGGTGGAGGACCAGACCCGCAAGCTCGCGCTGATCGGCGAGCTCCAGCAGGAAATCGCTTCGATCCACTTTGCAGCGCCCGATCCGGCGCCGGTCAATCTCAACGAACTGAGCCGGACGCTCTACTCGACCTTCGGCTACCTCCAGACGGCCGCGGAGCAGGTGACGAACGACGAGCCCATTCTCAGCCGACAACTCAGCTCCTTATCCGCGGCAATCGAAGATTTGCGCAAGGAAATATTCCGGGGCGACCAAGCCCGAGCAGCCTCCAACTCTGTCAAGCTGGCCGAGTTCCAGCGGGCGCTCTTTACCGACGTGCGCGACACGTTTCATGCCCTGCAAACGCAGGACAACCGCACCCGGCTGCACGTCGAGGACCTGCCGCCCGCGTTGCGTGACCGTTTCATCGGCGTGACCGGCAAGTACCTGCTCATGGTCAATCCGAAGAAAGATGTCTGGAACCGTGAGAATCAGCGGGAGTTCCTGGAGCAGTTGGTCCGGGTGGACCCCGACGTGACGGGCACCCCGGTTCAGCTCTACCACTACACCGACCTGCTCAAGCGCAGCTACGAGGAGGCCGCGTGGTACTCTCTGGGCGCCATCGTCGTTCTAGTCTTGCTGCATTTTCGCAGCCTGGTTTCGGTTTTACTGACGCTGGTGCCGGTCGCGGTGGGCTCCCTCTGGCTGGGCGGCTTAATGGGGTGGCTCGACGTGCCGCTTAACCCGGCGAACATCATGACCCTGCCGCTGGTCATCGGCATTGGTGTGACCAATGGCATTCAGGTCCTCAACCGCTTTGCCGAGGAGCAGACTCCCAACATCCTGGCGCGCAGCACCGGGAAGGCGGTGCTCGTCTCCGGGTTGACCTCCATGGCGGGTTTCGGCAGCCTGACGCTGGCGCGACATCAAGGCATACAGAGCCTCGGCTGTGTGATGACGCTAGGTTTGGCAACTTGTATGATCGCAGGATTGACCTTCCTGCCGGCACTGCTAAACCTGTTGGCGCGCTCTGGTCCAAGCATAGAACAACCCAGTGCCGACAATGCACGATCGACACTGGGTCGGGAGGAACCGAGGTAAAAACCTCAAGTCAGTGTGACAATCTTAATGAAACGGCGTTTGGTGTCAACAACAATGTTAAGAAAAGGGTTCTCGGCCCGACAGGCCATCCCGATAACGTTATCGCAAGGCATTCTGGCCCACACTTCGGTTTTCTTGTCACCCTGCGATTTGGCTCGATTCGCATGAGATTTCGGCCAAATCTTGCTGATTACGCCCTGAGCTCGGTGCGATCGGGACTTGCGTCCCGTGTGGCGCTGGGCTGGGCCTGCGTGGTGTTGAGCCTGCCTGCTCGCGCGGCCGGCACTGACGGACCTGATGCAGGCCTGTTGTTTGATGAGTTCGACTTGACCCTCGCGCCTGGCCGCCGAACGGAGGCGATGGGCCCGTTTTATTATTCCGAGGAGCAGGATACGCAGCGGACCTGGGCCATTCCACCCTTGTTCTCGCACACGGAAGACCCGGCCACCGATTCCGAAGAGTATGACTTTGTTTATCCGCTCATCACCTGCGACCGTTTTGGGGATCAATACCGCTTACACATCTTCCAATTGCTGAGCTTCGCGGGCGGCCCCACGCAGCAGGAGAGCGCTCGCGAGCGCTTCACGCTCTTCCCCATCTATTTCCAGCAGCGATCCTCGGTCCCGAGCGAAAACTATACGGCGGTGCTCCCGTTTTACGGCCGCCTGGAGGACCGCCTCTTCCGAGACGAGATCTTCTTTGTCATGTTCCCGTTCTACATCCAGTCGCGGAAGGCGGACGTGGTGACGGACAACTACCTGTATCCGCTCTTCCACCTTCGCCGAGGCAACGCATTACGCGGCTGGCAATTCTGGCCGCTCGTCGGGAGCGAGCACAAGGAGATCACTACCCTGACCAACAACTTCAACGACGTGCAGACTGTCGGAGGGCACGACAAGCTCTTCGTGCTCTGGCCTCTATTCTTCCAGCAGAAGACCGGCATCGGCACGGACAACCCCGAATGGACGCAAGGCTCAATCCCCGCTTACAGTTTTCTACGCTCGCCCAAGCGCGATGCCACGACCGTGCTCTGGCCGTTCTTCTCCCTCATTGACGACCGCGAGAAGCAGTATCGCGAGTGGGAGGCGCCGTGGCCGTTCATCGTTGTGGCCCGCGGGCCGGGCAAGACCACGACGCGCGTTTTTCCCTTGTTTAGCCGCGCGCGCAGCAAGTATCTGGAAAGCGGGTTTTATCTGTGGCCGGTTTATAAGTACAACCGCATTCATGCCGACCCCGCAGACCGCCGGCGCACGCGCATCTGCTATTTCCTCTATTCCGATGTGACGGAGAAGAACACCGAAACGGGCCGGGCGCGGCGGCGGGCGGATTGCTGGCCGCTGTACACCTACCGGCGCGATTTCAATGGCAACAACCGCCTGCAAATCCTGGCGCCGCTGGAGTCCTTTGTACCGAACAATAAGAGCATCGAGCGCGATTACTCGCACCTGTGGTCGGTCTGGCGTTCCGAGCGCAATCCCCGGACCGGGACCGCGAGCCAATCGTTGCTGTGGAACCTCTATCGCCGCGAAACCACCCCGGTCTCGCGGAAAAGCTCGCTGCTCTTCGGACTATTCCAGACGCGGCGGGATGACCACGGCCGTCACGTGCGGCTGTTCTACCTGCCGCTCAAGAATTGATTGGCACGCAGGAACTTCACCCGGCATGATAACGAATGATTGGAACTTAACGCGAGTGTGAATCTTAGAAAGGAACCATACGGCCGTTGAAGCGGCGGCACTGAGAACGGGCATCCTATGTTTCAAAACGTCGGAGAAATGCTGGTTCTGTTCTGGGGCACGGCGCTCGCCCTGCCGTTCGCCTGGCGCCAGCGGCAGAAGGTGTTCGACCAGTTTTTCGAAATCGGCAACGCCAGCTTGCTGATGGTCTGTATTCTCTCCTTCTTTATCGGCGGGGTCATGGCCCTCCAGACCGGCCCGCTGCTGGTCGAGCGGGGTTTGGGCAGCTACGTTGGCGGGGTGGTTGGCTACTCCATCTGCAAGGAGTTGGCCCCGGTCATGATGTCCATTCTGATTGCCGGCCGCATTGGGTCCGCCATGGCCGCGGAGATCGGCTCGATGCGCGTCTATCAGGAAATTGACGCGCTCCGGACGATGAATATCAACCCGATCCATTACCTGGTGCTGCCGCGCCTGTTGGCCATCGCCATCGCCCTGCCGATGTTGGTGACGTTCGCCATTCTGGTGGGCTGGCTGGGCGGCGGATTGGTGTCCGTGGCCAACAACCAAATTGCGATCTCTTTCCCGGCCTTCTTCTCCGGACTGCGCGACACCGTTGGCATGTGGGACGTCGTGAATGGAGTGTTCAAGAGCTTCATTTTCGCCCTCGTCATCGCGGTGGTCTCCTGCCACCAGGGACTGATCACTCGCGGCGGACCGCGCGGCATCGGCCGCTCGGTTACTAAAGCCGTCGTCAACTCCATTGTGTTGATCGTCATCTGTGATTACCTCCTGACGCGGATCTTGCTCAAGTGATGACCCACACCTCTCCCCATTTTCAGGGCGTCAGTGTCCAGGTGCGCGGCTTGCGCAAGAGCTACGACGGCCAGGAGGTTCTGGCCGGCCTCGACTTCGAGGTCCAGCCGGGCGAAATCTTCGTCATCATGGGCCCCAGCGGCAGCGGCAAGACCGTCCTGCTCAAGCACCTCATCGGCCTGGAACAGCCGGACGCCGGCGAAATCCTCATCGCCGGCCAGTCCGTGCAGTCGCCTGAGGTCATGAGCCATTACCGCATGGCCATGGTCTTTCAGTCGGGTGCCCTGCTCAATTCCCTGACCGTCGGCGAAAATGTGGGGCTCTACCTCGCCGAGCACCGCCTCAAACCATCGGAGGAAATTGCGCGCATCGTGGCCGACAAGCTGGAGGTGGTCGGCCTCAAAGGCACCGAAGACAAGATGCCGAGCGACCTGTCGGGCGGCATGAAGAAGCGCGTCGCCATCGCCCGCGCGCTGGTGATCGAGCCGCAATTGATCCTGTATGACGAGCCGACCAGCGAGCTCGATCCCCTGTCCTCCGTGGTCATCGCCGAGGAAATCGTTCACCTCAACCAACGCATCCAGGTGACCTCCCTGGTCGTCTCGCACGATCGCGGCCTGGCCTTCGGAGTCGCCGACCGCATCGCCGTTATCAACCAGGGCCGGCTTCTCACGGTCGGCACGCCTGAGGAGGTCAGGCGCCACCCCGATCCGCTCGTTCAACAATTCCTCCAGGCCGATTTCAAACGACTTTAACCAAAGGATACAGTATGAAGAACACTCTTGAAACCCGCCTCGGGCTATTCGTGGCTCTGGCGGTGGTTGCGGCTGCCATCATCCTCGAAATGGTCGGTGGTATCGAACTCTTCCGGCCCGGCTATCGGGTGCACGCCCTGTTCAACAGCGCCCAGGAACTCAAAGAAGGCGACCGCGTCAAAATGGCCGGGGTTGAAATTGGCCGCGTGGAGCGAATCCGACTCGACGAGACCAACAACAAGGTGCGCGTGACCATGAAGGTGCGCAAGGACGCCGGGGTGAAGACCGACAGCATCGCCACGATCAAGTTCACCGGGTTGCTGGGGCAGAACTTCGTCGCGATTGACTTTGGCAAGCCGAGCTCGCCCGCCATCAAGGATGACGCCTTGCTCGGCAGCCTCGAACAGCCCGATCTCAGCGCCATGATGCAGAAGTTAGACAATGTCGCCAGCGGCGTCGAAAGTCTCACCAAGAGCTTCACCGGGGTGAAGATTGATCAGTTGGTTGGGCCGATCATTGACATGGTGGAGGCGAACAAAGGGCCGATCACGGCCACGATCTCGAATTTGCAGGCCATTACCCACGACGTCTCGACCCAAATCGCGCAAGGCAAAGGCACCCTGGGCAAGTTGATCAAAGACGACGCGCTCTACAACTCCGCGCTCACCACCGTCACCAACGTGCAGGATACTGCCGCCGAAATCAAGCTGGCCGTGGCTGACGCGCGCAAGATCGTGGATCAGGTTAACGCCGGCGAAGGCACGGTCGGCAAGCTGTTGAAGGACGAGACCTTGTATCGTGAGACCACCGCTTCCATGACCAACCTGAAGGAAATCCTGCAGAAGGTAAACCAGGGCCAGGGCACGGTTGGCAAACTCGTCAACGAAGAAGAATTCTACAAGAATGCCAAGATGTCTTTGCAGAAGCTTGACAAGGCCACCGAAGGATTGGAAGACCAAGGACCGCTAAGCATCATGGGCATTTTGGTGAACAACCTGTTCTGACGCGGCAAAACGACCTAGTGGGCGCCGCCTGAATCCCGGCGACGCCGCCAGGCCCTCAAGGCTTCCCCGGATTTTGCGCCGGGGCGGCAGGCGCATGATTACAGCCCCGAAGCGGTGACGGAAGTTATCCTGTAATCCTGTTCTCGGGTTCCAGGTCGGATATGCCCTGGCTGACAGCCGAACGTGTGCTGGGTGGATTCCAGACGACCCCTCATGGAACAACTTGTTCCAGTTGTGGTCCCGTCGAGCCCGGTCCGGTCGCCAGGAAACTGGGAACCGCGGGAAATTTTCTGCATTTCGCAAAGAATGGCATTGAATTCGCTGATCCATTGTCTTAAAACACAAAACTAGAATCATGCGTACTCAGATTCTTCAGCATGAACCGGGCAACGTGTTGCTTCAGGCGCTCAATCTGGCGGTCTGCCTGTTGGCCGGTTCCACCTTGGCGCAATCGCCCGCCCAGCAGTATCTGCGCATCACGGAGCTCATGTACAACCCCGCCGGGGACTCCTCCATCAACCTCGATGAGCAGCAATTCGAGTTTGTCGAGCTGAAGAATATTTCAACCACTGCCACGCTCAACCTGAGCAACGTGCGCTTCACTGCCGGCATCACTTTCAACTTCTCGGCCGGGACCATTACCACGCTGACCCCGGGTGACTGCGTGTTGGTGGTCTGCAACCAGGCAGCGTTTAACGCTCTTTACGGCGCGGGCCTGCCCGTCGCAGGGCAGTATAGCGGAGCCCTCAATAATGGCGGCGAGCAGTTGCAGCTCGTGGATGGAGCGGGCGGGACGATCCTTGATTTCGACTACAGAGACACGTGGTATCCGGCTACGGATGGTGCGGGCTTCTCGCTGGTGATTGTAAGCGACCGGGCTGCTTCGTCTGCGTGGGGCCTAGCCGAAAGCTGGCGGGCCAGCAGCGGCGTCAACGGCTCGCCCGGCCAGGATGATCCGTTACCAACCGGCGCGCAACCGGTGCGCGTCAACGAATTGCTCTCGCACCCCACCGGCAGTGATGGCGATTGGATCGAGCTGGTGAACCTGGCCCCCACCAACGTCAACATCGGCGGCTGGTTCTTGACCGACGATATTCAGACTCCAAAGAAGTATCGCATCCCCAACGACACTATTGTGTCCGGCAACGGCTTCCTGCTGTTCGATGAGTCGCAGTTTGGGGCGGGCGACGGATTTGGTTTCTCCGAGTACGGCGAGGGCGCGTATGTGTTCGCCGCCGACGCGGCTGGGGTGCTCAGCGGTTTCTACCATGGATTCGAGTTCGGCGCATCGCCCGGCGGCATGTCCTTCGGCCGTTACCTCAACAGCCAGGACGAGGAGCACTTCGTGCTCCAGAGCGCCAGGACGCCCCGGGTCGTCAATGCCGCCCCTTTTGTAGGGCCGGTAGTCTTCGCCGAGGTGATGTATAACCCGCCCGGCACGCTCGAGGAATTCATCGAGCTGGAGAACGTCACCTCCGAACCGGTGGCGCTCTATTGCACCTACACCAATGAGCCGGGGTACGGCGCCTCCGCCCTCACCAACACCTGGCGGATTCGCGACGGCATTGATTATGATTTTCCCCAAGGCACGGTACTCCCGGCGAACGGTCTGCTCTTGGTGGTGGGGTTCGACCCATCTACCAACGCTGAGCAAGTGGCCACGGTTCGCGCCCAATACGGCATTCCTGCCGGCGTGAACTTTTATGGGCCCTACAGCGGCAAGTTGAGCAACAGTGGCGAGTCCATCAAGCTGCTCTCGCCGGACAAGCCGGATGTGGTGGGTGCCACCATCACGGTACCCTACGTACTGCGGGATAAGCTCACCTACGGTGAGGCAGCGCCCTGGCCCTCCGAAGCTGACGGCAACGGCGCTTCGCTGCAGCGGCGCGATCGGCCGGCTTATGGCAACGATCCTACGAACTGGTTCGGCGCTACGCCGACCGCCGGTGTGGCCAACACCGTCTCGCCGCCGACCATCCTTCGCCTAGCCCTGAACGGCTCGAGCGCGATTCTAACCGTTTCGGCGTCGTCGGGTCGCGCTTACACCCTCGAATATCGGGATGCCCCAGCTTCGAGCTCCTGGGTCCCGCTGCCCCCGGCCGTGGTTGCCACCGGGGCGACCGTCACCCTCACCAACGCGAGCGTGCCCACCGCACCGCGGTTCTATCGCGTGCGCGCTCAATAAGCAGCAGGAAGAAGCCATGAGCGGCGATAGAATGCAGGCCTCGCGCTTCGAGTTGAAGTACGTCATCTCGGAACACAAGGCCCAGCAGATCCGGCACTATGTGCGCTCGTTTCTGGAGCTGGACGAGAACGGCGTTGGCAAGTCTAATCTGTCCTACCCAGTACACTCGCTCTACATAGACTCGGACCGGATGACGACCTACTGGGACACGATCAACGGCAATAAGAACCGGTTCAAGTTGCGCATTCGTTATTACAATGAGGATGCGGCCACGCCGGTGTTCCTGGAAATCAAACGGCGGATGAACAATTGCATCCAGAAACAACGGGTCGGAGTCCGGCGGGAGGCCATCAGGATGATCTTGCGGGGGCAATTGCCGCCGTCGGAGCTGGTGATGGCGCGCCACGCCAAGCACCAGCAGGCGCTGCACGACTTCTGCTGGATGGCACAGCAGATGCAAGCCATGCCCAAGATGCACATCGCCTACCTGCGCGAGGCGTATCTGCCCAAGACTGATAACTCCGCCCGGGTCACGATGGACCGCCAGGTGATGTCCGAACCCAATCCGACCGGCCATCTTTCGACGCAGATGATGAAGCCGTTGTTGGTTTGGGGCAACGCGGTGGTCCTGGAGCTCAAGTTCACCGACCGCTATCCGAACTGGTTCAGAGACCTCGTCCAGATTTTCGAGCTGCGACAATGCGGCGCGGCGAAATACGCCGATGGCGTCACTTTGCTGAATGGCCGTCTGCCGCGGCATCGGCGCATGCCACCGCGCAGCCTGGGTCTGTTTTGGCCGCCGAAGCGGGATGGATTTGACCCTGCCTTGATCCCGGGTTTGACCGGGTCCGGACGCCTGGAATGTCCGGTCCCGGAATTATCCGACACGGAGACCGACGAGGAGGGCATACCGCCAAAGCCCGTCTGAACGGGCTTGTGCGCCGCGACCGTGTGAACGTTTCCCTGGACTCGCATTCGTTGCGCCGCTGTTTGGCCGCGATCGGTTTCTTGACGCTGGGCCTGGCCGGCGCGCGCGCGGACCAGCCCGCGCGGGTTTACTCCGGGCTCTGTGACGCCTCGGCGGCCGTCTGGCTGGATGCCCGGACCTTCGCGGTGGCCGATGATGAGGATAATGTCATCCGTGTCTATCAGTGGGATGGAGGAGGCGCGCCCCGGTATTCGCTGGACCTCTCCGCCTTCCTGCAAGCCGATCCCAAAGAACCGGAGGCGGATATCGAGGGAGCGGCCCAGAGCGGCGAACGGGTCTTTTGGATCACGTCTCATGGCCGCAATGCCAGCGGCAAGGACCGTCCCAGCCGCCGGCGATTCTTTGCCACACGCGTGCTCGAACAGGACGGCGTTGTTCGCCTCAGCCCAACCGGCCGTCCTTATGCCCGGCTGCTCGAGGACCTTTGCGCCGACGCGCGGCTGCAGCGTTTCAACCTGGCGGCAGCAGCCCGGCTGCCTCCGAAGGCAGCGGGGGCGTTGAATATTGAAGGCCTGGCGACGACCCCCGAGGGGCACCTGCTGATCGGATTCCGAAATCCCATTCCGCAAGGCCGGGCATTGCTGGTGCCGCTGTTGAACCCGTCGGCAGTGATTGAACGCGCCTCGGCGAGACTGGGAGACCCCGTATTGCTGGATCTTGGCGGACGCGGTATTCGCAGCATCACGGAGTGGGGGAACCGGTACCTGATCGCCGCCGGGTCCCATGACGGCAAGGGAGCCACCCGGCTCTATCTCTGGAGTGGGAGTGGCCACGAGCCCCAGCGGTTGGCAAAACTGCCCGGCGACGCACTCAATCCCGAGGCCTTGGCGATCAGCCCGGGCGCCGAGAATAACCAGTTGCTGGTGGTGAGCGACGACGGCAGCGTAATCATCGGGGACCGGCCGTGCAAGAAGCTCAAGGATGCCAGGCAGAAACAGTTTCGCGCCGCCATTTTCCCGGTCAGCGTGTTGCCGTTCTAGCTTTCTGTTCTCTCAGATAAATCGCCTTCAGGTAAACCGCCTCTTTGAAAGTCGCCGGATGGTCTGGGGCGTGATTGGTTATCCATAGTTCCTCGAAGGCTCGCCCGGTGGCTGTGGCCGCCAGGCGCACGGCAGTGAAGAATTCCTTGGCTCCAACGTGGGCCGAACAAGAGCAGGCGACCAGAATGCCGCCGCGGGCAAGGCACCCGAGGGCCAGCTTCGCCAGCCTGGCATAGGCTCGAATGGCGCCGGCCCGCTCCGCTTCCCGTTTCGCAAATGAAGGCGGATCCAGAATAACCAGGTCGAAGTTGGGCTCCCGCTGCTCACCGAGCCACTCAAAGGCGTCCGCCTGGACGCTCTCGTGGTGGCACGCGGCCACTGCCGGCTGCGCCTGATTGAGCGCGAAGTTCCGCTGCGCCCCCGCAAGCGCATGGGCGCTGATGTCGAGATCCGTCACCCAAGCCGCCCCGCCGTGCGAGGCGTACAGCGAGAAGCCGCCGGTGAAGCTAAAGGCGTTCAGCACCCTCCGTCCGGAGGCCACCGATTGCACCAGCCGCCGGTTTTCGCGTTGGTCCAGGAAGAAACCAGTCTTCTGCCCCTGCAACACGTCCGCCTCGAACCGCAAACCGGTTTCCTGGAACACCACCGGCCCTTGAAGTGCATGCCCATGCACGATTTCTCCGTCCCGGCTTCCGAACTGCTGGCCGGCGAAACCTTGAATGTTCCGGCTGAGTCGGAGCACGATTCGTTCGGGCTGCAGGCGCTCGACTATCAACCCGGCGATCTCCTCCCAGCGCGGCAGCCAGGCGGCCGTGTAAAGTTTTAACACTAATGTCCGGTCGTACCGGTCCAGTACCAAGCCCGGCCAGCCGTCGCTTTCGCCGTTGATCCAGCGAAACCCCGTCGTCAACTCATCAAAGAGCCCCTGCCGCCTCCCCAGCGCCTGGTCGAGCCGCGCTGACCACCAGGCGCGATCGATCATCTGTGGTTTGCCCGCGTGCAGCACGCGCATCCGAATGGGCGAGTTCGGATCGAATAGGCCCAGCGCGAGGAACTGGTTCTTGCGGTCGTAGACCACAGCGACTTCGCCGAGTTGGCCCGGGCGGTTTTGTTCGTGGATACTACTGGCAAAGAGCCAGGGATGGCCCGAGCGCAAGCTCGACTCGGCTGCCCCGGTCACCCGCAGCCGCAGCCGCGCCGGCTCCGTTTCCCCGGCTGGCTGGTTCATATCACGGCCGCACAGAGATGGCCTTGAAGAAGGTATAGCAGAAGGTGCCGTTGGGGCCCGCGCTGGCTTTGAGGTCGCTGATGCCCTTGTCCCAGTCAGGACGCGTGATGAGGCCCGCTGCCAGCGCTTGCTCGCGCACGCCCTCGACCATCGCAATGTAGGTGTTGCGCGTGAAGCCTTCTACCCAGTCGGGCCGGCTCGCATCCACATAGACAAAGCGCGGCGACACCGCTACATCCCCGAACCCGGCCCCAAGCAGCAGCGGGTAAAGCTCCCGGCCGATCAGCGCGTTTCCGCCCATCCCCGCCTGCACGTCTATAAGGCATTGAATGGTCCGCCACGCCGCATCGCTACGCGGATGGAAGAACGTCGAGCCGTGGTCGCCTTCGATGACCGTCAAGATCCCCCCCGGCTTGAGCACCGTCCGCAGCCGCTGCAACGCCTTGCCCGGCTGCCGCAGGTGCTCCAGCACGAAGCACACAAAAACATGGTCGAAGCTTGCCTCCGGGAACGGCAACTGGAAGATGTCAGCGGTCTGAAAGGTCACATTGCCCAGGCCCGCGACCCCGGCGGCGGCACGCGCGGCGGCGATCGAGGCCGGTGAAGCGTCAATCGAGGTGAAGCGCGTCTGCGGATTGTTCTTGGCGAGAATAAATGTCTGAGCGCCCACGCCGCAGCCCGCCTCCAACACATGGCTGCCGGCGGGGTAGATGGTGTCGTGGTGCAGTAGCTCGGCCAGGGTCTGCGATTGGTCGTGCAACCGCTGCCGCTCGCGTTCGGAGTAGCCGTGAACGTAGTCGTTGGTAGTCATCGTCGGCCTGGTGAAAGGCGGCTCCGTTTTCCGGCCGCGTTTCGCTCAGAGGCGGCGGTCAAGGTAAGACGGTTCTCCCAACCCACTCAATCCGGAAATCAGCGCCGCGAGATGGCGCGGTCAGGTTCGTCTGTAAATGTCGCGCCGATGCCCAACGTAGAGCAGAAAGAGCGGGGGGCTAAGGTGTCGGCAGGGCGTGTCCCCGGTGTATCTCCCATGTGGGCCGGCCCACATGGGAGATACACCGGGGTATCGCCGGCCAGACACCGGAGCGACGTTGGGGTACTATCGGAGCTCTGGGAGTGAAGCATCGCGCGTGCCATCTACCAATTAGCGCGCATAAAGAAAGGGGGAATTCCAGATGATTATTGTTGACTCGGGCGGTGGAGCAACTAAGAAGAAGGAAAGAGTAATAAGTAATAATCCAAACGCCGGCTCGGTTTTGACCTGGTTTGTGAAACCGATCCGGATTTGAGTAATGCTCGGCGTCAAAAGCGGCATGTAATGAGAAAGGGCAAGGTTATGAAGAAGAATGCTAAACGGCGCATTTGGTATGCTGTGGCACTCGCGGCTCTGGCTTGGGCACAAGGCAACGTGCAAGCCCAGTGGGCTACCGAGATCAGCAATGCCAATCCTCTCAACTGGTTTCGCTTCGAGGAGCTCTCTGGCGCCGCGGCCAATGACCAGGGTTCGGCGAACATGGATGGGACGTATGTCGGCAGCGTGGTTCTGGGAAACCCGGGGCTCGTGGGACACGCGGCGGCTTTTGACGCCGGCAGTTACGTGTTCCTCGGGGGGGCGAACCTGATGTCGGACTGGAGCCTGGAAACCATCTTCAAGGCCGACACGGTGAACGGGGGTGTTTCGATGGGACTGGTGGGGACGGACTTCACCGCCGCCTCGGATCGAATGGCGATCAAGGCGGAGCAGTGGGATTCAACCGGCCAGATGGGATATACGCGTTTTGGGGTTGTGGACGTGACGTTCGCGGGCGCCGCTGCGGCGACACCAGCCGATTATGCCCACGTGGTCTTCGTCGGACAGGCAGGTTCAGGCGTCAGCCTCTATGTCAATGGCGCGTTTACGGCGAGTGATGTCACATCAACTCCGCTGGCTCGTTGGGCACTTGCCGCGGCCGCCGTCCGGGCCGATGGCACGCTGATTGACCCGTTGACGGGCATGATAGATGAGATTGTGATTTACGATCGAGCGTTGTCGGCCCCGGAAATCCTGGCCCACTACAACGCGATCCCCGAGCCGTCCGTCTGGTTGCTGGGTGTGCTGGGCGGGTTGGCGGTCTTGAGCGTCAGACGCCTCGCGCGCCGACGGTTCACCCCGTAAAGGGCAACGCGCATCCCGCTATATCCGCAACTGAAACTCGCGTTGCCGGCGGAGATTCACAGCTGGGAGCGCCGGGCGCTGTGCCGGTGCTCCCGAACCTCGGCTGATTATAGATGGCTGACGCGATAAAACGCCATCGGTGCACTTTTCGGCACTACGGCCTGAAATGCGCCTGGGCCGAGCTGGGTAATCGCCGCGGCGACCGGCGTCTTCACACTGGCTGCCGAATCGGAGGTCAGCACGGCGAAGGCTGACGGCCGATCCTCCAGGTCGGTCGAGGTGAAGTGAATCACAATGTTGGTGTCGTTGGTGATGGCGATGCCGGTGATACTCAGAGCCAGAGGAGGCAGCGAGACCACACTGAGGTTGGCGTAATAGACCGCGGCATCCGTGTTGCCAATGTCGTTGACCGGGTCATCGTAGCCGAGCATCAGGAAGCCGTTGGTGTAGGCGGTGCGGTTCGTATAGATAAAGATGGGCGTCTGGTCAATCAACAGGGTAATCACGTTGTTAAGCTGCTTGATTTCCACGTCGGCCCAGTTGCCTTGCGGATTGGGCGTCAAGGTATAACCGTTGTAGGCGGGGCTGCAGTTCCCCGGGATGCCCGAGGCCGGTGCCGGAGTCGTGTAGCCGGCCAGCGAGGAGAACACGTCCCTCTTGAACGCGCCAGTGAAGAAGGAGGCCGTCCTCGAGAACGGCCCCGACCCCGCCAGATACGACCAACCGGTGTTAGGCAGATTGGTCGCGCCCGTGTACCCGAAGTAATCGCCGGCGAGGACGCCACCGGAGGTGGAACTGACCCAGAACCAGATACCGTCGCTTTGCCACGGGCCACTACCACTCGGGAGGTCGGTCGCCCACCAATTGGCGTTAGTACTCGTGTGGTTGATGCCAAAAAGAGCGCCCTCATTGTAGGTTGTGACCTGGCTGCCCTGAATGAGGTTCATCTGGAAACGCACCGAATAGTCGCCGCCGAAACTGACATTGGTAGGATAGGCATTCACACCAGCGGACGCGGCATACCCCTTGTTTGCTGTCATCCGAAGTGCATACGCCGGACCCCGCGGCGGAGCACTGATGGGGCCATTGGGAGCCCAGGCCAGGTCGTAGCCCGGCTGAAACTCGTAATCCGGCGCCGTGTAGATGTTGGCATAGGTAACCGACCAATTGGCAGCGTCGGCGGGATCGCTCAACGAATTGGTGTACAACACCGCCGTGCCCGGCGGCGCCACGTTGTCGAGCAGCGTGAGAGTGGCCGTCTGTGAACCGGGCGCCACCGTGTAGCCGCTGCCGGCGGCCAGGCCGATGACCGCGGCCTTGTGCCCGGTATAGACAGTGTTGTCGCCCAGAGGCTGCTGGCCGTTGATCAGCGGCCTGATCCTGGCGCTGACCGTCACGTCGCCGGGGTTGATCGTCACGGAAGGAAGTGTGTAATCGGTGCCGGCCACCGCCGTGCCCGCGTAGCTAAACGAGGAGACCGTGTAGGATGCCGCGTTGGTGTCGCCCATGCGTTGGACATAGAACGATGAGTAATCGTTGGAGAACGCCTTGTACATCGTCGGAATCGCTGCGCCAGTCACGGCGAGTTGTTGCGGTCCAATGTTTTGGATGAAGATGGTGCCCGCACCGGGGCTGCCGGCGGTGTAACCGCTACCGCCCTGAACCGTCAGGATGACCGTGGTGGTCAAACGGGAAACGCCGTCGTTGATCGGGGTGATCGTGATGTTGGTCGTGGTTTCACCCGGAGCGAAGGTAATGCTCTTGATGCTGCCGGAGCCGACCGGGGGAGAAACGGTGTAGCTGTCGCTGCCGGCTGTGCCGGTCAGTGAAAAATCAACCGTTAACGGCAGACTCAAGGCCTGGCCGGCGCGGGTGAGCTGGAACGTGCCGGGGGTGGGGCCGGCCTGCGATGCCTGGTTGACCGTCGCCGCCACGCTGACGGTTGTCGGCGGGATGATCAATTGGAAGGAGCCGTTCGTGCCGGTCTGGTCATTGCTGGTAATCGCCGTAGTCGTCAGCCCCAGCGAAAAGACTTCCAGCATGTTCCTGCCGCCAGCGTAATTCTGGCCACCGCCCGTGATATAAACGTTGTTCGCTGCGTCGAAGGCGATGCCCCGCGATTGAACCCCGACGTGCGTAGCGTTGGTCGTCAGCGTGGAAAGGTCTGGTACGCCGTTGGTCAACTTGCACAGCTTAAACGTGGAAACCGTGGTGGCCCCGGCCAGGTATTCGCCATCCGGCGATATCGCGATGCCGTAAGTGCTCACAAAGGGATCATGACCCGGAACGGCCGTGTAACCGCTCCACAATAAATTGGCGCAGGTGCTGTCGTAAACATAGAGGCTCGTGGAGTTGTCGGCACCTCGCCCCTGATTGACGAAGATGTTCCCGTTGGGATGGATGTACACGTCTTGGACCACGCCCGCAATCGTGCCGTAGGGCGTTGCGTTGGGCAACGTCGTCGGCATGCCCGTCCAGATGTTGTCCATGCCCGGACCGATCGGCCCGCTGCCGATGTTGTATTGATAGACGTGGTAGAACTGACCGCCGGCATCCGGGGCAGCATAGTTCCAGAAGAGACACGTGAGTACCAGATCGCCGGTTGCGAGCGAGCCAGTGACAAAAGGGGTGCTGAGGCAGGGGCCGGCATTGTCGGCAACCCCAGTTGTTCCACCCGGTTGGCCGATGTAGGCAAACATCCCGCTGACGGTGGTGAGGTCGGGATCCAACATCCACACCGGTTCCCCGCAAGTGTAGCTGCTATTGTAGAAGCCGGCATCCCCCACATACACCATGTCGTCCGGTCCGACATAAACCTTGTAAGGTGCGTAGTTGGGACTGGTTCCCCAAGCCGTGCCGGCAGGCAGGCTCGTTGGGTGGGCGGTATTGCCATAGCCCAGGGCATCGGAAAAGTCGGCGTTAAGCACATAGACGCCTTTGCCGACCGTCCGAACGCTGTCGCCACCGTTCGCGGCATTCGCCACATAAATGCGGCCGAAGTTCTTGCGCTGCGGATTGCGGTTGACGTTCACACCCCGCGGGGCGACGAAATCCACGAGCGCGTTCTCGTTGGTGTTTGGGCTGATGGTCGTCGGCACGCCCGGACCCAGCTTGAAGACGCTGATGGAAAAGTTGGTGTGGGAGCCCAACGCGAAGGACTTGAGGCCGGCGTCCATCGCACCCAAATCGTTGGTCACCGTGTTGTTGTCGAACATCACTTTGATGTCCGTGGCGCTTTCATTGAGAATAAAACTGACGTTGCCGCCACTGACGGTAACGCCCGATGCATACGGATGAGCTTTGGCGACCGTTACGCACGAGAGCACGGCTAGCCCAGCCGCGAGACCGCGCAGTAGCCAGCCACCGGTTGTTGAGTGCTGTAGTGTGGACATAAGGTCGTGGACCCGAGTTTTTGAGTGTTTCATATACGAGTATCGCTGGTTGAATTTGCTTTCTTGCTCGCCGGTGTTTACTCAGCGCTGTGGGTGTAAAGGAAATAAGTCTGGGATCTCACCGGCATGGTGTGAGTTTGGTAAAGCGGAGGCCGGATGTCAACGGATAATTCTTGGGCAACTGGGTGGTTGGGTGCATCTGGACACCGTCCTTGGAATTTGGCAACAGGGAGTCACGGTTCCTCGACCGGCATGAAAGCAGACCATGCAAGCCGTGTCATTTCATGACACCCGCACCCAAACCGTTACCCACTCTGGCCGACATCGAACGTGAAGTTGCGGCGGAAAGCCGCGAATGGGGGCGTCGGCGCCTGGAGGAACGCCTACAGCAACTCGCCGAGCAGCACGGCGAAGCTTTTCCCCCTCAAGCAGCGTCGGCACAGGCCCTTGACCCTCCGAAGCGAGTTCGGCGACGTAACACAGGTCGTTGATTACGGGCAGCACCCGGACACCGGCCGATGGCATTGTCCGGTCAAAGGGGCTTGGCAATTAAGTCCCCATCAGAAGATCACGCCTGGGTATGCCCAGAAGCTGTGTTTTACAGCCACGGCGACGGCGTCCTATGAAGAAGCTGCCCGAGTGGCCAGCCAATGGTCGCAAAGCATAGACGACTCGACGGTGCAGGCTGTAGTGCAACGGGCCGGAGCACGAGCCGAAGCGCAGGCCCAAGCTCGTTATGAGCAACGGCCCCAGGAACGACAGCCTCAGGGTGAGCCCAGTCGGCTTGGGGTGCGGATGGTCGATGGCTGTCGAATGCGGTAAACAGGGCCGGGTTGGGGCCAGAACAAGACGCAAAAAGAGCGCGTAGAATGGCCGATTGGCTCTGGTCCGGTTGAATCGGCCTGCCGCCAGAAGCAATGCCGGTTCAAGCGCTGCGGCCAGTTCTGGACAAAGCGGGGCTTACGGAACCTGTGCGCCTTGGATGAAGCCCGGCGCAATCACCATTGGGACGAGCTTTGGCACCCAAACCAAGGACGGTGCTCGGATGCAGCCACCAGGCACCGCGTCTTCTTCTGCTGCTTCAAGCTGTTGCGCCTCGGCACCATCGCTGTGAGCAAAGACTGCGGGTGCTTGACCCTGCACGCCTTGCCCGTGCCCGGCGGACCGGTCGTGGATGTGCGCGCGGCCGTGCTGCCCCCCCTTGAATGAACTACGGATGGAAGCCCGCTATTCTGAGGCGCCGCCGGTAGCGTCGGGCACGGGCAACCGTCGCCTAGCGCGACGCTGGCTTCACCGCGAGAATGATGTCCTGAAAACTCAGGTACTTGCCGCGCTGGCACCAGCAGCCGAAATGCACGGGTTCGACGATTTGGAGACCGGACCCAATCAGGCGCTCGCGGACAAATGTCTCTTCATAGGCGACCGATATCTCTGGCACCTCCAGGGACGAGGAGGTGCAGTTCACCAAAGGATACTTGAACTGGGCCGAGCTTTTCCCCTCGGCCATGAGCCTCTTCGTTTCAGGATTCAACAGGAAGAATGTCATCATGCAGCGGCCGCCCGGCTTGAGAGTGCGGGCAATCTCGGACAAGTAATGCTCGGTATCGGCGGCCAGCAAGTGGCTAAACACGGAGGTGGCCAGCGTGAAATCAAAGAAGTCGTCCGGGAACGCAAAGCGATACTCGGTTGATTTGACTTTGGGTCTGCGGTTGTAGGCTTTGTTGTAAACGTCCGCCAGCGCGAAGTGGAACCGGGGGTATTGCCTGGCGATGTGTTTCTGACTCCATCGGATCGCGTCCGGCACAATATCAAAACCATAGTATTCACCCTGATCGTTCAGAAACGGGATCATCGGGACGGCCATTCGCCCGCAACCACAGCCCACATCCAACACCCGATGGTGAGGCTTCAACCCGCCGATCTGCGTGAAGTGGCGAAAGAATTCGTTGCCAATCTTCCTGTAATCCCCGCTGCCGATGCCATCTATGAGCCTGCGGGGCGGCACGAGAGGCTCCCTCGATCCACGGTACGCATCAACACTGTCCGCCCACCAGAACCGAAGCCTCCGGACTATGCGATTGGCCATGACGTCAGGGATTTAACTGCTGATGCATGGCATACGCGAAGCTCAGCTTCTGGCTTGAGAAGAAAAAACTAAAGCCCCGGGTCGTCGGCAAATCTACCTCTCTCGCAATCAATGTACAAGTTTGGACCTTCATAACGTTTGCTTCCCATGTTTCGAGCGCTTCTGTCTGCTGACCATGACGTGGCATTCTTGCCTTTCCGGGTTTCTGTTGCAACGAGAGAATGATGAAAGGGGTTGGGCGGCAGGCTGGAGATTGTCTCTTGCCGCGCCGCCGCATACAATGCAGGCTTGTCGATGATGAACGACGACGAGCGAAGGAGAGTGAACGAGGTGCTGCTGTGCGCGGACTCGGACTACATTCCCAAGGTTCCTGACGCCGGAAAAGTGCGCGCGGATGAGAACGGGAACCGGGTGCAGCTCATGCACAACGACCTGCTCGTCGTTGCCGATGGGTATTACGGTGAGTTCGTGACGCAGATCATCCAACGCTTGAAGGGCCATCACGAGCCGCAGGAGGAAAAAGTGTTTCACGAGGTCCTGAAGTCAGTCATGCCGGGGTCAACCATGATCGAGTTGGGCTGCTACTGGGCCTATTATTCGATGTGGTTTCAGAAAGCGGTGAAGAATGCCAGGAACTACATGATCGAGCCGGCGAAAGCCGCCTTGGATTGCGGGAGACGGAACTTTCAGCTCAACGGGATGCACGGCGAGTTCACGCTGGCTCGCATCGGGCGAACTTCCAGTGTGGGGTGGGAGGCCTCCGGCGCCGGCGGCGAAAATGCCACAGCTCCAACGGTCTGTGTGCGGGACTTTGTCCAGCAAAAGCGGATTGAGAAGGTCGCCCTGCTGCATTCCGATATCCAGGGATTCGAGTACGAGATGCTGCAAGGCTGCGACGACCTGATCACCGGCAGGCAGATTGAGTTCATCTTCATCTCCACCCATAGCCTCAGGGTCCATTTCCAATGCCTGAAGTATCTGGCGAGGAGTGGTTATACGATCATCGCAGAGCACACTCCCAAAGAGAGCTATTCCGAGGACGGACTGATCGCCGGGGCGGCGTCCCCGCGTGCAGTTCCCCGCATCCAGATTTCCAAGAGGCCAGTGTCCGTTCGGCAAAAGCTCAAGGCAGCGGTTTTCAGTTTCCTGAGCTAAACCCTTGGCTGGAATACTGAGCAAGTGAATTGGCCGATCCAGAAGGCAGACGAGGCTCCTTTCAGAGCCCAAACCCGCACGGCGCGGAAGATACTCGTAGTGGACCTGGGTTTCCTGGGGGATACCATTCACCTGATTCCCGCCTTGTGGGAGATCAAGCGGCACTACCCGCAAGGCTCGCTGCACGTGCTAACCTCGCCGCTCGGGATGGAAGTCCTGGGGCTGGCGCCGTGCGCGGACCGAGCCTGGGCGGTTGAGCTTCACCCGCACAAACGCACCCTCCGGCAGCAGTGGGAGGTGGTGCGCGCCCTGCGCCGCGAACGCTTCGACCTGGCCTTCAACTTCAGCGGGGCAGACCGGACCATCCTGTTGACGGCACTGGCGGGGGCTCGGTGGAAAGTGGCGCATGAAGCTGGGCGCAAGCACTGGTGGAACCGGTGGTTGATCCCGAACTGGGTTTCACGACGCGGCGCCGATTTGCCGGTTTACGAGCAGCGCCGCGCGGTGCTGACGGCATGCGGATTCGATCTGGCCCCCCCGCGATTCGATTTGCGCGTGCCGGAGGAGGCCAGGGCATGGGCGGCCGCTCATACACCGAAGGGCAGCCTGCACTTCTCCGTCAACGCGAGCACGTTTCTGAAAGAATGGCCGCTGTTGCACTGGATCGAGCTGACTCGGTGGGTGCTGCGCCAGGACCCGCAACTGAGCATCGTAGCCACAGGCAGCGCCAACGACCGCGAACGCGCCCGGTTACGCGAACTGGCCGCCTCCGTGCGCAGCCCGAGTCTTCAAACGTTTACCGGCCTGACTGTGGCGCAGCTCGCCGCGATGCTCGAGCGCTGTTCCCAGCACGTTGGCGGCGATTCCGGCGTGTTGCACCTCGCAACGGCGTTGGGCCTGCCCACGGTGTCCATCTTTCGCGAGTACGCCGGTCTGAAGGAATGGCTTCCGCGCGGCGCACAACACCGGCACCTCACCGCCCCTTGCGCCTGCGCTGAGCATGTGCGGGATTCCTGCCGCCGCCGCGAGACCGCTGAATGCCTGGCCGGGCTTTCGCCGGAATCAGTGGCCGCGCAGCTGATGACGGAACTCAACCCGCCCTGAGCCGCTGTCCGCTCGACAATCTGCTCGCCTCGCTGCTGCCTGAGCGCCATACTCGCGCGCGCAACATGATTGAACTACCGCGCAGACTCTGGGCCGGCAGGGCTATCACCCGGCCGAAACATGCGCCCGCCCCGGCCGGCGGCGCAAAGGAACCTCTGCTTGGCATAGGCTGAAGAGCAGGCGATGCTTTTCAGCTCGTACATCTTTCTGTTCGTCTTCCTGCCGGTGACCCTGGTCGGGTTTTGCTTGCTCGCCCGTTTCCGGGGCCCCAAACCCGCGAAGCTCTGGCTCACCCTCTCCTCGCTGGTCTTCTACGGCTGGTGGAATCCCGTTTACGTCCTTCTGATTCTGGTCTCTATGGGTTTCAACTTCTGGCTCGGGCGGCAGATTGGCCGGGCCGTAGGGGCGGGGCGCCCGGGCGGGATGCTGCTCTTCTGGGGCGTTGCGGCGAACCTGCTGCTCCTGGGATATTACAAATACGCCAACTTCTTCGTGACCAACGTCAATGTGTTGTGCGGCACTCACTGGTCGTTGGAGAAGATCGTTCTGCCCCTGGGCATCTCGTTCTTCACCTTTACGCAGATCGCATACCTGGTGGACGCCAAGCGGGGTGTGGTGTGCGAGTATGATCTCGGTGACTTCTTGCTATTCATCACGTTCTTCCCGCATTTGATCGCCGGCCCCATCATCCATCACCGGGAGATGATGCCCCAGTTCGCCGAGCCCAAGACCTACCGGTTTCACTGGGACAACCTGGCGGTGGGCCTGGGCATCTTCTCGATCGGGCTGTTCAAGAAGGTGGTCATCGCGGACGGCTTGAGCCCTCACGCGGCCGACGTGTTCAACGCCGCGGCGGCGGGCAAGTCCCTTTACTGCGGAGACGCCTGGGCGGGCGTGCTTTCCTATACGTTCCAGATCTACTTCGACTTCTCCGGCTACTCGGACATGGCGATCGCCCTGGCGCGCATGTTCGGCATCGTCCTGCCGTTGAACTTCAACTCGCCATACAAGGCGGTGAACATCATTGAGTTCTGGCGGCGCTGGCACATGACCTTGTCCCGGTTCCTGCGGGACTACCTTTACATCCCCCTCGGCGGCAACCGGCATGGCAAGTTCCGGCGCTACCTGAACCTGGTCCTGACGATGGGCATTGGCGGCCTGTGGCACGGCGCGGCGTGGACCTTTGTGCTTTGGGGGCTCTTCCACGGCTTCTGCCTGGGGGTGAATCACCTCTGGCAGGGGTTCTGGGGCTCGGGTCGGCGGCGCTGGCCGTTGCCGCCTGGGCTGACCCGCTGGGTCGGGACGGTGCTCACCTTCTTTGTCGTCGTGCTCGGATGGGTGCTGTTCCGGGCCGTGGACTTGAAAGCCGCCGGGGGCGTACTAGGAGCGATGTTCGGCCTGGGAACGGGGCCTGTCGCCGGAACGCCCGCTTTGTTAAAGGGCAAGGACTGGTTCTGGCTCGCGGGCCTGTTGGCCTTCGTCTGGTTCCTGCCGAATGCCGCGCAGTTAGTGCGGGAGCAGCAGCCCTATCCGGTGGTGATGAAGGACGGTTGGTCTCCGCGCCATGCCTGGCAGCGGTGGCGGATGACCCCAGCCTGGGCATGCCTGACGGCCCTGCTCTTGGCCGCTGCCGTGTTGGGCCTCTCGCGGGCGGGTGAGTTCCTCTACTACAATTTCTAGGATGGACACCTCCCCACGCAGTTTTGTGATCCTCGCCCTGGGCCTGGCGGGCGGGCTGGTGGCCACCATCGGCCTTTTCAACTACTTGGTGGACCCCTATGGCCTCTTCGGCCGGAACCACCTGGGCATTTACATTTCCGCCGAGCGAGAGTTCAAGTCCGCGCAAGTGCAGCGCTACCCGCATGACGCCCTGATTGTGGGCAACAGCCGCATGGCGATGATTCCAGTGGCGGATTTGGAGGGCTTCACGTTCTTCAACGCCGGTCTCGGCGGGGGCACGGCGGAGGAAGCGTATTACTTCCTGCGCCGCTTCGCGCACAAGCAGAAGCTGGTGGTCCTGGGAGTCGAACTGGGCCAAGGCGACCCGCCTTCACCGAAAGGTGACATCTTCACTCCACCGACCCTAACCTCCACGCTCAACAATTTGTTGAACCTCAAGACGGTGGAGTATTCCGTCAGAACGATTTACAGCCATTTCACAGGTGTGCCGGCTACGCTGCGGAACGACGGGTCATTTGATGCAAAGCCCTGGCTCGACCGTTGGGACAAGCCGGACCCAGCTCACCTCGCCCTGCAAGTGGAAAACCTGGGACGTCTCTACTGGAATTATCGCGGCGACTGGAAGCTTCCGATGACCTACTACAGCAAGATTGCCGAATGCATGCGGGAGCGCGGCATCACCTGCGTCGTGCTGGTGCCCCCCATATACGAAGGGGTGGCCAGCCGGCTGCGGCACGCTTCAGCGGTGGCGCGGTATCAGGCCTGGCGGAGCCGCTTGCAGGCGATCTTCCCGCTGGTGGTTGATCTCTCCGTGAGCCCCTACTGCGCCGAGGAGAACTTCTTCCAAGACGATCCGATGCACTTCAAGCCCGAAGTCGGCGTGCGAATGCTTAATGCGGAAGTCATTCCTGTGGCGGAACGCGCGATGCGGAGATAGTACACCGAGGCATCCCCGCCCTGAATTGTTCTCAATTCCTAATCAACTCCTCCTCGTCTTCCGGGTTCACAAAAACCAGCTCCGCCCGATGCGGAGCCAGGCGGACCAGGGCGGCAGGCTTAGGTCCCAGCAGAGCCAGCAGCTCGCTATCATTAATCTCTCGCGCCTGACTACGGCTCGTCGTCGTCCGAATAACCTCGGCGGTCCTGGCGGACACGACGATCCGGCTGGCCGCGAACGCCCGCGTAACCACCAGTGCGTTACCGGGTACGGGCTGGCTGAGCACCAGTGTGTACCCACTTGCTCCCGACCCCGGGGCAACGGCGGTTGGCGGCAGGTTTCGCCACACTACCAAGCCCAGCCCGGCGATGAGAACCACCGCCGAAGCCGCCCGCCACGCCCGGCGGAGCCGGCGGCGCCGCCGCACGAGACCCAGGGTCTCGCTTAGCATCGCTTCGCGGAACCCAGCGGCGCTCTCGTCCGCCAGCACGTCCGACAGCAATCGCTCTCTATCACCGGTCTGATTCATGCCTTAGTTCGGTGAGGACTGTCGCCCTGAGCTTGCGGCGAATGCGCACCAGGCGCGACTCGACCGCCTTCTCGGTTGTCTGGAGCTCGTCCGCGATTTCGCGGACGGATTGCCGCGTGAAATACTTCCGCTCGACCAGGTCGCGTTCCTCGTTGGGCAGCAGCGCCAGCCCCCGCCCAAGGAACGCGAGCAGTTGGGTGTCGGCCTCGTGGTCATCCGAAACCGCCTGCTGGACCCGGGCATGTTGCGTGAACCGATCCAGGAATGCCAGGTAGCGCCGGCGCTTGCGGGCCTGGTCGCTATGCGCGCTGCGCGCGAGAACCGTGAGCCAACTCCAGAACGCAGCTTCATCGGAAAAGGGCTTGATATGCCGGACGACTCGTAACAGCGCGGCCTGAAAAGCTTCCCGCGCCGCGTCCTCATCCCCCGCAGTGACAACCAGCAGGTAGCGCGACAGGCGATGGAAGTAGGTATCATAGAACGTGCGGTACGCCAGTTCGTCGCCTCTTGCCATCCGGCGCGTCAGCGCAGCGACGTCCAGCGGCGCGACGGGACTCTCCTCGACCGCCGGCGCGACAAAGTCTGCTGTTTGCGCTTGGGAACTCAAATCGTTCCATTAGACGCTGGCAGGCGGGCGTTAATTCTCGCTTTTTGGCTTCACGGACGGCTTCTCGCCCGGCGGCCTCACAGCCGCAGGTCGCGTCGGCGGAGAGGCAGACATTCCCGCCGGCATCGTCCTCGACTTGAGCGGCTCTAATGCTTTGAGCACGCCGTCAATGGTTTCCAGCTTGGTCGGTTCGCCCACCGCAATCAGCAGCTTGGTGTCCTTGTGGAAGCTGATCGTGGGTGGGGAAGTATCTCCCATCATCTTCCAGCCTGTTTCAATCGCAGTGGTGATGTCATCCACACTGATCCCCTGATCCAGGTAAGGCGCCAGCGCGTAAAAGCGGCAGACCTTGTCAGAGGAAGAGGCCGGGGGCAGCACCGGCTTTTCCACATAGAAATACCAGATGGTGTCATCCGACGGCTTTCCCTCAGAGCCCTGCCGGAAACCACACCCGGTGTTCGCGATTTGGTAGCTTTGCATGCCACCGTAGGGGCCCCTGCTGCTGACCACGGCCTCGCTCTTGCGCGAAGCCGCAGTCAGAGCCTGGAACAACTGGGGAACATCCACGCTATTCATCTTGAGAGCCGGCAGCTTTGTGGCGGCCAATTCCTCAGGCACGATGGCGTTCAAAGGCCGGCTCATTGCTTTCTCGATGGCCACCACCAGTTCCTTCGGTGTGCCGCCGGGAAAGTCCAGGTTGAACCGGGTCAGCGTCGGTGCCGGAGCCGGCTCGGTGCTGGCCTGCTTGATGATAGTCTGGAGCCGCTCACTGAATGAGGATGAGCCGGGCGTCGGCGCAGGGGGTTGAGCCGGAGCCATCGGTGCCGGTGGTCGGGGCGGCTGCGGGGGCACGGCGGGCGCGGGCGCTTCCTGGCAGAAGGCCGGAGCCAGGGCCAGGGCTATGAGGCAAATGACGCTGCAAGTGGTTTGTTTCATACGCAATAGATCATTTCATTTCGTGTCTTCATCCAGAGACACGACAGCACCTGCCAAATCCTTCACTTAGACCGGCTACTGCCCTGCGCGTTACAATTGCAGGGCTGACTGCTCACCTCAGTCACACGGCGCGGGCGGCTGTACCCCTTTTTAACCCTGCTACTCATGCAACCTATTCAACCCGTCAGCGTCGCAGTGCATTTCACCTTTGATTGTTCGCAAAAACGGGCATACTCGCCGTCAAAAGGAAATCTATGACAAGTCGAACGAAGCGAATCTGGTGTAACTGGGCGGGCGGCGGGCTTCTCATGTTGGGAGTTGCGTCCTGCTCCACTCCAAGCGAACACGAAGGTGCGATCGAGCTGTTCAACGGCAAGGACCTTGCCGGCTGGCAATACGTCCTGGCGGAGCCGCAGGTGCGAATGGACCAGGTCTGGAGTGTGCAAGACGGGATCGTGACTTGCCAGGGCAAGCCCTTCGGATTTCTGTATCGAGGCCCGGCCGTGACCAACTTCCGCCTGGCGGTTGAATATCGCTGGCCACCAGGCAGCGAGCCGAGCAATAGCGGGATCTTCTCCCGCATCGGAGAGCCCCTCAAAGCTCTCCCTTACACCGTCGAGGTCCAATTGAAGCACGGCAGCGCGGGTGACGTTCTCGGGTTGCAGGGCAAACCCGTCGCCGGCGGACAACCCCGTTTCTTCGAGGTGAAGAACCATGCCGTGGCGGGCGACATCGCCGGCGTCAGCAAATTGCTCGATGCCGAGAACCCTCCTGGCCAATGGAACCGGGTTGAAATTCTAGCGCAAGGCGCGCGCTACCAGATCTGGGTCAACGGCAGATTGGTTAACGACGTCAACGGCGTCGCCCTCAGCTCGGGGCCGGTCGGCGTCCAGTCCGAGGGCGGTCCGGTTCAGTTCCGCCGGATCACACTCACCCCGCTGGATTGAGGGTCGCCGTCGGGGCGCGCCAGGCGCCAGGAATCGCCAGACAACGCTCGGGCGCGGCTCCCCTTGAAACCGCCATTGACTCTTGCTGAGGCTGCGGAAGCTTGGAACCTGTTATGGAATGGATCACTAATCCCGAGATCTGGATTGGCCTGCTTACCCTGACGGTGCTCGAAATCGTATTGGGCATTGATAACATAGTCTTCATCTCCATTTTGGCGGGCAAACTGCCCCCCGCCCAACAAGCCAAGGCCCGCCAGACCGGCCTCGCGCTCGCGCTCATCACGCGCATCCTGCTGCTCTGCAGCCTGGCCTATCTGGTGCGGCTGACCAGCCCCCTTTTCAGCATACCAACGCTCGGGCTGCTGCACGAGCCGCACCCCGTCTCCGGCCGCGACCTGGTCCTTATTTGCGGCGGGTTATTCCTGCTCTGGAAAAGCACCCATGAGATTCATGACAAGCTGGAGGGTCAGGAGGGCGTCGTCTCCCGGCGCGTCACGCCCAGGTTTGCTAACGTGATCATCCAAATTCTGCTGCTGGATATTGTGTTCTCCCTCGACTCGGTGATCACCGCCGTCGGCATGGCCCGTCACCTCGGCGTGATGATCGCTGCCGTCATTATTGCCATCATCTTCATGCTCATTTTTTCCGGCTGGATCAGCGACTTCATCCACCGCCACCCCACCCTGAAGATGCTCGCTCTTGGCTTCCTGCTGCTCATTGGCTGCGCGCTGGTCGCCGAGGGTTTCCACAAGGAAATCCCCAAAGGCTACATCTACTTCGCCATGGCTTTCTCGGTTGGAGTTGAAGCCCTCAACATTCGCATGCGCGCGCGGCAGAAGCTCCCTGCAGCCGAACTCAACCACCCCTAACGGTAGCCCAAGGCCGCCGGAGACCCTTCGGTCGGGCTGTGCCTGGTGGATTTGCCTGAGGAGATCCAAAAGCGCCTGGGCGGCACCACCCGCACCCCCAACAAAGCCGTCCAACCGCAGTGAGGGCACACGGGCAGCGAAGGCGGTTCCGGTTTGGGCGCAGTGGGCGCCGCGGCGTCCAGCAACGCCCGCGCACGACGCAGCCGTTCCGGCATATCGGGGTCGTGAGAATGTCATATTGCCACTGGACACCGTCCGCCCCAATGAACCGTCCTGGCTGGCTAAAGTGAATCTCGTGCGCGGCAAGAAGCGCCTGCTGGCCGCCGGGAAAGTGCCGCAATCCTCTCGGACTCAGGGCTGGGCGCGGCCGCGAGACACAACGGGAGCACAACAGGAGCACGAATCTCGCGAGGCTCTCTTGTTCTTCAGCCGTACCAGGGACGGGTGCGTTTGGAGCTCGGGGCGGAGACGGCGGCCACGACGCGGCGCGCCAGCTTGGCATCTTCCTCGATCTGCCAGTCGAACATGCCGACCAGGATGAAGTCCGCCCCGTGGTTGAACGCGTAGGGAAACCCGACGCGGGGATGGATGGCTCCGGCAGCGAGGATCTTGAAAGCAATCCAAGGTTTCTGGACCGTGGCCATGAAATCAATGACCGCTTGCGGGTCGCTGCACCAGGAATTGTCGTGGGCGCCCATGGCGCCCTTTTCGTCGGGGCGGGGTGCGGTGTAATACTCGTGCGAGTGGAGCGTCTTCTGGTAGAAATCCACATCCAGCTTCGCTTTCTCGCATTCCTCGATGACCCGCAAGTCGTGGGCGGCAACGCCGGCAATCCGTTTCTTGTCTTTGATGAGCTGGACGGTCTCGCCGACTTTCTCAAAGTTGCCCTGGGCGAGCAGGGACTCGGCGGTGTCGCCGGTGACATGCACGCCCGCCGCGCCCTCATCAATGGCTTTGTGGATTTGGGAGTAGCCACCGTCGGCGTCGAGGCGCACCTGGGCGATCCATTTCATCTTGCCGCCAGCTTTCCAGTGGTTGAACAGGAACGAGTTTTCCTGCATGACCCAGGTGTTGATGGCGGTAACGCCTTGGCTTTCGCCCAGCTCCAGGGTCTCCCGAATCTTGGCTTCGGTGTTGTAGCGCCGTGCGAGCGTGGACACATAGGCCAGGTCGCGCGAGTGCGACCAGCCGCCGATGAGGTTGCCGCCCATCATCAGGCGGCTGAACTCCTGGCCGCCCAGCTTGCCCGTGGGCATTGCCTCGCTGGACGCGCCGGCAGAGGCCGCCCCCGCAGCCGGAGGTTCGGCCGCGGAACCGGCTTGCCCGCGCAAGGCCAGCGGGACTGCGGCGGAAGCGAACAGGGATGACTTCACAAAGCCACGTCGAGAAATGTTGCGTGCCATGAGTTCTTTCGTAACAGTTCCGGGGCTGGTCGTCAAGGCCCGCGAGCAGGTGGAACTGAAAGATTAAGCGCTCCAGCGGAGGAACGCCTCTGGCGTTCGGATGGGTGCGCGGTCGTCAACGCATCAGGAGCGGAACCAAACAAATCATTGCCCAGCCGCTGGCTTTCCCGACAAAATGGGCGAGTCTATCAGCATGAGCACCGCCACCTTAACTCGCTCCGAGACGCCGCCGCCGACAGCGGCGCCCAGCGTGGACTTTTCGCGCCCGGTGGCTCGACCCAAGTCCGGCGCATTCAAGCTCATGCGGGAGGTGCTTCGTCACGGCGGACCGGGCTACCTCCAGTTCGCCATCACGAATGTCTGTAACGCCAAATGCGATTTCTGCGGGTTTGCCGTGGACCGGTTCGACCCCAAACAGCGCCGGAGCGTGACCCTCCAGGAAGCGCGCGATGTCATAGATATCTGCGTGCACAATTCCATCGGCTACCTGCTTTTCGTCGGCGGGGAGCCGCTCGTCCACAAGGACCTGCGCGCCATGACGCGCTACGCCGCCGAGCGGGGCATCCACCCGATGATCTGCACCAACGGCTCGCTCTGGACCGACCAGAACATGCGGGACCTGGCCTCCGACGGGCTCTCCAGCGTGATCATGTCCATTGATGCGCACGACGTGGCGAAGCATGAGATGAACCGCGGGCTGCCCGAGGTGTGCCGCAAGATCAAGCGGGCGAATGAGTTGTTCCGCCAACTGGGCGTCCAGACCACTGCGAGCGTCACGGCGAGCAAGCTGATTGACGACTACGACAAATTGCCCGCCTTCCTGACGCAGCTTGGCTTCAAGAGCTGCACCTTCAGCTACCCGCTGAGCAGCTTGGCCTCGAGCTACCTGAGCTTCAGCGACTCCACCCTCGTCAGCTACAAGACCGAGGAGTTGATCCAGGTCTTCGAGAAGATCAAACAGATGAAGCAGCGCAGCGGCTTCCCAGTGGTGAACCCGATGGAATCGCTGACGGAAATGCAGCGGCACTTGCGCAAGGAGCCCGAGAAGTTCGGCTGCCTGGGCGGGCACAAGTACTTCTATCTTGACTGGCATCTCAACCTCTACCGCTGCCACTTCTGGGAGACGCCGATGTGCCACATCTATGATTTCGACCAGACGAAGCTGATTCGCGACGGCTGCACCCGCTGCATGATTGATTGCTACCGGGACCCGAGCCTCCTCCAATTCGTGGCCATCAGCGCCAGCGATGCCTGGAGCAACCTCAAACATGGGCGGCTCCTGGCTGTCGCACGGAATATCTTCGACAGCCGGAACCTGACCTCGCTCAAAGCCGTCTGGGAGGACCGCAAGTGGATCGGCGGGGTCTGATCCGAAAGCCGGGTCCACTTGCCTTGCACGGGCCGGTGTGTGATCCTTGATGAGAAGGAAAGAAAGACGATGCGCTTGCCAGCCCTGTTCCAGGCCGTGCGGAAGGCACGGCGGAGGACCGCTTCGGGTCCATCCCGCCGGGCGTTCACCCTGATCGAGCTGCTGGTGGTGATCGGCATCATCGCCCTGCTCGCGGCCCTGCTGCTCCCAGCCCTGGCATCCGCCCGGGACAAAGGCCGCCAGGCCGCTTGCCTGTCCAACCTCCGGCAAATCGGGATCGCGCTGCTGACTTATGCTACGGACAACGATGGCAAGATCCCGTTCGGCCCCAAAGCGCCACCGTTCACCAACCCCGCCGACTTCTATCCTTCCACCGGCGCGCCCACCAGCCTGATCTCTCTTCAAAGCGGTGCTCCGGTGGGCTTGGGACTCCTGCTACCGCAACAGTTGGCCGGCCAGCCCAAGGTCTTGTTCTGCCCGGGCAGCGACCAACCGCTGGATGCCAACGCCGAACTGGCCAAGGTCGGCGCCAGCCAGGCCCAGAGCAGCTACTACTACCGCCACGCTGGGAATACGAATCTGTTCGATACCCCCGGCAGCCGAATCGAGCCAGCCCACATCCGCCTGGACCACCTGGGCAATAACCGCAACGGTCTTCCGATCCGTGCTTTGGCCCTGGATACTCTGTTTCTGTGCCCCCCGGACCTGGCGCCGTTTAATGTCAAACCGCGCACCCACCACCGCCAACGGTTTGCCGACATTCTGTTCTCGGACGGTCATGTCCGCTCCCGGCCCAATCCGGATGGCCGGTTCACTGTGGACCTCCAGAACTACGCCGAGATCCGCAACGCGTTCGATAAGATATTGAAGGTCCTGGAGCAGGCCGACGCGGAATTCTGATTCCAGTGTCCGGAGATTTGGGGCCAAGGACCTGGAAAATCGCTTGGTACTTCACAGGACCTAACGCCATCCTGCGTGTGACGTTATGCAGAACCAATTCCTTCGGATCGCCCGCGCGCGAGCCGCGTTGGTGGTTGTGGACATTCAGGAGCGGCTGCTGCCGGCCATTTTCGAGAAAGAGCGGGTCGTTCAGAACGCGATTCGCCTGGTCAAAGGAGCGGCCATTCTCGGGGTTCCGGTGTCAGCCACCGAGCAATATCGCAAGGGGCTGGGCGCCACGGTCGCGGAAGTGGCTGCGGCCATTCCCGGCTTTGCGCCGATCGAGAAGCTTGCTTTCAGCGCCTGCGGCGCCGCCGGCTTCACATCCGTCCTCAGAGCGACGAACGTCTCAGATGCCATCCTTTGCGGCATTGAGGCACACGTGTGCGTTTCACAAACCTGCCTGGGCCTTCTAGCCGAGGGCTTCAGGGTTGTCGTGGTCGCCGACGCCGTCTCGTCTCGAACACCGGAGAATTATCGTTTTGGCCTGGACCGCATGCGCGCGGCGGGAGCCGTTATCGTCTGCACCGAAATGCTGCTCTTCGAGTTGCTCGAACAGGCAGGAACGGACGAGTTCAAGCAGATCCTCGCCCTCGTAAAGTAGCGCTGCTCAGTCGAGGCGCTTCACGCGGATATTCTTGTAGCGCACGACGCTCTTCGGGTCGTGGCCCTGGAACGCGAACGTGCCCTCACCCAGCTTGCGTTCGAAATCCCTGCCGGCCTGGGTGCCGGGCGGCTCGACGTATTGGAGCACCTTCTTGCCGTCCACCAGCACGGTCACGCTGTTGCCCTGGACGACTATCTCCTGGGTCCACCACCTGCCATCTTGCGACGGGGCGCTCCCGATATTCACCAGGCCGTAGAGGCTGCCGGTCTTGATCCAGTCGCTGTGAGTATTGTTGACCTGGCACTCGAAGCCTCCCTTGGGCCAGCCGTCCGGCTGGAATCGCGTATGGAAGTAGATCCCGCCATTCGAGTTGATGTCGGTCATCACATCCACTTTCAGGTGGAAATTCTTGAATGGCTTCCCATCCCCCTCGTAGAACAGGTGGCAGCGGTTGCCGTGCGCCACAAATGCGCCGTCCTGGATCGTCCAGGTATCCTTGTTCTCGTCCGCCATTTTCCAGCCCTCGAAGGTCTTGCCGTCAGAGAGTGAAGTGAAGCCGGGTTCGACCTCGGCGCCGGCCTGACGGGCAGTGGCGGCGAGCAGGGATATAGCGGCTAAAGCACCGAAAAGAGTTCGTTTCATGGGCAGGCACATTAGACGGCCTGAGCCGCGACGCAAGCGAAAACAGGCTGACTGGAATCCTTCCGAATGCGTCAGAGAGCGCGCCTTAGCGTCGCTGCCAACTCGTCGCGCGTGAGGACGATTGGATTCGCTTTCATGCTGCTGGCGCTTTCAGCCTTCGCGACCACTTCCGCCACGTGCTCCGCCTTGACGCCGTAGGTGCCAAGGGCAGGGATCTGCACGTCCTCCACCAGTTCTCGCACCCAGGCAACGCCGTTCTCCGCCGCCGCGCTCGGGTCGCCCGTGACCACCCGTGCGACCTCGGCGTAGCGGAGCAAGGCGTCGCCCCCCGCCTGCCGCGCCTGCAGCGCCCGCAGATTCGTTTCCATCACGTGGGGCAGCAGCGCGGCGCATAACGCGCCGTGAGGCGCCGGGAACATACCGCCCAGCGGCCCGGCAAACCCGTGCACCGCGCCCAGCCCGGCGTTGGCCAGTGCCAGTCCGCCAAACAAGCTGGCCACCGCCATATCCTCGCGCGCGGCGATGTTGCGGCCATCCCGAACGGCTGCCCGCAGTGAACGCGCTGCCCGGCGCATCCCCTCCACGCACAAGGCATCCGTCATTGGATTACGGCGGGAGCAAGCGTAGGGTTCGATGAGCTGCGTCAACGCGTCCAAGCCCGTGGTCGCTGTGACCGAGGGCGGCACGTCATAAGTGAGCTCCGGATCCACGAGCGCAATCCTTGGCAGCAGCAGCGGGCTGCGCAGGCTTACTTTCACCCGGTGCTCCGGCGAGGCCAGCACGGCGTTGCGCGTAACCTCGGAACCGGTCCCGGCGGTGGTCGGGATCGCAATGAACGGAGCCGAAGCCTTGGCCAGTGCCTTCCCGCGGCCGATAACCTCGAGGTAGTCGAGCAACTCGCCTTGGTTGGTAACCATCACGGCGATGGCCTTGCCGGCGTCCAGCGCGCTCCCGCCGCCAAAACTGATCACCAGATCGCAGTGCTCCTGCCTGGCCAGCGACACACCTCGCTGCACGGTCTCAATCTCCGGTTCGCCGGGAACCGGGAAGACCGTGACGCCGAGGCCCTGCTCCTGCAACATTGCCACCAGCGCTTCGGCCCGGCGCGTGCTCCGTCCCGTCACGACGAGCGCCGCACGGCCCAGTTCCTTCGCCATCGGACCCACCGTGCGCAGGCAGCCCGCGCCAAAGACGATCCGCGTTGCTGTCGCAAACTCGAATCGGACGGGCGCGCTCACGCCTCACCAGCCCTGGTCATCGGGAAAGACGTTCCCGAACTTCACGCTGGACCGCGGCTCGGCCATCATTGGCGCGACCGCATCGCGCCAGACCTGGTAATGCCGGGTCTCTTTGTGCGCGACCGGGGCCTGGGCATCGCGGTACGCCTCTACCAGCACGAATCGCGTCGGGTCGTCCTGTTGCTGCACCGCATCAAACCGGGCGATGCCCGGCTCCTTTACACTCTCCCGCGCATTGGCCAGCGTGGCCTGCTTGAAGGCTTCCACGCATTCGGGCTTTACATGCACATGAACGTGAACAATCAGCATACTCGTTGAAGCGTCCAACCCGTGAAAGGTTGCCGCGCATCCTGAACCAACATGGGCTATCGGCCGTGGCCCTTCAACTCTTTTGGCGCTACGACGTCTTCTGTCCCCGCAGGGCGAGTGCCTTCCAGATCACAGATGGGTTGTTTGTGATAATCCCATCCACGCCCATGTCCAGCAGTTCGTTGGCGAGCTGCGCGTCATCAATGGTATAGACCCACACCTTCAACCCTCTCTGGTGCGCCAATTGCACGGCTTCTTTCGACACCTTCTGGCTCCACACAGCTATCTTCGCGCCTGTCTGCTGCAGCTCGTTCAGCCAGGACCCATCCAGATCCTTGGGCCGGTCGGCGGGCTTCTTGCCGTTCGCCAGCAGGCTCGGCGGCCCAAGCGCGCCGAGCACCTGTTGGGGCTCCTGCTCGTGAAAGCCTTTGAGGTACTGCCAGTCGAATGATTGCACGATCAACTTGTTGATCAGCCCCTTGTCGCGCAACAGCGCGAGGCAGGCCGCCGGCTCCCCCGCCTTGCGCTCGATCAACGTCACGCCGCCCGCCTGAATCGTGTCGAGCGCCTCCGACAGCAGCGGCACCTTCGTCCCGGCGTACGCCCGGTCAAACCAGCTCCCCGCATCCAGGCTCCGTATCTCTGCCGCGGTCTTCGTCCCCACCTTGATCTTCTGCTCTGGCCAGCGATTGGTGGCATCCGTGGTCCGGTCCAACACCCCATCGTGGAAGACGACGAGCTTGCCGTCCTTGCTATGGTAATAATCCAACTCCACCAGGTCGGCCCCGGCTGCCATTGCGAGCCGGAACGACGGCAGCGTGTTCTCCGGCGCAAACTGGCTATAGCCGCGATGGGCGATGACCAAAGGCCGCGGGCTCGCAAGGAGCTGGAGCGCCGGCAAGTTCATTTCCGAGGCATTCATGTTGAGGGTGCTCGGGGCCAGGGCTAAAGCCAAGGCAATCCCGAAATAGCGGGTCGGTCGTATTTCACTCATTGTCGGCACGGATCGGGGTAGCGGTAGATACTCTCGCATGATGGATAATTTCCTGTAGCGGTCAGACGAGTACGACCTGTTTGCTCAAGGAACGTCCGGACGTTTCTTGCACGGCCGGCAATTCGGCTGGACAAACAGGTTTTAACACTGGGTGGGAAGCTAGCCCGTGCCGGGGCGCTTGCCAATCCCAATCGGGGACACGCCCGCTGTTTGCCCAGAAGCAGCAGCCTTGACGGGGGTGCAGGCCGCCGATTAACGTCCTGACCACGGGTTCCGTTATATGGTCCTTATAACAAAGCCTCATTGACTATGCGCCCACGATCTGTCCTGACACGATTTGCCCTGGCCCTGGCATGTGCGCTGGGCTGGTTGCCGAGTGCTGCGCCGGCGGCGCATAACCAGACACCGCAGGAGTTCCCGGCGGCCCCAGGGGCGAAGACCGACGCCGAGAAATCAAAACTGCGGGTCTATTTGCTCATGGGGCAGTCCAACATGCAGGGACGGGGAGCCCTCGAGACGGAGGACCGGACGCCGCATCCGCGGGTCTTTGTCCTGACCGCCAGCAATCAGTGGGCTCTTGCCGTCGAGCCATTGCACGGCTCGGGGCCGCGGGCGGGTTTCGGGCCCGGGTTGGTCTTCGGCAAACTGATGGCCGCGTGGGACACAAACGCCATCATCGGGCTGGTGCCCTGCGCGGTCGGAGCTTCGGAACTCAAGCGATGGGAACGCGGCGGGGACCTCTACTCCAATGCCGTGGCCCGGGCGCAAGCCGCCAAGCGCGACGGCACGCTCGCCGGCATTCTGTGGCATCAAGGCGAGCAGGACAGCATGACCGCCACCAACTCGAACACCTACTACGAGCGCCTGGTGAAGCTGATCGAGAACATCCGTGCCGACCTGGGCCAGCCGCAGCTTCCCTTCGTGGTCGGTCAGATCGGCGAGTTTCTCTATACGCGGCGGCAACAACAGACCCCTTACGCAAAGACTGTCAACGACGCCCTGGCCCGCATTCCGATGCACGTGCCGCGCACCGCTTGCGTGAGCTCCGCGGGTCTGACCCATGTCGGCGATGAGGTGCATTTCGACGGCAAATCACAGCGCGAACTAGGCAAACGCTTCGCGGCGGAAATGCAGAAGCTTGCCGGGACCGATGGGCCTTGATCGAGCGCAACTGCGCTCGATCGTGCGGCCGTCGCCATGACGGTCACTTCCTATGGATCATAGGCGGCGCGGTAGAAACCGCTGACGGTCGAGGTGCGGAAAATCACTTCCCTTACAACCACGCTGCCCAGGTCCTGAAGCTGCGTGCTCGACGCAGGCGTAACGGCGGTCCAATCGGCCAGATCGGTGGAGAAATAGTACCTTCTGCCGAGATCATCCGCGTTCTTGCGCTCGGTGAAGCGCAGGGCGATGGTGGAGCCATTGACGAAACCGGCCACGGTGACGGCGCGCGCCGCGTCTGCCGCCAGCGGGTCGGACCCCAGTTTGTATTCGGCCCAGTTCGATCGTCCATCCGCGTCCGGATCAGCCTCGGGGGTGGCGAGCGACGCATTGGTTACGCCCCGCGCGGCAAGCGTCCATTGCTGCCATTCGTCAAAGGGCGCACTGAGCGGCTCGATCAGGACCCCTTCAAAAGCGGCCAGTGCGGGCGAGCTGCTGCTGCCGCTGGCGATGGCCAAACCGGCCTGAACAGCCGTGGTCATGGGGATTGTCGCCGAGCCGAAAGCCACCCAGGTGTTGCGATTCGTGGAGTAATAGCCGCTGAATGCATTTCCCAACCGAACCAATCGCAACCATACCGGGCCGGACGGAGCCGGCGTGTTGGACACAGTGGCGGTTGCGGACTGGTTGGTTCGGAAGCAAAAGCCCATCTGGTTTGAGCCCGCTGGCGCCAGGGACAAATAGACCTGGCGCGCGCTGGCGCTCAAACCATCGCGCACCATCAGGCCCGCGTGCGCCGCCGGGTCCGCGGGCGTCAGCGAGGTCAGTTGCGCGGTAAGCTGGAGGTCGTCGGCAATCGCGACAGACACCAGGCCGCATTGATCCGACGTGCGCGAGATGTTCGTGCCCGCTGAGCTCAAGACGAAGGCGCCGCCTGTTTCGCGGCCCCAGGCGGGCACGACCGGCTGCCCCAGGTCGTGGACGGCCCAGGGTGCGGGCAAATCAACGACTCGGATGAAGCGCGTGAAAGGATCCCCGGGAATGCTGCCCCCAGTCCGGTTCTGCGAGGGCACAGCTTGCAGAAAGTGATTTCCGGGCGCCGGCCAGGCGCCGGATAGGAACGGAGCGTTGGTTGCGGCAGAGCCCAAAGGACTTCCATTCGTGGAATACTGAACCGAGGAAACCGTTCCCGTGGTTTGGACCCCCAACGACATGCCGCCAAGGTCCCGCACATTCAAAGTGTCTCCCTCCGCGAGAATCCTAACCACCGCGTTGCTGGCCGGATCCCAGATGCCCAGGGCCGAGACGACAGGGATGCCAACCGACAGATCACCGTGAGTGAGTGTGGACCAGGGGTTGAAGTGGGCGTCCACGCCGCCGGGACGCCAGTGGTTCAGCACCACGTCCGAGTAGTGCGGCAGGTTGGTCGAGCCCAAGCGGAGGACATAGTGATTGTAAGCGATATCGTAGGCTCCGCTGTGGTCCTGCTCGCCGACGTAATCATAGTTGGCGAGGAACGTGGCGTCACAGGGCGGCAGGGCCAGACCCAGGAACAGGCCCGCAAAGTTCTCCAGGTTGATGGCAAATTGCGGAACGGTGTTGCCGGCGAAGGTCGTCCCGTAGAGGTCAAGGTCATGTTTCCAGGCGATCTCCGCCGCCTGCATCCAGACCTGCAACGTGTATTGCGGGTGGATGGTGTCCCGGCACACCTCGTTAATGTATCCATTATTTCCGACAGCGGCATTGACGCTTACCAGGTTATTCCGCCAGGCCTGCACCCCGGCGTCGAACCGGCTGCGATTCTCCTGGTAGGCGCCGACTGCGACCATGGCCAGGGCGGCGGACGCACCCCAGTTGTTGTTCCTGGTGGCCGCCTGGGCTGCCTTGCCATACAGGTAATCGAGCATGACATCGAATTTCGCAATATTGGTGGCGGGCCAACCAGCGGCGCCATTGCTGTAATACCGGAGGATGTCCGCCGCCGCCACCCATACCGGGGCATACCAGGCGGCCTCGAGCTGAACTTGGCTGCTCGAGGTGCCGGGCGCGGGGCTGACCAGGACAAAGGTGTTGGCCCAGTCGTTCATGATGGTGAGGGCCTTGTCGCGGTAGCGTGTGTCACCGGTTACTACCCACTGGAGCGCGTGAGCCCACGCCGCCTGGCCGTCGTTGCGAAACTGGGTCTCGGAGTTGGTCGTCCCGCTGCCCACCACCACGACATTGGAGTACGGGTAATGCTGGTAGGTCAGGGAGGCGTAGGAGGAATTCCGCAAGCGGCTCCACCCCTGCGCGGCGGCGGAACCGGGCTCGTAGTTCACCTGGCACCTCATTCGGTCAAGGTCCTCCTGCGAACTTAGCACGCACGGATGCACAAAGGGGCGCGGCGGAATGACCGGCTGCACGGGCGGTTCCGACGGGACAAAGGCCGGCGTCACCACGACCGGCGCGTCCACCAGTTTGACATTATCCACATACGCCTGCGCGTTGGTATAGTTTGACCAGGTGCGGAACCCCACGCATACGGGCGTGCGCGTCGAGGCCGAGACATCAATGGAGAGCACGTACACGGATTGCTGGCTGGTCCAGTCATAATACCAGACGTCCAATTGCTTTGCCGCCAGGGTGGACCCGTTGAAAGCCTGGTTAGTGGCGGAATGATTCAAAGCCAGGCTGAAGGTCAGCCGCGTGTCTCGGGCATAGGTCAACGTGGCGGAGTTGGTCAATACGGTGCCATCGGTGCCCGCGAAGGTGATGACGCCCCCGCCCACAATGATCCGAGCGAAGGCTCCCGCTGTATTGATATCACTGGTGCCTGCGGCGTAGCCGATAACGACACCATCTCCTGAACTGGCAGGCTCATAGAAATCAAAGGCGAAAGTGCTGCTCTGGCCATTCAGAGCAGCCGACCAATTGGCCGACAATGCCTTGAACCCCGCCCCATCAATATTCAGATAATGGTTGGTGGAGCCAAAGAAGGTTTGGGTGTTCTGGACCTTGGTGCCGGCGGTGTAGGGCCAGAGGGGACTGTTAATCGCGGTGCCCGGCACCTCGAAATCATCGCTCATGATCAGGCTTTGGCCCCTGGTTTCCGAGGCACAAAGCGCCAACATGAGGGCCAATCCTGGCCAGGCATTGGGCCAAATCCGGAGGGCGAACCAGTCAGGACCAGTGAGCATGACAATCAGCATTATCATTCTTCGAGCGCTCCTACAATCCGTAAAGACCCCGAAGGGCTGCCAGAGCCCTGGATGAACCACCTGGACGCGCGGCGGGGCCCTTCGATTGGAAGCCTTTGGTCCAGAGCAGGAGGCCAGCGCCCGACAGACACCTTCAGAAGACCACAATGTCCGTTAACGTTAAATAGGTCATTCCCGCCTCCTGGCGTGGTTTCTGCCTTCTGGAAAGGAGCTGGATGCAGCCATGTATGTTGCGTGCATCACGAGCGTTGGGGCCGTCGAATAGGCCCTACGTCCCATAAACCTTCGCAAACCCGCAGACTTCGGGTCACTTCGAACCGAACCGCCGGACTTTCCAGCCCTTCGCGCTGAGTACACCGGATGCACACCGGATGCACACCGGATGCACACCGGATGCACACCGGATGCACTAGCGATTTTCCGGTGTACCTCCGGTGTACCTCCGGTGTACCTCCGGTGTGCATCCGATGTGCACGCTCTGGGAACGTCTCCGGCCCGGCGGGTTTGCGAAGGTTTGCGATGGACCGGAGCCCGCCCCACGGTGTTCGTGCGAGGCTGAATTCACTGGGCGGTTCTCCGCGATTGAGGCCGATAAGCGGGGTTCTCCCGGGGCGACTGCGCGCCCACGTCCTTCCACCAACCGTGGAGTCGCCGACGGAGTTGGGCGGCGCGCTCGGGCTGCTGGGCGGCGAGGTTGTGCCGCTCGCCGGGGTCGTCGCGCAAGGAGTAGAGCTCGACGTGCTTGTCCTCGAAGTATTCGAGCAACTTCCAGTCGCCGGCGCGCACCGCGCTGACGGGGGTGGTGGTGGGGTAATAATGGGGGTAATGGAAGAACAGCGCATCGCGTTGGAGGCGAGACTGGGGCTGCTGAAGCAGCGGCACGAGGCTGAGGCCATCCAGCGGCCCGGTTGGGGCGGGCTGGGCAGCGGCTCCGGCGCACAATTCAACGATCGTGGGGAAGAAATCGGTGCCCATCACGGGCTCAGCGCAGGTTTGCCCGCGGGCGGTGACGCCGGGCAGGCGGACAATCAGCGGCACCCGGATGCCGCCTTCGTATAGCGATCCCTTACCGGAGCGAAGGGGCGAGTTGTCGGTTACCTGGAGGCCGCGGTTGGTGTTGATGTAGCCGCCGTTGTCGGAGGCGAAGATTACCAGGGTGTGGTCGGCTAGTTTGCGCCGATCGAGTTCGGCGAGAACGCGGCCCACATTGTCGTCGAGCGTCTGCACCATCGCCGCGTACCCGGGGTTCTGGTGATGCAAGCCGGGTTTGAGTTTGTCGCGGTAGCGTTCGACGAGCTGTGGTTTGCCTTCGATGGGGGTGTGGGGGCAGTGATACCAGAGGTTGAGGAAGAACGGACGGTCCCCCGCATGGTCCATCAGCTTGAGTGCCTCGTCGGTGAGGCGGTCAGTGAGGTAGTCGTCGGGCTTGCCCAACAGCCCCGGCACATAACGGAACTCGCCGGAACTGCCGGAGGGCCCTCTGAACGGATAAAAGTAGGTGGCGGGCGCGCCCCAGTGGGTGCCGCCGACGTTCAGGTCGAAGCCCTGGGTCTCGGGTGAATGGGCGGCGTCGCCCAGATGCCACTTGCCTACGTGGAACGTGAGATAGCCCGCTCCTTTCAGGACTTCAGCGAGCGTCACCTCGCTGGCCGGCAAGTCGGCGATGGTCGGAGGCGGCACGAGTTGCTGGTCGTGGGGCACCCCGAGGGCTCCTTCGCGCCAGATGGTGAAGTGCAGGCGCGCGGCATGCCGGCCGGTAAGGATGGCAGCGCGCGTGGGGGAGCAGACCGGCATCGCATAGGCCTGGGTGAACCGCACGCCGTCCCGCGCCAACCGATCCAGGTGCGGCGTTTCGTGGAAGTCGGCCCCATAGCAGCCGAGATCACTCCAGCCCAGATCGTCGGCGAGAATGAATATCACGTTGGGGGGATGCGGGGCGGCGAAAACTGCGTGGGAAACCAAAACTACCAGCGTCGCCAGACGAATCAATCCGTCACGGCGTACTGCTTTCATTGCCTTGGACCTCATACTTAGCTGGTGGCTTATCTCATTTCGTGGTCCGGTTGTCGAGTGCCGTCAAGCTGTAGCGACCCGAAACCAGCCGCAGGACCCGCAATCCGGCTGAAAGCGCCCGCTACACTGAGCTAGACCTCACCGCCGTCTCAGATACGGCTCAGTTCGTGCTCCGCATTGCGGTCGGCAATGCGGCCGCAAGACTTCGGAAATCGCCTCGGTTCACTCGTGACTGGTTCGGCGGGCTCTTCCGCCGACCTTTCCTCCCGGCGATTTTCCTTAAGCCACGAACGGCTTTCAAACCGTTGGGGGTGATTGCGCGCCCGGCACCCGTTCAATCCTCAAGGCGCCAGAACGGGTGAATGATCTTATTGTTCTGCCACTCCCAAAGCCTCTTGAAGGGCACGCGCTCGGCATGTCCGTCCAACAGCGTGACGTTGGCGCCGCTGCTGTGAACCGTGGGCCTTCCGTTGTTGAACGAATATTCGCCACTGTAAACTCCGCTGTTGCTGTCCATCATTCCATCTCCATTGGCATCCTTGCTGAAAGGCCAACTGAGGGGTGTGTAAACATAGTGTGTTACTGTGTCCGTGTACATCAAGGCGTTGGAAGGCTTCTTAATGCGCGCGGCTTTGAGTGGCCGCATGTTGTTGCCGTAATAGAATGGGGCGGTAAGCGGGTCACCGAAAGCGCCATAATTGACGCCGATCCAGCAGTTCCATTCATCGTAGCGGGCGGCCGCAGGGCTAGAGAACGGTGGCGGCCCCTTGTTGCCCGCGGGGCACTTGCGGATTTGAGCTGTAAGCGCCTCGTAGTTGCCCTTTTCTCCGGCGACCTGTCTCATCACGTAGGGTGCAAGCTTCTGATACCACCACATCACGTCCGGGGTGTATGGGAAGCTGTCGCCAAAAAGCGGCAGCGTATCTTCGTGGTCGCTTGTATAAATGGTACTCGCAAGTCCCCACTGCTTCATGTTCGACAAACACTGGATGCTCTGGGCCTTGGCCTTGGCTTTGGCCAAGGCCGGGAGCAGCATCGCCGCCAGGATGGCGATGATCGCAATGACGACCAGCAGTTCGATAAGGGTAAACCCGGCGCGTCTAGCTCGGGATTCAAGATGCTTCTTCGTGTTCATGCTGTCCCCTGGTTAAATCAAGCGAGGTCTTGTAATAGTAAGCACTGTGTCGTTCAGTTCGTTACAGGTGTCTATCGCGGCGGATTTTCGCTAACTCACTATCGTTCTATCTTTGACGAATTTCCAGACCGCGGGGCGTCCCCCCCAGAACGCCGCCGCGGCCCGGTGCCCCAACTCATTGCGGATGGCGCATTCGGTAGTAAACCTGCGGCAACGCCGGATCGATCGGGATGGTCAGGTTCGTGGCGGTCTGCGAGCCCGGGATGTCAAACCAGGCATCAGGGCTGGTCAGGCTCACCGAGTTGGATTGCACATACCAGCCGAGATACGACCCCGGCCAAGTCAAATCCAGATTGGTGCCGTTCAGGGTGCAGGTGATGTTGGTCGGCGAGGAAGGCAGGAGCGAAATCACCGACAGCGTCAGGCTGGCAACAGGCGTTGCCGGCAAGCTGACGGACGTCAGGGTCCACTGCCAAGCCAGATCGTCGGTCAGCGTCGGGAGATTCGTCGCAGTGAAGTTGCCACTGATGCCAATTAGGGATTGGTAGAGGACGAATTCTTGGCCATTGGTAAACGCCGCCGTGCCGAGGTTGGTGACCACCAAAGTGCCGTTGAGCGCAATATTGTTGGAGGATATGATGCTATCTTTGGCGTTCGTATCGCTGGTGATCTCCATGACGGTAGTGCTGCCGGCCTCGTTCGTGACTCCGCCCGCAACCGCCAGCGTGCCGATGCCCTGGGCACCAGGGGCGACTGCGGCACCGCTCTTGATAAGCAACGAGCTGGTCAGAAGGGCGCAGTTGCCACCGAAGGTACCCGCTTCGACGATCGTTGGGCCAGTGTAGGTGTTCGTGGCGGAGAGTTCCAACGTCCCAGAGCCGGTTTTGGTCAAGCCGCCGCCCGGACTCGCGCCGTCCTCCTCCAGCGGGAGCCAGGGCCTGATCGTGTAGGTGCCGCTATCAATTGTCGCTCCCCCGCTTTGGATAAAGACTTTGCCAGTGGTGGCTGGGTTGGCCGTGCCGACGATGAAGGCAGTGCTGTCAGCTTGAGGCTGAAGCGTACCACCGTTGAGAATCAGCTGCGCCGTGCCCACCGGAATGATCACTTGGGCAGTCTTAAGCAGGCCGCCATTAGCAAGCGTCAGTTTGGTGTTTGCGCCACCCGAAACGTCCTGCCCAATACTAGCCCAGCCAGCGACATCAAGAACCGAGTTGGCCCCGGTAACCAGCGTCCAGTTATCGCTGGAGGCGGTGCCGATAGCGAAGTCTGCCAAAAGAGTGGCAGTGGCGCCGTCCGCAATGGTCAGGTTATTCCCTGAGCCAGAATATCCCACGGTGACGACACCGGCGGAGGACCAAGCGGAGCCGGGCCCGGTAACTAGCATGGAGTTATTGGTGGCGGCGCTACCGTAGCCGAGGGCGAATGGGCTCCAAGTCTCGAGACGGGCACCATCGGCGATGGTTAAGCTGTTGGATTGACCGAAGGTTCCCACGTAGACGCTGGTAAAGGTGTAGTTGGTCAAACCGGAGCCAAGCCCGGTGACGACGACCGAGTTATTGCCAGCACCGGCTGTATTGCCGAGGATGATGTCTTTCTGAGCCGTGACGCCGCCGCCGTTGGAGATGGTCAGGCTGTTGAATGAATTGCCAGCGACGAGGCCCAGCAGGAGCTGTCCGTTGTGATTGCAAACGGAACCGGGTCCTGTGACCAAAACCCAGTTGTTGCTACCGCCGCCGGCCACAGCGCCAATGGCGAAGTTCCCCGTGGCGCCACTACAGAGAACGGCACCGCCATTGCTAACTGTCAGGCTGTTATAGGAGCCGGCCCGGCCCACAACCTGGTTCACGCCGTTGGCTTGCAGCACCGAACCAGGGTCGGTCACCAGCCCCCAGTTGCCATCGCTGCCGGCGTTAAAGCCGAAAAAGACCTGAGCGTTTGCGACCACCGAGGCTCCATTGGCCACCGTCAGGACGTTGGACTTGCCGCTGTTGCCGACGTAGACGCGATTGTTGGCTCCCAGCAGCGAGCTGGAGCCGGTGACCAGTGCCGAGTTGTCAGTGGCAGTGGCGGCGTTGCCAATGTAGGCATCTTTGACGTTCCACAACTGGCCGCCGCTATTAATCTCCAGATAGTTGGTTTTGCCGGTGTTGCCGACGTAGTAGTCGGCGGCGCCGTTGTTCACGGATGTGGTGACGATGTTGGTGGTGTAGTCCTCCGCCTGGGCGGAGACAAGGCCGAAGGCGCACAACGCGCCAGCGAGGGCGGTCAGGATTCTGTGTTGTTGCTTCATAGATTTGGGTTTCGGTTTTGCTGGTGTTATTCAGGATAAGTGCTTGCGCATTTCCATTCGGTCTTGGCTATTTGTTTTTGTTCACGCGGTATTAGACTCTGTTTTTGAGCTTGTGCGAATGAATTTACGGTGGAAGCCAAAAAGCCGCTACTGGCAGGATACTAAATTCCTGTGCTGGTATGCTGCGAACAGGGGCGCCGGTAAAGCCGTTCCGCGTGTTTCGCGGGCCTTTGCTCTTGAATACTCTAAGCGGGGGGCCTCGCCGCGCTAACCCAGTGCCGCAAATACAAGGTCGGCAACTTTGTTGCGCACCAGACAGGTTTGTTCCGAGGATTTGGGGGAGCTCGTGCAAGTGAACACGAGGGCAACGCGAAGGTTGAAGTCGCCGACGCCAATGAACGTGTTGATGCCCGCGTGACCGAAGATGCCGGGGGAGGTTTGGTGGAAGAATCCGAACCAATTGTGGGCTTCACAGGCCGGCAAGACGGCCACGAGCATCAAGAACTCACGGCGTTTCATCTTAACGGCGTTGGAGGCGGCAACATGGCCATTGCTTGAGCGGCATCAGCGACCCAAGAAGGATGGATTTCATGCATTACGACTGCAACTGGGCAAGGAGATTGCGGCAGTTCAGCACCTTCTCCACCAGATCCAGAGGCACGTAGTAGTATTGATTGGAAGCCTCGAAGCCGATGCGGGAGTCGCACGATTGGATCTGATACAAGCGCCTGGCCAGTGCGATTTCTGATTTGAGGATTCGGCGCAGTTCTTCCCGCTGCGTCAGGGCGATGGACGCACCCTTCTCCTCCGCCAACTTGCGGCTGGTCACCACATACTTCGCCTGGTTGGCGGAACTGCGGAAGTGAATTGCGCAGGCTTCCGCGACCCGCTGTTCCGCGGCCAAGGCGCAAAGCTGGTCTTTGCCGACAGCTACCGAAGCAGTGGCGGTTTTCAACTCCGCCAGCGCGCGCTCAAATCCGTCCGCCACCGTGTCGAATTGTTTGATGAAGATGTCGGGCGGATATATCCCCCGCCAGGAATCCAGATCGTCGTAAGGAAAGCCTACCATGGTGGCGGCGTATCCGGTCGGTGAATTCCACAGCAGATTGGAGGGTCCGACCTGCTGGGGCGAGTTGTAAACAACGGCGACGTCGTAGGGAAACTCGCTGAACGCCGCGCTGAAACCGCGCCAGGCAGTCAGCACCGCGGGAGCCAGGGCGGCGCCGAAACGGCGTTCGGCCACGCGCCGCATGGCTTCATGGACTGATCCGCCAGCCAGCACCTCGGAAACCACCTCCAAATTCGGCGATGGATACCCCCCCAGGGTCCAGCCCAACATCATGCCGTTGATTTTCGCGTCTCGGAGGTTGGCTACGTGCCGGGCGACGTTTTCGACCGCTGGAATATAGGGTACCGCGGAAAGTTCCCAAGTACAGCCAGCCTGGATTTTCGCGATGGTCTTGAGGCCACACTCGCGGGCAATCTTCCAGTGCCGCTGGGCCCGAGGACCGGGACCGATGGAGGAAATGGAATACTCGCCCACCTTCGATTTGACCCCGCCACGTTCAATGGGCAGACTCCACTCACTGACGCTCTGCAGCGCAACTTCCGCAGGCAATTGCTTAATCACGTCGCCCGCCCATGCGTCGTTCCAGCCCCAATCCCAGGCGATGAGCTGCGCCCTGGTGCCCGCCTTGTGGATGCCAGCTTGAAACAACCGGTTGACTTCGGCGATGACATCCGCCGGAGGGCGGCGGCGGCAGCGCGGGCATTGGGCGCCGCCGTTGTGCGACCAGCAGTTGGTGAGGTTCTCGGAAGCGGTGATGCTGAAAAAGCCGCCGAGGTCAGGCACGGCCCGACAGATGGTGGTGACGGAATCGGTGAGAAAAGTCTGCACTTCCGGCGTGCTGGTGCATAGCGCGGCGTAATCACTCTCCACCGGCCCTTTGAGCTCCGGATGCTTCTGGAAGAAGCGCAACGACATCGCCCGGGGCTCGTTCAGGTACAGAAACACTTTGATCCCGTGCCGCCGGGCCCGGTCCACCAGCTTGCGCAGGTTCTTCAGTCGTTCCGGGTAACGGGCACTGCGCTCCGGCTCCCACGGGCAAGGCGCCAACTTGTGCAATACCGCCTGCAACCAGACTCCATTTACGCCGGCCTGGGCCAATTGCGCCAGAAGGCCGTCGGGATAGGGGTCGGCGTGTTTTTCCAACAGGGGATCGCCGTAAAGCGCAAAGTAGGAATAACAGAATCTCAGGTCACCGCCGTTTGGCCGGCTAGCAGATTCAGGCGGGCGCTGGGAGAGGCGCTCCACAAAGGTGAAGAGCGGCTCCGCGCCTTCCATCGGCAACCCCGAAAATTCCTCCCGGACTATTTCAGCGATTTCCTTCTCCCGCCGCAACACCCGATCGTCCGGCGGTTCATAACGCAGCGGGTCACACTTGGGTTTGAGCCGCCCCAGTTTGATGTACAGAAAATCATCCTCCCGCAAGGTGAAGTTGAGTTGCGCCACGTCCCAGCCGAGCAGTTGCAGCATCTGGTCGTAGGGTAGGAGATGCCAGTTGCACTTGATGACGGTGATATACGAGCGCGCTTGCTGATCCCTGGTAATGTGCGGCGGTTTTCCCAGTCCCATGGCTTTTCCGAGGCGCACAATATCCGCGGGCTTTGCTCCCACCAATTGGGCCATCCGCTCCGGCGTAACCAATGACCAGTTGCGCCAGACAAAGGCATGAAGGCGGGTGGGAAAGTGAGGAAACGGAACGGGCTTTGGCGTGGCCCCATTGGGCAGGTCCGCGAGCGTAATGCCGGGCTTGGACAGTTTGTCCGCGGCTCGCGAGGTCGAAATCAAAGGTCCTAGGGCAAATCCGCCCGTGACCGCCGCGGTGGCCCGGAGAAATGATCGCCGGGAATAGTGTGATGATTTATGGGAGGCGTTCTCGTTATTCATAATGCACATCGTGTGTTCTGTTTGACCATCGTTCGTCTTCGTGGCCCAGGCGGGGTTCATCGGAGGTGCCTTTCGCCAAGGTCCTGGTCCTGATAGTGTATGCCGAGCGCGGCCAACCGCGGCAGTTGCTCCCGGGCGCGGCGGTCAAAGGCTGGCCACTCGGTGCGATTGTCCGGCGACCACCCACGCTCGGCGAGTGCCAGCAATCGCGGGAACAACTGCCGGTCCACAAGCCACGGTTCACGGTCAAGGTGAGACCAGAAGTTCGCCTGCAATCCCAAAACACGCTGCTCCGCTGGCGGCGGAATACCCGCCAGGGGGTCAAAAGAAAATGTGCGGGCCGAATCGATGACTTGGTAGGAGAAGTCAAAGTAGCAGTGGCTGGTCGGACTCATAATCACGTCGTGACCGGCCGTGGCGGCCGCCACGCCGCCGACCGTGCCGCGCCAACTCATCACGCTGGCATTGGGCGCGAGACCGCCTTCCAGGATTTCGTCCCAGCCGATCAAGCTACGCCCCTTGGCAGTGATGTGTTTTTCCATCCGTCGGATGAAATAGCTCTGGAGTTCGTCGTGATTCTCCAGCCCCTCGATTTTCATACGCTCTTGGCATTTCAGGCAGTTCTGCCAGGCGGTTTTCGCGACCTCGTCGCCACCGACATGAATGTATTGGGACGGAAACACCTCCATGACCTCGTCCAGTACCTCCCGCAAAAACTCAAACGTGTGCTCGTTGCCGGCGCAGTAGGTTTTTTCCGTGGCCGGCAACTTGAGCGCCGATCCTGGAAAAATGTCCTCGCTCACCGTGCCCGCGCAGGAGAGGTCGGGACGGCAGACGAGCGCCGCATGGCTGTGTCCCGGCATTTCAATTTCCGGGACCACGGTAATATGCCGCGCCGCCGCGGTGGCGACGAGCACGCGCATTTGGTCCTGCGTGTAAAATCCTTGGTGTGACGGCGGCTCGCCATGTTTGGCGGAGAAAAACGCGCCGGTTTGAGTCAACTTTGGGTGCTTCTTGATCTCGATCCGCCACCCCTGGTTATCCGTCAAATGCAGATGCAGCACGTTCAGCTTGTACAGCGCCATGCGATCGAGGGTTTGCTTAAGGTAGTCCAGCGATTGGAAAGTGCGGCTGCAATCCAGCATCAAGCCGCGCCACCGGAACCGCGGCTGGTCCGCGATCTCCACGCACGGAATCTGCCAATGGAAATGCTTCACGACGTTCGTGGAGAGAATTTCTGGCGGCAATAGTTGCAGCAGCGAGCGGCCGCCGTAGAACAAACCGGTCTCCGTGGCTGCGGAAATGATAACCGACCGGGTCGACACGACCAGTTCATAGCCTTCGCGGCCGAGGGCAGCGAAACGATTGGTTTGCAACCTGAGAGCGATTCCCCGGTCTTGATCCGGCAATGAAGCCCGGAACACCGGCAGTGCGAAACCCGTGGCCGCCCGCAACGTGGCGGCAAGTTTATCCGCCTCCCGCTCGCCGCCGCTAAAGCTGATTGAGGTCCCGGTCGTAAAATCGAATGAACCGATGCGCCTCTCCATTCGCATCGGTTCCGGAACGATTGCCGGTTCGGTGGCGGCCAAGCTTGGACCCGTAATCAGCCAGGCAAGTAGGAGGTGGGCGGATCGCAGATTCATTGCAGCATTGGCTCTGGCGAAGGCGTTCCCAGAGGTCGAAAGCGGCCTGGTTTCAATCCCCCTCCGAAGTTGCACCCTCACGAGCCTGAAGCTTCTGCGTGGGTTTCGTGCCGGGTTCGTAACCGTCATCCTTCTCATGCGCGCTGGGCCACTGAGGCCGGATGTTGCCGACGTTCCAAGTGTCCCACGCGGCCTGAAGCTCTTTGACTTTCTCCGGCATCGCGGCGGCGAGGTCGTTGGTCTCGCCGACGTCAGATGCGAGATCGTAAAGCCTCGCCGGGCTGATGGGTTGGTTGAACCGACCCGTCTGCGTTTCGACGTTGGTGTCGTAGCGCACTAACTTGACATTGCCCTTCCGGATCGCCATCTGCTTGCCGAAACGCCAATAGAGTGCCTCGTGCGGGATCCCGGAGGTGGCGCGCCTCAGGAACGGCAGCAGGTTGACTCCTTCGAGTTTCGCCTCGGGGCCCACGTTTGCCCCGGCAACCGCCAAGGCCGTGGCAGTGAGATCCAGTTGAATTACCGGCTTCTCATAGATGCCGGGCTTCAGATGGCCCGGCCAGGAAACGACAAACGGAACGCGGATGCCGCCTTCGAGCGTGGTACGTTTGCTGCCGCGCAGGGGTGTATTGCACGCACCGTTCACGGTTGTTTCGGCCATAACCGGGCCGCCGTTGTCGGAAATGAAGCAGACGAGTGTGTTCGTTTCCAGACCGGTGTCAGCGAGTGTCTTGCGAACGTGGCCGATGGCTTCATCCATGGCGAGCAGCATGGCGGCGTAAGTGCGGCGCGTTTCATCTTTGATGTGCGCAAACTTCGCCAGCCGATCCGGCGTGGCGTGCATCGGCGTGTGAACCGCGTTGAAGGCAAGGTAGAGAAACCAGCGCTGTTTTCGGTGACGCGCTATGAAGGAGCTGGCTTCGCGACCGAACGCGTCGGTGGTGTAATCCATCCCCTGCACCGGCTGACCATCGCGTTGAATAGCGGTGGCCGCAAAATAACTGTGCGCGCCGTCGAGAAACCCAAAGAACTCGTCAAAGCCGCGCCTGAGTGGATGACATTCCTGCCCCAGCCCAACGTGCCACTTGCCCACCAAGGCGGTGCGGTAGCCCGCCGCCTTCAGGTAATCCGCGATGGTCTTCTCCGAGACGGGAAGGCCCGCGGGCGGCTTGAATGGAATGAACTCAAACCCAAAGCGGTTTTGGTAGCGTCCCGTCAACAGTCCGGCGCGCGTCGGCGAACAATAGGGCCCGGAGACATAACCGCTGGTGAAGCGCACGCCGGATGCCGCAAGCGAATCTATGTTTGGCGTCGGGATATCTTTGCATCCTTGGAAGCCCACGTCAGCATACCCCAGATCGTCCGCAATGATGAGCAGAATATTTGGCTGGGTCGTAGCGCCGTGGACCAGGTTGCTGAGAGCCATAAGCGCTACGCCAACATAACTGTGCCAGTGGGGGAGCATTGTTCTCACGATCATTTCTCTTTGGGTTGCTTTGGCGCTCTCGGGGCCTTCTCGCCGACGGTTGGCTGGCCGATCCACGTGGTGCTCCAAGGCAGTCCGTCCGCATCCATTCGAGGGAGCAGCCGCACGACGACCTCGGGATATCGAGTAACAAGATTGTTGGTCTCCTCCGGATCAGCAGCGTGGTCGTAGAGCTCGGCTTGCAGGAGTACGCCGCCTTCCCGTTGCTTCGTCCAAACGGTGAGGCGGTAGCGGTCGGTGCGCATCGTCTTGCCCCACAGATTGGGCTGCACGGGATTGCGCCAGGGCCGATGATATCCAAATGCCAGGGCTTTGCCGGGGTCGGAAGGATCTTGAAGAATCCCCAGGAGGCTTCCACCCGCAAGCCCGGGCGTTTTCGGCAGGCCGCAAAGCTCCGCGAGCGTGGGATAGAGATCAATGCTTTCGACCAAGGCATGCGTGGGGATACCCGGGGATTCCATCCCAGGCATCCGCACGATCAGCGGGGTGCGCAAGGCGTATTCGAAAGCCGTGTGTTTGCCCCAAATGCCTAGATCACCCAGATGCCAACCGTTGTCGCCCCACACCACGACCACGGTATTGGTGCCAAGGCCGAAGCGATCAAGTGCATCGAGCACCTTGCCGATCTGCGCGTCCACATAGCTGACCGCGGCGGCATACCCGTGGCGGAGTTGGCGGCGATAGGCCGCGCTGTCCAAAGACCCCGCCGGCATGCCGCGATACTGCTCCACCAGTTCAAAGCTGCGGTGCAGGGAGATGTTCCTGTTGATCCCGGCCGGAATGTCAGGAGACGGCGGTGGTGGAATTCTTTTGGGATCGTACAGATCCCAGTACCTCTTCGGCGCGTTGAAGGGTAGGTGCGGTTTGTAAAAACCAAGCGCCAGGAAGAATGGCTGCTCTTTCAGACGCTGAAGCGTCTTGACGGCTTCGGCGGCTAACACGCCGTCGGGATAGGCATTGTCGCTTACCTCCCCGGCTTCAAATGGGGGGTAAGTCTCGGGATTCACCGGCTGCACGTAGGCCCGCACCGCCAGCTTCCAGGGACCCTTAAGTGTGATGACTTCATCCCAGCTCCGCGGCAGATCCGCGCGGCTGTTGTCGGGGTTGTGGCTGACTTTGCCGATGGCGACGGTGTGGTAGCCATTCTGCCGGAACAGGTGGACTAGAGATTCCGTCGGACGCCGGGTCACCTCAGCTTGATGAACCGTGAACGGCTCGTTCCAATAGTCCGCGTCGGCGGAGGGGCGCAACCCTGTCAGCATCGAGTACCGCGAGGCACCACAGGTCGGAATCTGCACGTAGTGTCGGCGGAAGACGCGGCCGTGTGACGCCAGGCGATCGAGGTTCGGGGTCTTCATCCAGGAATCGCCGTAGCAACCCATCTGCGGGCGTAAGTCGTCCACGGCAATGAAGACGACGTTGGGACGTTTCGGCGGCGTGGTCTCGGCCCAGGTCTCGCCCGTCAAGGCACACAGGATGCAGAGAGTCAGGAATCGCATGCTCAATATATTTTGAAGCGGTAGAAACCCTGGGGCGGTGCGGAGGCTGAACTGTTTGTAAAAGTCAGCACGCCGCCCGTGCCGGCTTGACTGGCCCCTAGCTCCTGCCAGTCGGCTGGGTGAAGTGCAACCGAATACTGCAGATAATAGGTGTAACCGACAACGGATTGAATCTGCACCTGCACGTCTTTAGGAGAAATGGCGATTTGTGCGACTGGAGCGAATACTACCTGGTTCAGGCTTTGGCTGCTCGCCAGCCAGTCGGTCTGGGCGGCGTATCTGGCTTCGACGACGACAGAGCCGATCGGCAGGTCCGCCGTGCCGACGTCGGCCCGACCACCCGTTAATTGCACGGTGGCCAGCGGTGTTCCGTTGGTCAGGAACTCGACGACGCCGGTCGGCGTGCCCACGCTCGAACTGACCGTGGCCGTGAACCGCACGCTCATGCCCCTGGGCAATGGGTTTTGCGAAGACTCCAGCGTTGTGGATGAATCGACCGGGTTCACCGTCACGTTGACATTGACCTTTGTTGACGCGTAGTTGGTCGTGTCGGTTGGTGTATAGGTCACGCTCTGTGGAGCTGTGCCCGCATTGGGCGCCAACGTGGGGGTGGTCCAGCTAAAACTGCCGGCGGGCGTCCCCGAACCGCCGTATAAGAACGAGTTGGATAGCGTCTGGCCGTAAGTGATCGGGGTTGTAATCGGCAGCCTCGTCACTGTCGGAGTGGCCTTGTTCATAGTCACGCTGACGCTGCCCCTGAGCCGGTTGTAGTTGGCCGTGTCGTTCGGTATATAGATGACGCCTTGCGTGGTGGTCCCGACCTGGGGCACTAGCAGGGGGATAGCCCACTCGAAGCTCCCGGCCGGCGCTGCCGTACCGCCGGTCAGCATCGAGGTGGACAGCGTCTGACCGTAGTTGATGGCCGTCGCGGTCGGCCATGTCGTCACGGTCGGATCAGCCCATTTACAGACATTGACGCTGTCAACACAGCCGTATCGGGTGCTGCTGCTCATGGTGCCGCGGAATTGGACGTAGAGATTGGTAGCACCGCTCACGTCAATGTCGCTTGCAATCACGTGAAGCCATTTGGCTCCCGAGGCGCTCCCGCTGTCAATCGAGGCTTTCTGGTTCCAGGCGCCGTCATCGAGCTTGATGTCACAACGGATGGAATCTCCGCCTGAGAGGCTGGACACGTACCACCAGAAATTGATGCTGGCTCTCTTGGCATCGGAAACCGAGACAGGGGCCGAGGTCAAAACGGAGTCCGTCGTTGGGCCGGTAATCTTGGCGGAATAGGCACCTGTCCGCACCCGCGTGGTGGCACGAGCCCAACCGCCGGTGGCGGGCCAATTTGCCGCCCACAGCGGAGCCGACTCGAACATGTCGCTGAAGGCCCGCTTGAAGCTGTTGCCCATCTTGAGAATCTCCGTCCCAATGGTCTGCTGTGCCGCATAGGTCAGAGGCATAGTGCCATCCGACGGGAACACAAACTCGCGGGAGCCGCGGCACAAGAATACGAGCTGGCCAAAGATTTCGGGGTTGGAAAGGTAGAGATCGTGGTAGTCATAGCTCCAATTGGCCACTGTCGTATCCGTATTCCTGCCGTTGTTGCGCCACCCTTGGGTAGTAAGAAATATTTTCTGATACGGCTGCTTGTAAGTTTCGAGCTTCGATACCAATGCGGGTATGGCACTGAAATCCCCGTATTGGTCGGGGCTGATCCAATCCAGATTCGCTGGAATCCAACTCGAGCTGTTGAAGTTCGAAATGCTGATGTAATCGAAAGTGACCGATACTGGAGTATTTGGAAAATCGGCCTTGATCGTGGCGACGCAAGTCTGAAGCTGTGCCGACGTGATTCCATGCAGATACGGCTCATCAAAAACATAAAAGGCGGCTGTTTGGCTGACATAATAAGGAGTGAGTTGAGCCTTAAGATTGTTCCATGCGGTCTGATAACTGGGATTGAGGCTGCCGTAGACGCCACTCCAGAACACGGTTGTGGTGTTGATGATGAGCTTGGAATTACACTCGATCATCTGGTCCGCGTCTGCCTTATTCCATATCAGGTCAGCCACATTCGCAAAGCCGTTCACGTTGGTGGCAAAGCAGCCCGCGCCGGGATATGCCGTCCAGTAGAAGCCGTAAACGGAGTTGGTCAGTTGCGCACGGGATTGATGAATCCCCGCAGCCATCGCCAGAGCGATCAAAAGTGACCGCAGAGCCGTTGTCGGGAGCCTCGCCTCCACGGGAGCCTGTTTTTGGTTTGCGGTGGTGGCAAGCATGATGTTCGTCAAACCGGGCATTCAACGGAGATCGTGGGTATCCAAGCCGCAGCGCCGGGCAACAGATGGCAAGAACCGATCCAGCTCCTGGTCGAGGAGCTTCAACTTGGCCCGCATCATCTCGGGCGCGGGCGCGAGAGCCGCGCCGCCGAACCCGTAGCGCACGTCCAGCCGCGGGTCCTGCTGGACCACTGGTATGGCAGCGAGCGTGTTGGCGCGCTCATCGGCCAGGACGGCACGCCAGCGGTCGTATTGGGACTGCGCTGCGGGCAGTTCGGCGGCGGAGTTTGAACCTTGTTGGGAGAACCCGGCGAAGTATTCGCGCAAGAGACAGGATTCGTAGAAATTGGCGTGGGTGCGCGCGACGTGATAGAACCAGCGGGTCGGCAAGGCCTCTGCGTGGAACGTGAGGGTGCAGCGCGGCGGCACGAGCGGCTCCGCAGACGCAAGCTGCTCCGCGGCTTTCCGCAACGCCTGCTCCATCCGGCGATAGCAGCGGCTCGCCTGCAATGCGGTACAGGTTGGCCCCGTCAGCACATGCGGGCCGAACCGGCTCTTGGCTTGAAACATACCGGGCAGTTCCGCTTTCTCATCGGCGCACATCGGGTGCGCTGGCCCGAGGAAATACGGCCCGCAAAAATAGGGAGGCAGGTCAGGCGAATTTGTGATGGCCTGCGAAACGAAACCCCAGGCCCGCCGCAGGTGATCTGCCGCCGCCGGTCCCGCGATGCGCCGGGCGAGCCTTGCCAGGGTTGCTTCTTTTCCTTCGTTCGGGGTCCACCAGGCGTACTTGTACACTTCCGAGCTGCTCGTGCCGTAACTGGCCTGGAACCACGGGAACACCCAGGCACCGTCCGCGCCCGAGGCGGCCATCGCCTCCGCGCGATCGTACCAGCGATCCAGACATGGGATGTAAGGCAAACCCGGGACCTCGAAAGCCAACTCCGGCTCGCTCTTCAGGTAGGCTTCGATGCCCTGCGCTTTGCACGCAGCGATCTGTCGCTGCGCGCGCGGGGTCGGCCCTATGTAATCGATACTATAGTCCCAGATGCGTTTGACGATGTTGCCTTCCTTGCCACCGTCTTTGGTGAGGGTTTCCTCCTTCTCCATCTCCGTCATCAACGCCGCGCCGGGTCTGAGCTTTGTGATGAATTCAGATTGGTCTCCGTCGGCGGACCAAAAATGGGTTGCGGTATAGGGCCAGACGATTAGCTGAGCGTCGGGATTCACAGAACGGATTGCCTCAGCCATATAATTGCAGAGATTGGCCACCACCGTTTCCGCCCCCAACCTCTCGCAACGCTCGCAATTCGTGTGACCTTTCTTCGCCCCCACCGGCCGCATGAAACAATGCTGGAAAACTTCACCACCAATAATGATGTGCGCACCGTTCAGCGGAACATCGCGAAAGAGGCCGCGCATGGACTCGGTCAAATACTGACGCATCAGCGGATGCTCCGTGCAGGGAATGAAGCCCAAGGAAGGCTGGTCCGGGTGGCGGTAGATTTCCGCCCCTCGCAATCCGGGGTGATTTGTAAAAATCGGGGCGTCCGCTGGATACCCGCCCCACAGGTAGAGCGCAACGTATGTCTTCAAGCCGTAATGTTTGGCAGAGCGGGCATTGGCGACCACACGCCCCAACAATGCCGGGTCCTGCTCGCCGGCGAGTTCCGCAATCGCCCGGCTAGTGGACAATGCGGTCAAACGGGTGTACGACGTTTCTCGCGTATCCCTGCCGGCGGTAAGAATCACCGCGTTGCCACCGTGAAAGGCCACGTCGCGATAATTGCCGAGCCATGTTACTGCCCCCAGACGCACGGGCAGCCGGGATGTGGCAACGGTTTCCCCAATTTGCAGAATTGGCCCCGCCCGGAAGCCGATTTGGTCCACCAACCCCACAACGCCGTCGCGCAGACCGGCGGGGCTCTGGCCCTTCACGACGACGCGGTCTTTGGCGACTGAAATCGTGTAGGAATCGGGGGACGTGGCAGCGCCGCCGCCGTGTTCAATCAAGCCAATTGTGCGGGCTGGAAATGGACCGGGGCTTGTGGCTGTGCGGACGACGAGTTCGAGATTCATCCGCGCGCGCAAGAATTCCGCGAGGTCTCTCGCCATAAGCGAAGCCAGCGAATTCGCTTCCGGGCCTACGACAATTTGCCAGCCCTTGCCGAACTGCATTTCACCGCCCCGGACTTTGGCGGACGCGTCCCGCGAGAACCGCGCGAAGTAATCCTGCGAGAGGAAGGCAAAGGGGCTGGACTCATAGGCCTGCGCGGCTTCTTCGAGGGTAACCTCGCCGCAGCGGATGTTCGCGCAGGCGGCCAGCACAATTCCCGCCACGAGGCACGCCTTGTTTCGTCGGGACGCACGGCAAGCCATGATACGAAGCCCGCTACTGAGCGGCAGCCAGATTATTACCGACGCCGATCATGATCACGGAGATGAGCAGGGTGATGATGCCCAGCCAGAGGTAGGCCAGCGTCCGGCGATTCACGTGCGCCCACTCCTTCAGCCACAGTCCCCAGAGATTGCTGAAAATGATGATGGAGGCCATGTGAATGCTCCAACTGGCAAAGTCGAATTTGCCCATCTTCGTAGTGCCCATGCCGTAGAAGAAGAACTGCCCGTACCACATCAGTCCGCTGAGGATCGACAGGAGAATGTTGGCCAGCAGCACGGATCGCGGACGAAGCGTGTAGTTGCCGAAGGACTTGTTCCTCGCGCTGAGAATCAGGACCGAGATGAAGTTGGTCGTGAAGCCGCCGGCCAGAGCAAAGACAAAGATCGGGATATTGCTGAAAACCTTGGCGGTGCCAGCCCGGCTGGCTTCGGCGGCAATCGAGTGACCCGCATTGATCGCCAGCGCCATACACGCGCTCATCACTCCGCCGAAGACGGCCAGGGTGAGACCCTTGAGCGCGGAGAACTCTTTGACCGATTCCTTCTTCTGCTCCGCGGTGAGCAACCGTTCCTTCAGCACTCCGGCGTACCCGCAGCAGGCAATCCCGGCCAGGCACACCAGGAATCCCAGCAGCACGATCCTTCCCGGGTTCGTCGTGACCAGCATTTCGAGTTTCTTATCAATCACGGCCGGGACGAGGGTGCCGACGATGGCGCAGACCCCGAGCGAGATGGACTGCCCAAGGGAGAGGCCGAGGTAGCGGAGGCCGAGGCCACACATCAGCCCGCCAAAGCCCCAGAGAACGCCGAACGTGTAAGACCAAGCCATGCTGCTTCGCGGACTTCCGCCGAAGATCGCCCACAAGTCCGGCGTGGTCAGCAGCCCGCCAATGGTGGGCATGATAATCCACGCCATGAAGCCCAGGGTGATCCAGTAGGTCTCCCACGCCCACTTCCTCACCTTATGCGAAGGAACGTAGAAACTGGCCGAGGAAAAGCCGCCAATCGAGTGGAGAATGATTCCGAAGAGTTGTTCCATAAAGGCGACTCGGCCGGTCGTGCCGGCCATCGTTCATTTAGGTCCGTGTAAACCGCGTGCTGACCGTGAGGCTCATCTCCGTATCCGGGCGGATGACCGCAGGGCAGCCGCCCACCGCCTCGATCTCCATGAAGCTGGCCGTATCGCTGTAAACGCTGTAGCGAACACCTTTCCGAGCTGGGGCAACGTCCGGCGTCGCATCTCGGATGTCTATGTAAGACTGACCTGGCGGGAGTGGGCCCGCCGCGCGCCGGACCAAGAGGCCGCGACGAGGGTCCCGGAACTCGATCCATGCTACTCGAGCGCCGAGGGCGATCTGATAACGCAGCGAACCGTTGGTAGCAGTCCGGCACAGCCGGCCGCGCCACTCGCGCTGACTATCACTTGGGTCGTCGTACAGATCCCAAACGTCCGCTTTTCGCGTGCAGGGAAACACAACTTCGCATTCCGGTCCACAGTCAAACTGGCAGAGTGTCCAGGGGGCCAATAGGCACTCGGTCCGTCGCAAGGGCACACGCCCGAGGTGCGTGATGCTTTCCACCGTCCGCACGGTGACCGACCGCCTGCCCGGGATCACAGTGATCTGCCGCTTGAAAAGGGTTGGGATGCCGCGCCCTTGGGCGTTGACCAAATCTACTTCGGCGACGACTTCCGCGCTGCGCTGATAGGCATTGGCTACCAAGTAACGCGCGGCACGCAACCCGGGCGTCACCCTCCATGCACCGGTGGAATACTGGTACCCGAGCGACGTTCCCTCGGGTGCGGGCCAGAGTCCGTCACCGCCGGGATTAAGGTAAAGCTTCCGGGTGCTTTCCCCCGCGATGGCGCCCATGTTGACACGATTCAGCACCTCGCCTTCGAGCACCGTGAACAAGCGACCTTCAAGGTCGAGCGCGACGATCACGCCGGCGTTAAGATCGCCCACGAGTTGGACTTGCTTTCCAGCCTTGGCGAAAGCCTTCAAGATGCGGATCGCCTCCATGCGCGCTCGTTTCGGTTCAATCCAGATGAAAGACCTCCTTGAGCATGTCCTCTTTGGCCTTCGGACTGTCGGCGCTTTCCGAAACGAGGACTTCGGTCATGTATCGCCACCAACGCTGGCACACTTTGCTTTCCGCGATCTGCTGGAACAGCGCTTCGTCCTCGACTTCCAGGTAGCCAAACAACTCACCCGTATCCTCCCGAAGAAAGATGGAATAATTGCCCACGCCATGGCGCTTCAATGTCTCCTCGAGCTCGGGCCAGATCGGATTGTGTCTTCGTTGATACTCCACCGCCATGCCCGGCCTGGCTTGGATCACAAACGCTTTGCGAACCATAGTTCTCCGTCCAATGGTGTTGGATCAATCAGTTTCTGCCGTCGTACTCGGCGGCCAGGTCCTTCGCAGTCAGGAATCGGCCGCCACGTTCCTGGAGCAAGGTGCAGACCCGATCGAGTTGCGCCACCGCCTTCGGGCCGCAGTTCTTCACAATGAACGGCAGCGTTTTCACACTGCACTCGCCGAAATCGAGCGCGCCCTGCGGCATGGGGTGGAATTCCCAGGGATGCAGATAAAAGCACAGGACGGGACGCTGCTTGCGGGCCGCGACGTAAGCGATGAAACTGTCGGCCTTGCGTATCAGCGCCTCGGCGGATTCGGTGCGGAACAAGGGCCACTGGTCGCGGTCGCGCTGGTAAGGATCGTGGCTTTCCATGCTGAGGTCGCAGAAATTGGGGATTTCCAGAATCCGCATCCGGCCAGCGCGCGTCCAGTCTTTGGCCGACGGATGATACGGCACGAATGGCTTCCGGTAGAAGTACAGGGGAAACGATGCGTCGGTCAGGTAGCCTAGTTTCTCCAGGACGTTAAGCACGTGGGTGCTGCCCCATAGCCGGGGGCAACGAAAACTCACCGGGTGTTCGCCGCTTGCTCTCCGCACAAGCTGCGTAGCCACGCGCAAGCGGCCTTCCACCTCTGAGGGAAGGATGGGCCAGTTGTTCGGCAGCGGAAAGAGCGGGTCGCCCAGGGTCTCGTGGTAAAGTCCGTGGCAGCCGGTTTCGTGTCCGGCATCGCGCACGCGCCGGACCATTTCAGGATTCGTCTCCGCCGCGTGCCCGGTCCAGAAAAAGGTCGCGCGGATGCCGTGCTTCTTCAAAAGCTTCAGCAAACGCGGCGTGCCGTGTTTCACGCCTTCATAGAACGGAGTGAAGGAGCCAATGTCGGTCTCCATGTCGAACCCGAGCACGACATCGAAGGCGCGAGCCGCGCAGCGTGCGGTCCGGGCCTGTGCTATGTACCTATTCATGGCGGTCAGTCCGCGCAGAGAAGCGCGTCCATCTTCTTGCTGAACGGCGCCGGACCGCTGGCCGTGATTTCATACCCGGTTTCGATCCGGACGCCGTTGAACTCAGGGTGCCCGAAGAAACTGACGTCAATGCACACCGTCATGGCCGGCTTGAGCACGTCGTGGCTGTGTGGGCCGAAGAAGGGCGACTCCGCTTCGTGGAGGCCGATGGTGTGAGCAAAGGGACAGACCAGGTACTTTGAAAGGTCGTGCTTTGCGAAGTAGGCGCGCGCAGGAGCATCAATTTCTCTGCCGATCTTGCCGGGCTGGAGTTGCGCCTTGGTCAGCCGAAATGCCTCCTTAAGGTGCCGCAGACAGACCTGTTGCCGTTCAGAATAACGGCCACTGGCCGGAATGGAATCACCTACCACGCCGGCATAGCCGGAAACCTTCGGTGCGATGCCAATCATGACCAGCTCGCCTGCTTCAAGGCGCTTGGAACTGGCGGTGGGCACGACGGCGTTCGAGCGCACGCCGCTACCGACGATCGCGCTGAATCCAAAGCCGCTGGCCCCCCGACTGCGCACAGCGTGTTCACCGGCGGCTGCGACCTGAATCTCGGAAGCCCCAGGCTTGATCTCCGCCTTCATGGCGTCATAGGCGAAGTCGGCCAGCGCGAAAGCCGCCCGGATCTGTTCGCGTTCCCACTCGGACTTGTTGTAGCGCAGTTGGACGTAGTCAGCCGTGATGTCAACCAGTTCGGCACCGTTGAAGCCGGTGATAATTTGCTTGTAACAATCGGCCGGCATGCGTCCGGCGCCGACCAGCCCAACACGACGCACGCTGCCCAGCTCGGCATTGAGTTCGGCGAACAGTTTGGGGAAGTCAATGATCGTGGCGTTGGGGTACTCCTCGTCGGGCACCATGAATACCGGGAAGTTGCGGGTTTCCTTGATGGCGCTGTCCAGCCGGGCGAACGGTTCACTTTCCGGCCCGCCGAGCAGGCGCGGGACACCGGTGCGCGGGACGAGCACTGCGCCACTCTCGAATTGGGGGCACCAACCCGTCAGATACCAGCCGTTGCCGATATTAAACTCGTCGTAATAGACCAAGGCGAAGTCGAGGTTCTTCGCCTGTAGCAGGCTCTTGACCTTGGCAATTCGCTTGTCACTTTCTGTTTTCTCAAGATAGGGCATGATCTGTCCTTTCGGGATCGTGGTTCGTGTTTATGGTCGCCGTTTTGAGAATAGAACTATCGCAGAGGCCAGGAATCGGCTACTGGCAGGATACTATTTTCCTGTGCTGGTATGCTGCCGACGATATTGGGTCGGGGAGAGGCCAGTTGCCTGCCGGAAAACGTGATTGAAATGGCTTAGATTGCCGAAACCCACCTGAAAGGCCGTTTCACTGACTCTCAACTGTGAATTGGCGAGGTAGGATTCTGCCCGCTTCACACGGACCATGTTCACATAGGCGGTCACGCTCATTCCCGTTTGGGCCTTAAAGACGTGCGCCAACCGGGACACACTGAGACCGGCTGCTTTTGCAACCGTCGGCGGCGTCAGAGGTTCCGCGTAGCGCGTTTCTATGAAATCCAGGGCCTTGGAGAGGGGCTCATGGAGCACAACGCTCTTGAGCGTTTCCAACCTTTGGCTGCCAATCAGGTCGGCCACCATTTGCATCAGATCAGTGATCGCCGTCACGCGCTGCTTCTCCACAATGGGGAGTTTGAAGTAGGCCTGCCGGGCCTTCGTCACGTTTACGCCCAGGCTGGCCAGACGCTTCTCAATTCGTTCAAACGCTTGCTGCGTCGGCCGGTTGTAAAGCAGTTGGCCGGTGCACAACAAGCCGACCGCTTTGCCGCCGATGACAATTGGAATCGTGATGTCAATAAGCCCCAGGTGGCAGCGCCGGGCCAGACACCTGCTTCCATGGAGGCAGGTGGAGGCTGCCTTTTGGTCGTCCCGTTCACACGCCAGTCGTCCCAGGTGCGTGCTATTGACCAGGCTGCAGAACGATGTGAATAACCGGTGTGCCTTAAGCTTGTCCGAGGACCGCATGCGCAAGTCCATGAAGTCGAACGGCAAACCGCTGAGCAGGTAAAGGTCGTGTTGGAACGACTTCAGAATGCCGAATTGCTCGATCGCATGAAAGAAGGAGGAACTCTCTGCCTCCGATTCGGGGTTGGCACTCTCGCTTGGCGTGGTCTGCGCGCGCCACGGTAGGCGGTCAGATGTCGGACCGCAGCCGCGACTCTCGAGGTTCGGTGAATGTTGTTGAGCGGGCATATGAATCTGGATTCCAGGACTGATTATAGGTTCTCGAATTCGAAAAGCCCAGGTACGAAGCCACAGCGTACCCCGAGCAAAGAGAGAACCTGGTTGATTTCGGTTTCGAGGATCTCGAGCTTCTTGCGAATCATGTCGGCGCCGTGGACCTTACGGGGGCAGACGTTTTGGGGACATTCCGCGCGCAAAGCGGGAGTGCTTCTCATGTGATCTCATACTTAGGAGCCTATTCCCCACAGAAGCGGCGTCAAGGCAGGGCTGACGCTACAACTCGTTGCTCTCTCCAAGCCGGTGGTTACGTGGTTCTGCACGCCGCTGGCGGTTAGTCTTTTTCTTGCGTGTCGCGCATTGCCATGACGGGTGGAAGAGAGTAGAAAATCCGCATCGAGAGTTCCGCGTGAGCGTTATTTTCCGGGCATCGCGTGGCCAGCGAATGATCGCGTGGCCGGCTAGGCTGCTGTTCGCAGGCATGGTGATTAGCATGCAACACCTGGCAGCCGCGCATGAGTTGTTTACGGCTTACATCCAGCACCGTGTTAGCCTCACCGTCGGTGCCCGCTATAGCGATGTCGAGGTTGACCTCACGTTCTTTGAAGAGTGGTCTGCCCATGAACGCGCTGCGATGGATGCCGACACCAACGGCCGCATCACACGAGCCGAAGTGGAATCGTACGTGATGAAGCTGGCGCCCGAACTGGCCCGGCAGGTGCAGTTGCGCGTTGCTCAACACGAACTGCCCCTCGTCCTCCTCTACGCTCCGGAAGTGGATTTACTCGGCAACGACCAGACGGGTCCGGCGCACCACCGGCTCCGGCTTTTCTTCTTTGTCTCGACTCCGACGGCGTTGCGCGCTGAGGACGAGATCGTGATTGAAGATCGCCTCTGGCCAGCGGCAAAAGCACTCGGGATGCTACAAGTCGAAGGCCGCGACGGCTGCTCCCTGGAGGCAGGAAAGACGAGTGACCCGGGCTTCGCGCCGGCGCGTGCCGACGAGGCGCGGCTGTTCAAGGCCCGGTGTCTTAAACCACCCAAAGCGAAAGCGGATATGCCGGTCCTCTCCCGGGCCAAGCCGAGCTCAACCGCCTCAGATCCCCCGAGCCACTAATATCAATCCCACGCTCCTATAACCCCTCTTCATTATGAAACCTCGCGCCGTTTGTTACCACTCGTTGCCCCTTGCCGCCACGGCTTTGATCAGCTCTGTCTCTATGCCATTGGCGAGCGCCGCGGATGCCTCCGCGCCCGCCCCGTTGCCGCCGGGCATCGTTGATTTCGCGGGCCGCATCGCTCGCAACAATTGGTTCATCTTCGGACCAGAAAAGCGCGCCGACCTGGAAACGCTGAATCGGGAGTTGCGCGATGCCCAACGGCCACGTGACCGAGCGACCACCGACGATGACCGGAGGGCGATCGCCAGCCGCGCCGCAGCCGCGTCCGCACGCCTCCTGGAACTGGTAAAGACCTGCCCGCGGCTCATCCGCGTGGACCTGGCTTCCGCGCATCCGGCGCTCAAGCCGGCGGGGCCCTTTGAGCTGCCTGGCGACACCGGCGCATTCCTCTTTGAGGTCGTCGCTGGCGGTGAAGGATTGAGCTACGCCACGACCGTGTTTGATTTGTCGCAACCGCCCGGTGAATCCAGCCGGATCAACCTGGACGTCGCAGCAAATGGCACAACCTACGCGGTCGCAGGGCTCGAACGCCTTCCCTTTGGTCGCACCACGCTGGGCATCAACTTTCAGCGAGCTGGACAGACTGTTGTTCATCTGCCGCTGGACGTCACCACGCCGCGGCCAGGCCGACTGAAACTCACCGTGCTTTCGGACGACACCGGCCAGGCCGCGCCGGCCATGGTGCGATTGATGTGGCGCACGGACGGCCAGGCGCGCCAACCCGCCAACGGTATCGAGTTCGCACCGCAGTTCGACAAGCAGGGCAAAGCCAGCGGGGCGCGCAATGCGAACCTGCCCGGACCGCTCAAAGAGACCTTCTGGTGCGTGCCGGGACCTTTCGACATGGCTTTGGCACCAGGAGAGTGGCAGATCGGCGTGCGGCGGGGCGTCGAGCACGAGGCCGTCTTTCGGGACGTAACGATTGGGCCGGGTGAAACCGTGGAGCAGACGTTGCGGCCCAAGCGCTGGGTGGATATGCGCAAGCGAGGCTGGTGGTCGGGGGACGATCATGTCCACTGCCGAATACTCTCCGACAAGGATGGGCGCAACCTGATGGCCTGGATCAAGGCCGAGGACATTCATCTCGGCAACGTCGTCAAGATGGGGGACATCTACCGCACTTACTTCGAGCAACGCGGCTTCGGCCCGAGCTACCGGGTGGTGGACGGCGAATTCGTCCTCACCCCCGGCCAGGAATGCCCGCGCACTCACGATCAGATTGGCCATACCCTGGCCATGAACATCACCAGCATGGTTCGCAACACGGACCGTTACTTTCTCTATGACGAGGTCTTTGACGCCGTGCACGCACAGGGCGGCCTGACAGGCTACGCGCACGTGAACTCGGGCATCTTCCACGTCCACCGCGACATGAGCATCAATGTGCCCCGAGAGAAGGTGGACTTTGTGGAAGTCCTCCAGTTCAACCAACTCGGCACCGATCTTTACTATGAGTTCCTCAACCTCGGGTGCAAGCTCACCGCTTCGTCAGGCTCGGACGTGCCTTGGGGTGGCACCATTGGCGAAGGAAGGGCCTATGCGTTCCTGGGGAAGAAGCCATTCTCAGCCGATGGCTGGTTCGAGGCGTTTCGCAAGGGGCGCACCTTCACGACCAGCGGGCCGATGTTGGAATTCCAAGTGGATAACGCGCTGCCCGGCGATGAACTTCGCCTGAAGACCGACCGCAAGCTCCGCATCCGGGCGCGCGCCTGGGGTGAGCCGCAACGCATGGCGCCGGTGAAGCTGGAAATCGTCCGGCACGGCGAAGTGATCCGCGCCGCGGAGTCCGCCGGTCCGGCACAGCCCGAGGTTGAACTCGATTTCACCGTGGACGCGGGTTACGGCTGCTGGCTGGCTGCCCGGGCACGCGGGGGCGACGGCACCAGCGCCCACACGACGCCGGTCTATGTCGTGCGGGAAGGTTTGCGCTTTTGGAAATTCGACGGGCTGGAGGCGTTGCTGGAGAAGCGAGAATCGAGTCTGGCCCAGATCGAGCAGCTCGTGGCGGAGGCGCGGCGCGACGACGCCGCGGGCAAGCTGGAGCGGGACCGCTATCGCAAACAGCTCGCACTGCAAGGCGATCTGCTGCTCGAGCGTGTGGCGCTGGCGCGCAAAATCTACCAGGACTTGCAGCGGGTCGCAGAGGCTGAACGACCGCGGCGTGGTGCTCCCAAAGGCTGAGTGTCTTCCAAACCAAGTTCGTGCAGCCGGAACAACTAAGCCGTCGTGACTTTCTCTCCCGGGTGGGTGCCGGGGCCGCGCTAGCGCTGCCGCTCCTGCATCTGCCGCTGTTGGCGCAGAACCTCAAGGATGGCGGCGCCCCAGTCCCTGAGCCTCACTTCCCCAGCCGCTTGTTCCTTTTTGTCTGGCGCAACTGGGAACTCGCTAACAGCGATCGCCTGGCCAAGGTGTTAGGCACCAGTGAGAAATCAGTCCTCAGACTCGGCGCCATGCTGGGTCTGCCTGAGAAGCCGCGACTCACCGAAGATCAACTGCGCCGGATCTACATCACCGTGATCCGCCAGAATTGGCATGTGCTGCCCCACGAGCAATTGATCGAACTGCTGGGCTGGGACCGGGCGCGGTATGAATTCACGCTTAAGGAAGACGATTTCCTCTGGAGCAAGCTTGGGCTGGGTGTAAAGCCGAGGTGCGAATGCCTGCGCTATGAGGAGCCTTCCGCCCACGAAGCAAGACGCGCTGCCGAAATCAGGCGTATCATCCGTGAATTCTTCGGGACCGACTTTGCGAAGCGGGGCGAGGCTCCGTTTCATTTTATCTTGGAACTAGCAAGCACCCAGACGGTGACCTGCCGCGTCCCCAGGGTCCGGCCCTCCGCAGGTGAATTTGCGCTGGCTGGATGCATGGTGCTTGAGCCTGAGGCCCCAGTGGCGCAGGCGCTCGTCCGCAGTTGGCTTGCCTATTTGCGGGCCGCCTTCGGCACAAAATTGAAAACGGTTACCCGGACCGGCGGCACCGCCGGGCGGACCATTCGCTTCGACATTGCGCCGGTAGGGAAAATGGCCGAGGAGAGTTTCGACATCCATTGCGGGGACGAGGGTCTGAGCGTGGTTGCCTCGGACCCCGCCGGCCTTCGCCAGGCCATTTATCACTTGCAGGATTTGTGCGAGGAAAACGAGGGCCCACTCCTGCCGCGGGGCTCCTGGCAACGCTCGCGGCGGGTAACCCCACGCTACATCTATCCTTACTTCGCACTTTATGGCGATCCCCTGTTGGATCGCAGCATTGATCCGTTTCCGGAAGGCTACCTTGAAAAGCTCGGGCGACGCGGGGTGGATGGAGTTTGGATACAAGCCGTGCTGCGGAACCTCGCGCCTTCGCGCATCTTTCCGGAGTTCGGCGAGCAGTGGGAGGTCCGGCTTGAGAATCTTCGCCGCTTCGTGCAACGCGCGCGTGCTTACGGACTGAAGATTTATCTCTACATTAACGAGCCGAGACTGATGTCGCGGAAGTTCTTCGAAAAGCATCCCGAGGTGCGCGGATCGAGTTACGCCGGGGCTCCCAACATTGCGGCGGAATTCGCCATCTGCACCAGTGTCCCGGAAGTCAGAACCTGGCTGAGCAAAAGCCTCACGCACGTATTCACGCAGGTGCCCCAGCTCGGAGGAATCTTCTGCATCACGGCGTCGGAGAACCTGACGAACTGCTTTGCCCACGGGGAGGCTCAGTTTTGTCCGCGGTGCTCGAAGCGGCAGGGCTGGGAGGTCGTGACCGAATTGCTCGAAACCTTCCGCGACGGGGTTCATAAGGCGAATCCAGCGGCGGAAGTCATTGCCTGGGACTGGGGCTGGGGCTGGGTGAAGAACGGCGCCGACGCCGGACAAACCATCGCGCACATGCCCAGGGGGGTGCAATTGCTCAGCGTGAGCGAATGGGGGAAACGCTATAGTCGCGGCGGGGTCTCACAGTCGGTGGCGGAATACTCGATGTCTGTTGTCGGCCCGGGGGCCAACGCGCTGGATCATTGGAAAGCAGCCCGGGAACGCCAAATCCCCACCCTGGCCAAGGTTCAGTTCAACAACACCTGGGAAATCTCCGCGGTGCCCTACATTCCTGTGCCGCTCCTGATCCAGCAGCATATGGAGAACTTGCTGGCCGAACAGGTTGGCGGGCTGATGCTTTCCTGGACGCTCGGCGGATATCCTTCCCCCAACCTCGAAGTTGCCAAAGAGTATTACTACTCCCCTCAGCCTTCGGGGAAGGAGGTGTTGGAGCGTGTGGCCAGACGCAGGTATGGCGCGGGGGCGGCGCCGCACATCCTGTCGGCCTGGGAACGTTTCAGCGCCGCTTTTCAGGAGTTTCCTTACGGGGTGGTCGCGGGCTACAGCATTCCGACCCAACACGGGCCCTCCAATCCGCTGCGGCTCAAGCCCACCGGCTACACCGCGGCAATGATCCTCTATCCCTACGACGATCTGAAAAAGTGGCTGGGGCCGTATTCGCCTGAAGTCGCGCGGCAGCAGTTCGATAAGTTGACCCAGCTTTGGGAGAAGGGCCTGGCGCAATTCCGGCAGGCGCTGCCCCACGTGCCGAAGGAAAGAGCGGCGCTGGCTCGCAAGGACCTGGGTATCGCTGAAACCTGCTGGCTGCACTACCGTTCGGTGGCAAACCAAATCCAGTTCTATCGCCTGCGCGAGCAACTTGCAACGGCGTCTCCGGCCGTGCGCTCGATCCTGATCAGCGAAATGAAGCAGATCGCCCGGAGCGAAATAGATCTGGCGCGCCAGCTCTACACCATAGCCAGGCAGGACTCGACAATTGGGTACGAGGCTTCCAACCATTACTATTACCGCCCGCTGGACCTGGCTGAAAAAGTCCTGAACTGTGAATATCTGATCCGGTGTCTCGACGGAGTAGGATGAGCCGTTTCTCGAGGCTGGACGGAAGTACCATTGGCATTTGCATCCTGGCTCATCCAGCCCGTTGCATCCACCTTAGCCGTTGGCCTCACACGGACCGGGCGGGTAGCTGCGCCAAACGCACGCCCCTGGCATCTCCATCGTTCCGCGCCTGGCCCGGGCCATCCCAACGCCGTGCACAAGAGGTGCACAAGGGATGCACCAGAGGTGTACACCGGATGCGCACGCTTGAACAGCTTGTGCATCTGGTGTGCATCGGGTGTGCACCGCTTGTACACAGCCCGAGGCGCCGAAGAGGCGGCTCAGGTGCCGGAAATCACCTGGCGTGTTCGCCGCCATAACAAACGCCGCCTCCGATTGGGTGGCGCTTACCTCTATCGTCAAATCATCCTCGATAGGATACGCGACAAACGACGCCGGCTCGTATTCTCCCCGGCAGGCCCGCATCGTCATGAGATCAGACGGCTTGGCCGGGACATCCGCCCAGGGCAGGATCGGATCATTTGTGATGGCCGGGGTCGAGTAAACGAGCAACCTCTGGCCGGCTCGGGCGATTCTTCTCAGCGTCAGATCCGCTTTGTCTTTTGCGCTCATGGAGGAAGGCGTTTTCGCCCCTTCCATCACCATCATAGCATCCTGCCTCTCGGTATCAGTTTGAGCACAAGCCGACTGAACGACGATGTGGGCTGCAAACAGAAGTAGCGAAGCCGCGATGGTTGTTTTGATGGAATATTCGGTCATGGCATTAGGTCCGTCTTGGTTCGGACCAGGCAAGAGCCAGCTATCATTCGGATTCTACGCCGATGTATTGATCGTGCTGCGTTATGATGGTCACGTTGGCTCGGCCGCTGCCTCCTTCTGACACGTCGCAAATGAACTGAACGGCATTGTGTCCCGCGTCCAGGTCGGGAACGGTTCCCTCGGGCACTACTTCGCCAACCAGCTCGCCTTTGGCATCATAAACTTTGCAGTCGTTCGTGGAGCGAAATTCCAGATAACTCCCACTTCTGAGCGTGGTCGGGAAAGTGATTTTCCGGTCGCCGATCCTTATCGAGGGATTCGCCAGCTTCGCCCTTACGTGCGGCAGGGCTTTGACGGGACTCAGGTAACATTTCACTTCCTGCCCCTTGGGGATATTGTTGTACCAAATCTTCAGAGAATCGAGTTTTCCGTAATCAACCCAAAAGGTCGCCGCCGTCCGGTTCAGGCGCTGGACGCTCTCAAGGCGAGCAAAATCCTTGTCCGGATTGGCGTAGAAATACGGCCAACCGTAATCCATCAGCCGCTCGGACTCCGGCTCCACAAACTCGAAATACCGCCAACCGGCAAAATCAATCACCGCGTAATGTTCACTCAAGCCGATGCTAATGTGCTCCGGCGCTCGCCATTGAAAGTTGAGCACCTCCCCCTTGGCATCGCCGTGAATCCACACGCCGAAGCCCTTCTCAAGCAGGTTGACAGGCTGGGGGAAGTTCTTGCCTGCCATCGCCCAGGCGCAAAGCGTGTTGGTCTTGTCGCTCTTGGCGCTAAAGCAACCGCTGGCGGCGCCCGCCTTAACGGGAGTCGAAACGGTTCGCAGTGAGCCAGCAACACCCTCGCTCGCCTGCGCCAGGCTGAATTCATTAGTCGAGTCGAACGCCGCGACGACTTCTCCGCTGCCTTCGTAAGGCGACAGCGACAATAGCGCCTCGATTCTGACCTTCAGCGGTTGTTTGCGGAACTTGTTCTCGACGTTCCAGCAGTGGCCGGGCCCGCCCAGGCCCAGGACCTTGTGGGTGTCATATTGGACCGGGCGGAAGCGCCACTGACCCCCGGGGGCTTTCTCCAGAGTAAACTCACTGTTCGGAGCTCCCAGTTTCTCCCGGATGGAGGGCGAAAAGTAGTTCCGCAGCCGCAAATCTTCGTACTGCTTGACCAGCGCGCCCAGCCGGCGGGCGTTGTATGATTTCTGGAACGTCTCCGGATCAAATCCCATCAGCCACGACAGGCTGTTGTCGCCCGCGATGGCCTTGCACATGACATATTCCATGTCGTCAGCAAACGTCCGGATGCGGTCCTTCGGCGACCAGTCGAAGACGCACCACCAGCCGAGGTTGAGCGGGAGGAAGATTTGTTGGTTGCTTTTATTGTCTAGAAAATGTTGGTCAATGAAGCGCTTGTAGGCTTTCGACGGCGCGTCCCATGCCCCCATGCGTGAACGGACAAACCAAAGGTGATGGTTGAAGGTGCTCATCTCCATGATTGCCGGCCGATTGAGCAAAGCGCAAAGGCTATAGACAAATTTGTTGGCGTAATACTTATAGCTGTTGGGCCAGCGGCCCAGAATGTCCGTCCCATCCAGCGCGTCCAGGTAGATCATGTCGAACCCGCATTTGTTATACACCTGGGCCGTCCGAGCGGCCACTTCCTCGAACAGGGTCGAGTCACCGTCCGGGGTGAACAGGCCAAAGCACTCCTTCAGATGGTGAACCCTGGCCCCCGCCGCATGACTGGCCGCTTTTGTGCCGTGAGCGCCCCGCTGGCAGGAGGTGAAAGCGTAGGGTGGTTCCTTGCTGATGCCGCCGTAGGTAATTAGTTCATCGTCAATCTGCACCGTTACGCTATTGCGCACCTGGAAGCCCGTCAGCGTGGACATCTCCTTGGTGGTTTCCTCCACCAGGACGGTTTTGTTGGTCTCCGCCAGCGCCGTTGCCAGCGTAAACGTTGCATCCTTTGCGAGCCGCTGGTCCGGCACCGGCGTCACCCATTTGCTGTCTTTGGCCACAAAGAAGGCGTAGGTATGCAGACCAGCCTCGATCCCCGCCGCATGGAGCTTGTCAATTACGGCTTTGAGGCTGTCCAACCCTTTCGGATAGACCTTTGGGTCTGGCTCGTAGTCCCCAAAGCGCAGGGCGTGCCCGGTATGAAAATCAATCTGCTTCGCGCCGATTCCCCTGGCGGTGGCAATCCATTTGTCCACGTTGGTTTCCGAAATGGAGCCCGGGTAATCAATCAGATAGGAGCCACGATTGGCTTCGGCATCCAGGGCCCACGGTCCACCACGATCGGTCTGGGGAAGATCCCTGGAGGCGCGGACCACTTCCTTCATGATGTTGCGAAGCTCCTCCCGTGGGCAACCGAGGATCGCGGCCTTGGCGCCTACGAAACCCGGACGGGGGAAACAACTCGCGAGCAGGTGCCGGCTTGGGCCGGGCAGGTCGTTGATGTCCGTCTTAATATTCAACGCCAGCGCGCAGGCTTGGAACTTATCCGAGAGGGACCCTTCAACATTCAGGGGCACATCTACAAACACCAGCTCATCAACCGCCGCATCGCTCACCGACAGCAGCTCGAACGTGAAGTATCGCTTCTCAAGGGCGACTCCAATGACAGCGGTTACGCCGGATTCACCAAATTGGACATGCAATTTGCCGTCGGCATAAGTTGCTTGCGTTGCCCCATATTGCTTCCCGGCCTTTCTCAACCTCGCGCACTTGGCGGCTTTTTTCTGGTCGCAGTAGTCCGCGCCCGACTTCTTGTCCACAAAGCCGGAATTCGAGCCATCTGCCGCAATGACATATTTCACATACTCGTTTTCAAGCTCGACAGGCTTGGCCGTTTCCGCGTTGAGAGTCAAACCGCAGTTAAGCAGGAAAGCCAGCAGCGCGGTCGAGAACAAAGGCGTATTAGTAACAGCTCGCTTCAGCAGTGTGCACAGGGCGGCGACGCAGCCGCAAACCGCTTCAACGGCTAGCTCGGATCCGCAGAAACCGTTGAACCGGTTCCCAGGCCTCAGCGATCGTCTGTCGCCCCGCTGAAGCGGGCCATTAAAGAGAGCATTGCGGAGGGAATCCAACATCCTCGAACGAATCACGGCTTCTTTGCGGTTTCTCGGGCATAGGCAATATTGATGACATCGTCGAGGGCACAATAGATGGAACCCTTCAATCGCTGCATCCTTTCGGTGGCCGCGACCTTATCCTCGATATCCCAAACATTCTTAAGGCAGGTTTCCAATGCGGTCGCATACGCCGCTCTGCCTTTATCAACGAGATTGGGCTCCAGCAGGTAAACGGGAACGGCAGACACCCCCCCCGCCAGGCCTATTCCAAATCCGATATGCAGCTCGCCTGGCCCCGGGTAGCCCTTCTGTTCGTTGAGATGTATGCCATCCGCATCGTAGTTCATGTTCGCGAAGTAGGCGTCTTCAGCGAGCTGGAATGTTTCTACAAGCTTCTTTAACGCTTCCGGCGTTTTGGGCTGATACAAGTCCTCGAGCACCTCAGTCAAAACATCTTCCACCTGGCGGCTGACATCCGACATGATCCTTCCGCCAAACGCGATGTTAACCTCCACGCCTGGATTGGTAATCGGACCCTGATAATAGAGCGTCGTGCGTCCACCGTCGGCATAAAGCTCCTTGATATGCATGCCCGTCTTCTTTGTGTACGGCAGGAACCAGCGCTGGCGATGGCAGCGGAAAGGCGGGTAAACCCAGAAACCACCCGAGGTTCCGAATTTGCAGTGGAGTGTTTCAATGAAGGCCCTGCGCTCAGACTGCTTGATGTATTGTCCGTGATGTCCTTGGTCGAGAATGCTGTCAACCTTCCTGCTGAGTTCGACCAGATTACTCTTATCTTCTTCCGTGAATCCCGTGTTCCAGTCGGCCCAACTAATTGTAATCGCCGCAATGTATTTGCCGGGAGCTTGCTTGCGGATGTAGTCGGCGCAACGGGCGGTGATGTGGTTGTAGTAGGTGGCCTGGACCGGCCATTTCTTCGTACAGGCATCGCAGGTGCAGCGGCCCAAATCGGAGGCTTCCAGGTGATAGCCGTCAAAATCGTAGCGCAGGATGAAGTCAATGATCTTCTTTTGCCACGCCCACGATTCTTCCTGGGAGGCGCACATCGCGTGCTTGTTGGGCCCTCTGACTGCCGGGTCATGTTCGATGATCTTGTCGAATCCCCAACTGTAAACCCCAAGGCCATAGACTAACTTTATGCCCCGGTCATGTGCGGCCTTGATGATCCTTCGAACGCGTGCATCCCGGTCCTTGTCAACGGCGCTGACGATGTCCACGGGCCAACCCCAGGCGGCGAACAGGCCAAACATGTCGAACATGTTGTAGCCGGACTTGGCCTGCAAATCCATGGTCGAGATGATGCTCTGCTCCGCGATGTCATCGAGAATCACCGGTGGCCAGGAGCCGAAGGGGAGCGGCTCGGTCCGGACATCGTTGATCCATGCGCCGAACGCCATTCGGTCGGCCATGGCCTGTTTGCCAACCGTGGGTATTTTGGGAGCCGGCCTGGTTTCCGAAAATGCGGTGCTGGCAAACAGGCCCACCCCAGCCGCGGATGCCGTCTTAACGAAATCGCGCCGATTGATACTCATGCTTCGATCCTTCCACTCAAGGTGCCTCATTTGAATTTACTGGTTGGCGGAGCCGATATACCTGGAAACCAATCTTTCAGCACGTAGTCGCTGCTCATGGTCTGTTGGAGCTACAGGTATAGCAGAGCGCAGAAATCGGCTAATGGCAGGAGACTGTTTCCTTGTGCTGGCATGCTGCCGCCGGCGGTATTAACGCTCCACGAATGGCGGAGGATGGCACTTCCATCGAACTCACAGCGGGCGGACCCAAACGTTGCGAAATCGCACCGGGCACCCGTGGCCGCCAAAAGCCAGCGGTCCTTTGCTGGCCTGGCTTTTGTACTCCGGGACAGCGCGATGCGCCACCTCACCGTGAATGGGTTCGTTGTTCTGTACCAGCACGCCGTTGTGGAACATCGTCACCCGCGCGGGCTGCGCGAGCTTACCGCCCTCAAACACCGGCGCGGTGAACACGATGTCAAACGTCTGCCATTGGCCTGGCGGACGGGTAACGTTCACCAGCGGCGGGGTTTGGCCGTAGATCGCCGCCGCCTGGCCATCGGGATAGATCTTCTCGTTATAGGAATCAAAGATCTGGATTTCGTAGAGGCCCATCAGCAGGACGCCATTGTTGCCACGGTTATACCACGGGCCTTCAAAGCCGGCGGGCGCCATCCACTCCACGTGGATCTGCGCGCTGCCGAACTGTTCCTTGGATCTCAGGCCTTTGTTGCCCGAGACGAGGTTGCCGTCCTCAACCTTCCAATCAGACGCCTCCCACTTGCTCGCATCGGTGCCGTCGAATAGCACGACGGCATCGGCGGGCGCGGGCGCCGGCGGGCCAGCCTTGCCCGGGTCAACGCGTTTGGGCGCGGGCCGGTCGGGATCGTGCACGAGCCAGTTGCACCAGGGCAGCTTGGGCGTGTCCTTGTAGCCATAAACGCCGGAGCCATCTTTGGCTTTGACCAATTCCTGCCCGGTTGCAGCCGGGTTGGCGAGCACCGCGAGGCAAATCGCGGCAACGAGTGTCGAGCGGATGAGGGAGTCACTTTTCATATCGGGCGGCAGTTTGCGTTCAATTGCTCGAAGTCCGCAATCGGAATAATGACCGGCGAACGAGGTAAAGTGGCCTTCAGCAGACCTTGGGCGGCATCACGAGGCATCCGCCCGCAGGCCGGGAATCTACCTTCCTCTGGCCCCAAGTAATCACAAGTCTCCAGCCCGCAGTGCCGGGGTTGGGTGGTGGGCAGCGGGCAGATCCGGTGCAGCTAGTGGCTACGGCGACTGTCGGCGGTAGCGGCGAGAAACGCCTCGGAGATGTGCCCTTGGGTGGGGACGGAATGAGCTTGGGAAACCGTCCATTCTGGTCACCGTGTTCGAATTTGTCTTGTGGACGATATCGAATGACGAGCCCGCACAGTTGAGCTAGTATGTAGCGTGTGGCGGAGCATACTGTCGTCACAATTTGCTGCGGAAATCCAGGCAGTTGAACTGATGTGATACTGAAAATGAGCCAGCAAAGACAATTGGTGAAACCGGCCGGGAACGTGTTGCGGGCGTTCACACTCATTGAGTTGCTCGTGGTCATCGCCATCATTGCGATCCTGGCGGCCTTGCTCCTGCCCGCCCTGTCTAAAGCGAAGCTCAAGGCGCAGTCCGTTTCCTGCATGAACAACGGCCGGCAGCTTGGCATTTGTTGGCTTATGTACGCCGATGACAACAACGGCAAACTGCCCGCCGCCTTCGGCAGCGCTGAGGATGGCTGGTTGGACGGCTGGCTCAACTACGGCGGCAGCACCGACAACACGAACCTGATCTATCTCGCCAACGGTCTGCTCGGCCCGTATGCAAAGAATCTGAAGATCTACAAATGTCCTGCCGATCTGAGCCTCAGCGGGCCCCCGACCGGGAGGGTGGGGGAGCCGCGGGTACGGAGCATTTCCATGAACCAGGCCTTCCGGAGACATGCCATGGAGCATTGGAATTCTCCGCCGTGGCGGATCTACCAAAAGTCATCGGACCTGACCGCTCCCGCGCCATCCAATCTGTGGGTGATCATTGACGAAAACCCCGACAGCGTGAACGACGCGGCGTTTGCCGTGGCCATGGACCTAGCGGGGATGAAGTGGCAGGATGGTCCGGGCGTGGGTCACGGCGGCGGGTGCGGCTTCACGTTTGCCGACGGACACTCCGAGATTAAAAAGTGGAAGGACGGGCGCACGACCTCGGGGACGATGCAGACCACGTACATGCGCTCGTTCCTGTTCGGCTCGCTGCAACCCAACAACCGCGATATCTACTGGATTCAGGAACGGACGACGGCAAAGAAGTAGTTCCGGAAAGCGAGGCGCCTGGTGGCCGTTGCCTGGACCGCCAGTAGTGTCAGCGCCTCGACCTACAACCAGCGAAACGAAGAAACCTCCGGCCGAGGCCGGAGGTTTCCCTGAATAGCCCTTACAGCAGGTTCAGTCTGCCGCCCCAAGTCGTGTGGTTCCAATCACGCTGTCACGGCACGGGTGTCACCCGCAAGAACGCGTACTGCGGTGCGGCGGAGATGTCCAGCTTCGCCGTCACGGTTCCGTCCAGACCCTTGATGTCTTCCGCCACCGTCTGCCAATACCAAGGGTTGCTGAACAGGTCGGTCGTGCCCAGAATCTTGTAGTTCTTCGTGGCGGTGCCAGCCCACTCGAGCTGGATTTGGCTGCCGCTGAGCTTCGAGACTCGGAGTAAGCCGATCCCCTGATACGGCTGCAGCGTCTCCCCCATCGCCCATTTGCAGGTGCGGATGAAAATCACCTTGGCAATATCCGTCAGGTTGTTGAACGCCCGGCGCGAATCGCCGGAGCCGCGTTCGTTGCAGAAGAAATGAACCAGGTGCGACGGGGCGGTAGTGCGCCCAAACCATGGATGGCGGCCATCGCCGATGGGAGCAATGGGGCCCCCGTTCGTCGTGACCGCGAAGACGGCGTAGTTCAAGTCGCTGGCTTGCAGCCCAAGCACCGTCGTGCCGGCTGGAACAACGGTCGGCGCACCCAAGTTCACGCGCAACCAACTGTACCTCCAGTTGAGCTTGCCGCCCGCCGGCACATGCGCATTCTCCTCCGGATACGGGTCGCGCCAGATCTTGACGCGGTCCTGGGCGTCGAGCGGGATACCCTGCATGATGGGATGAGCTTTCCCAGCCGCCGTCACCTGCATGTAAAGCGTATAGGGGTCCGCCGGGTACGTTGTCGAACTGCTGTCGCCGGTGTTGCTCCCGGTCCCGCCCATATCGTACATGTACAAGGAGGAGGGCTGGTTTCTGACACCGTCAGCCACGCAGGAGTGTTCCCCCATGATGATCGGAATGCCCCGGGTGTTGGGAGGAGGCATATCAAACGAGCTGCCGCTGCCCGAGATAAACACCAACTGCGCCGAATACGCTTCGTTCGTATCGCCAGTCTTGGTGGGGCCACCCGCGCCACCATAGATCCAATCCGGAGCCTCGGAAGGCGGCCCGAAGTATGCAGGAAGGGAACCGGAATAAATGCCTTGGGGATCTACCAAGCTGGTGCTGAGCAACCATTCCGGCACCACGCGTGTGGAATAGCCGTAGTCCTGAAGCAGTATTGCCATCGCTACGTCCCCGGGCGAAACGACTCCCGGACCTTTGAAGTCGTCGGAGTCGTACAGGGTGCTCGAACTGATTTGACGATACAAGGCGTCAGCCGCCGTGCGCGAGGTAATGACGATGAACCCATTGGTAAGGCCCAGCGCCTGGACTTGGGAACTGACGGTGGCGGCCAGCGCAACAGCACTGGCCCATAGGAACCGATTCTTCATGATTGTGTCTTTCTATTCGATTGCCGCGAGGAGCGGCGGTTGTTGGTGGTGGTTCTTAACTGCAACAGCGGAGCCCGTGGCGAACGGCAGCGACACTCCTTGATGTCGCGCGGCTGGTGATTTACCCAGGAAGCGGTCAGCACCCAACTCTCCCGCCGAATAGCGCATGGCTCAACCGGTCAGTTAAGTCTTATACTGTTGCGAAGTTTAGTGTCAGAACAGCACTGCCGTCTTGCGATATCGTCCACTGGACGATTTTGAACGCACTCAGTTTCCGCGCACGCGAAGCCCCCTGGCCGGCCGGTAATCGGGCACAGCCTTTGCCCATTATTGGGGAGCAGCGCTGATGGGGTTCGGGGAGCGAGCCAAGCCCGAAAGTGAGTGAAGGCTTCAGGGGCTCGCCACCACCTAACGCTCGCTTGACGCGGAGCGGGCCGCAGGTTTAGGTTCTGATTTGCAATGTCGCGCATTGGTTTGGCAAACATCTAGTAGAAAGGCCCCGTCATGAATTGTAATCAACCTTCAGGAATTCCCCGTCGTGAGTTTATCCGGTGCAGCGCGGCTGGCGTTGCCGTACCCGGTCTCGGTTTGGCGCAGTTGGCTTCCGGCGCCCCGGCCAAGAAGATCCCCGTCGGCTTGCAGCTCTACTCGCTCCGCGTCGAGTGCAAGAACGACCTTCCGGGCATGCTGGCGGCCGTGTCGAAGATCGGATACCACGGCGTCGAGTTTGCCGGTTACCATGGCCGCAGCGCAAAGGATTTGCGCAAGCTGCTCGATGACAACGGCCTGGTTGCCTGCGGCACCCACACCCCATTCGACTCAATCAAAGGCGACAAGCTCGCGGAGACTGTTGAGTTCAACCGCACCATTGGGAATAAGTTCCTGATCGTGCCGTGGATGAATGAGACCAAGTCGAAGCAGGAATGGCTGGATCGGGCCAAGCTGTTCAACGAGGTCGCCGACAAGGTGAAGGCCGACGGCATGTGGGTGGGCTACCACGCCCACGCCCACGATTTTCATCAGGTCGAGGGCGAGTCAGCCTGGGATCTGTTCTTCGGCAACACCAAGCCGGAGGTGGTCATGCAGCTCGATACCAGCAATTGCCGCGAAGGCGGCGCCGACCCGGTGGCGGTGCTGAAGAAATACCCCGGCCGGGCGCGCACCATTCACATCAAACCCCACGGCGCCGGGCCCGAAGGGATCATCGGCGAAGGCGACGTGGACTGGGCGGCGGTTTTCGCCTTCTGCGAAGACAAAGGCAAGACCGAGTGGTATATCGTCGAGCACGAGACCAGCAAGAACCCGCTCGATGCGGTGAAACGCAACTTCGAGGCGCTCAAGAAGCTGGGCAAGGCGTAGTCACGGGCGGACGGCAATAGACAGTGACCATCACCCCACTTGCGAAGGAACCAAGCCCAGTGAGCGGCGGATAGCGATTGGCGCCTTACGGCGCGTCCGGGGAGCGCAGGCGGAAGAGCTGTTGGGGCTCGGCCAGATCGTTGGTGTAAGGACTGCCGCCGGCGGGAAGATCCCAGTAAGGTCCCTGCGCATTGGTGGCGCCCTGCAAGGTAAAGGTGCCCAGCCAGCTCAGCACTGCAGCGTCTCCGGCCTGGCTGACTTGGAGGATGGGAATGAGAGTCAGCGTGGCGGGTGCGCTGGTTACCGACCCGGCGGTGTTCCGCACGATCACCGAGTAGAGCCCGGCGTGGTTGGGGAGAAAGTTGTTCAGGGTCAGCGTGCTGTTGGTCGCCCCGTTGATGGCCGATCCGTTAAACAGCCACTGGTAAGCAAACGGGCCGGTGCCGGTCGCGGTCACGCTCAGCACGGCGTTTGATCCCGCGACCACGGTCCGGCTGACGGGACCGGTGGAAATGCCGGGGCCGAGGACGCCAATTCTGGCGACAAAGGCGTCGTTGAGCCCCGCGCTGGCGAGGGTGTTGGTGGGGCCGAAGTAGCCGGGCGAGGTGAAGCGACCGGCCAGGAAGGTCGTGTTGGCGGCATCCACGGCGATACCATTTACCGCCAGGCCTGAGCGCTGGGCCCAGAACAACGCCCCGTCGCTGCCGCGGAACTTGGCGACGTACCCCTGGCGGTTGAAGTAGTAGGAGTCCAGGTAGCCGTAGCCGGATGCGGCTCCGCAGATATAGGCGTTTCCGTCCGCGTCCAGAGCCAGGCCATCGGCTGAGAGGTAATCTCCGGTGCAGCAGGAGAGCGAGGTGAAATGGCTCCAGAGGCGCCGGCCGGCGGGATCGTACTTGGTGATCATCGGCGAGTTGCCGTAACTTCGCATGTAGGCGGTGGCAAAGATATTCCCTGCCGCGTCGGTCTTGATGCTCTGCGCGTAGCCCGGGCCTCCCCCAATGCCCTTGGTGGCCCATCGCAGACTTCCGTTGGGTTCGTAGTTCACCAGGAAGACGGTGCTGCTGTAACCGGTGCCGTTTGTGTTCAGCATGGGCCCCGCGCCGAAGTCGGCCCGGCCCACCAATGTGCCGGTCACCAGGATGTTGGTGCCGCGGTCCACAGTGATGCCGGCGCCGAGGCAGGCGTTGGTGCCGATAGCGGTCTTCGCCCAGAGCGCGTTGCCGGCGGGGTCATACTTGGCGACGAGGAAATTCGTTCCCGGGTTATTGGTGAGCCAGAGGCCGTCGAGGCTGGTGATGAAGCCGCCAAAGCCGGTAAGGTAGATATTGCCCGTCGAATCCACGGCGACGGCATGGGCCTGGTCGGCATAGACGTAGCCGGCCCGTTTGGCCCAGAGGAGGGCGCCTTGAGTGTCGTATTTGGCGAGGAAGATGTCCGGCGAGCCGGCGTTGGTGAGCGTGTAGGGCCCGAACGTGGCGCGGGCCGAGGCGAACGCGCCGGCAATCACAGGGTTGTCGCTGGAATCCACGGCGAGCGCCAGGCCGAAATCGCCGGAGGAACCGCCGGCAGTGTTCACCCACTGCAGCGCGCCGTCGGCGCTGTACTTGGCGAGGAAGACATCTTCCAGCCCCGCGTTGGTCGTGGCCTGAGCGCCGAACCAGGCATTGGTCTTCACATAGCCGGCCACGAAGACGTTCCCCTGGCTGTCGGTGGCAATGACCTGCGCGGCATCATCCTGCACACCGCCCGCGCTGCGGAGCCAGACAAACTCAGGCGCCACGTCCACCGTCAGTTGCGCCACGGCGCTGGTAACGACGCCAAAGGTGTTCGAGACCACGATCCGGTAGCCACCCATGTTCGCATACTGGACGTTGGTGACGCGGAGGAAGGAGTTGGTGGCGTTGGTAATGCGAACACCGTTGAACCACCATTGGTATGTGGCCGCGGTGCCACTGCTCGCGCCCGCCATAAAGACCGCATTCGAGCCGAAGTAAGAGGTTTGGGTTGCCGGGGAGGTGGTGATCGCCGGCAGCGCGTTTGAAGCAAAGAGCTGCAGGCGGGTTAGAAAGACATCCCGGCCGCCGAAGCTTGCCAAAGCATCGCCCCCCATCACAGCCTTGGCGCCGTAGTAGCCGGCGGCAACCGCTCCGCCCTTGCCGTCCGCGGCTATCGCCTGGGCCGAGTCGCCGGCGACGCTGCCGCCGTGGCGGAGCTTGACCAACTGTCCGGCGGCATCGTAGAGGGCCACGAAGAAGTCGGAGCTGCCGAGGTTGGTAACGGAGCTGTCGCCGAACCTCGCGGTGCCGGAAAATGCGCCGGCGAGGTAAGCGTTGCCACAGCCATCGGTGGCGAGGCTGTTCCCGTAATCGCTCAGGATGCCGCCGGCCTGTTGGAGCCACAGAAGATTCCCGGCCACGTCATATTTCGCCAGGAACACGTCGGGGGTGTTGCTGGTGAGGGTGGAAACGGTATTGCTGCCGAAGAAAGCCTGGTTCTGGAAGTAGCCGCTGACGAGCGCGCTGCCCTCGCGGTCGGCGCAGAGGGCCAAGGCTTCATCATCGCTCTGGCCAGTGGAGCCGGCCTGGCGCGCCCACAGCACGCTGCCGTTCGAGGCGTTGTACTGCGCCAAAAAGATGCCGCGATCTCCGGTGCTGTTCAGTCCGATGGCGCCGAACCCGGCGGAACCGTAGAAGGAGCCGGCGACATAGACGTGGCCCTTGCGGTCGCAGCCGATGGCGCGGCCAGTGTCGGAGCCGTTGCCGCCCGCCCTCACCGCCCAGGAGACCCGGCCCGAGGTATTATACCGGGTGACAAAGACCTCGTTGGTGCTGCCGCCGGTGAGGATGTAGCCATCGAACCGCGCCGAGCCTTGGCAGGAGCCGGTGATGTAGGCGTTGCCCGAATCGTCCACCGCGACGCCGAGGGCGGCGTCGCGCGACGAGCCGCCCGCCTGGCTGGCCCACACCCAGTTGCCGAACCGGTCCAACTGCGCCAGGAAGATGTCCAGACTCCCCGCGCTGGTGAAATTGGTGACGCCGAAGTTCGCGCTGCCATTGAAGTAGCCGGATACCAGGACGCGGGTGCCGGTGCTGTCGAGGGCCAGGCCGGTGGCGCGGTCGTCGCCGCTGCCGCCCGCCTGGGCAACCCATTGCAGCGTTCCCGCACTGTTGTATTTGGCCACGAAGATGTCCTCCCCGCCATTACTGACCAGCGCCGTGCCGCTGAAATCGGCTGGGCCCGAGAAGTAACCCGCGGCATAGAGGTTGCCTGACGCATCGGTTGCGACCGCGGCGGCCTCGTCGTCGGCGCCGCCCCCGGCGCGCCGGCTCCAAAGATAGTCCGGCTCTATGGCCACGCTCGCTGCGGCCACCGCGCTGGTAACGGCTCCGGCGCTGTTGCTCATGACCAGTGAATAGCCGCCTCCGTCCGCGGGCAGGACCGTGCTGAAAGTCAGGGCGGCGTTGGTTTGGCCGGGCAGGTCCGCACCGTTAAGCCGCCATTGGAAACTGAGGGGTGGCCCGCCGAGGAAGCCAACGCTTAGCGCGGCGTAGCTCCCGGCGGGGAGAGTCTGGTCCTCGGGTTGGAGGGTGATGACCGGAGGCCAATCCGGGTCCAGGGGTGCGAACCGGGCCACCCACGCGTCTTTGTTGCCTGCGCCAGGCAGGGCCACATTGCCCAGGGTGACCGGGCCAGTGGAAGTGCCCGCCAGAAGCAAGTTGCCCGCGGCGTCGGTGCATAGCCCCGCGACAGAGTCAGAGCCACTGCCGCCCGCGTTGCGGACCCAAACGAGGTCGCCGGCTGCGGTGTACATGGCCACGAAGGCATCGTCGGACCCGTAGCCGGAGACATTGGTGCCGCTGAAGCTGGCTGATCCGGCAAAGCTGCCCGCCACATAGGCATTGCCGCCGCTGTCAACGGCGATGGCGTTGCCGTAGTCAGAGCCGCCACCGCCGGCGCTTTTAGCCCAAAGCACATTCCCGTTGTGACTATACGTGGCGACAAATATCTCGGGTGCAATCGCCCCGCTTAAAGTCAGATCACCGAACCTCGCCTGGCTCCTGAACCTGCCGGTCAAATAAACGTCTCCTCCCGCATCGCAGGCAACACCGGCGCCGGAGTCGGCGTAAGGTCCTCCTGCCGCCGTGACCCACATCACGTTCCCACCGGGGTCGTATGCGGCAAGAAACACGTCTCCGCTTTCGTTGGCTACATTCTCCAATACCTCGATGCCATCGAAATTGACGGTGCCTGCAAAATCCCCGGTGACATAGACCGTTCCGTCACGCGCGGCGGTGATGGCGCGGCCCTGGCTCTTGCTGCCGCCAGCGCCTTTCTTCGCCCAGACGGCGCGGCCATTGCTGTCGAAGCAGGCAACAAACACCTGGTCGGACGAGCCCTGCATGGTGAGGGAGAGGCTGTTCGTGGAGAGGGTGTTGGTGCCCATGAAGACTCCCGTTACGAAGACGTTGCCATTCGGGCCGGCACACAGACCATTGCCCTGCACGTTACCGGACCCGCCGCTCTGTATGGCCCAGAGCGCATCCCCGGACGGACTGTACTTTGCCAGGAAGAGCGCCGCGCCGGCGCTCTTGGAGAGCTGGTTGTCGCCGAAGTTTGCATTGCCGGTGAACGACCCCGTGATGTACGCGTTACCTTCCGAATCAGTCGCCAGCCCCAAGGCCGCGTCTGAGGAGTAACTGCCGATTTGGTAGAGGGGCACGCTCCCGGCCTGCCTCACCCAGAGCAAATGACCCAGCCGGTCATACTTGGCCAGGAAGATGTCCTGCCCGCCCGCGCCAACTAGGCTGGTGGTGCCGAAGCCAGCCGTTCCCCGGAAGTAGCCCGCCACATACACATTCCCCTCCGCATCCACGGCGACGCACTTGGCCTCATCGTTGTCAGTTCCGCCGCCCTGCTGCGCCCACAGGAAGCCCGGCGGAGGCGTGACCGCCAACGTTCCGGGAACGGTCAAAGCGGAGCCGTTGATGTTTGTGACGAGGGCTTGGTATGTTCCCGCATCGCCCGGTTGCACGGCCTCGAAGCTGAGGGTTGGCTGCGTCTGGCCCGGCAACTCGACGCTGTCTCGAGTCCATTGGTAGCTTAGCGGCTCGGTGCCCCTGGCCGAGACGTGCAATTCCACCGGCGCCCCGCGGGTTACCGTCAGGCTGATGGAACTGGAGAGGATGGCCGGTGGGCTGCCGGTGACCGACAGCGTCGCGGGGTCGCTGACAGTGCCGCCGAAGAGGTTGGTGATCGTCAGGGTGTAAGTGCCGGCGTTGGCCGCCTGCACATTGGTGAGGGTCAAGCTGGCTCTGGTTGCGCCGGACAAAGCGCTCTCGTTGTGCCGCCATTGAAAGCTCAGGGGCGGGCTACCGTCGGCGACGGCAGAGAAGAGCGCGTCGCTGCCGGCACCAAGCACCAGCGAAGCCGGTTGAGCATGAATGACGGGCGGGGCCTGGACCGTCAGAAATGCATTGGAGCTAGTGATCGCGGCGAGGGAGTTGCTGGCCAGCAATGCGTAATTGCCTTGCTGCGAAAACTGCACATTGGTCAGCGCCAGGCTGGAAGTGGTCGCCCCCGGCAGGTTGGTGCCTTCAAACAGCCATTGATAGTACACCGTCGGCGTTCCGACCGCGCTGCCCGCCAGCACCACGTTGTCGCCGGCGTTGTTCGTCTGGCTTTGCGGTTGTGCCACCATCGCCAGCGCCGGATCAAGGCCCACGATCTGCAGGCCGGAAATCCTGCCCCACCCTCCCGCCGTAAGCGTCACGGTGTCGCCGGCTCCGACCAGGACGTTGGTATAGCGCACATACTGCAGGCCTTCCTGCCAGACGGGCGGGTTGCTAAACGGTGAATCGGAACACACGCGCGTCCCCAGGTTGGTGGTTCCCACGGTGAGGGTGAAGCCCGCATCCGGGCTGTAGGCATAGAAATCGTAAAAACCGGGGATCAGGTTGACGGCGGCAATAGATGTGCTCTGCGCATAACCATTGTGGAATACATAGCTGTCGTACATCGGATCGGAGGAGCCGCAATAACTGCCGAACATGCCGTTGATGATGGAAATCGAGGCGGACGACACCGAGCCGTTGGCGTATCTCAGATTCATGATGGGACTGTACCAGCCGATGTTCCAGAAATCGTTCGTTCCCTGGCCGATGGCCGCCGGTCCGGTCTTCACGGCGAGCGGATAGCCCGAGTCCAGACTGATCAACGACGTGATCGCATCGGCCATGGCGTCAAAGCACCCAAGCAGCCCGGCCACAGCAGCCACACAACAGATACGCTTTAACATAGGGGTCTTTTAACTGACACGAAGTTGCTCTTTGCGTGCCCGCCTCAGCTTAGTGGTGCGCGAGCGAGGGAGAACCAGAATTCGGGCTCAGCAAGCATGGGACGAGACTACCGCACGTGTAACGGGGCCTCAACGGGCATTTCTCGCGTGGCCTCCAGTCCCAGCCCTTGGCGGACCGAGCGCCGACGTTTCTGTCCTCTGAGCGCCTTCAGGATTTCGATTTCCGAGCCACGGGACCGGGCGCGGGCGGGTTTTCCTTGCATTCCCTGCCCACCCAATACTGGTGCCCGTCCAGCGGGCCTGACTGGCCCAGCCTTGGCCGGGTCCGCCGCTTGGCGCCCGCGGCAATGCAGGCCTCCTGCTGTTCGTCGGTCAGCACCTGGCTATAAGCCTTTGAAGCGGCCGCCAGGCGCGCTCGCCAAGCCGATTGTTTGGCCGTCTTGGGATCAAACGGTTTGAGCCAACGTCGCCGCCACTGGTGGCCATTCCGCACGTACCACACCCAGTCGCCGCAGCGGCCGCTCTTGACCGCAGTATCCAGGCATTCCCCCGCGGGCCCGCACAAGGCGCAGCGGCTGCACCAGCCACCGGCTACTATGCCTGGCGCCAGTGCTTTCCTTCTCCGCCTGGCCCTTTGAGCTGTTAGTGTGTCCACGTTATGGTGTTGCAACCCGGCATCACGCTGGATTGGCAGCCGCTCTCCTGCCATCCAAAGGGCATGGGTTTCCGACAACGGACGAAGCAAACCCTTGCTCGGTTGCCCGTCCCAAACGGCTTAAACCCGAGCGACCTTTCACCCCGCGATGATACCCAGCGCTCCAGTCGCCGCAAGCCCTTGGAAAGCAATCTCGTGCGCCTGCCCTGCCGGCGCGGGCACGGCCTGGTTCGGCCATGGTATTGCAGTGGTGTCCCCCTGGCGTCATCCCGGTGTGGTTCCCATGGGCAGCGATCCACATGGGGACCTCACCGGCTCCCCGCCATGCTCACGCCAGCACGACGCCAGCCAGCCGCCGCAGGCAAGAAGGCCCAGCGCAGAAGGAAGCGCCACGTCTGGAGAGGACGGGCATGCACATGGCGACAGGGAGTCACCGCTCCGTAAGTGATTCAAAAACCGGCAGTTAGGCCCTATTCCATCTTCCTGGCTTGGGGCAGTTCCTGGATGCGCAGGTTGCGGAAGTCGAAGGCTTTGTTTTCAGCCTGGATGCCGATGTAGCCACGCTCGGCGTCCAGTTCATTGAATTCCCACGCCCGCTCGCCGTCCACGTCGAGCGTGACCTTCTTGCCCCGAACTTCCAGGCGGAACTTTACCCATTGGTTCAGTGGCATCGGCGGCGTTTCGGCGGGGACGACCGTCTTGTAGCCTTTGACCAGGCCGCCAAGCGCGCTGCGCAGGAGGTTGACCTGCCAGCCGTCCTTGGGCCACGGCTTGCCCTCCAGGCCGGCGCGGATGAACAAGCCGCTGTCGTAGTCGGGCACCAGGCCGCGCCACTCCACTTCAAGGATGAAGTCGGTGTATTGTTTCTCTGTGCGCAGCCAGCCCATCCCGCTAACCAGGCGCAGGTTGCCGTTGGTGACCACAAAGGTCACGTCGTGCACCGGCGCCCAGCCGCTCAGATCCTTGCCATTAAACAATGCTTGCCATTGTGCCTCGGTCGGCTCGGCGGCGTTCCCCGGGAATCGGGCGAAAGCCAGAAAAGCCAGCAGAATAACGGGGAGCAGCCTTTGTGACATTGATTTCATAGGCCCCAATCCTGAATGGGGAATCGCAAACTCGCAACTCCTGATATAGCTCAGGAGTTCATCCCCCAGTGGTGCATCACGCTCGCCGGTTTGGTAGGGACGTTTCGCCGAAACATCCGTGTTGGCGCGGGAGCGGACGCCTCGGCGAGGCGTCCCTGCCAACGGATGGTCGAGCTTGATGCACCCCTGGCGGGCCGTGCTTTCGGAGACTCGGACCTTGACCGGCCTGCCAATTCCGGGAGAATTGATAGGCTGACATGACTGCTTCCCAACTGAGCAACGCCGGGACACCCGACCTGGCGATACGCGAGCCGGCTCCCGAGGAGGTCGAACGGGTCCTGCATCTATTCCGCAACGTGCCAACCCCCCCGGAGGCCCGGCTGTTGGCGGCGGTGCGAAGCCGCCCGGTCGAACGCTTCATTGCCGCCGTTGCCTGGTGGCCCGAAGGAACGGTTGGCCGCTTTCAGCTCGCCTGCCAGCCAGGGGTCACTCGAGCGGCGGTGGCCGGCCTGTTGATTGCAGGGCTGGCGGAATGCACGCGCCGAGCGGGAATGGGAACCATCCAATGCGCGGACCTGCTCACCGACGATAACGAATGGTTTGGAATCCTGCGCAGCCACGGCTTCGATTGCCTGCGTTCCGAACGTTCTTTCGAGGTGTCTTATCGGGACGCATGGAGGCGAGTGATGCAACTCTACCAGAAGCACCGGGCGCAGATTCCCGCCGGCTGGCGAACGGACCCGATTCGAGCGCATCCTCCGGAAGCCGCGCTCGATCTCATTGCGCCGCATCGGCTCATGCCGCCCGCCGAAGTCCGTCATTATTGGCAGGCCAGCTCTCAATTCGGCTTTGACCTCGACCTGTCTTGCATTCTGTTCGACGGCGAGCGGCCGTTCGGGGCATTCCTGACGCGTCGAATGGGAGAGGGGCTCTGCATAGATGTGCAGGTGGTTCGGCAAACGAATCCGCGGCTGCGCTCATTGGGCGACTTGTTCATGCTGTATCACGATGCCCAACGCGTCGCTGCTGACGGTCCGATTCGCTGGATTTGGTTCCGCAGCGGCGCCACCGAGCATCGCCAGACCGCCAACCTCGCCTTCCGCATGGGCGGGCGAGAACTGGCGCGATGCCACCTCATGGCAAAGGCGCTCGGGAGCCCGACTGGTTAAGTAACGCCATGGCTAACCGACTGTTGCTGGTGGGCTGGGATGCGGCGGATTGGAGAATCTTGCATCCCCTGCTTGATGCCGGAGAATTGCCGGCGCTTCGCCGCATCGTGGAAACGGGGGCTTCAGGCCGACTCCTCGGCACACAGCCACTCGTGCCGGTGGCGCAATGGACCAGCATCGCCACCGGAAAACGCGCCTGGCAACATCGGGTGTGCCACCCGATCGAAAGTGTCACCCGCGCAAACCAGGCGGTTCCAGTGACCGCCGCGCGACGGCGCTCGCTGGCGCTCTGGGAGATGCTGGCTCAAGCGGGAAAGCGCAGCCTGGTCGTGGGCTGGCCCGCAACGCATGGCGGGCGGCCGGCGAACACCGTGGTGGTGTCGGACCGGTATGCCGAACCAACCGCTGGACCCGGCATCAGACCGTGGCCGCCGGCCGCGCCGGGCACTTACTGGCCGGAGGAAATCGGCGTTCGTCTGGATGCCTGGCGAATGAGCCCCGAGGATGTCCAGTCGGATCTCATATCGCTCTGCGTCCCGGAGTGGAAGAAGATCAACCAGACACGCGACCGCCGCCTCGGACAGTTGCGGCTCTTCCTGGCGGCCGATCTGTCGCACATGGCCGCGATGATGACCCTGCTCTCCGGCGGGCAGTGGGATTTTGCCGCCGTTCGGTTTCCGGCCCTGGGACCGATTAGCCAGATCTTTCGCCCCTACTGTTTACCTCGTCCTCACTGGATTCCTGAGGTGGAGTTCGGGCTGTATCAGAACGTGATTCGCGGCGCCTGCCGCCTGCTGGACCAGATGTTGAGCCGGCTGGTCGAGGCTGTCGGCGACAACGCTTCGGTCCTGGTCGTCTCAGGCCACGGCGTGGCCCGCCACGCCTCCCCTCCGGCCGGGATTGGCCCCAACGACAACGAAGCCTGGAAGTCACCCCACGGCATCTTCGCCGCCTGCGGCCCCGGATGGGCCAGCGATGCGCTGGTCGTGGGTGCGACCGTCCTCGATGTGGCCCCGACGGTTCTCACGTGGCTGGGGCTGCCCATCGGGGACGACATGGAGGGACGTGTGTTGGTCGAGGGCTTCGCGGAGAAAGCCCCGGTGAAGCGTGTGGCAACCTGGGAACTGGCGCAGGCGGAGGTCTCGCCCCCAACCGCTGAGAGCCCCGGTTTACCCGACAATCCCAAGGCGGCGGCCATCCTCCAGCGGGAGTGGGATTGGAATCTCGCGCGGTCCTATCTGGATGCCGCGCGCTGTGAAGAAGCGCTGCCGGTGCTGGAGCGGCTCTTTCGCGGCTTCCCGGAGCGGCCGGAACTGGGGCACGCGCTATTCCAGTGCCAGTTGACGCTCAGCCGACTCCCGCAGGCGGCTGAGACACTCGACGTGATGCTCGAAGGGCTTCCCGCTGGGATTTGGTCGCTCTTGCCCCGGGCCGAACTCTCCATTGCCCAGAGAGATTTCCGGGAGGCGCGCTCGCTGGTGGCGGAAGTCTGGAATAGCCACCCGACGCATCCGGATGCGTTGCGCCGGCTCGGCCTGCTCTTGCTGCGGCTCCGGGACTGGACCGCGCTGGCCGACCTGGCGAGACAGGCCCTCAAGCTCGACGAGAACGACGCCCTGGCCTGGCTGGGATTGGCCGAGGCGCAACTGCGGAAGCGGCTGGCGGCCGAGGCCGAGGAGGCCGCGTTGCGGGCCATTGGGTTGAACTATTACCTGTCCGACGCTCATTTCGTCCTGGCGCGGGCGCTCATTGCCCAAGGCAAGTGGCAGCAAGCCCGCGACACGCTGCAAACCATTCAGATGCTCCAGCCCAATAACCGGGCTGCCGCAGCCTATGCCAAACGAATGGGAGCGGCTGGCTGAGGTTCGGCGCGCAGTCGCTTGCGCGCCGTGAACGGCAAGTCCTGCCAAGAGCCCCCGCGCGCAGCGACCGCGCGCCCTATCGTCACTTCTGGCGGCTAATGCACCAGTTGGAAGAACTGGGGTGTTCCGGTGGCTGGAATGCTCACCTGCCAGTTGGTTCCCACCAGGGCCGGCACGTCGGACAGGGTGGTCCAACTCGAGTCACTCGACAAATCCGGTCGTGACTGGACGGAGAAGCCAAAGTTGGACGTCGGCCAGGAGAGAACGATATTCCCCCCGCTGAGGGAGGCGCTGAGTGTGGGGTTGGCCGACAATTCTATGAACTGGTCAGGCCCCACCGCATCATTGAGGGCGATGGCTTCGACCGGCAGGACGCCCTGGTAAATACGGAATTCATGGATCGCCCCCGCAAAATAGGGATCAGCCTCTAAATGGAGCGACTTTCCAATCCAGTTGTGTACGTCATTGATGCCGGCCAGCGAAGGAACCGCGCTAGCGGAGCCAAAAGTATTGAAGTTGACCTTTGAGACGAAGGAGGGGCCGTTATAAAATGACAAGACGTTGTTCACCGGGTCCGCGATGAGGGTAATGTGGTTGCCGGTCGTACCAAGAAGGCCGACGTTGTAGTTGGCGAAAACGAAGCCGCTGCCGTCCCTCAAGTCGGAATTCTGGTAGTTGCCGTCGGCGTAAGGGCAGAAATCAACGCCTGACGCTTTTACGCCGCCCGCTTGTTCGCCGAAGGAAAAGACATAGGTCCAGAACGGGTTGCTTGGCGCAACATCCACCCAGAATTCCACCGTCATTTGGGTATAGTTGCTCATGATGTAGGAAGGCAGCGATGCGAAGCACCCGACCGAGCCGTCCAACTGGAGACTGGAGCCATCAAGGGCTGCGCTTCCCTGAAGCGTGCCATCCCAGGCCGAACCGCCGACCGAGTCGGCAAATGTCGTGCTCCCCGCCGTGTCCTGGAAGCTATAGCGATGGACGAGTGTGGCCGGGAAGTCGCTCGTTGGCAGCACCGTCAGCGTGGCGGGCACCGAACTGGTGACGGAGCCGGATGAGTTGGACACCACCACGACATAGTCCGCCATATTCGCCAGCGTTAGATTCCGCAATGTCAGGTTGTTGAGTGCGCCATGGGTGTCGCCCGCGCCATTCGGAAGGTTGGTGTAGATACCGCTGCCAACGGCACCCGCTTGCCATTGAAACGTCGGCGCCGGGAAGCCTTGGGCGATCACACTCAATTGAGCCGTCCCGCCGAGATGCCCGGTCGCAGGCGAAGGCGGCACTGCCACCACCGGCACGCCAGCATCAGCCGTCTGGCCAGCCAGAATGCCGACACCATCCGCCGTTTCCATGGCGGCATCAATCAGCCGGAGCGTGCCGTTAGCGTTACCATGGGGAACGGTGTTGGTCTTGTTCCAGATGAAATGCGCCCAGCCGTAATGAGTGCCCGCCCCATCGGTAAGCTGAAGCCCGACATAACCTTCATTGTCTCCAGCGGCGGTCCAACTGCCGGCTGCGTTGCCGTTATCATAGTTCTCGGTAAAGTATCCTCTCCCTTGCGCGCTTTGATAGCTGCCATTGATCATCGTACCCGCCGCGGTGAGCGGCAAACCCTGAGTTGCGCTGTCGGAGAGGACAAAGGCAGCTCCCGGGTTTGGCGTATTGTCCAGGTAGGGCTTCGAAGTGTGGCCCAGGATCTTAAAGTCAGGCATGCTATCCTGGTTCAGATCCAAGGTCAGGTTCGCGTTGCCGGGGATCGTAATATTGACCGGCGTGTAGAGGACTGCGCCCTGGGCCGCGCCAGCGGCGAGAGCAGAGGTGGATAAGAGTGCGAAGGTTTTTCTGGGGGGTGTCATATTCAAGGTGGATTCTACTGTGCGTTAGCGTAAATACCATACCAACGGCATCGAAAGCAATGTGAATCTACAGGGACGCGGAGGAAAGCCATCAAGCCGTTGAACGATAGTCATTTACGTTGGCTTGGCTTGGCCTCGGCACCCGGGCTCTCCTGGGTATGGCAGGGGTGGTCTAGATTCTTAACCGGTTGAAGCGGAGATATTTAAACATGCCGATGGGCGTCTCCTGGTATGTTGAAGCACAGCCGGACGGGGCATGCCGCCAGTGATCGAACAAATCCTCAGGGGGTCGCTTGACAGGGGTCTGATCAAAACTATAGTGCGCTAACCCGATTTCAGGGGAAGAATGCACCGTAATGCCATAGTAGATAGCGGCGAAGAGCCTCCATCGTGTAGCTTAGCGAAGACGCTCAAAGAGTTTCGTTCGGCGGGGCGGGGCTTTTGGGCCAATGTGCCGGACGCAGACTGGAACAACTGGCGCTGGCAACTCAAACACCGGATCACCACCGTCGAACAGCTTGAGCGCCTCATGCCAACGCTCACGCCGGAAGAGGCTGCGGGCACCGCCCTGGCCAATCACAAGCTGGCACTGGCTATCACGCCCTATTTCTTCAACCTCATTAACCCGGCGGACGAAAACTGCCCCATCCGCTGGCAAGTCATCCCGCGCGTCGAGGAAACCCACGTCGCCCCATGGGAGATGAGCGACCCGTGTGGCGAGGACTCGCATTCGCCGGTGCCAGGCTTGGTGCATCGGTATCCGGACCGCGTCCTGTTCCTGGTGACCGACCGCTGTGCATCGTATTGCCGATACTGCACGCGCTCCCGACTGGTCAGCAACGCCAGCGGCTATGATTTCCACCCCGAGTTCGACCGGCAGATCGAGTACGTCCGGCGGCACCCCGAAGTGCGTGACGTACTGCTGAGCGGCGGCGACCCGCTCCTGTTCAGCGACGAGAAGCTGGAGCATCTGCTCAACCGGCTGCGCGCGATCCCGCACGTGGAGTTTCTGCGCCTCGGCACCCGCATCCCGGTCTTTCTGCCCCAGCGCATCACGCCCGAACTTTGCGCCACGCTTAAGAAGTACCATCCGCTGTTCCTCAGCATTCACTCGAATCATCCGCGGGAGCTGACGACGGAAGTCCGGGAAGCCCTGGGCCGGCTGGCGGACGCAGGCATTCCGCTGGGCAACCAGTCGGTGCTGCTGCGCAACGTCAACGACGACCCGGCGGTGATGAAAGCCCACGTGCAGAAGCTGCTGATGTGCCGCGTCAAGCCCTACTATATCTACCAGTGCGACCTGATCGCTGGCTCGGCCCACCTGCGGACGAGCGTGCGCAAGGGTTTGCAGATCATGGAAAGCCTGCGGGGGCACACCACCGGCTACGCCGTGCCGGAATACGTCATTGACGCGCCCGGCGGCGGCGGCAAAGTGCCCGTGACCCCGGAATACGTCCTGAGCCGGAATTCCGACCGCGTGCTGATTCGCAACTACGAGGGCAAGATCTTCGAGTATCCCGAAGCCACGGACGGCTCGCCCTTGGTTGCCGCCCCGAAGGAGATAGAAGAACCGCAACTGGTTTGAAGCGCTCTTTGGGCGTCGGGAGTTCTGTTGGTCTAGCATCAATTCCCGCGGTCCGAAGGACGATCCTGCCGCCGGTGTCGGCGGGGAGGGGAGTCATAAGCACTGTAGGCCATTCCGGGCTCACAAGCAGACTTTGAAGGGACAATGATCCGATTGGTCTGCTTCAGGCGTATCTTGACACGACCACCACCTTCGGCGATCGGGACAAGGGCGGGGCGCGGCTGTCCTCAGCCGCAGCACGTGCGGAAGGAAATGGGTCTCGGGACACTG
>CAZVFC010000020.1:0-142306 GCA_964625855.1 uncultured Verrucomicrobiota bacterium | reverse complement strand
ACCGCAACATCTTGCCGAGCGGTGTGCTCAGGTTCTGGGCGTTGCCGCCCGGCTCGAGGTGGCTTGCGCCCACGTCATTCGCATCGCCGCCGTCACCCAACGCGAGGTACAAGTAGTCATCCGGCCCAAAGGCGATCGTGCCCCCGTTGTGATTGCCGGCGGTCTTGCCGAAGGAGATCACCTCCCGGCGCGAGTCGGGGTCAACCACATTGGCGTTCGTGTTTGAAATCTTCCATTCGTTGACAACGTTCTTGAAGTTGTTGGTGGCGGCGGTCGGCACCGGGTAAGTGGGCGAGGTGGATGCCGGGATCAACTCGCTGTTGAAGGTGTAGAGTGTGCGATAGCCAGGGCTGGCCGGGTTGTTGAAGCCGGGATGGAAAGCCAGACCCAGCAAGCCACGCTCGTCATTGGCATTGGCCGGGTTCATGGGCGGCGACACGCGGCTCTGGAGATCGAGCGCGGCTCCGGGCAGCAAGGTTCCGTCCTGGATGATCCGGACCAATCCGTTTTGCTCCAACACGAACAGCCGGTGCGTGTCGCCGGGCGGGCTGATGGCATAGAGGGGCGCGGCCATGCCGGTCGCCACGGGCTGCAGGAAGATGGCGATGTCCCCGTTGGTGATGGGTGGCAGGTAGCGGTCCATCGTCACGTTCACTGGAGCCGAAGTCGCCGTCGCGCCCAAGTTGTCGTAGGCCACAGCGGTCAACGTGTGCGCGCCAACTTCGAGCCTCACTGTGAAGCTGTACGGACTGGTGGCGTCATTGCCCAACGACACGAGGCCCTCGAAGAATTGGACGTTGGTCACGCTGCCATCGGCATCCGTGGCGTCGGCCCGGATGACCAGGTTCGCGGAACTGCTCAGGACGGCGCCGTCCACGGGATTGGTGATGGTCACACTGGGCGGCATGTTCAGGGCGCTGACTGTCACATTCACAACGGCCGAGGTGCCCGAAGCGCCGAGGTTGTCAGTAGCCACAGCGGTCAAGGCATGACCTCCGGGACTGAGGTTGACCTGGAGCGTGTAGGGATTTGCGCCCGTGCCGTTGCCCAGCAGAGTCGCCCCATCGAAGAACTGCACACCCGCCACCGTGCCATCGCTGTCGTTGGCGGTGGCCTGCAGAGTGACGCTGGCGGGGGCGGTGAAGCTGGCGCCATTGGTGGGACTGGTGATCGCGACGGTGGGGGGCTCGTTGACACTGGCCTGCACCGTCACGCTCCCCGTCATGTCTGGATGCGGCTCGCAATGATAGGGATAGTTTCCCTCCGCATTAAACGTGAAAGTGAACGTGCCGTTGAATGGCAGACCGCCGGAGTCCCAAAGCCCGGTATCGCTCGTCGTTGAATGGAAAGCCCCGTCCCGCTCCGTCCATCTCACGGCGTCTCCAACATTGATCGTCAGGCTCGAAGGGGAGAAGGCAAATCCGACGATGCTGACATCGTGGGTCGCGGCCGGGGCGATGCCTGCGGTGATGAGCGCGGCAATCCACAGCCCGAAATTCAATAGGTTGGTTAGCTTCTTCATAGGATCATGTCTTGGGTGGTTTCAATGTTCGTGCCCGCCAGCGAATCTGGCTTGAATCACGTGCCATGGCCCCAATGTCCGAATCGCGGCGCGGAGGTTGGGAAAGCGCCGGCGTTCCCACGCCATCCTTCCGCCCGGACGTTGTGCCGTTGGACTGTTCATGCTAATGAGAGTGATGAGAATGGCTTTCGGTTCCCGACTTTTTTGGATTTCTCGCGTTGGTGAGAAAGCTCGTTTTCCGGGGAACCCAATCCAGGGTTGGATCATCCGATGTCTGGTTATGCACCCGATGTATCCATTGACACGACGCGCCAACCATAGTTCGGCGCAGCCCAGACGGGCTGGGATACAGGCGGCAACAAAGCTGGGGCGATGGGGCTGGCTGGTTGCGCTGTGTGGTTTGGTGGCCTGCCGCGAACCGCCAGGCCCGGCGGCAGGGAATTTGGCATCGCTGCTGCAACCGCGAGAATTTCAGGTCCGGGGCGTCGTGAAGCGCCTTGATCCCAGCGAGCAGCGCGTGATCATCCAACATGAAGCGATCCCCGGGTTTATGGTGGCGATGACGATGCCATTCCAGGTCAAGACGACGAACGAGCTGGCCGGCGTAAAAGTGGGCGACGCGGTTTCGTTTCGCCTGTTGGTGACGGAGGACGAGAGTTGGATTGATCATATCGCGACCCTCGGAACCGCAGCCTCCTCCCCCGTCTTAGAGCTTCCTGTGGCTCCTGCGGTAATCCCGGCTGTCGGTTCAAAGCGGCATCCGCTGCTCGACTATGCGTTCACCAATGAACTCGGCCAGCCGGTCCGGCTGGGCGAATTTCGGGGCCAGGCACTGGCGATTACCTTCATCTTCACCCGCTGTCCAATTCCCGACTATTGCCCTCGGCTATCGAAGAATTTCGAGGAAGCCGTGCGAAAGCTGCGAAGCATGCCCGGCGCCCCCACTAACTGGCACTTTTTGTCCGTCAGCTTCGATCCGGAATTCGACACCCCGGCCGTGCTGAAAGCATACGGCCAGCGCTACGACTATGATCCCCGATACTGGAGCTTCCTTACCGGTCCCAAGGAGCAGATCGCGGAGCTGGCCCGGCTTTCTGAGGTGAAGTTCGAGCGCGAAGGATTCTTCTTCAATCACAACCTGCGGACGTTGATCATTGACCCAACGGGCCAACTGCGGATGAATTTTCCTATTGGGGGCGATCTGGCGGACGCTATCGTCGGCGAAATCCTCAAAGCAACGGCGACGACCGATCAGATCGCAAAGGCGGCGGGCGCCGATTGAGGGGTCGTTGACAGAATCCCGCGACGCTGAGGATCGTTCATGGCAGCTTTGACCGGGGGGCGACGGGGGACGGTTCAACCAGGGGGGTCCCCATTCCAGCTTCATTCAGAGGGTGCGCCCCAGCGGGCACATTCCGGATCGTGAGGCGGGCCACGTCAGGATACAGACCCAGTGGCAGCGCCTCCCAGCCGACCAGGCCGTGAGAGCCATTCTCCGGCTCAAGGCGCCCGTTAACGCCCCCACAGCCCTCCCAGGCTACCTCCGTCCTTCCTCCGTCCTTCCTCCGTCCTTCCTCCGTTCGGCAATAGGAGGTAGAACGGAGGAAGGACGGAGGAAGAACGGAGGTGCCACGGTGATATTATCGGGGCCATTCCCAAACCGTGCCGTTGAGCAGGGGATCTCTTGAGAGGAACCAAGCCCGAACGACCTCGAGAGCATCGCGCGGATTCCCGGCACGCGCGAGCTGTTGCTCGTGGAGAGCGGCGACGACAACAGCCTGTTCCAGCGGATTTTCCTCGGCACGCTGACCCCTGCCAACCAACTCATTATCAGCGAGGTCGTGCCCTGGCCCACCCCCGTCTTCAATGTCGAGGCCACCGCGGTTTTCGAGCTCGGCAACCAGCTCTTCTTCGTTTATGCGGAACGGGCCCAGGGGCGATCCCAGACGCAAATTCGCTGGGCGAGAATGGAGCGGAATCCACTCCGATTTGGGCCCTTCTCATCCGCAAGATACGGGGTGCCGCTCAAAGGCCCGGGCATCCGACCGGTGGTCGCGCTGGACGTCGCCGCCACGGGAGAGGTGTACGCCGCGACGGCCTACGACTCCGGCGAGGACAACGGACCGTTCCGCAGCTTCCTTTCATGCATCGGCCAGTTTCGATCCGCGCGACACGGCAACGCCCACTTTGTGCCCTCGGGACAGTTCGCCAATGTCGTTCAGCAGGACGGTTTCAAGATCGAGGGGGTGACCTTGCGACCGCGCGCGGATGGCGCTGCCGAGGTGTATGCGGGCACGGACGATGAGAATTACGGGGCGGTGCTGCGCCAGGTTGCGCCCAGCCCCTGAGTCAGGGCCGCAGGCTCCACCCGGTCAGTGAACGGAGAACGTGGCGAAGCGCAGGTTTCGATGTCGCGGTGCTTCGCGTGCTTGGCGTGTTCGGCGGGCCTTCAGGGCCCAAGCTGGAGACGATAGAAGCGGGCGGCGGCGGCGAGGTTTGCATCCGTCAGACGGAATGGCATTGCCGCTGGGTTCGTGGTAAGGACGGGCTGCCAGTCTAGCAGGTTGGTGGAGGTCAGCAGGGTGTAGTCCGGGCCGAGCGGGCCGTTGGCGACCATGCTGATTTGACCACCCGCCGGGGTGATGAAACTGAGGGCCGCCGGAACCAGCGGATCAACGGTGATGGTGTAACTGTTTGTCGCAGACAACGTGGGCGAGCCGTTGTCCGTCACCGCGACGCTGACCACGTTGGTCGAACCGGCTTGGCTCACCAGCGGCCGCCAGGAGAAAACGCCGTTTGTCGCGTTGAGCGTCGAGCCGGTCGGGCCGCTCAGCAGGCTGAATGTGAGGGTCTGGGCGGGATTTTCCGGGTCGCTGGCGATATTGGTGACGGTGATCGTCATCCCGGGGCTGGCGGCAAGACCGGAAACCGGGCCGAGGCTCGGCGCCGAGTTGCTCGGAGTAGCCACTCCCACCAGCGTGACGACGCTCTGGGCTGGGATGACATTGGTGAAGACGCCGCCACCGCCGGGCACGGGCGTTTGCGCCGCAAGCGACGCCGAGGCCGACGTTAGCCAAGGAGTAACCGGCGCGGTGACCGTGAAGCCGTTGAGGTTAAAGACCTGGGAGACATTGGTCGTGGTCGGATTGATGGCCACGATGGCAAAGGCTCGGCTGGTGGTGTCTTTGTAAGCGCTGATCTGGAGCGGGCTGGTGTTGTTGCTGACGCCGATGCGGTAGTAGCCGGGGCGCACGAAGCGGCTGAAGTTGCCCAGCACATACATTCGTTTGGCCGGGTTGCCGGACTGATCGGTCAGGCCTCCGTTCGCGTCGGCGTTTCCGTCAATCAGCCACCAATAGTGCCAGGCGTTGGCCTGGGCCACCGTCATGAACTGGTGAATCCGGCCACCCCAATAGAGGCCATCGCTGATCGAGCCATCAAAGCTTGCGCCAGTGCTGACCTCCGTCTGCCAGGTTGGCTTGCCATAGTTGGGCAGTCGGGCCGGCGGGGTGGTGGCGCCGTGGTTGAAGTCAATGCCGTCGTAGTTGTGGTTGGCGATAATGCCCACCAGCGCGGCCACGGCGGGGTCGTTCATGGCGGTGGTATAAAGGTTGGTGTTGCTCTGCCAGTGCATGCTTTCCGGCAGCATGATCTTCGTCGAAGCTGCGTTGCTGGCGGCCAGCGCGGCGGACAGATAGGGCACGAAGTCATGGATTTGCTGGCGCGTCCAGACGCAGGATTCGTAGTTGGTGGTGTTGTAGTCTGATTCGTTCTGGATCGAGAGGGCGTAAATGTTCACGCCATAGTTGCGGCCCATGTTGGCGACATAGCGGGCGAGTTGGTTGGCATAGACCTGGTTGGTAACCGCGCCGCCGCGAAAGTTCCCGCCGTTCACCGTGCCGGAGTCCTTCAAGTTCGCGGGCGGGCTCCAGGGCACGCTCCAAACCCGCGCGCCCCGCGCCTGCGCCATCTGCATGATGCCGGTCTCCCACGTGGTGCCGTCCGGCGCGATGCGATTCCGCAAGAGGGACAGACCGATGCCGCTGTTGGTCGAGAAGAACATGTCCGCCTGGGTAGTCGTCCAGTTGCCTCTCCAGGCTGAGGACGCGCCGAAGCCGTCAATGCGCTGGTGGACGTCCTGCCAGTTGACGACGCACCGCCCTTCACCTTCTGCGTCCCCCGAACCCGGGATTTCGACGACGAGATCATCCACATAGAAAGCCGCGTTCGTGCTGGTTGGCACCTCGAGATACAACGTGAGTTCGGTCAGCGTGCCCGAAACCTCCAGTGCGTACTGCCCCGCCAATTGCGTCCAACCGCTGGCGGACACGCTGCCCGAGGCGATGGCTGAATACCCGTCTCCATTGCCGTCCACCTTCTTCATCGTCATCTGTACGGTCTGGCTGGTCCCGGACACTAACCGAACCCAGGCCGAGAGGCTGCAGACTTGGCCCGGTTGGACGACGCCGAGCAGCCCCTGACCAATGCCGTTCCAAGCGGCCGTTCGGTTCTGAACCAGCCCCGCGTAGCTGCCGGAATGCACGGTTGTGGACTGGGCGGAGATGGCCGCGGGTCCGAAAGCAAACCAGCCGGACGTGTTGCCGCTCTCGAAACCTGGATTCTGGCCCAGGTTCTGCGCCCGGCAAGCGCCCGCCTGCAAGAGCAAAACCAGGAGCGCCCCGCCCCATTGCGAGCGACATAACCTGGCGCTTGATCCGGGTTTCTTAAAGCATCGTTCGTTACTTCGCACTGATCGTCGCACAGATATGGCAAAAAGGTTGGCTCATGGGAAGGACAAGCCTACCCCGTCGAGCCGTGGCTTTATGCTCAACGGACAACTAAGGAATACCGACAGGGCGCGGTGTCCTCACCGTGACCTGCTCGCGTGGACGGTTGTAGATCATCCCCTCTGCCCTCAGTGGGAGGCTGAAACAGTCCGTGCGATTCCCACACTGAGAGGTGTCAAAGCTGTCGTGGACCCAGGTCACCTTACTGATGGGAAATCGCTTCTTTTGTGCCCGCATGGACTGCGCGGGTGAGGGAGAATTGGTTTTCGGGCTCACCAAGCATGAAGCGTTCCTGCCAGAGCCCAGTCCGGGGTGTCAACACCTCATTTTAGCGTGATTCGTGGAGGGCCGGACTCTGGGCGGCGGGTCATGCCAAGCGCCGAGGTGACGGAGAAGCAGACCGGAGACCGCAGCCTGGACACGATGGATTCAAGTTGCGGGGATAGCGCTTGGCCTGCGCGGAACAAAGGTAAGATAAAACTGGACGCACGTTCCCCGATTTGATTTCTTCTGGGCATGGCGAAACCGATTCGACTACCCAATGCCCAGGAACAGGTGGTGCTGGACCAGTTAGTGGTTCGGCTCATCCCGCCCGAGGAACGGCCGCGATGGAACGAGCTGGTCTCGACCCATCATTATCTGAAGAATGCCACGCTGGTGGGAGAGCATTTGTGCTACGTGGCCGAGTATCAAGGCATTTGGCTGGCGTTGCTGGGCTGGGCGGCGCCCGCCCGTCACCTTCGACCGCGGGATGCGTTGGTGGGTTGGTCCAAGGAGCAACTGGCCTGCCGCCGGCACTTCTTGGCCAATAACACCCGCTTTTGCATCCTGGCTGACCCGCACCAGTTCCCGAACTTGGCCAGCCGTGCCTTGGGCCTGAACTGTGCCCGGATTTCCCGGGACTGGTTGGCCCGGTGGGGGCATCCGCTGGTGGGGTTGGAGAGCTTTGTGGACGGACAACGGTTCCGGGGCACCGCTTACAAAGCGGCGGGCTGGAAGCGCCTGGACGACACCAGCGGCTACGCGCGGGTGGCCGAAGATTTCTACGTGCTGCATGAGCGGCCCAAGCAATTGTGGGTGCGCGCGCTGGATGACGTGGCCTTCCGCAGCTTGCGCGCCCAAAGCCTGCCTCCGGCGCTGGCGATCTTTGAAAAGCCGCCTCCGCCCAAGCCCAAACGCTGCCGGGTACCCACGCGTCGCCTCAGGTCATTAGCCGATCAGTTGCCCCTCAGCCAACCCGACCCGCGCAGCACTCGGGGCCGCTGGCATCCCTGGCCCGCGGTGCTCAACCTCATCTGCCTGGCCAAACTGTGCGGCATAGCGATGGGACAACGCCAGATCGCTGAGTTTGCCCGCAGCCTGACTCAACCGCAGCGCCGCGCCCTGGGCTGCCGGCGCGACCCGGACAACCCACGCCACTATGTGGGTCCCTCGGAGAGCACTTTTCAACGCGCCCTGGTTGCGATTGACCCCACCACCTTGGAGCCCCTGCTGCTGCAATGGCAGGATCAACACCTGGGGCCAGAGACCGATTCACTCATCGCCATTGATGGCAAGCACGTGCGTCGCAGCGGCGGGTTGGCCATCGCCAGCGCCGTGGGCCAACCCAGCCAGCGGGTTCACGCCACCGTCACCCTCCAAAAGCAGGACAGCGAGATCATCGCCGTGCGCCAGTTGCTCGCCAAAACCGAGTTTACCGGCCAGTTACTGGGGTTGGATTCCCTCCACACCCAACACGAAACCCTCCAGCAGATTCTTTACGATCACGGCGCCGATTACCTGGTGCCCCTGAAGGAAAACCAAAAAAATATTCTGGCCACGGCCAAAACCCTGCTGCCAGAAACCCTTTCCCCCTCAGGCGGCAGCGAGCCACTCCCTCTACCAAGTCAGCGGTCGGTGTGAGGCGGATCGCGGCCGGCAGGTCGAACGCTGGATCATCGTGCGCCAGGTCACCCCGGGGCAGTTGGGACTGGCCGGGGCAGCCCAACTGATCCTCCTCATTCGCACCTGCACCGAAAAGGGCAACATCACCACGGCCCGCACCTACTTGGTCACCAGCCGTCCAGCCGATCAGCTCAGCCCTTCGCAGATCCTGTGCCTGCGCCGCGGCCAATGGGGCATTGAGGCCACCTGGCATCAACGGCTGGACGTCAGCCTGCACGAGGACCAATCCCGCGTCCGCAGCCTCAGCGGCGTAGCCGTCCTGGGCCTCCTCTCCAGACTCAGCTTGGCCCTCTTTCAACACGACGCTCAGCGCCCCCAACCGGTCCGCGACAAAACCTACCCGGTCTGGTCATTCCGACTCATCCGACGGCCCAGACCCATGCTGGATCTCTTCCTGGAGCGTTGTTTGCCGCCTTGACCCTTCACCCCCAGAGCATCTCGCACATCCAGACGACGGCACGAGCGCCGCCGCCCTGCAGAAGTTTTGTCTCCAGTCTCCCGGTGAGCGAAAAAATCCCCAACTTCACCGCCCTTTTCAAACTGGCTGCCTCACCCAGTCCAGCCCAGTTCGCCTCAGAGCGATTCTTGAATCCACCGTGTCTGCGAGGGTGATTTCATAACTTATCCATTGACCTGGTTAGTGAGAACTGACAAAACTCAGGGCATCGGAGCAGGCGTCTGCAACTACAACCATAGGCAAACCTACGTATGCAAAGAATACAACCACCTCAGACTCGTTTGTTTTCCCTCAAGCACCCAGGACAACTGGGGGTGTGGCTGCTGAGTAGCAGCCTGCTGCTAGGCGCGCCGCAGGCGCGGGCGGCAGTCAAGACCTGGGACGGCAGTGCGAGCGGCTATTGGTCCACCGCCGCCAATTGGACGGGCGGGGTCGCGCCGGTCAACGGGGACGACCTGGTTTTCCCGCCGGGGGCGGCCCATCTGGCGAACACCAACAACTACGGCGACCTCAGGCTGGGGTCGATCACCTTCACCGGCTCCGGTTATACCCTGCGAGGCACGGCCCTGACCGTGGCGGACGGGATCAGCGGCCAGCAGGCGGCGGGGGCCAACACCTGCGAAATCACTGTCGTCCTCGGCGCGGCGCAGACCTTCGATTGCATCACGGCGGGGGCGAGCCAGTTTCTGATGGGCAACATTCTCAACGGCGGCTACCTCCTCACTGTTTCTGGCAGCGGCAGCGTAACCCTGGGCGGGGTTATCAGCGGAGCGGGCGGGGTGACCAAGACCGGGACCGGGACCCTGACTTATTCGGGCGCGGGTGACAACCTGTACACCGGGGCGACGTCGGTAAGGGGTGGTGCGCTGCAACTGGCCAAGGCGGGCGCGGTCTCGCTGGCGAGCGCCGGCTCGCTCGAGATCAGCGGCGCGACGGTACGGGAATTGGCGGCGACGCAGATTGGCAGCCTGCCTGTCACGATCAACGCCGGCGGCCTGCTGGACTTGAACGGCTTTTCGGACACCATCGGCAACAGCCTTACGCTGAACGGCGGCGACGTGCAGACTGGCGCCGGAACGCTCTATTTGGCCGCCAACAATACGCTGACGGTGTCGGCGAGCGGGTCAGCGATTTACGGCAACTTCAGCGTCGGCAGCGGCACTTCGACTTGGGACATCAACGCCACGTTCTCGATGGAGGCGGACGTGAGTGGGTCGGCCAGCATCACCAAGATCGGCCCGTCGGGCGTGTACCTGAACGGGGGCAATACGTTCACGGGTCCCCTGACGATCAATGAAAGCTGGATTTCAGCCGGGACAGGGCTGGCGTTGGGCGCCACGAACGGCGCGACGATTGTCAACAACACGGCCTACCTGGCGCTCCACAACGACATTGATATTGCCGGCGAAGTGTTAACTAACAACAGCACCTACACAGGGGGGGCGCTTTACGTGTATGGCACGTCCGCCGTCACCTGGACCGGCGGCTTTGTCCTCAACACCGACACGCCGGTCAAGGTGATCACGAACTGTGCCTTGGCCCTCAGCGGCCCGATTTCCGGCGTGGGGGGCATTATCAAGTCTGGACCGGGCACACTCACCCTATCCGGTTCGGTCCACAACACCTACTCCGGCGACACGACGGTGAACGAAGGTCTGTTGGCGTTGAACAAGTCGGGCACGGCCAACGCCATCCGGGCAGGCGCGCTGATCATCGGCGATGGTGCGGGCGGGGCGAACGCGGACGTTGTGCGCTACACCGGCACGAGCACCAGCGAGATCAACCTCGCCGTGCCGATCACCATCAACACCTCCGGGCTGCTGGACCTGAATGGGCACAGTGATGACGTTGGCCCCCTCAACTTGGATAGCGGCCGCATCTCGACCGGGGCGGGGCTCATGACGATCTTCGGGACCGTCACCGGCGCGGGTGTGGCGTACGTGAACGGGTATCTCAGCCTAGGGGCGGCGACGCGGACATTCAGCGTGGAGTCTGGCGGCAACCTATATGTGAATGCCGTTATCAGCGGCACGGGCGGCATCACCAAGACTGACAGCGGTTTCGTGACCCTTGCCGGGGCCAACACGTTCTCCGGCCTGCTGACGGTTCAGAGCGGGTATGTACTGGTGCAAAATGACCTCGGGCTGGGGCAGACCAACGGCGCGACAGTGCTGCAAGGCGGCACGTTGCGCCTCAACGGCGTCACGGTGGAAGGGGAACCACTGGTAGTCAACGGGAGCACCTTGCAGGCGATCAGCGCCTACAGTGTCTGGGATGGGCCCATCACTTTGAACGCCGACCTCACCATTGATGTGCCCAACGAAGGGCAGACGCTCGCGGTGCGCGGGGCGATTGGCGGCAGCGGCGGGTTCACCAAGACCGGCCCGGGCACTCTGGACCTAGGCGGTTCTCCGCTCAACACGTATGCCGGCGCCACCTTCATCAACGAGGGCGTCGTTTGGCTGGGCAAGCCGGCCAGTGCCGATGGGGCCATTCATGGCAGCGGGCTAACGATAGGCGACGGTGTCGGCAGCGCCAACAGTGCCGTGGTGCGCCACCACGCCACCGCGTGGGGCCAGATTGCCCCGCTCCCGATCACGGTGAATGAGGACGGGCTGCTGGACCTCAACGACAATAACGAGACCATCGGCAACAGCCTCACGCTCAATAACAGTGGCCGCGTGCAAACGGGCGGCGGCAAGCTGTACATGGCCAACGGGAACACGATCAGCCTCAACCCGCATGGCCACGCCGCCGTGATTTCGGGGAACCTGGACATTGGCGCCACTTCCTGCACGATTGACGGGGCCTCGGAGCTTGCAGGGAGCTCGAGGATCACTGCCGCGATTAGCGGGACGGCTAGCCTCCGCAAGACGGGCCTCGGCTCGGTTCACCTCGACGCCAGCAACAACTACTCCGGCTTGACGATGGTGAATCAAGGAACCCTGCAGGTCGGGGACGCCGCAGCCCTCGGGGCCAGCGCCGCCGGCACGGTGGTCAGTAACAGCGCCTCGCTGATCCTCAAAGACGGCGTCTATGTCGGTGCTGAGCCGTTGAGCTTGAACGGAATGGGCTACGCTTCGATGGGCGCGCTTTGGAGCGCGAGCGGCGGGATTGCTTCGTGGGCGGGGCCCATCACACTGGCCAGCGATGCCGCGATCGGGGTTACGGGCGCCTCGGGCCGGTTGACGCTCAGCGGCGTGATTTCCGGGAGCGGCAGCCTCACTAAGCTCAATATTGGCACGCTGATGTTATCCGGCGCGAGCGATAACACCTACGCCGGCGCCACCTTCGTCAACGACGGGGGGGTTTGGCTGAATAAGCCCGCCGGCAGCGACGGGGCCATCACCGGCAGCGCGCTGACCATCGGCGACGGTGTGGGGGACGCGGGGAGCGCCGTGGTGCGTGACCTCGCCGGGGGGCAGATTCGCCCGATGCCCATCACGATCAACACGGACGGCTTGCTGGACCTCAACGATAACAACGAGACCATCGGCAACAGCTTGACGTTCAACAACGGCAAAGTGGAAACCGGGACGGGGCTCTTGACGCTCTCGGCCAATGCCGCGATCCTGATAACAGGATACCCAACTATCTACGGCCGGCTCTCGGTCGGCTCTGGCACCTGCACGATTGGCGGCAGCGATCAACTGTGGCTGATGGCGGACGTCAGCGGCTCGGCCAACATTGTGAAGAACGGCTACGTTTCCCTGTACCTCGGCGGGGCGAACACCTTCACCGGCACCTTCACGGCCAACACCGGGGGCGAAGTTTACCCGGCGACTTCCCTGGCCTTCGGCACCACGAATGGCGGGACGATCTTCAATGGACTCACTTACTTGGGCCTGCAGAGCCTCAACGTCACCAACGAAGCGCTCACCTTGAACAGCAGCCATCCGCAGGTGATCCACGCCTTCGGCCCCACGACCAATGTGTGGGCCGGTCCGGTGACGCTGCAAACCAACACCACCATCTCCACCACGAGCAACTCTGTGCTCGAGGTAATTGGCGCCGTAAGCGGGACTGGCGGGATCACCAAGCTGGGCGAGGGAACGCTCATTCTCTCGGGCACGAACAACAATACGTATTCGGGCGCGACCATTGTCAATGAAGGTCTGCTGGGCCTGGCCAAGACCGCAGCGATTGCGATTCGCAGCAGCAGCGGCCTCACGATCGGGGATGGCACGGGGGGGACCAGCGCCGATATTGTGCGCTACCTGGCGGGGGGCGACCAACTGAACGTGAGCGTGCCAGTCACGATCAATAGCTCTGGCTTGCTGGACCTGAACAACTTCAGCGATGTCCTGGGACCTATCACCTTTGATGGAGGCCGTCTGGAGACGGGCAGCGGCTTGGGAACGCTCAATGGAGACATAGCCGTGCTCTCGACATCCGACATCTTCGGCCGCATTGCCCCGTCCGCCGCCGAGCGCCGTTTCCATGTGAACTCGAACCCGGTAACCCTAAGAGTCCAAGCCCAAGTGGTTGGCGGGGGTGGAATCGCCAAGGCCGGCGGGGGAACCTTGACCCTGTACCACTCCAATTCCTACAGTGGCCTGACCCTGGTCCAGGAGGGCTGGCTGCATGCGCTTCACCCTTTGGCCTTGGGCACTACCGACAATGGCACGGTGGTGAGCAACGGAGCGAGTCTGCTCCTGGGTTATGGACTCGCGATTACCAATGAGAGCCTCACCTTGAACGGCCTCGGCACAAGTGGCTACGGCGCGCTCCGGTCTGCCTATTCATACGACATCAATTGGTGGGTGGGTCCGCTGCATCTTAATTCGGACAGCACAATCGAGGTCGTGGTCGAGAACCTGCTGATCGTTCAGGGCCCGATAGACGGACCCGGGGGGTTGACCAAGATTGGGGAAGGCACCCTCGAATTCATGGGCACCGCCGCCAACACTTATGGCGGGGTCACGCGCGTCGAAGCAGGTGCGCTGGTCCTCGGGCAGTCTATCCACGACTCGGCCATTCCCGGCGACCTAATCATCGGCGACGGTTCGGGAGGGGTGGATGCCGACGTCGTGCGCTACGGCGCGTCGCATCCGCAGATCGCCGACCTGAGCCGGGTCACGATTGCCAAGTCGGGTATGTTTGACCTGAGCGGCTTCGGCGGCGGGCTGCTGCCGAGCGGCGTGCACGAGTCCATCGGCTCGCTCAGCGGCGGGGGACACGTCCAGTTAGGGGACAAACGCCTGGGCACGGGTGATAACGATGACACCACGACCTACTCGGGCTTCATCACCGGCGTGGGCGGCGGGCTGGCGAAGTTCGGGCGAGGAACGATGACCCTCACCAGCGCGAACGCGTATTCAGGTTTGACCGCCATTGCGGAGGGCGCGCTCATCGTGGAAGGCATTCAACCGACCAGCGATGTCCAGATGGCCGCGGGTGGAGTCCTCGGGGGCACGGGCTCGGTCGGCGCAATCCTGTCCGTCGGCGGCGTGGTGTCGCCGGGCACCAGCCCGGGGACGCTCAGCAGTTGGGATGTGAACTTGGATTCCGCGTCCGCGCTGAGGGTGGAACTCACGCCGGTGGGTTCGGACCAACTCAACGCGGGCGGGACTGTAACGCTCGGGAACCCCGCGTTGGCGCTTTCGGCCACGGGGTTGCTTCCCTTCGAAGGCCAGCAGTTCGTTATTGTGAACAATGACGGAGCGGACGCCGTTGCCGGCATGTTCGCCGGGCTCCCTGAAGGGGCGGTGGTGTCGGCGGGGCCGAGGAGATTCCGCATCACGTACGCTGGCGGCACGGGGAACGACGTGGTGCTGGTCGCCACCAACACAGCCGCGCTGTACCCGGCGCTCGCGGTGTGGCAGACGAGCTCGAACACGGTGATGGTGGCGTGGCCGCAATCGGACATCAATTGGCTCTTGCAGGCGGCGCCAACGGTGGGCGGGACGCCTGGCTCATGGGCCGAGATTCCACCGCCGTATCCCACCATTGACGGTCTTCGCTATTACAGCGAGTCCGTGCTGACCAGCAACCGCTTCTACCGGCTGCATTACCCGTAAGCCGGGTCGAAAGGCCCGGTGCTCGCGCGCAGGGTCCACGCCGCGAATCTTGTTTGTGCCGGCAGGCACCCCAAGGGCGTGGAAAGTTATCCACGGTGAGTATCCGGTGAGTATCCGGCGAGTATCCGGTGTGTCTGCCTTGGGAGTCCCTGGTTTGGCCGGCGTCACGGCATGGTCAACCGAAATCGTTTTGGGTCGAGGCCGGAAGTTGATGGACCGGCGTTCGCATTTGAAGTGCGGGAGTGCCGCTCTTACAATCCGATTAGATGAAGCGGCAGCGCGTGAGCCAACCCAAACGAGCCCAACGGCGGTCACCGTCCGCGCCGGGGGCGGGCCGCGAAAGATGGCGCCGTTGGGAATGGCTATTGGGCCTGTTGCTGGTGGCCGTCACGCTTGCTGCGTATTGGCCCGCCTGGTTCGGACAGCCGGTTTGGGACGACGATGCGCACCTACCCCGGTTGGACCTGCAGTCGTTGGCGGGCCTGCTGCGCATCTGGGCCGAGCCCGGCGCGACCCAGCAATACTATCCGCTGGCCTTCACCGGTTTCTGGCTCCAGCATGAGCTCTGGGGCGATGCCACTCTGGGCTATCACCTCGTCAATATCCTCCTGCACGGTATCTCCGCGCTGCTGTTGCTGCGCATCCTGCGCCGGCTGGAAGTGCCAGGCGCCTTTCTCGCCGCGGCCATCTTCGCCTTGCACCCGGTGCATGTGGAATCCGTGGCCTGGATCAGCGAACTCAAGAATACTCTCTCGGGCGTTTTCTATCTTGGCGCGGCGCTGGCTTACCTGGGCTTTGACCGGACGCGCGGGAAAGGGCTTTACGCGCTGGCCCTGGGACTGTTTGTGCTGGGGCTTTTAACCAAGACAGCCATCGCAACGCTCCCGGCGGGCCTGCTGGTGGTCTTCTGGTGGAAACGAGGAAGGCTGTCGTGGAAGGGTGATGTGCTGCCGTTGTTGCCGTTTTTCGTGGCGGGGCTGGCGGGGGGGCTGGTTACCGTCTGGGCGGAGCAGCGCATCTTCGGCGCCACGGGCACGGAGTTTCATTTCTCCTTTGTCGAGCGGTGTCTGATCGCCGGGCGCGGGCTCTGGTTCCATCTGGGCAAGCTGTTCTGGCCGGCGCCGTTGATCTTCATGTATCCGCGCTGGCCAATCAGCCAGGGGGTGTGGTGGCAGTATCTTTTTCCTTTGGCGGCGGTGCTGCTGGTGGCGGGTCTGTGTGTGCTGGCGCGGCGCAACCGCGCCCCGCTGGCCGCGCTGCTGTTCTTCGCCGGCACGCTCTTTCCCGCGCTGGGGTTCTTCAATGCCTACTCATTCCGTTACTCGTTTGTGAATGATCATCATCAATACCTGGCGAGCCTGGGGATGATCACCCTGGCATCGGCGGGAGTGGCGCGGCTTTTGGGCCGATGGGGCATGTGGGGCAAGCCGTCGGGCAATCTGCTGTGCCTGGCGCTGGTGGCGCTGCTGGGGGTGTTGAGCTGGCGGCACGCCGGCGCGTTCCGCGACGATGACACGCTCTGGCGCGACACACTGGCGAGGAATCCCGGGTGCTGGATGGCGCATCACAATTGGGCGGTGAATCTGGCCGCGCGCGGCGAGTACGGGGCCGCCGAAGAGCATTATCGCGCCGGGCTGGAGTTGTATGCGGATGCGGAGGCCCATCTGGGCCTGGGGGCGGTGCTCGAAGCCCAGGGCAAGTACGCAGAGGCCCAGGTTCAATACCTCGCGGCGCTCCGAGTGAAGCCGGATTATGCCGAGGCCCATAGCAATCTGAGCAGCCTGGCGGTGAAGCGGGGCGACGCTCAGGAGGCCGCCCGACACGCATCCGAAGCCCTCCATCTCCAGCCGCATCATGCGCAAGCTCACTTCAACCTTGGCAATGCCCTCAACCTGCAAGGCGACACTACCAACGCCATGGCTGAGTATTCAGCGGCGATCCGCCTCAAGCCGGATTACGCTGAGGCCATTTACAACCTGGGTTGCGCGCATTTCATGCTGGGCAACACCGACCAGGCTGCCGCCCGCCTGGGGCAGTTGGTCCGGCTCCAGCCCGCCAATGCCGCCGCGCGCAACAAACTGGCCTTTGTCCTCGCGCGGAGCGGCCAGACGGCCCAGGCGATCATTCAGTACCAGGGCGCTTTGCGGCTCGAGCCGGAGTCGCTCGAAGCCCTCAAGAACCTGGCGTGGCTCCTGGCGACGCATCGCGATGCGCAGTTCCGGAATGGCCCCGAGGCCGCCCGCCTGGCCGAACGGGCCGTCCGTCTGACGCAGGGGCGGGACGCCGCGGCGCTGGACGCGCTGGCTGCCGCGCAGGCCGAGTCCGGGGATTTCGCCGGGGCGGTGGCGACGGTGGATCGGGCCTTGGCTCTGTTCACAGCGCCGAGCCAGGCGGTATTGCGCGCGCCACTGGAGCAGCGGCGCGCGCTCTACCAGGCCGGCCGGCCCTGTCGGGAATAGGCACCGGGGCGCCCGCGCGCCGGCCTCGATCAATTAGCTGTTTCCGAGCAGGCCAGGCTCCGCTAACCTCCGAATCCGATGACCTTCGATCAAAAGCGCTTATGAAAATCGCCCTGTTTGGCCTTGCTGACATCAAGGTCGGCAAGCACAACCTGAAAGACCCGCGCCTCGACCAGGCGGACAAGCTGGTCGAAGCCGACAAGAAGACGCATGCCCAGGCGGACGTGATCGGCGAAGACCAGTTGCTCGACGCCGATTCCATTCTGGCTACCGACGAGACAAAGGCGGACTTGATCCTCAAGGACCTGGAGTTCGTCGAGACGCGCCTGAGCCGGGACCCACAACCGGCAGAACGGTCGGCGCTGGAGAAGATCAAAGCGCTGCTGGAGAGCGAGCGCTTCCTCTTCAACGCGGGCCTGAGCGCGGAGGACTTGCAGGCGGTGGCGGCCCACAACTTCTTCACCAACAAGCCCGTCACCGTGGCGGCGCGCGAGGAGCTGCAGAATCCCGAAGCACTGTTGTTGCGGGCGTTTGCGGACGCCGGCTACATCTGCTTCCTGACGGTCGGCGGCAAGGAAAACCGCGCCTGGCCGATCCGCAAGGGCCTGACCGCCTGGGAAGCGGCGGGCACGATTCACACGGACATCCAGAAGGGCTTCATCCGCGCGGAGGTCATCAGCTTCGCGGACTTCATCGCCGCGGGCGGCGAGACCCAGGCCAAGCGGGCGGGCAAGCTGCGCCTGGAACTGAAGCAGTACGTCGTCCAGGACTACGACCTGCTGAACTTCCGCTTCAACAAATAAGCAGCTCGCCTCCCTGGACACGCACCACGGATCACGCATCACGGCCCCGGCGATTTGCTCTTTCCGTTGCCGCGCGGTCTGAGTTAGTGTTGCTGCGCTATGGCCGTCCTGTGCCGATGGATACTGGTGTTGACCACGCTGCTCGCCGCCGGGCCGCGGCTTTGGGCGGCGAGTCCGGAGGAGACGCGCGCGTTTAGCGCCGCCACCAACATCTTCCGGCTCGGCTTTCATGACAAGGCGGAAGCCGCATTCGCCGGCTTCGTGCAGACCTACACCAACTCGACTCACCTGGCCGAGGTCATCTTGTATCAGGCTCAGGCGCGGATTCAGCGAACCAACTACGCGGGCGCAATTGAGCTTCTGTCCGCCCACCTGGGTGCGGCCGGCACAAACGCCGATCAATACGTCTTCTGGCTGGGGGAGGCGCAATTTCGCAAAGGCGACTACCCGGCGGCCAGGGACGCTTTCGCCAAATTGGTCAAGGAATTCCCCGCGTCGTCGCGCCGCCTCGAGGCCGGCATCGGCGAGGCCACCGCGCGCATGAAGCTTGGGGACTGGGCGGGGGTGGTCGCTGTGTTGCAGCAGGCGGACGGCGTGTTCCAAAGCGCGGTCCGGTCCAATATCACGAACGAGCTCGTTTCCTGCGGGCACCTGCTCTTGACCGAGGCGAAGCTGGCGCAGAAGGATTATCCGGCCGCGGAGGCGGCGTTGAAACCGCTGGCCGGGCTCCAACTGAGCCCGGCCCGGGCCTGGCAGCGGCAATACCTGCTGTGCCGCATCTTGCTGGCGCAAGGACAGACGGAGGCGGCGCTGCTGAACACCACCAACCTAGTGGCCCTGGCCACCAACGCCGCCCAGTCCGCGCTGGTCGCGGAAAGCGCCGCGCTCCAGGCCGGCCTGCTCGAACAAGCCGGGCGCAGCGGGGAAGCCCTCGCTGTTTACCACAAGAACCTGGCCGAGCAAGCGCCCGCCGAATACCAGCGCCAGGCCCTGTGGAAGATCATGAGTCTGTCCCTGGCGCAGAACCGGATCGCCGAGGCGGCCCAGGTGCTCCAGCAGTTTCTGGCTCGCGATCCCCAGGCGCCCTCGGCCGACATGGCCCTGTTGACACTGGGCGAGATCCGGCTCCGCCAATATGTGACTGGGCAGGACACCAAGGTGATTCCTGCGGCTGTCACCAATGCGCCGGCCGCAACCAACGCCCTGGACCTCGCGCTGGGGTCACTGCAGGAGTTGGTTCGGCGCTTCCCCAAGAGCCCGGTGTTGGGCAAGGCACACCTGGACATGGGTTGGTGCTTTTGGCTGACGAATAACCTGCCAGCCAGCCAGACCAACTTCCAGGCCGCGGTGGAAGGTCTCCCGTTCTCCGCCGACCAGGCCATCGCCTGCTTCAAACTGGCCGACACCCAGCTTCGCCTCAAGGACTTCGCCGGCGCCATCTCGAATTACACCTCTGTCATTACCAGGTTCCGCGAGTTTCCGGAAGTCGAGACCAACCTGTTCGAGCCCGCGTTGTACCAGATCGTGCAGGCGGGGGTCGCCGCCGGCAACCTCGCAGCAGCGACGAATGCCTTGGCGCAACTGCTGGCCAGGTATCCGACCGGGTACAATACCCAAGGCGCGCTGCTGTTGGCCGGGCTGGAAGTCAGCCGCCAGGGCAACCCGACCGGGGCGCGTCAGATGTTCCTGGATTTTGTCCAGGCCGCTCCGAACGACCCCATGCGGCCCGCGGTGGAGTTGGCCATCGCGCGGACCTACGAGCAGCAGGATCAATGGACCGACGCGTTCCAGCGGTACAACCTCTGGCTGACCAACTTCCCCGCATCGGACTCCCGCCCTCAAGCTGAGTTCTACCGCGCCCAGGCGGCCTACCAGGCCAGTGACCTGACGAACGCGCTGGCGGGCTTTACCAATTTTGTCGGCCGATTCCCGACCAACGCGCTCACGCCGCTGGCGCAGATGTGGGTGGGCAATTACTACTTCCAGCGAGGCGTTTTCGTCGAGGCGGAGAAGAGCTACCGGTGGCTGTCCCAGACCAACTGGCCGGTCTCGGACCTGACCTACCAGGCGCAGATGATGGCCGGCCGCGCGGCGTTCGCCCGGCAGGATTGGGACAAGGCCCGAGGTTATTTCACCGACCTCTACAACAATACCAACTGCGCGGAGGACTTGAGAATCCAAGCCCTGCTGGCCTGCGGCAGTTGCTACATGAGCCAGGACTCGACGAATCGGGCGTCCGATTTCCAGCAGGCCATCGAGATCTTCAAACGGATCTGCGACCGGTACCCCACCAACCCGCTTGCGGCGCTGGCTTGGGGCGAGCGGGCCAATGCCCTGATGCAGTGGGCCAAGTCCTCCGAGCAATATGACGATGTCACCAATGCCTTCCACCAGGTAATTGTATCCACGAACGCGAACGTCGCCGCCCGCAGCCAGGCCAAGATAGGCCTGGCCATCGCGCTCGAGAAGAAGGCCGAGCAGTCGGCCGGCATCAATCGAACCGACCTCCTCAACCAGGCCCTCGCCAACTGTCTCGACGTGTTCGTGGGCGGCAACCTGCACGACGGTGAGGAAGCGGCGTTGTTCTGGCGGAAGGAAGCCGGCCTCTACGCGGGCCGCCTGGCCGAGAAGTTGCAGCAGTGGGACCAGGCGAAGAATGTTTACATCCAGTTGAAGGACCTGGTTCCTGCCTTAAGCCCTCGGCTTGACAATAACATTCGCCGCTGTGAAGAGCGCCGCTCCGGCGCCAGCAGTTGAGACGCACCCGCCCTTTCGAATCCGCCACTCGTCACCCGTCACCCGTCCCGCGCCGATACGCCTCCGCTAGCAGCGTCACTGGGTGCGCCACGCGCACCTTCAAGCCCTTCTGCTTCACGCCATTGATGAGCTGGAGCAGGCAGCCCGAGTTACCGTTGGCCACGATGCCGGCGCCGGTGGATTGGATATGCTTCAGCTTGCGGTCCAGGAGCTGATTGGCCATCTCCGGCTGCACAATGTTGTAGATACCGGCGCTGCCGCAGCACCACGTGCTCTCGGGCAATTCCACAAGCCTCAGGCTCGGAATCAGGCTCAACAACTGGCGCGGCTGGGCGGTGATCTTCTGCCCGTGCGCGAGGTGGCAGGACTCGTGATAGGTCACTACCTGCGGCGGGGCATGCCCGGCGGGGGCCTGAACGCCGATTTCGATGAGCCACTCATGGATGTCCTTGACCTTCTTGTCCCAGAGCGCGGCGCGGTCGCGGTAGGCGGGGTCGTCGGCGAGCAGCTTGTGGTAGTGCTTGAGATGGGAGCCGCAGCCGCCGGCATTGCTGATAATGGCGTCGAACTGGTCCGGCGGGAACTGCTCGAGCTGCTTGCGCGCCAGTTCCTGGGCCATGGCCCACTCGCCGTTATGGGCGTGCAGCGAGCCGCAGCAGAGCTGCTTCGGGGGCGTGACCACTTCGCAGCCGTTGCGCGCGAGCACTTCCACTGTGTCGCGGTTGATGTCGCTGAAGATCAGGTCCTGCGCGCAGCCGGTGAGCATCGCGACGCGGTACCGCTTCCGTCCGACGGCGGGCGTGAGCGGGGCGATCAGCTCGGCGGAGAACCTGGGCTGGATGTCGGGCGTGAAGGCTTCCAGCTCGCGCAGGCGCTTGGGCAGCAGCTTCAGCACGCCGCTGCGGCGGACGAGCGTTTGCAGCCCGAGCCGCTGGTAGAGCCGCAGGACACGGCCCACCAACCGCAGGTGGCTCAGGTCCATGAAGAGCCAGCGGATCGCGAAGGTTCGAATCAGGTTGCGCCTGGGCGACTTGAGCACGCCGCTGCACTCGGCCTCCGCGCGGGCGTGCTCGAATAGCTCGGCATAGTCCACCCCCGCCGGGCAGGCCGTCATGCAGGCCAGGCAGCCGAGGCAGAAATACATCTCGTCTGCGAAAGTGCGCGTGACATCGAGCCGCCCATCGGCGATCGCGCGCATGAGCGAGATGCGCCCGCGCGGGCTGTGGCGCTCGATCTTCGTCGCGTCGTAAGTCGGGCAGGTCGGCAGGCAGAGCCCGCAGTGCATGCATTGTTGCACGACCGAGTAATCCAGGCCCTTGAGATGGGAGACGGGGGGAGTCATCCGCGACAGCGTCTTGGAGTGCGGCAGTCCTCTGCCGCTTTGGAAAGGGCACGCGGCGGAAAGCGGCAGAACACTGCCGCACTCCAAAACCTTGCGGGAAGAAGCTTGTCGGCCATGCTAATCAAACATCTTCCCGGGGTTCAGGATGCCACTCGGGTCCAGCGCACGCCGCAGCTCGCGCATGACGCGCATCTGCGCGTCGCCGGCGAACTTAGGCAGGAAGGACTTTTTGGACACGCCGATGCCGTGCTCGCCGGTGATGGTGCCGCCCAGCCGGATCGCCTCGGTGAATATCTCCTTAAAAGCCTCCTCGACGCGGTGCATCTCATCTTTATTGCGCTCGTCCGTGAGGAAGGTGGGATGCAGGTTGCCGTCGCCCATGTGGCCAAAGGTGCCGATGCGCAGCTTGTACTTGGCGGCGACGGCGGCGACGAAGCGGATCATCTTCGCCAGCTCGCTGCGCGGCACGGTGGCATCTTCGAGAATCGTCGTCGGCGAGACTCGCGCCAGGGCCGAGAAGGCGCTGCGCCGGGCAGTAGCTAGCTTAGTAGCCTCGGCCTCGTCTTTGGCGACGCGCACCTCGACCGCGCCGTTCTTCCGGGCGATCTCCTCCATCCGGGCGGCCTCCTCGGCGACGGGTCCGGGATGGCCGTCGGTCTCCATGAGCAGCAGCGCCTCGCAATCCAGCGGCAGGCCGACCTTAGCAAAGTCTTCGACGCAATGAATGGTAGTGCGGTCGAGGAACTCCAGCGTGCAGGGAATGATCTGCGCGGCGATGATGTCGGAGACGGTCTGGGCAGCCTGGTCCATCTGCGCGAACGTGGCCACCAGGGTCTTCTTGGCCGCGGGCTTGGGGATGAGCTTGAGCAGCACTTTGCTGATGATGCCCAGCGTGCCCTCGGATCCAATGAACAGGTCGCGCAGCGAATAGCCCGCCACGTCTTTCACGCATTTGTTGCCCGTCCACAGCACTTCGCCGTCCGGCAGCACGACCTCCAGCCCCATGACGTAACTGCGGGTGATGCCGTACTTAAGCCCGCGCAGGCCGCCGGAGTTTTCGGCCACATTGCCGCCGATGGTGGAAATCTTCATCGAGCCGGGGTCGGGCGGGTAAAACAGGCCCGCAGCGGCAGCCGCATCGGCGATCGCCTGCGTCGTGGCCCCCGCCTCGACCAGCAAAGTCAGGTTGGCGCGGTCCAACTCCACAATCTTGTCCATCTTGGCCAGGCAAAGCACGATGCAGTCCGGACTGGGCAGGCTGCCACCGCTTAGCCCCGTGCCGGAGCCGCGGGTGATGATGGCCGCCTTGGTCTGGTTGGCCAGTTGCAGAACGCCGACAACCTGTTCCGTGGTCCGGGCGAATGCGACGCAGCCCGGCATCTGCTGCAGCGCGGCGGTGCCGTCGAAGGAATAAGGGATGAGGTCTTCCTTCTCCGTAAGGACATTCTCAGCGCCCAGGAGGCGCCGCAGTTCGGAAAGAGTCTGTTGCGGGAGTGACATAAGACTTCGCATAAGCAGAATGCTGTGGGCGAGGGGTGGGGTCAAGGAACACTCGTGTCAGCGCGCCCCGGGAACGGCCCAAACCCGAACCCCGAAAACCGAAATCCGAAGGAATGTCGAAACCCGAAATCCGAAGGAGGGCCGGAGCCCGGAACCCGGACTGCAAAGCGACTCGTCGCCGACCGATCAACAAGCCACACGATCAGGCCCTTCGCAGCCTTCGGATTTCGGGTTTCGGCATTCCTTCGGCTTTCGGTTTTCGGCCTTCGGATTTCAGACGTCTTGCCCTTCGGCCAGCGGAGGCTAGACTAGCCAAGGTGAAGACGCCCGAGACAGCCACCACTCATTCCCGGACTACCCCATCGTCTGAGGAGGTTGGGCGACCGCCAATCTTTGTCACCACTCATTGGTCCGTGGTGCTGTCGGCTCGCAAGAAGGATTCGCCGGAGTCGGACGCCGCGCTCGAGACCCTTTGCCGCACTTACTGGTATCCCCTCTACGCCTACGTGCGACGCCAGGGGCACAGCCCTCCCGACGCCCAGGACCTGACCCAGGAGTTCTTCGCGCGGCTGCTGGCGAAGGATTACTTGAAGGCGGCGGCGCGGGAGAAGGGCCGGTTCCGCACCTTCCTGATTGTGGCGCTCAAGCGCTTTCTCGCCAACGAATGGGACCGTGCCCGTGCCCAAAAACGCGGCGGCGGACAGGCTCCCCTGTCGCTCGACACCGATTTGGCTGAGCAGCGGTATCGCATCGAGCCGGCAGAGGGTGTCCCGGCGGAAAGAATCTTCGAGCGGCGCTGGGCGTTGACTCTGCTCGACCGCACGATGACGCGACTCCGGGAGGAGTTCAGTGGCGCGGGAAAGCGGGAGGAATTCAACCAGCTCAAAGCGTGCCTCACCGCCGACCGAGGGGAAATCTCCTACGCGGAGATTGCCAAGGCGCTGGGCATTAACGAAGGGGCCGCCCGCGTGGCCGTGCACCGGCTGCGCAAGCGTTTTCGCGAGGTCTTCCGGGAAGAGATCGCGCACACGGTTTCGAGCCCCGCCGAGATCGAGGAGGAGGTGCGGTATCTGATGGGCGTGCTGGCGGGGTGAAACGTGAAGTAAAGCGTGAAACGTGATGCGTGAACTGCAGCGGCGATGCTCTCCCAACCAACACCCCAATGCTCCGTAGCTCCGTCACGTTTCACGTTTCACGTCTTACCGCTCTCGTTTCAGCCCGTAACATTCCCTCCTGCTTCCTTAATTAAAGAGTGATGACAGAGAACGCAAACATGGAGCGGAAATGCGAGAAATGCGGCGCGCCACTGGCCGCGGACGCGCCCGAGGGCCTTTGCCCGCGGTGCCTGATGGCCCTGAACCTCGCCACGCAAACCGAGGCGCCCGGGGCCGACGTCGGTCCCGACGGCACGAAAGTGGTTCCGCCGAAACCGCAACCCGCGCCGCCGGTGGAGGAGATCGCCCGCCATTTCCCGCAACTGGAAATCCTGGAATGCCTGGGCCGCGGCGGCATGGGGGTGGTCTATAAGGCGCGCCAACCCCGGCTCGACCGCTTCGTGGCCCTCAAAATCGTAGCCCGCGAGCGCGAGAAAGATCAGCAGTTTGCCGAGCGGTTCACCCGCGAAGCCCAGGCCCTGGCCCGGCTCAACCACCCGAACATCGTCACCGTCTATGATTTCGGCGAGGCCAGCGGCTTGTATTACCTGCTGATGGAGTTTGTGGATGGGATGAGCCTGCGCCAACTGCTGGAGACGCGGAAGCTGGCGCCAGAGGAAGCGCTGGCGATTGTGCCGTCCATCTGCGAGGCGCTCCAGTTCGCCCATCAGCACGGCATCGTCCACCGCGACATCAAGCCGGAGAACATCCTCCTGGACAAGGAGGGCCGGGTGAAGATCGCGGATTTTGGCATCGCCAAGCTCGTAGGCACGGATGGCCGGATCGAGTCGCTAACCGGCGAGCGGCAGGTCGTCGGCACGCCCCATTACATGGCGCCTGAGCAGGTGGAGAAGCCGGGCATTGTGGATCACCGGGCGGACATCTTCTCGCTGGGCGTCGTCTTTTACGAGATGCTGACGGGCGAATTGCCCCTGGGGAAATTCGCGCCGCCCTCCAGGAAGGTTCACGTGGATGTGCGGCTGGATGAGGTGGTCCTGCACGCGCTGGAAAAGGAGCCCGAGCGCCGCTACCAGCAGGCCAGCCAGATCAAGAGCGACGTGGAAACCATCGCAACGACCGACCCGGCGCAGGCCGGGAAGGCGCCGCCGACCTTCGCTCCGCCGGTGGCCGGGGATGCGTTGCGGCAAGTCAGAAGCCCGGGAACTGGGCTGGTGATCACGGCTATCCTTAACTGGGTGGCGATCCCACTCACCATGCTCATCGCCTTGTTCGTGTTGAAAGTGGCGCACCCGCCTGGCGTCATGTTTAGCCCGGCCCCTCTGCTGCTCGTCCCGCTGTCGGCTTTGGTATTGAGCACCATCATAATGATTGCGGGCCTGAAGATGAAGCGACTCCAGGCGTACGGCCTGGCGGTTCTGGGCAGCATTCTGGCGATTCTGGTCACGCCAGGGAACCTGGTCGGCCTGCCGATCGGGATTTGGGCGCTGGTGGTGCTGAGTCAGCGCCACGTGCGCGAGGCGTTTGGCAAGGGCCATCCCGTGGCCGCACTTGACGCAGCACCACCAGCCAACGGCGGCGGGTGGAAGGTGGCGGCAGTCATCGTGGGCGCGGTGTTGCTCATCCTCGCCATTCCGGTGGGCGCCATCCTGACGTCCATTATCCTGCCGGCTGTCGCCCGAGGGCGTGCCATCGCCACCCACCGGCAAATGGCACCAACTTTTGTGGTCCGCGGCACGGTCACCGACGCCGTCACCGGCCAGCCAATCACCGGCGCGCGGGTGGATGAGAATCACTACGGTTCCCGGCCCAACCGGCCCGCGCAGCAGGCCTGGACGGATGCCCAAGGGCATTATGTGCTGCACACATGGTATGAAGAACACACGCTGGCGGCCTCAGCGTCGGGTTACCAAACCAAGCTTCAAACCCTGATCCCCAGATCACTTCCTGGGATACCTGCCCGACCGATTCCCTCTCCCAAGGTGAGTGCTTACCGCGCCGCCTCAAGTCGGCTGCAGCAACTTAGCCAGCGGGAGAACGACTTGCTCCAAAGATACACCGAGACCCATCCCACGGTGCAAAGCGTGAAGCGCCAAATCGAGGAAGTCAGACGGGAGAAGGCCGAACTCGAAAAGCAGTATCCCACCTTGGCGCCCGAAGAGGCTGCACCGCCTTCTGGGAGCACAAGTGTGCCCGTATCCCAGCCACCGTACTCGGCACAGCTTGATTTCCAGTTGCAGCCAGCGGAGGCAGGAGGGGCGGTCGCGTCCGACCCGGACGCGCAGGCGCTCGGCCAATCGGTTCGGCGCGGTCGCGAGGCTTGGCAACGCGGCGATTACAACAAGGCGTTCACCCTGCTGCTGCCCGCCGCCCTGAAGGGCGATCCCATCGCCCAGCACCGGATCGGCGTCATGTATGCGAACGGGCAGGAGGTGGAGACGGACTTGGCCGAGGCGAGCCGCTGGTTCCGCAAGGCCGCCGAACAAGGACAGGCCGAATCTCAATATAGCATGGGGCTGCGTTACCTGAAGGGGGAGAGCGTTGCGCGGGATTCCCAGGAAGCCGCTCGCTGGTTCAAGCTGGCTGCCGACCAGGGAATTGGCGCTGCCGCAGCGGCTCTAGCCAGGCAATGCGCCGCGGGAGATGGTGTGCCGGAGGACCTCGTGGAAGCGTACAAGTGGGCGGCGGTGGCAGCCCGTTTGCCGGATCCGAACAATGGCGATGCCCTCGTGAGAGACTTGGAGGGCAAGTTGACGCCCGACCAGCTTGCCGAGGCAAAACGCCTTGTGAAGGAGTTCGTGCCCAAACGAACCGCGCCGGCTGATCCTTGATCCGCGGCCCTTGGGGAACGGCCCCAGGCGAAAATCCGAAGGCCGACACCCGCAATCCGACACTTGCGAAGGAGCATCCTCTCCTGCTCTTCGGGTCGTGCACCAGCGATGCACCAGCGATGCACAAGGGATGCACCAGCGGTTCCCGCGTGTGCATCGCTGGTGCATCGCTGGTGCATCCGGTGTGCATGGCTTGTACCCGGCGTTCGGATCACCCTGGCCAGGCTCAGAACCCGCCAGATGCCCGGGACGTGCGTTGGGCGCACCGGTCCGCCTGGTCCGTCGGCCGCCCTCGGCTAACGCGCAGGAAACCGGCGGGATGAGCCCGGTAAATTCAGCGGGCAGCCAAGGAGCGCCGAAGCCGTGCGGTGGGCGTATCTTGATGCCACCACCGCTCGCGGCAATCGGGACATGCGCGGAGCGCGGCTGTCCTCAGCCGCGCTCCGGTGGCGGTGTCGAGATGCGCCCCGTGCCGGTGTTGGCCACACAAATCGTTTGTCAGACCCGCCTGGGAGCAATATCTTCCAAGGGTGACGGCTTCGACCCGCGGCATCGGTGGCCGGAGTGTTCGACGCTCGCGGAACACCATGCACGAATTATCCATCATGCAGAGCGCTTTGAATGTAGCCCTGGCACAGGCCCAACAGGCCGGCGCCACGCGGGTGCATGAGATTCGGCTGCGGATTGGCGCGCTGAGCGGCGTGGTGCCGGATGCGTTGGAATTCGCGTTCGAAGCGCTGGCACCGGGAACCCTCGCAGAGCATGCCAAACTGGCCATCGAGCATGTGCCCGCCCGGTTCTGGTGCGCTACGTGCGCGCGGGAGTTCCAGTCGGACGATATGTTTGCCGAGTGCCCCGATTGCCACAACCCGAGCGGAGAGCTCCGCGCGGGCCGGGAAATGGAAGTCGCCTCGATGGAGATTGACTAATGTGTAAAGAATGCGGATGCGGATTGCCCGGAGAGAGTCCGGCGGGCATTGATGCCGGCCACCATGACCACGATCACGGCCACGGCCATAGCCATGACCACGATCACGCCCACGAGCATGAGCACCCGCACGGACCCGGCGAACACCATGGCCACGAACACACCCACCCTCATTCCCACAGTCAAGGGGCGGCGGCACACGACCCCGGCCATGAAGCGGACGCCGAAACGCGGCGAACCGTGGAAGTGCGCCGGGCTATTCTCGACAAGAACGACCGCCTCGCCGAGCGGAACCGGGGATTTTTCCAGGCGCGCGGCCTCTTGGTCCTGAACTTCCTTTCGTCACCCGGCTCCGGCAAGACCACCTTCATCCGCGAGTCTATCCGCACTCTGCACCCGAAACTGAAGGCGGGCGTAATCGTCGGCGACCTGGCAACCGACAACGATGCCCAGCGGTTGCGCGAGACAGGTGCGCCCGTCGTGCAGGTCACTACCGGCACGGTTTGCCACCTCGAAGCGGAGATGGTAGCCCGCGCCGTGAAGCGAATGGACCTCGGCGGCCTCCAACTCCTCATCATTGAGAACGTCGGCAACCTGGTCTGCCCGGCATCCTACGACCTGGGCGAGGATCTGCGCATCGTCCTCCTGTCCGTCACCGAGGGGGAAGACAAACCCCTCAAGTATCCCCCCATGTTCCAATCGGCGGATGCAGTGATTGTCAGCAAGATGGACCTTGCCGAGGCTTGCGGATATGATCGCGAGCTGGCGCTGGCCAACCTCCGGCGCGTGGCTCCGAAAGCGCAGGTGTTCGAGACTTCCGCCAGGACCGGCCAAGGGATGGACGCCTGGCGTCAATTTGTCGCGCAGCAGCACCAACAGCGGAGCGAGCGCGATCCGCTGAGCCTCTGAGGGCTCAGGGGGGGCGCGGTCAGAACGCCGGCGGGATAGAACAAAGCTTGTCGTGGGCCGGAAACTCGAACAATGATCGTCCGGAATGACGCTGCATCATTTCATCGGATCGGCCATTGTAATCCTGATCATCAGTTACCTGGCGGTCGGCTTCTCGCGCCGGCTGGGTCTGGGCTCGATCCTCGGGTTGCTGACGGCAGGTACGGTGCTCGGGCCGAGTGGTTTCAACGTGACCGAAAGCGCGGAGGGCCTGCGCGAGTTTGCGGAGCTGGGCGTGGTGTTTCTGCTGTTCGTGATTGGTTTGCAGTTGAATCCTTCGAGGCTGTGGGAGATGCGCAGGGACGTGCTGGGCCTGGGCGTCGCCCAACTGGTGGTTACGGGAGGAGCCTTGGCGTTGTTTCTGCGTTTTTGCGGCGCCCACGCCTGGTCCAACGCCGCCCTCGGCGGGTTGATCCTGGCCCTTTCCTCGACGGCCTTTGTGGTGCAACTACTGGAAGATCGCAAGGAGCTGAAGACCGATCATGGGCAGACTTCCTTTGCTGTGCTGTTGGCGCAGGATCTGGCGGCGATTCCGTTGCTGGCTCTGGTGTCAATTGTCGCTCACCGCGATGGGGTGGCCACCGCGGCTCCCTCACTGCCCCTCCTGTTGCACATGGGATTAGTCACCGCCGTCCTCACCGCCATTGGGCTCCTGGGCCGATACGTGGTGCCTCATCTGCTCACCATCAATGTGCACTCCCGGAATCACTCCGGCTTCACGGCGGTGACGTTGTTGGCTGTCCTGGTGGCCGCCTGGCTGGCGCAGTCGGCGGGTCTGTCCATGGCCCTGGGCGGGTTTGTCGTCGGACTGCTGCTCTCCGGCTCGCCGTTCCAACTCCAAGTAGAGAGTGTGGCGGAACGCTGGAAGGAGATGCTGCTGTCGCTGTTCTTCATTGCGGTGGGGATGAACATGAAGCTGGGGGTGCTGCAACGCGAGGGGTTGATCGTAGTGGTGATGGTGCTGGGCATATTGCTGATCAAAGCGGCGGTGCTGCTGCTGCTGGGCATCTTGTTTCGAAAGCGGCCCGGCACTTCCGTGCGCACAGCGTTGCTGTGCGCGCAATGCGGGGAATTCGCCTTCGTCCTGATGGCCCTGTCAGAGCGGGAGGGGATCATCGGCGACGAAGCCGCCAGTACCGGAGTGTTAACCGTGTCCGTTACCATGGCGCTCACGCCGTTGCTCGCGAAGTTGGCCGAGGCCTGGGGCCGGCGCGTGGAACGGCTGGAGCGCACGCAGTGGCCGCCGGCCCCGCTCGCGGAAGCCGCCGAGCCGATGGTGATTGTGGGGGGCTTTGGGCGCTGCGGCGAGGCCGTGGCCGCATTTCTCCGCGAGCGTAATATCCCTTTTGCGGCGCTCGAATTGAATTGGGACCGGGTCCTCGCCGGGCAGCGGCGCGGTTACCCGGTTTCAATCGGAGACATGACCGATCACACGGTCTTGCGGAACGCCGGCGCCGCCCGCTGTCGGTTGCTGGTGGTCGCCAGCGACGACGACGCCACCGCCGAACGGGCGATTCTGGCCTTTCGCCTGTTGGCGCCGCCGGCGACACCCATCGTGGTGCAAGCCCAGGATCGCGTGCAGGCCCAGAGACTGAAGATGGCTGGTGCCTCGCACTTGGTCGTGGAATTCGAGCAGATCGGTCAGCGCTTAATGGACTCGGTAAGCTCTGCATTGCGCCTGATCGAGATCGCCGCAGCGGAGCCGAAGATTCGCGGCCATTAATCAGGCACCTGGCCACACTCCACACGCGCCAGTAGTCAGTGGTTGCGGAGGCGCAATCTCACGCCATCAAGCACGGAGCGCGAACCGAATCACTCCAGGCCGGCTTCCTTTCTGGGGGGTCTTTCTGGCCCGGATCTTCCTGCCTGGGCTATCCCTGTGACTGCGGGTTCGCTCGCGGCGGGAGCTGTTCGGACTAGCGCTTCTTGAGCGCACGGTATTGGAGAGCTTTGAGCTCCAATTCGGACCTGTCTCGCTCAAGGTAACGGATGAGCGTGTTGTTTTCCTGGACCAGAAAGGATACCCGGAGCACGTGTTCGGGCGTGCTGTTGGTTTGCAGTTGAGCGTTGAATCCTTTGGTCGTTTCGAGGGCCGCCTTCAGATCCTGTTCCACGCGCCAGAGTTGGGTATCCAGCCGGGCAAGAAAGGCGGCCTCATCCCGATCCGGCGCCTCTGGGGTAGCTGGCCCGGCGGCCAATTTGGCGGACTCCTCAGCGGTTAACCGCTGGCGCATCACCTCCTCCAATTGGACGGTAGTCCGGTCCACCCGGTCCGCCAATTCGCGGGCGAGCTCGCCTTCCCACTTGGACTTGTCGCGTTGGTTGGCGGTATTCGCCGCGTCGGCTCGTTGGCGGTGTTGAGCTGCCAGCTCTTTAAGCAAGGCGAACTGGGCGGTGAGTTCAATCTCCCGCTGCTGGAGTTTGGCGACCTCGGCTTTCACGTCCATGCTGGGGGTGTCGGTTTTCGCCGCGTCGGCGGCGGCTCCAGGAACCAACCCGGCCGCCAGGAACCCACCGATGCCCAGCGAGAGCCACAGGAATGAAATAGGTTTCATATCGGAGGCATTTAATGGGCTCCTTGCATGGTATTAAAGGATAAACTGGGCGCATCGCGAGAGGGCCTGGACACCCGGCGATCAAGGGGCGTATCCGGGCACCACCATCGGGAGACAAGCGCCCCGCTGGAGGCGACTTGGTTGAACCTGCGGACCCGCAGCCACCCCGGACCCGGCGCCAACCGGCCTACTGTCCACTTCTGGGACAATGAGGGTTATCCGACTCGCCGACAGGGCGGAAATGCAGCTTCCTGTAGCCCCCTGCAATTACAGTCTCTCGGCCAGCAACGCCGGCGTAACCACGGCGTCCCCCCGGCGATATGCCGGTGAGTCTCCCATGTTGATCCGATCAACATGGGAGACTCACCGTGGTCCCTCCGGGGAGTCACCGTTTGGTCGCCGAAGCTTGTCCTTGGGTGGGGCGGGGGCTGCGTGCGGTGCAGAGGCGGAGTTCGGCGCAGCGAGTAGCTGCTACCGCCGCTTAGCGACCGGCTTCGTGACCCGGAGCCAAACCTTTACCGTAACGAACTGGTTCGTGGCGGTGGAGAAGGGCGCGGTGAGCCGCGCCTTGACCGTCTCGGTGAGGCCGTTGCCGTCGTCGGTGGCTTGAAGTTCCTGGACGTAATTGGTGCCGGTTTGCCAGATCGAGAGGTCGTTTGAAACGTGCACCTCGTAAGTCGTGTCCGTAGGCTCCAGCCGGCGCGGGTATTGAATGGTAAGGTAAGGGTTGCCGTCTGCCGGGTCGGTCTCGATGGTCATTACCACTGGCGGATTGGTCTCCGGCGTGCGCGGGTCGCGGTTGGCGGCGTATTCGGCGAAGTTGACGAGCGAATCACCGTCAAAATCGGCGCCGGCACCGCTGAGGGTGGGATCGGTGAGTTCTTCAAGGGTGAAATGGCCGACGGTCCACGCGCCGTAGGGGGAGTCGTGGATGGTGACCGAGGCTTCAGGATTCCCGATCGAGTAGCTGGCGTTGCTCACCACGGTAAGCGTAAAGGGCTCGTCACCTTCGGTGCGGTCGTCCAGGAAAGGCGTGATCACCACTTCCAGGAAGCTGGTCCCGGCGGGAAATACATAGACGTTGGTGATCTCGATGAAATCCACTCCATTGCTGGCGAAGCCGCCCATCACCAGGAAGACGGGCAGATCTACGGTGTCATCGCCAGAGCGCGACAGCGAGAACATGCCGGTATCAGGTCCCAGTTCTGCCGCGTCGGGGTCCCAGGTGAAGATGTCAACCCGGGTTGGCTCGATCACGGTGACGACCAGATCGTCATAGGTCTTAACCTGCCCATCGTCGGCGATAAGACGAAAGACGTACTCACCCACGGCTTCAAAGCCGACGCTATTGGTGAGAGCGTTGGCATTGGTGAAGGTAACGTTGCCCGGGCCTTCGACCAGGAGCCAGGTCGTTGTCAGCAGGCCCGGCGGGTCGGGCTGTCCGTCGTCCACCACGCTGCCCGCCAACTCGGCGAGCGAGATTACCTGGACGGTGATGTTGGAGCCGGCTTCGACGATGGCGCCGTAGTTGGTAGGCGGCAGGGCCGCCAGCGCGCCAATTTCCCACCTGGACAAGGCGCGCGGGAACAGGCGAACGTCATCCAGCATCCTCTCCCATGACTGGGGCGGGGCCGCCAACCCCCGGCCGACCAGGAATTGCGGGCTGTTGACGAGCGCGCCTTCGAGAACCGATACACGCGCATGCGGCCGATCGGATAGTCCATTGATGTAGAGAGCGGGCGGCAGGCCGTTGCTCCAGCACAGTACAAGGTGCTGCCAGTCGTGGGTGACGGTCTGAGTGTCGCTGATGTAACGCACGACACCCGCGTCGGTTGGAATCGCCGCCTCAATGACATTGGTCGCCGCGCCGCAGGACGGATAGAGCCGCCGTCCAAGCTCCAGGGTGGTGTTGGTCCCGGTGTCGTTCGCCGCGAAGAGTCCCTGGTCAACGTTGGTTTGAAGCGATCTTGTCCAGAGCGAGAGAGTGAATGCCTCAAGCCCGTTGAGGAAACCCGAGGCCGGGGACTCGCGCGCCTCGCTGCCGGCGCCGCTCAGTTCCAGCGCGCCTCCGAGCACACCGTTGCTGGACCAGTTAAACGGCCCGGAAATGACGCCGTTCCGGGCCGCGCCGGAGGCGTCGAGAACGTTCGTGCCGGAGCCCTCATCAAAGGTCCAGTGCAGGCTGTTGCTGGACAACGACTCGACGGCGCCTACGATGGCGGTGACCTCTGCATAGTTGGTGAGCGCCCCGTTGTCAGCCGTGAGCCTCAGGACATAAATGCCGCGGTTGGTGAAGCTCACGGTGGTGTTGGCATTCGTCTCGGGGCCAAACCGGAGCGTGTCGGGCCCGGCCACCTTGCTCCACAACAGGTTCAGCGGGACATTCGTGTCCGCAATGGAAACGACGGCCTCGAGAATCATATTCACGTTGGTGCCCAGCAAGAAAACGGTATCGGCCGTCGGGCTGGTAATGGTGACTGAGGGGGCGAGGTTTTGGGCCGCATCCATAATGGACACCATCGCGTTGCTTGGCGACAGCACCGTGTAGGAAGGATGAGGCACCAACGCGGCGGTCACGGTTTCCACACCTTCAGCCACCAGTTCATTTGTGGGAAATATCAGCAGGTCAATGGCCATGACGCCGCAGGTAAAGAGGACGTTGGTGGTGAAGGGGGGATAGTCAACGCCGTAGCTGGCGCTGCCGCTGATGGAAAGGAGCGCGGTGATTTCGTACTTGGGATCGCCGTACCGCGTAACCGTGAGCACGGCGGGGTCGCGGCTGCCTTCCACCACGGTCTCGACCGTGGCGGAAATGGTAAGCATCGGCTCATCGTCTGCGATGGTGACGCCAGCGGTATCAGCCGCGCCGATGGTGTAAGCCGCGTTCGGCTGCAACTGCAGGTTCAAAGTCTCCGGCCCTTCGATCAGGAGGTCATCGAGCGCCACCACCGGGAGAGCGGCCGTGAGACTGCCGGCGGGAATCACCACGGAGTTGCCGATGGGGAGGTAATCGCTTCCGCTGACAGCGCTGCCGCTGGTGGTGAAGAGGACCTGCAGCGGAGTGTTGGTGGTGCCGAACCGGGTAAATGAGAATTCGCCTCTATCGGTCCCGGGTTCACTGGCGATGAGGTCGCTCGGATCAACCCGAACACTCTGGTCGTTGTCCTGCACCACGACGGTCGCCGAGGAGGGATAGGCCGTCCGATAGCTTTCGTGCGCGGTCAGGGCCAGGACCACGGTTTCTTCACCCTCGATGAGCGAGTCATCAATGGCGGTTACCGGGAGTGTGGTATTGCTTTGGCCGGCAGGAATGACGATGGGAACGGTCAGTGGAGTGTAATCGGAGCCCTGGGTGGCAGTGCCGCCGCGGCTGAAGTAAACGGTGAGGTTCGTGGCCGTAGGGCCTGTCCGGGTAATGGTGAACAGGCCGTCCCCTCCACCCTCGACGGCGAACTGCGAGGCGATGGAGTCAATGGAAACTATGGGCCGGGAATCCGAATCGTTATCCGCGATCGTGACCGTGGCTGTATTGGGAGAGACAATTCTCGCGGAGGGGGCGTTGAGCAGGGTCAGTTTGACACCCTCGGTGAACTCTTCGGTAGGATCATCCACGGGCAGCACCGGCAGATCGAGGAAACCTGCGCCGGCAGGGATGACGGCGCTGCCCCCGATCGGCGCATAATCGCCGGGGGCGGCGGCTGTGCCCGTCACCTGGAATTTGACCAGCAGATTCGAGCTGGTGGAACCGGTGCGCGTGATGCGGAAGTTGCCCGGCACGGGGCCCGTTTCCGAGGCGGCGGGGATGGTGGCGCTCACGCTCAGTGAAGCCGTGTCGTCATCAGCAATCGTATAGGTGTGAAGCTTGATGCCGTCGAAACTGGCGCCCGAAGGATTGAACAGCACCACCCGGATGGTTTCGTCCGGTTCGGCCAGCGAATCGTTGTTGATGACGAGCGGGATGGATTTGGCCCGGTTGCCCGGCTCAAGCGTCAGTGTGCCGTCAGGGAGAGTGAAGTCACTGCTGGAGGCGGTGCCCCCAATGACGCGATACTCCACCGTCACCGGCGCGGATGAAGTCGCGCTCAAGGAGACACTGATTCCCGGGCTGCGGTTCTCCTCGAACCTGGAACTGGCGGCGGTAAAACCGATGGCGGGCACGCCGGACTCGTCATTATCGGTGATCCGGACCACGGCCATGGCGGTACCGAGGTTGTAGTTGGTGCCGGGGATCAGGACGAACTGCACGTCCTCGGTGGTTTCCAGGTGGAGGTCATCGAAAGGAATCAGATCCAGCGTCACGGAACTGACGCCGTCAGGGATCACTACCTGGTTGTCCAGAGGCACGTAGTCCACCCCGTTCACAGCCAGGCCGCTGATGGCCATGGGCACGGTCAGGGTGCCATTGACCACAGAGCCGCGCGAGACAACGAAACTACCGGGGTCGTCGCCCGGTTCCGAGGCACCCGAATCAGGGGCGGTGATGCTGACGGAGGCCTTTTCGTTATCCCGGATCAGGAGCATGCCGCTCGCCGGCGCGTCCGAATCGCAGCCTGGGGCGTTCGTGACAGAGAGGATCACAGATTCATCGCCTTCCAACTCGCTATCGTCAATGGGAGTGAGCTGCAGATCCGCCGAAGTGGCCCCCGCGGGAATCAGGAGCCTGCCGCTGAGCGCCTGGTAATCAACGCCGGGAGTGGCTGAGCCCCCCACCGCATAACCGATTTCAAGGTTTCCGCTCAGATCCCCCTCGCGTTTGAAGGTGAAGCGACCTGACGTGGCGGGTTCAGCCGGGCCGCCGGCCGTGGGATACACCGTGAGTCTCAGGACGTCGTCGCTCACGATGGTTGCTTGGGCCGTCGAAGTGGCGAGGGTATAAGCCGCGTTGGCCAGGAGCGCAATGGAAAGAGTCTCGTCAACCTCGATCTGTTTGTCGTTTATCGGTGGAATCTTAAGCCTTGCTTCCGCTTGCCCGGCGGGGATAACGAAGACCCCGAGCTGGTTTGTGTAATCCGCACCGGCAGTAGCGGTTCCTCCGGTGGCGTAGAACACCGCCAAATCGGCTGCGACGCTGCCCAACCGCGTCACAACGAACGTGGCGCTGTCCATCCCGTCTTCCGGCACGCGTGAGACGAGGGAGGCGATCGAGACCCGCGGACGAAGAGGTGTGTCGTCGTCAATGATCGAGAGGGTCACCTCGCCCGGAGCAGCCACGACCAGACCGCCCTCCTCCACGAGGCTCAGCGACACGGATTCGGTGAATTCGGCGGTGGCATCGTTACGGACCTGGAGCTGGATCATGGCGACGTTGGTTCCCGCGGGGATGGATACCGTGTTTTCACCTGCCGAGAGTGGCGGGGTCAGATCATAATCGGTCCCAAGCGTTGCCGAGCCGGAGAGGACCACTTTGACAGCCACATCCTGATTGGTATCGCCGCTATGCGTAAGGAAGATCAACTGCGAGGCGGGGTCGTTCTCCGGCAACGCGTTGTTCGTCGCATGGATGCTGATGGCCGGCAGCGGAATGGCCGTGAAATCAATATTCGAGGTGTGGGCTGTGGGAGCGACGGGATTCGTCCACGTGGAGTTCGTGAAGCTGTAGCCGTACTTGATAGCTTGGAGTTCCACCTCGCCCAGGATGCCTGCGATAACGTAGCACCCGCGGGAATCGGTGTAGCCCACCCGCAAATCAGGGGCTTCGGGACCGGTGGCAATCAGGGCGCCTTCCAGCGGGCGGCCGCCTGGATCGGTGACCCGTCCGGAGACGGTGAAGCCGGCGGGAGGTCCGACATTCACGACCACGTTGGCACTGGCGACACCGCCTTTCATGTCGCTCACGAGGCAGCGGATTACTCGCGTGCCGCTCGTGGACCAGGTGCGATAGGTCCACGGCAGGTTGTTGGTCGAGAACACCGACGGATCGTCGGTGTCATACGAAGTGCCGAACCAGGCATAGGCGAGTTCGTCCCCGTCCGGATCGGAAGCGTCGCCCTGAAAATGAACCAGCTCGCCGGGGGCGGCGTCGGTGGGCGAAGCGAACAGCTTGAGCTTCGGCGGACGATTGGAGGGGAAGAAGCCGGAATGGATTTGGACCTCAATCCAGCGGTTGGTGCCGGTTACGCCCAAGGCAGTCGGGGTGATATGGACGCCGGCCGGGTAATCACTGAAGGTGCGGCCAATCACCACGGCAGCGTCGTTCTTGCCGTCGGGAGAACCGGGTGTGGTGTCGAGCAGGTCCGTGCCGCCGCTGCTTGCGGCCCAGGCCGACCAGTTCAGGAGCACGCCGTGGGTCAGCCACGGGTTCGACGCGAAGCGCTCCCGATACTCGACCCAGTAATCCCGCTCAAAATCCTTGCGCACGCGCGCCGCATAGACACAGCCGTCAACCCGGCGCGCCGTGTCGAACGGAAAGATGCGGCACCGTCCGTTACCGGTAACGGTCTGGACGGCTGCGTCCGGAAGCCAATGCAGGAGCGACTTGAAGTTGGCGTTGAAATGATTTCGCCCGGCGGCCGCGGCGCCCATCGTGTCGAAGCTGTTGCCGTACTCCACATTGGTGCCGTAGGCGATCGCACTGTAATTGGTGGTCTCCCAAAAATTGCCGTGCCACAGCCCGTAATTGTGTCCCAACTCGTGGGCGGTTACGCCCGCGCCGCTGCTTTGCAGCCACGTCCCTTTGCCGCCCACAAACCCCAGCCCGCCCCAGTCGTATTCCGGCACGCTGGTCAGCGACACAATGTCCAGCGCGTAATTGGACGTATCGTAGCCCGCCAGCCGGGCGGCTTCCCGGGCGTCCGACAGCAAGGCGCCCGGCCCGGCCGTGCTGTACCAGCCCTTGGTCTGCGGCAAAGTCAGCAGCGGGGTAACGGTGGGCGTGATCGCCGTCTGATTGTAGGACCCTTCCACATAGAAGGAGTTGACCTCGTCCATCGCCGCGTACGCCGATGCCTCGGAATTTGGCTCGGTGAGATCGTCCGGAAAGTTGACCCGCATGTAGAGCAAGCTCTTTGGCCCCAGACTCCACGGGGCGCTGCCGGTCTCATCTCCGGGTGCGAAAGCTATCGGATCGCCGCTTTCCGCCAGGACCCAGGCGTCATTGACAAGCTGCGCGTGCCCGGTCCCACAGAAATGCGCCGTGACGCCCCCGATGTCTCCCGCCAGAACCGCGGGCCGGCCGCAGACTCCGCACAAGCCCGGCGCACCCGTAGAATCTCGCTGATGGCGCGCTTCGGCTTCGGCCGGCTCCAGCATGCGGACCGGTTTGGAATCCAACGCCAGCTTGTTCCCGACAGCGACGCCGTGCAGTGGGATGTTGTCTTTGCACGGCTGCGTCAGGCGCCGGCCATAGACAAACGCCTGGTAGGTGTTGCTGCCAACGTGCGCTTCGCGCAGCACGGTGGCCTTGGCACGGTCGAAATCGGTAGCTACCGCCACCGTCAACGATCCGCGCCCATCTACCGGCTGTTCAAAGTGGCGGGTAACGTTCCGCGGCAGATCGTCGCGCCAGGCGAACGGCACGGCTAACTCAAGCGCCCGTTGCGGATCGGCTTGGATGAGTTCGATCAATGCCTCCCGCCGTTTCCACGCCAGAGCTTCCCCGCGAGCGGCAGTGGCTGCGTTGCGGTTTGAAAGAAACGCACCGACCCAAGCGGAGAAATCCTGGAAGGCTGGCGGGATCGGCTTGGAAACCGGGGGCTTGAGGATCGCGAAGGGCCCCGGAGCAGCGACAGCAACCTGGGCAGCGGGCGTCAGCGAGGTGATGCTTGCGGGCTGGGGAGCAGGGGATGCGGAGGGCAGAAATCGGGCCGAATTCGCACCATCAGGTTCGGGATCAGAGGCCAGCCAGAAACACCCCCGCAGCAGCAGCCCTGCGACGGCGATTACTGCGGCCAATGAGGCAAAATGTTTCACGTCAGCCGTTTCCTGAGCACGGAAAGCTCCAGGGCAGCCCGTTGCCCGTAACGAATTCTATGGCTTACCTGACACACCTAGCCACATGTTTACCCTGAGGTCAAATACTCTTCCTGGCGGCTATCTCCGGAACCGAGCCCGTTTATAAGCTCTGTGCCGGGCCGGGGCGCAACGTTTCGATGTCTTTGCGCAAGAGATCCACTTGTCATTCCTCGCGCACTTCAATGAGCCTCCCGGCAATGGCGCGCTCGATTCCATTCGGATAACCCGCCGTTGCAGGCCCTCGGGCAGAATCCTCTGCTCGGGCCCGACAACGATCTTCAAGAGATCACGGCCCTGGGCTTGAAGCGAGCAGGCGGTGCAAATCGCGGCCAGGGAAAGGGCGCAGCCGATGGCGATCTTGTTTCGCTTATTCAAGGCGTGTCAGTGGTTAAGGGGTCTGGCACCGCTCCCCGGCGTCCGCTCATGAATTTGACTCGCCGCGCCGGCTGACCCGGCATGCGGGGTAAGGGTTCTTCGCGTGATCAGGGATACCTTGCCCGGAAATACTGCTGTGGCTGCTGGTTTCCCGGAGTGATGATGTAGGGGCTGGGCGGGTTGCCAGATACATCCGTGTAGTTCGTCAGCGCGTTTGTGGAGGATTGAAGCACGCCCGTGAAATGCACTTCGAGATTCGCTCCGTTCTGCTGCACGTTGATGAGCGGCGGGAAATACTTGACGGTGAGGTAAGCCTCGATGCTATCGAGTTCGCTCTGGGTTAACGTGCCGGTGTAGATCAACACCTCGGCCATGTCGCCCCCAAAACGGTTGCCCCCACCGGAATTGGCTCCAAACCAGATACCCGTCGGGATGCCGAAGCCAAGGCCCAGCGGGTTCATGGTGTTGGTCGCGGCCACGACCGTGTTGGCCAGCGGATTCACCACCCGCCCATACGCCCCATTGGCAGTGTCCACATGTCCCACGAGAATATACCACGCGTCACCCGGTACGGGGTGCGGAATCGCCGCCACTTCGCTATCCCCCGGGTCATCTCGACCGGCAAAGACGACGCCTTGCTCGACCTCGCCCAGTTCGTTGGTCGTTTCCACACCGCCATTGTAGAAGTAGCAATTCCAGTTCGCCGGTTCGTAGGAGGAATAGTAGTTGAACACCATCGGCGAAACCGGCGTGAGACTGGAGCTGCCGCCAGTCCCCCGGTTCGTGCAGCGCGCGACCACGAACCAAGTGTAACTGGTTTCGGTGAGACCGGTCCCGTCGGCGCCCAACAGGCGCAGCCTCGGCGTGGTGCTCGCCGGCGTGAATTGAAAGACATCGTGACCTTGAAGGCCGTCCGGAACCAGGGTGGGGCCTGTTGACGTCGGGTTGATCGCGTGATTCTCGTTCCCGGAGAGATCTCGCCACGCCACCCCGCCTCCGGCATTGTCCATTGCGGATGATTCGTTGAACGCCATCAGCAGATTCGTTCTCGCGATAAAGTTCGTGTCCACCATGAACGCCACCGGTGTATTCGCAGCGATGGGATTGCCCGACGTGTCCTGCACGTTGGAAATCTCCAGTACGTAGTTCAACCCGGGCAGCGGTCGCTCGGTCGAAAACACATCCACGCTGGACGGACTGCGCACCGTGACCGAAGCCACGGTCAACGCTCCTCCTTGAAACACATAATTGCTGGGCTCCCCCGCGGAAACCGCATCCATCGGTTCCGAGTAGTATATCCGCACCCGCGCTGCCCAGGCGGAAACGCTGTTGCTCGCCACCGTGGGCGGTGTTGAATCCGCCAGCACATCCAGATACGCCGTCGCCGTGTTGGTCGAACCCGCCGTGTTGCTGCCCTGGCAATAATAGCTCCCTTCGTCCGAGGGTTGAACGGAAGGAATGCTGTAAGTGGATAGCTGACCGGTGCTCACAAGGGAGAAACTTGTGGCTCCGTCAATGGGAAAATCGTCCTTATACCATTGCACCGCGGTGATGGCATTCGTGAACACCGCGGTCAACGTCCCGGAGTCGCTCACGGCGTTCGTCGTGTTTTGCGGGCTTGCCACCACGCCCGGTGCTGCGACCACCGGTTCGTAAGGGCCAGTGCTATCGAAGCGGAAGTAGTCCAACTTGACTGTCGGCCCGCCGACGCCGCTGCTGCCGTCTCCCCAATATAGTTGCGAGCCCTCGGAGTTGTTGCTCGTGCGCGACAGCCCATTATACAACTGCACCCCATCGCGCCAGACCGTGATTGAGCTCGAGCTGGGAGGCTGCGAAATGCGAAACACATGGTAGTCGTTGGTGTTTTCAGTCGTGTCAATCACCACTCCTCGTGAGGCCAGTCGCACAAAGCTCCTCCCAATTTGGAGGATCACCCGCCGGCTAGTGGTGGCACTTCCTCCATCCTTCGCGAACACCTGAAAGGCGCCAAAGGTCGGGTCATCCTCCGCATCGTTCAGAATGTGAATGCGAAATTCCATCGTCCAGCCCGTCGCATCGGTGATCGGATTCAGTGCGCCCGCCCATTCGTCGCTCTGCCAATAGCCTCCGCCCGCGAGAATGTCGGTTTGGTAGGTGAAGATGTCGCCATCAGTTGACGGGGCGGTGATCCAGGTGTTGGTGTCAGGTACGGCCTCCGTATAGCCAGGCAGCGGATACGTATCCCCGTTGTATTGATGGTTGAAGCTCGTGGAAGGAAGCTCCGCTGCCGAGGCGGTTGCCATCAGCAGGGCCGCTGCCGCAGCGGCCAAAGAGCCGCCATAGATCAGGTTTCTGTTCATAAGATCAGGGGGGAATTTTGATACAAGCGTTATCTCGTTCACGTCTCCTTGCGCAAGCGGCGCACCATCCCGCCGCCCAGGATCAAGCCAACACCAGCGAGGACCAAGCTGCTCGGTTCAGGCACAGGAGCCGGCTCAAAGAAACCCGTGCTGTCCCAGCGGAGGTAGTCAATCTCCACCGTGGGCCCGCCGGTGCCGCTGCTGCCGTCGCCCCACCACATCTGTGCCAGCAAGCTGCTGGAATCGTTGCTGCTTCTCGACGCGGAATTGAACAACAGCACCTCGTCGCGCCACAACATCATCGTGCTGGAACCCGGCAACTGCCCGAAGCGAAATACGTGGAACCCGTCAGTGTTCACATCGGTGCTATACAGCGTAGTTGTGCTGCGGGAGTAAACCTTGGTCCAGTTTTGCCCGATCGTGACCTGCGCCCGACGGCCGGTGGTGCTGGCGCCGTCGGCGTCCTTCGCGAAAACATTGAACGAACCACCCGTCGGATCGTCCGGCGCATCGGTGCCAATGCGAATGCGGAATTCAATCGTCCAGCCGGTGGCGTTATCCGCGGGATTCGGCCCGCCGATCCATTCGTCACTCTGCCAATAACCGCCTTCCAGGATGGTCCCCTGAAAGGTCAGGATGTCGCTGTCGGTCGTCGGGGTGGCCCACGGCGGTACACCGGGGTCTTCCGTGTAGCCCGCCACGGGGTAAGCATCCCCGTTGTATTGGTGGTTGAAGAAGATGGAATTCAGGCCGGCGGCTGATGCGCTTGACACGAACACCAGAGTTGCGGCGAGAGCCGTCAAGCAAGCGTGAGTTTGGATTTGGGTTCTGCTCATAGGATTCAGTGTTGTGGTTGATTAGACTGCAGCCCTCTCGCCGCTGAGCGAAGGCAATTCCACAACAGCGGCACAGGCTTTCGATTGGCTTATCGGAAGTTCATTTGGTGCCGTTTCCAGCTCACCTGTGATCTTGCTTATAGCTGGTTTTCGTAAGGCTACTAGACTCCTTCCCTTCGCAGTTTGCCAGGGAATAATTGATGTCTTCCCTCAATACACGTGGCTCGATCTGGCGGGCCGGTCTGCCAGCCAGAGGGCCCACGCCTTCGCGCTGAGTACACCGGAGGTACACCGGAGGCACACCGGAGGCACACCGGATGCACAAGGGATTTTCCGGTGTACATCCGGTGTACCTCCGGTGTGCATCCGGTGTACACGCTCTGGGAACCTCTCCGGCCCGGCGGGTTTGCCGAAGGATGACGAGCCACGACCCAGGCGCCAACTTCCCGGATGCACCTCACTTCCTCGTTGACGATGGTGCGCAGCCACGCAAAGAATGCGGATGCCTGCGGCACGCGGCGAGCGTGCTAGAGAATGTGTCAGTCGTTGAATTGTTGAGCCGTGAACCCGTCTTTCGTATTTGATCTGAGAATTGCGCGAACTCTCTGTCTTACTCTCTTCCTCTTGGCCTGCGTCCCGACCCGGGCACTAGAGCGCGTCACGGTTTCAAGCGAGCTGCAACGGATGCGTTCGGCCGACCACCTCTTTCAACCGCAGATCCACCGCTTGCGGCAGTATTCCGGATTCCATCGGGGCGGCGGCAACCCGGACCGGATGCACTGCCTTTACGAGGAAGACGGCTGGAGAGTCGTGGCGGACCATAAGGGTCCCGGTGTGGTGAGCCGCATCTGGACCACGCCTGGCGGCGAGTGGACGGATATTCGAGTTGAAGTTGATGGCCAAACGATCTTCTCAGGCAGAGCTTCCTTGTTCTTTCAGCAGGAGAGACTGCCGTTCCGGAAGCCGCTGTCGGAGATTCGGCGCGGTGCGTCGGGCCAGGTGACGGCGGAGGGCGAGGCCCCCGGAAAGCAGGCATGGGCTGTTTCTTACCTTCCCCTGCCGTTTACAAATCGTTTCCGCTACCTGCAACGCAACCCGGTTTACGCGAACATCAACATCAAGGAGTTCCCTCCTGGCACGCCGATCGAGTCCTTTCTGGAGGTGGATTGGGATAAGCTAAGGCCGGAGGTGGCGAAGACGTGCGCGGTTTGGGAGAGTATGGATCTCTACGGCCCGGCGCTCGAGCAGTGCCAACGCATTCGCAAGGTCCTTCCGATGAGGCCATCGGGCCAGAAGCCGGAGCAGGTCGTTGAAGTGGCGAAACTCGAAGGCCCAGGAATCATTCGCGGCATTCGTATCCGGTCAGAAACGCCTGCGGCGTATGCGGATGTCACACTCAGCATCCAGTGGGACGGCGAAGAGTCGCCGAGCGTCCATTCTCCGCTCGACTATGGTTTTGGCTCACGCGAACACCGCACCCTCGCTATCGGCCAGTCGAAGGACGGCTGGCGAGCGCTCTATTTGCCCATGCCCTTCCGCAAGACGGCTCGGCTGGCCCTGGTTTCCCGCGCTGCCGATCCAGCCAGTTTCGTGGTGGAGCTGTTCGTCGAGAAACCCGCCCGCTTGCCGGCCGACGTTCTTTATCTCCACAGCCACGATAACCAAGGGCTCTTTCGCGCCGGGAAGGACACACTGGGACCCCAGACCCCGCCGATAAAGGACTTCTTCTACCGGGTCGGCTATACCGCATTGGATCGGCAGGGAGCGGGACACGTCGTCGCTTACATGGACCTCTATGAATGCCAGCCCGAGCTGGACGAACACGTCTTCGTTGACGATGAACGCAACTTCCCTGACAACGCCTGGAACGGCACGGGGCACGAGGACCTGTTCGACATGGCGTGGGGCCATAAGCGGCTGTCCACGCCGATGACCTCGGGCGGCAGCCAGGCGTTCGAAGAGGTGAACGTGAAGCTCTTTTGGAACGATCCCATGACCTTCCGCACGGCGATCCGCTTCAACTGGGAGTGGTGCTTCCGGTACGGGGTCGAGGCCCCGAGGGACGCCCGCTTCGCCTCAGTCGTTTACTGGTACGGCAAGCCTGGGGCTCACTCTTCCAGCACGCGGTAGAAGCGGCGGCTGTAGCGAGGCATCAGGCCCCCTCCGGGTTCAACCCGACGTCTGTCCCTTGATGAAGCGGGGCATAATCTTGTGCGCCATAGCGGACACCATCTCCCCGCGCAGCAAATCCAAAACCACTTTGGAGAGTTTGCGGGCGTAAAGCTTTACATTGATGGCATAGCAGGTGACGGAAGGGTACATATGGTCGAGGAGCGAGTCGTTGTCGCGCGAAATCAGCGCCACATCCTGCGGCAACCGCAAGCCCCGGCTCATCAGGTAGCCCATGGTTGTCAGCACGTGGGCCGGCCAGGACACTAGAAACGCCGTCGGCGGATTGGGCTGGCGCAGCAAACCTTCGATGCGGCGCACGATGTCTGGCGAAGTCCCATCGTGCCGGACCACGCTGCCTTGAACGCCCGATGGGCTGTTCCGGGCCACACCATCATGGAACCCCGCTTCGCTCTCGATATCCCCCGCCGCCCCAGAGGCCAGGTTCAGGAAAACCAGGCGCCGGTGGCCTTTGGCAACAAATTGCCCGACCGCATGAAGGCAGGCCGCGTGGTAGTCAATGTCCACGGAGGGTAAATTTACCCCGGCATGCCGCGAGCCGGCAATGATGCAGGGCCCCGCGCGCTTCTCGAACACCCGCTGGATCTGCTCGGTGGAAAGGAGCAGCACCCAGGCAGCCGGATGCAGCCGCTCGATCAACGCTGGCAGGGTCCGGGCCGGCTTGCGGCTGAACGCGGCGCGGCTCACGTGCACCGAAAGACGGTAGCCAGCCTCGGCTAGTTCCTCGCGCAGGCTATCAACCCAGAAGACGACCGGATGGCTATGGGTGTATTCCAACGGCGAGGGCATCAGCACCACCACCTCGCGGCTCTCAGCCGACTTGGACTGGGATGGAACACGGACGATTTCCCGGTGTCGGCCTCGGCCGGAGCGGACCCAGCCCTCACCCTGGAGCCGAGCCAGGGCGGCACGCAGCGTCACGCGGCTGACGCGCAACTCGGCGCATAACTCATGCTCGCCGGGCAGCCACTTGGTCCAGGCGCCCGCGCGGATCTCTTCCTTGAGCACCGCAACGGTCTGGCTAACGAGTGTGAGTCTCTGCGGTAGTTGTCTCATAGTGCAGTTTCCACCCCACCGTCCCTTTCCACTTGTCCGGATAAGCTATACGTCCGGCCCAAAAGGGCAACCCCAGAATGAGACTCCAAAATGAAACGAGCCTTGGGCGCGCCTCTTGGCCCCTGTAAACCGCCAGCGAGTATGATGCGGCCGGCCAAAAAGGGAGCTGCTGATGGGATTGGGGCTGCTCGGCACGGTGCGGCTCCAGGCAACCGAATACAAACCGCTTGGGTCGGCAGCCCCGGGTCGCGCGCAACGGCCGTTCTGGCTTCGCTGAGGTCATTGGCGAGCAGCCGGATGCGGTCGCTCCGCTTCCCTGCCACGCGCAAGAATCGTATAAGGCATTGATGTCGTTGGTGTCCGCCGAGGCATTGCCGCCCGATTGGGGATCTTGGCGCAACAACTCGGGCACCCGGCGTGCTTCCTCAAACCAGGGCTTCGCCTCGGTGCCCTTGCCCGCTCGAGCCAGTTGGAACGCCTCCACGCAATGTGTCCACCACCACCTTGAGCCTGAAGGTGGAGATGCCAGCCGTGCGCGAACCCCGCTTATTGCATGTCTTAGCAAGAGACATATTTTCGCAGCTTGGCAGTTTCCTGTTCGCGGGTAGGGTTGGGATGACAAACATGATCTTCTCCAGGAACAGACGACCGGGAGTGTCTGGGAGGCGAAGTGGCCCGCTGGCGTTCACGCTGATCGAGCTGTTGGTGGTCATTGCCATTATTGCCATCCTGGCGGCGCTGCTGCTGCCGGCGCTGGCCAGTGCGAAAGAAAAGGCCAGGCGTTTGGCTTGTCTGAGCAATTTGCGCCAAATCGGTCTGGCCTCCGTGCATTACCGCGGTGATTTCGATGACAAGTTTCCACCAAGGAAGCTCTTTGGCGTTGATGGCCGGCCGATCAGCACGCAGTTTGCCTGGGTCGGCTGGGGAGGCAGTGATCCTGATTGGGCGGTCGTGGACTCCTCGAAACGTTTCCTCAATCCGTACCTTGGCATTCAAGGTTCGGGCAAGAGAATCGAGGTGGGACGTTGTCCAAACGAAACAGGCTCCAACACGGTGTACAGCGTGGCTGGCTCTACCTACGCAGCGAACACGGGGGACGTGGTGTGGAATACGCTGAGAATTGACCCATACGGCAACTGCTGTCGCGGCAGCCAGGTCCGATATCCGGTGCGGGTGGTGACCATGGGCGAATCAGGTTGTTTTTGGCCGCCCTATGACGGGCTGTCGGCGCCGCGAAATGAGTACCTGCACACCAAGTATCGCGATCACCGCTGGAATATAACCTTTGCGGACGGGCACGCGGCCTTTACCAAGATCGTGTGGGTGCCCGGCGTGCGGGTGTTGTACACCAACGATTATTCCTTTGATCGCGATCGCTGATCGCGCGTTCTGGACCGCGCCTGCAACCCGTGAAGACTGCGCCTTGGCCCAAGAGCCAAAACCACAATCGCATGAGAACGATCAGAAAGCCCCGCGACCTGGTTAGGGCGGCAGCACTCCTTTCCCTGGGGGGCCTCTTGTTAGCGGCTGGCTGCCGCGTGCCGGCTGCGCGCGCGCCGCGGTTTCGGCTCGCCCTGTTCGCCGCTGATGTGACGGTGCCGCTGGGCCACGCGTTGATTGCCAGCGCCAGGCCGCCGGCCAGGCGCATCGCCGACCCGCTTTCGGCCCGGGGCTACGTGCTGCTCGGAGCGGGCAAACCGCTGGTGGTCGTCTCGGTCGAATGGTGCGAGATTCGCAACGACGCGTATGACCGCTGGCGGGAGGTGCTGGCGGACGCAGCCGGCACCGACAAACAGCGCGTGCTGGTCACGGCAACCCACGTGCATGACGCGCCGGTGGTTGACCTGACTGCTCAACGGCTGCTGGAGGAACGAAAGCTCGAGGGCAGCGTGTGCGACCTGGCCTTTCACGAGCGCGCCGTCCAGACTGCAGCGACGGCCTTGCGGGAGGCTCTCAAGCACACTCAGCGCGTAACCCATTTCGGCATCGGCGAAGCCAGGGTCGAGAAAGTCGCCTGCAACCGTCGTTACGTTTTGCCAGACGGCACCATCGCCTTCGACCGCGGAAGCCACACGAAAAGCGCCACGGCGAGGGCGGCGGCCGATGGCACGATTGACCCGCTGCTAAAGACCTTGAGCTTCTGGGACGAGGACAAACCGGTGCTGGCCTTGCACGCCTACGCCACCCATCCCATGAGCACCTACGGCCAAGGGGAGGTCTCGGACGACTTCGTCGGCCTGGCCCGCCGGCGCCGCCAGGCGGACCATCCCCATGTGTTTCAAATCTATGTATCCGGTGCCAGCGGCAATATCACCGCCGGCAAATACAACGACGGCCCGCCGGAGAACCGGCCCCGCCTGGCCGGAAGGGTTTATGACGCCATGGTCGGCGCCTGGGAGCGCACCCATCGCTATCCCTTGACTCACGCGGACTTCCGCTGCGTACCGCTGCGGCTTGAGCCGCGGGACGGCCCCCGATATACCCTCGCCGACCTGCAACATGACCTAACGACCGAGAAGAAACCCTTCGTCTGGGGCACCAAAGCCCAGACGCACAGCCGGGCAGCATTGGGCCTGAGTTGGCGGCAGCGTGCGGACGCCGGACACACCATTGACCTGCCTGTGATTGATTTCGGCTCCGCCAAGCTCGTGCTGCTGCCGGCGGAATCCTACGTCGAATACCAGCTTTACGCCCAGCAATTGTGCCCGGAAGCTTTTGTGGTGGTAATGGGTTATGGCGAATGCGCTCCGGGCTATATCGGAACCGACCAGGCCTATGCCGAACAGGACCCCCATGTGACCGCTTGGAACGACTGGTGCTGGGTAGCGCCCGGCTGCGAACGGGCGATGCACTCCGCTCTGAAGGCAGCCCTCAAACCAAACCACTAAATCAAACTCTTTCCACCCGTCCAACCTGTTCATTTAGGTGTGAAGGCAACGTTCCCAATCCTGCAGGCCGCGTGCGGTTTGCTCGCAGCGGCAGTATGGTCGAGCAGCCAGGCGACGGCAGCCTCGCCTGAGCCGCAAGGCGCGGCCATCGCCTCGTCGGCTCCCGGCAAAATGAAACTCCTCTCCAAAGAGGTCTTCTTGCGCCGTCGCGACAATCGCCCGCCGGTCAACGGCTTCGTCAGCTATGCCAGCAAGACCCAACCCATCGTCATGTTCTGCCACGGCTGGGAGGACTATTCGGATGCATTTGACGATTACTCCGTCCGCCTGAGTCATGACAACGGCAAGACGTGGTCGGCGGGGGAGGTGCGCTGGCAGTCCACCAGCGTGCCGGAGGGACGGATCCGTTATGCGGAACCCAACGCGTTCTTGGACCCAGACACTGAAAAGCTCATCGTTTTGACCGGCAAGAGGCTTCATCCCAAGGACAAGCTGAACCTGGATGCCGAACCGACCTTGGTCGCGGAGGTTTACGACGCCAAGACCGGCAAGTGGAGCGAGCGGCGCGAAATTAAAGGTCCGGACGGGCGCTCGGGGGAAACGAGCTTTGGGTTTGGAATAAAGACTTCGCGCGGTCGGGTGCTCTTCCCCGTCCAGCGCCGAGCGCTGGACGCAACCGGCAAGACCATCCATTACCGAATACTCCGACAACCGCTGGAGCAGGTCCTGACGGCGATTGGCGAATATGGCAAGGGCCGCGAGCTGACCTGGCGCTTCGGCCAGCCCTTGAACATCGCCCCAGAACTCAGCTCGCGGGGCATCTGCGAACCGACGCTGGCCGAGTTGCGCGACGGGCGCGTGGTGGCGGTGTGCCGCGGCAGCAACGTCGGCATGCCCGAGAAGCCCGGCTACAAGTGGCTCAGTTTCTCCAAAGATGACGGCGAAACCTGGTCGGCGCCGGTCCCGCTGCCGGCGACTGGGGGCGAGCCCATCGAGTCCGGCTCGAACGGGTCGGCCTTGTTCCGCTCGATTAAGAACGGCCGGCTCTACTGGATGGGGAATCTTGCCCTCCGCGGTGAGCGCGCCGATGGCAATTGGCCTCGGGCCCCATTGGTCATCGTCGAAGTGCAGGAGGAGCATTTCGCCCTCAAGCGTGACACCATCTTCGCCGTGGATGATCGCGCGCTGCATGAGCCGGCCAGGTTGCAGCTCTCGAACTTCCGGTTCTACCAGGACCGCGAGACTGGCGATGTGGTCATTTTCGTGACCCGTTACTCGGAGGAAAGTGACACCAACTGGATGCTCGCGGACAACTACCGCTATCGCGTCGAGATGCCCTGAGAGGTTGAACCCAAATGAAACTTGATTTGTGAAACGAATCTCCACCTGCCTGCTGGGGGGCTGCTGCTCGTGCTTACGTCCTGGTTAGTCCGCCACGAGCCAGCCCGGCAGGCGGCGAGTGGCCGACTGCCTGGCCACGGCACCGCGCTTGCCGATGGGACCTGCTCGCCACAGCCTACGGATGGTTTAAGCAGGACTCGACGCCCGCCACGTATCTCAAGACCATGAACAAGTTTCGTTCCTTGCTGCTGAAATCGCAGGATCGGGGACGGAACTGGTCTCTGGTTTCAACCATCGCGGTTGATCCGGCCGTGGGAGAGGAAGGATTCAATGAACCGGCGCTCGTACGTCTAACGCAAGGCAAGCATCGGGGGCGGCTCATCGCGCTGTTGCGCACTGGAAATAACAAGGCAAGATGGCCCAATCCGCTTTACCAAACCGAGTCCGATGATGAAGGCAAGACCTGGAGCAAACCGCGGCCACCGGCGTTCGATGGGGCCAGTCCGCACCTGGTCGGCATGAGCAACGGGATTCTCGTGGCGGGCTTTGGCTGGCGGACAAAGGAGTCGTGGCAAAGGGGCGTTTCCGGGCCGCGTCGTCTGGGTCCAGAACACGGCAACTATCTTGCGTTTAGTCTCGACCAAGGGGCCACTTGGAGCCAGGTGACGCGGCTGACTAGAGAGCCAAGCAGATGCTATGTGACCGTCAGAGAATTGGAGACGACCAGGCTCTTTGTGGTTTACGACATCGGCGACGGGTGGGGCCGGCAGTGGGTTGGCTATCCGGATGGAGTTGATCGCGCCATTGCCGGAAGGGTGCTTGAAGTGAGCCAGGAGTGACCAGGCCCCTTCCTGCATGAACACGCCATCGCCTTTTGGCTCCATATGGACGGCAAAGTCACGACGATGATTGACGACCTCATTGAGTGTGGCGTGCAGGTGCTCAACCCGGTGGGGGTCACAGCGGGACTTGATGCGGTTGAACTGCGCCGCAAGTATGGCCGGCGCCTCTCGTTCTACGGCAACATTCAAGCCTCCAAGATGTCCGGGCCGCTGCCCGACCTGGAGGCCGAGCTCCGGCGCAAAATTCCGCTGGCCCGCCAGGGCGGCTACATCATGCACTCGGATCATTCATGCCCACCGGAGGTCCGCCTTGCCCGTTATTGTTGGCTGCATCAGTTTGCCCAAAGCCTTTTCACCGGCTCGGCATGATCCACCCGGCGGCGCACTTGTCTGCAACAGACACATCTTTCTAAGTCTTGGCGGGACCGCAATCACAGGTAATGCTAAACTGAGACTTGACCGAGAATGTCATGAGGACACGCACCCAAGCGCGTGGGAATTCGATAAGCCTGCAGGCTTTCACTCTAATCGAGTTGCTGGTCGTGATCGCGATCATCGCGATTCTGACCATAACGGTCAACGCCGGCGCGGCACTTGTGGCGCTTTACTCTGCCGGCACCAATGGCGTTCCACCTGCGCCAGATCCAGCCACTCTCAGCGGTGGATCGTGGATCTTCAGTGGCGACGCCACACTCGTGGGGGGGCCGCTGTCGCCCGACACCAATGGCTACAACCCGAATAACTTCAATGGCTGGAGCTTTGCGGATACGAACGCTGTGGCGGCAGCGGGCTATTCGCATACGGTGCCGAGCCGGTCCGCTGCGCACAACCAAGGGTGGAAGATGTCTGTCCTCCTGCGCGCGGATCTGTTCAGCGCAAGTGACACGGAGACTACTTACTTCGAGACGTGGAACATGACGGCTTCAAGCAGCACGGCGAACAAGTGGTTGTACCGCGTTTGGGTCAGGCGCAACGCTGACAACACGCTATCGCTCCGCTTCCCCGGCACGGCTGGCAACGCGTCCACGTTTGCCACCGTAACGATCACGAACGCCAACCAGGCGAATGGATACAATCTCATTGAGTTCATGAAGGGTGACGGCTATGCCGGCCTCGCGGACAGCGACGGGCGGCTGCTCGTCTTCATTAACGGCCAGCTTGCGAACCTAAGTCCGGGTCTGGTGGGTCATCCTGATTTCGCTGAGTACCGCGGGATCCAGGGCGGCGCAGCCAACGACCTAAGCTGGAACGTAAACGGCGGCACGGGCAAGTCCAGCTTCAGCCTCGTCAAGTTCGAAGTGTTCGACGCGGCACCACCCACGGTCCTGGCGAATCCTCAACCGCAGACCAATACGGCGGGTTCGGCCGTATCGTTCACCGCGGGCTTCGGGCCAAGCGCACAAGACCCGAAATGGTATCGCGTTGCCGGCGGAGTCACGAACACGGTCACCGGTTCTGGGAGCGTTTCCAGCACCCCGTACCGGGTTTACACCGACACCGGCATGTATTCCACTATCACGCTCACCAATATTTCGGCAGCGGACGAAGGCAACTATTTCTGTTCGATGCGAAACGAGTCTTTCGGCTCAACAACCTCCGCTGCGGCCTATCTCCATGTGATTTTGCCGCCGCCAGCGGCAGCGAGCAATGTCCTCACACGACAAGCGGGACAACCGGCGCAGATTTCGGTCAAGCGGTTGCTGGCGAATGACTCGGACGGCGCGGCGGGACATTTAGTGTCGTTTCGAACCGTGGACGCCCGTAGCACGAACGGGGCGGTCGTTAGCTACATCGCATCCACCAATTTCTATTTGCCGTCTTACGTGAGTTACACGCCGGTGAACGCTGACCCAAGCAACGATGTTCCAGACGCATTCAATTACACCATCGAGGACACGCAGTCGCAAATCGCGACGGGTACTGTACTGGTCGCCATTGCGCCCGCGGACACCAATCAGGGATTCAACATCACAGGTATTTCAAGCGATGCGGATCAGATCATCACCGTTCATCTGGCTGGCACTTCCAACCAGGCGCCGCTGTCTTATGCCGTGGAGGCAGCGACGAATCTTTTCTTGCCCTTCTGGGTCCCAGTCGGCACCAGCGCGGCAGCGGCAAGCAGTCTTTGGGACTTTGTGGATAGCGATGCAACAAACCACGCCAGCCGGTTCTACCGTCCGGGACGCTGGTTGAGATTGGAACCCGGTCCCTACTTGCTGCTGGATGATTGGTTGATCGAGCGAAGCTCCAACGTCCTGCGGAAGGTAAACCGTCCCGTGCGCGACCTGTCGCAACCCATTGTGACCGGAGTGGATGACAACAACAACACGCCCTACGTGAGTGTCATTCGCGATCCGCAATCAGGACGATACCGGATGTGGTACAACGCCATTGTCAGCTCGGTGGAACATTTCGGGTACCTCGAATCGGTCAACGGCATCAACTGGATTCGTCCCCGACTCATACTAGCTGACCCCGCACCGATTAGTTTCGGAGTCAGCGTGATTGATGAGGGCTTGGCCTTTGCCGATCCTTCGACTCGATACAAGATCGCCTGGTACCGCAGCCAAAACCAGGCACTGCGCGGGGAATGGATTGCCCACTCGAGTAATGGCACCAACTGGACCGCCAGCGTCTCGCAGCCGGTGCTGGCGGCCGCAACGGGCGTTCAAGACATTGTTCATCTGGCTCGCGATCCATCTCGGAATCGCTACCTCATGATTATGGGATTTACCTCGTATCCCGAGGATGGCTACATCGGAGGCACGCAGAACTCCCCGTATCCCGGTTACCGTCGTTGCGTTGGTCAGAGCAAGAGCACCAATGCATTGAACTGGTCCACGCCGCGCCGGATTTTCAAGCCGGACGACGAGGACGCGGGCATCACGGAGTTCTACAGCGTCGGCGGTGTCGTTTCCCGGGGCAGCCTGCTGATCGGGCTGCTGAAGGTGTTGCGCGATGACCTTCCCGCAACCGTTGGAGGACCGACCAACGGGATCGGCTACACCGTCCTCGCCTGGAGCCATGACGGCGAAAACTGGCAGCGCGACCGCGAACCGTTCTTTGACCGCAATTACACCAACGGCACCTGGGATCACGCCATGGCATGGATGGATTGCCAGCTCCCCGTGGGTGACGACATGTTCATCTACTACGGCGGCTATGCGAGCGGGCACAAACCCAATCCCACCACTGAGCGACAGCTAGGTCTGGTGCGTCTCAAGCGCGACCGTTACGTGGCGCGCGAAGCGGGGGACGCGGAAGGGACGCTGCGAACCCGTCTAGTCCAGGTCGGCACGAACTCCCTCGCTATCAACGCTGACGCCAGCGCGGGCTCCATCCGCGTCCGGGTGCTGGACGAGCGAGGCGAGGAAATCCCCGGCTTTGGCTTCGCCGATTGCCTCCCGGTCACCGGTGACTCGCTGGCAGCCCCCATCCAATGGACTCGGCCGCTCGCCGAAATTGCGGGCCAGCCAATTCGCCTGGAGTTCCTGTTAAAGAACGCCCGACTGTTTGCTCTCATGCTGCAATGAAGTCGAGAGGACCGAAATGCCGCCCCTTGTTTGCGATACCTGTGCTGCTCGGTTTGTGCATGCTCGAGCCCCCGGCAACTCCTGCTGCAAACAGCACGACCGTGTGGACCATCGGGGAACCGGATGGGACATCCTTCGAGTTGGCCTCGGGCGGCCGCCGCGATCAGACGTTTGTCGTGGGGCGAAGTAACCCGAGGCGCGACTTTTCAGCAACTCAGGAAGGGTCGCTTGACCTCGATGGCAAGGTGTTGGAACATCCTCGCCGCATTATCTTCGACCTTCCGGAGCCTCCCGCGCCCCGCTACGAATTGGCGCTGGACCTGATCTTCACCGCGGGCGCGCCGCGGCAGCTCAAGGTTCAGGTAAATGAGAAGACAGGCATTTTCCCCATTCGTCCGGTGCTGAAGCGGTCGGTTTGGGGTGAGCAGGGCAATCAGATTTTGCTGGCGAAGCAGCGCCTCATTGTGCCGCTTGATGGCGCGTGGCTAAGGGCCAAGGCTAATCAAATCACGGTGGTTCCGCTGGGCTTTGGCAACCTCGAGTATGATGCGTTGTCGTTGCACAGCGCCCGCTTCGCACCGGGGAACGACCCTGATCTGGAGCCGACGATCTTCTTTCGGGGCAAGGGTGCCCGCCTTGCCGAGTTGTGCCATGCGGTCGTGCCATTCGAGAAGCGATTTCGCAATGGCAAAGCAGAAGTCAGCGTCGGCGGCCAGACCTTTGTCAGCGCTTTCACCAACTCGTATGACTTCGGGGTCGTCTTCGTGCCCCTGGAACTGCCGGCGCACATTCCAGCGGGCAGGGCCAAGGTAGCGTTCGATCTCGATGGCCAGCTATTTCACGCCGAGCGCGATTTTAAGCCCGCAAAGCGGTGGAAGTTCTTCGTCTGCTCGAAGGTCCACAATGATGTCGGTTACACGGACCTTCATCCCAATGTGGAGGAGCTGAACAATCGCAATACGGACAGAATGATGGAGGTGCTGGACGCGTATCCGTTCTATAAGTTCAACCTGGAAACGGCTTGGCTGGCCGAGGAATACCTGCGCTCCCGCAGCGGGCCGTACCGAACGAAGTTCCTGGCGAACCTGCGCCAGGGCCGCCTGTCGGTGAACGCGTTCTACCTGAACTTACTCACCGGGACCTGCTCGGGCGAAGAGCTGTATCGGGCGCTCTACTTTGCGCATCAGTTGCATCGCGAGGAGGGGGGGAACTTCGACTACGCCTGCCTGACGGACGTGCCTTCGCACAGTTGGTTTCTGCCGACGCTGCTCAGTGATGTGGGGGTGAAGCGCTTTGCCAATGGCAGTAATCAGACTCGGGCGCCGATCCTGCATAACAACAACCTGAACGAGGACTCGCCGTTCTGGTGGGAGGGCATGAACGGCGAGCGCATTCTGATGGAATACGCTCGCGCATACGGTCACCTGGAGATTCTCACCGAAGGCGCTCGCGTCGAGGGCAAATCCACGGTCGGTCTCCTCGAACGCACGCTCCCCCAGTTTCTCCTGCGCTATCTGCGCGACGATTACGCCCCCGACGCGGTCATGATCTATGGCACTTACGAGGACAATGCGGTGATTCCCGGCACCGCCGAGGCCAAGACCGTCGCCGCCTGGAACGAGGCATTCGAATTCCCCAAGTTGGTCTTGGCGACGGATGCCGAGTACTTCGAGTACATTGAGAAGCATTTCGCGGACAAGCTGCCGGTGCATCGGGGCGATTGCGGCGCCTATTGGGAGGACGGCGTGGCTTCCACAGCGAAGATCACCGCGCTGCACCGGCAGACGCAGCAGCTCCTGCCCGCGGCGGAAACGGCAGCGGCACTCGCCTCCATGTGCGACTCGCGCAACCGTTATCCTGCGGAAGACTTCCGCGCCGCCTGGCGGAATGTGCTCTTTTACGATGAACACACCTGGGGCGCGCGCCGGGGCGCCGAACAGCCCGGCCGCGATTTCGTCGAGCGTCAGTGGAAGGTCAAAGAGGGCTTTGCCACCCAAGCCAATCACGCCGCGTTGAACCTGCTCACACGCGCACATAATCGGCTGAGCCAGCAAATCAACCTCGAGGGAAGCAGCATGGTCGTGTTCAACTGGCTCAATCAAGAGCGCACCGCGCCGGTCGAAGTCGAACTCGGCAGCCGAGAGCAACTCGTGGACCTTGCCGACGGCAAGCCGGTGCCACTGTATGCGTTTTTCGAGCGCGACGGCTGGCGCAAGGTTCGGTTCTGCGCCAGCAACGTTCCGGCCATGGGCTACAAGGCCTACAGCATCCGTAGTTTGAGCAAAGGCGCACGCCGGCAGAACGAGAAGATCCCGGGTGAGACCATCGAGAGTCCTTTCTACCGGCTTACGATAGATAAGAGAACCGGCGCGATCGAAAGCTTGTTCGATAAGACCGAGAGCCGCGAGTTGGTGGATGCACAAGCGCAGCACAAGCTCAATGAATATCTCTACGTCAGCGGCGGTGATGGCACCAAGGGCAATTCGCTCCTGCTCAACTGCTCCTTCATTTCCACGCCGGCCCAATTGCGTGTGGATACGCCATCAGGCGCGGAAATTGCGGAATGCGTGAAAACTCCGTTGGGCCCGCGCATCGTCGCGGTGACTCACAGCAAGAACACCCCCAGCATCCGCAGCGAGTATCTCCTGTACGACAGCCTCAAACGTGTGGACATCGTGAACACGATCGAGAAGGAGGAAGTTCGCAACATGGAAGGGGTGTACTTTGCCTTTCCGTTTGCGGCTCGGCACCCGGCACTCGAATACCAGATTCAAAACGGCTGGGTGCGGCCCAATGCCGACCAGATGCCCGGCGCGTGCCGGGAGTGGTTTGCCACTCAGAATCTGGTGCACGTGCGCGACGGCTCCTTTTCGGTCGCGTGGTCAACACCCGACGTGCCGATGATCACCTTGCAGGACATCAACCGGGGTTTGTGGCTGTCCCGCCTCGAAGTCACCAATGGGCATGTCTATTCGTACGCGATGAATAACTACTGGTTCACCAATTACCGCGGGCAACAGGGTGGGACCTTCGTCTTCCGCTATTTCATTACGAGCGGCAGTGGATTGACCCGCGAAGACCTGGCCCGATTCGATGGAGACACCCGCGCTCCCTTGCTCGCGCATCCTCACCTCTCATCGTTTACCTCTGCCATCTCGCAAAGCGGCCGCCCCATGTCCGCGAGCGGTGGTTCTTTCCTGAGTCTCGACGCGCCGCACCTGGAAGTCGTGACGATCAAAGAGGCTGAAGATCAGGACGGCTTCATCCTGCGATTCCGTGAGGTTGCCGGACGCACCGGCGAAACGGGAATTCGCCTTCCCCTGCTCCGGGTCCGCGGCGCATTCCTGTGCAATGGCGTCGAGGAGAACCAAAGAAGACTCGCGTTTGGCGACCACGGGGTGATGGCGCCCTTCCGACCAAACGCCTTCACCACCGTGAGGCTGAAGGTGGAGCAGGCAGCCGTGCGCGGAACGCGCTAACCGCCTGTCTTGGCCAAGAGCACATCTTCGCAGCTTGGCATTTTCCCGGCGGCAGATGGGTTGAGGTTGGCAGGAAAGCGCAGCGGCGAGGCATCCTGCCTGGAGCACGGTGTTATGCTGGCGCAGGCCGGACGCACTCCCCCGCCGGGGCCACCCGCACGCCATGCACCAGCGATGCACCAGCGATGCACGAGCGATGCACACGCGTCAACCCGGTCTGCATCGCTGGTGCATCGCTGGTGCATCGCTTGTACACGAGGCGAGCCAGCGGGCAATCGGGCCGTCACCGGACTTACGCACCAGTGCTCCGACCGGAGGCCGTGTTCCGCACAAGATGCGCAGGCCGGGATTACCGTGTTCGCACGGTCCCAGCCTTTGGTTAGCTTTGCGTGCTCCTCTGTTCCTACGGTGAAAAGTCACGGTGGGTGCCGTGAATCGTCATCCCAAGGACGAACTTCCCAGATGAGCCGCCGCGGTTGGCGTACCGCGCTAACGGCATGTCTTAGTAAGAGACACATTTTCGCAACTTGGCAGGCTGCCGGTTGCAGGTAGGTTGGAGTGACAAATATGCTTCTGGCCACGACAACACGCCCCGGAGTTACGTTCGGGAGGCGGACTTGCTGGTTGGCGTTCACGCTCATCGAGTTGCTCGTGGTCATTGCCATCATTGCCATTCTGGCGGCGCTGCTGCTGCCGGCGCTCGCCAAGGCAAAAGAGAAAGCCAAGCGAATCGCCTGTGTGAGCAATTTACGTCAGGTTGGCCTGGCATCGGTGCTTTACCGGGGTGACCACGACGACCGGTTTCCGCCCGCCTATGCGTACAACAAATCCGGCAGCAAGGTGTTCGGGCAAGCCGTTTGGGTCGGCAAGCGGGGGACAAATGATCCCGGTGGCTACGATACCCTCGACGCTACGACCCGGCCGTTGAATGCGTACGTTGGAAAATTCACCGAAGACAGTGAGGTCGAAGTCGCGCGCTGTCCTTCCGATCCACGGCCGACGGGCGGTTACGATCAGAACGGCGCTTCCTATGACGGCAATATCCGGCGGTATAATACCACGGTGACGATTAATGTCGCGAGCGGAGAGTCCTGCCGCGGCAGCCAGGTCCGTTATCCCTCGAGATTCGTCATTATCGGCGAGCCACCCGGGTTCGATCCGCCATGGAACGGCGTGGCGCCGAAGCCGGGGGTGGGGGGGTATCCGCATACGAAATATCCGGACTACCGGTGGAACTTCGCGTTTGCCGACGGGCATTCGGCCTTAACGAAAATAATCTTGGTCAAGGGCGTGAGCGTGATGTACACGAACGATTATTCCTTTGACCGTGACCATTGAGCTGGCGAGCTTCCTTGGTGATGAAGATGGATCGCCGATGGCTGTGCTCCCTGGTCACGATCGGACTGGCCGCTCAGACTGTGGTTGCGCAACCCGCCCAACCTTGGGCCGGTGCAGCGGTCAGTGACTGGGCCAACGCCTCGAAGGCAACCGTACGCTCCGATCTTTCCCGTTGCGAGCCAGGCTCCGCATTGTCCGACATGGTGCTGAAGCGGGGGCGTTGGAAGGTCATTCCCTACGTTATGACCGACGGTTGCTCGGGCAAAATGATCTGGGCCCCGCCGGAAGCCAACGCCCCTGAACTTTCGCTCTCACCCGATGTGGAGGGCTGGTTCGCCATCTTCGTGGGGCTTTTCAGCGCCACGGAAGTGCCCACCACGGTTTGGATTCGCCTCGATGATGAGGCGGCGCCCGTCCCCCGTTTCAACCGCCGGGAAGGGCCGCGGCCTTTCTCGTATGGCCATACCGAAGAGGTCTTCTTCCGGGCTGTCCGCCTGACCCGCCAGAGCCGGCTTCGGTTCAGCCCACAGAATACCGGCAAGGTCTGCGCCTGCGGAATCACCCACGTGAAGCTGATTCCGCTGACCGAGGCGGAAGTCAGCCGGCTCGAAGCCGATGCCCGCGACAGATCGAAACGTGTCCTGGCTGCGACGAGCGACGGCTTCAGCGACATGTTTTATCGAAGCCCGCAAACCCGCTCCGCCCTTCTGTCAGCAATAGAAGTGTTCCGGGACACCGATTTCGGAACGCTGATCCTGCAAGCCGCCGGCGGAGACAAAGCCAATTATAGCTCGGAGGCCGCCTTTTTGTGGGGCTCACAGACAGAGGTTTTCCCCCGGGTTGGAGACCGCTATTTCGTAGAATCCACCCGGGCATTGGCCAGCCAAAAGATCAACCCGGTCAAAGCAATGACCGAGCATGCCCACGCGCTCGGCATGAAGGTCCACGTTGGCTTCCGACCGGCGGGCTGGTCATTCTTCGAGCCCTACACGGATTATTGGGAATCAACCTTTTACAGGGCGCATCCTGAATGGCGCTGCGAAGACCGCGACGGAACGCCGGTCACGCGAATGAGTTGGGCGGTACCGGAAGTCCGTCGCCGCCTGCTGGCCCTGGTGCAGGAAATGGTCCAGTTCGGCGCCGACGGCGCAAACATCGTCTTCACCCGCGGCTACCCCTTGGTCCTTTACGAACCGCCCGCCCGCGAGCTGTTCCAGAAACAGTATCAGACCGACCCGCGGCAGATTCCCGAATCCGACCCGCGCATCACTGCCTTCCGTACCGAGGTGGTGACCCGGTTCTTCCAGGAACTGCGCGCGGTGCTCGATGCGGAGCAGCAACGGCGCGGCGATGGCAAACGCCTTGCCCTCAGCGTCCTGATCAATGCCAGCGCTCAAGACGATCTTACCTACGGGGTGGACCTGCGCCGTTTGGTGGCCGCGAAACTGGTGGATGAAGTGTTCACCGAACACGGGTTCGGCTCGACCAGCGGCTCCTTCAACCTGGAATTCCTGCGCGAGGTCTGCCAGCCGGCTGGCGTTCCCTTCAGTCCGGGCATCTATCACTCCGGGACGCGATACAAGTCAGTTCTGCCCGGCTACTACGCATCCGGCGCTCATGGCCTGACCGTGTGGGATGCCGAGATTGACGACATCTATGAATGGTGCTGGATGAGCCGCTTCGGGCACGTCGAGGAGACGCAGTGGCGAATCAAGAACCTCGATTTGAGTAAGCCTCCCCGGACAATCCACCTCTTCAAGAAGCTGGGTGATCAAATCCGTGATGGCCGCTTCGGGCCGTATTGGGGGGGCTAGTATGCGCTCTTCATGTCTTCAGCGCTGACTGCTACAAGTACACCATGCGCCTGCGGGATTGACGACATGCCTCGCCGTTCTCACGCACCGTCGCTTGCCCGCGTTTGGCTGTTGGCATCATGTCTGGGCCTGGCCTCCTACCCTGCGCGCGCGGAACAAGGCGTCTGGCGGCAGCGGGGCTTCGACGAGTTCTCCCGTGGTACGTGCGGCAATGCTGGCCAGAATCTCTACGTCTCGCGAGCTGGCATCCTGCAACGCATCTTCCGGTTCGACCTCAACAGCGACGGCTACATGGACCTGGTCCTTTGCAATTCACACGGCAAATACGAAGCGCCGCCCGCCTATGTCTATCCAGCACCGCTCGCGGCGCCTACCCGCCGGTTCGAACTGCCTGCGGACGGTGCCGTCTCGGGGGCGGTCGGCGACCTCAACGCCGACGGTTACGACGACCTGGTGCTGGCCAACGCCGATAATGGTGTCCGCCCGGATCTAAACTCTCACATCTACTTTGGATCGCCCGAAGGCTTCAACGAAAAGCGCGTGCTGCTGTTGCCTGCGCCCGGCTGCCTCTCGGCCGCCGTTGGCGACTTCAACGGCGACGGCAAGAAGGATGTTGCCTGCCTGTCCCCGAGCAAGCTCCGCCTGTTCTACCAGAACGCGCTCGGCTTCGAAGCAAAACGCTTCCAGGATCTGCCTATCAACGGTGTCAGCCTCGCTGCCGACGATTTGCTCAGCAGAGGTACCACGGACCTTGTAGTGCGTATGGCCAACGGTACTCTGGCCGTTTATTGGGGCACAACCAATGGTCTGGCCCTGGAAGGCACGATCGCTTTCACGACCCCGTCCGAGAAGCTTGCCAAAACGCCTTCCCCCGAAGCTGACTTCGCTGCCTATATGGATTACAACCAGGAAGCGAAGCCCACGGCGAGAGTCGTCCGCCTTGGTCAGACTCCCTATCTGTTTGCACCCGAACTTGAAGCGGTTCGCCTGGTTCCCGTCCGCCCGGACCGGACTTTAGGTGAGCCGATTCGGTTGGCCTGTCCGCTCGCCCTGGCCATCGCCGTCGGCGATGTGAATGGCGACGCTTTCCCTGACCTTGCCCTGGCCTGCCGCGAGAAGGTCGGCGGGGCAAGCGAGCGAAGCTGGATTTATTGGGGATCGGCCGCCGGTTTCAGCGAATACCACCGCGCCCCCCTCCCCAGCCGCCGCGCCTGCGACGTGGCAGTAGCCGACCTCGACGGCGACGGCTGCGATGAAATCGTGCTCTGCCAGTACTTTACCGAAGACTCCTTCTGCTCGGCTTCGCTGGTCTTTCGCGGCTCGAGGTCGCGCCAGTTCGGCCCGCCGGTCGAACTCGCCACGGCCGATGCTCGCCGTGTACTGCTGGTCCACTCACCCGGCACGCCCTCGCAACTCGCCTTCGTCAATCGTACCCTCGGCGAACGGCTCGGGACCCCTGATGCCTCCATCTTCTGGGGCAGCCGCAAAGGCTTCGCTCCGGCCCATCGGCAGGACGTCGCCTCGTGGGGTGCGGTTGAATCGCTCAGTGGCGACTTCAACGACGATGGCCGCGCCGACCTCATCCTGGCCAACTGCGCGGAGGATGCAGTCTCAAGATACCCCAACTCGTACGTATTCTTCGGCAGCCTCACAGGGTTCGCTCACGAGCCATCGCTCAAGCTCCCCACTACCCGCGCCGCAGGCGTCGCTTGTGCCGACCTTGACCGCGACGGTTTCCTCGATCTCATCTTCTGCGGCTTCGAGAACCCCGACCTGCTAATCCTCCGCGGCAGCCCGCGCGGCTGGGACACGAAGGACTCCCGGCGCATTCGCCTCGAATTCGATGGGGTGCTGTACAAAGACCCGCGCTGGGTTTACCTGGCCGACCTCAACTACGACGGCTGGCTGGATCTGATCGTGCCGATGATCCTCGCTGACCGCAGTTTCATCCTGTGGGGCGGGCCGCAAGGCTTCGCCATGCACCGCTGCACCGCCCTTTCGGTTGAACGTGCGGCCTGCGCCCGCGCTGCCGATCTCACTGGCAGCGGCTATCTCGACCTGCTCCTCGGCGGCCATAACACCACGATCGGCATCCCGCACGATTCCTTCGCCTATGTTTATTGGAACGGTCCCGAGGGCATTCGCCAGGACCATCGCACCCAGCTTCCTGGCGATGGCATCAACAGCTTATCCATTGCCGACTTCAACAACGATGGAACCCCTGACCTTTACACCGGCTCCTACCATGCAGGTGTCACACGCGACACCGATTCATTCATTTACTGGAACCGCAAGGGCCGGGGCTTCTCCGCCCGCGACCGCCAGCGGCTATTCACCCACTCGGCCTCCGGTTCCCTCGCCGCCGATTTCAACGAGGACGGCTGGATTGACCTCGCGATTGCCAACCACAAAGTCGAAGGCGACCACCGGGGCTGGTCAGCCGTCTGGTGGGGCGGGGAGAAGGGTTTCGATTCGAGCCGTCTCACCCGCCTGCCCAGCACGGGGCCGCACGGGATCACCTCCATGGCGCCAACCAATCAACGCGATGGCGGGCCGGAAGAATACTACGAGTCCGTCCCCTTCGAACTGCCAGCCGATACCAAACTCGCTGCCATTGACTGGCAAGCCGACGTGCCGCCCAAGACCTGGGTCAAGGCTCAACTCCGGGTGGCCGGCACTCGCGAAGCTCTGGCCCACGCCACATGGGTTGGCCCCAGAGGCTCAGGAACCTGGTTTGCCAAGCCACAACGCCTTCCTCGCGACCTCACCGGCAGATGGCTTCAGTATCGTCTCGCTCTTGGCGCCAGGAACGGAGTCTCCAGTCCACGCGTCCGCGAGGTCAGCATCCGCTACGTCTGGCCTACGGGTTGAGGCTGCTGGGTTAGAGAGCAACCCCAAACAGAGGCACCAGCAACCCGCGGCTAGCTACAGGTATAAAGGCTGTCAATCCAGAGCAGCGCCATCTCAAGGGAAAAGCCTCTTCAAGCGGTGAAAGGTCTCCCAACAAGACATATTAATTTTTGCTGACCGTCTGGTCCGGGTGTGTTTAGTTGGCACTTGCCACCAAAGCGTGTGGCGAATGAAACGGTGAGAACACTCGGCCCACGATTCGCGCCACGGCGGGTCTTCTTGAAGACCTGCGCCGTGCTTGGCGGCACACTAGCCGCGCCGTTTGCCTTTCACAGCCCGCTTTTCGGCGCGGTGCCCGCTACGGGCTCGTTTCGGTTCCGGCCCAGTTTGTCGCTTATCCCCGCCCCGAAGGACCCACAACGCTGGCCCGCTTTCCGCGAAGAGCTGAACCGGTGGCGCGAGCAGGCACGGCGCGACCTGAATTATGACGACTCGATGTATCGTAAGCCGGAGTTTGCCTGGGCGTCGTCGTCGTTCGCTTGCTGCTTCGTGATGGTGTGCGACGAGACCTTCTACGAGCGAAAGGCGGGCGCTTACCAGATCGATGCCTTCCTGGAACATGGCCGGCGCGAGTTTGGCGGTTACGACAGCCTGGTGCTGTGGCAGGCCTACCCGCGCATCGGCGTGGACGACCGGAACCAGTTCGACATGTACCGCGACCTGCCAGGCGGCCTGGCGGGCGTGCGGCGCGCCGTCGAGTCCATCCAACGCCGTGGCACCCGTGTCTATGTGGACTACAATCCCTGGGACACCGGCACGCGGCGCGAGGGGAAATCGGACGTCGAGGCGCTGGCGGAGTTGGTGCGGGCGTTGCAGGCGGACGGGATCTTTCTCGATACAATGAATCGCGGCAGCACGGAACTGCGCGCGGCGCTGGATGCGGCACGCCCCGGGGTAGTTCTCGAGAGCGAAGGGGCTCTCCCGCTGGAGCGCATTCACGACCACCACGCCTCCTGGGCACAATGGTTCGAGGACAGCGAAGCGCCGGGCATCCTGCGCAACAAATGGTTCGAGCGCCGCCACATGCAGCACCAGATCAGCCGTTGGGACCGCGACCACACTGCCGAACTGCACACCGCCTGGATGAACGGCGCCGGCATGCTGGTGTGGGAAAATGTGTTTGGCTCGTGGCTCCCCTGGTGCGCGCGCGACCGATCGCTGCTGCAAGCCATGCTGCCTATCCAGCGCCGCTACGCCGCTCTGTTCACCAGCGACCGATGGACGCCGCTCGTCGCCACCGAACAAACGGAAGTATTTGCATCGCTTTGGGAAGCGGAGGGCCTCCGGCTGTGGACGCTGGTGAACCGCGCCGAGCAACCGGTTCAAGGTCCCCTCCTGAGATGTCCGCTGGCTGCCGGTCACCGGCACTTCGATCTGATCGCAGGAAGAGAACTGAACCCAGGCCCGGGCGCAGATGGCGTGGTGTTTGAGGGGACTATTCCACCCCGTGGGTTGGGGTGTTTCCTTTCAGCGGATGAAACGCGTCTGGGCAAGGACTTCAAGAGGTTTCTGGCAACGATGGCCCGTCTGAACGCTCGCGCCGATTTCAATGTGGTCTGCCCAAGGCGCGAAACTCGCCTGGTTGCTGCGCCGCGCGCCAAGCCGCTGGCGCGGGTTCCGGCGGGCATGGTCGAGATACCAGCGGCCACGCTGGATTTGACGATAATCATGCGCACCCGCGAGTGTGGGTTCTATGAGTCAGCGCCGCTGCCCGGCGTCAGCCTGCGTCAGTCCTACAATCTCTCCACCCAAACCTTTCATCGCCAGGGCGTCTTCCGGCGGTTCGCCGTGGACGAGACTCCGGTCACCAACGCGCAATACGCCGAGTTCGTGGCTGCAAGCCGTTATCGGCCTCGGCACCGGGAGAATTTCTTGCGCCACTGGGTGGATGGTAAGCCGGCCGCCGGCGCCGAAGACCATCCGGTGGTCTATGTGGACCTGGACGACGCGCGGGCCTACGCGCGCTGGGCCGGCAAACGCCTGCCCACCGAGGAAGAATGGCAGTACGCAGCACAAGGGCCGGACGGACGCATATATCCGTGGGGCAATGAAATGCAGCCCGGCCGCTGCAACGGCGGCGAGACCGGCTCCACCACACCGGTCAAGGCGTATCCAGACGGCCGCTCCCCGTTCGGCTGCTACGATATGTGCGGCAACGTGTGGCATTGGACCGAGAGCGAACGGACCGACGGGCGGACCCGCTTTTGCATCATTCGCGGCGGAGCGTTCTTTGCCGCGCGCGGCTCGAACTGGTATGTGGACGGCGGCCCGCGTCCGGCGAACTTTGCGACCAAGTTCCTGATGATGTGGCCGGGCCTGGACCGTTGCGCCACGATCGGCTTCCGCTGCGTGGCGGACCTTGGTGTGTGAATCCTGCAGGATCCTGGCCATGCCGCACCCCCGCAACTGCTCGGTAGATCTGCTACACTCTTACACTCCCCTCATGGCGACTCTTGACCCAGTTAAGAACCGTTGCTAGCGGAAGGTAAGGCCACTCAAGAAATGAATGCGGCACGCGCAGCAGGACAATGTGAAATTGGCTCCCCCTTCCTCCTCGTCCTGGTGTTGGTCGCATTGTTTGCCCCGGCTCTAGCTCTGGGCGAGGCTGTCACAAGGCCACCCAGGCCGGTCACCATCCTCGCCAGCCCGGGCCCGTTCGGATCGGTCCAGCAGGCGGCCCTCGCTGAGCAACAAGTCAATTGGCAAGACGCCGACCTAACGGATGATAAGGCCTGCACTGAATCCTTCGCAGCGACTGAGTTGCGACACTTCCTGGCCTTGTGCGCCGACGCCCGGGAACAAGAGATCTCCCTGGCCGGACCGGAACAATTGCCCGCCCGCGGGGATGTTTTCCTGATTGGCAGCGGAGATTCCAATCCGCTAATCGGCACTCTCAAGTTGCCGGACGGCAAAGCTCCCCGCCCGCACCTGGCCGAGAGCTTCCGCATTCTCGCCTACCGGCAGGATGGCCGGACCATCACGGTGATTCAGGGCGCCGACCGGGCGGGTGCGTTGTATGGAGTGTATGCGTATCTTGAACAGCTCGGCGTGCGCTTCTACGGCGTCGGCGCTCGGGACACCTGGTTGCCGGCCCGCCCGGTCGAACCCCCGACCCGCCTCGACCTGAGCGCCAAACCCGATTACCTCACACGCGGCTTCTGGGTCGAGCAAAACCGCGGCGACCGGACCTTCTTTCTGTGGATGGCCCGCAACCGGATGAATCTTTGGCGCGTTACAACAAAGGACGACATCCCCTTCCTCAAGAAGCTCGGCGTCAAACTAAACATCGGCGGACACAGCATCCAACTTCGTTGCCTGAATCCCAAAGGAGTTTACCCGTACCAACACTCCAGCTTCGGCGGCGCTGCTGGCGCCCCTCCCGATCCCTATCCGGTCAGCCTCCAGTATGCCGGCGACCGGAACGGGGACGGCCAACTGACGTACTTCGAAGCGCATCCCGAGTGGTACGGTCTGCGCGGCGGCCGGCGCAGCAGCAAGGTCAGTAGCAGCGGCGACAATTACTGCACCTCCAATCGAGACGCGACCGCCGAGTTGCTCAAGAACCTGGTGGCACTGTGCGCCGAGGGCTCCTGGCGCGACGCCGAGGTGCTCGACTTCTGGATGCTCGATGCGGGGCATTGGTGCGAATGCGAGGCTTGCCGCAAACAGGGGACCTGCACGGACCGCCTCATGGGCCTGGTCCATGCCGCGCAGCAGGCTTTCAAGCGAGCCCGGGCTGAGGGACGGCTCGCACGCAACCTCCGAATCGTCACGCTGGCCTATTATGAGACCCTGCCTCCGCCCTCCAAACCTCTGCCGGCCGATTTCGATTATGACAACTGCATCGTGACCTGCTTCCCCATCGAGCGCTGTTACGCTCACGCTTTTGCCGACCCAGCCTGCACGGAGGTCAACGAATCATTCCGCAAGGAACTTCTGGGCTGGACCGCCGGAGCCGCCCGGCATTACAGGGGGCCGATGATGGTCGGAGAATATTACAACGTCAGCAAGCTCAAGTCGCTGCCGATGTTATACACCCGCATTATGGCCCAGGACATTCCCTGGTACTATCAGGCCGGTGTGCGGCACTTCCATTACATGCACCCGCCGCTGCGGCTGTGGGGCACCTGGCGTCTGAACCATTACTTGCTGGGACGCCTGCTGTGGGATGTTCATGCCAACCCCCAGGCCATCTTCGACGAATACCTGGCCCGTCTCTACCCGGACACCGCGGTCCCCATCCGCGCCTTCTATCGCGAACTCGAGTTGGCCATGTCAAACTTCAAGGCCGTCAAGCATTATATCCGCGTGGACGGGCAGCGAGTGGATTTGCGGAAGAACCTGGTCAATGACAAGCTGCCGCTCTTTCCCACTGAGCACCTGCGCTACGAACCACATCACCCGTCGCTCAACGACGGGCTGGACATGGTCGAGATGACCGAGGCGATGGCCCGCGCCCGCCGCGCCATTGATGAGGCGCTGCGGGCCCGCTCCGCGGCGGCGGAACGGGAGCGGCTCATGGAAGACGAGCGGCGGTTCGCCTACGGTGAGGCAATGGTCCAGCTCTATTACCGGCTGGTGCGCACGGCGATCTTTCACCGCAAAGGGGAGGTCGAGGAGGCCCGTCGCGAATTGGCTCTCGCCGAGCGCCAGGCGGCCATCCTCAAGAAAATCGTTGACCTGGTGCAGGTGTCTTCCAACTCCTACGCTGACGCCAAAGACGGGTTCGATGCCAGCGGTGCCGCCGGAGTCTGTGAGCACTTCCGGGCAGTCTTGGGTGTTAAACAGGGACCGGCGCCCGATGAGAAACGTGAACCCGGACCAGTTCCGGACCGAAAATGACCCGGCGCTGCGTGACCCGCCTTCTCCGCAATCCCCCGGTCTCGGATGGGCTATCAATCCATCGTCAGTGAGCCCACCGAGATCCGCTATGCCGAATCGTCAACCTAAATCACCTCGAGTTAGCGGGTAAACCCCTTGCTCACCTCGATCCGGTGATCCCGCTAGTGCTGGAAACACCTGCTGTAAACCTTCGTATAGCCCGCTGAATTCGGGTTCATTTCGGACCGGACCGCTCGATCCTCCGACGCTTCGCGCTGAGCACACCGGATGCACACCGGAGGTACACCGGATGCACAAGGGATTATCCGGTGTACATCCGGTGTACCTCGGGTGTGCATCCGGTGTACACGCTTCGGGAACCTCTCCGGTCCGGCGGGTTTGCCGTAGGTTCACGCCTGCTGCGCCACTAAACCACTATAAGTCTTTGCACCGCAGGAGCTTAGACCAATTCTGGTGAGGAGAACGCGCCGATTGTGCCTCTTGGAGTATATTTGTGTCAAGTCGTTGCAGGAAAGGAGGTTACGGCAGAAGCCATTCGCGACTTATGGAGGGTTGTCTGCGGTGTGTATCAAGTGCGAGGCGGGTATCCGGCGCGTCTGGGGTGTGGCTCGCTGGCGTTGCTGGGGCGGCCGGGTCCGGGGCACTGTCAATCTGCATCGCTGCCTATCCGGCGGGTACCGCCAGGCGCCAACCGGGGGCGGACAACCTTAAGTCCTCCAAAGCCCGACATGTCTTACGGAAAGACACTTTCAAGGGGCTTGGCAGCCGCCAGGGGACGCGTAAGATCAGGTAACGCATGGAAGAGGCCATGACAACGGCCCGGCCCCGCCGGGCCAATCCGAAAGCCTAAGTGCGTTTAGTGCCGAGAACCGAGACCAGGTCACGACCGCAGATAAGAAAGGCAACGGATGTTTTTTGAGATACTTGGCGAGTGCGTTGTTTATGAGAACCCCAAGCCGGTGTTGCGCAGTCGCTGCGCGATATTTCCCGGCATGGTGTGTCTGCCTTCGGGCGAACTGCTCGTCTTCTTCCAGCTTGGCGAGGCCTTCGAGGCCGTTGATGGCCGAACGGTGATTTCGCGCTCGCAGGATGCGGGCGAGACCTGGCGGTTCCAGGGCGAGCTGTATGATATGGCGAAACTTGGGTTGCCCTATCCGGTTTCGGAGACGCTGAAGCCGTTGGTGCTCCGGGATGGAACACTGCTTGCCGCCGGATACAGGTTCCGTCGCCAGGACCCGGAACTGACGATCGGCAATCCCCAGACCGGCGGCGTCCTGCCGGCCGATGATGTGGTCTGCTTTTCCTCCGATGAGGGCCGGACCTGGACGCTGCCGAAAGTGATCCCCCACGGGTTTCCCGAGCCGATTGAATGGTCGGGTCCTTGCATCGAAACCGCCAGCGGCAACATCCTGGGCACCGCTGCCCCGTTCAAGATGTGGGACGGCAGCATTCCCAGCGGCGCGGCCGGCATCCTCTTCCGCAGCCACGACAAAGGGCGCACGTGGTCGTCCAAGGAGCGCTTTCTCCAGACCCCGGGCGCCAACGTGGTCCCTTACGAGTCCCGCATTGTCGAAATGCAGGCTGGCACGTTGGTGACTCTCTCCTGGGCCTATGATCTGGCCCGAAACGAGAACCTGCCCAACCTGGCCACCGTTTCTCACGACGATGGTCACACCTGGTCGGCGCCGATAGATACGGGCATTGGGGGACAAGCCTCCAGCCTCCTTTGGCTCGAGGGGGACCAACTGCTCACCATCCATGCGCACCGCGAGGGCAAGCTCGGGTTGTATCTGCGGCTGGTGGATTTCGCCAATGATCGCTGGAAGATCAAAGACGAAGGGCTCATCTGGGGCGACGGAGTTTCGGGCCCAAACCCCCGGAGACTGGTGGACCATTTTCAGAGCCTCAGGTTCGGCCAACCCTCCCTCTTGCGTCTCGACGTGGACGAGGTCCTGGCCTACCATTGGTGCGTCGAAGACATGCTCTACAAAATCAAAGCGCATCGGCTGAGGCTGCATCTCGGCTCGCGCGCGCCGCGCGCTGGCCAACGTTCCCGCCGAAGCGGAGCGCTGGTCTCGCGGGCTTGAATTCCGGCCAGCCCCGCAAGACCAACAGGGCGTATCTTGATACCACCACCGCTCTCGGCAATCGGGACCTGCGCGGAGCGCGGCTGTCCTCAGCCGCAGCACGTGCATAAGGGAGCGGCTCTCGGGACAGCGGGGCAGGCCCGCATTGTCGGGGCGGCTGCGGCTGAGGACAGCCGCGCTCCGGTGGCGGTGTCGAGATGCGGTCGCAAACACCGAGAAATGCTTGGCTGCTGTTTGGTCCTTGGCCTTGCCACGGTGGCCTCGAACACCTCCCTGGCCGAGGAACCTTTCAGCCAGGCGCTTTTCCGCTGGCACGAATTGCCGCCCCTGACCCGTTCCCTTGAGGGCGCTTTTGTCGGCACGCATAATCAGGCAATCATCGTTGCGGGAGGCGTCGAACGCCATCCAAGCTCGAACACCTGGCACTACTTGGAGGAGGTCGCTGTCCTTGACCCAAACCGCAATTCCTGGCGGACCGACTTCCGGCTCGCCCATCCGCTGGCCTTTGGCGCGGCGGTCAGCACGCGCCGCGGGGTGCTGCTAATCGGCGGCACCGATGGCCGGCGCGTGTATTCGGAAATCCTGGAATTGCGGTGGAACGAGGCGACTGCCCGGCTCGAACTCAACCGGCTCGCCGATCTTCCGGCGCCCCGAATGCACCTGGGCGCGGCGGTATTGGGCGACCGGTTGTATGTCGCTGGAGGCACGCCCGCACCGAGGGCAGAGCCGCTCAACAGTTTCTGGTCCTTCTCTCTCGCCCATGACTCGCCCACCCAGCGATGGGAAGACCTGCCGTTCTGGCCGGACGGAGCGAGCAGCTTCGCGCCAATCCTGGCGGTCCAGAACAGCGGCGAGAAAGACTCGGTCTTCGTATTCACCCGGGAGCCTGCCAGTGGCGAGACTAACGGAAGGGTGACGGGTGTGTATCAGCATTCATACCGGTATGACCCGTTCGTTGAAGAGGCTGGGTTCCGCTGGCGGAAGCTCGCGGAACCCAGCAGGCCCTTTGCCGCCGCCTCAGCCGTCCGCCTCGGCCCGTCCCATCTGATGTTCTTCCCTTCGAGTGATGCTCTCAGAACCAATACGCCGGCCCTGGCCTATCACACCATAACCGACACCTGGGCGGCGATAGGCCGCTTGCCCGAAAACCTGGTTCCCGAGGTGGTCGTCAAGAACCAGGAGCGGGTGCTGGTGTTTGGCAGGAAAGACTCCACGCGCGCAGAGACGATTCTGTTCGAGGCCGAGGCCACCTACCAGACTCATGGCTTTGGCTTCATCAACTACTTGGCCCTGGCCGGTTACTTTCTCCTGTTGCTGCTGGTCGGGTGGTATTTCAACCGGGGAGAAAGAAGCACCCGGCAGTTCTTCCTGGGCGGCAAGCGCGTCCCTTGGTGGGCCGCGGGCTTGAGCGCGTTTGCTTCGAGCTTTAGCGCGATTTCCTTTATGGCGCTGCCTGCCAAGGCCTATGCCACCGATTGGGTGTACCTGCTGGCCTCGGTGGCGATGCTCCCGGTGATGGTTTTCGTTATCTACTGCTTCCTGCCCTTCGTCCGCACGCTCGAGGTGACCACCGCGTACGAGTACTTGGAAAAGCGCTTCAACCTGCCGGTGCGATTGTTCGGCAGCGCGGCCTTCATCATCTTTCAACTGGGTCGAATGGCCATCGTCCTGTTGCTGCCTGCCCTGGCTCTCTCTACCGTCACCGGCTTGAGCGTGTCCTTCTGTATCCTCTCGATGGGCCTGTTCTGCGTTATCTATACCGTCATGGGCGGCATCGAAGCCGTTATCTGGAACGACTGCCTGCAGGTGCTGGTGTTTGCTTTGGGGGCCGTGTGTATCCTGGCGGTTGCCTTTGGCCACGCTCACGCCGACATCTGGAGCACTCTCGCGGGGGCCGTCCGAGCGGGGAAATTGCGCCTCGCGATTTGGTCCTGGGATTACGCGGTGCCGTGCCTCTGGGTGGTGCTGCTCGGGAATCTCCTCAGCAATATGCCCGTGTACGTCAGCGACCAATCCGTCGTCCAGAAGTTCCTGACTACGTCCGACCTCCGCCAGGCCAGGCGGTCTCTCTGGCTCAACTTCTGGATCACGGTTCCCACGGGCGCGCTGTTCTTCCTGTTAGGCACCGCCTTTTACGTCTTCTACAAGAGCAATCCCGCGATGCTCAACCCGGTGGTGCCCACGGACGCCATCTTGCCCTGGTTCGTCATGCAGAACATGCCCGCCGGGGTCGGCGGATTTGTCATTGCGGGCATTTTCGCCGCTTCCATGGGCAGTCTCGCCAGTTCAGTCCATTCCGTGACGACGGCCGTCACCACCGACTTCTATCGCCGATTCAAACCCGGCGATTCGGAACGGCAATATGTCCGGCTGGCCCGCTGGCTGGTGGTGCTGATCGGCCTGGCGGCGATTGGCTTCGCCCTGGTGATCGCCTTCTTGGACATCCCCTCGCTGCTCGATCTCTTCATGACCTTCCTCGGCCTCATTTCGGGTGGCGGCGCGGGTATTTTCCTGCTTGGGATCCTGACCACGCGAGCGCACGGGCCCGGGACGTTTATCGGCGCGCTTGCCAGCGCGCTAATCGTGTTCGCAGCACAAACCTACACCCGGATGCACTTCTTCCTGTATGGCGCTGTGGGCCTGGTCACGGCGATGGTGTTGGGCTACGTCCTGAGCTTGATCTTGCCTGCCAAGCCCAGAGACCTCAACGGGCTGACCCTGTATACCCTAAAGCCGGGGCCGCGCTCCTCGCCTCTCCCGCAGGGAATAACGCTTGGGACAGAATAGTGTCCAGGGCTGCCACAAGTCCGGCGAGGGTCGCCTCGCCGAGGCGTCCGCCCCCGCCCAAACCCAGGCGTTTCGGCGAAACCCCTCTACCACAAGTGGAGGCGATCGGGAGCTTGATGCACCCCTGGGCACTTTCCGCCCTCAGCTTTTTGAGTTGATGCCCTCTCGAATCTTGCACAAGGATACGTTATGAAATCACATATTCCGGCGTGCTTTCGGACGCTGCGCCTGGTGTGCGCTCTGCTGGCGCCAGGTGCCGCGGCGCTCGCCGCGGACCCAGGCAGAAGCTGCGACTCCATTCCAACGGATGATGGGACATTGAAGGTCTATCACGGCAACCACGCTACGCTGGCCCTGCAATGGAAGGAGACCCTGATTTACGTGGACCCCGTTGGCGGAGCCGAGGCCTTCAAAGGGTTGGCCCGGCCAGACCTGGTGCTAATTACGCACATTCATGGGGACCATCTGAGCAAAGACACGCTGACCGGAGTCGTGGGCACCGGCACTCGGATCCTTGGCCCTCCCGCTGTGATAGATCAGTTGCCCGCGGATCTGCGCAATCGCGCCACCGTCATGGGCAATGGTCAGCGGCAGAATGTTTTCGGGATAGGAATCGAAGCGATGCCGGCATATAATCTCACGGCCGAGCGCCGAAAATTTCATCCCAAAGGCCGTGACAACGGCTACGTGCTTACCTGCGGGGGCAAGCGCATCTACCTCAGCGGCGATACCGAAGACATCCCTGAAATGCTGGCGTTAAAGGACATCCATGTGGCCTTTCTGTGCATGAACCTCCCCTACACGATGGACGTCGAACAAGCCGCTCGCGCGGTGCGTGCCTTCAAGCCAAAGATTGTCTATCCCTACCACTACCGTGGCTCCGACCTGGCCAAGTTCAAAGAACTGGTGGGGGCGGACTCGGGAACCGAGGTTCGGCTTCGTGATTGGTACCCCAAACCATAGATACCATGGGCATCCGTGCCAGCACCAAGCGCGTCTGGCCCCCGGCCGGCCGGCGATGAGGGACCCGCAACGGGTGGCGAGGGTCGGTTCTCGTTTTTGAACTGCGACTCCATCCTGGTCATTGAGTTGAAGCGCCCGCTCTTCCAGAAGACATGTCGAAACTAAACACCGGTCACCCCAGAGGTCTTTACGTCTTGTTCTTCACGGAGATGTGGGAGCGCTGCTCCTACTACGGGATGAGGGCGCTGCTGGTCCTCTACATGACCCAGCACTTGCTCGCCGACCCCGCCCGGGCCCGGAGCGTGTTGGGCTACGACGCCTTCGAATCTCTGCTCTTCTTGGTCTTCGGCCAGCTCAATGTGCAGCAAATCAGCTCCCAGATCTATGGCCTGTACACCGCCTTTGTCTATCTCACACCGCTGATCGGCGGGTTCATTGCCGATCGCTGGTGGGGCCAGCACCGCAGCGTTTATCTGGGCGGCATCCTGATGGCCACCGGGCAGTTTCTGCTGGCCTCGGAACGCCTGTTTTTGCTGGCGCTGGGCTTTCTGATTTTGGGGAACGGCTTCTTCAAGCCGAACATATCAACGCAAGTCGGGAACCTTTACGCCCCCGGCGATTCACGGCGCGACCGCGCGTTTATGATCTTCTATATGGGGGTGAACCTGGGCGCGTTTCTCTCGCCCTTGATCTGCGGAACGCTGGGACAAAAGGCGGGCTGGCACTACGGCTTCGTCGCAGCGGGGATCGGCATGGTGTTAGGCCTGGTGGTTTATCATTTCGGCCGGCACCTGGTTCCGCACGAGACCCCCTCCCAACGGCAAGCCAAGGTGGCCGCCGCCACCGGGGGGCTTACCGCCGCCGAGTGGAAGCGCATCGGCGTCATTTGCTTGCTGTGTTGCTTGAACATTGTCTTCTGGGGCATTTACGAGCAGCAAGGAAACACACTGCAGCTCTGGGCGGACGGTCAAACAAATTGGAATCTCTTCGGCTGGGAACTGCCCTCGACCTGGTATCAGTCCTTCAATCCGGCTTTCATCTTCATCTTTACTCCCTTGATCGTGGCTCTCTGGAAGCGGCAGGCCGCTCGGGACCGCGAGCCGTCCACGGTCGCCAAGATGGGCTTGGGCTGTGTCCTGTTGGGGCTGGGCTACGTGATCATGGTTTTTGCCGCCCGCGCCTTTACCGGCGACAAACAAAACCTAATGTGGCTCGCAACTTCGACCTGGGTGTTTACCATGGGTGAGCTTTATCTCTCGCCGGTCGGCCTCTCCATGGTCACGAAGGTCGCGCCCGCGCGAACCGTCTCGACGATGATGGGCGTCTGGTACCTCTCGAGCTTCTTTGGCAATTACGCGGCCGGATTCTTCGGCTCGTTCTATTCGGTCATGTCCAAGGACCGCTTCTTCGGCATGCTCGCGATCGCCGGCATCATCACGGGCGGTGTCTTTTTCCTCATCCGCCGACCCGTGGTCCGGGTCATGCAAGCCAGGATGTGATCCGCCGCGGGAAAGACGACGAACCGAGTGCGCCAACGCATGGCGCGGCAGGCCGATCCAGCCTCATTGTCCGGCTGTGCGTGGCCATCGGGTGACTCAGTTCAGGTCCCCGGTGCGCACACCGTTGCCTAACCGGCGCTGCCCGCAAGGACGGAGATCGATTCAATGGTTGCAACCACTGTGATGCGAGCAATGTACATGATTGCATCATGCACTGCAATTCTCCGGCGGCGTGCGTCTCTCGAGACAAAAGGCAACCCACATCTGCCAGTCGAGGAGATGCTTCTCGGATATCGAAGCACGCCGTATTGGGGAACCATTTCAACGGCCCCCCGGTAAATCCCCGGGCTCGAATCCAGCTTTGCCCTGGATTGATGAAGAACCAGTTCCATGAGACGCTGAACTCGTTGCTTATCTTTCTGTTTGGGTGTTCGAAGCGCGGCTCGGGTAACCGGGCCGCTCTTTTTTTCCCAATGCCCTTCTTTCACGTTAACAATACCCGAACTTGCGTCCCCTGCATGTCTTTCCGGCTTCATACTCTGGGTCATGAGCCTCTCCCGATGAGCGCAGGGGAACATCACATGTCAGCCTGGTCAGAACAGACCTTTAAGTGTGCCCCTTCCTGCACGGCGTTGGTCAACTCGACAGCACCTTTCGGAATCGCAGGGGTCGAGGCTTGATGTTGCCGGGGGAATCATCAAGTATGTCATGGTCTAAATCCGTGCGTAGAACAATTGTCGCTTTAGACCAGGAAATCGAAATTACTAATGAGAAGTCTGTATACCGCATTGGCCTTGCTGTGCGCCCTGTTTGCTTCCTCTTTGCCTGCCCAGGTTCGGATTACCGAGTTCATGGCCAGCAATAGCAAGACCCTCGCGGATGACTACGGCCAGTACGATGATTGGATTGAAATCCACAATGTCAGCTCGACCAACGTCAACCTGCTCAATTGGGCGCTGACGGACAACGCCAGCAAGCCGGCCAAGTGGCTGTTCCCGAGTACGAACCTGCCGCCCGGCGGACACCTGGTCGTGTTCGCGTCCGACCGCGACCGCCGCGTTCCGGGGGAGACGCTGCACACCAACTTCAAGCTCAGCGCCGACGGCGAATACCTGGCCCTGGTCCGGCCGGACGGCTCGATCGCGACGCAATTCGCACCGACCTATCCGGCCCAGTTGACGGATGTGTCCTATGGTTTCCAACTGCTGGCGACCAATACAACGTTAGTTCCCACCGGCGCCCTGGCGCGGGTGCTGGTTCCCGCCACCGGCAACGGCGGCACCACGCTGAACTATTCCTGGACCGGGGCACCGACCAATGAACCCTTCAATGCCGGCAGTTGGCTGAGCGGTCCCCTGGGCGCGGGGTTTTCAGCCGGGGATCCCCTCGTGGCGCCGGACGCAATGACGCTGCGTTTTAACTTTGACGCGGCCCCGGTGGACAATGTGATCGTAGATTCCAAGCCCGGCGGAACGCCGCATCCCGGGGCGAACCTTGGCGCGTCCTGGGTGGACGTCTGCACCGATACCGCGTCGTCCCCCGTCACCCGCCAGGGCGTTATGCAGTTTGTGGCCGCGGACCCGGACCAAATCACGCTGGCGGCGGACACGGATTTCGATGCCACCAACGGCACGATCATGTTCTGGATGCGCACTACGGGCGCGACGGGGAGCGGGTACGAAGGGGCGATGATATTCGACCGCCGGACCACGACCGGCGACGTCATCGTGCTGCACGACAATGGCACTATTTTTGTCCAGGCCCGGAACAGCAGCGGGCACGCAAATGCCTTCGAAAGCACCGCCTCGGTGGCCGACGATCATTGGCATCACGTGGCCTACGTCTATGACCAGGGCAGCGCCGGTTCCATTTCCATCTATATAGACGGCGTGCTGAGCAAGTCGCAGAACAACTCTGCCGCCTGGTCCTGGCCTACAGACCAGCGGATCGAGCTGGGCCGCTCGCACGACGGCTATTGGAAGCGATTTGAGGGTTACCTGGACGACGTCCGCATCTATGAACGCAGGTTGGAAGCCTGGGAAATCGCGGCGGTCGTGGCCGGGGATCACGGCGTAGACCCCGCCGATATCGGCACGGATCTTCAGGCTCAGATGTACAACCTGACACCGTCCGCATTCGTGCGCGCGCCCTTCACGGTGAGTAGCCCGACCAACTTTTCGCAGTTGCGGCTCCAGCTCAAGTATGACGATGGCTTCGTGGCGTGGATCAACGGCGTCCAGGTGGGCGAGGGCAACGCGCCGGCAGCCCTGGCCTGGGACTCCGCCGCCAGCGGGGTGCATTCGAGCACGGTGGCGGAGGACCTGGTGCTCGGGAATCCGCAGGGCCTGTTGGTGGCCGGCACAAATGTGCTCGCGCTCCAGGGCCTGAACGTCAGCGACAAGGATGCGACGTTTCTGATCGGTACGGAGCTGATCGGAACCACGGTTTCGGCGCAGAGCACCAGCGCGACATATTTCACCCTGCCGACGCCCGGCGATTTGAACATAGGCGGAGCGTCGTCGCTGGGGCCGATCATTCCCAGCGTCCAACACGCGCCCAACGTACCGCTCGACGGCGAAGACCTCCTGGTAACAGCACAGGTGCTGCCCGCGTTCTACCCGGTAGCGAATGTCGTCATGCGGTATCGTGTCATGTTTGGCTCGGAGGTGGAGGTGGCGATGAACGACGCCGGGGTTAATGGCGACCTGGCGGCTGCCGACGGGATTTGGAGCGCCCGCATTCCTGCCAGCGTCAGCACGCCCGGCCAAATGGTGCGCTACTATATTTCGGCCACCGACAGCCAGGCAAACGCCTCGCGCTGGCCATTGTTCCCTGACCCGGCCAACTCCGCTGAATACCTCGGCACCGTGATCGAGCCCGGTTATGTCACCAGCAAGCTTCCGGTGATCCATCTGTTTGCGCCCACAACGGTCCTTCAACCCGGACCCACGACCTCGCAAACCGGCGCCGACTCGCAAGCGGGAGGACGAGTCTCGCTCTACTTCGACGGTGAGTTTTACGACAACATCTCGATGTCGCTGCGCGGCAACAGCACCGCCGACTACAACAAGAAGTCGCACCGACTGGAGTTCAACCGCGAGCACCCGTTCCGGTACGCCGGTCCCGGCGGACGCATCCGAAAGACCTCGTTCACCGCCGACTACCCCGATCCGGCCTATATGCGGCAGGGCCTGGCTTTCTGGCTCTGCGGCGTGCTGGGCGCGCCGGGCTCGTTTTACGAGCCCTATCGTCTGCAACTCAACGGCGCGTTCTACCAGTTGGCCAACCACAATGATGTGCAGGGCGAAGAACTGCTCGAGCGCCTGGGCTACGACCCCGACGGGGCGCTCTACAATGCGGCCGGCACAATTGTACCCAGCGGGTACAGCACCGGGGGCTTTGAGAAGAAGACCCGCAAATGGGACACGAACGATGATTACGTCGCCCTGGCCAACGCCATCGCCGAGTCCCTTCCTATCGGCCAGCGCGCCACCAACCTCTTCGACCGCCTCGATCTGCCGCAAGTCATCAGTTACCTGGTCGCTGCCCGGTTTGCGCACGAGAACGACGACGTGTGGGCCAACATGAGCCTGTACCATGACAACAACGGCGACGACCTCTGGCGCATTATTCCCTTCGACATGAATCTCTCGTTCGGCGCGGCTTACCTCGACGCGAGTGCGCTGAGCGGCATCCAGGTCACAAACGACTCGCTGAAGAGCCATCCGCTGTATGGCTCTTCGCAGACGGTGTGGACCGACGGCGGCAACTGGAACCGCCTTTACGATGTGATCTTCCAAGTACCCCAGACCCGCGAGATGTTCCTGCGGCGAATGCGCACCATGCTTGACACGTGGGTGAAGCCGCCGGGCACAGCGACGAACCAGTTGCCGCTGGAGGCCAAAGTGCTGGCGTGGCGGAATCTGATTGCCGAAGAAGCAGCCACCGACCGCGCCTGGTGGGGCTGGCCGCCCTATGGCGGGCAGAATAATTTCCCGAACAATCTCGATCTGACGAACGGTGTCCACCTGTTGCTCACCGAGTTCCTCGCGAAGCGCCGCCAGCACTTCTACGGCAAACACAGTGTCACGAATACGATCTTGGCCATCGGTATCAACAAGACCAACAATGCCGGCCTCCCGCTCCCGCAGCCGGCCGATGCGGTGGTCTCGATTGCGGGATGGGACTACAACCCGGTTTCTGGCAACCAGGACGAGGAATACATCTGCCTGACGAACGCCAACGCGTTCGCGGTGGACATTTCCGGCTGGAAGCTGGGCGGCGGCGTCTCGCACACCTTCCAGGACAGTACGGTGATCCCCTCCCACAGCGCGCTCTACGTCTCCCCAAACTCCCTCGCTTCCCGCAATCGGGCGGTGGCCCCGCGCGGCGGAATGGGCTTGTTCGTTCAGGGGGGCTGGATCGGCCACCTCAATGCCTGGGGCGAGGTCATGACCCTCACCGACGATCTTGGGCGGTTAGTGTCCTCGAACAGCTTTGCCGGCACGCCCTCGCTCGCTCAGCAATTCCTCCGCGTGACCGAGATCATGTACAATCCGCCTTCGCTGGCGGGCGACAGCTATGATGCACAGAGTTATGAATACCTTGAGCTGAAGAACATCTCGACCAGCGTGACGCTGGACCTGACGGGTGTGCGCTTTAGCACAGGTGTCGCCTTCAACTTCACTGATAGCGCGGTGACGAGCCTGGCGCCGGGGCAGCGCGTGCTGGTGGTGCGCGACCCGGCCGCGTTTGCGCTGCGCTACGGCGGCAGCCCGCTGGTCGCCGGCCAGTACACCGGGGCGCTGGACAGCAAGGGCGAAACCCTGCGCCTCGAGGATGCGGTGGGAGAGAAGATTCTGGAATTCGATTACAACAACTCCTGGTATCCAACGACCGACGGACTCGGGTTCTCGCTGGTCATTGTGAACGAGCAGGCGCACTGGTCCAGGTGGGGCGACCCGTCAAGCTGGCGGCCCAGCGGAGGCCCGAATGGGTCGCCCGGCACGGCCGACGCGGCGGCAGACATCGCGCCGGTGTTGATAACCGAAGTGCTGGCCCACACCGACCCGCCGGAGGTGGATGCCATCGAGTTGCACAATCCTGCCTCCACCAACGTGAACATCGGGGGATGGTTCCTGACCGACGACGCTGAAATACCCAGGAAGTATCGCATCGCCGACGGCACGGTCATTCCGGCGGCGGGCTTCGTGACCTTCACGGCTACCCAATTCGGAGCCGGCGCCAACGGCTTCCTCCTCTCGGAGCACGGCGAAACGGCTTGTGTGTTCTCGGGAGACGCCGCCACGAACCTGACGGGCTATGCGCACGAAGTGGACCTCTCCGCCTCACCAAACGGCGTCTCCTTCGGCCGGTACATTGACAGCCAGACCAACGCGCAATTCGTCCTGCAAAGCGCCAGCACCCTGGGAACGAACAACGCCTTGCCACGCGTGGGACCTGTCGTCATCTCCGAGATCATGTATCACCCGCCGGACCTGGCCGGTGGGGTGGACAATGATCGGCACGAGTTCATCGAACTGCAGAACGTCGTCGGAACCAACGTGCCATTGTATTGTGTTTATACGAGCGAAGCGGGCTACGGGACCGAGGCGCTGACCAACACCTGGCGGCTCCGCAACGCGGTGGATTACGATTTCCCAACGAACACCTCGCTGGCAGCCAATGGCCGCCTCCTGGTGGTCGGGTTTGACCCGGCGGCCAACACGAACCAAATGGCTGCATTTCGTTCTATCTACGCGGTAGCAACGAACGTGCCGATTTTCGGGCCGTGGCAGGGCAAGCTGGACAACTCGGCGGAGACCGTCGAATTGAAGTCACCGGACAAGCCGGACGTGACAGGCACCAACGTCATCGTACCCTACATCATGGTTGACAAGGTGGCGTACAGAGATACCGCGCCCTGGCCCACCGGCGCGGATGGCGGAGGTGACGCGTTACAGCGACGCTTCGTGAGCACCTTTGGCAACGACCCAACCAACTGGGCCGCCTTGGGAGTAACCGCCGGGCAGACCAACTTGTTTACTGCGCCTCCGACGATTACGTTGACCGCGCCCGCGGACGGCGAGGTGTTTTATCGAACGCCCCCGATCGTGTTGAGTGCCACCGCCAGTGATACGGACGGCGCAATCGCCGCAGTCGAGTTCTGGGACGGCTCCACGAAACTGGCAACGGTGACGGGCGCGCCTTACACGTGGTCGTGGACTAATGCCCCGATCGGCGCGCATGTTTTGACCGCCCGGGCGATTGATAACCTGGGAGCCGAGGGAGGTTCCCTGCCGGCGAACATCACCGTGGTGTCGGCCCCGCCGACGGTGACACTGACGAGTCCCACCAACGGCTTCAGCGTGCTCGCCGGAACGCAGGTGTCGTTGACGGCAACGGCGACGGACCCGGATACGGCGGTGGTTGGCGTGGATTTCTATGTGGACGGCGCTCTGTTGGGAACGGCAACCACCCCACCCTACGTCTGGACCTGGACGGCCACGACGGCAGGCAACCATACGCTGAGCGCGGTCGCGCGCGATGAATCCAACTCCAGCGCAGCCTCGGCGGCCGTGGTCACCGTCACCATGACCACGGGAAACTTTAAGGACAACTTCGCGTCCCGAGATGTGCTCACCGGTTACACCAACTACGCCAGCGGCAACAACTCGACCTACACCAGTGAGACGGGAGAACCAACGCCGCCGCGGGGCAACAAGGCGCACTCGGCCTGGCTGAGCTGGGTGGCCCCGGCGTCCGGAATCTGCACCATGGACACCATCGGCAGCAGTTTCGACACTGTGCTGGTCATTTACACCAACAACCCGGCGGCTCTTCAGACGGTGACCAATCTGGTCGCCGTTGTTTATGACGATGACAGTGGCAACGGCAGCACCACCAGCAAGGCCAGCTTTGCGGCGGTGGCGGGGCGCTCCTATCAGATCGGAGTGTATGGTTACAGGTCAACCACTAGTGGCAACATTGTCTTTCACCTTAACCTCGTGGTTGCGCCGGTGATCACCACCGAGCCCCAGAGTCAGACCGTTGCGGTGGGAACGAATGTCAGCTTTACGGTCGCCGCCGCCGGCTCGTTTCCCCTCAGCTATCAGTGGCGGTTCTTCGGGACCAATCTCGCCGGCGCCACCGCTGCCAGCCACGCGATCGCAAACGTCCAGTCCACAGACGCCGGCCCCTACACGGTCGTCGTCGCGAACAGCGCCGGCAGCGTGACCAGCGCCGTCGCGGTTCTCACGGTGGCATCGCCCCCGGTGATCACCGCCCAGCCCCAAAGTCAGACTGTGTATGCTGGTTCCAACACGCTGTTCACCGTGGGCGCCGCCGGCATCGCACCGCTCAGTTATCAATGGCGGTTCTTGGGAACCAATCTTCCCGGGGCAACCGCCAGCAGTCTGACGCTCACGAATGTGCAATTCGGCCAGGCCGGCGGCTATGCCGTGGTCGTCACCAACAGCCTGGGATGCGTGACCAGCGCGGTCCCCACTCTTACGGTGGCACAGCCGCCGGTCGTCACCGTCCTGTTCCCGACGAATGCGATGTGGCGTTACCTGGACAACGGCACCGACCAGGGCACCAACTGGATTGCGCCTGACTTCGCGGACAACACCTGGTCCAGCGGCCCAGGCAAATTTGGCTTCAACACCGCTACCGCCAACCTGGGATTCGTCACCGTCCTCAGTTACGGCACCAACGCCGGCAATAAGTATCCGACCTACTACTTCCGGAAGCAGTTTGCCGTTTCCTCGTTGGCCGGTGTGACCAATCTGCTCCTGGAATACCAGCGCGACGACGGCGTGGTCTTCTACCTCAACGGGGTGGAAGTGCACCGAGACAACATCACCGCCGGCGTTGCTCCGACCTACACCTCGCTTGGCACGAACGCAGCGGATAATGGCGCCACCCTGTTTGCCATCTCGGTGCCAATCAACCATCTCGCGGCGGGCACGAACACCATCGCCGCAGAGGTCCATCAGTCCAGCCTCAGCAGCAGTGATGCGACCTTTGATGCGCGCCTGACCATGACGGGCGCTCCGGTTGCGCCGGTGATTGATGCTCAGCCCCAGGACCAGAACGCCAATCAGACCAGCAACGCGGTCTTCAGCGTGGTGGCGACCGGCGCGCCCGCCCCAGCCCACCAGTGGCGCAAGAACGGCACTCCTCTCGGCGGTGCAACCGGCGCCTCCTACACCGTAACGAACGCCCAACCCGCCGACGCGGGCAGCTACTCGGTAGTCGTGAGCAATATCGCCGGGTTAGTGACCAGCGAGGATGCGCTGCTGACGGTCAATGTGGCGCCGGCGATTACGGCTCAGCCGCAGGACCAGAACGTCAATCAGGGCGGCAGCGCGGTCTTCAGCGTGGTGTCAACCGGCGCGCCCGCCCCAGCCCACCAGTGGCGCAAGAACGGCACTCCTCTCGGCGGTGCAACCGGCGCCTCCTACACCGTAACGAACGCCCAACCCGCCGACGCGGGCAGCTACTCGGTAGTCGTGAGCAATATCGCCGGGACGGTGACCAGCGCCGACGCGCTGCTCACGGTCACCCAGTCGAGCAAGCCGAGAATGGAAAGGATTGCCGTGACGCCCGATGGCCGAATCGAGCTGCAGGTTAGCGGCAGTCCGGGCCACTACACCATTGAGTCAACGACCAACCTGAAAGTGGCGGACTGGGTGGATCTAACACACTTCACGAGCACGAACATGACGTTCCACTGCATTGACCCGGACACGAACTTGATCCAGCGCTTCTACCGGGCGCGGCTGATGCCATAACGAGCTTGTCATTTCGTCCTCGCTAAGACTTACGCGAGCCCGCCGCGTCGGGGCGAAGATGCAACAGAGGCTCAAATCCCTCAAGACGGAGACCCGTGTTCGGCCATCGGAACTCCTGTCAGCCTGAACGACCGCTCCGCGCCAACCCCGGACTTACCACGCGTTTACCAGGCAGTATTGCTCTTGTCTGCGGTCACCCGTTGGCCGCCTAATCAGCGTACTTCACACCACAACCGTAGGGTTTGGTCTGAGCGACGGCCACCTTTTCGCCAGCCTGGATCTTCCGAACCGCCTCGCGCACATGATTCTTCGCGGTGCGCGGATCGCCCTCCGCGGCGGCCCGATCGTCAATCGCGCCCTGGTAAGCCAGGTTGCCCTGGGCATCAATCACGAACATGTGGGGGGTGGTTCGCATGCCGTAGGCCCTGCCGATCCGGCCGGAGCTGTCGTCCAGCCAGGCGGTGGCGGCAATCTTCTCGGCAGCCCACTCCTTCCGGGCGGCCTCGGCGGTGCGATGACTGGGGTTGCGGGTGGATACGGAGTTGACGATCAGCCACACTACGCCTTTGTCCGTCACCTCGCGCTGCAGCTCCTGCATGGCGCCGCTTCGGTAATGGTTGCGCACGAAGGGACAATCGAGATTGTAGGATTCCAGCACCACAATCTTGCCCCGGTAGTCCTGGAGGGTGTGGGCCCTGCCCTGGATGTCCGTCGCCGTGAAATCCGGCGCCGGTTTGCCGATGTCCGCCGCCAGGGCGGCGCCTGCGATTCCTGCCAGACCAATGAGGATTAAGGCACGTTTCATAATTGCTTACATTTGGCTTCGATTTGACTTGTAATGTTCGTGGTTAACAAAGCACGGGTTATCATGCTCTGCAAGTGGGTGGGATGCTGCCTTCATTCGCGGCCATCGCTGGTCGAATAGACGCCGCCCGTGGTAGTGGCGCCGCCGCATCGCGGCCGACCGGAGAGACCGGTCGGCGGGCGTTATTGTCCCGTGCGAACGGGCCCGGCGCCAAGGCTCAGAACCATCACCTGTGCCAAGCGTTCGGTCAGAATCAGCAGATTCATGGCCGATGTCCATCCGGCTCGAACGGGTGGCTCTGATCAAAATCGGGGCGATAGCTGTGCGGGCTGCCGAGTTCCTGCACCCAGCCACGCCAGAAGCCGAGGCGCTCGAATTCGTCGACAACCTCGCCGTATTCCTCCGGATAGAGCGTCCTGCCCAATAGCGGATGATCACGCACCGCCGGAGTCGGATAGTACTGCGACATCAGCGAGACGTGCACCGACGGCGAGAGCTCGTCGGCGATCCAGCGCAGTACGGCCTTGGAGTTCTCCACCTGACCGGGAAGCACCAGATGCCGAATGATCAATCCCGACTCAATGAGCTCCTGCTGGTCGAGAGATATATTCGCGCCCTTCTGGCGAAACATCTCGCGGATCGCGGCGGTGGCGACCGCCGGATAGTCTGGCGCGTTGGAGTATTCCCGCCCGAGTTCCTCGTCCATGTATTTGAGATCGGGGAGATAGACGTTCATCGTTCCCTCAAGCGAGCGAATAATATCGGTTCGGTCGTACCCGTTCGTGTTGTAGACAAGGGTCTGGCGATGACCGCGCGCACGCAGAGCGTTGATGATCCGCAACATCTGCGGGATACTGTGCGAGGGGGACACAAAGCCGACTCCTTTGGCGCCGCCGGCCAGCACTGCTTCGATTTCGATCAGCACGTCGTCGAGCGACCGCGCCGGGCCGGCCGGAGTCGCATTGCGCGAGATTTGGTAATTCTGGCAGTAGATGCACTGGAGATTGCAGTGCTCGAAGAAGATGTTGCAGAGGCCGTGCCGGCCGCTCAGAACCGGTTCTTCGCCCCGGTGCGCGCATATCGAAGAAATCGCGAATTCATCTCCCGTGCGGCACCATCCCGGTTCGAAGCATCGGTCGGCCCGACAAGCGCGTGGGCAACAGGTGCAGTTGCGGACGTTCACAAGATTCCGGCAAGCGTCCGAAATTCCGCGTGCGCCGCGGTCGTTGCCGGTGTCTGTCACTGGGCGAGCCTGCCAAGGGCCGAACGGCCGTCGCGTCTGCTCAGACCTTGTCCGGCGCTGGCACTTCAAAGCCCGCCCGATTGGCGTCCTTTACCAGCTTGTTCGCCGCTGAAGCATGTTCGCCGACGAACCGCTCGGTCTTGGGATCGAAAGTCAACCAGGGGCCAACAATGTACTCGGCTCCGTTTTCAGGCACGCCCACCCCCTCGCTCATGATGGCGTGAAGTTTCATGAAATGCTCGTAGGCGTCCTTGTTGTCGCCGAAACGGCCGGCTTTGGCGTTGAACGGCACTTTCTGGCCCAGCCGGTAGGAGTTGTTGATCACATGGCCTAAGAGGCAACTATGGTGCGCATCCGCCGCGTTGCCATTCGCCAGCTCCGGTTTGCCCGCGCGGCAGGCGGTGATGAAACTGCCCCAGTTGCCCCCTGGGGTGACCTTCCCGGGTGGCACGGAAACTTTCTCTCCCTGTTCCGCGCCCTTCGCGAAGTACTTGCCGCCCACAATCTTGCCGCCGTCTTCGAAATAGTACTCATTCGTGACCTGGCGCTGGTAGCCCGGGTAGTTCACGTTCCTGACATTGAAGAAGACGTATTGGCCGTTGGGGTATTCCGCTATGCCGAAGAGCGTGTTCGGGGTCTCGCCCTGGTCGTTCCATTTGAACCGGCCACCCACGGCCATGGCGCGCACCGGGTGTGTGACTTTCGGGTCGAGCGCCCAGAACGCCATGTCGAGCTGGTGTGTCCCCTGGTTGTTGAGTTCGCCATTGCCGGTGAGCCAGAACCAGTGCCAATTGTAGTGGACCAAGTTCGCGTGGAACTGATTGATCACCGCCGGGCCACGCCAGAGGCTCCAGTCCAGGTTGGCTGGAGGGGCGGACGGTTCCTTGAAGCCAATGCTGTCGCGTTCCTTGCAAGCGTAGCCGTATGAGATTTTCAGCTTCCCGAACTTGCCCGCGTGGATGGCCTGGTGCAGGGCTGCATTGCCGGCGTTGCTGCGGCTTTGGGTGCCGTGTTGCACCACAACGCCGTACTTCTTCTGCGCTTCCCAGGCCACGCGCCCTTCGGCGATGTCGTGGCTCATCGGTTTCTCCACATAGACGTGCTTGCCGGCCTGAGCGGCCCAGATCGTCATAAGAGAGTGCCAGTGGTTGGGCGTGGCGATGGAGATAGCGTCCAGGGTCTTGTCTTCCAAGGCCTGGCGCACGTCGGACACTCCTTTGCAGGTGTATTTGCCTTCGACCTTCTTCTCCAGGGCCTTCATCCTGCTCTCCAGCACGGCGCTGTCCGGGTCAATCAGGTAGGCGATTTCCACGTTCGGTTGGTCAAGCCAGCCGCTGATGTGCGCCCCGCCACGGCCCTTGACGCCGGCCACGCCGATCCGGAGGCGGTCATTGGCTCCAAACACGCGATGCGTAGCTGCGGTGCCACAGATGAAAACTGTGGTGCCGGCGGCCATCGAGTATCTCAGAAAGCTGCGACGAGTAAGATTCAACATGGTAGAGCCTTTCTATGGGTCAATGTTTGTTGTCGGACGATGAAACGGTTTATCTCTTTGGAGTATCTTGCGCAAGGATTAATGGCTTGCGCCAGCGTTGTCCGGCCGTCCGCTCAACCGTGCTCAACACTGGATGGGCCTGTGCAGAGCGTTTGATGGACGGATCATCCAAATCCTGGTGGTTGCTTTCCTGAGAGACGGGTCACCCGGCAGACCGCCCCGGCCGCGGGCAACTATACCCGCAGCTTCCACGGAGCCCGCATCCGCTGGTTGATAAGCGCGTTGGCCTTCCGGTCGTGAATAAACCGCTGTTTCTTTGTATCAAAGTTCAGCACTCGTCCGGTCTGAACGGCGATCTTGGCGAGATTGACCAGTGTGCAGGAGCGATGGCCGTTGATTTCGTTCAGCGCGAACTTCTGGCGCGTCTTCACGGCCTTGATGAAATCCGTGAGCTGGGGTTCCGGCTCGGGCAGCGCTTGGATCTTGGCTTGGAGACCCGGAATGTCGGATTCGAAGTCCCTGAAGAGCTTTCCTTCCGGACCCGCGATGAAGGCCGCGTCCTTGTCCTTGTTTTCTCCGTCGAAGATGATCTCGCACCCATCCGCATACTTCATGGAAATCCGCCGCCACGGCAGCACCGCGTCGGCGTCCTGCGGGTCGGTATCGGCTTCGATCCGGATGGGGCTCTCGTTGTCCTTATTGAGCAGATACTGCACCGGGTCGAGGTAATGCTGGCCCATGTCGCCCAGGCCCCCGCCGTCATAATCCCAATAGCCGCGGAACGTGGCATGCACCCGGTGGGGGTGGTACGGCTTCCGCGGTGCCGGTCCCAGCCACATATCATAGTCGAGTTCGGCAGGGACGGGCTGCGGGGTCAAGTCGGTGCGACCGCACCATTCCTTCTGCTTCCAATCGAAACCGGTCGGGCCACCCAGCGTCACCTTGAGCGGCCAGCCGAACAACCCGTTCTGCACGGCCTTCTTGATCAAGCGCACCGGGACGCCCACGCCGTAAAAAGCGCCCTCAAACCGGAACCAGGTGTTCAGCCGGAAGATTCGGCCATATTTCGCGATGGCCGCTCGGACGGCCTCGCCCTCGCCGATAGTCCGCGACATCGGCTTTTCACACCAAATATCCTTGCCCGCTTTGGCCGCCGCGACCGAGATCAGCGCGTGCCAGTGGGGCGGAGTCGGGATATGGACGATATCAATGTCCTTCCGCGCCAGCACCTCGCGGAAATCTCGATACCCTTTCACATCCGGCCCGCCGATCTTAAGCCCGGCTTCCAGGTGCTTCGCGTCCACGTCGCAAATGGCCAACAGCTTTGAGGTTGGGTTAATCCGGGTCAGGTGGCCGCGTCCCATCCCACCGACCCCGATCACCGCCTTGGTTAAGATCTCGCTGGGCGGAGTGACTCCCGGCCCGCCCAAAACGCAGCGCGGCACAATGCTGACGGTCGCCAGCGCAGCCATGGAGGTTCTCAGAAAATCCCGGCGTGTAAACAGGCGCGATTTATACATAGCTAACCTTGCGTTTACCAGAAAGCCGCCGCTCAGGCCACTGGAAAACAACGCCGGCACCCTCGATTGGATCCCTCTCTAACTGGCTCAATACATGGAGGGAAGATGGAACAGGAACAGTGAGAAGGAAACCCGTTGAGGTTTCCGTACAACAAAAAAGCCGGGCTTAACCGGCTTCTTTGACACACGTTTAACTGAGAACGGCTCCAGAATACCTGATCCATTGTCCCCTGCATGTCACCAGTTGTGGGGACACGTAGGGCGGGTCCTTCAAAAGAGGCTGCCTTCATTCCGTGGCGGACCTCGACTCGCAACAAAAGCCTCACGGAGAGCAGCCAACTTCTCCGGCGAACACTGGCAACTCCGCTTCACTTCTTCTGCACCTGCAGGCCGATTTTCAGGTTCTCCGGCCACGCCCACTCCCCACCACCGCCTCATGCAGTCTCAGCCAATATTCCGCCGCTTTAATCCGGAGGGCGCCGTTGATTGCCAGCACCTCGGCCTGGGCTTCGGTTTCGCCGCCAAATTTCGGGCGTGGGCCGGGTGATTTTCGCCTTCGAGAGCAAACTTGGTTCGCGTCCCCCGCCCCATGCCTTCCTTCGTCATCCCAGGAGCGTTTACCCCCCCCCGGGAAATTGCCTGGAATGTCGTCCGTAACTTCCAGGGATTGCCAGCTCGTTTCTTCCCGGAGATGCTCTCCTGGTATGAAGACATCATCGGCAACGCGCTTTCGGTATCCGTACGAGGAGTTTGCGGACCAGATCCAGGCCATGAGAATGGTCTGCCAGTGGGAATACACCACGCGGTTCGGGCCTGTGGGAAATGCCCACACGAGCCGTGCCCACAATGCGCGTGTCGTCGAGTATTTTTGTGATTCCTATCAAGATCAAACCGAGGCCGTCCAAAAGGCCGAGCTGTTTCTATCCATTTACGATTACATTGGCCGCCACGCGGGGTTGTTTCTGAGAAAGGATATGATGGAGGGGTTGGACGAACACCTGTTCTCCGTGGATCCGGCGATGCTTCGCGCGGTTCATCATGTTTTCACCGTCGCCGAACGACCGGCAGCGATTGACCCGAAAAGGGTTCTCACCCTCGCAAGGGCTTTCAAAGAAGTGGCTGACTAGTGACGGGTGACGGGCGAGTCGGCGAACCCTCACTTGCAGCTTGAGGCAGGCTTGCCGTTGAGGTTTACGTTTCTAACCTCTGGCGCAACACCCGAATCCATGCGAGAATATGCCGACACAACATGCAACGAATCCTCTTTAGTTTGCTCTTGGTTTCCCTCGCGGCGATACCGGCCTGCACGAAGACTGAGAAGCCAGACGCCAGGCCAGATGCCAGGGTAGTGGTCACGACAGGGTCTTACGATCAGCTCCTCAAGGAGTCAACCAAACCCATCGTTCTGGACTTCTGGGCTGCCTGGTGTGGGCCGTGCAAGGTGATGGACCCGATCTTCGCCGAGGCTGCCGTGGAGAGGCCGGACGTGGTTTTTGGCAAGGTGAACGTTGACGAAGAGCCAAAACTCGCCCAGAAACATGACATTCGCGCCATCCCGACGTTGCTGGTTATCGTGGACGGGAAGGTGGTCAAGACCAGCGTGGGATTGCTCAAGAAAGATGCGCTCCTGAAACTGCTGGATGAGGCGATCAAGTCGAAGCCCCAATCGTGAAACTAGACCCGGGGAGCGGTGCCGGTGAAGCCCGATTCGTAAAGCTCCCTCCGCCGGCTCATCGCAATTTCCGGTAGCCGCTCAGCTCCACCACCTGCAACTGGTAGCATGTCTCGGACGGAAGCCCGTTGTTCGTCCAGATATAGTGCATCGCCCCGTTAATCAGGTCGCGGTTCAGCCGGTTCAGGTAGCTCTCGCACACCAGCTCGTCGCCGAACACGCTGAACGTCGGCGAGCCCGAGTCCCCTCCGTGGACGTAGTTCGTTGGGTGCCCCGAGTCATGCCAGTTCGGCGTCGTGGACTCCGTGTAGAGCGGCTGCGCAGTCGTCCCCGACCACGGCACGTAGTGGTAACCCGCCTGCGGCAGAGCTACGTTGTGCTGGCACACCGTGAACGTCCGCCACTGGTAGTGCGTGGACGGCGTCGTTGTGTAGTCCGTAACGTTCGTCGGCCAGAATCTCACCGGCTGCACGTCGCCGGGGACGTCCTCGGCCAACAGAATCACTTCAATATGCGGAAATGGGCCATTGGTGCCGGTGTACCCGTTGCCAGGGATGGCAAGCTGCACCTTGGCCAGCGGCTCGATCAGGTGTGCCTGGTTGTTCGTCCCAATGAACCGAACGTAGTTGCCAGGACCGAACGTCTGACGCTCCCAGTACCCGCAATGGCTCACGTTCAGGATGTGCCTCGGCGACACCAGCACTCCCCGGCACTGGGTGTTCTCCCGCACCGTAGGGTTGGCGCCCGACCATACTCCTGACGGTATGGCCGTCACGCCCCGGCATCGCCTGAACGAGAACGTGTTGGACCACGCCACGTTCAGCGCGTTGGTCAGGTAGTTTCCACTCGGCGGCGGGTGGAATAAAGTCCGGACGGCCCACGCCTGAGTTTGCACCGGCGCGGCGTTCAGGTGCGCGGCGATGGACTGGTCGAGCATCAGTGGCAGCAGCTTCCCTTCTTGCGAGAGCACTTCGACCGATTCGTCGCCGGGAAGCCTTGTCTTTGGCGTGTCCATCTGCGTGCCGGGAGTCATGGCGCCATTGCACGTAAATCGGCACCACGTCAGCACCCACATCAACAAACCCAGCGAATAGATAGTGATTCTGAGTGCCATCATCGAGTCCAGGAACGGGGAACAAGCGGCGCGGGTGAAATCACCGCCTTTGCGGCTGGATTCTCGAGCCCGATTCTCAGGGCCGCGCCTTGCGCACAGGATGCCCCGGGAATGATTCTGGCGCCCGGAACAGTCCAAGTCACGCCTCATCACCGTCACGCCGAAGCGCGCGACCGGTTCGCAAAGACGCCGCCGCCGGAGACTGCGCGCGTTTGTGGGCGATGCTGATCACCCGCGCGCCGACGCAGAATCATCAGCATGGCAGCACCGAGGCCCACCAGCGCGAACGTGGAAGGTTCGGGGACTCGCCCCAGGTTGAAGCTCCGCAGGGTGTTCGGCAGAGATGGCGGAGTGTGATTGAGCCCACCGATTGGTGCAGTCATGTTGAGCCGGCCGGAAGAGCCGAATGCAACGAGGGCCCCACCCCTCAGCGACTCCGTCCAGGCCGGATAATTCCCGCTACTGTTATCCCAGACGACCATTTCGACCGTCGCGCCCTGCGCATAGTCCGGAGGGATATTGTTGAAAGTTGCTACCGTGCCCTGAATGAAGCCTGCATAGTCGCCCGAGCGGAAGCTCGTGACCCCACCGGCCGTCGCGGGCTGCAAACTGGATTCAGGCTGATTCAACCCCGGAGCCGCCAGGAGTGCGGCTAAGGTCGTATTGGCGCCATACTGGACGTTGTTGCCGGCAGCGCCGATGGGTGTCCACTCCGCCCAACTGGTCGTCCCCGGTGGAAAGTCGCTGATACCGTTGCCGATTTGAAAGCGCTCTGGATCGCTGGCAAGCGGCGCATAGATATGCGTCCGGACGCTGGGCGTCAAGTTGTTGAAGTAGATCGTGCCTTGGGCAAATACGCCTAAACCGCCAGTCACGGCGATTGCTGCGAACACGAGCATCTTCCTGTTCCCTGGCCGCACGAGGCGAGAACGACCCAGAGCAATCACGAGCGGGACGAGTGTCATCATGGCCTTTCGATCTATGCTGAACCGCTACCTATGACTATCCACCCCTGCCGCAGGATTGGCAAGCAGCCATCCAAAGCAGCTTGGAAGACAGGTGTAACCGCAAGCGACCGTAAGACGAGCCAAGGGCCGACTTGCCCAAAACTCCCGTGGTCTCAAGCCGGGGTTGGTGCGCGCAACGAGGGGCAACTTACCACGAATCGCTCGAAGGGGCTGCGGGGACAGCTCCGGCTTCATTCATAGGGGTCTATTACTGGTTGATGGCCTGCGGGAGCGGGCAGTCGTTTCTCCTTAGCGGGTGCAGTTTGCTATCTGCCCAATCACGCTCTCGTGATCCCAACGGTGCCATTCGTCATGCCGACGAATGAGGCCACGAAAGAGGGAGCGGCGGTTAGGTGCAGGCGCCTTGTTCCGCAACCGCCCAACTCACTCGCCGCCGCTAACCCGGCGGGCCATCAGGGCTTTGCTGTGACTGGACTGTGAAGCGAATCGCCGAGTCATAGCCCACCAGCAGCCCGCAAAAAGGCAGCAAAACTGCAACGATCCAGGCTCCGGTACAACCACAAACTCCCAATGTCCAGAATAGATGGGCGGCCCCGTTGCGTCTATGCCACCGACAAATAAATCCGAATCTCCGTAAATGTTAGCCCGAACATAGCTATGCGTCTCGGAGTTTAGCATGATCAGGTAGTTCTTCACCGGTAGATTCATCGGACCTGGAACGTCAGTATTGAAGCGGATCCCACCCCCCATGAATCGATCATATTGCCCGTTAAAGGTGTCGATGCTGCCTGCCACGAGAAAACTGTATTGGGAAATCTCCCAAAAGCCCACACCACCGTCAGACATTGCGTCGCTGTCAAACTGAAACCATGCCGAAATGGTAGAATCGTGACTCGCTGTAGTTCCGGTGTAACTGTAAGTCACCAAATCGGCCCTGCTGGAAAGCGCCGAACACCCAATCAAGGTGAAGATCAAGCGTAGAAACAAGGAGTCCATAGGCTAAAGGCCGTCTAGCGCTACCCACGCGAGATTCTTCGCACCTGCCGATGAGAAAGTAATCTGACGGCCTTCTGCATGCCATTGACCTGTCGTTTCCCCGCTCGTCATGGCTGTTTAGCCGGAATCTTCACTGCCGGCAGCGCAAGAGTGCCGTACCAAACGTCGCGATTTTTAGTGCTCACCATGCCCCACTGATTCGTCGGGGCGGTGGCCGTGAAGGTGCCTGACAGATAATACTCGTTGGTCGCGTTGGGGTGTACATCCCACCAGCCTCGCGACGCCAGGCAAATCGCGAGGCCGCCATCCTTCAACCGGCCTCCCCCAAACACACTGGCGCGCATCCGGACGCTGCAATAGGGCTGAAGCGTCACCCAACAAGACTCCGGCATCCCGCCGCCGAATCCGCCGGGTGAATCTGGAACAAGATTGCCCTTGCGGTCACGCAGCTCGCAGCGCAGTCCGGGGTGAGGGTCGAGAAAACGCCACCTGTTCAGCTCGCAGTAAACTCTCACCGACCTTACGGAAGACGAAAACTCCTGCAGTTCCAAATAGACCGCAGTGTCCGTCCACCGGTCCGGCTCGGCACCGGCGTGGGCAGGAGTGTCGCAGATTAACAAACGCCCTCGGATGGCGGAACCCTCTGGCGTCGCACTCGGCTGGGACCAGTCTCCTGCGGCGACTAGGTTCGTATCGTCAGCCGCAAGAATCTGGCCGACCGTGAACAGGCAAATCAGAGCGAGCCGTCTCATGGATGCCTCAACAAGTGATCATGCAGACCTGAATATCACCCCGAGAGGGTGGCTATCCGAAGAGGTCTCCACCGCTGATGAATGCTGTGCCTTCATCAACGCCAAGTTTACCCAGCCCCACGCCCCGTGCAAAGGCGTTTCATCCGAATAGTGTGTGTGTGAGTTGACACCGGGTCGGGGGACCATTTGCCGCCAGTGGGACGGCAGTAACTCGAGCCCAAGCCGCGTGTTCCGACTTGATCTGTGCCTGGGCGCCGGCGCTAATTGGCCGGTAAGTATCTGTGGAATTGCTGGTTAGGCCACTATTTTGGCCATGGTCTGGCTCCTTTGGCAGCGCCGTGGCTGGAAGTCTGGACTCGCCAGTTGCACGCCAACGGCTCAATGGTTCCTCCGTCCTTCCTCCGTTCCTCCTCCGTCCTTCCTCCGTTCCTCCTCCGTCCTTCCTCCGTCCTTCCTCCGTCCCGAAAACGGAGGAACCACGGAGGAGCGACGGAGGAGCAACGGAGGTACTACGCAGGTATGAGCTTGGGCTTGCGGGAGGCGACGGCTGTGGGACTGGGCTCAGGCTGGCGAGGCGAAGGACGAGGTCTTATGGCTAATAGGTTATGGAGACGCGAGATTCGTGTGCCATTGTCGGAAGCTGTCATCCTGGGGACAGAATTCTGCGATGACCCGAAAAGCCTCTTCCGCCCTCCTGGTGGACGCCCTGCAAAGCCGCCGCGCTCACTCAGAAATCCCGGCCAAATAGTTGGTTTCCGTGGGATACAGATATCTCTTGGGCAGCGAAACGCCCCGGCGGAGCGATCCAGGATGCCTTTGCTCCGTCACAGCGAGCCACGCCTTATACCACCACTCGACCTCCCGAAGCGCAAGCGCGTCGCCTGATCGCCCCGGCTCCGGCCCGGAGACCCTCTATCAATACGAGTGCCAATGGGGCGCGTTCGCGGAGTGGATGAAGGAGAAGCATCCCGCCCTGCTCACACTGCGCGCGGTGACTCAGGACATTGCGGAAGAACACGCGGGCACGTTGAACGGCGGGCGACTGAGCCCGAACACCTGCAACAAGCACTTGAACCTGCTCACGCTGGTTTTCCGGGGTGGAGAAGCACAAGGCCAAGCTCAAGGAAAACCCCTGGGAGAATATCCAACGCAAGCGCCTGGTCACCCACAGCCGGCGCGAGCTGACCGTTGACGAGCTCAAGACCGGTTGCCAGAGCGCCAAGGGCGAGTTGCAGATGTTGCTGGCCCTGGGGCTCTATTCCGGCTTGCGCCTGGGCGACTGCGCCCAAGTCGAAGTCAGGAGGACTCGCGCTGCGGCTTACGGAATGGTGATTGGCCCCGGCACCACGCGGTAGTAGCGCTGCGGCGGGGTTGCGGGCTGAACGTCAAACCAAAGCATGGTCGGCACACTCAGCGTGACGTTGGCTGCGCCCTGCCAGCTATTCGTGTTGCTTAGGTCGGTGGTGTACTGGATGCCGTAGGTCAACCCCGGCACGCCATCAATCGTGACACCCGCGTATAGGGCGAGAGACACGCCTGCCGGGTTCATCGTCAGGTATGCTTTGCTGCTGATGATGCTGCCGTAAGCGTTGGTGACCACAACCGAGTAGCTGCCTGCATCCGTCATTTGGAGATTGGTCAACACAATGGATGGTCCAGTTGCTCCATCAATTGGGGTGCCATTCTTCAACCACTGATAGGCCAGCGGCGGGCCACCCAACGCATGAACGTTGAACGCAATACTCTTTCCCCAATAGCCGACTTGGTTTCGTGGCTGAGAGGTGATCAGCGGTATCTGGCACTTGCCGGCACTGCCGGCGTTGAAGATGGCTTGGACATCCGCCACCGAAAGCGCCCGGTCATATACGCAAACTTCGTCCATTTGCCCAGCGAACCGCGTAACCACGCCACCAGAGGGCCGCAGGCCAAGGTACAGGGCGTGCCTGGTTTCCGGAGTAAAACTCCCCAGGTTCTGCTGCGTCACCACGCCCCCGTTCACGAAAAAGGTACCCGTCCCACTGCTCTTGTCATACGTCAACGCCACATGCTGGTAGCTCCCCTGAGTCAAAAGCCCTCCGGCAGAAGCAAACACGTGGTAATTCCTGCTTGTGTCAACCAAATTAGCGTAGAGCATCCCAGGGCTTGGATACGAAATCCAGAAGTGTGCATCAAAAAAGCCATCGTTCCACTCCACCAGGGGTTGGCCAATTGAAACGTCCTCCGGCTTGACCCAAGCCTCGACCGTCAATCCGCTACCAGCACCCACATGCAAGCTGGAGGAAGCCGCCACAACCACATGGGCATTCGTGCCGTCGAAACTGAATGCCTGGCCGACCTCACCGGCAGCAAACGCCACGCTTCCCTCCAAAACTCCATTGTTGGTGCCCACCATGTCATTGGCATTGCCATCGCCCGGCCACCAGGCAACCAAGCCAGGTAGCGGCAAGATACAATCCGCAGACCGCGCCTCAATTCCACTGAAAAGGCAGATGAGGCCGAATACGCCACCTCGTAAGGCACGGGGCAGAAGACCCAGCGCGCAAGGCGACTTCGCGGACTGGGAAGAGGACGACACAAGACTGAAGAACGAATTGTTCATGATACCTTTCGTTTGATGTTGGGCGACCGTTCGCGACTATGCGCCCCTGCCGAGGGATTGCCAAGCCTGATTCCAGCGGTCAATCCAATGCCGCAAAAAAGGCGCAGCCGGTGAAGACTGCGCCCTGGTCGAGACTGCGCCAGTCAATATGCTTGGTGAGCAGCACAGCCTGTAGCGACCAAGTAGATTCTGGCCCAAGGCAGGCGGAACCGCAAGCCTCAGGCAGCGATGGCCAAAGGCCAACTTACCCGCATTCAGCCTTGGTTTAAGCCGGGGCGGCAAACGCGACGGGGCCGCCGTTCTTTCCGGGGGTGCCGCCACACCCGGCCGGGACGGTCCGACGCAGAAAAAGTAGTCTTCCTGTGGCGAGACTTTCCGGCCTGTCCGCTAACTCCGCGATACCCCCGGCGCGTTCTGGGGGGCGGGAAAGCCCCATTTCCGGCATACTGGACTCCTGTTCAGTAGCACGGTTGAGGCCAAGGCGGGCTTGTCTGGGGTGTGTCCCGATACCCCTTGCTCGCGCCAGACACGCTCGACACGGAAACCAGCTTGTATGCTTTTTGTATGCTTGTTCTGCAACGTATTAGAGGGGAACGGAAAAGCACATAAGGGAAGGAAACGCGAGCTCCCAAAAACGGGGGATATGCAGAAAACCCTTGCTATTATTGGCTGAAACGGGTGCTTTCCCTGGGGTTTAAAGGTGGTGGTAGGAGAAGGATTCGAACCTTCGTAGGCGTAAGCCAGCAGATTTACAGTCTGCCCTCGTTGGCCACTTGAGTATCCTACCACGGAGGGGGTCGAGGGCCGGGGGTTGAGAGGGGAAGCGGAACCCGCTTCCTCATCGCTGTCAACCCTGCCGCTCTTCCGCCACAAGTTCACCCGGCGCCGGAGGCGAGCGCTCAATGTGGCAAACCGGCTCGCCCTTGTCAACCCGCACTTGCTGGCCTAATCTGCCCCCATGTTCGACTCGTTAAGCGGCAGACTGCAGAACACGTTCCGGAACCTGCGCGGCCTCGGCAAGATCTCCGAGGCCAACGTCGGGGACGCGTTGCGGGAGGTGCGGCTGGCGCTGCTGGAGGCGGACGTTAATTTCAAGGTGGCGCGGGATTTCATCGAGCGGGTCAAAGCCAAGTCCCTCGGCCAGGAAGTGGTCGCCAGCATTCAGCCGGGGCAGCAGATCATCAAAGTCATCCACGACGAGCTGGTGGAGTTGCTTGGCTCCGCGAACGCCGGGCTGCAGCTCAGCGGCAACCCGAGCTGCGTGCTCATGGTCGGCCTCCACGGCTCGGGCAAAACCACTTCGAGCGGCAAGCTGGGGCGGCTGCTGCATAAGCAGGGGCGCACGCCGGTGCTCGTGGCGGCGGACGTTTACCGGCCGGCGGCCATGGATCAGCTCGAGAAGCTGGGGCAGCAGTTGGAGCTGCCGGTCTTTGCGCACAAGGGGGAGACCGATGTGCTGAAGATCGCGCGGGAGGCGCTGGATTTCGCCCGGGCCAATAACCGCAACACGCTGATCTTCGATACGGCGGGCCGCCTGCAGATGGACGAGCCGCTGGTGCAGGAGCTGGTCCGGCTGCGGGACCTGGTCAAGCCGCAGGAGACGCTGCTGGTGCTGGATGCGGCCACCGGCCAGGAAGCCGTGAACGTGGCGACGCATTTCGACCAGGCGCTGAATATCACCGGTTCGATCCTGACCAGGCTCGACGGCGACGCCCGCGGCGGGGCGGCGCTGAGCCTGAGGGCGGTGACGGGCAAGCCGATCAAGTTTGCGGGCGTGGGGGAGAAGCTCGACGAGTTCGAGCCGTTCCACCCGGAGCGGATGGCGTCGCGGATTCTGGGGATGGGGGACGTGGTGAGCCTGGTGGAGAAAGCCGCGGAGGCGGTGGACTTCGACGAGGCCCAGCGCATGGAAGAGAAGATGCGCAAGGGCCGGTTTTCGCTGGAGGACTTCCTGGATCAACTGCGCCAGATGAAGAAGCTCGGGCCGCTGGAATCCATCGTGGGCATGCTGCCGGGCGGGGCCGAAGCCCTCAAGGGGGCGGACCTGAGCAAGCAGGAGAAGGAATTCCGCCACATGGAAGCCATGATCTGCGGGATGACGTTCCAGGAGCGGCACAACCCGCACATCCTCAACGCGCGCCGGCGTCAGCGCATCGCCAAGGGCAGCGGCGTCACCGTGACGGAGCTGAACACCATGCTGAACCGCTTCAGCCAGATGCAGCAGATGATGAAGAAGATGGGCAAGTTCCAGAAGATGATGGCGCGCATGGGCGGGGGCGCGGCCGGCCTCCTGCGTCCGCGCTGATGACCGGCAAGGCTCCGGGTATTTTCAACCAATGAATGCTGTTACAACTCACTCGGTTCGCCGCCGGCCCGTCGTCGGCGCCGGCTTCGCTGTCCTCGTCTTGCTCGGGCTCGGGCTCTGTCCGCTCCGGGCACAGGCGCAGGAGCCGCCTGCCACGCCGGCGCCGGTTTCACCCGGCGGCACGGCGGGGCTCCCGGCTTCGGCTGACTTGCGGCCCAGGTTCGAAAAGTGGGGGCTCGACGTGCTCAAGCAGGGCAAGCGTGGGACTTGTTCGGTCTTTACGCTGGTGGGCGCCCTGGAATTTGCGGCGGCCTCCAAGCGGCAACACGGGGAGCGGTTCAGCGTCGAATTCCTCAACTGGGGCGCCAATCTGATTAATGGCGCGAAGGAAGACGGCAGCTTCTTTTCCGACCTCTGGAGCGCGTATGCCGCTTACGGAATCTGCCCGGAAAGCACACTGCCCTATCGCGCCGAGTTCGATCCCGCCCTGGTTCCGTCGGCGCAAGTGCTGGCCGAGGCCAAAGCCCAATTGGCCCTTGCCCTGCGGCACCACTGGATCAAGGAATGGAACGTCAAGACGGGGCTGACCGAAGCCGAGTTCCTGGCCATCAAACGCACCCTCGATCAAGGCTGGCCGGTCTGCGGCGGGTTCCGCTGGCCCAAGCAACCCAAATGGACCGACGGCGTGCTGGGCATGTGCCCGGCGGACGCCGTTTACGACGGCCACAGTGTGCTGCTGGTCGGCTACCGCGACGACCCCAGCCAGCCCGGCGGCGGCCTGTTTCTCTTCCGCAACACCAACAAGGACGGCCCCGGCGGTTCCATGCCTTACACCTACGCGCGGGAATACATGAATGACGCGATCTGGATAGAATCCGACGCCCCGGCGCCTCCGGCCAGTTGAGCCGGTTCCGCGCGAGTCCGACGCAGACTCTCCGCGCCCGCTGGCCGCCATCGCCGTCCGGGCTTTGACGCGCGGTCGTGATGTGCCTGGCTCAGCTCAGTTCGATTTGCAGGACCTGGCCGGCGGCCAGCGCCAGGGGCGGGTCGAAGCCGATTTCCAATCGCAGGCCCTCGCGGCGCTGCGAGGTCGGCACGGTTTTCCCGGCCAGCCTGGCGCGGATGTGCGGCGCAGGAGCGGTCTCTGGCGGAAGCTGCAAAGACAGCGTGTTGAGTCGCAGCCGGCCCCAATGGAGCGCCAACTCGGCGGTCAGTGAGCGGCCCTCGGTCTTCTGGCTGAATGAGCCCCAACCCTCGGGAGCAGTGAACGCGGCCCGGAAGTTCTCCGGCGTCAAGCGCGGAGCGAACCCGAGGTGGCCGTTGGGCCCGTCGCACTCAAAGCCGCACGCGGCGAGGAAGACGCCGTAGCTGGCCATGCTGCGGGCGTAATGATCGCCGCACTCGACCTCGTTGAATGGGTTGCGGCGCGCGGCGTGGTAGCGGTCGTGCACGGCGCGTGTAATGGCGAGGCCCTCGGTCACCAGGCCCTCCCAGAGCATGTGGCCGGCGGCCTGGTACTCGAAGCCGTTCATGCACTCGTTGAAGTAGCCGGCGGCCCATTCCGCGCCCTTCCCTTTGGCCTGGGGGTAGTCCCAGTCGCTGCGCGGGAACGTACACATCAGCAAGCCCGCTTCGCCCGGCATGGCATACCAGCGACCGGCCTTGTAGGCGGCGCGATACGGCGCCACGTCCGGCGTAAAGTTGTAGCGCCAGAGCGACTTGAGCGCCGACACGGTCTCCCTTTCTGGCAGCACGCGGGGCAGGCTCACCTGGAAGGCCCAGCCCTGGCCCATGACCTGGTCTATGTGGCAGCCGCTCCCGGAGTTGATTGCATCCAGATGCTCCGGGTCGGGCCGGTTGATGAAATACTCCCCGTCGTAGAGGTCCTCGAGCAACCGCTGCCGTCCGCGTTCGACAAGGCCGCGGCACCGGGCGGCGAAGCCGGGGTCGCCGGCCTGGTCGGCCAGCGTCGCCGCCGCGAGCAGTGCGGCCAGGTAAAGCCCGCTGAGCCAGGCGACCGGGCCATACCAGTCCGTGTCGAGCGTATTGTGCTGGTTGGCGGTGATCAGGCCGTCGCCGTCGCCATCCTTGGCGATCAGCCATTCCGTGGCCTTCTTGATGCCCGGCCAGTTGCGTTTCAGCCAGGCCGAGTCGGCGCACATCTGGTGTTCGCGTAAGGCCCGGAGAATCGTGCCGGCCTGGCCGTCCACAGCGGGGATGTTGTTGAACTCGCCCCGAAACCGAATCGCCCCATCGGGTTGGAGTGCCAGGCCGAAGTCCACCCGCTCGCGCGTGTCGCGCTCCAGCTCGGGAAAGAGCCGCGCGACCGCCTGGGCATATTGCCAGACGTGGCCGCAGGTGCCGGCGCAGCAGCCGACGCCCTCCCACCCGTAGAACCGCCCATCGCCGAAGCGGTAGCAGGTCGAGGTCGCCAGGATGGAAGTGTTCAGGAAGGTTCGGTCCAGGAACCAGTACGGCAACGTCGAGTCGTACCAGGTGTCATGCCAGAGCACCGTCTCGCCGCGGAGTCGGCGGAAGTCCCGGCTGACATAAGCGGCGACGTCGAGCGCCGAGGCGTAGCGCTTCGCGTAAAACCGCCCCGGCGGAAGCTTGTCCATGCGAAGGTTCGGGAAGTGCCAGGCCACCAGGAACGTCACCGTGGCGCTGGCGCCCGGCTGCAAGGAGAGCTTCCGGCTCAACGCGCCGACGAGCCGCTCACCGAAGGGTCGGCGCATCTGGGGGACGGGGGCGGAAGGATGGAACATCTGCTCGACTGCTTTGCCGTCGGCCAGATCCGCGGTGGCGCGGTCGCCTTTCTGAGCCTCCAGCAGTGCCAGTCCGAGCGTGCCGAAATCGCCCGCCTGTTCGAGCGGGCCGGGCAACGTGGCGGGCTGATCGCTGAAGACGATGTTGTCCACGCCGACGTTGCCCCAGCCGCCCCGCTCGTCGTCCACGATCTCCAGGCGGGCGGACTGCCCGGCCCAGCGTCGGACATTGATGCTGCGCGGCTCCATGCGGTTGGCATTCGCGCCGGTGAGCGAGGCAACGGTCTTGCCGTCCACAATCAGGTTGAGGCAGGTCTTGCCTTTGTGCCCGCCGCCGCCGATCAGACAGTGGATGAAGTGGCGCTCAATCGTTAAGGGCGGGCTCGTGAGCCGGCCGGTGGCGGCGTCGCGGGCGCTGACACCGGTCTCGGGGGCGGCGGCGTGGGAGTTCACGGCGCGGCGGCCATGAATGTTCAGGTCTCCCTGGTAATCGGGCACTTGCGCCTGTGTGACCGGACCAGACCCGAAGGCCGTGCCGCTGGCGGTCCAAGGGTTGTAAGCCTCACGCTCGAAGTCATCGAACGGGATGTCCGGGCGCGCAGGTGCGGCACCCGGAGGAGCAGGTTGAGCGCGGCACTCCAGACCCAGCATGCCGGGGCGGCGGACGATGCGGTTCACCCGGAGCGGGGAATGCATCTCCCCGGAGTGCAGGCAGACGGAATTCTCCAGCCAGCCGCCCAACTCGACTTCGGCCTTCGCCGATCCCGTGTTCCGCACGGTGAAGCGCATTACCGTGACCGGGAGCGAAGAGTCCTCTGTGTTGAGCGGGATGAAGGGAGAGAAGGCTTCCAGCGAGACCCGGACAGGCACGGCCGGGTCGGCGTATTCCACAAAGCCGATGGGGTATTCGCCGGTGAACGAGATATCCTGCCAGCCGGTGCGATCAAGCGCCCGCGCGAACGTCTGCCCGCCAGTCACCACTCGCAAGGCGAAGCCCTGGTCCAGCGGCGAGCTGGGGGAGAGCGGCTTGGCGTAGTGCTCCGCGCCGGTGCCGATATGCTGATTGAAGATGTCCCAATGCCATAACCGGCCATCCCCGCCGAGGTAAAGCTGGCCGGCGCACAGGCCGCCGATAGGCATCCCGATCTTCTCCAACTCGGGCGCGCGATAGGTCGTGCGCTGGCCCCGGGCTGTGAGCGACTTCACCCAGTCCGGGCTGAGCTTCTTATCCGCGGGAACGAGTTTGTCGAAATCCGCCCGCGTGAACGGTCCGGCCATCGCCGGCCAGTGTGCGAGGCCGAGCGCGGCAGCGGCAGCAGCGCTCCGGCGGAGGAACTCACGACGATTGACTCCCGCGGTCAAGGAGTTCATCCGGGGACCGGCGGGAGTGTGGCAGGAAACGCCAGCGCAAGCGCATTTGTTCATAGCCTCAGCGGAAGATGTTTGCTCAGCCCGAGATCAGGATCATGTTTGCGTATTGGATCGTGTCTCCGGTTCGAACGAGGCCGATGGCGCCGGGCACGCGCTGTTTGAACCGCACGTGTGGCTCATAAGTCGTCGGCACGCCCTGGAGGGCTTTCGCGAAGCGGGCGCGCGTCGCGGGCGTGTTCTCTCGGAGGAACTCTCGCGCCATGTAAGCCTGGGCGGCATGGAAGTCGGCCCGGATGGCGTCCAGCACTTGCAGCACCGTGGGCACGTCGTTCTCCAGGGAGATGTCCACCGTCTCGATTCCCGGCCAAAAGGGGAAGCCGCGGTCGGCGATCACCAGCGCGTTGGTATGCCGGATGCGCGCGAGCAATGAAAGCAGGTGGGGGTTGAGAATTCTCGTGTTCAGCATGGGGGCAATGTCAGGAATGCTTCCGGCCTTTTCAAGGCCCAAAACCCGGCTGCCGCGCCGGCCAACGAAGCGCATTGCCCGATTCAGCCCAAGATCCTATTCTCGCGCTGACCGAGCCCTGCCTCAGTGTGAGACGGGGCTCCTCGTATGTTTGATCTGTATAGCATGCCTTCAATGGCCGCCGGCTACGCCAAGGCGCGCCCGCCAGTGCATTCGCGGGTGATTGCCCTGGTGCGGGATGACTTGCGAGTGACGGAGCTTCTGGATCACGGCCTGGACGTGGGCTGCGGCGCGGGCTTATCCACCCGGGCGCTGCAATTGATCGCGCGAGAATGCGTGGGGATTGATCCGTCGGAAGCCATGATTCAGCTTTGTCCGGAGGTTGCGCCGGGCGCCTCGTTCCAGGTCGGTCGGGCCGAGTCACTGCCGGTTGCCGCGCGATCCATGGACATCATCACGGCAGCCGGCTCACTCAATTACGCGAACCTGGGCTTGTTCCTTTCCGAAGCGGCGCGCGTGCTCGCGGATGCGGGGGTGCTGGTGGTGTATGACTTTGCTGCCGGGCGGACTTTGCGCGACACGGTGGACTTGGACGCGTGGTTTGAGGAGTTTTTGCGCCGGTATCCGCCGCCGGCCGGCTTTGGCAACGAGATTCGGCCAGACACCCTGCGCGCCTGCGGCCCCGGCCTCCGGCTGAACCATTACCGGGAATTCGAGGTTGGCCTGGAGCTCACACCGGCCGCCTACGTGAACTACGTCCTCACCGAGACCAATGTCGCTCTTGCTGTTCAGAAAGGCGTCGCGGAGGCAGGAATCCGGGCGTGGTGCGAACGCACGCTGGCGCCGGTCTTTGGGGCGGGCTCACGGGAAGTCGTGTTTCATGGCTACATTGCCTACTTGGTCAGAAGCTGAATCCGACTAAAGCGCAGCATCTTCCGGCTTGGGAGCTGGGCGCGGTTTGACGAAGAACAAGATGACCGCACACGCCAGCAGGCTCACCGCCGAGAATTCGAAGATCCGGCTGACGTCAACTTTCGCGTCGCGCAACACCCCGCCGGCATAGATGGTTAAGCCGCCGACCAGGCAGGCGAACAGGTTCAACACCCCATAACCCGTGGCGCGATAACGCGGGTCGCAGACCAGGCAAAGGATGGGCATCATGTTCACGTCGGCAAAAGAGCGCATGAAACCGTAAAGGACGAGGCCGCCGATTGCGGCCACAAGCAGGCTGGTCTTCGCCGCCAGCAAGATGCCGGGCGCCGCCAGGCACAGGGCGATGACGGTGATGGTAATTCGGCGGTGTTCACCGGCGCGGCTCCACCGATCAGTGAGCGCTCCGCCGAAGATCACCCCAATCAGAGCGGCGGTCTGGAGATAACCCGTTGCCGAAAAGCCCGCCGTGCCCTGGCCAAGGTGAAACTGTTCCATGAAATAGGTCGGCATCCATCCCAAGATGCCCCAGCCGACCACACCCAGGAGACCCCAGAAGAGCAGCGCCAGAAGGAAGGAGCCGTTGAGCAGACTCTTGAGCGCCGGAAGGAACCGCGTCTCCGGGGCCGGGCCGGACAGTTCCGTGGCCGGGGCCTGTTCCCGTGGCGCATCGCGCAAGAGAAAGACGAGCGCGACGGCATAGACGATGCCGACCAGGCCAAAGAGCCTGAAGGCGTAGCCCCAGTCGTGCCGTTCCGCCAGCCACCCGCCCAGGCCGCCCAGGCCGGCACCGACGAACGTGCCGCTGACATGAATGCCGTTGGCCAGCGACCGGGTCGGGCCGCGGTGATAGTCCATGATCAGCGCCATCGCGGCAGGGATGTAACACGCCTCGCTGACGCCCATCAGCGCGCGGGCGAGGAGGAGTTGATCGAACGTCCTGGCCTGGCCCGTCAGCCAGGTGATAGCGGACCACGCCAGCAGACCTCCAACAATGACGCGGCTGCGGCTGAAGCGATCCGCCAGAAAACCGGCAAAGGGGCTCAGCCCGGCATACACCCACAGGAACACCGAGGTGAGCAAGCCAAACTGCGCGTCGGACATCGGGACCGCCTCGGTCACCGATTGGCGCATGGTCGTGAGCATGATGCGATCGAGGTAGTTCAGCAGCGCAACGAACCAAAGCAGGGCTACGCAGAGCCAGGCTCGCGTCGGGATGGTGGGCAACGGCATCATCTGCCGCGCTACTATGCGGACGTGCGCGCCCGCCGCAAAGCACTTATTTGAACGGAGCGCACCCCGAAGCGCATCTCGACACCGCCACCGGAGCGCGGCTGTCCTCAGCCGCAGCAGCCCCGACAATGCGGGCCTGCCCCGTTGTCCCGAGCGCCACTCCCTTACGCACGTGCTGCGGCTGAGGACAGCCGCGCTCCGCGCACGTCCCGATTGCCGACAGCGGTGGTGGTGTCAAGATCCGCCCCGCGCCCCGGGCCATTGAATTCTTGCCTCGCTGGCACCGGCACCGTTCAATCTGGACCGTCAGTCAGGCCAGCCTAAGCAATGACTTTACGCGAACGCATTCTGGCGGTTTACCGGGGCGAGAAACCCGATGTGGTGCCCTTCATGCTCGACCTCTCCCATTGGTTCTACCACCGCGCGCGGAAACCCTGGGACCTAAGCATGGCTTACGTGGACCCGGAGCACGACCTGATCGCCTGTCACCGCGAGCGGAAGGTTGGCTTCTATCTTCCGAACCTGGCGGCCTTCTATTCCGTCATCTATCCCGAGGATGTCAGGGTCACGACGGAGAAGCGGTGGAAGGATGGCGTGCCGGAAATCCTCTGGCGCATGGAAACCCGGTTCGGCTCTATCGAGCGTGCGCGGGTTTGGCAGGAGCAAACCTATTCCTGGCCGATCAGCCGCTGGGGCTTCTCCGACGAAGCCGGGCTCCGGGTCTTCGGCGAGGCCATGGCCCGGCGCCGGTTTGTGCCCCATTGGGATCGCTTCCGGCAATGGGACGAGTGCGTCGGCGACCTCGGGGTGGTCTATCTTCCCTTTGGCTACAGCGCCATCGGCCATCTGCTCAATTACTGGATGGGCATCGAAGCCGTCGCCTTCGCCACGGCGGACTTTCCGCAGGCCTTGCGCGAGACGGTGGATGTCGTCAATGCCAACCTCCTGGAGTTGGTGGATCTGGTCTGCACTTCACCCGCAGAGGTAGTAATCATGGGCGACAACATTTCCAGCGATGTCCAGTCCCCCGCCTTCTTCAACCGTTGGTCGGCCGCCTTTTACCGGGAAGCCGTGGGCCGGCTGCACGCGGCGGGGAAATATGTTGCGGTTCACATTGATGGCCGGCTCCGCGGCGCGCTCGGTATGGTCCGTGACACCGGCGCCGATTGTGCGGACGCGGTGACGCCCACGCCGATGGGCGATCTGACGCCCGCCCAGTGCCGCGCCGAGGCGGGGAACCGTTTCATTCTCTCGGGCGGCATATCGCCGGACTTGTGGCGGCCTGAAGTTCCCCTCGATCTCTTTGAAGCCCAGGTCCTGGAATGGCTGGCGCAGAAGCAAACGACCTTCCGGTTCATCGCCAACGCGGGTGACCAGGTGCCCCCCGGCGCCGAGGAGCGGCGGATCACGCTGATGCGCGATCTGGTCGAGGCGCACGGGCGCCTGTGAAGGGTATGCACCCCACTGCGCCTTGAGGGCGCAGGACAGGACTTGTTTGCCGGGCGAGGCATGTTGGTTTCTCAGCGATTGAGCCGCGGGCGGTTTCGTGCAGGACGACCCCGCCGGGACCGATGAGCCGGACGTGCAGGGGCATTTGGCCTACTGCGTGTGTGGAGCAGCCCAGGCACGGGTCGTCCCAGCGGATGCCGTGCTCGCCGCCTGAGCATGGGCAAGTAGCCCTCCTGGCCCTGCCGGCACCTCGAACGCCGGCTGCGTGAAATCGGCTGTGAACTGGTGCGCACCTCCCCCGGCAGCTACCGCCACTACTCCAACCCGTTCCACTCCGACCGTCTGATCACCTTTGCCTGGCATCCCGGCGACGTGCCATGCGGGTGAAACATTATGGCGTGGTGAGGCGGTAGAATCTTGCTGGGTTCCCGCTCGCATTGGTGTCTGTGAACTGCCAGAGGCCACCGGTGACGTTGGTGCAGATGGGCTGCCAGAGGACGGGCGGGGTGAGGTTCGTCGCCGCGTAAACGCGGGTTGAATAATTGGTGTCGGTGGAACAATTCAAAGTCATGCTGCCATCTCCATTATGTAGCGGACCACTCAGAATTGGAGGCCAAACGAGAACCGCCTCGGCGGCATAAGGCGAGACCTTGCCGCCCGCCGTGGTGAACCTACCCCCCGCATACAACCTGCCCCCTGACACTGCCAGCGCCTCCACGTAGCCGTTCATTCCCGAACCCAGCCCCGACCAACCGGTCCCGTTCCATCGCGCAATGTAATTGGCCGCACTGCCACCCGCCCTCCTGAAGCTGCCCCCAGCATACAACGTGTCGCCCGACACCACGAGCGAGAAGACGGGGCTGTCCATACCCGAACTCAGCGGCGACCAACTGTTCCCGTTCCATTGCGCGACGGCATAGGCCGCACTACCGCCGGCCACCGAGAAATTCCCCCCTGCATACAATTTGCCCGCCGACGCCGCCAGCGCGAACACAACGTTGTTCATTCCCGAACCCAACGGAGACCAACTGCTCCCGTTCCACTGGGCAATGTAATTGACTACGCTGCCGCCAGCCGTCCCGAACCAACCCCCGGCATACAACGTGCCCTCCGACACCGCCAGTGCCTCAACCCGATAGCTCATACCCGAACCCAGTGCCGACCAAGTGCCGCCGTCCCATTGGGCGACGTAATTGGCCGCGCTGCCACCCGCCGTCGTGAAGTCGCCGCCGGCATACAACGTGCCCCCTGCCACCGCTAGCGCGGAAATATAGGGTCCGTAGCCGCCGCCACCACCCACTCCCAAGCCTAGCGCCGACCAACCGCTCCCATTCCATTGCGCGATGGAATTGACCGCAGTGCCACCTGCTCTCGTGAACCAACCGCCTGCATACAGCGTATCCCCGCACACCGCCAGCGCATACACCTCGTTGTTCACTCCTGATCCCAGTGCCGACCAAACGCTCCCGTTCCATTGGGCGATGTAATTGGCGGCGCCACCGCCCGCCCTCGTGAACTGGCCTCCTGCATACAAATTTCCCTTCGACACCGCTAGCGCGTACACCCGGTCGTTCATTCCCGACCCCAGCGCCGTCCAACTGCTCCCGTTCCATTGCGCAATGCAAGTGGCTCCACTGGCCCCCGCCGTGACGAAATTGCCCCCTGCATACAACATACCCTCCGACACCGCCAGCGCATACACATCGCTGTCCATCCCCGACCCCAGCGCCGACCAACTGGTCCCGTTCCATTGCGCGACGTATTTCGCGGGGCTGCCGCCGGCGATTGTGAAACTACCCCCCGCGTACAGCATGCCGCCCGATCCCGCGAGCGCCCACACCGGGCCGTTGACCCCCGAACCCGGCGGCGACCAATATGTCCCGTTCCATTGCGCGATGTAATTCGCCGGGCTGCCGCGCGCGATGTCGAAATCGCCCCCCGCGTACAACATGCCTCCCGATACCGCCAGCGCACGAACATGGCGGGTCAGACCCGTACCCAGCGCCGACCAACTGCTCCCGTCCCATTGGGCGATGCAGTTTGCCCCGCTACCGCCCGCCGTCGTGAAATCGCCGCCCGCATACAACATGCCTCCCGACACCGCCAGCGCACGTACGTAGTCGTTCATCCCCGAACCCAGCGCCGACCAACTGCTCCCGTCCCATTGCGCAACGTATTTCGCGGGGCTGCCGCCGGCCGCAATGAACAAGCCCCCCGCGTAAAGGTTGGTGCCCAACACCGCCAGAGCGCGCACATCGTGGTTCATGCCCGAGCCAAGCCCGGACCAACTGCTCCCGTTCCATTGCGCAATATGATTGGCCGGAACGGCAGCCCCACCACTGTTGGTCACCATCGTAAACTCGCCTCCCGCATACAACGTGCCCCCCGACACCGCCAGCGCAAACACATAGTTGTTCATCCCCGAACCCAGCGCGGACCAACTGCTCCCGTTCCATTTCGCGATGTGGCAGGCATTGGTGTTACCCACGACAGTGAAATACCCACCGATATAAAGATTGCCCGAAACGTCTGCCACGACCGCGTCAACAATGCCGTTAGCACCGGGCAAAGCGCCAAGGCTGTTCCAGTTATCATCGCTGAACGTGGGGTCAATGCGCACCGGGTACACCGCCTCCGCATCGTCCACCACCACGGCCATGCCCATTACGGAGTGCGGGGCGGGGGGTGCGGAATGGGATGCCACCTTGATGCACGCAGGCAGTTGTTTGCCCGTGGCATCGGTCGCCTGCAGGCGGCTGTAGGCGACCTTGCGCCCCGAGGGCTCCAGCACCAGCCGCGCCCCGCCCGGCATCGCTTCCACCTTCGCCCCTGCCACCTCCAACCGCACCTCCAATTTCCCCGCCCCCACCGGCTTTGCCACCACCACGAAATCCTGCCGCACGCCGTCGATGCTCACGGAGTATTCCTCCACCAACCCTGGCCGCGCGAACCGCACCGTCTTGCCGGCCACCGTGATGGTGCCGCGTTCCGGGAGGGCGAGCGTCCCCGCGAGCCCTGAATGGCCGTCTGGCCCTGAAAGAATCAGGGCTCGCGAGGACGCTCGCCCCCCCTCCTCCCTCCGCCCCACCGCTGTCGCCACCACCCGGAACCGCTCGCCGGGGTGATTGGTCACCGTGGAGACCAGCCACAGGCCTTTCGCCGTCGCCTCGCCGTCCATCCGCTGGAAGGCGCAGTGCAGCCGCGCGCCCCCTTCCGTCGCGGCCACAGCCAGCCCGTCGCCGTGATAATCCGCACCGGCTTTGGTGCCGAGCTGGTCCCAGGGAATGGCTTGGGTGCGCTTCGATGGGGCATTAAGGGTGTTGGGCGCTTCCGCTGTCTGCGCCGCCGTCGCCACGACGAATTGCAGGCCAAGGGCGCAAAGCAACGCCCGCGCAGAATCCTTGTGCGGCAGAATGATGCCGTCGCTACAGGCTAATCGTGTGAAGCGGCGAGTCGTGGAAGGAAGGGTAGCGTTCATGGCAGAAGCGCTTAGGGTTTATCGAACCTGCTTAGATGCGGCCTTTTGCGCACGGCGCGTACTCAATGCTGCGTGGGTGAGGGAGAGTCGGTCTTCCAGTCTCACCAAGCATGGCGCGATATTGGCAGCCTCCGTGCGGGATGTCAAGCCGCGTGAAGATGACACTGCCTGAACCCGAGATTGTCACGCGCAGGGGCAGCCTGTTTCCGTCATTCTGCCGATTGCCCATTATGAGGAATTGTTGGAACGCGCCGAAGATGCCGCGGACGTGGCGCGGCTGAAGCGCGCGCGCAGGCGGCCGCGGCATTATCGGCCGTTGGAGGAATACCTGGCCGAGCCCAAGGGTAAGTAACCGCTTTATGAAATTGTTGACTCGGCCCGCGAGGTGCGCGTGAATCGCATCCGCCACCGCCGTGAGGTATATCGTTGAGACCAGGCGCTGGCTCAGCTCCGGGCGATTTCGTGCAGGACGCCACCGCCGGGGCCGATGAGCTGAATGTGTAACGACATCTGGCCGACGGCGTGCGTGGAGCAGCTCAGGCACGGCTCGTAGCAGCGGATGCCGTGCTCGCCGCCGGAAACTAAGATGGTGCTCGACACCAACGTCGTTGTGCCGGGCTTGGACGTTATCCTTCGTCAGCGCATCCGCGCCCGTGTTTGGCCAGCCAGTAGTTGCGGAAGGAGCGCAGACGCGGGAGGGACTCGCGGTCTTTGACCCGGTTCGTAGCGGCCTTGCTGGCGATGATGTCGTCAATGTGGCATACGGGGAAGCCTTCAACTTCGACCCGCCGGCTCCACGCATCCTCGAAGCGCTCCAGTCCGTCGGGAGCGAACACCAGGTCCAGGTCAAATGGGCCGTTCTTGAGTTGAACAAAGTCCTTGCCGCGGCGGATCTCGTCGGCTTGCGGTTCGCTGAGAGCAAAGCCGAGCTGGCGGAGGGCGGCGACCAGGGCCGCGCTGTTGGCGGGCGACTTCTCGACGAACAAGTCGGCATCCTGAGTCGTGTCCGGGAAACCGAGCAGGATGGCGCCGGACTTGCCGATGAACAGGTAGCGCACGCCGTGGCGCGCCAACGCGTCGCGGACTTCTTCGGCTTGCCGGTATTCAAACGCGGGCATACCCGAGCCAATCGGGGAGATTCTGCTCGCACCAACGCCGGTAGTCTTCCATCGTGTCAAACGCGCGGAAAGGGGCGTCATCGAGCACTGGTTTGTAGGTGTGAATGAAGGCGTAGCGCCAGCGCAGGGATAGCGGCCGACGCGCCGCCGCATCAAATTCCGCCAGGCAATCGGCCGGGAGGTCGGCCGGGCTTTCGACGTTTGCCATGCCGGCATTCTAAGCGGTGCCTCACCGCGTGTCCACTCCGCGCTCGGATATGAAAGGGCGGGCTCCTCCGTTGGGATTGGCACCTAAGTGAAACGTCAGACCAAACCGGGCGGTGCTGCCATGCGCCTGCCACGCCGGGAGTGGCCTCCTCCACCCCACAACCATCCCCAGCCGGCCGAGCCTCGCCACCGCAACTCCCAGCCGGTGCACGAGCGATGCACCAGCGATGCACCAGCGATGCACAAGCGGGAACCGGTGGTGCATCCGGTGTGCACCGCTGGTGCATCGCTGGTGCATCGCTTGTACATGGCGCACGGCTGGGCAGAGCTGGCCTTGGCCCTGGGGCGGGCGGGGGTGCCAGTATTAACGATAACGGCCTGCCCATACCGAGCGTAGACCTTGCCGGGCCGTGCAGGTGCGAGTCCTGACTGCTTCCCGGCTGCGATGCCCGGGCGTATGACTGCGGAGAGGCGCGGCTGCGGGATCAGGAAGCCGCCAAGGTCCATTGGGAGGCATTGCCCGAAACCAGGCGCCCGATCCCAGCCCCCTTCCGTGAAGAGTTCGCGCTCGCCGCCTGCGCATGGGCAGATACCGTCCTCCCTTGCGGACGGAGGCTGGCGGTGGTAGGACACGTGCTTGGACGGCGGCAAGCTGAAGCGCTTCTCAAAAAGGGGCTTTACGGTGGAGCGTCTGAGGGGTAAGGATGGCCTTGATGAAGAGAGCCCATTCATCCGCAGAGGGGCGCGTTTGGATATCACCCCAGAATGGGATATCCAGACCTGTATAATCACTTGTTCGGCCTAACGTATGCGTGCGGTCAAGATCCATAAGACGTTTGGAGATCGGATGCTGCTCTTCGGCTTGCGGTTCTGCGCTGTCAAGCACTTCGACCAAGTATGCCTGGCTGACCTCAGAAATGGAAAGCACGCTGATTCTTTTTTCCACACCCTTGAGCAATCGCTCCGACTCATCCGGGAGCACGATGCGCGCCGCTACGCAAGGATTACCGATCACATCCGTTGGGTGCTTAACCAGGTTACCGGCAGCGGATATACGTCTGAGTACAACGAGAGAATCGGCGCCTGCACTATTCAGTTCATCCCTATGCCCGAGGCCGACCAAAACCGCGTAGCAGCCGCCTACGCCTGTCTTCTTGTTCACGGGGCAACGCACGGTCTCGTCGTGTCCCGTGGAATCGAATACACCCCGCAGAATCTTGCGCGCATCGAGCACCTCTGCACGGCGGAGCAGAGTCGTTTCGTGGCTCGGCTCGACCCGGCTTGTGCCCCAATTCACGGACTCCAAGCCGACCCAACCAACCGCGAAAGGGTGCGGACTGCCGGTGGCTTCAGCCGGGGCCGTTCCTACCTGGCACGTTGCCGGAGTGACTCGAAGGCCGGCGCTGCACCGAATGGCGGCCCCGCTACGCCGTCCGGCAATTCGGCAGTCCGTGAGGGGCCGCCATCGGTGAGCTAATGCGTTCGCCATGAGTAAGCCGGTGGCACCGCGTCCCCCTGGATGGAACAAGACTATTTCGGACCTGATGGCCGAGATGAAGCGCGGCGAGCGTGTTTCGATGGCGAGCCCCGAGCTTGATTGGGCTCGCGAATACGAGCGTGAACAGATTCCTGCTGGCATGCGGTTTCCCCGGAAGGGGGACGTTTACGAAGCGCTTGAGGACATGGCAGTTCACTACATGACGGCGTGGGCGGCTCCTGTTACAGGCGGCGGCGACGGCGTGCTGAAGAAAGGCGAGCGAGTGGTTGTCGACCAGCCCGTAACCGATTCAAGGCCAATTGGTACGTACGCCAAGGCAGTGGATTACGCTGCACTGGAGGAGAGGATGGTTCCAGCGTCGGACCGCAATGCGCCGAAATATGGTGGCTTCTACTTTTACTTCAACACCACGGAGCTCAACCAGAAGTTCAGACTTGTGCATGAGGACTGACAACACAAAGGCGAACCGCAGCATTCAGCGGACGGGAGCCAGCCGTTCAGCTCCGTATGCTTTCGTGGCCCAGTGCCGGCTGGCTCCCGCCGCTGATGCTGACCGTTAACCATGCAGCCCGGTAAGATAGTGCGTGTCCTGTTGGCCGTCGTCGCGGCCGGTTTCATCCTCGCTGTTTGTGGACTGGTCGCGCTTCGTCTGGTGTTGAGCCGGACTCGTGAGTTCCGAGCGCAGGCACGCGCTGGTCAGCCGATCATTCGCGCGATTGAGGATTACCGGAAGCAGACTGGCAACTATCCTACTTCCTTGACCGAGCTCTCGCCGCGATATTTGGCCACGCTTCCAGAGATTCAGCAGGAGGGACACTACAAGCGTGGAAGTTGGGAGTATCATTTGGTCACGAACGGCACTCTGGTTTCCTATAGCCTGCGCTCTTACATGGGCAGAGGCGGCGTCGAATATCAGCCGCCAAATTGGATTGGAAACGACGAGGGGCACAGGACGATTTTGTTGAGCAATGAATGAGACGAGCTTGAGGGCTAGCAAGCGGCCTAGAGCGGATGCGGGATGGCGCGCTCTGGTTGCATTGGAGCGTCCTCGGCCCTGCGCCGCTCAGGCCGAGCGTTCGCCAGCACCGGACACAACATGCGTGCAGTTCTTACTGCAGGTAGCCTCGCGGCCCTCGGAATGTTTCTGAGTGGCTGCGTCTGTAAGGAGATACCGGTGCAGGAGAAACTGGTTGATTGCACGAGTGGCACATTGCAGTTCAAAATGGCGGTCCAGCATGACCCGCCGTACCAATTTCTTCTGGGCTTGGCTGCGGCCTCCCCGGGTGAACTTAGCTTCCGGGGAGAGATCATGGTAACTTAGCCCCGCGCGACTTCGTGCAGGACGGTGCCGCCGGGGCCGATGAGCCGGATTTGGAGCGGCATCTGGCCGACGGCGTGGGTGGAGCAGCTCAGGCAGGGGTCGTAGCAGCGGATGCCGTGCTCGACCCGGTTGAGCATGGGCTCGAGAATCTTGGTGCCGCGCACGTAATGGCGCGCGATCTGAGCGACGGCCGGGTTCACCGCAAGCTCGTTCAGGCTGGTGCCGGTGAGATTGAGCCTGACGCACCGCTCAACCGGAAACCAGCCGCCACTCGTTTTGCAGCCCGCGCCGCTCAATCCATTCGTCTAGCGAGGCTCGGTTAACTTGCCCGCCGGAGACAGCAAACATGGCGCGGATGTCGCGCAAGTGCTTTTCCGACCCGCCTTCGCGGTAATACTCCAGCTTGCGAACAATCACGTATTCCGGCGGGGCGAGGATCACGGTTTCTCCCTCGAACTGGACTGGCCGCCGCAACCGGAACGCCCAGGCGTGCAACTCCTCCCGCCCGGTCGTATAGCAGTCGGCTTTGAAACCGGTTTCCAGGTGGATGATGTTGAAATGACCGCGCTGTTCCCGTCGAACCTCAGCAGCGATGGTTTCCACCGGCGGCAGGTAGAAATCCGCCGCGGGAAAGACCTCGACCAGCCGCGGGATGTCGGCGTCGCTCAGAAAGACAACGAAGTCCACGTCGTGCGTGAGGCGTGGTTCGCCGTAGATGATGGCGGCCACGCTGCCGCTGACAATATAGCGAATGCCCGCTCGGTTGAGCGGGCGCACGAACAGCAGGACCAGCTCAGGTTCGGGCATGGAGGAAAACCCGCCGCACCTCGGCGTTGAGTTGTTCTTTCGTCCAATCCGGGTGCTGCGCGCGCAGCCCGGCTAGCTTCAGCTTGCGCGCTGACCAGTAGAGTTGCTCCGCGAGCTGCAACCGCCGCTCGCCCGTCATGGCGCGGAAGATCTCAATCTGCTCAGGACTGCTTGTCTCGTCGGGCAGCATCAACCACAGGATGCGCCCGAAGCCGCAACAAAGCAAGCGTAACGCCCGATGGAACGGAGCCCCCGGCCTCGAGGAAGCCCTGAAGCTCTACCCGCCCAACGTCAGGCCTTCGCCGCCTGCGCCACGGCGCGGATCTGCGAGTCGCCCTGGTTCGCTGTTTGACCCTCTGTAACCCCCCAGGTCAACCGCGAGCCGCCTCGTGCAGAACCGTGCCGTCCGGCGCGATGAGCTGGACGTGCAGCGGCATCTGGCCGACGGCGTGCGTGGAGCAGCTCAGGCAGGGGTCGTAGCAGCGGATGCCGTGCTCGACGCGGTTGAGCATGGGCTCGAGAATCTTGTTGCCGCGCACGTAGTGGCGCGCGATCTGGGCGACCGTCTGGTTCATCGCCAGGTTGTTCTGGCCGGTGGCGACGATGAGGTTGACCTTCTTGAGCAGGCCGTCGCGGTCCACGGTGTAATCATGGAAGAGCGTGCCGCGCGGGGCTTCGCTGACCCCCACGCCGCGGAGGCTGTTGATGCCGGCGTCGGCGCGCAGGTCCTCGCTGAGCAGTTCGGCGTCGTCCATGTAGGCCTCGACGCGCTCGATGGAGGTCAGGATTTCAATGAGGCGCGCGTAGTGATAATGGAAGGACGAGATCACCGCATTGTCGCCGCGCGTGAGCTTCTTGAACTTCTTCAGCTCGGCGTCGGCCTTGGGCGTGCCCATCTGCTCGGCAACGTTGAGGCGGGCCAGCGGGCCGACGCGATACATGCCGTCCGGGACGCCCAGGGGCGAATAATAGGGTGACTTGAGGTAGGAGGAGGTCTGCACCGACTCGCTGATGTACTCGTAGTACTTCTGCGGGTCGAGCTGGTCGGCGATGATGCTGCCGCTGCTGTCGGTGAACCGGAGCTTGCCGCCGTGGTGTTCCCAGGTGCCATCCGGTTCCACCAGGCCCATGAAGAGGGAGGGGAAGTTACCGAAGATCTGAACTTCCTTCTTGTGCGTCTCGAGCGTCTTCTTGAACAGGTCGAGCGCCGTCTTGGTGGTGGCGTGGGCCTCGGGCAGCCAGGCGCGAATGCGGCCGCGGCCCTCCTCGGTTAACGGGCTGCGGACGCCGCCGGGCACGGCCCAGGCGGGATGAATCTTCTGGCCGCCCAGGACCTGGATGATCTCCTGGCCAAACTGGCGGAGCCGGATGCCGGCGCGGGCGAGGTCGGCATTGGCGGCCATCAGTCCGAATACGTTACGGCTGGTCGGGGGCGTATCCCAGCCGAGCAGGAAATCCGGCGCGCTCAGGTGGAAGAAGCTCAGCGCATGGCTCTGGATGATCTGGCCAAGGTTCATGAGCCGGCGGAGCTTGTCGGCGGCCGGGGGGATGTTGACGGCCATGATCGCGTCGCCCGCTTTGGCAGCGGCGAGCAAGTGGCTCACCGGGCAGATGCCGCAGATGCGTGGCGTGATGCCGGGCATCTCGCTGTAGGGCCGCCCCTCGCAGAACTTCTCGAAGCCGCGGAATTCGACGACGTGGAACTCGGCGTCGGACACATTGCCGGCGTCGTCCAGGAAGATGCTGATTTTGGCGTGGCCCTCGATGCGGGTCACCGGGTCAATGACAATACGTTGAGCCATAACTATCCGAATTTGAGCTGGCGGCCTTCGAGCCTGGGCGCGACGCCCTCGAGCACCTGCACGAGCAGGGCCCTGATGCGATCGGCCGGCGGCGGGCAGCCGGGCAGAAAATAGTCCACTTGCACGGCCTCATGCACCGGCATCACCCGGGGCAGAAGCACCGGGACGATGCCCGGGGCGTCGGGCAGGCTTGCGTTGTTCTGGGCGCACTCGATGTAGGCGCGCTGCAGGACGCTCTCGGCGTTCCCCAGACCGAGCTGGTTGCGGATGGCGGGGACGTTGGCCGTCACCGCGCAGTCGCCGAACGAGACGAGGACCTTGGTCCGCTCCCGTATTTTGTGAAGCAACTCCAGATTATCGGCGTTGCAGATGGCCCCCTCGATCAGACACGCATCCACGTTCTCGGGGTATTCCTTCACGTCAATGACGGGGCTGTAAACCAGTTCCACCTTGGCGGCCAGCTCGATGAGGAACTCATCCAGGTCCAGGAACGACATGTGGCAGCCGGAACAGCCGCCGAACCAGACGGTGGCCAGGCGCAGTAGCGCCGGCTTGGCGGCGTCCCGCTTTGTTTCCATTGCTTGCTTTGTTGCCATACTAGTCTGCGATCCATTGTTTCTTCTCGCGCGCCGTGACGATGAACTCGAGCTTGGTACGGTCGCGCTCCATCTCGGCGACGGTCGAGCCCTTGTTGAACAGGGCGCCGGTGGGGCAGGCCATGACGCACTTGCCGCATTTGGTGCAGGTATCCGAGGTGCCCCAGGGCTGGTTGAGGTCGGTGATAATGCGGGCCCGCGCGCCGCGGCCGGAGACGTTCTTGGTGCCCGCGCCTTCGATATGCCAGCAGACGCGCACGCAGCGACCGCAAAGGATGCACCGGTTGTGGTCCATCCCGAAGAGCGGGTGGGTATTGTCCACCTCCCACTGCGGGAAGCGGTAGTCGTACCGCACGTGGTCCATGCCCTGGCTATAAGCCAGAGTCTGCAGCTCGCAGTGGCCGTTGGCCACGCACACCGCGCAGACGTGGTTCCGCTCCGCGAACAGGAGCTCGAGCGTCATCCGCCGATACTTGCGCAGCCGTTCGGTGTCCGTCTTGACCTCCATACCCTCGCTCACCTTGGTGGTGCAGGCGGGCAGCAGTTTGGAGATCCCCGTCACTTCCACCAGGCAAAGGCGGCAGGCGCCGACGTCGTACACGCCTTCCAGGTGGCAGAGGGTCGGGATGGTAATACCCGCTTCCTGAGCGGCATCCAGGATGGTCGCGCTCTCATCGGCACTGACCTGTTTTCCATCAATCGTTAAAGTTTTAGCAGCCATAGTTGAGCTCCAGTGTCGGGGTCAGGTTGCCGGCGCCGGCTTTGACGCTTTGCCGTTCCCGGCGGACCCAGCGTGTATCTCTACTTTGAGCAGGTCGGTATACTCCTTGCGGAAGAACCGCAGCGTGCTCAGGACCGGGTTGGGCGCGGTCTGGCCCAGACCGCACAGGCTGGTGCTCCGAACCATCTCGCAAAGCTCCTCCAGCTTTTGCAGGTCGCGCGCGGTCGCTTTGTGCCCCAGGATCTTGGTCAGGAGGCCGTGCATCTGCACCGTGCCAGCCCGGCAGGGGATGCACTTGCCGCACGACTCGTCCATGCAGAATTCCATGAAGAAGCGCGCTACGTCCACCATCTGCGTGGACTCGTCCATCACGATCATGCCGCCCGAGCCCATGATGGAACCGAGCTTGGTCAGCGAGTCGTAGTCCACCGGCGTATCCAGCGCCTCGGCCGGGATGCAGCCGCCGGACGGTCCGCCGGTTTGCACCGCTTTGAGCTTGCCACCGTCCGGTGCGCCGCCGCCCATGGTCTCGACGATCTTCCGCAGCGGCGTGCCCATCGGCACCTCGATCAGCCCGGTGTTGGTGATCTTGCCGGCCAGCGCGAATACCTTCGTGCCCTTGCTCTTCTCGGTGCCGATGCCCGCGAACCAGTCGGCGCCCTTGCGGATAATGGGCGCCACGTTGGCGAAGGTCTCGACGTTGTTGATCAGGGTCGGGCTAGTCCACAGGCCGCTCTCCGCCGGGAAGGGCGGGCGAGGCCGCGGGGCCCCGCGTTTGCCTTCGACCGAAGCCATCAGCGCCGTCTCCTCCCCGCAGACGAATGCGCCCGCGCCGATGCGCAAGTCAATGTTGAAGTTGAAGGGCGATTCAAAGATGCCGGCGCCCAGCAATCCCTGCTGTTTGGCCTGCTTGATGGCCGCTTGCAGGCGGCTGATGGCGAGCGGATACTCCGCTCGCACATAAACGAAGCCCTGGCCAGCGCCCACGGCATAAGCCGCGATCGCCATGCCTTCCAGCACGCTGTGCGGATCGCTCTCGAGCACGCTGCGGTCCATGAACGCACCGGGATCGCCTTCGTCGGCGTTGCAGATGACATACTTCTGCGGGCTGGCGGTCTTGGCGACCGTCGCCCATTTCAGGCCGGTCGGGTAGCCCGCCCCGCCTCGCCCTCGCAGCCCGCTCTTGACCATCGTGTCCACCACTTCTTTCGGGGTCATCTCCCGCAGCACGTCGTGCAGGGCCTGGTAGCCGTCCAGCGCGATGTAGGACTCGATGCGTTCGGGGTCCACGATGCCGCTGTTGGCCAGCACGATGGACAATTGCTCGGTGAAGAACGGATGCCTGGTGTCGCCGCGCTGCACCTTGGTCGTTCCGCCCTTCAGCGTGCCGACCAGCGATGGCGCACTTTCCGGGGTCACCTTCAGGTAAAGCGGCCCCTGGCCCTCGGCGGTGAGCTGAACGGTGGCGCCCGGCTCGTGCGTGTCCACCTGCACCAGCGGGCCCTGGCAGCACAGCTTCATGCAGCCGACCCCGCGCACCTCGACCTGGTCTTCCAGGCCCGCCTCTTTGACGGCCTTTTCGAGGGCTTCCTTGACGCCCTTCGAATCGGAGGACATGCAGCCCGCCGCCATGCAGCAGCGGATGACATGCTTCTTCCGCGACGCGCGCTCCTTTTCTGCTATCTCAACGAGGTCATCAATGTCCATGGCCGGTCCATCCTTTCACATGTTCGAGCGCCAGCTCGGGGGTTTGCCGCGGCGTGACGGTCCCGTCATAAACCACCGCGGGGGCGATGCCGCACGCGCCGATGCAGCGCGCCGTGAGTAGCGAGAGTTCGCCGTCCGGCGTCGTCTCACCCGCCTTGATCCTCGCTTTGTTCTCGACCGCGGCCAGCACTTTGTCTGCCCCTTTGACATAGCAGGCGGTGCCCATGCAAACGACGCAGGTATGCTTGCCCTTGGGTTTGAGCGTGAAGAAATGGTAGAACGTGGCGACGCCATACACGCGGCTGGTCGGCAGCTTGAGCCGGTAGGCGATGAACAGCAGCAGGTCGTCTTCGAGGTAGCCGAACAGCTCCTGCGCCTTGTGCAGCACCTCGATCAGCGCGTCCTGCTTGAACTGATGTTTCTTGATGTGCACTTCCAGAATCTTGAAGCGCTTGTCGCCGCTGGCGTGCTCCAGGACTTTTGGCAGCCGGTTCTTATTTCTATTTGAAAGCGTTGCAATCATATCGCTTAGCGGGCTTGGCGGGGGGTTCGGCCCAGATCTTCATGAGCAGAAGCCCTCATCAATTCCCATACGGCAAATTAGCAAGGGCTGTGGGATGCGCTGTGCATGGATTGGCAAAGGGTCACCCTCTATTGTTGTGCTCCCGCGGGCGTTCGAATGCGGCCGGGGTTGGATTCCCTCGACCGATGCCCTCCAAATGCCTCGCGGGCCCATGCCAAAAAAAGCGACCCGGCAGTTACGCCGGGTCGCCCCAACCCAACCCACTATGAAACGCGGGCGGCGGACATTGGTCCCTGCCGCCCGACCATGCGGATACCGGATAATCACCTGTATCCGGCCGAACAGCAAGCATAAAAAATGCCAGGCTGGGCGTAGGATCAGCCCAGCCTGGCCCTTCACCCAACACGGTGTTGTGTAGTCGAACGTTCCAGCCAGTCTTGTCCCAAGGCGCGGAGGGTCTCCTTGCGCAAAGCCCTCTCGAGGAGGGGAAACACGTTGCGTTCTTCGAGTTGAAAATGCTCGCGGGAGGCCAGCAGGGCGACCTTGAGCAGGCGCCTCGCTTCGGCGCAGGTTTTGGCCGTGTGTACCCTTCGGAGACGGTCGTCAATTTCGTGGTGATCCTGGTGCATGCGCTTGAGTTCTCCGTTGTGCGCCAGCACGTGATCCAGGGCCAGGTACGCAAGGTTGGTCTCGCTCCTGGCGTGCGACTCCAGCAAGCCCTCCACGATGCTGGCCATCGTCCTTAACTCGGCGGGTGTTCCCAGGCTCGGCAGGACGCGTTCGATCTGGTCGAACACGAGCAAAAAGGTATTGTGCTCCGCGACCAAGGCTTCGGTAATCTTCATGCTGCGAATTACGCTAACTTAAGGGGATGCGGATTGCAACCCGCCCGTGCGCCGGAGCGACGGAAAGTCCCCGGCTGCCGCAACGGGAATCCGGGCGAGGCCGCTACCCGAACAAATCCATCTGCGGCGGCGGCGCCAGTTGCTTGAGCTTGTTGCGGTCCTGCTGGCGGCGCGTGGACTGGCGCACGTTGCCTTCCGGGGTCAACTCGGACTCCTCCAGGTTGCGCAGAATCTCCTTTGCCCGGTCCAGAACGCCCTTCGGGATTCCGGCCAGGCGCGCGACCTGGATGCCGTAGCTCTTGTCCGTGCCGCCTTCGACGATCTTGCGCAGGAAGACAATCTGCTCGTGCCATTCCCGCACCGCCACGTTGAGGTTCTTCAGGCGCGGCAAGCGCCCCGCCAGTTCGGTCAGTTCATGGTAATGGGTGGCAAAGAGAGCCTTCGCCCCGACCTGGTTGTGCAGGTGCTCGACGATGCTCCAGGCCAGGCTCAAGCCGTCGAAGGTGCTCGTGCCACGGCCGATTTCATCGAGGATGATCAGGCTGCGGGGCGTCGCGTTGTTCAGGATATTGGCCGTCTCACACATCTCCACCATGAAGGTGGACTGGCCACGCGCCAGATCATCGCTCGCCCCGATGCGCGTGAAAATGCGGTCCACGAGGCCCACACGCGCCTCGGCCGCCGGGATGAAGGACCCCGTCTGGGCCAGCAGCACCAGCAGTGCGACTTGCCGGATGTAGGTGCTCTTGCCCGCCATGTTCGGCCCGGTGATCAGCGCGATCTGCGTTTCGCTGTCCAATCGCGCGTCGTTGGGCACGAACCGCTCCTCGCTCAAGCTCTGCTCGAGCACCGGATGCCGCCCATCCCGGATGAAAAGCCCACCGTCGCTGCCGATTTCCGGCCGGCAATAGTTGCGCAGCCGGGCGGTCTCGGCAAAGGAGCCCAGCACGTCCAGTTGCGCGAGCGCCGCCGCGGTCTGCTGGATTTCCGCCAACCGCCCGAGCACCGCCTCGCGCACGCGCTGGAACAACTCGTACTCCAGCTTCGTGCTCCGCTCCTCGGCGCCCAGGATCTTGCCCTCCATCTCTTTGAGCTCCGGCGTGATGTACCGCTCGCCGTTGGCAATCGTCTGCTTCCGGACGTAATGCGCCGGGACCTTGTCCAGGTTGGATTTGGTGACCTCGATGTAATAGCCGAACACCGAGTTGAACCGCACCTTCAGCGATTGGATGCCGGTGCGCGCAATTTCGTCCTGCTGCAGCTTCGCAATCCAATCCTTGCCCCCGCGCATCGCGACGCGCAGTTCATCCAGCGCGGCGTCGAAGCCGTCCCGGATCAAACCGCCTTCCTTAACCGCCAGTGGCGGCTCTTCAACAATCGCCCTGGCGATGAGTTCAACCAAGTCTGGCAGTTCCGTCACTTGCCCCCCTAATTCCTCGATCAAACCAGGGCGCGCCCTGCCGTCATCCTCCGTAGCAGCCGACGTAAGGAGGCTCTGGTCCGATTCCGCGATCGTTGCTGGCCCGGCCGCAAGCTCGCGGAGCGTTCTCCGCAAAGCGGGAAGCTGCTCCAGCGCCATGCGTAGCGCGATCAGGTCCCGCGCGTTCCCGCTCCCGGCGCTCAGCCGTCCGAGCGTACGCTCCAAATCTCGGACCTGCGCAAGCTGCGTCCGCAGTTCCTCGTGCCCGGCGGCATTCTCCATGAACGTCAGCACCGCTTCTTGCCGTCGCCGAATCGGCTCGGCCGCGGCCAGCGGTTGGGAGAGCCAATCGCGCAAGCGGCGCGCGCCCATGGGCGTGACCGTGCGATTGAGAGCCCCGTATAGAGATGCGGTCCGCGGCGCATCGTGATGCAGCGGTTCAAGGATTTCCAGGTGCCGCAGCGTGGTGTGGTCCAGCGCGAGATAATCACCGCGCTGGTAAAACGAGATGCGTGTCAGGCAGGCGACGTCGCGCCGCAAATGTTGCGTGAGGTAATGCAACACAGCCCCTGCCGCGCCAACGGCCGCCGTGCGGTCCTTCAGCCCGAACCCGTCCAGCGAGGCGACCTTGAAATGCTCCCGCACGGTAAACAGGGCCGTCTCGGGCGCGAAGACCCAGTCGTCGTAGCCGTTGAGGATCCAGCCATAGCCCGCAGACGCAGGGCCGTGCGTCTCGCCTGCCCCTTTTCCAGGTTGCGGTGCGCTCAGCGGGGCAGGCGAGACGCACTGCCCTGCGTTAAGGGGCTTCCGCTGTTCTATGCCGCCACTACCCCCACCCAGTAACAAGTCCTTCACGGCCCCGGCTTCCGCGGGATAGATCAGCTCCGCCGGGCGCAACCGCTGCAACTCCGTGAGCGCTTCGGCGGCGCCCTCAACTTCCGTGGTCACGAAGTCGCCGGTGGTCAGGTCCACGAACGCCAGGCCGAAGATCCTGCCCGCCGCATGCACTGCGCCCAGGAAGTTGTTCCGCTCCGCTTTCAGCATGCGCTCGTCGAAGTGCGTGCCGGGGCTCAGGATTTGCGTCACCTCGCGCTTCACCAACTGTCCGGGCCGCGCGTCCTCCATCTGGTCGCAAATGGCCACCTTGCGCCCGGCCTTGAGGAGGCGGCCGATGTAGGTGTTGGCGGCGTGGAAGGGAATGCCGCACATCGGCACGACGCCGCGCTTGGTCAGCGCCACGTTGAGGAGCTGCGCCCCCGTCTGGGCGTCCTCGAAGAACATCTCATAGAAGTCCCCGAGCCGGAACAGCAACAGCGCGTCCTTGGGCAGTTCGCTCTTGATGCGGCGATACTGCGCCATCATGGGCGTGATTTGGGCGTTGCCGGCCATTGCCCGAGACGTTAAACGGGATTGCGCGGTGCGTCGAAATGAAATTCTGCCCGACCTGGGCGGGAAATCCGAAGTCCCGAAGGCCGAAATCCGAAAGAAACCCGAATTCCGAAACCCGAAGGGACCACCGTGTCCGCCAGAGAATCACGTGGGGCATAGGAGGGCTATACGAGGGGTATACGAGGGGTATAGGAGGGGTTTACAGGGGGATATGGAGAGCGTGGGCAGGCAATCGCCTGGCGCAAGGGCGCGCGCTACCGGATGAAGGGGAGGTCTTTGCTCGGCTAGCGACGCAAGGTGCTCATCACCTCGGCCATCGCCAGCGCGGTTTGCGCGGCTTCGCGGCCCCGGTTGTGCTTCGGGTCCAGGCACCGCACGCGCGCCTGCTCCTCGTTTTCCAGCAGCAGCACTTCATGGATGACCGGCACCTCGCGCTCGACTTGAATCTCCATCAGCGCGCGGCTCACGGCCTCGCCGATGTGGGCGGCGTGCACCGTTTGCCCACGCAGGATCACCCCCAGGCAAATGATGGCGGAGAATGGCGGGCGGTGGGTGATGCGTGATCCGTGGGAAGCACCTGCTCGGGCGAGTCGTGCGGCGACGATGGGTATCTCATAAGCGCCCGGCACGCGCACGACCTGCACCGTCCTGGCTCCCGCGCCCTCCAGCTCCGCTTTGGCCGCCTCCACCATCGCGTCAACGTAAGACCCGTTGTATTGCGAGGCGACAATGACGAACCGGGCATTGCCGGCCTTGAATGGTTGGACTTTAACTGGCTTCAGCATAGGGCAAAAAGGGCTGGCGATCTTGGAATCACGACTTACACACGAGTGCCTCGGTCATTCTGCATTCTGCATTCTGCATTCTGCATTCCTCACAGCAGGTGTCCCATCTTCTCGCGCTTGGTCTTCAAATATCGCGCGTTGTGCTGGTTCGGCTTTACCTTGATGGGCAACTGCTCGACGATTTCCAGGCCGTAGCCTTTGAGCCCGACGAGCTTGCGCGGGTTGTTGGTCAGGAGCCGAATCTTCCTGAGGCCAAGGTCGGCAAGAATCTGCGCGCCCAAGCCGTACTCCCGCAGGTCCATGTCGAAGCCGAGCTGCTTATTGGCCTCCACGGTGTCGTAGCCTTGCTCCTGCAGCTTGTAGGCCTTGATTTTCGGCGCCAGGCCGATGCCCCGGCCTTCCTGCCGCATATAAAGGACCACGCCGCAACCTGCTTCGGACACCTGCCGCATCGCCTGGCGCAATTGCCACCCGCAATCGCACCGGCGCGAGCCGAACACGTCCCCCGTCAGACACTCGCTGTGAACCCGGACCAGCACGTTGCGCTTCCCGGCCACCTCGCCACAAACCAGCGCCAGGTGATGCAGTCCGTCCAGCTTCGACCGATATAGATGCAGATCAAAGTCGCCGTAATCGGTCGGCAGCTTCACCACCTCGATGCGCTCCACCAGCTTCTCGCGTTCCCGGCGGAACCGGATCAGGTCGGCGATCGAGCAAATCTTCAACCGGTGCTTGCGCGCGAACTTCAACAGTGCGGGCAGTCTCGCCATGGTGCCGTCGTCGTTCATGATCTCGCAGATCACCCCGATGCGCCGGCAGCCCGCCAGCTCGACCAGGTCCACCGCCGCCTCGGTGTGCCCGGCCCGTTGGAGCACGCCACCCGGACGCGCGCGCAACGGGAAGACATGCCCCGGCTGCACCAGGTCCTCCGGCACCGCCGTCGGATCGGCCATGACGCGGATGGTTTCGGCGCGGTCGCCGGCACTGATGCCCGAGGTGATCCCGCGCGCCGCGTCCACGCTCACCTGAAAGTCGGTTCGGAACGTCTCCCGGTTCTGGCGCACCATCTGTTCGATCCCGAGCTGCTGCAAGCGTTCGGAGATGGTTGGCACGCAAATCAGGCCGCGCCCGTGCTTGGCCATAAAGTTCACCGCCGCCGGCGTCACGAACTGGGCGGCCATGATCAGGTCGCCTTCGTTCTCGCGGTCGGCATCGTCCACCACAATCACCATCTTGCCGCGCCGCAAGTCGGCCACGACGGATTCGATGGAATTGAATCGCTGCGTCATATACCAGCCGAAGCCTACCGGAGCGCGGGCCAATAGCCAGCCGCAAAAGCTGCCGGACTCGGTCAGGGCGTCGCGTATTCCGCGGTCTGCCTCAATCAGAAGTATGGCCTTTGGCTTTGCCCGGTTCACTCGCGGCGTTCCGGGCAAACCAGCCGGTCACCACCTGCTGCCGGTCGGTCGGCGTTTGGCTCAGGATCGGCTTATCCAGCGGGCCTTCGTGTTCCAAACTCCAGCCCTGCCATTCGCGATAGGCGTGATAGCTCCAGTCAAAGCCGTGCCGCTCGAAGATATCAATCACGTCGGCCAGGTACTTGGCCGCGGATTCACCCGGCGCCGTCCGAATGGCCGAGAACTCGCCGACATACATGTGGACGCGGTATTTCCGGGCAAACTCGATGGCCGGCCGCATGGCGCGCTCGAGCGCATCCCGGTCCCAAAGCTCGTCGCCGATCCGCCCCGGGTAGTTGATGCCGGCCGGATTCCCGTGGATGCCCTGGTGGGTGAACTTCATGGGCTGATAGAAATGAAAGCTGTAAACGACTCGCGGCAAGTCGAGCGGTTCAAAGGCAGCGAATCCTTGTGCGCCGCCCCATTGGTTCGGCTCGATGATCAGCGTTCGCTCCGGGTCAATCGCTCGAATAGCGCGCGCGGTCTTGTCCGCCAGGGTGTTCCAATCCAGGCAATCCTCGGCCAGCATCGAATCGTCCGGCTCGTTGACCACATCAAAGCCCCAGATCACCTGCCGCCCCTTGTAACGGGAGGCCATGCGTTGCCAGACCTCGACGAACTTCGCCTGGGCCGCCGGCTGGGTGAAGATACGGCCCCGGGCGGTGACATACCCCGCGCTGAAGGCCTGCCCGCCCGGCGGCGAGTGGAGGTCCAGGACAGCCCGGACCCCGTACTTCTCACACCAGGCCAGCACCTGGTCTATGTGCTGGAGGCGCGCATCGAGCCAAGAATCGTAATCCTCCAGGGCGCGGTCCTGGCGCGCCGACTCAAAGAGCTGAAGCCGGAGCAGGTTGCCTTTCCACACCGTGGCGAAGTGCTTCACATCGTCCTCCTTCAGATTGGTCCCCGCCATCGCCCCGCGCAACCGCGGCTGGTCGTGGCCCCGGAACACGGGCCGGGCCGGATCCGGCTTGAGGGTGGACGCAAGCCCGGCGCGCAGAGTAATCCTCACATTGTCGAACCATGCTTCGCCGGTGACCTTTTCCAAACCCAGCACCATGACGGCGTTGGTTGCGGTTTGCGGCACCTCCGCCGCGGTTGAAAACCGCCGCCACTCGATGGTCCCGTCAGGAATCTCCGGTTGCGGATAGCTCCGGCCGGATGGCGTTTCGACAATCATCATGACCTTCACCCCGTTCCAGGGGTTGGGCTTGGAAGTGACGTTTGCCGTCTTCACATCCGCGCCGAAGAACACCCGCCGGCCGCGCAGCTTCTCGACCGGCAAGGGCAGCACGATGGTGCGGCCCGGATCAGGTGTGCCCGGGGCCACGGAGACATGGGCAGCGCGGCTGCGGCCCGGGACTTGCACCACCGCATCTGGCGGGATCTTGCTGTTTGTTCCCTCGAAGTCTTCGCGCCAGATTGGCTCAGCCGCTTGTGCCAGGAGGCATCCGCAGGTAAACAGCGCCAGGGGCAAAGGTCTTAACATATATCGTTACGCATAAAGCAACCCGAGAGGGAGGGCAAGACTTTGGCCCGGCGCTATTGCTCCCCTCTTGTTACTGGGCGGAGACACTCTCGGAAAGGAACTTGCATCGGCGCGGCGAGGTAGTAGAATATTACCTATGAAGACAACGACGATGACGTTGACCCGGAGGCGGCAGACCGTGTTCCCGCTGGAGTGGTGCCGGCGGGTGGGCCTGGAGCACGGCGGGCCGCTGAACGTGTTTGACTTGGGGGAGAAGGGGCTCCTCATCCGGCCTGTGAAGCCGCTGACGAAGGCGGAAGTGGCGAAGCTTCTGGCGCAGTCGCCAGCCGGTCCTCAATCTTCCGAAGAGGCTGCGGCCATTGTCGAGCGAGCCTTGCGCAAGGTGCGCCGTGCGTGACGCCGATCGTCCTTGATACGGGAGTGGTCGTGGCGGGCATCTTCTGGCGCCATGAGCCCCATCAATGTGTTCAGGCCTGGGTGCGCGGCTTGCTCACGATGGCCGTGTCGGAAGCCATTTTCTCCGAATACGAAGGGGTGTTGCGAGAGGTGAAAGCCGAGCAGGGCTTCACCACTGATCTTGAACCCTGGCTTGAATCCATTCGGAGGACCGCCCTTTGGGTCATCCCCACCCCGTTGGCAGAATCGGTCTGCCGTGACCCCAAGGACGACATTATGATCGAGGCGGCACTGGGGGCGGGTGCGCGGACGATCATCGCCCGCGACGCCGACCTGACCGTGCTGGAGAAGCCGTTCGGCATCCGCATTCTCACTCCCCGTCAGTGGCTGGCCACGCTCTCTCGCGCGGACCGCCGGCAACTGGGTTGAAGTCCGCCCGGAGCCTGCAAGCGTGCGAAACACACCGGCGGGCTCTCGGCAAGAACGCCGCACTCCTCCAATACTCAATCGCGGCGCAGCCAGGGGCCGCGCCCAAATGGCTTTGCCGTTCCAGGAACCTTAATTCGGCTGCGGCCAAGTTGTACTCGTCATAGTCCGTCCTGTCCGTCGCCAGGCATTTCTGGAAGTAATCACGCGCTGTGGCCGTATCGCCTGAGAAGAGCCGCTTCATGCCAGCGTAAAACCATGCCTCGCATTGCCGTCCGGAATCATTGCCGTGGCGGGCCGCGCCAAGAAGATCGGGTTCGCTCATGCGGCCGAGCAGGAACGCGCCGATATTCTTCTCCCAGCGGGTTGCCTTCGGTTTCTTCCCGGGCCCGCACCAGGCGCCAAGCTCCTGGTCCGCCGCCGCCTGTTCGCCTTCTCGGGCGCGAATCAGCCAGATGAAGAATCGCTGGTAATTGGCCTGATTGGGGGCCTTCTCGCAGAAGTGCCGGAAATCGCTCAGCGCATCATCCCATCGCTGCGTGAGGTAGTAGATGTAGCCGCGAATGCTGTAAAGGGACGAGATGTCTGGATCCAATTCGAGCGCTCGACTGAGGTCGCCGCGCGCCTGATCGAGATTGGTCGCACTACCGTGGGCGAAGTGCATCCTGAATGTGGCTATGCCGCGAACCGCCAGGGCCCCCGCGTGATCGGGCCGCAGCGCCAGCAGCCAGCTTGCATTCGTGATGGCAGTGTCGAGCTTCCCCGAATGGAGAGCCTCCACCGCAAGGTCCCAATACTCATGCTCCCTCAGCCCAAGCCGCACGGTGCTGTTGGTGGATGCCATCGCCCCGCGCCGCGCGTTTCGGCGATGGGTTTCCTGGCTCGGCACGCAGTCCGGGTCGCGCCGCACGTAGGCCATGTGGTTCGTCCGGTCTATGATGAGGTTCAACTGACGCAGCGCCGCGAGGCCGATGCTGGCCTCGAAGACGTCGTCGCCTTCGACGATGCCCGTCTCGCTCGGGCGCGCCTTGCGGATGTTGACCCGCTTCCACACCAGCGGGCCGATGGCTAAGTCCTCGGCCTCGTATCGCCGCCCGAGCGCCGGGCCAGAACCAGGCATGAAGTTGAATTGCCACCTCCCGCGCGCGTGGGGATGGGTCGCGCGCCATTCCTTCCAGCGCGCGGGTGAAAGGCTGATGCCCTCCGCATTGCCCGTATCTACTTCCAGGACACCGGTCTTCCCATCGGGGCGCGCAATCTCCAGGGCCAGAACGCCCGCGGGCCGATTAAGCGGGAGCCGGCTCCATCCGTTGGTGTCGAGCGGCAACCGGTCCACGCGCTTGATGGCATCGTCGGCGGCGTCAAAGGTGAACAAATCATCCTTGAGGTCCGGCCAGCCGATGACGCCGTCCAGGTCTATTAGCCATCCCCAGGGCAGCGGCACATGCACCGTAGCCAGTTTGAGCCGGTAGGTTTCATGGCCCACTGCAAATCGGCACAGTTCGGTGTGTCCGATCTTGACCTTTCCGGGAGCCGGCTTCGGGGAGGAGGCCGGCTTGGACACCTTCAAGCCCAGCCGCTTCGCTGACCGGGTGAACACGACTGTGGCGCTGGCTCCGGTGTCATAAGCGAAGGACACAGGCTTATCATTGATGCGGACGTCGGCGAGAAAAGTCTCCTGCCGGACATGCCGGCAACCGGTGAGCAGGAGGAGGCACAGCAACGAGTTGAGAGCGGGTTTCACGGGCCGTAACGGATTGGCGTTAAGGTAGGCAACGCCCAGGTCCAGGTAAAGGATATCCTCTCAAGGGCTCTCGTAGCAGCGGCTCGGGATAGCCCGCGTTGACGTGGGCCGATGTCGGCCCGGTCCTCGGCCCCCCGCACATCCGCTCGGACACCCGATTCACCCCAGCGTTTCGCCGGGGACAAAGCGCGGCATCACGCGATAATCCCGGGGGAGCACGTCTCCCCCCTCGACCAGCCGAAGGACAACCCGCGACACTCGTCGAGCGAACAACGTCGGGTTAGTGGCATACCGCGCCACGGTGGGCACAACGAACTCGAGGAAATGATCACTGTCCCGCGAGATCAAGGCTACGTCATTGGGCAGGCGCAAGCCTTGGCGGAGGAAGTAACCCAGCGCGCTTAGGGTATAGCGGGTGTCGGTCACCAGGAAACCTGTCGGCGAGGGCCGGCGCTGTCTGAGCGCCGCCAGCCGGTGAGCGATGCTGTCCGGACGGCCCTGGTGATGCGCAATCAGCGCTTCGCCGTTCTGGGGTCGCAGGAGCCGCTCGGCCGTTTCGCGGAAGCTCTGTTCGCAGGCCAGGTCCCCTGCCAGGCCGCTGTCGGGAATCAGCAGGACCAGGCGGGTATGGCCTCTGGCCACCAGCCGGCCGACGGCGTGGCGGCAGACGGCCGGCAGATCACGATCCACCGAGGGCAACGCCACGCCGCCGTGGCGTGAGCCGACGACCACGCAGGGCAGACTGCGTTCCGAAAACCATTGCTGCACGTTGGCCGGTGCGGAGCGGAGTACCCAACCGACCGGGCGGACCTCTCGGGCCAGGGCTTCCAGCACTTCGTTGGAGCGCCAGCCGCGGTAATCCAGCTCTTGAAAGACCTCGAGGCGGTAGCGGGCGTCCTGCAAATGCTCACGCAGGCTGTCAATCCAATAGATCTCGAACGGCGCCATCACATTCAGCGAGAACGGCGTGAGCAGGGCCAGGCGGGTGGGCGAAACGCGGCGGGCTGGCCGGCGCCGGGAAGCGGCAATTCTCCAGCGCCGGCCCTGGGCGCTCTTTACCCACCCCTCGCGTTTCAGGCACACGAGGGCTTTGCGCAGCGTCCCGCGGCTGATGACCAGCCAGTTGCACAATTCCCGCTCCGGCGGCAGCAGCCGGACCCAATCGCCGGAGCAGATCTTCTCCTTCAGGATTCCGAACGTCTGCACCACGAGCGACTGGGGCATCCCCGCTGCGCGGCTTGAACTCCCGCTGCGGGGATGCCGCCGCCGGATTCGCGTTGGATTCCTGGACTTCATGTCAGCCGCTGGCCGGGGGGGTCGGTGGGGATCATGCCCCACACGGTTTGAACGCCGGACCGAGGCTGGGCGCATTATGCCGCAGGGCGGGTTTTGAGCAAGGCGGGAAAGCAGCGGCTGGCGGCCGGGTGGCCGCGTTCGGCGGCACAACTGGTCCAAAAAAAGTACAAGCAGTTCCTCCTTGCTCGTGTCGTTGTCGCCAGGCACTGTAGGTATTAAGAAATACTATGCTCAGTTGTATGCGCTGCGATTCTTGCAGGAGATCGGCAGGACCTCAGGCTGAGGCTTACCGCAACCCCAGGGTGCGGTGGCTGGCGAACACAGTCAACAACGGCATACTGATCCCCGCGAACCTGTTAATCCCTACTATGAAAACATCCGTAATCCATACAAGCAGACCCAACTTCCGATCCTGTTGGCTTGGCCTGGGCGCTGCGCTGGTCCTTGGCGCTATGAACGCCGGGGCCTCCGGCACGGTCAACTACTGGGCCAACGCTGCGGGGGATCTGTTGTGGAGCAATCCGCTGAACTGGAGCAACAACGTGGCGGCGAGCAGCACCGACGCGGCGACCTTCGACAGCGGGTTCGGCGCGACCAACGGTCCCGGGTTGGTCAACAACATCGTGGACCTGGACACCACGGTGCAGCAATTGCGCTATTCCTCGGTCATTCCCGCCTATCACACCACCTTGATCAATCCGGGAGTGACGTTGACAGTCTATGATCCAACGCTGAGCGGTGAGATATTCGCGTACCGGGCCGGTGGCCTGAGCACGGACGTGTCACAGGTGGCCATCCGCGGGGCGGGCCGGTTGGTGGTGGGTGACACGAACAACCCAGCTACCGTGTCGGGCGCTGTGATGATCCGAGTTAACAACGCCTCCACAACCCCCGGGCCTTATTGGGCCACGCTGGACATGTCGGAGCTGGACTATTTTGCGTGCGCGCCCTCCGAGATTCGGGTGGGCGCCAGCGGCAGCAGCGCCGGCACGCAGGGCACCTGGATCATGGCCAAGACCAATCTGGTGATTGTGGGCTCGACGTCGGGCTCCAGCGGCTACGTGGGCATGAGTATCGGGCTGACTTCGGCCACGAGCGCCGCGTCGGATTATCCGTCGGCGGGGGATGTGCAATTGGGCCAGGAGAACGTATTGCAGCTCGCCTGGTTGAAAGTGGGGGCCTCGCGGGCGACCAACACGAGTCTGGCCGGGCCGGGGGGCGGGGTTGGTGGCGCCAGCCTGGCGGGGGCGGGCGGCACGATGGAATTCCGGAGCGGCCTGGTCAATCCGACGCTGACGATGCGCGGGGTGGATGGGGTAAGCGCATTGGGGAATGTCACCATTGGAGACAATTACTTCATGCCCAACGTTAACACGACCAACACAGCGACGGGCGTAATGGACTTGAGCGGGGGCACGGTGGATGCCCTGTTGACCAATTTGCAGATTGGGCGGAACAATCCCAGCACGACGACCACGCGCACGGGGAGCGGCCAAGGCGAGTTGACGTGGACGGCCGGGACAATTGAAGTGACCGGCATGGTGCGGTTGGGCGTGCAACTGCGCGACAACGCCGGGAATGCGACCGGGGTGATCAACGTGCGGAGCAACGCGGTGTTAAACCTCACGGGCTCCAACTTCAGCATCGGGGGAGATGCGGGGACGGCGGCGGGCACGGGCAACGGGACGCTGAACATCGTCTATGGCGGAGTGGTGATGGTGGCGGGCTCCATTACGGAGACCAACGGCCCGGGAAACACCAGCGGCACCAGCACGATCAACCTCATCAACGGTGCGCTCTCGGTCGGCGGTCTCGTCCGGGTGGATGCTCTCAGCGCCGATAATGCGGTGCTCTCGCTGACCGCCGGGCCGACGATTAACGCGGCCAATCCCGTGTGCGACGTTTCCAACCTGACTCTGGCGACGTCCGTGACCCTGAATGTGACGGGCAGCGTCTCCTTGGCGCAGTATCCCTTGATCCGGTACCAAGGGAGCATTGGTGGTAATGGCTATGGCGTCGTGGCCCTCGGCAGCCTGCCGCCCGATGTGTCCGGCTACCTGACCAACAACACGGCCAACGGTTCGATTGACCTGGTGGTGACCAGTGTCCCCGCCGTGAAGTGGGCGGGCACCCTCAGTGGAGACTGGGACATCAATTTGACCACCAACTGGATCAGTACCCTCACCAGCGCAGCGACCACCTACCAGGAGACCTCCATTCCTGGAGACGTGGTCATTTTCGACGATACGGCCACCGGCACGAAAACGGTGAACCTGACGACGATTCTATCCCCGGCGACGGTTATCGTTGTCAACACGGCGGCCTACGTTTTCACTGGGACCGGGCAGATTTCCGGCAGCACCGGCCTCACAAAGACCGGGAGCGGCACGCTGGAACTGGCCAACAGCGGGGTGAACGACTATACGGGAGCAACAACCGTTGGGGGCGGGACGCTGCTGGTGAACAGCACGCTGAGCGGCAGCGCGGTCGCCGTGCAAGCGGGCGCGACATTGGGCGGGGCGGGGACCATCTACGGCCCGGTGACGATTGGCAGCGGCGGCACGCTGACTCCGGGCAACGGCATCGGCAGCCTGACCATTTTCAACAACCTCGTGTTGTCCGCGGGCAGCACCAACGTGTTTGAAGTGAACACCGACACACTGGCCTGCGACACGGTGGGGGGGATCAACTCGCTGACCTACGGCGGCACATTGGTCATCAGCGGCACGGGGAGCGGCGCGGCCTACACGAGCGGGGCCGCGATTCCTCTCTTTAGCGCCGGGGCCTTCAGCGGCGCCTTTTCGGCGATTGTGCCGGCGTATCCGGCGCCGGGGTTGTATTGGGATACCAGCACCCTGGCCAGCGACGGGGCGCTGCGCATTCAGGCCATCCCCGAAATCAACAAGGTCTCCTGGACCAATGTTGCCGGCGGTAATCTCCTGTGGTCCAACCCGATGAACTGGGTCCGAACCAACGATGCTTACCCGGGCGGCTTCGCCCCCAATGTGGTTCCTACCGCCAACGACATTGTCCACTTCGGCAGCACGGGCGAAGGCGCGTTTGGGGCCACCAATGTCCCAGGCGCCGTCAACAACGTTGTGGACGTGGATATGACCGTGACGAATCTGTACTATTTCCCCATCGTCCCGTCGTATCACACGACGTTGATCAATCCCGGCGTGACGCTAAGCGTTCAGGATCCCGTCATCTCAGGCCAGGTCTTTGGCTTGCGCGGCAATGTCCTGCCCAACACAACCCTTTTGCACACGGCGATCCGAGGCGCCGGGCGGCTGGTGGTGGGAGACGTGAACAATCCGAGCGCCACAAGCACGATGCGGGTCAATGCGGCATCCCACACGCCGGGCCCGTATTGGGCGACGCTGGATATGTCTGACTTGAACACCTTCGAGTGCGGCGTGGGCGAGATCCGTGTTGGGGCCAGTGGCAGCAGCGCCGGCACGCAGGGCACATGGATCATGGCCAAGACGAACCTGTTGGTCTTGGGTACGACGTCAGGCTCCAGCGGCTATGTGGGCATGACGATTGGGCTCACGTCGTCCTCGGGGGATTTTCCGTCGGCGGGCGACGTGCAGTTGGGGCAGGAGAATGTGCTGCGGCTCCACAGTTTGATCGTGGGGCGCACGCGGGCGACGAACGTGAGTTTGGGCGGGCCGGGGGGCGGCGTTGGTGGTGCCAGCCTGGCAGGGGCCGGAGGGGCGATGGAGTTTCGGAGCGGCCTGGTCAATCCGACCCTGACAATACGCGGGATTGACGGAGTGAGCCCGATGCCGAGTCTGCTTGTTGGCGACAACAACTACGTGGGCGCCTACGATACAACCAACACGGCAACGGGGGTGATGGATTTGAGCGGAGGCACGGTGGACATCCTGGCGAGCGGCCTGTACGTCGGGCGGAACAACGCCAACACCACGACGAGCCGGACGGGGAGCGGCAACGGGGTGCTGACGTGGACGGCCGGCACCATCGAAGTGACCAACCTGGTGCGGGTGGGTGTTCAAGCGGGCAACAACGCCGGGAATGCGACCGGGGTGCTCAACGTGCAGAACAGCGCGGTGTTGAATGTCACGGGTCCCACCTTCAATCTGGGCAATGATGCCGGGAGCGCGGCGGGCACTGGTAATGGCACCCTGAACATCGTCAATGGGGGCGTAGTAACCGCAGCGGGCGACATCGCGGAGATCAACGGCACGGACGGTGACGGCACCAGCGCAATTAACCTGACCAATGGTTACCTGGCAGCCGGCGGAACGGTCACCGTGGACAACGTCAACCTGATGAGCGGAGTCATTTCCAACACGGGCACGCTGACGGTTTCAACGTTGGCCGGCGAAGGGACCATCGGGGGGCCGGTGGCGGTGCTGAGGGAACTGTTGCCTGGCGCGCCGATCGGCACGCTGAGCATCTTCAATGACCTGGTGCTTTCAGCCACGAGCACGAACGTGTTTGAAGTCAACCTGGACACGCTGGCGGCTGACCAGGTGGCAGGTTTGAATCATGTCACCTTGGACGGGACGTTGGTGGTAAAGAATGTGGGTGGCACCGGGGCGGTGGCGAATGGGACGACGCTGCAACTATTCAGCGCGGCAAGTTACCAGGGCGCTTTTGCCGCGACGGACCTCCCGGCGTTGTCGGGCTTCACCTGGGACACCAGCGGCCTGGCCAATGGCACGCTGAAGATCGTGACCGGGACTCAGCCCGTGCCCACCAACATCACGGTGCAAGTCACCGGCACTACGCTCACGCTCGGTTGGCCCGCTTCGCACCTGGGGTGGTACGTGCAATCCAATGCAGTGGGGGTCGCCAATCCTGGTTCCTGGTACGACATCCCGGGCTCGCAGTTGGACACCAGCCTCGACCTCACGATCAACCCGGCAGGGTCTAATGTGTTTTACCGCCTGCGCAGCCCGTGATTGAAGAGAAATCCGGGAGCGAGGTGAGCCCCGGCTCCAGGACAAACCCGAGAGCAAATCACTTCGGTTATCGGCGCCAAACGCCACGCAAGCGGTCTGGACGGACCTGATGCTCCAGGTGCGCCATTAGTGCGCCCGGCACCGGATCGCGGTGAGCGTGCCGTCGAAGGCGGTCAGGTAGGCGTTCGCGCCGTCGCAGGCTACCGAGCACATCACGTAGAGCTGGGGCGAGGCCTGGTATTGCCACAGAATCTTTCCGCTGTCGGCGGCGATGGCTGAGACGGTCCCCTTATTGCTGCAGACATAGACTACACCGTTCTTCTCGGTCGGCGCGGTCGGGACGGCGCCGACTCGCGCGCGCACATTCCACAGCTCCTTTCCGGCGCTATCAATCTTAGCGACCTCGCCGTTGAGCTTGCGCAGGTAAACGAACTTGCCGTCCTCAGAAAGGCCGGTGGCGGAGACGCCTTTCAACGAGCTGACCGGCTCGCCGGTTTCGGCGTTGAAGATGGACAGCATCATGTTGCGGTCGGCGATGAAGAGCTTGCCTTCGGCGACGACCGGCATGGCGTCGGCCGGGCTGTAATAGCGCTTGGCCGCGTTGGCAACGCGCGAGCCTTCACCGAGTTGCTGCCAGACCAGTCTGCCGCTGCTGGCGTTCACACAGCGGACATATTGGTCCCACGCGCCGTAGTAAATCTTGCCTTGCCAGACGAACGGTTTGGACTCGATGGCGTAAGTGCCGTCCTTGTTGATCCAGGCCGGCTTGCCGGTGGCTGCATCCAGGGCATACAGCCAGCCGTCGTTGCAGCCGAAGATCACCTTGCCGTCCGCGGTGACGGGCGAGGAATAGACGGCGTCCCCGGCGGTGAACGACCACACCTTGTTGCCGGCCGTGGTGTAGGCCGAAACGAGCCCGAGGCCGTTGGCGGTATAGACCTTGCCGCCGGCGACCAACGGCTCGGCCAGGATTTCCGCGCCTGTGTCCACCGCCCATAGTTCCTTGCCCGTGCGGGAATCGAAAGTGCGCAGCTTGCCATCGTTCGCGCCCACATAGACCACTCCGTCGGCGATGGCGGGTGTGACCTTGCTCGACGCGGCGAGGTAGGCGCGCCAGGCGGTTGGCTGGTTCGTGGGCTCGAAGAAGAACTGCGTGCTGCGGGAAAAACGCTCACCACCCTGAGCGAAATCCACCCGCAGGTAATGCGCCCCGGGCAGGAGTCGGCTCAGGTCCCCGCTGCCGGAGGCTGTCCAGGTCTGCTCCTGGCCCGCCAGCTTCAACTCGCCTGGCATTTCATCATCAACCGTATAAGTCGCCTTCTCCACGGCCAAACGACGGCCGGAGAGACGGGCGGAGACTGTCAGCCTGCTTCCGCCGGATTCACGGAAGGCGGGCAAGCGAATTTCAACCTCAGGATACGAGGCCCGGGCTGGAATGGCCTTCTCCAGGAGCTTCAAGTCGGGCGCCGGTTGGCCCGCCTTCCAGTAGGCGCCGCGCAACACCCCGTCTTTAACCGAGAGGACAGCAAAGCCCGCATTCGGCCCAAAGGTGGAGCCACCGGTGATCTGATCGAGTCCCTCGACCGGGCGGTGAACGTGTCCATGGGAATGCCCGGCCATCAAGAGCACCAGGTTGTGCCCATGCAGCACGTCGAGCAGCCGGTCGTAATCGTAGCGGCTGGCGAATTCGCTCCCGGGCAGCGGATGGTGGAAGAACACGAAAACGGGGGTGGTGGAACCCACCTTAGCCAAGTCCTTCCGAAGCCAGAGAATCTGCTCTTCTCCCACCGAAGGCCGCGGGTCCTGCAACGTCGCCGTCATGAGACCGACGAAGTGACAGCCATTCGTGTCAAAAGAGTAAAAGGGGCCCAGTCCCAGGTCGCGCAGGGACTTGAGGTTGGCGCGCCAGGTGTTGTCGTGGTTCCCAAGCTGGTAGTAGATTGGGAATGGGAGTCCTTTCCAGTACGAGACATGCCCGTCCCATGCCCCATTCCCGCCACCGAACTCATTCAGATCGCCGGTGACAATCGCAAAGCTCGGCCTGGGCGCCTTCAGTCCGAACGGCACCAGATCAATCTCTCCGATGCCCGAGATCCTCGAGATGGTTGCCTGGCTATGAACCATTGGGGCGTGAACGTCGCTGGCATGAAGGAAGGTGAAGTCCGGTGTTGCTATCCCTGGTTCGCCCGCGGCGAAAGGCGGCCGGGAGACCAGGACGACCATTGCGGCGAATGACACGAGCCCGATCTTCTGAACCTGCGCGGGCAGAACTGTGTGGTTGTCGAATAAATGCACCGTTAGACTCTGAAGCCCGTTCCCGAAGCCGTCAAGGCGGCAGGGGGACGAAGCAACAGAAAGGCGCATCTGGGCACCTCCACTGTCAGACTTCCGCTTCGGTGCTTCAAGCCGGGTACCAAAGATGCACACCAGATTCGCGAAGTGTTGACCGACTACGGTCCCGTGTTCGAGATCTGGTTCGACGGCGCCAACGGGAGCGATGGCTATTACGGTGGCGCCAACCTCATTCTCAACGTCCCGCCCGACCGCAGCGGACGGATTCGCGAGCCCGACATCCGGTCGTTGTTGGGCTTCCGCAAGCTGAAAGACGAACCGTTCGCCACCAACTTCGCCGCCGGTGCGGCTGCCGCCCGTCACTTCCGTTTCTCCGGCCTCCACGCGGTGGAGAAGAATCATGTCAGCGCTGCGGAAATCGGCATCATCACTGCACAATGAACCGGTTTGCAGGCGTTGCACCGTCGAGCAACGACTGAACCCGGTCTTGTCCAGCGCGTATGCATGATAGTGGCGGGATGCCGGTAAAACAGGGTTAATGCAGAT
>CAZVFC010000019.1:0-147701 GCA_964625855.1 uncultured Verrucomicrobiota bacterium | reverse complement strand
CAGGTGACCCGCGCCGACAGCCGCCGAAACGGTTTTCATGACTCCGCCATAGCCCCCAGCCCACCGGCAAAGCTTTCGGGCTCGATGGCGAACGATGGTTGCCGAAATGCCTGCGGCTAAAACCTTGCTTCCTGAGCCCCATCCCGCTTCAATCCTGCCCACATGACCCGCTGGTTACGCACCATTCTTGGCCAACTCGCCCGGCTGTTCCATCCGCCTCAAGCCACCGTGGACCGGTCCCGGCTGGTGGGAATGTACTTGTCCCAAGCCAACGAACCCCCGAACCTCAGCGCCCGAGGCGCGCCCACCCGCGAGCGGCAGGACGGCAAATTCGCCCAGAACCGGCGCCGAAGCTGACTCCCCGCAAGAAAAGAGCGGCCTGGTCAACCAAGCCGCTCTGCGTAGTGCCACATGACCCGCCTCCTATCGGGCCACATCACAATTGTCAGCTTACATATAACATCACCGGCAGCCGCCGCTATGGGGTATTCACCCCATACGCTCAATCCCCAATCCGAAGCAGTTCCAGGCCGATCACGTCGGGGTTGCCGCTCTTAAGGGCGGCCAGCAGGTCGGGACCCGGCTCGGCATCGAGCTGCACGCGGCAACTGGCGGCGGCCGCTCCCTCGAAGATCAGGTTCTGCACCTCCTCGATGTTGATGCCCGCGCGGCGAATCTGGTCCATGACAAACGCCAGCACCCCCACGCGGTCGTAATGCCGGACCGCAAGCTGCCACCGGGCCGGCGTGCGGCTGGCAAGGTTGACACAGTTCAGGACCGCGCCCGTCTTGAGGAAGGTCTCGATGATCCGAATGGCCTCGTCGGCAATGGCGCCCTGCGCCTGCTCGGTCGAAGCGCCGATGTGGTGAGTCCCGCAGAGATTCGGCAGGCCCAGGATCGGGTCGTTGAAGTCGGCGGTTCCTTCGGCGGGCTCGGGGTCAAACACATCCAGACCGGCCCGGAGCTTGCCGCCTTCGAGCGCAGCGCGCAAGGCGGCCTGGTCAACCACCTCGCCGCGGGCGGTGTTGATCAGCACGGCGTTGGGCTTCAGCAAAGCGAGCCGGGCGGCCGTGACGAGCTTGCGGGTGTCGGGCTTCAGCGCCACGTGCAACGTGACGATGTCCGCCTGCCGGAAGACGTCGTCCACGCTCTCGCAACGCTCGACGCCGAGGAGCCCGGCTTGCTCGGGCGTGAGCGAGCGCGACCAGGCAATCGGGCGCAGGCCGAAGGCCCGCGCCCGGTTAATCACCTCGCGCCCGATCTGGCCGGTGCCAATGACCCCCAGCGTCTTGCCGAACAACCCGTCGGCCCTGGAAAACTCCTTCTTGTTCCACTGGTGTGCGCGGAGCGCCGCGACATTGTCCGGGATGCGCCGGTCAATGGCCAGCAGCAGGGCGAACACCAGCTCGGCGACCGCAATCGAGTTCTTGCCGGGGCAGTTGGCGACGAAAACGCCACGGGCGCTGGCAGCTTTCACGTCAATCGTGTTCACGCCCGCCCCGGCGCGCAGCACCAGTACCAGTTGGTCCGAGGCTTGGATTGTCTGGGCGGTGACCTGCTTGCCGCGCACCACCAGGATCTTGTACGGACCGATCAGGCCGGGCAGTTCCTCAGCCTTGGCGCCCGGCTGGTAGGTAACCTCACACCCGAGCTGCCTGAGGCGCGCGAGGTGTGGCTCCGAAAATTTATCCGCAATGAGTGTCTTCATACGCGTTCACCCTGCCGCCCACCCTGCGCGCGCGCGGCCCGAAAGACAAGCCAGAAGCGCAGCCGGGCCGCCGTTCCTTGCCGCAAACATGCCCTGGCACACTGAAGACGGCCTACGGGACCGGCAGCAGGGCCCGGTAAAAGCGGCTGGGCCCGGAAACTGGCGGCGTGATGACTTGCTCATTTTGCAGGTTCGTGATGCCGGCGGAGTACCAGCCCGGCACGCTCAGGCTGTCACGATACTGCAACGTGTAGCGCACGTAGGGTTCGCCATAGAGGACTAACCTGGGGGTGCCGCCTTCCCGCCACATTTCGAGGACCGGTTTGGCAACCGGAGCATAAGCCTCCTGCAACAGGTTCACCAACCGGAGCGTGTGGCCCACGATACGCGGAATCTCGGGCTGGCTGGTGTCGGATAGCTTGCTCAAGCAGGCCGCAAGGCGCTCCCTGAATCGCTCGTACCGGAATTGAGCCACTTCCCTGAAAACCTGCGGTTGGGCGTCCGGCCGGGCGGCGAGCTTCTCATTCTCCGCCTCCAGGAAAGCGCGCGAAACCTCAACGTCTGCCATTGACTCATTGCCGTAGAAGAACCCGCGCAAAACATCATCGCGCTCCAGCGTGTACGGCATCCCGAGTTCCAGCACGGCTAGGATCAGGGCCTTGACCCCGGCGAGTTCAATTGCCGGGTTAGACGATAGAGTGCCGAGGATGGCGGAGTTCGCGCCGCGGAACAAGTAGCCTGCGCGGCTGGGGATCTGCGCGCGCACATACAGGGAGCTCCCAACGCCCGGCGTTTCCGCTCCCGCCGAGGCCGTGAGAAACAGACTGTGGTAGCTACTCGCTGCGATCGCCACCACATTCGTCGCCCCGGGAGGAATGGTGATTTGGGCGCAGGAATTGTCTCCCCAACCGACGACCGTGCCGTCGGCCCGCAGTGCCAGGCTATGGAGAGCACCGGCCGCAATTGCCACGACGTTTGTCAAACCGGCGGGAGTATTGGTTTGGCCTTTTGAGTTGCTCCCCCAACAAATAACCGTGCCATTGGTTCGCAGCGCCATCCCATGAGAGTCACCGGCCGCAATCGCCACCACCCCGTTCAGGACCTGGCCAGCTACGCTCACCACACCGGTAGAGGTGGAGGGATAGCCGGTGTTCGGAACTCCCGTAGCCTGGCCGTAGTAGTTCTCTCCCCAACCGAAAACCGTGCCGTCGGCTTTCAAGGCCAAAGAGTGGATGGAGCCGGCATCAATTGCCACCACGTTGTTACCCGCCGCTGCCGCGTTAGCCTGGGCGTAGTAGTTGTCTCCCCAGCCGACGACCGTTCCATCTGCCTTGAGGGCCAGGCTGTGGAGGTCCCCGGCCGCAACCGCCAGCGCATCGGTTAGTCCGGAAGGCACGCTGGTGTTGTATATGTCTCCCCAGGCGACAACCGTGCCATCGGCTCTAAGCGCCAGACTGTGTGTCCCTCCCCCTGCAACGGCCAACACGTTGGTTGCGCTGCCAGGTGGGATCGCTTGACCACAGTAAGGCCAGGGCCCGGTGTTAGTGCTGTCGCTGCCCGCGCCCCAGCCAATGACTGTGCCGTCGGCCCGCAGACCCAGATTATGATATGAGCCGACGGCAATGGCTGCGAGGTTGGTAGCGCTGACCGGAATCGGCTTGAGACCATCATAAGGCTCTCCCCAGCCAACGACTGTGCCGTCCCGGCACAGCGCCAGCGCGTGGGTTTCGTACGCCGCGATTTCCATCACGTTGGTCAATCCGGTTGGGGTTTTCGCCGAATTCTCCCCCCAGCCGATGACTGTCCCGTCGGCCAGCAGGGCTACGTCGTGATACCTCCCCACTGCAACGGACGCCACATTAGTCAATCCGTCGGGAATGTTGGTGTGGCCCGACGAGGGGTCTCCCCAGCCGACAAACGTGCCGTCGGCCCGCAGCGCCAGGCTGCGACGACTCCCGGCCCAGATGGCCACGACGTTGGATAGGGTCTGTCCGGCCACAGCCACCAGACCTGTGGACGCGAAGGGAAACACGGGATTCGGCGTGCCGGTGGCTTGGCCGTAAGAATTGCCACCCCAACCGATGACCGTGCCATCGCCGCGCAGAGCCAGGCTATGCTCCTCACCCGTCGCAATGGCTGCCACCTCATTGCCCGCTATACTTCCTTCGGCCTGGCCCTTGTTGTTTCTTCCCCAGCCGGCGACCGTGCCGTCGGCCCGCAGCGCCAGGCTGTGGGATCCGCCTGCGGCAATCGCCACCACGTTGGTCCCTGCGGCTGCCCCGTTAGTCTGGCCGTAAGTGTTGCCTCCCCAGCCGACGACGGTGCTGTCAGCCCGGAGCGCGAGGCTGTGAACCTCACCAGCCGCAATCGCCATGAAATTAGTCCCTGCGGCCGTTCCGATCTCGGTGCCGTAGATTGATCGTCCCCAGGAGACCAGGGTGCCGTCGGCGTTGAGCCCCAGACCGTAGAAAATGTCGTCCATACCACCTGCGGCAAGCGCCCCGCGCCACGTCACGCAAGGCGGGAGCACGCACTGCCGATAGTAGTTGTCACCCCAGGCAACGACGATTCCGTTGCTCTTGAGCGCCAGACTGCAGCCGCCAGCAGCGGCAATCGCTGCCACATCAGTCAGCGCCTTCCCTGCCAACGTTACAGCAGTCACCGGCGCTCCGTTGGGGACCTTGTGGCTCGGTACACCGGTGGAGCGACCATCCCAGTTGTGACCCCAACCCACGACCGTGCCGTCGGTCTTGCGCGCCAGGCTGTAGCTGTCACCCGCCGCAATGGCCACAACGTTGGACAGCGGCTGACCCGCGACCATAACCATGCCGGTTGAGCAGAAGTTGGGATACGGTTTCATCGTACCCGTCGCCTCGCCGGAGTAGTTGTAGCCCCAACCGAAAACCGTGCCGTCCTCGCGCAGCGCGAGGTTGTGGGATGCGCCCGCCGCAATGGCCAGGACGTTGGTCAGGCTGGCAGGCGCCGTGCCCTCGCCAGACCCGCTGAATCCCCAGGCAACGACCATCCGGTTGGACAGAAGCGCCAGGCAGTGGCGGTTTCCCGCCGCAATTGCCGCCACGTTGGTTAGAGTCTGTCCTGCCACCGTCACCAGGCCCGTCGAGGCATACGGAGCAACGGTGCTCGGCACGCCCGTGGCTTGGCCATAATAGTTGGTGCCCCAGCCAACGACCCGGCCGTCGCTCCGCAGGGCCAGGCTGTAGCCGTCACCGGCCGCAACGGCCACCACGTTGGCAACACTGGAAGGCACGTTCGTCTGGCCGGATCCGTTATTGCCCCAGGCCACCACCGCCCCGTTGGATTTGAGGGCCAGGTTGTGCGACGGGCCCGCCGCAATCGCCACCAGCCCGGTCGCAGTGCCCGGGATTGTGTTCACGCCGTAGTTGTTGAATCCCCATCCGACGGCGGTTCCGTCCATCTTGAGCGCCAGGCTGTGGCCGATGGCGCCAGCGATGGCGGTGGCGCCGCGCGGGAGGGGAGAGAGCGAGGGGCGCGTAACCAGCACCTCTGTGGCAACGTTGGTCAGGCGCGGAGCGGCGATGGACCATCTACGCCAGGCATCCAGCGCGAACTGGTTGTTGTTCGCGAATTGTTGCTCGGTCGCCCGGACGCTGTTCAGAAAACCGTCCACCTTGCCCGCGTAATGGTTCGAGAGGGCGTTGTGGAAAGTCCAATCGAAACCGCTGTCGGAAAAGGTGAGCTCCTTCAAGAACTGAGCGAGGTGACTGCCGCGGGTTTCAATCTGGTTGATCCGGGCGCCGGGCCAGACCCTGCGGAAATACGTGGGATTCTCCACGGCCAGTTGCATGTAGGCATAGGTGCCGACGAACCATTCCCGCGGATTCGTCAGCTCGTTATCGCAGTTCTGGAAAGGCCCTCGGAATCCACTCAGATACCGCTTGAGGTACCGCACGTTTTGATCGAGCCGGTTGGTGACCGTGGTGCCGCCGGACTCGGTCAGCTCGTTAAGCAAGGCTCCGGGCGTCGTGTAATCGCGGTCCTGGCAAGGCGCGTAGTCCTCGATGAGCGTGGGGTCATAAGCATGAGTGTAGAACTTGGTGTCGGCAACGTCGTAGGGCACCGAACCGCTGCTGTAACCGATCGGTTCTCCGTAAATCTTCTCGTGGCCGAGGCAGGTGTTGACGTCGAAAACGAAGTCTTGATGCGCGTTCTGCTGGAGGAACTGAAGCACGTGTCGCTCCAGACGGTGGAGATCAGTCTGCGTATCGAGCAGGGTCGTCAGGATATTGGTTACGTTGCCGGCAATATTGTTAATTTGCCCTCCCAGGATCTGGATCGCGTCGAACTGTTGGTTCAGAGCCGAGAAGATGGTGGTGAGTGACTGATCCACCCGGTCGAAGCGATAGTTCATGTTGTTGTTCAAATCCCCAATCAGCAGTTTGATGTTGCCGATCTCCTGCACCATGGCCTCCTCCGGCGATGGGTCGCCACTCAGGAGGTTGAAGATCTGGAGGCCCGCCGAAAGGATATTCCCCGAGGTCGCGAGCTTCATGAACCCGCCGCCCGACGCCAGGCTGGAATAGAGGCCCTTGGCGAGGCTGGCCACGGCGCCGCCGACCGCGATCACTTCCTTCGGGATTCTGAACGAAGCGTCGGCCTGCTCCAGGAGCTTGGATTGCACGAGGATGGCCGCCGTGGCTGAGGCGATGGTCGGGCTCTGACCCTGTTTGACAGCCGCCTCACGCAGCACGCTGTTGCTGACGGCGACCGGGTCAGCCAGGTAGGCCAGCAGGTCGGGTTGGCTTTGGTTGAACTCGGCTCGCCACGCCAGATTGGTGTGAATGGTGTCCCAGAGCGTTTGCGTCTCGTTGGTGAACAGGCCGAGCAATTGGTCGGTGGAAACCGTCACCGTTGTAGTATCGGCGCCCAGCGCCAGGAGGGCCTGCATCGTCGGGCTGTTGCTGAGGGCGCTGTTGCGGCTCAGGATATCGGTGGCGGCGTCGGCCAACAGAACGCCGATCTTCGGCCCCAACAGCGAATCCATGGCTTGACCGAAAGCCCGGTTCTCGGAGCCGCGCTCGATACAGCGTTCCACGAGCGCGGCGCGGCGGGCCAACGCCTGCTCCACGTTGAGCATGCGGCGGTCGCCGGAATGGACCAGTTCCGCCGCCGACCCAAGACCGTAATCGTCCGGCTGGATCATCAGTTGGTTGAGCAAGGCGAGGGTGGCCGGGACGAAGTTGGTGCGGGCCGGCACCTGGAGGAAGGACTCGAGGTAGGCGGCGAAGACTTCGTCGCGAAACCCGTTGGTGCGGATGTAGGGCGGGGCGTTGGTCTGGTAGCGAGCGGTGGCCTCCTGCAAAACGGCAGCCAGGGCGATGGGGTCGGCCTGGGGATTGCGGCGCTGGAGATCCAGCAGCACCTGCAAGCTGGCGTCCAGCTCGGGCTGGGCGTCCAGTTGCGTCATCAGGTGGGCGGCGTAAACCCTGCGCTGGAACTCCGCCGGGCTGATGGTGACGCTGCTGTTCTGTGCCGGCGCGCGTCCAGCCATGGTGAGGAGGGCCAGGGGCAGAATCAAGCATGCGGGGTGAAGCAGGCGGATTCTTGAGTGGATTCCAGTTTTCATAAGATATGGCTTTGCTTGAGCACGGTACAACCGGCCAATCTATCGGGTGGCGGCCCGACCACCCGGATGGTCTCCAAAGGTTCCAGTGCCCACGGAACCTTCTACGACCATGCCACCAATCCCCAAAGGAACAAAACCATTGCACTCCTCGCCGGCCATCCTGTCAACACTATTCCGGGCTGTTTCAGCGATGATCATTGTGCCGGCCACCCAAGTGCGCCGGGGGGCACGACCGCCGGAGGCCTTCCCGAGGAAGGACCATCCAGCGTCGGACCCCGGCTTTGACGCCCGGCAGGCCCAAACCGGCCCCATTCAATTCTTTGCAGCCCCCGAAACCATGCCCACGGATCACGAGGTGTGAGGGTAAAGAGCGCCCGGAGGTTACAGCGCATGGGGTAAGGATCCGCCGGAGTGGCGCTCAGTTAAGGCACAAACCACTACGGCTTAGGCACTTGAAGATGAGCACGCAATCCCCTGGCAGGCAAGCCTTGAATCGGGCTCGCCCGCCCCACCTCGGTTGGTTTGCGCACCGGACGGGTCCCGGAGCGCCCAGCCAGTGCCTGCGCCGCCGTTTCCACAGTCTCAGCCCTCCGTAGAGCCCGGCGGCTCGACCAACCGTCGCGGCAAATCGCGCGCACCGTGCATCAGCCGTTCAGCAAAAAGCTCGCCGCCGTGGTGGCGGTAGAAGATCAGGTGCACTCCAAACGGAGCTGCCAGTCGGAATGAGCGCATGCCCCGGAGAGCTGGGTGCCGAAACGTCCGCTGGCGGCCCAAGCCGGGTTGCGTGGCCAGCGAACGCAGTGTCCCCAGCAAAGCTTGCAGGTAGCGCTCCGCTACCGCCTCGCCCGCCTGCTCGAGATACCACCGGTATTGCAGATCAAAGTCGCGATTGAAATCGTCCGAGCGATACAGCGTCAGATTCATTTCTGGCGCCGGGCTCGGTGCTCTGCCAGGGCCTTATTCGCTGTTTCCCGTAGCTCACCTTCCACCAGCGGGGCATGGGGCCCGCTGACCGCCCGCACCAACTCCGCCTCCAACTCTGGACTGTCCTCCTCCAGGTCCAGCGCGACACGCGGCTCCAAAGCCACCTGCTTGTCGCCGTCCGTCAGAACGATGAACTCACCACGGCACGCCTCGGCGATGAGTTCTCCAAGCTGTCCCTGGGCTTCCCGAATGGTAACCGCTTTCATGGCGCCTAATGTAGCCATCCGCAAGGCCGAAAGCAACAGCGGTCACTTCGCACTGATTACTTGTTAGTGCTAAGCAGTTGTCTGCGTCTTCCGCCCCTTCCGCGTCGGCTTGGCGGCGGCGACCAGCGGGGCGGTGAGCTTTTCGTAGAGAGCAAAGAGGTATTCCACCCGGTGCCGGTCGCTCGGGAACGGCTCGGGCCGGTAACAGCGGTCCACGGCGCGGTCCAAAGCCTGGTGCGCCTGGAGCAGCGGCGCGGGCATCGTCAACGGATCATACAGATCGGCCAGCGTCGAGGTCGGGTATTGGGCCCGCGCGTTCAGCACTGCCTGCGCCGCCGTCTCCACCGCCGAGCGTTGCTTGTCCGTCACCGACTGCGGCCAGGGGTAGTTGTTGTAAACAATGCCAGCAGAATACCGGTAATCACTCTTGAGCCTGCCGCAAACGTAGCGCACCCACGCCATGTGCATCTGACAGGAAAGGATGCCGAAGGTGTAGACCGAAGCCTTGGGGACCGTATAAAGCAGATTGCTAGCGATCACCTTGGAATCCGCATATCCAATTGGTATGTAACGGCGCGTCTCGGAGGATACTTCAGGGATAACCAAATAGTCAGAAGACGGCTGCCGCAACTCGCCGAACAGATAGGGTTGATCCGCCTGCTCCACCGTCTTTGCCTTGATGCTTGCCATCCTAAACGAACGCACAGCTTCGACCCGCTCCCGGATGGGCGGCAGGTCACGCCAGGCGTTCGGCTGCACGTCGGCCAGCCAAATGCACCAGCGCTCAATGCCATTGATGAATTCTACTGAGCCATGGAAACGTCGAACAAAGCGAGCCGCCTCGGGACAACGCTCCAGAAGATCGGCCCTTGCTTCCCCATCCAGAATCAAGTGGCCGCCGTCCACGGGCTTGCTTCCATAGACCATCGCCTCGCAGAGACACAGGGGCTCGCGCCGCTTAAACATGCATGTGTCGGCTCCAGCAACCAGGTACGGATTGATGTTGGCTGCCTGGGTGCTGGTGGGGTGGTCAAGGTCGGTATCGTAGTCAGTGATGAGCTTGGCAAGCACATCCGAAGTGCCAAAGCCGACGATGACAACGTGAACGTGCGCTTTGCCGCGGGCTTCGCTCTCCCACGGGAAGGTGCGATGGGCAAACTGAATCTTAAGCTTATACTTTGCGAACAGTTCGCCCCACAAAATGCCGGGTTGCTCGCCTTGACTGATCGAATTGGTGGAAACGAACGCACAGCGGGTGCTAGCACCTTGCACATACTCGGCCGCTTTGAAATACCAACCCGTCACGTAATCCAGAACGCCGCTCCCCTTCACGTGTCTGCACACTTGCTCCATGTCCGCCTTCTGCGCTGCGGTCATGAACGTCTTCCCAACGAACGGCGGATTACCCAGGATGTAGGAGCACTGCTCGGGCGGGAGGACTTGCGTCCAATCCGTCCGCAGGGCGTTGCCGACTTGGATGTGGGGCGAGGCGCGCAACGGCAGGCGCTGGTAGAATTGGCCGAACGCTTCGGAGAGAGCGACGTTGGCCTGGTGGTCGGTGAGCCAGAGAGCGACTTCGGCGATGCGGGCGGGGAATTCCTCGATCTCGATGCCGTAGAACTGGTGGACGTTGAGCTTGGAGAGCCGGTTCACGTCGTCGAGCGACATCTCATGCTGCTGGCCGTGGAGCGCCGCCAGGACTTCCAGCTCCAGCTTGCGCAGCTCGCGGTAGGTGATGACCAGGAAGTTGCCGCAGCCGCAGGCGGGGTCGAGGAAGCGGAGCCGGGCCAGTTTCTCGTGGAATTCCTGGAGGCGGGCGGTGCGGCGGGTCGAGCGGTCGGCCTTGATACTGTCGAACTCGGCGCGGAGGTCGTCCAGGAACAGGGAGCGGATGAGCTTGAGGATGTTCTTCTCCGCCGTGTAATGGGCGCCGATCTGGCGGCGGGCCTTGGCGATCATCACCGCCTGGAAGAGGGAGCCGAAGACGGCGGGCGAGATGGTTTCCCAGCGGAAAGCGCAGCAGGCCAGCAGGCCGTTGCGCATGTCGGCGTTGAACTCGGCGAACTCCAGGCGCTCAGCAAAGAGGTCGCCGTTGACGTAGGGGAACTGCTGGAGGTCCTAGCCCGCTTAGTTCACAGGGTCGCTTGATCGTTGGCGTTGCACCGTGTTGAGTCGGAAAGATCGGCGTTGCCGGGGAGGTTTCTCCAACCGAGGGGGCGGCCCAAGGACTCATGCACGTTCAGCGGGTCAAAAACCCCGCTTTGCGGCCAATTCTGAAGACACTTTTCCCGTGGCGCTTGGGGCGCCATGCCGTTTGGATCCTTGGCGGCGGCGCTTCAGCCACTGGCGGGCGCCAGACGCATCAGCCGCCGATGACAGAGCCGAAACAGTTCCTGTAGGGGATAGGCGCTGCCGAGTTGGACATACACCCGGCGCACACTCACTCGCACTTGCGCCGCCACTTTGAGCAGCTTCAACCGCACACTGCCCACCGTTGCCCGCGCCAAGTCCGTCCCGCCCAAGCCTAGCGTGCGCACTCGCTCCAGCAACAGGTAGGCAAAGGTGGCCAGCCACAACCGCAGTTGGTTGCTGGCTAGGTGATGCGTGCTCAAGCGGTCCGCCCGCAAGTCCAGCACCTGCTGCTTGAGCTGGTTCTCCATGTCACCCCGCGCGCAGTACAGCTCCTCATACAATCGCTGGGGCATAAAACGCTCCCGGTCCTCCTCGCCTTTGAACCCCTCGGCGGGCAGGTTAGTCACCACGAAACGCGGATTGTCTCCCGCGGCCATCACTTCGGCCTTGCCGATCACTCGACGGCAGCGGCTCCAACTGGTTTGGGTCCGATAGGCAAACTCGCTAAACACCCGCACACTGGCCGCTCCACTCAGACACCGACGCGCCCGTGCATCGGCCAAGGCCGGGGCCAACTTCTCGATCAACACGCTGTTCTTGGCCAATCCCAAACAGTAATAGACTACCGGCTGCTGGCTCTCGCACCACGCCATGATCTCCTCCCGACCAAAACCACTATCCCCCCGCACAATAATCCGCGCCCGCCGGCACCGCTTCCGAATCGCCGCTACGATCTTCTCCAAGGCCCCAACCACTCCCTCAGCCGCACTCTTATCGCTGGTGCGCAGTTGCGCCCATAAAGGAATGTCCCCCACAAACGCATACAAGGGCAGATAACAATAATCGCCGTAATACGCGTTGAAGTGCCGCCCCTCCTGCGTCCCGTACACCAAATGGCCCATCGCGTCCAAATCCACCACCACCTCCACCGCGTGCTTGGGCAAACAGCGCACTCCCATCTTGAGCAGGCAGGCTTCCACTCTTTGCGGATCATGGGGCAGCTTGTGACAGCGGCTCTGCTTGTTGTTGGACAACTCCAGCCGGTTGAGCGTACAGGGCGCCGCCAGCGCGATGCCCCGATCCGCCGGGTTAAACCGATCCATCCCCAACGGATCGTCCTTGTCGCACGCCGTGGCCAGCAGCGGGTCCAATCGCAACCGCTGCTGATCGTTGAGGTCTTCGTATCCCAAACTCTGACTATAAATCCGTTGGGCCAACAGCTGCTCCAGCGCGTGATCCACAAACCGCGCATCCCGCCGGTCCTCAAAACAGCGCGCTAACTCCAACGTCAGCCCCAAGTTGTTATCCACTTGGCGCAAGAATAACGCGCCGCCGTCACTCGAAAGCGTGCCGCCAGAAAAATCGGCAACTACTTGCCGTGATCCCAGGTCTTGAAAGAGCATCGCCTGGGCGTTACAGTCTGTCATGGAAGAAGCGGTGAGTCGCGGTTTCATTTGGCTCAGTGTTTACAAGCCTTCTGACGCGCTCGCCGCTTCTTTGTTCAATCCCTCTGTGCAATATGACGGCTAGTCCAGGTGCTTTTGGCGCTGGGGGATGTCGGTGTTGAGGACGTGGAAGAGCTGTTCGAGGCGCAGGCCCAAATCCGAGCCGTCCGCGGCGGTGCGGTCGCGCAGGAACAGCTCGAAGGCGCGCTGGGGGAAGATGCCGTTGTCCTCGGCAAACAGACAGAACAGGACGCGGACCAGGAAGCGCTTGAGCTCGTGGCCGGTGTAGCCGCCCGCTTCCAAGGCGTCGTGGAGCTGGCACATCAGCTCGGTGGCCTGGAGGTTGGCGGGGTCTTCGGGATCAAGCCGGTGGTGGGTGTAGCCGGCGATGAAGGCGAAGTGGCGGATGTGCTTGCGGAAATCGGCCAGCGGGAACTCGATGCTGGGCGGCAGGCGCTTGAGCAACGGCGTGTCGGGGTTCTGCTCGGGCTCCAGGTCGTGCAGGGCGATGCGGGCGAAGTCCGAGACGATCAGCCAGCGGGGAATTTCGCGGTCGCGCCCGGAGTCTTTGAGGCCGCGGATGTAATCCATGCCCTGAGCGTGGGCTTTGCCGAGGTCGGCCCCGGCGGACTTGTGCTCGGCGAGCAGCCGGCCCGGCCAGAACAGGTCAATAAAGCCCCAGTCGCCGCTCAGCTTGCGGACGGGCTCCTCGAAGCTGGCGACGGTGCGGCGGCGGACGCCGAAGACGTTGAAGAAGTCGTTCCAGAAGGATTGGCGTTCGGCGGCCTCGCGCGTTTCGCCCCGCCATTCCTTGCTGAAGGCGATGGCGCGGTGGCGGATCTCATTCCACGACAGCGGCATGGGGGGAGGTTAACATGGCGGGCTGGGGCCGGAAGTGAAAAGAGACCGTTGTCAGTGTGGAGGTTCAGGCCCTTTCCGGCCTAAGTCGTATCCATGCAGTTATTTTCACACTGGCGGCTTGCGCCACGCGGCTCAGGTCATTACGCACCATGTCCACAATCATCACGTTCTCAGCCCGCTCCTTTTCTGAGGCGCCCAGCGCCTGGTAGCGGCAACCCGGACCATCCACCAGCGCTTGGTCGCCCGTGCGCTGGCCGGCAGCCCAGCGCGGGGCTGGTTCCGGGGCCAGCCAGACCCGGGAGGCCGTCAAGCGAGCCAAAGCAGATACCATTTCCGCTTTTGCAGCTTCAGGCTGGACTTGGGCTTGGGTCTATTATTGTCTCCAGCCATCGAGGCGGGCGCAATCTCGCGCACTCGGCCGGCGGACACCGCGCTCTCCTGTCCCTTGGCATCCTTGAAGTGATAAGCGCCTTCCCTCAACTGCGGCTTGCTGGTAGTGGTGAGCGCAGCGCCGTTGGTGAGCGTGATGACATAATGACTGGCACAACCGGTCAGCACCAGGAGCCCGGCTAACAAGGGGAGAATCACTCTTCTCATCTCAGCCTTTCTGCACAGTGCGAAGGGGCATCGAGAACCGTGTGTCCATATACTGATTCAACCACCGCCCTCAATTATCCGCAAGTGCCAATCAGCGTCCGCGACCGCCACCGGAGGAAGCCGGCCCGACACGAACGGCGCTTTGATAAGCGTAAATCACTAGGGCTCAGGCACTTGCAGATGAGCACGCAATCCCCTGGCAGGAAACCCTCGAGTCGGGCTCGCCCACCCCCACCCTGGTGGTACCCGCACCGGACGGGTCCCGGAGTGCCTAGCGAGGTACCAGACACGCCCAAGACAGGACATGGCTTAATAGGATTTCTATTAAGCCATGTCCTGTCTGGTACGTGTCTATGCCGTGGCCACCGCATGGCCTGCCAGAGCAAAGGCCGCCGGCCCGACACCTCAATCCGCTCGCCTGTGAGCGCGGTCAATCATTCCCTGCCCGGCACGGCAGAGCGCCTAGAGCGCTTCCGCGACCAGATCGCCGACCTGGGAGGTGCTGTGGCCCATCTTGCCCGCCGCCAGGCTCTTGATCTTCTCGCGGGTGACCTTAATCACGGCGGTTTCGATGGCCTTGGCAGCTTTGGTTTCACCCAGGAAATCCAGCATCATCTGACCGGCGCAGATCGCCGCCAGGGGGTTGATGACGCCCTTGCCGGTATATTTCGGAGCACTGCCGCCGATGGGCTCGAACATGCTGGTGCCTTTCGGGTTAATGTTGCCGCCCGCGGCAATCCCCATTCCGCCCTGCACCATCGCCCCTAGATCGGTGATAATGTCGCCGAACATGTTGTCGGTGACGATGACGTCGAACCACTCCGGGTTCTTGACGAACCACATGGTCGTGGCGTCCACGTGGGCATAATCGCGCTTGATGTCAGGGTAATCCTGCTGGCCGATCTCGTGGAAAGCGCGTTCCCAGAGGTCGAACGCAAAGGTCAAGACGTTGGTCTTGCCAGAGAGAGTCAGCTTCTTTTCCTTGTTCCGCTTGCGGGTGAACTCGAAGGCGTAACGCAGGCACCGCTCGACACCGCGGCGCGTGTTGACGCTCTCCTGCACGGCCACTTCGTTCGGGGTGCCCTTAAAGACGAAGCCGCCCGCGCCGGTGTACAGCCCTTCGTTGTTCTCGCGCACGACCACGAAGTCAATGTGCTCGGGTTTCTTGTCTTTGAGCGGGCAAAAGCGCTCGTCGTAGAGCTTTACGGGACGCAGGTTGATGTATTGCTCCAGCTCGAAACGGGTGCGGAGCAGGATGCCCTTTTCGAGGATGCCCGGCTTGACGTCTGGATGGCCGATAGCGCCCAGCAGGATGGCGGGGAACTTGCGTAATTCAGCCAGCACGCTGTCCGGCAGCGCCTCGCCGGTGCGCAAGTAACGTGCGCCGCCCAGGTCGTAGTCTGTGTAGTTCAGCTTGAGCTTGAACTTCTTCGCGGCGACATCGAGGACCTTGACGGCTTCGCGGACCACTTCGGGCCCCGTGCCGTCGCCACCAATAACTGCAATATTGTAACTCTTCATGCGTAAACAGTCTTCTCTACCCTGCGCCTACTGCAGGAAGGGCGGATGCTAGTCATTTCCGGACGCGAGGCAAGAGTTTATGCGGCGGAGTTTATGCGGCCGGGTCCTGATCCGGCTTGACCGCCTGCGCCGGAAGTGTCATCCATGACTGCATGACTCGATTCCTGCTGGCCGTAATCCTGCTTTACGTGGCTCCGTCGTTTGGGGCCACCACCGCCCTCCTCCACAGCTTCAAGAAGATCCGCGGCACCGACCAATTCTGGGCCGAGGGCGCCGCCATCGGCGACTTCAACCGGGACGGGAAGATGGATGTTGTGTCCGGTGCCTTCTGGTATGAAGGGCCGGAGTTCAAGAATCGCCACGAGATCTACCCCGCCACGGCCAGCTTCAAGCGCAAGAAGACTGACGGCACGGAGGAGACCATTGCCGGCTTCGAGGGCGCCCTGGGCGTCAATAACGCCTACTCGGACTGCTTCCTCACCTTCACCTACGACTTCAACCGCGATGGCTGGACGGATGTGCTGGTCTATGGCTTCCCGGGCAAGGAAGCGGTGTGGCTTGAAAACCCACAGAACCGACCCGGGCATTGGCCGCGCCACGCGGTGCTCGACGTCCTCGACAATGAGTCGCCTGATTTCCTGGACATTACCGGCGACGGCAAGCCCGAGATCCTCTGCTGCTCGAAAGGTTACATGGGCTACGCCGAGGCGGATTGGAGCAACCCGGCTCGGCCCTGGAAATTCCGCGCCGTCTCGCCGAAAGGCGATTATCAGCGCTACACGCACGGAACCGGCTGCGGCGACATCAACGGCGACGGACGCATTGACGTGCTCGAGAAAGATGGCTGGTGGGAACAGCCCGCCTCGGTGGCCGACGCCCCTGTTTGGACCAAGCATGAGTTCAAGTTCGCGCCCGCGGCCGCGCAGTTGCTTGTGTATGACATCAACGGCGACGGCCTGAACGATGTGATCACCTGCATTAACGCCCACGGCTACGGGGTGTCCTGGTATGAGCAAGTGCGCGAGAACGGCAAGCTCACCTTCCGCGAGCATGTGATCCTGAACAAGGACGCCTCGAAAAATCGCTACGGCGTCCAGTTCACGCAACCCCACGCGCTGGCGCTGGCGGATATGGATGGCGATGGCCTCAAGGACCTCGTCACCGGCAAACGCTTTTGGGCGCACGGCAAGACCGGCCCCGATCCCGAGTCCGACAACGCCCCCGCCGTGCTCTATTGGTTCCGGTTGACGCGCCCCGCCAAGGGCCAGGCCGAATATGTCCCGCACCTGATTGACGACGACTCCGGTGTGGGCACCCAGGTCACCGTCGGCACCGTCAGCAATACCAAGTACCCCGATGTCGTCGTGGGCAATAAGAAGGGCGTGTTCGTCTTCCAGCATGAGGTCAAGGAAGTGACGCTGGCTGAATGGGAGAAGGCCCAGCCGAAGCCGCAGTGAGCGTGGCGGGGTTTTGGGTGGACGCCGCGAGGCCGCTGCGCCAGATTGCGGCGCATGACGAGTGAACTAATGCGCCATCCGGCCCGTGCCTGGCGCGGTCTCCTGCTGGCTCTTGGGGCCGGTACCGCCGTTTGCTGCGCCAGCGCGCAACCCACCAACCGGCCTGCCTTCACGGCGCACCGGCCCAGCATCATCTTCATCCTCGCTGACGACCTCGGCTACGGCGACCTCGGCTGCTACGGCCAGGCGAAGATCAAGACCCCGAACCTCGACAAGCTGGCGGCGCAAGGCATGCGTTTCACCGACTTCTATGCTGGCAGCACGGTTTGCGCTCCCTCCCGGTGCGCGCTGATGACCGGGATGCACACCGGCCACGCCCTGGTGCGCGGCAACGCGAAGTTGGCGCTTCGCCCGCAGGATTCCACGGTTGCCGAACTGCTCAAACAGGCCGGCTACCGCACGGGCCTCATCGGCAAGTGGGGCCTGGGCAATCCGAACACGACCGGAGTGCCCTGGAGAAAGGGATTCGACGAGTTTATCGGCTACCTGGACCAGACCCACGCCCATGATTACTACCCCGACCACCTCTGGCGCTACGACGCGCCGAGCGACGGGAACCCCGGCTACGAAGGCCAAATAGTCTTTCCCGAAAACCAGGGCGGCATGTACGGCCAATACAGTCATGATTTGTTTGCGGCGGCCGCGCTGAATTTCGTGCGCATCAACAAGCCCGACCGCTTCAACCATCACCGGCCCTTCTTCCTCTACCTCGCCTACACCATCCCCCACGCCAATAACGAGGAGGGCCGGCGCAGCGGCAACGGCATGCAGGTGCCCACCGACGCCCCGTATGCGGACGAGCCCTGGCCCCAGACCGAGAAGAACAAGGCCGCCATGATCACCCGACTCGACACTGATGTCGGCCGGCTCATGGAACAACTGGAGAAACTGAAGATTCTGACCAACACCATGGTGATCTTCACCAGCGACAACGGCCCGCATAAGGAAGGGGGCGTGGACCCGAAGTTCTTGAGCAGTTCCGGCCCGTTGCGCGGCATCAAGCGCGACCTGTATGAGGGCGGCATCCGCGTGCCCCTGCTCGTGAGCTGGCCCGCGCGCATCAAGCCCGGCACGGTCAGCACGCAGCCCTTCGCCTTCTGGGACTTCCTGCCCACCGCCGCCGCCGTCGCCGAGGCGAAGGTGCCCGGCCGCATAGACGGCATTTCGATGCTGCCGACCCTGCTCGGCCAAACGCAGACCAACCAGCATGCCTTTCTTTATTGGGAGTTCCACGAGCGCGGTTTCCAGCAGGCTGTCCGGATGGGCGACTGGAAAGCGGTCCGTCCTCAAGCCGGCAAGCCACTGGAACTGTATAGTCTCAAGACCGACCTGGCGGAAAAGCAGGATGTCGCGGACCAGAATTCTGAAGTCCTGGCAAAGATCGAAGCCTACCTCAAGACCGCTCGCACGGAATCGGACCAGTGGCCAATCAAGCCCACCCCGGCAGCCGCGGGGAAGAAGAAGCAGGATTAGCGGCCTCGATCCGCAACCAGCTCGCCTCAGCGCGAGGGCAGGGTCGGGGCGCTTTGGTTGGTTGTTCGAGGAGGCGCGTTCAGATCGCGAATTCGACGGGTCCGGGCAACCTCCCAGCTCATCCACAGAACAGCCAGCAGAATCCCCAGCACCACAGCGCCGAGCACCCACCTCGGCCAGGCGTAACGCCGCGGGGCTTCCGCATTCGGTTTGGTTTCAGTATCACCCATGGGCCGGGTAGAGGATGAAGTGCCTCGAGGCCTTGTGACAATGCAATTCGAGGTGGTCATCGCCTCCTCTTTCCGCTGGAGCGGACTGGGATCCGGTATTAACATGCGGCGCATGGCCATGACACGACATTGTTGGAAGTGCGGCACCGAATACGGTCTATCGGGGGCGCCGGGCCGCGGCGAAACCTGCCCTCGCTGCAACTCAGACATGAGGGTCTGTCTCAATTGCATCAGCTACGATCCCCGCGTAGCGGAGCAGTGCCGGGACCGGCGCGCGGACCTGGTATCGGAAAAGCACCTGGCCAATTACTGCGAATACTTCGACTTCATCCGGCGCGAGTTCGTGCCGCCCGCCGAGAACACCTCGCGCGAAGCCAAGGCGCGCGATACGCTGAAGAAGCTCCTCGGCGACTGAGAGACCGGGGGCGATTGCTGGAACATACTTGCCAAGAGCCGGGCGGAAGAGAATGATGGGTCCTGCGACCATGAACTGTCCGCATCTCGCAGTAACATTGAACCACATATGAATTCCTCGAACTTTACCGGATCAAATCTCACCACGCGTCGTGAATTCCTGAAGACCTCCGGCTGCGCCTTGGCCGGCGCGGCGCTGGCCGGCGCCGTGGCCCGACCCGGCTACGCCGCCGAGGACAACACGATCAAGGTTGCGTTGGTCGGCTGCGGTGGCCGCGGCACCGGAGCCGCGGCGCAGGCGCTTTCCACCAAAGGCCCGACCCGGCTTGTGGCGTTGGCGGATGTCTTCGAGCATCGCCTCCAGAACGCCCTGGCGAACGTGACCAAGGGCCATGAAAAGCAAGTGGCCGTTCCGCCCGAGCGGCAGTTCGTCGGCCTGGACGGGTTCAAGAAGGCGATTGACTCGCTCGACCGGGGCGACGTGGTGGTGCTGGCAACGCCGCCGGCCTTCCGGCCCATTCACCTGGATTACGCGGTGCAGAAGGGCGTGAATGTGTTCATGGAGAAGTCGTTTGCCGTGGACGCGCCGGGTATTCACCGGGTGCTCAAGGCGGGTGAAGAGGCGAAGAAGAAGAACCTCAAGATCGCGGGCGGTCTCATGAGCCGCCACTACACCCCGCTCGAAGAGGCGATCCAGCAGATCCACGACGGTTTGATCGGCGAACTGATCACTTGCTGGGCTTACCGGATGCACGGCCCCGTGGGTCTCGGCGCCCGGGAACCTGGCACCAAGGAACTGGCCTACCAGATCGCCAACTACAGTTGCTTCACCTGGCTCAATGGCAGCTTCCTCGAGGATTGGCTGATCCACAACATTGACGTGTGCTGCTGGGCCAAGAACGCCTGGCCCGTTTCCGTCCAGGGCATGGGCGGACGCCAGGTTCGCCAGGACGCCGACCAGCTCTTCGATCACTACGGAGCGGAATACACGTTCGCTGACGGAACACGTTTTATGGCGCAAGGCCGGCACATCGCCAATTGTTACAATTTCTTCGGCTGCAACCTCCACGGCGCCAAGGGCAGCGGGATTCTCGGCGAAGGCCAATCCAAACCACGCCTTTTCAAGGGGCACCGGCAGACTTCCGAAGACCTTATCTGGAGCTACAAGGGGGAACCCTGCAATCAGTATCAGCGCGAGCACGACCTGCTGTTCGACGCGATCCGCAACGACAAGCCCTACAACGAAACCGAACGCTGCGCCAAGTCCTGCTTCACTGCCATCATGGGCCGAATGGCCTGCGAGTCCGGGAAGATGATCACCTGGGACGAGGCCTTCGCCTGCCAGACCGAACTGGCGCCCGGGCTGGACAACTACACCTGGGATTCCAACCCGCCGGTCATGCCTGATGCCAACGGCCGCTACCCTATCGCCATGCCCGGGCAAACCCCGCCGGCTTGAGCGCTCCGGCCGGAAGCCGGGCGGCACGGTGACCCAGGCGAAGCGAACGCCCACGCGTGATCCCAATGACGACGACACGCAAGCCTGTCCGCATTGATTTCTGCGACTACGGGCCGGGGTATTCGAAGACGAACAACTTCTTCTACAACGTTCTCAAGCAGCGCTTCGACATCGAGGTAACCGACCAGCCGGACTACGTGATTTACGCCACGCCGGAGGGTCACCTGCACCGCCTCTACAACTGCGTCCGGATTTACTTCGGAATCGAGTCGTTTCCGCCCGACTGGAGCGAGTGCGATTACGCGATGACCTGCCATTACCTGCAGGACCCGCGCCACCTTCGGCTGCCGTACTACGCGCTTTACGGCAACACGAGGTACCTGGACAAACAGCGCGATGACCCGGAAGCTATCCTCAGGGCCAAGAGCCGGTTCTGTGGTTTTGTGGTCAGCAATGCCGGCAAACGCAAGACGCAGAAGCGCGTGGACTTCTTTCACCGGCTGAGCCGCTACAAGCGGGTGGATAGCGCCGGGCGGGCGTTCAACAATATCGGCGGACCGCTGCCGATCGAGGGAAGCGCGAAGCTGAACTTCCTCAAGACGTGCAAGTTCAATATCGCCTTCGAGAATGCCTCGCTGCCGGGCTACACGACCGAGAAGCTCCTGGAGGCGATGTGGGCGCGCTCGCTGCCGATCTACTGGGGTAACCCGCGCATTCACGAGGAGTTCAATCCGGCGAGCTTCCTGAACTACTTTGACTTCGCGGACGAGGAGGCCCTCATCGAGCGCATCATCGAGCTGGATCAGGACGATGCCAAGTACCTGGAGGTGATGCGCCGGCCCTACTGCCACAACAACCAGCCGAACGAGTTCTTCAACCCGGACCGCGTGCTCGATTTCTTCGACCGAATCTTCACGACACCGATTCGCCCGGTGGCGCAGCGTCGGCCGCTGTTCTCCTTCGGGCGCTGGCTGCTCGTGAAGCGCAATAAACCGCATGGACCATGAACCGGTTGCCACACCGCGGACCAGGCCACGCCCATTGACCCCGCGCCGTTGGCGTTTCATCATGCCTTGCCCTTCGGTGGAGTTTCTGCGTAGTATCACCGCGCTATGAATTTGGCAGGCGCCTTTGGTGACTCCGTAAAGAAGCACCCCCAGAAAACCGCCCTCTTCTGGGGCGAGCGAGAATACACCTACGCAGAGTTGTGGCAGCAGGTTGCCTTCGTCGCGGACCTGCTTCCGCGGCGGTTTGGTGTCCAGCCCGGTGACCGGGTGGGAATCTGGCTTAAGAACTGTCCCGAATTCCTGCCGGCTTTCTTCGGCATCCTTAGGGCAGGCGGCGTAGTCGTGCCGATCAACAACTTCCTGAAAGCGGACGAGGTCAATTACATCCTGAACGATGCGGGTATTGATGTGCTGATCACCGACGCCGAGTTGGGATCGCACCACCGAGCGCTCGAGGCAGCCAGACCGCACTTGAAGTTGTTCCGGGTCGAGGAGCTCGAGGATACCCAGGCGCGGCCCTCGGAGCACGGTCGCCACACCGCACACCATGGCGTGACCGCGGCGATCCGCTCCAAATCGGACCTGGCCGTCATCATCTATACGTCCGGTACGACCGGACGGCCCAAGGGGGCGATGCTTTCGCACGGGAATCTGCTCCACAACGTTGAAAGCTGCCGCATCGTGCTGAAGACCGTTGACTCCGATCGCTTTGGGGTGCTGCTTCCGTTGTTTCACAGCTACATGCTGACCGTAGGCATGCTGCTGCCGCTGCTCGTGGGTGGGTCCATCGTGCTGGTCAAGTCCCTGCACCCGGTGCGCAATGTGATGCAGGAGATCATTCAACGTCAGGCCACGCTTCTGCCCGGAATCCCGCAGTTTTACCGGAGCATGGCCAACGCCCAAATCCATCCGCACCTGCCACTGCGGGTTTGCATCAGCGGCGCCGCGCCTCTGCCGGCGCAGGTGCTCAAGGAGTTCGAAGCCAAGTTCCATATCCCGCTCATTGAAGGTTACGGACTGAGCGAGGCGAGCCCAGTGGTAACCAAGAACCCGCTCGACCGCACGCGCAAGGTCGGCTCGATTGGCCTGCCGATTCCGCACGTGGAAGTCAGCATCCAGGACGATGCCGGCCGCGAACTGGGCACGAATGAAATCGGCGAGTTGTGTGTGCGGGGGGGCAATGTCATGCTGGGTTACTGGCAGAAGCCGGAGGAGACTGCCAAGGTCATGCGCAACGGCTGGCTGTTAACCGGCGATATCGGCTACCGGGACGCCGAAGGCTATTATTTCATCACCGACCGCAAGAAGGACATGCTGCTGGTCAACGGCATCAACGTATATCCGCGCGAGATTGAGGAGGTCCTCTACCAGTTTCCTGGTGTGAAAGAGGTGGCCGTCGTCGGGATGCCTGACGCGCGCCGGGGCGAACAGCCGATCGCCTACATCTCGCCGAACGACGGGATAGAGCTGGATGAGAAGACCCTGCAGCAGTTTGTCCGAAAGAAGGTGGCTGATTACAAAGTCCCCCGCCAGATGGTGTTTCTGCCTGCCCTGCCCCGGAATAGCACCGGCAAGATCCTGAAAACCACCCTCCGGGAGCTGCCCTTGCCTACCCAGTTGCAGTGCGCCTGCGCCCTCCCCCCTGCCCAAACCGGGGGCAATGCGGAGTCTGCGGCTTTGTAAGCTGTTCGAATTGAATGATTTAGGGATGAAGGATGGCAGCGTTGGGCGGCACTCTCCGGGGGTGCCGACTGGTCGGTGTTTCCCCGTGCCCTTTCCGTGTTGACGATGATCAGGGTTTCCCCCTACCTTATCGCCAATAACTGCCGTGCTGCATGAAGCGCCGCGGCGGCAAACTCTCTATGCCTGAAGGATACTGCGTCAAATGTAAGGCCAGGAAGGAAATAGTCGGCGGGGTCGAGGAAACCATGAAGAACGGTCGCAAGGCTATCAAGGGCAAGTGCCCGACCTGTGGCACGGTGATGTTCAAGATTTTAGGCGGCAAAGGCAGCACACCCGCCGCCCCCACGACTCCCCCGGACCCTGCGCCCGCTGACTCGGCACCTCCCGCCCCCCCTACCAACACCTAATCTATGGCCCAGCAACTCGCCTACGTCATAATCACCCCCTATTCGCTCCACAAATCGCGTACGGGCGGCATCCTCACCCGCTTGATCACGCGGACGGGCTGTGAATTGGTGGCGGCCCGAATGTTCGCCCCCAGCGCAGAATTGGTGAAGAAGTATGCCGAGGAGACCATTTCGGCCAATGATCCGCAGGACCGCCGCATCCAGGAACTCATCTACGATTACATCCTAAGGAACCTCGCCCCCGATCCGAAAACCGGGCGCCGCCGGCGTATCATGATGCTGCTCTTTCAAGGTGAGGACGCCGTCCGCCGTACCCGCTCGGTGGTAGGCAACGTCGGCCCGGATCGCCGCGTGGGCGAGTCCATTCGCGACACCTACGGCGACCTGATTGTTGACGAGAACGACCAGTTGCGATACTTCGAGCCGGCAGTGCTGGCGTCGCCCACCGCCGATGAGGCCGCATCGAAGCTCAGAATGTGGGCTCATTACTCAGATACCGACGGCGGGGTGCTCGAAGACGTCATTCCCTATCAACCGGGGGAGAAGCCGCAGCGGACGCTCGTACTGATCAAGCCGGAGAACTTCCGCTTCCCCACGGGCCGCCCCGGCAACATGATTGACTTCTTCTCCCGCACGGGGCTCTACATCGTCGGAGTCAAAGTGCATCGCATGAGCGTGGCGCAGGCCATGCAATTCTACGGTCCGGTCCGCGAAACGCTGCGAACCAAGCTCAAGGACGTCGTCGCCGCGAGGGCCAAGGCCGCCATTGAGAAGGAACTGGGCTTCCTGCTCACTCGGGACCACGAACGACAGTTCGGCGAGATTCTCGGCGTCCCCTTCGGCGACAACCAGTTCGAGAACATCGTCAGGTTCATGTCCGGACGCAGCCCGTCGGAATGCCCGGTGGCCGAGGTGGACAAGCCTGGCTCGGAGAAATGCGTCGCCCTGGTCTATGAGGGGGTGGATGCCGTGCGCAAGATCCGCGATGTTCTCGGCCCGACCGACCCCTCCAAGGCCCCGCCCGGGTCCATCCGGCGCGAGTTCGGCCAGACCATCATGGTTAACGCCGCCCACGCCAGCGATTCGGAGGAAAACGCCCGGCGCGAAATGGGGATCGTGAACGTCGGCGAAAACAACTTCCGCCCGGTGGTCGAACAGTTCTACGCCAAAGCATAGTGGCGCAGGCATCTCCGCCTGCCCCCCACAACGAAGTCTTTCGTCCTCGCAGCCGAAAAGGGATGGATTGTCGAAACCACCGCTGGGAGTCGCTTTTACCGGCCGGTACCTTACGACTTTGCGGTGTAGTCCGATAGATCACGGTCGGCCCCCCTCAACCGGCCATCTCCCCATCTGCCGGGAAGCTACCTCGACGAAAGAGATTCTTCGCCCCTTGGCACAGGAACGCCGGACACGCCTTCCATTAAGTAGTTTTCCTCATTTAACATCGAAAGACTATTTTAGGCTTGGACAGTATTTGTCCAACCCCCCGTGAGAGGATGAAAGGAAAAAACTATGCACTTTGCACCAGCACATCTCACAGGAGCGCGCCTTACGAGTGGCCAGCCGGCGGTCCCGGATTCTCAGTTGGAACTCGGCCTCCCCGCGGTTTCCGCCGCTCGGAGCGTTGGCCAGCTCCGAAACCGTCGGAGCCGGGCCAGTTGGTGGTTCCAGCGCATGCGGCAGATCGTGAACCGCGCCTGCGACTGGCAGTCGGTCCCGACGCCGCGCCCGGAACAAACCTCGTTAACCGGCACGCATCGGACGATCACGCTGGCCCCGCAGTCCGGCGGCGATCAGCAGCAGATCTGTGAATGAAACCGTCATGGGACTTTCATTGGCAAGGCGCCACGCCATGGCCAGGGAAGCCTCGCGCCTCGGGCGCCGAGGCGTCCCTACCAACCACTCGAGGCCAATCCTTTCGTCGGGGCAGCGCTCAATCAATTTGCGATTAAGCACGGCTCCCTGGTCTTCGTCCAGGCCAACCGCGGGGCTTCGGAAATGAGCGTGTGGTTGCCCTTGGCGCGACGGTAGTTGCAGGGGGCGGCAATGTGCTTCAGAAATATGTCGAAATTCGTATTCTTGCCCATCCACTGTCCGTGGTAAGGTTCCGGGGATGATTCCAAAGCGGTTTTGCTGTATCAGCGTCGTCGCCGGGTGGGCCTCGGCTTCCGCGCTCGCGCAGGAAATCAAGGTGGATTTCAACGCGAATAACCGCCCGGTGTCCGAAGGTTGGGACATGGCCTGCATTTCATGGAACACGAACAGCCTTTGGTTTCCCGGCGGCGACGCGATCTCGAACACCTTCAGCGGCGTCACATTCACCTTCCGTCGCGTGGGGCCAACTGGCACCGCGCTGCGGCCCGATCGCTATGCCGCCGGGCTGACGACGCCGGGATGGAATGCAAAGCTGGTGAGCGACGGCATTCAAGTCGAGCCGCCGCACCTCGCCAACACCGTCGGCGTGAGCACGGCGCCGGGGGCGCGGATCGAGCTCACGATCAGCGGCCTCCCCGCCGGGCCGCACACGCTCCTGGCGTGGCACAACACGTGGCAGAACCCCGCCACCTACACCTTCAGTCCGCTCAACGTGTACCTCAACGGCACCCAAGTCATCACGAACCTGCCCGTCAGCAACCGGGTGACGAACAACGCGGACGCCGCTTACTCCTACGTCGAGTTCATTTCCGATGGGTTCGCGGACACCGTCATCACCTACGAAGCGAGCACCAACTTCACGGTCACTGACTGCAACGTCTGCATTGATAGCTTTGAACTCGACACTCCCAACTTCCGATTCAAGGCGAACACACCGTCGCCCGCCAATGGCGACGAACACGTGGATGCCGACGCGGCGCGCAGTGTGCTGTTGAGCTGGCACGGGGCCGCCCTCGCCGTTTCGCACAACCTTTATTTCGGCACGAGCAGCAACGCGGTGATGCATGCGAACACCGCCTCGCCTGAGTTTACGGGCAACCAGGGGGCGACCAATTGCCTGATGACCGGTCTTTCGAGCCTGTTGACCTATTGGTGGCGTGTAGATGAAGTGGACTACACCAACGGTGTAATCAGGGGCGATCTCTGGAAATTCCGCGCGCGGCATTTGGCGTTCCCCGGTGCGGAAGGCTACGGGCGCTTTGCCCGCGGCGGCCGGGGCGGCGTGGTGGTGGAAGTGACGAATCTGAATGACAGCGGTCCGGGCAGTTTCCGCGACGCGATCGAAGGCAATTACGGACCGCGCACCGTGGTGTTCAACGTCTCCGGCCTGATCACGCTCGAGTCCGACCTGCTCATCAGCGGAAGCATGCCCTATATCACGGTTGCCGGCCAGACGGCGCCTGGCAAAGGGATTTGCACGCGCAAACATCAGTTCGGCATGAGCGGTCCACGCGATGTCATCTGTCGCCACATCCGTTCCCGCGTGGGCGATATCAGCGGCGAGACGCAGAATGGCTCCGGCATGGCCGGCGCGGATCACACGATCCTGGATCATTGTTCCATCAGTTGGGGCATTGACGAGGAGATGAGCACGCGCGGCGCCCGGAATCTCACCATGCAGAGAGTGTTGATTTCCGAGGCGTTGAATATCGCGGGGCATGACAAGTATCCGCCCGGGACCAGGCACGGCTACGCGGCCAGCATCCGCGGCGATGTCGCGAGCTTTCATCACAACCTGCTGGCGCATTGCGAAGGGCGCAACTGGAGCCTGGCGGGCGGCCTGGATGCAAACGGCAATTTCGCGGGCCGGCTCGATATCTTCAACAACGTGGTTTACAACTGGGGCGGGCGCACCACCGACGGCGGCGCGCACGAGGTCAATTTCGTAAAAAACTATTACCAGCCAGGCCCGGCCATTAATGAATTCAAAATCCTGACCGCCCAATACGAAAACTTCCCCGGCACGCAGCAGTATTATTTCGTCGGGAATGTGATGCCGGGTTACTACCAGACGAACCAGCAGGAGAGTGCGCGGAGCTATACCGGAACGCCGCAGGGTTACAGCCCATGGATAAATGCCCCGTTCTTCCCCTCCTATGCCACCATTGACGAGGTCACGAACGCCTACAAGAAAGTGCTGTCCGACGTTGGCTGCAACCAACCGCAGATGGACGAGCATGATGCGCGGGTGGTCCGCGAGACGATCAACGGCACCTGCACTTACACGGGCAGCATCAGCGGGGTCCCCGGCCTGCCAGACTCGCAGACTGACGTCGGCGGGTGGGAGAATTACGGAACCGCCACGCGCGCTGCGGATTGGGATACCGACCACGACGGCCTGCCCGGCTGGTGGGAACACATTAACGGCCTGAATCCCAACTCGCTGCCCGGCGACTTCTCCGACAGCAACGGCGATCCCGACGGCGACGAATACACGAACCTGGAAGATTACCTGAACTGGCTGGCGGCGCCGCATTTCGACTGCACCAACGGCACGCCACTCGACATTGACCTAACGCAATTCACGCGCGGCTTCACGAACAACAGCCCGGTTTACAACGTCAGCCTGCCGACCAACGGCACGGTGACACTTATCGGCGGCGGTCGCACCGCGCGCTTCACATCCGGCGTCACCACCAACGCCCTGGGCAGCTTTGCCTTCAGCGTCACCGACGCGCGGGGCTACACGATGACGAATATTGTCGGTTTACGATTGATCTCTTCAGTTGGGCTCGCCCAGCCACCCGTGCTTGGCATTCGCAGTCAACACGGAGCGCTCTACCTCGAACTTACCGGCGAGTTCGGACGCCGCCTCACCGTTCAGAGCCAGACGAATCTGGGCGGAGCGTGGCTTGACTGGACCAACGTGACCGGGAGCGATACCATCCAACGGCTGCTGCTCAACGAGCTGACGAATCAGTCACCGCGCTTGTTCCGGGCCTTCGCACAGTGAAACCTTGAACCCGACGCCTTGCTGAAGACGAGAACCGACTGGAAACCCGAAAATGAATAGAAGCCGAAGGACGTCCGCTATGATCTGCCAAGTAGTCACTTGGTTCTTCACTCTGGCAGTCTGTTCCGCGTCGGCTCTGGTAGCCGCCGAGCCCGGCCAATCCGCCCAGGCAATCGAGGCGGCTTACACCCGGACCATCGAGAAGCGCGCAGCGGACATCCTCGCAGTCCTGGATTTGAAGGACCCGGCCCGGAGCGCGCAGGCGCATCGCCTCCTCGTGGCCCGGTATCGGGCCCTGCGAGACTGGCACGATGCGAACGATGCGAAGCTCAAGCAGGCGAGCCCCGAAGAGGCGACCCAAATCAAGGCGTCTCTCAAAGCCAGCCACGACAAGTTTCTGGCCGATCTTTCTGAGGTCTTAACGCCAGCCCAGGTCGAGCGGGTCAAAGACCAGACGACTTACAACAAGGTCAAGGTGACCTACGATGCCTACTGCGAGATTGTGCCGAACATGACAGAAACGCAGAGGGCGAGGATACTCCAACTGCTCAAAGAAGCCCGTGAGGAAGCGATGGATGGCGGCAGCGCCGAGGAAAAGTCGGCGGTATTCAACACGTTCAAAGGCAAGATCAACAACTACCTCACAGCTGAAGGACATGAACTTAAGCAGGCCTACAAGGACTGGAGTGAACGGCGAAAACCGAAGACCAATCTCCCGGCTTTCAAACCCGTGAAGTGAACGGCTATTCTGTTATGAATCCTATGATCCACACCCTGATCGTCGCCGGGGCGGCCATGACGCTGCTCCAGGCTGGCGCCGCCAATGTTCCCACCGACCTCACCCCCCGTTTCGCCGGGGAGTTGCTGGGCACGGCCGAGCCGCCACCCGCGCCGCTGAGCCTGTGGTACCGGCGCCCGGCGGCCCAGTGGGTCGAGGCTCTGGCCGTCGGCAACGGACGCCTCGGCGCCATGGTCTTTGGCGGCATTGAGCGCGAACGCCTCCAGCTCAATGAAGACACACTCTGGGCCGCCGGCCCCTATGATCCGAGCAACACCAATGCCCTTGCCGCCTTGCCCGAAGCCCGCCGCCTCATCTTCGCCGGCCGTTATCTCGAGGCTGAGAAGTTCATCCACGACAACATGATGGCCCGGCCGCTGCGGGAAATGCCTTACCAGCCGGTCGGTGACCTGCTCCTGGACTTCCCTGAAGTAAAGGAGGTCAGCGAATATCGCCGCGATCTGAACCTGGATACCGCCGTCGCGCGCGTCTGTTACACCGCGAACGGCGTCAAGTTCATTCGCGAAATCTTCGCCAGCCCGGTGGACCAGGTGGTTGTCTTGCGCCTCACGGCCGACCGGCCGGGCCAGGTCTCCTTTCGCTGCTCGCTCCGTTCCCCGCAAACCAACGTGGTGGCGGTGACCAGCAACACCCTGCGGTTGAAAGGAGTGAACCGGGAATGCCACGGCGTCTCCGGCGCGCTCAAGTTCGAAGCGGCGGTCCGCGTCGAGGCTGAAGACGGCACGACCACCATCGCGCCAGATTCGATCTCGGTGAGCGGCGCGGACTCGGCCACGCTGCTGATCGCGGCTGCCACGAGCTACCGCAACTACCAGGACACGAGCGGCAACCCGGAAAGGACAGTGAGCCAGCAGCTCCGCGCCGCCGGGAGGAAACCATTTACCGCTCTGCTCACCGCGCATGTGGCTGAACATCAACGCCTCTTCCGCCGTGTGCAGTTAGACCTGGGTACCAGCGACGCGGCCCGGCTGCCCACCGACGAACGGATCAGGAACTTCGAGCAGGGCAACGATCCGCAATTGGCAGCGCTCTACTTCCAGTTTGGTCGCTACTTGCTCATCTCCTGCTCCCGCCCCGGCGACCAGCCTGCCAATCTGCAGGGCCTGTGGAACGAAAGCATGACGCCCCCTTGGGAGAGCAAATACACCATCAACATCAACACGGAGATGAATTACTGGCCGGCCGAGACGTGCAACCTCAGCGAGTGTCACGAGCCGTTGTTTGCCATGATCGAGGACCTCACCCACACCGGCGCGCGCACGGCCAAAGTCCACTATGGCGCGCGGGGCTGGGTCGCCCATCACAACACCGATTCGTGGCGGGCCACTGGACCGGTGGACGGCGCGGTGTATGGGTTCTGGCCCACTGGCGGAGCCTGGCTCTGCCTCCACTTGTGGGAGCATTACCAGTTCACCGGCGACAGGAAATTCCTTGCCAAGTCCTACCCAGCGATCAAAGGTGCCGCGCAGTTCTTCCTCGATACTCTGGTAGAGGAGCCGACGCACAAGTGGTTGGTCACCTGCCCGTCGTTGTCGCCCGAAAACAAGCATCCCTATCGCACCAGCATTTGCGCCGGGCCGACCATGGACATGCAAATCCTGCGCGACCTCTTCGCCCACTGCATCCAAACCGCCGAAATCCTCGGGGTGGACAAGGATTTTCGCGCGCAGCTTGCCGCAACGCGCGCGCGCCTCGCCCCCAATCAAATTGGCGAAGCTGGCCAACTCCAGGAATGGCTGGAAGACTGGGACATGAAGATCGGAGACCGCAATCACCGCCACGTCTCGCATCTCTACGGCTTCTTTCCCGGCAACGACATCATGCTGCGCGGCACGCCTGACCTTGCCGCCGCCGTCCGCAAGTCACTTGAAATCCGCGGCGATCGTGCCACCGGCTGGGGCCTGGGCTGGCGCCTGAACCTGTGGGCGCGACTGCAGGACGGCGACCATGCCTACAGCGTCCTTCGGTCGCTGCTCTCGCCGGCCCGCACCTATCCAAACATGTTCGACGCCCATCCACCGTTCCAGATTGACGGCAATTTTGGCGGCACGGCGGGCATTGCCGAAATGCTGTTGCAGTCCCACGCCGGCCAGATCGAACTGCTCCCCGCCTTGCCCAAGGCCTGGCGCACCGGCAGCGTCAAGGGCCTTCGCTCGCGTGGCGGCTTCGAAGTGGACCTGGCCTGGCATGAAGGGAAACTAACCACCGCCAACATCCATAGCCTTGCGGGCCAGCCTTGCGTGCTTCGCTACGGAGACACCACGCGCGAACTCAATCTGGAGGCCGGCCGCTCCTTCCAGTGGGACGGGCGTTGACGTTCAGCTTGTGAGCAAGGCCGCCGCTGAAGTAGCGCAGATTTGCAATCTGCTGTATCGCCGATTTGTAATCGGCAGCGCTCCGAGTATTTGCTGCCGCTTCGGGTGTAGGCACCCTTTGCAGAATGCAATTCTGCGGTACAGCGCAGCGCGGCCAAGCCGCAACCAAAGCTGTTTGGTTCTTTTCCGCCTTCCGGTTCTGGTTGCGGCTTGGCCGCGCTGCGTTGTATGCCTCTGCCCGCCCCCGCCGCCTAGGCGAGATCAACGGTTTGGGAACGGGGACTCCATGTGGTAGAAACAGTCTCATGGAAACAAAACCTTTACCCGAAGACCTGGTTCCCAAGAGTTTTGTGGACCAGTTCGGTCCGCTTCTCAAGTGCGCTCTGGGTGGCTGGGACCGCCTCCGCTTCCATGCCTGCCTCCGTCCTCTGTTTTCTCCACAATGGATGCGCACCTATCTCTGTGCCGCCAAGGTTCGCCTCACCGACTTCGCCTCCCATGCCAAAGGCCTGACTCATCGTCTCCTCCAGGAGGCCCAAAGCCTGGCCGCCAATTCTGGGCGGCCTTACCACTTCTTGCGCTCCAGCAAGACCAGCAAGGAACAGTTCGTTGAGCACATCGCTCAGCGCGACCGCGTTCGGAGCGGCCTGATTGCCGTTCTGGGGGCAGTCGAACCCTGTCTGGCCATGACCGTGCGTGGAGCTCGCGAGCGCCGTTGGCTCCAACCGGTCCGTGAACAACGCCGTTGTCTTCACCTCTATCACTACTACGAACACCCGGTGGTCGGCCGTTGTCATGTCCGCCTCCAAACCTGGTACCCGTTTAGCGTCGATGTCTGCCTCTACGGCCGCCTGTGGCTCGCCAAGCAAATGGACGCCGCCGGTCTGGCCTACCAACGTGCCGATAACTGTTTCATTGCCTTGGCCGACCCCGCTCGTGCGCAGGCCTTGGCTGATTCCCAGCATCAGAGCGCTTGGCTGGAGCTCCTCAACGGTTTGCTGGCAGCCGCTCACCCTCTGCGCCAGCAGATTCTCAACCCCTTCCCCAATCTCTTCTACTACTGGACGGTTACCCAAAGCGAATATGCCACCGACCTGGTTTTTGCTGACCCCCGTGACTTGGCCCGCCTCTATCCTGCCTTTGTCATGCACGGCCTGCTCAGCTTTCGCAGCCCGGACGTCATGCGCTTTTTGGGCCACCCCGTACCCCTCAAAACCGGAAGGGTGCACGGTCGCTTCCACGGCCAAGTGCGCTCCGACGTGCTCACCCGCCATGAAGGAGTCTGTATCAAGCACCTGGCGGGCGTTAACGGCCAAAAGGCTTATGACAAGTTCTGCAACCTCTTGCGGGTGGAGAACACCCTCAACCGCCCCGAGGCGTTCACGGTCTTTCGCCTCGAATCGGCCCCTCAAGCTCCAGCACCCTTGCCCCCCATTGCGCCCGCTAGCGACACCCGCCCGCCCCAAAGCCTGCCCCCGGATTCTCGGCCTCGCGCCAACTCCTGCGTACCGGACCAAAAACCTCAGCGCGCCTGGCGTCCCTTGCGCCGAACCGTCATGGACTTGCCTCGCCGGGCCCAGGTCAGTCAGGCCGCCAACAGACGTTACCTCGACGCGTTGGCCAGCACTCAACTCGCGCTCCCGCTGGGCCAAATGGCCGCTCCTCTCTGCCGTCCCGTGACTCACCAAGGTCAACGCTTCCGCGCCCTCCATCCTTTGGGGGCCGACGCCGACTTGCTCAGCGCGCTGAGCCGGGGCGAGTGGACCATCGCCGGATTTCGCAACCGCGACCTCCAGCACCTGCTCTATCCAGGCCCGCCGCGCGATAAAAAGGCCGCTCGTCGCCGCTCCGCCTCGGTCGGTCGCAAGCTGCGCCTGCTCCGTGCCCATGGCCTGATTCGCAAGTTGCCTCACACCCATCGCTACCTTGTCACCGAATCTGGCCGCGCCGTCCTCACTGCCTTGGTCGCGGCCCAACACGCCGATACGCAGAAACTTACCCTCGCCCTCGCCGCATGAAGAAATCCTCCCAGAATGCAACTATTCTGAGTGATACTGATAGATTGAAGATCTGCGCTACTTTGCGGCTCTTGCCGGCGATCCTGATCACTACGTCTCTCTCAGTTTCGCCCAACCTCTGCGCTGCCGGTACCCCGTCCGAACCTGCCGTCTACCTGTTCACCTCCTTCCGCGAACCCGCCGGCGATGGGCTCCGTTTCCTGTTCAGTTTCGACGGTTGGCACTGGACGAATGTGCCCGGGGTATTCCTCAAGCCCAGCGTCGGCGCCGGCAAGTTGATGCGCGACCCCAGTCTGCTCCGCGGCCCGGACGGGACGTTTCACTTGGTCTGGACGACCGGTTGGCGCGGGGACCCGGGCTTCGGCTACGCTCATTCACAGGATCTCGTCCACTGGTCGGAGCAGAAGTTCGTGCCGGTGATGGCTCATGAGCCAACCACCGTTAATGTCTGGGCGCCGGAGTTGTTCTACAACGAGGGCGGCAAGCAGTTGATTATCGTCTGGTCCTCCACTATTCCTGGCCGCTACCCGGACAACCTGGAGCCCCATGATAATAACCAGCGCGCCTACTATACCACTACGCGCGACTTCAAGACCTTCGCTCCCGCCAGGTTGTTCTTTGAGCCCGGCTACAGCATAATTGACGGCTTCATACTTAAGGACGGAGCCCGGTATCTGCTTATCCACAAAGACAACAGCCGCCCGATACGGAACCTGCGGGTCGCCTTCGGCGACAGCGCGCTCGGCCCGTGGAGCGGCGGCTCCCCACCATTCACCGAGCAATTCACCGAAGGCCCCTGCGCCCTCAAGATCGGGGAGGATTGGCTCATCTATTTCGATGCCTACCGGGCCGGTGTTTACGGCGCCGTGAAAACGCGCGACTTCCTGTCGTTCACCGACATCACCAGGAAAGTCTCCTTTCCGGCAGGCCACAAGCACGGCACTGCGTTGCAGGTTGAGCGCAAGGTGCTCGACTACCTGCTGCGGGTGGGCAAGGAGCAGATGCCCGGCCTAGGTTTGCCGCTGGTGACGAGACTATCGAGCGCGAAGGTCGCTGCCCGCCTGCAGAAGATTGAGGCCGTCGCCAATGGCGGCCCCTTCCAGCCGAATTGGCCCTCGCTGGGAGGCTTCACGACGCCGCGCTGGTATCAGGATGCGAAACTGGGTGTCTTCATTCATTGGGGGGCCTATTCCGTCCCGGCCTTCGGCAGCGAGTGGTATCCGCGCAATATGTACCGGACCAACGCGCCTGAGTTCAGCCATCACCTCGCCACCTACGGGTCGCCGTCGAAGTTCGGCTACAAGGATTTCATCCCGCTGTTCCGGGCTGAACGCTTTGATCCGAAGGCTTGGGCGAGGCTATTCAAGGAGGCCGGCATCAAGTACGTCGTGCCGGTCGCCGAGCACCATGACGGTTTCCCGATGTACAACAGCGACTGCACCGACTGGTCGGCGGCTAAAATGGGTCCCCGGCGCGACATCATCGGGAGCCTCGCCAAAGCGGTTCGCAAGGAGGGACTAGTGTTCGGCGCCTCATCGCACCGCGCCGAGCATTGGTGGTTCTACGACCGCGCCCTCTGGTTCGAGTCCGACGTGTGCAATACGAACTGGGCCGGCCTCTACGGCCCGGCCCGCAACCAGCGCCTCGCTGAAAACCAATCCGAACCTCCCGACCCGGCCTTTCTCGACGACTGGCTGCTCCGGTCCTGCGAGATCGTGGATAAGTACCAACCGCGACTGGTCTATTTCGACTGGTGGATTTGCCAGCCGGTTTTCCAGGCTTACCTGAAGCGTTTCGCCGCTTACTACTACAACCGCGGGGCGCAATGGCGCAAAGCCGTCGCCATCAACTTCAAACGTTGGGAGGGCGAATCCTTTCCGGAAGCAACCGGCGTGTTCGATGTCGAACGTGGCCAACTCAATGATATTCGGCCCGACTTCTGGCAGACGTGCAACTCCGTGTCGAAGAATTCCTGGGGCTACATCACCAATCACCAGTACAAGACAGTCGAGCACATCCTCGGCGACTTTCTGGACATCGTCAGCAAGAACGGCGCGTTACTGCTGAATATCGGCCCCAAACCGGATGGCACCATACCCGAGCCCGAACAGCAGATGCTCCGGGAACTTGGTCGCTGGCTCAAGGTCAACGGCGAGGCTATCTACGGAACGCGGCCCTGGAAGATTTTTGGCGAAGGCCCCACCGCCGTCGGCGGCGGATCGTTCTCCGACACAAAACGCCAGGCCTTCACCAGCCGTGACTTCCGGTTCACGACCAAGGGCCCGATTCTGTACGCTATCGCCCTCGCCTGGCCCGTTGAAGGCAGGCTCGTCGTCGAGTCTCTCGCCAAAGGCGCCCCTTTCTCGCCGAACACCGTCGAGCAGGTCCGACTTCTCGGCCACAGCGGCCGACTCAATTGGACCCAATCGGAAGACGGACTCCTCGTGACGCTCCCAGCCAAACCTCCGTGCGACCATGCCGTCACCCTGGGAATCACTTTCCGCCCCTGATCGGTCCCACAAGCCTGCGCCGCCCGGTTTGTTGCAGGACGCCCCGGCGCGGCGGCATTGCTCCAGGTCCGGCGGCATCTCTTGGATTCGCCGCTAGAGGTGCATCTCTTGCGCATGGCGTTCGGATGGCACTGGCCAAGCCTCGAACGATGGAGATGCCCATGGCGTGTGTTTGGCGCACCTGCCCGCAACCAGTCTTACGATCCAACGATTCCAGTGGCACGCTACAGTCCGAAGTCAACCGTAACCGGGATGTGATCGCTCAGAGCGAGGGACAGCACCTGCGAAGCGACTATCGAGATCGCCATGATAGAAGACGGGCACGAAGCCGACTTCCACGATCCGATTCAGGACTTCAAGGCGTGAGGCTAGTGGTCCGGGGTTCAGCGTCGCGCCAGGGCGAAGTTCTCGATCAGGATCACGGCAATACCCATGAGCGCGCCGCCGGCAATCACTCCGGCGCAGATCGGTTCCATGTTCTGCACGATGATCCGATTGCCAGCCGATTCCTTCTTCGAGCACAGCCGCTCGGCCACCCAGAAGAACAGAGAACCTAAGAACATGGCAAAGCAAGTGTTGAAGGGGATCACCGTGGCCAGCCCGATGCCCACGCCGGAGAGCCAGAAGCGGCCCTTGGTTGCCAGGCGCACCCCTTCAAAGGCCAGCCCCAGGAGGGCCCCGATAAGCACCGCCCAGCGCGCGGACACCGGCAGGTTCCCCAGCCCCTGCATGAGCAACTCCGCGACCGCCCGCCAGATAGTGGCCGCGGGCATGGGATACTGGTCGGAAACTAATTGGCTCGGTCCCTTGGGCAGAAAAACGTAGTAAAATACCGGCGCGGCCACGATGGCGCCTGCCAATACACCCAGCACATGGCCGATGGCTTGCAGGCGAGGTTTGGCGCCCAGCATATAGCCCGGCTTGATATTCATGAGCAGGTTCGAGGCGTTGCTGGCGACTTCGGCGGTGATCCCGGCCGTCATCAGGTTGGTCTTGATGTTGCCCGGCGCCAGGACGCCATACGTGAGCTGTGTCAGCTTGCCCAGCGCCCCCGTCGGGGTAATCGAGGTCAGCGCCGTCGAATTCACCCCGATGACGGTGAAAACAAATATGAGTGGGATGGCGATCATGCCCAGCCAGAACGACACGCCGAAGAACAGATGAGCCAGCCACACCGTCAACGCGCCGATGAGGGGGATGAACACGACGAAAACCCACATCGGCAATTCGATGGCGGTCATGGGGTCCTGATCCCCGCCGGCGCGTTTCCGCCCCAGGCCCCGAAAGGCGCTTATCAGAATCTGCGGTTTGGCAAAAAAGGCGAACAGTGAGGCCGTCGTCATCATGGCCACACCTCCCCACAAAGCCCACTTGGTGATCTCCCGGAATCCGAACTGCACGACGCCGTTGACCTCGCGGCCATGAATGTCTCCTGCGGAGATCATCAGAGGCACCAGGATTAGGTAGTTGATGACCGCGCCGACCATGAGCGAAACGCCGGTCCGGATGCCCATGAGCCCGCCCGCCGCCATCATCACGAAGTCCGTATCCGGCCGCACGGTCAATTGGCGCAGGTCGGTGCCGAAGATCTTGAGCGTTGTGAGGCGGTAAACCCAGCCGTCGAGAAACTCCGGCACCGCCAGCGCGCCCAGGCGGAACTTGGTCATGATCGCCTCGCTCTGCATGAGCTTGAGCAGGGCGGCCACGCCCCCGGTAACCGCCAGCAGTTTGGCCTTGAGCAACCCACTGGCAGCATCGCCGGTGTGCAGCGCGTCCATCACGATCCCGGCGGCCCGCCCTTCGGGGAATGGATGTTGTTCGTCGTTGATGTAGCGGCGCTTCAGGGGGAAGGCGAACAGGACGCCCAGGATGGCGATGGCCACGATCCAGATCAGGGTGTGCATCATCGGGATCACCTGGTTGGTCACCATCATGTAGGCGGCCAGGCTCGAGATCAGCGGCGCGGTCATATAACCCGCCGCGGTGGCGATGGACTGCATGGTGTTGTTCTCCAGCAGGGTGAAGTCCTTGCCCAGGCCAACCGCGGAAAGCAGTTTGAACGCCGCAAAGGCCAGAATGACCGAGGTGATTCCCACCCCGAGCGTCCAGCCGGTCTTCGCGCCAACGTAAAGGTTCGTCAGCGACAGCAACCCGCCGATGATCATTCCCGTCACCCCCGAACGCAGCGTCAGTTGCGGCATGTCCCCCTTCCACACGTTGTCCAGCCACCACCGGTCCTTCTGTTCGAGCGTCCAGGTTCGGACTTGCTCTTCGGTTAGATGCTTGATCGCCATAACGAATTGTGGCCCGGACCATGCCAAGCGCGCACTTTGGGACTCAAGCAGAATCTGCCCTGCCTTGTGAAAATAGCGTTAAGGAGGGGAAGAGCCCGAAGCTGGAACGGAGCGAAGGAAAGATAACTTGGCCGACCTCAGCCGTTGCCCCATCGCAGCGATCATAATACCGCGGAATGGTCCCCGCCCCTAGCACTGGCGGCCCTGAAGCGATTGCCAGGGTATGCATGGGATCGGCGCTGTATCTTCCACCCGCAATGGTCCGTGCCGGGCGACACTGATTAGCAGGCCCAGGGCGGCGAGCATGCAGACCAGGCTCGATCCGCCGTAGCTGACAAAAGGCAGAGCGATGCCTTTGTTGGGAAGGCTGCAGGTCACCACGCCGACATTGATAAAGGCCTGGAGGCTGATCAGGATGGTGAGGCCGAAAGCCAGCAGTTGTCCGAAAGGGTCCGAGACTTTCCAGGCGATGCAGGTGCCGCACAGCAGGATGACGACAAAGAGGGACAGCACCAGCGCAGCACCAACGAAGCCCAACTCCTCGCCGATCAACGACAGCACGAAGTCCGTCTGTTGCTCAGGCACAAAGCCGTTCTTGTGGCTGCCCGCGCCGGGGAACGTGCCGAACCAGCCGCCGCTGCCCAGCGCCAGCAAGGAATGCCAGCCCTGCCAGGCGACGCCGTCTCTGTACTTCTCCGGGTCGAGGAAGGCCAGAAGCCGTTCCATCCGGAGCGGGTTCCGGAGCAAGAGCAGGGCAAACAGTTCCGTCGCGATGATCACCGCAGAGACGAGATAAGCCAGGTGACTGCCGCCGACAGCGAGCATGGCGAGCGCCACTGCGCCCAGCAAAACGGCGGTGCCCCAGTCTGGCTCGATAAACACGAGCAACGCAACGAAACCCGCGGTGAGAGCGGGATACAGGAACCCGACGTTCCGCTCCTGCATTCGCGTCTGATTGACAGCGCAGTAATCCGCCAGGAAGACAATCAAGGCGAGCTTGGCAAACTCGGACGGCTGGCCGAACGGTAGCCAACGAAACGCTCCGTTCCGGGCCACGCCGATCCCGGGCACCAACGTGGCGGCCAGCAGCAGGCACGCCAGAGCCAACAGCCATTTGGGGACGTGGAATTGCCGCTGCCAGGAATAGGGGACCGACGCGGCGAGCCAACAGGCGGCGGCGCCGGCCACCAGCCAGCAGAGATGCAGATGCAGGCGCTCGAGCCGAGGTTGCCAGGTTGTCGAACTATAGAGTGCCAGGGTTCCCAGCAGCAGCAAGATCCCAACAGCCAAGAGCAGAATGGAGACCAGCCTCTTCATAATCTTGCGTGCGCCGCCCCGCCGGCCTTGCGGACGCCGGGCTGACGAGCCGCCGGAGTGCGGACGCCAGTCGACCGAACCGACTCGCCGCCGGCAGGGATGCGCGCGACTTTGTCCGGGGGAATGTCCAGGCAGGCGGCGATCTGCTCCGCGATCGAGCGGAAGGCGGGCGCCACGACGGTCCCGGCATAATAGCCATTCCGAGGCTCGTCGAGCGCCACCGAGATGACGACGCGCGGAGCGTCCGCCGGCAAGAACCCGACTATCGAGGAATAGTAGCGGCCGGCCAGGTAGCCCCTGGAGTCGGACTTCTGGGCGGTGCCGGTCTTCAGGGCGAGGGTGTAGCCATCGAGCGCGGCTCCCGCGCCGGTGCCATCAGGCGCGACGACTGCTTTCAAGGCTTCTTTGACTTGCTGGGCGGTTTGCGGGCTGACGACCGAGCGGACGACTCTTGGCCCGAACTGCTGGAGTACCCGGCCCTGAGGCGATTCAATGCGGCCGACCAGCCAGGGCCGCATCAGGCGGCCACCGTTGGCAATCGCGCACATGGCGGCCGCTATCTGCAGTTGGGAAACGCTCACTCCCTGGCCGAACGCCGCGCGGGTCAAGGTCATGGTGGACCAGGTTTGCGGCGGACTGACCCGGCCCGGGGTCTCGACAGCAAAAGGAACGCCGGTGCAGCGGGTCAATCCGAAGTTTGTGAGGCACTGGTAGAACCGCTGCGCGCCGAGCGCCAGCGTGATTTTGACGAGCGCGATGTTCGACGACCGGGCGAAGGCTTGCCGGAGTGTCAGCAGGCCATACGGTGCATGGTCTCGCACCGCCACTCTGTTGATGACAAATCGGCCCCGCTCACAGTATACCCCGCTGTCCAGCGTCATCAGGCGGCGATCGAGCGCGTCCGCTACCGGGATAAACTTCAAAATGGACCCCGGCTCGACCATGTCAGTGAAGACGGTGTTGCGCCAGGCCTCAGGGTCCGAGGCACCCGGGTTGCGCGGGTCAAATCCGGGACAGCAGGCCAAAGCCAGAATCTCACCAGTGCCAGGGTCCATCACGATGGCGGACGCGCTGCGTGCGCGGGCCTTGGTGCGGGCAGCCGCCAGCGCTGCTTCGACGATATGCTGCACGCGGAGATCAATCGTCAGGATGACGTGGTTGCCATCGGCGGGCACCTCGCTATGCGTTCGACGCGCGGGCAGTTCATTGCCGGCGGCGTCTTGTTCCGAAGCACACAGCCCCGGCTTCCCGGCCAGGATCTGATCGCAACTCTGTTCAATTCCGCAGCAACCGGCAAGCCCGAGGTGGTTTGTCCTGGACGAGACGAAGCCCAGTATCTGGCAGAGGTTCTGGCCGTAAGGGTACTGGCGGTATTGCTCGTCGCGGGCGAAGAGGAGTTTGCGGCGCAGCTTTCGCAGCGCGGCCCGCTCGGATGCGTTGAGTTGGGGCTTTCCCAAGCCGAACGTCTCCAGTTCCAACGCCGTGGCGATGGCCCGCCATTCATTGAGCGGGACGTTGCGCCGGAGGAGCAGGGCCTTCTGCGGCCCAGCGCCACCCAGGCCGGCGGATTGGAGGGACGCTCGCAGGCGACCGGCCAATTGCCCGGACGGGATTCCCAACAACGGGCCGATCGCCTCCGCGATCTGGTCCGGCTGACTCGAACAGAGGGTCAGGTCAAGGTACACCGCCTTCACCGGGACAGAGATCGCCACGGTGGTCCCGTTGCGGTCCCGGATTTCACCTCGCCAGGCTTCCCGCACCCGGGTGGTGCGCGAGTACTGCCGCGCTTTGGCTGTCAACTCCCGGTGCCGGACAACCTGGATGTCGAACAGCCGGGTGAGGATCCAGAGGAAACCCGCCAGCACCACGAAAACAATGGCGGCCAGGCGCCAATACTGGAATGGCCTGAACGCGGCGACAGCAGGGAGGCTTGGCATAAAGCTCCCTTCATCAACCCCGGATTTCACCCCGGCGCACTACCGGCCTGGCATTGGCCACTTGGGAGCGTCGGCTCGAAGGAATATCGCTGCTGGCCCGGGCTGGCACCGCCTTGCCCTGGGGCGCCCCGCCCGATCGGCTGCGTTGCCCGACCGCGGCCGCCCGAACGGCATCCGCCCTCGCAACCTCCGCCGTGGCCCGGGGACACATCAGGGCCGCCAGCAGTTCCTTTTCGGACTCTAACGACCGATAAGCCTGCGTGATCGCCCGGAGTTCGATCTCCTTTTGGCGCAATTGCCGGCCGAGCGCGTGCTTCTCCCGAGTGTGGGCGATGTGCTGCGCTCCGAGGAAGCAGACTACCACCGTCAGTGCCAACAGGGCGCCGAGCACTCGCAACACGCCAAACTCGATCCTGGCCGCCCACCCCGCCGCCGGTAGCTCTTGGCCAGCAACGGCCCCGACGTCGAGCGCGGGACAGACCGGGGCCGGGTCAACTGGTTTCACCGGGACCAGGAATGGCAACGGCCCCCGCGCCGCCGGCCGAAAGGGATTGCCCCCGCCGTGGCGCGAAATGACTCCGTTACCAAGAAAGAGCAGGCACGCTAGCTTCATATCTTCATGGATTTCAACGCGTCGGCGACCACCTCCACGTTGGGACTTGCCAGCTTGGCGGCAAAGCGGGCCGGGCTCCATATCTCGAACTTGTCCATCCGGCCGACCAGCATCGCTTCGTTCTCAATCCCCATTGCCTTGGCCGCATCCTCAGGCAACGGGAGCCGGCCATATTTGTCCAGCGACCCCATAGAGGTGCTGGAACCGATCAGTCGCTCCACGAGGGCCGCCTGCTCATCGGTCAACGAGAGGCCCTGGAGGTTCCTGACCATGACCTCCCAGCGGGAAGGGGGCAGCACGAGTAGAAACTCACGGGTCGTCACCGGCCAAACGATCACCATTAAATCCCTGCTGAAGCCATCTGCACGCCAATCAACCGGGAGAATGACCCGGCCATTGTCCACACCACGCAGGTGCTGCCCAAAGAACCGAGGGGCCGCGCTGACAATCGCCGCTGCTTTGTGTTTTGGGCGCCGTGCCATGGTCTCCAATATTCACCAATTCATACCATATTTCACCAAAACACTCCAAATCCGCAAATGAAAGTTATTCACCGCTATTCACAGACTTATTCACAATACCGGAAACCGCTGGGCCGGGGCGTAGAACGACCGGGCGTCGAGAATCGTCCCTGCTTGGTGCGCCGCGATCCCAACGGGGCTTTCGCTTGTGTTCTGAAGGTAGAAATGTCCGGGTCAGCGCTGCGGACCCGTGGATAAATTGTGTGGCCTGCCCGGGCTGAGAGGCGTTCGGCTTGCGGAAACGCGGTTTTGCGCTAAAGATATCCGCGAAAGATGCGCCTGACCTTGATACACACTATGACACCATTCACCGCGTCCAACGCCCGGTTGGGGCGTTTCAGTTGTATTGCTCTCCTTTTGGGTATGACTACCGCGCTTCCTGCCGCCAGCACCACCCCGGAACGTTCAACCATTGACGACCGCTACAAGTGGGACCTTGGGAAGATGTACGCCACGGCGGAAAAATGGGAGGAGCAGTACCAGCGGATTACCTCGCTCGTGGCCGAGTTCGCCGCCAAGAAGGGGACCGTCGGGCAGTCCGCCGAAAACCTGCTTGCGGCCCTGCAGTTGCGGGACCAGATCAGCATCCAGATTGAGAAGCTGTATGCCTATGCCACGATGAAGCGCGACGAGGACATGCGCATTTCCACCGCCCAGGGGCTCTACCAGCGGGCGCAGACGGTGGCGGTTGCATGGGATGAAGCAAGTTCCTGGTTCCAGCCCGAGCTGCTGCGCATACCGGAAGACCGGCTTCGCGGCTGGCTCGAGGGCGCCGACCTCAAGGTCTATCAGCATTACTTTGACGATCTGCTCCGGACCAAGGCGCACATCCTGTCGGCCCGGGAGGAGGAGCTGCTGGCCATGTCCGGCAAAGCCACCGAGGCTTCGAGCGACGCCTTCGGGCTGCTCAGCAACACCGAGCTGCGCTGGCGCACGGTCAAAGACGCGGAGGGCCGGGATATCGAGATTACCAGCTCGTCTTTCTACCAAGCCATGCAGTCCAAGGACCGGCGCTATCGGCGCGACGCGTTCCTGGCGCTGTACAACAGCTTCTTGGATGTGAAAAGCACGCTGGCCGCGACCCTGGCGGGCGCGATGCACAAGGATTGGTTTCATGCCAAGGCACGCGGCTACCCCAGCAGCCTCCATCGCGCTTTGGATGCGGAGAACCTTCCGCTCGGGGTCTATGACAACCTGGTCCAGACGGTGAACGACCACACGTCCTTGCTGCACCGCTACGTGGCGCTCAAGAAACGGGTGCTCAAGCTCGACCAGGTCCATTTCTACGATCTCTATGTGAACCTGGTGGATGTGCCCGAGCGCGACTACCCGTTCGAGGAGGGGCGCGACCTGATTCTGAGCGGGGTCAAGCCGTTCGGCCCGGAGTATGTCGCGGTGATGCAACAGGCCTTCGACTCTCGCTGGATGGATGTGTATGAGAACAAAGGCAAACGCAGCGGCGCCTACAACATGGGCACCTACCTGTCCGCCCCGTACGTGCTGCTCAATTACAAAGGCAGGTTCAACGACGTTTCGACCGTGGCCCACGAGCTGGGCCACGCCACCCAGAGCTGGTTTGCCAACAAAAACCAACCCCCCATCTATTCCGGCTACCCGATGTTCACCGCCGAAGTGGCCTCGACCGCGGCGGAGATCGTCTTCACCCAGTCCATGCTCGAGCGCACCAAAGACCCGAAGGAACGCGCCTTTCTCATTCACCAAATGCTGGACGACATGCGCGGCACCATCTTCCGCCAGACCCAGTTCGCGGAGTTCGACCGCGCCGCGCACACGCTGGCCGAAAAGGGCGAGCCACTGACCGCCGAGGTCATGATGAAGCTCTGCCGCGAGCATTATGTGCGCTATTACGGACCGGACTTCGCCATTGATCCGGAACTGGAAGTCGAATACCTGCGCATTCCGCACTTCTACCGGGGCTATTACGTTTACCGTTACGCGGACAGCTACTGCGCCGCGGCGGCCATTGCCAAACGCATCCTCGCCAACGAAACCGGCGCGCGCGAGCAATGGCTGAAGTTCCTCAAGGCTGGCAACAGCATGTATGCGATTGACATGCTCAAAGTCGCCGGCGTGGACATGACCTCGCCCAAGCCGATCCAGGAGGCCATGGCGCTATTCGAGCAATTGCTGAAGGAACTGGAGCAGCTCCTCGGGGCCTGAAACGGTCTTCTCCGAGGTTTCGGCCGTGACATCGCGCGCCTGTAGATGCTTGAACGAGTCATGAATAGAACCACGACGCAGAGAACCTCCCCGGTGTGCCGGGCCGGCTTCACCCTCATCGAATTGCTCGTGGTCATCGCCATCGCCCGACCGAGCGGTGGCACCGCATTTGGGAGAACCAGACGGACGTGGTCAACCTCATCGGCTACGACCATCTGCCGGGGCGCAGTGGGTGGCGCCCTCGCCAGCCACCCTCGGGAGTGGCCAAGGCGACCCACCATTCAGTGACTGCGCACGCCCCACGCCCACCCGGCGAGGCGCCGGGTGGCAGCGCCCGGGGTGGGCGCGGTCCCCAGGAGTAACGGCATGGATACGACTAAGACGGGTAAGCTGGAACAACAATGACACGACATCGGCTGAACTACTGGGGTGCCACGCTGCTGGCGGGTTTGTGGGCGGCGGTTTGGACGCCGGGTTTTGAGGCACGCAGTCTGGCGGCCCCCGCTCAACAAGTCACCCGCGCGTACGGCATCCGTCCCTACGCCGCCAATCCGTGGTATTGGCAATACCAAGGCAAGCCGGTCCTCCTGCTGGGCGGCAGCAAGGACGACAACCTGTTCCAGATTCCCGATCTCAAAGAGCACCTGGCCGAGATGGCCAGGGCCGGCGCCAATTACATCCGCAACACCATGAGCGACCGGCCGGACAAGGGCTTCGAAGTCTATGCCTTCGCACGCCGCAGCGACGGGAAATACGACTTGGAGCGGTGGAACCCCGAGTATTGGCAACGGTTCGCCGACCTGCTCCGCTGGACTCAGGAGCGCGGGATTGTGGTGCAGATCGAAGTCTGGGACCGCTTCGACTACGCGCAGGAGCGCTGGAAGCTGCATCCCTATAACCCAAGGAACAACGTCAATTACAGCTACGAGCAATCCGGCTTTGCCGCGGAATACCCCGATCATGCGGGTCGGAACAAGCAGCCGTTCTTCTTTACGACCCCGAAGCAGCGCAACAACACGGTGGTGCTGAAATACCAGCAGCGATTTGTGGAGGAAATGCTGCGCCACGCCCTGCCCTGCTCACACGTGCTGTATTGCATGGACAACGAAACGTCGGGCGAGGAAGCCTGGGCGGTGTATTGGGCCGACTTCATCCAGGAACGCGCGCGATCACGGGGGGCGGAGGTGTTTCTCACGGAAATGTGGGATGACTGGAACTTGCAGGGCCCGCACCATCGCCGGACCTTCGATCACCCGGACCGTTTTGCCTTTGCGGACGTGTCACAGAACAACCAGCAGAAAGGCCAAACGCATTGGGACAATTTCCAGCGGGCACGCGATTACCTGGCCAAACAGCCTCGCCCCATCAACACGGTGAAGACCTACGGCGCCGACGGCGGCCGTTACGGCAACACGCGTGACGGGCTGGAACGGTGGTGGCGGCATCTGATCGGCGGAGCGGCCGCGGTGCGGTTCCATCGGCCGGATTCGGGGCTGGGCTTTTCGGCGCCAGCCGCTGGGGCGATTCGCGCGGCACGCAGGCTGACCTCACTGGTCCGTCCCTGGGAACTCTCGCCGGCACTGCCTCGGCTGCGAAACCGCGAGGTCAACGAAGCCTACCTGGCGGCCAAGCCCGGCGCTGCCTACGCTTTGTACTTTACGAACGGCGGCGAAGTCGAACTCGACTTGCGCGCATACCCGGGTCAATTCGAGGTGCGTTGGATTGAGATTGCCACGGGCGAATGGGGAGCACGCGCGAAGTGCGTCGGCGGCGATTGGGTTCCGCTAAAGGCGCCGGCGGCTGGTCACTGGGTCGCCGCCATTCTGAAGGCCCGGTGAAGCGCCGCTAGCGTCTCACTTAACCGCCCAGGCCGCGGGTGGTCAAACAGCACCGGCGGGACGCGCCCGTCTGTATTTGGTAATCGGTGTGTCTTGGCTATGACTTTCTTGCGCCGCCTGCTCCAAAGCACCGTCCGCCGAAATCGCCTCGGGTCTGGCCCGGCACGCGATCAGGCATCGAGCCAGGATCCGTTAAACAGCGAATGGCGACAGCAAGCCTCCCAGGAGAACCAGGAGGGATTCCTGGATGAGCCAGAAGGCGAATATGAACCAGGCGGCTCGAAGGAACGGCACACTGGTGAGCTTGGCCAGGCCCACGGAAAGAACGCCGATCAGCCAGAAGGAGAACACGTTAGCCACGACCAGAAGGAGCGAGCTCTTGCGCATCGAGTCAAAGTCGGAGACTGCCAGGGACAGGCTGGGCGCGGCAAAGAGCTTCGGCAGATTCACCATGAGCAGCAGCATCACCACGCTTCCGAGCACGCTGATCATCAAGGCGAGCCCGGCCACTTCGAGGCTTTTCAGGTAGTTCAAGCGGACCTTGAGAAAGAGCCGCGCGAGAAGCCAGAGCACGAAGCCCCACCAGAATACACGGGCCACACCGAAGCCCGCGGCTGCCGCCCCGCCCACCAGCTTGAGTGTGGGCGGCGCGATGACGAAGCGGGTAAAAGCCACGGTGCGGTCGGCGTCCGCCTGTTTCAGTTTGCCGTCCTTGACCTGCTGCTCGAGCATCTTGATCTGCTGCTGGAAGCGCTGGCTCATTTTCTCCTGCACGGCTGGTTGCGAGACGAAGATGATTACCGTCAGTGCCCCAATCACGCCCGAAAGGAGCATCGGCACGACCCAGTTCGCAATGGAAACCCGGCTGACCTTGACTACCGTAAAGACCTCGCCCGGAATGGCGAAGACATTCAGCAGCCGGGCCGCGAGAGACATCGCAGGCCGCGGCGGCGGGTCCGGCGGGGATTCCAGGACCGGTGGAGGTTCTTCCATACAAAGAAATCTGGGTCAAACGCGGCCCCTCGGGCCACATGGCCAGAATGTTCGAGCCCTTGGTGCTTGTCCAGCGGTTTACACGTTGCTGAGTAATGCCTCAGGGGAGGGGGTGGGGCGCCGCCGGACCTGCGTGGTTTGCTAATACTGCAACGCCCAGGCGGCCATCGGTGCGCCACGGATCGCCCCCGCCGTTTCTGCCTTGTAGCTCGCTGTGAAAGCCATCCACCCAGTAAACCTGGACAGTTTGGCCGGCCTTTTGAAGCTCTGCTAGAATGCCGTCCCGTTCCGCGTCCACGTCTGGACCAATGTGGTGGGTGACTTGCCCGGTGGTATCGCTCAAGCCCACCCGCTCATCGAACGTGGCCGCGCCGAACCACACCTCGCGGCCGTTATCGAGCCGATCCCAGCGCCAGAACCGCACGTGATGCCGCCGGCGCGGGCTATTCCCTATCGGTTGCTCGAAGGCAAAGTCCTGCTTGCGGCCGAAGAGGTCGAGAGTGCTAACCGGCGCATCGTCGTCGGGCCGGCGGAATACCGAGTCCACCGCAATCCGAATACTGCTGCTGAATGTGATCGCGTCGGCGGGATGCCACTTGGCTGCGATCATGGCACGAACAAGGTCGGCTTCCGAACCTAGCAGGGCCAGGTTCACCGGGTCGCCAGGGATGCCGTCCGGTGTGTGTGTGATACGCGGCCCGCCGAACACAGGCGGATGACGCCGGGTTTCCCATTTCCAGGCCAGGGGCAGGATCACATACGCGCCCAGGAGATAGAGCAGGACGACCGCGCCGGCCAGCCAGAGGATACGTCGCCCGCGACTGGGCCGGTTCAGCGGCTGGCGGACCGGTGGTTTTCCGCCGGCCTCAGAGTTTCCAGGTTTAGTGTGCATAGTTTTCCAGTCAGCGTGTGCAATCGTCTCCATTTAGCGTGGAGCGCGGCTGGCCCAGTCGCAGCAGGCCCGCCTGTCGCTCTGCGGGTGGATGTCCCTGCAAGCCGACGCGCTGCGGCTGGGCCAGCCGCGCTCCGCTGAACACATACGTGCAATCCGCGCGTCGGCCATCGCTTACAGCCTCCCGGCGGCTGCACGGTCAGCCAGGACCAGCGCATGATCTGGGCGAATCCGGCCGGCCGGGATCGCGGGATCTCCATCACGCAATCGGAGAATCATATTCGCCTTCTCCGGTCCGGTGACCAGCCACAGGATACGCCGGGAGCGGTTGAGTATCGGATAGGTGAGCGTCATCCGGCGTCGCTGTTGGTAAACCCCAGTCAGGGCAACATCTTCGTCGTTGATGTTGAGCACGGGGTCACTGGGAACGAGAGAAGCCGTGTGGCCGTCGGACCCGAGGCCCAGGTGGGCGAGGTCCAGCACGGGGGGTGAGCCGGCGAACTGCCGAAGGGTTTGGGCATAGCGCTCAGCCGCATCTTCCAGGTCACCGCCTTCCACCGGCATCGCGTGGATCTGCGCCGCCGGCAGGGTGGCATGCTCCAGAAGGCTTTCCCGCAGGCGCGTCAGATTACGGTCCGGGTGTCCCGCCGGAGCCACGCGCTCATCCGCCTGGAACACGTGCACCGCCATCCAAGGGACCTCTTCACCGCCAAGCGCGCGCAGCATTTCCCAGGGTGTACGACCCCCGCTGACGGCCATAACGAAGCGGCCGCGCGCCGCGACCGCAGTCCGGGCCTCGGCGGCGACCGTCCGGGCAGCCGCTTCGGCCACAGCGGCCGCGTCATCCAGCACTCTGATTTCCACGGCGGCCCCCTTCTTGTCAGCAAAAGCGCCGAGTGGAAGCTCGCGGCCTGCAAGAGGATTGTAAACCGCGTGCCCTCACGCGGCGACCCGTGTATCGCCTTTGCATGCCACCACGCACTACTTCATCTCCCGGTAGCGGCGGATGAGGTTGTTGGTCGAGCTATCATGTTCGAGCCGGGGCGGGGTGCGCTTTGTTAGCTCGGGGATCATGCGTTGGGCAAGCACCTTGCCCAACTGCACGCCCCATTGGTCAAACGAACCGATATTCCAGATCGCGCCCTGGGTGAACACGTTGTGTTCGTACAGCGCGACGAGGGCGCCCAGTGTTGCCGGCGTAAGCCTAGCCGCGAGGATGGTGTTCGACGGGCGGTTGCCTTTGAAGACGCGGTGCGGCACGAGCCAGTCCGGCACTCCGTCGGCCTTGACCTCGGCGGCGGTCTTGCCGAAGGCGAGCGCCTCCGCCTGGGCCAAGACGTTTGCGAGCAGCATGTCGTGGTGCCGGCCCAGCGGGGTGAGCGCGCGGCCGAAGGCGATAAAGTCGCAGGGAATGAGCCGCGTGCCCTGGTGGATCAACTGGTAAAAGGAGTGCTGGCCGTTGGTGCCGGGCTCGCCGAAGTAAACCGGGCCGGTGTCGTAGTTGACGGCGACGCCGTCAAGTGTGACGCGTTTGCCGTTGCTCTCCATGGTCAACTGCTGCAAGTAGGCCGGGAACCGTTTCAGGTATTGCTCGTAGGGCAGCACGGCCACGGTCTGGGCGCCGAAGAAGTCGTTATACCAGACGGACAGCAGAGCCATCAGCACCGGCAGATTGCGCGCGAAGGGCGCCGTGCGGAAATGTTCGTCCATCTGGCGGAAGCCGCCCAGCATGGCGCGGAAGTTTTCCGGGCCAATGGCGAGCATGGTGGAAAGGCCGATGGCCGAGTCCATCGAGTAGCGGCCTCCCACCCAGTCCCAGAACCCGAACATGTTGCCCGTGTCAATGCCGAACGCCGACACCTGACCCGCGCTGGTCGAGACGGCCACGAAATGTCTGGCCACCGCTTTGGGGTTCCCGCCGAGGCCCTTGAGCAGCCACTTCCGTGCGCTCTGGGCGTTGGTCATGGTCTCCAGGGTGGTGAAGGTCTTGGACGAGACAATGAACAGCGTTTCAGCCGGATTGAGATCGCGCGTTGCCTCCAGGAAGTCAATGCCGTCAATGTTCGAGACGAAACGGAAGGTGAGGCTGCGGTCGCTGTAATGTCGGAGCGCCTCGTAGGCCATGACCGGACCGAGGTCCGAGCCGCCGATGCCGATGTTGACGACGTTGCGAATCCGCTTGCCGGTGTAACCCTTCCACCGGCCACTGCGGACGCGCCGGCAGAACGCCGCCATCTGGTCGAGCACGGCATGGACTCCCGGCACGACGTTCTCGCCCTGGCCGCCTAACCTGATGCACGCGCCTTTGGGGGCGCGCAGGGCTACGTGCAGGACGGCACGGCCTTCCGTGACATTGATCTTGTCCCCGCGGAACATGGCTTTGATGCGCTCGCGCAAGCCGGATTCCCTGGCCAGTTGCACGAGCAGCCCGAGCGTCTGGTCCGTAATGCGGTTCTTAGAGTAGTCCAGGAAGAGGCCCGCTGCCTCGGCCGTGAAACGCTCGCCGCGTTTCGGGTCGGCGGCGAAGAGGTCGCGGAGATGCAGCTCCTTGACCCTTTTTCGGTGAGCAGCAAGGGCCTTCCAGGCCGGGCGCTCCGTGAGCGGCTTAATGGTCGCAATCATGCCGATAGTCTTTACAAACCGCCCCGCGAATCAAGCCGCCATCTGCAAGACGGCGCACTTTGACGTGATGACCGCCATGAGTTCATTCCAGGACTTGACGAACGCCGTGGCGCATTCGGCCGGTAGTTGAGCGGCCAGGGAGTCAACGTTGACCCCTGCTCTCGCGAACTGGACCAACACGGTTTCGCAGTCGCCGCCGTCCGCCGGCATGATCGGGCCAACCTCGCCGTGGTCGGCCAGGGCCTTGAGCGTCGCCTTCGGCATCGTGTTCACTGTAAAGGGCGCCGCGAGCGCTTGGACGTACAGCAAGTCGGAGCCATTGAGATCCTTGGTTCCGGTGCTGGCCCAAAGGAGCCGCTGCCGCCGGCCTCGGACGGGAGCATCTGGACACTGCCACCCGTCGGTTGGACCCAGGGTTCGTGGCGCAGGTTGCCAAAACTGCTGTATCGCCGACTTCCAAGTCGGCGAGGCGCTAAAAGTCCCGCCGGACGCGGGTTTGGAAACCCGCGACACAGCAGACTTTGAAGTCTGCGCTACGGTGGCAGTATCAAGAGGCTCCCGTGGGGAATTGGGTGGTGAAATCACGCTCGTAGTCGCCCGGCAAAGGCTTTGGGCTGTCGGCCTGGAGCTCGGGCGCGTGGGCCAGCTTCGATTACCGCGATAATGCCCTGCCGGCCATGATCGTCCCTCAAACCGGGGCGGCCAACAACTTCTGCGTCAAGAATGTGGGCGGATATCCGGGCATGTTTACAGCTCTGTGGGACGGCATAAGGCAAGCCCTCCCCTCGCAGTTTGCCATCGAAGCTGCGTTCAAACCGGAGACAGGCCGCTGGCGAACCATTGTGGGTCGTGATAGGCTGTATAACGGCGCGCATAGCGACCGGGCTTATGGGTACGTTGACGAGGTCAGGATTTCTCACTCCGCACTGAGTGTGGCTCAGTTCTTGATGGCAGGAACGGGGCCGACGCCGACGGCAGCGACGTTGATTAACCCCATCCGAATGCCGGCGGGTGGTCTTCAGTTCACCCTCAGCAACCTGGCAGTTGGCACAACCTACGTGATCCAGGCCGCAACCAATCCGGGAAGCTGGTCGGGCATTGCCACGGACGTGGCCGCCAGCGCGGTCGAGTGCTATACGGACTCCAGCGCCACGACTTTCGGGCGGCGCTTCTGCCACAGTTGGCATCTGCCCTGATTTGATGGAGGCAGTCCTGAATGGCGCCTGGTTAAGGCGTAAATCACTAGGGCTTAGGCACTTGCAGATGAGCGCACCATCCCCTGGCAGGCAAGCCTGGAGTCGGGTTCCCCCGCCCCACCTCGGTTGGTCTGCGCACCGGACGGGTCCCGGAGTGCCTAGACAGTACCTGGCTTCATAGAAATTCTATGAAGCCAGGTACTGTCTTGTACGTGTCTAGGCGCTGGCTACCGCACGGCCTGTCAGGGCTAAGGCCGCCGGCCCGACTCCGGGAACGGCCGGGTCTTGGAGGGGGCGCGGGGCAACGCGGGCCGGAGGAAGCCTCGGAACGTCACCTGCCTGGGCCGGGGCCTACTGGCGCGGCCCGCTTGGGAGCCGGCGCGCCGGGGTGTGGTCGGTAACAGGCATGCTGGTTTGCGCCATTCTCTGAGGAAAACTCAAATGTGTCGGGCCTTAGCCAAGCGCCATTCGAGGCAGTCCTCCCCTCTTGGGGGATGGGTGCTTGGCGGTCAGAGCATTTCGTGCTCGGTCTTTTCGCGTTGGGCTGACTTTCGCTTCGGTGATTCCGGCGCCCTGGCTTCCTCGGCGGCGCGTTCGAGGTTTAACGCCAGCAACCGCTTCAGGATCTGGTCGTCGGTCAGGTCGGCCAGCCAGCCGTAGGCGGCCGCAATCGCAGCTTCCTGCGCAGGTGTGGGGCGCGGAAAGCAGAAGGATTCGGAGCCGGTCGGGTCGGCGGCGGCTGGGGTGGAGTGGTTCACCAGGCGGCAGAGGTCGGTGAAATGTTCCTGATAGGCGGATGTTTCCTTGCCCTTATAGCGGGACCATTTCTTATTGAACTCTGCTCATTGCATGGCCTGGGTGTCATATCGGGATGGAGAGAGGCTTGCAAGGACGGAATGTGAGTTGACAGCGAGCGGTTCGCTCGGCTTGGCAGGCTTCACGTGTTCCTCGATCTCACTCTCCAGGTGCCCCAGAATGTTTGGGGGAACGTTGGGGGCCACCGCTAGACCCTCACTTTATTTGGGAGAACTGGCTGTCCGGCATGGATTCGAACCATGACAAAGAGCTCCAAAGACTCTTGTGCTACCATTACACCACCGGACAAGACCACTGAGACAATATCCTGAGGCATCCGGCGGCGCAAAAGAAAAAGCAGTGCTTCTTCCGAGCCCTATTCCAGATGGGCAGAAATGCTCTGAGCTCGCGGCTCAGAATAGACCCCCAGGCCCACGTCCGGGAGCGGTATGGGGTTCGACTCGATCCGCCGCCGTTGTCGTTCCACCGGTATCGCCATTTTGAATCGTTGCGTGCCCGGCCGGCAAGCGCGCGTCGGCTGGCGTGGGTGCTGCGTGTCTCTTGCTACTTCAGGCAGCGGCGAGTGTCCGCGATCGGAGACCGATGACCCGTGCGCACTCAAAGTTTGTCCAGGCCAGCATTGGACGAGAACTGAGTCTTGTCACGCAGGTGGGATTTCAGGCGCCAGGTGCCGGGAATGAGATCGCACGTATGGCGGATGCGCAGCTTCTGGAATTGGCGCTTGGCTTTGAAGGCGATCCGCAGGCATGCGGCCCGCCAGCCGCCAGGGTTGCCGTGCTCGCGCCGGATGAGGACCGCCTCCTGGATCATATTGCGGATAATCCGCAGATCGGCGGACTGGCCCTGGGCATGGTAGCGATAGTCCACCAGCACTTCCGGCAGATGGCCGACCCGGCAACCCTGGCGCCCGAGCCGGAGTTTGAACTCGTAGTCGGCGGAGTTCAGGAACTCTTTGTGCCGATAGAGCCCCAGCCGGTCATAGACTGCTTTGCGCACGAACAGCGTCTGGTGGCAGATGTAATCCACACCGTAAAGCAACACGTTGTAATCATAGCCGGCCTCCTGGCGGCGATAGATCTCCCGGCCCGCGCCATCCACGAAGACGACATCTCCGAAAAGCGCATCCCAGTCAGGATGCTTCTGAAATGCCTCCGCCACGCGGCCTAACACACCCGCACGGAAACAGTCATCCGCGTTCAGGATGACCACCACGTCCCCGGTGGCCCGGGCGATCCCCTTGTTCATCGCGTGGTAATGCCCTTCGTCCTTTTCGGATCCCCAAACCAACCGCGGATAGCGTTGGAGCAGTGCGATGGTCCCGTCGTTTGAGCCTCCGTCCATCACGATATGTTCCCAATTCGGGTAATCCTGGCGGAGCACGCTCTGGATGGTCGCGGCGATGGTGGCCACACTGTTGAAGCTTGGGGTCACGACCGAGATGCGGGGCAGGTCAGGCATGGGTGTTCCAGGCATGCTCAACTCGGCTGGCTTACTGTGTCGGATAGCGCCCGGCGGGCAGGGCCCGGATCGGCAGAGCGGGCAGGTTCTGCTGTCTTGCCGGTGGCAGTCGCCCCCAGCACCTCGCGATAGAGCTCGAGGTGCCGCCGGGCGATGACTTCAGGATGGAAACGTTCCTGCGCCCGAGACTTCGCCCGCCAAGCCACGTCCGCAGCCAGTGAAGGTGCCACGAGCACTCTCTCGATGGCCCTCCTCATGCTCGCTGCGTCCAGCGGATCGCAGAGCAGACCGGTCCTGCCGTCCTCGATCAAGTCCGGGATGCCGCCAACGCCTGCCGCGACGACCGGCACACTGGCGGCCATTGCCTCCAAGACGGTCATGGGACAGTTATCTTCAAGCGAGGGCAGGGCTAGAAGGGTTGCTTTCCGATACGCTTCACTCAGTTGCTCGCGATCGGCAAACCCGCCCCAGAGGCACCAGGGGCGCGCCTCCAGCAGGCGGAAGAACTCGTCCGCGTAGGGCTCGCCGCGTTGAGCGCGGCCCAGGAAGGTTGCCTGGATGCTCCAGGTATCAACGAGGCCGTCCAAGGCGCGGATGAATGCGTTTTGATTCTTCAGGGGACAGACATTTCCCACGCACAGGATCCGTGGCGGGACAATGGATTGTGGCTGGGCGTTGATTCCAAAGAAGGCAGCCGGCACGGCGTTCGGCAGGATCCACGTGCGCGGAGCCAGGCCGGACACGGCTGACTGCGTGTGGCGGGTGAGGCAAACCACTCCCAGCGCGCGCGGCAGGGTGAAGGCTTCCATCCATGCCGCCACCCACCAATAGGAGAACGGCCGCGCCCGGGTCACCCGCGCGATCCAACGCATGTTGCCGTGGACCGTCACAACGTTCGGATAGCCCGAGAAGACCGCGCTCAACGCGCAGTCTCGTTCCGTGCCTTGTCCATGCACGATGTCGGGCCGGATGGCCCTTAGCTTTCGTCGCACCGCGCGGATGCAACCCTGGAAGGCTGTCCGCGCCCAACCGAATTTCGGCACCAGGAGGCTGTGAAAGAAGATGTTGGCCGCCAGCTTCTCCGGCGCCGGCCCGGCCTTTTGCGTGCATGATACGACATGAACCTCGGCTTCCGGGAACCGCGCAAAACCTTCCAGCAAGGCCGCCGGCGCGGTGCCAAAATAAGGGACTCGCGCCGCATAGTCCCGGTAATGCTCCCGATTATCCGTGGTCAGGAGGGCGATCCTCATAGCTCCGGCCCAGGCCGAGGCGCTCCACGGCAAAACAGGCCGCCGACGCCCGGGCCGCGGCGGGAAACGTGAAGCACGGCCATTCGCAGAATGCCCGAAGTCAACAACAACCGCTTGTTCACTGAATCAATATGATGCGTTCAAGCCGGGCGGCAAGGGTTTTTCAGGGACCACAGCCCCGAGGCTGCGCGGGATAAGCCTACGGAGGAAACCCGCGCCGTACAGCCGGAACGCAAGGGCTGAGACAGGACAGGGACACTGGCAGACTCACGGGTTTCCCTTGCCCAAGCTGGCCCGCGGCATGCTGCCAGGAAGGTATGAGTGCGATCGTTTACAGGGCAAATCGGAAGGGCGGCGGCTACGTGAAAGCGGCGGTCGTACCGGCTAACCACTCAGAAGAGTCGCGATTTGGCCTGATTGATGGCGTCATCCTCGGCTTTCTGGTGCTGTGCGCCGGCGCCCTGGCTTGCCTCCTAGTTCTGAGCTAATCAGCTCCTGCAGGCCGCATGCGAAGGCCAGATCACACCTCACACCTGGGCCTCGTTCTGATGTTGGAGACTGTCCGGTCCGTGCGTGGCCAAAAGGCCGTCTCCAGGTTGCCAAAAATTCAGGCTGGGCAACCGTAAATTGGTCAAATCAAGGGCCAATCAGGGGTTAATCAAGGGTTAATTGGGCGTTAATCAGGGGATAACCACCTTCAAGTCACGCTCTCAACACGCCATCTTCGTGTTGGCTGGCTCTCAGAGCGCGGCGCATTATTCCTGATGAGGGCACAGGGCCCCGCAGGAGTTCTTGCCATGCGTCCCTCCCTTCCATGTCCATCGGGCCGCGCGCGCATCAGCGCTGACTGCGTCCGCGCACCTGCGAAGGGTAATCGGGATTCAGGCAGCGCCAGACGACCCCGCCTCTCCCTCGACGATGCCGGGCACGCGAGAGACCTCGGAACCGCACTTTGGATCAGGTCACGGGAAAGTGGAAGGCGGCCTCTTTGCGATTGCGTCTGGCCATCACCACGTTAACGAAGGCTGGGACGACTCTGCCCGCCTTTTCGATCTTCACCGTGCCGCTGCTGCGGATGTCCTTCCGGCAGATGCATTTTTCATTGTGGAGCGTCGCAAAGCTGATGGTGCTGTCGGCGAGAAAGACCGGCTCAAGCGTCGCCACCGGCGTGAGTCATCACCTTGTGAACAGCCAAGGACCGATCGTCGAGGCCACGAAAAAGGAAGTCGCAGGCCAGCTTGCCGCGACGTTCACGGTCAACGTGTGCGGCCGGAATGCTGCAAGGTGAACAGCGGCAGAGTGGAATGGTTACGAAACCCGGCAAGACACGCTGGTCACGACATCTGAACCCGGAACCGTCAGGCATTCATGTCGCTCCACTTCTTCGCCTTCTGGCCGAAGATATAGAGACTAATCGCCGCGATTACGCCGATACACGCGAACGGGATCCAGATATAGTGCGGCTGGTAGGTATCCCACAGCATTTGTGTCGCCGCCAAGGGATCGAGGCCGGTAACCTCCTGGAGCTTGGCCATGGCCTCGGTGCGTTTCACACCCAAAGCGGCTTCCAGGGTCGTCACGGAACCATCCCAGTGCTTGCCCTGGCCGAAGGGTGTCTTCTCGGCGAGATACCGCAAAGCCAGCACGGCTTTCTCCCCATAGTGTCCATAGACAATTCCCGCGATCCACGAACCCAGGAAGACACCCACACCCACGGGAATATTGACGTAGCCAAGGTAAAGGCCTTTCTTGCCGGGCGGCGCGATGAGGCCGAGGTATTCGCTCTTCTTGGGGCCGGTCATCATTTCGCCCAGCGAAAAGAAGAGAATGCCGGCCACCAGCAACCAGCCGCTTTGGGTCCAGCCGGCGACCAGGACGCCAACGGTGGCCATGATCATGCCGATCAGCATGGCTTCCAGCGTGCGCATCCGGCGAGTCAGCCATGCCATGCCGACGACACCGAGGATAATGAAGAAGGCATTGAAACTCAGCAGGACCTGCTGCGGGATCATGGGACCGCGGGCGGTGTCCTCCACCACCATTTTGTGGAGAAACTGGGGAAGCCAGCCGAGCGATGCGGCCATGGGCGAGCTGTCAATCCAATCGGCGATGAAATTGGGCTGGAGATCCCAGAGCTGGTACATCATGAGCCAGAAGCAGGACATGATCGCCATGAACGCGAGCAGACGTGGCTCGAGGATGTTCCTTACCGTCCGCTTCAGGACGCTGAGCAGACCTTCGGTCGGAGAGGCACCGCTCGGGACATCCTTGAAGAACAACAGCAGCACCAGGTTGAAGGAGGTGAAAACCGCGGATGCCAGGAACAGGTTGCGCCAGGCCTCAGCCGAATTCGTAGCCGCGCCGAACCAGCCTTTGAGCAGGAACAACGACGGCAGGAAATGCCCGACGAATGCGCCAACGTTGACCACCCAGTAGAAGATGCCCCAACCGACGGACGAGTTTGCCTTGGTGAGATTGTGGGCCAGCGATCCCTGGAGGCTGGGCTTGAAGAAAGCGGTGCCGGTGGCCAGCGTGAGGATCGAAAGCAGGAACCACCAGTAATTGCTGAGGAAAGGCAGGTCCCGCAGGAAAGCGATCATCAGGTAGCCGGCCATCATGGTGCTGATGGCAAAGGAGAGCGTGCGTTTGTAGCCGAAACGGTCAGCGAGCCCGCCGGTGACGATGGGCAGCAGGGATTGAAAAACCGCCCACCAGGCGTAAATGATGCCTTTGTCCTGGGCCGTCAGATGCAGGCCGCCGGGATTGTCCGCCTGCATGATGTAAATCGGTGCCATCACGCGCAGGTTGTAAAACGCCAGGCGTTCCCACATCTCGATCGAGTTCAGCAGCCAGAAGGTGCTGTGGAACTTCTTGCCCGGAGAGCCAGCGGGCGGCAACGCGGCGGATTGCTCTTGGTCGGCGGTAGCTGGAGCGCTCATAATGTTACGGAGTTAGGGCACAACATAATTCCTCGGAGCTGAACTCTCTATTCTGCATTCGGGCAGAGGTAAAGCCCAAGCATCATGGCTTAAGGAAGGGCCGTCATGCGGCCTTCTCAAGTACGCGCTCCAGGTGGCGAGTATCACGGCGTACATCGCTTAAACATCCCTTAGGCGGCCGAGTGTTCCTGTCAGTCGGATTTGCGGCGCCGCGGTCTCCGGGACTTCGCCCGCGCGCGAACCACCAGGCCGGCCAACTGCCGTCGCGGGTTCCATGCCGCCGGCGGCGCGAGGCCTCGGCTGGCCCATTTCATGCCGGCCTTCTTCCAGGCCAGACGCCATTGTTTGTAGGTTTGGCCCTCGTCGTCGTCAGACACGCCAAATTGAAAGCCGCAGGAGGGGCAGATTTCGTAGGAACCGCCTCCGTCGCGGCTGCGCGGGGTTTCAGCCAGGCTGGGGTAACCGCACACGGGACAGGTATAGGTCATGTTATGGGAGAGTCATGGGATTGACTGGGCGCCCGGGCTGCCGTTCAAAGTAATCGCGGCTGCCCGGCTTGAAGAAGGTCCGAGTGGTGCCATCGCGGTTATATGCCCCAAAAGTGCCAGTCTTTGGATCGAACACGCGCAGGACGCCCTGACCGTCTCGCTTCACGGGCAGGCTTTGTGCTTTGGCCCGCTGCAAGAACTCCCAAGCCAGCCGCGCGTAGTCCTCGGCGTCCTTCGCCCGAAAGTCGGCTCCATGTCTATGGAAGTGGTCTGGCAGCGAGGCCAGATCGCCCCAGGTCTCGCGGGCCGCGGGCGCCTTGATCACAGCCGGCTTGGCGCGCGCCTTTCTCCCGCCTGGCGGGCTGGCACGCGCGACTTCGGACCCCGTCCCGCCCCCGGCGATGAAGCTGTTGGTGGCCAAACCCTGCCGCGCCGTGCCCACAACAAAGTAATAGCGCAAGCCCGCACGGAGTCCGTGCAGCGTCACCCGGTGCTGATTGGTCACGCCGCCTTCCCGGCGCTGCGTGAGTTGGTCCGCTTCCGTGCCGAATCGAACTCGCCCGCGCGCTGTCACATCCGTCGTCCAGCAAACGATGGCCGTGTCTGGTGCAGGGAACTCGAGCTGCGGGCCCGCCACCAGAGTCGCCGCCTGCACCAGGTCTCCCACGAGCGCCGCCGCGACTGTTGCCAGAACAACTGCTGCACGGCGCATGGATATGGCCCAGCACGGCCACGTCCAACCTCGAGGTCTCTCACTCATATTTGTAGCAAATCCGCAACCAGCGTCATGCCAGACGGACTCATCCTGAGGAGCAAACCATGCAAGATCAATCCCTTACTGCCGACGGTCTTGTCATTCACGTACTCGCGACCTCGATTGCAGGAATCGCCTCCCTTGACACGGACACGGAATTTGTCACAAAGGGTAACGATGCGTTGAAGAGGTCAAGAACAAGCTGTTGAGTTCATCCAGACAATAGGTCGTCAATCCAGCCATCTAAGAGCCCCGATGTGCCTGCTTGGTTCGGCTCCTCCGTAACGGCGACCTTGCGGGCTTTCTCCAGGTGCTCTCGCGCCACCGCATCTCCCCGCGCCTCTGACGGCCCACCTCGTTCACCGCCGCACTGACTGGGCTCACCAGGCGGACTGTGTCGCATACGATCCCCGCGTTGCCAACGTCGTCCTGCACCCCCGTTGCGGCAGCCGGGACTTATATGTGCGACGCGGGGGCCATTCTGAGGGAGGTCACGATCTCAGAAGGATGCCTCATTTCTTGCTTACGCTCTCGGCGTTCTTAAGAGAATCCACACGCCCCGTTTAGGTATTGGTGCCGCCTATCCATGCGGTTGTGCGCCTTTCCACACGACGAGCGAGCCTATTGTGCCAGTGTTACGGTGAGACAAGCGCCTTTGGCACCGGAACCCTGCGGGTTATCCCATCAACCGCAGAAAGGTCATTTCGCTACTGGAAGCCGGGCAAACTTGGTGTAGCCTACTTGTTAGCCTCGGAAAGCGAATGAAGAGCAAAGATAATGATGGGCGGGCCACGTGCGGATTTGCTGCGGATGGGCCAAGCGGGCTCGTGCTTTCTGGGCTATCGGGAGCCGCATGAGAATCATCACGGACGAACGGTGTACTGGCTACTCACACCCGGGCCATCCTGAGCGGCCGGAACGTGTCATTGCGGCCTGGGAAAGACTGCGCCGGCAGACCGAGATCCCGATCACCTGGCTCAAACCCGGCCCGTGCGATGAGGCCGCTGTCCTCCGCGCTCACACGCCGGAATTTCTCGCGCGGCTGAAGGTTCCGGAGGATTTCGACGCGGACACGCCTTTCTTCCTGCGTATTGCGGATTACGCCCGCGCTTCGGCCAGCGCCGGCCTGAAGGCGCTGAAAGCCGCATTAGCTGGGGAAATGGTCTTCAGCTTGATGCGTCCGCCCGGTCACCACGCGACGCGCAACCGGGCGATGGGCTTTTGTTATCTGAATAACACGGCCATCGCTGTGCTCGAGGCAATCGCCCAGGGCGTGAAGCGCGTGGCGGTCTTCGACTTTGACGTGCACCACGGGAATGGTACCGAAGCGATCCTGTTGAACAAACCGGGCGTGGCAGTCTTCTCGGTGCATCAATTTCCGTGCTATCCCGGAACCGGAATCCGGAACGTCGGCGCCAATTGTTACAACTTTCCGGTACTGCCCCAAACATGCCGGGCAGAGTACCGACAGGTGTTGGCGAGCGCCTTGGATTACCTTCGGACTTTTCAGCCCGACCTGGTGGCAGTTTCCGCCGGATTCGATTGTTATGTGGGCGACCCGCTGGCACAGGGTTCTTTGGAAAAGGAAGACTTTTATTGGCTCGGGAAATCCATTCGCAGCCTGGAGGTGCCTACACTGAACCTGCTCGAAGGTGGCTATAGCGCTGATTTGCCCGACCTGATCCTTGCCTACCTGAGGGGATTAGACGCCAAGTAGATTAGATGTCCTCCGCAAAGCTGGGTGGGGCTTGGTGCTTGATTTCGGTCTCGGGTGGCAGCTCGGTCTTTTCCCCCGCCAACACCCGGTACTGGCGGATCTGGAACGAGACTTCTTTGCCGTCTTCCAGGCCTTGATGCGCGTACTCCTCCTTGGTCATGCGCGCGCGGATGGTCAGGCCGCTTGGCAACTCGAGTTCCACCCGCAAGAGCACGCCCAGAAAGAACGTGTGCCGCAACACCGCGCGATAGCGATGCTGGGTCAGGTCGGCCGATATTTGCACCGCGTAGGGGCGAAAACCGATTCGAAGCCTCTGGCCGTCGAATTGGCCTGGAGCCGGGAACTCCAACTCGCCCAGACGCGCCACACCGCCATGCACTTCGGGTTCGAGCACGTTCATCGCGCCTATGAAGCGGGCGACGAATTCGTTGGCAGGCTGCTCATAGACCTCGCGGGGCGTGCCAACCTGTTCGAGCACGCCGCGGGAAAAGATGACAATGCGATTGGCCACCTCCAACGCTTCTTCCTGATCGTGGGTGACAAAGACGGTGGTCACATTCAGATCATGGTGCAGGGTTACGAGCCACTCGCGCAATTCCTGGCGGATCTTGGCGTCCACGGCGCCGAAAGGTTCGTCCAGGAGCAACACGGAGGGCTGGGGCGCGAGCGCGCGCGCGATCGCCACCCGCTGGCGCTGGCCACCGGAAAGCTGGTGGGGATACCGGTGGTCCAGCCCTTCCAACCCGAAGAGCTTCAGCAGCTCAGCAACCCGGGTCACCACGTCGGCCCGCTTCCATTTCTTGATCTTCAGTCCAAAGGCGATGTTCCTGAACACGCTCATGTGCTTGAACAGCGCGTAATTCTGAAACACAAATCCGATGTTGCGCTGCTGCACGGACACATCATTGACGCGTTGACCGCGGATATACACATCGCCTCCGGTTGGCATTTCCAGGCCGGCGATCATGCGCAAGACGGTGGTCTTGCCGCCGCCGCTCGGCCCGAGCAAGGCCATCAATTCCCCGTCCTTGACTGAGAACGACACGTTGCGGACGGCGGCAACCGCGCCGAATTCCTTGGTTACGTTCTTTAGCTCGATGCTCACGTGCGCTGTCTCAATTATCAGCTTTCGACACCAACAACCGTTCCGCCCGCGCCTGTTTCCACTCCAAGACGGTCTTAAGGCCCAGCGTAATGAGTGCCAGCAGAGCCAGGAGACTGGCGATCGCAAAGGCCGCAGTGGCGGAGGCTTGGGTAGCGCCCTGGTACAGCGCTTCGACGCGCAAGGGCATGGTTTCGGTCTGGCCGGTAATGTGGCCCGACACGACGGAGACGGCGCCAAACTCGCCCATGGCGCGGGCATTGCAGAGGATGATGCCATAGAGCAGAGCCCACTTAACCGAGGGCAGGGTCACGTGCCAGAAGGTCTGCCAACCGCTGGCGCCCAAGGTGAGCGCAGCCTGCTCCGGCTCGGTGCCGGCGGCCTGCATGGCCGGGATCAATTCACGCGCCACAAAGGGGAACGTGACAAATACCGTCGCGAGGACCATGCCTGGCACCGCGAAGATGATGTGTAAGTCGCGGTCATCGAGCCATTCGCCGAAAAAGCCCTGAGCGCCAAAGAGCACCAGGAACATCAAGCCGGCGACGACGGGCGAAACGGAGAAGGGCAGATCAATCAGCGTGATCAACAGGAGTCGGCCGCGGAATTGGAACTTGCCGATAGCCCAAGCCGCCGCCAAGCCGAATGCCACATTCAATGGCACGCTAATGGCCGCCACCAGCAGGGTCAGACGAATTGCCGCCAGCGAATCCGGCTGCGACAAGGACCGCCAGTAGTGCGCCCAACCCAGCGCAAGAGCCTGGGCGAAGACATTGACCAGCGGCAGCAGCAGGAAGACGAAACAAAAACCGAGCGCGAGGCTGATCAACACCCATTTAACGAGCGGCGATTCCTCGGCCCCGCGCGGCGCCTGCCGCCGGCCCGCCTGGCGATGAATGATGGCGGTTCCTGACATGGCTTCAGAGGGCACGTTCGGAACGGCTTTGTCGGCCCGCGGCTTTCCGGACAGCGCGCACAGTGGATGCAAAGGAACTCACAGGATCGCCGTATTAATGTTGAAACCGGCCCGCGGTTCGTTCAAGCAGGTTGACCGTGCCCAGCAACATGAACGAGCACGCCAGCAGCACTACGGCGAGCGTGATGGCGCCGGCGTAATCGTATTCTTCCAGACGCATTACGATGAGATAGGGCGCAATTTCTGTTTTGAAAGGCATGTTGCCGGAGATGAAGACGATGGAGCCATACTCTCCGATTGCGCGGGCAAGCGCCAGGGCGAAACCCGTAAGCACGGCCGGCAGCAAAGACGGTGCGACCACGCTCGCAAAGGTACGCAAACGGCCGGCGCCCAGCGTCGCGGCGGCTTCTTCCACCTCAGGTTCAAGGTTCTCCAGCACCGGCTGCAGGGTGCGCACCGTAAACGGGAGCCCGACAAAGGTCAGGGCAATAACGATGCCCAGCGGTGTGAACGCGCCTTCGATGCCTAGCGGGACAAGGAACTGGCCGAGCCAGCCATTGGCAGCGAATAGACTGGCTAGCGTTAAGCCGGCAACGGCAGTCGGGAGGGCGAACGGAAAGTCCACCATGGCGTCAATGAACCGGCGTCCGGAAAATTCATAGCGCACCAGCACCCACGCCAGCAAGGTGCCGAAGATTGCGTTGATCACTGCGGCGATGAGCGAAGCGCCAAAGGTCAGTCGGTAAGTCGCCAGCGCGCGGGGTGTGGTGGCCAGCCGCCAGAAATCTGTCCACGAAAGCTCGAGCGCGCGGATGACCAGTCCCGCGAATGGAATCAGGACAATCGCGCTCAAGTAGAAGAGCGTGAAGCCCATGGTCAGGCCAAATCCGGGCAGCACTCTAAATCTCTTTTGAGCCATGGGCGGTCGGGCCGTCGGAGGTGAGTGCCACATGCAAACACTGCGTCACACGAGCCGGCTGCCTCGGCGAGGCTGCCCTACGGGGATAGGGCTCGCTCGCCGATCGCGTTGGTGCCATGCTCGGCCTCGCTGCGTATTCGGTCTCCACGATCGCCCAAGGATAGTTCCAGGAAGCCAGTGAAGCAATGCTGCGGATTGTTTAGCGATTTCCTTGCTGGATCTGGTCGAAGACTCCGCCTTCCATGAAGTGGACCTTCTGCGCCTCTTGCCAGCCCCCGAAGACCTCCTCGATGGTGAAGAGGTTCAGCTTGGGGAACGTGCCGGCATGCTTCTGAACCACGGATTCGAGCCGCGGCCGATAGAAGTGGCGGGCGGCGATCTCCTGTCCCTCGGGCGCATACAGATATTCCAGGTAAGCTTTGGCAACGTCCCCCGTGCCGCGACGGTTCACCACCTTGTCCACCCACGTCACGGGCGGCTCCGCCAGGATGCTCAGCGACGGAACCACGATGGCGAAGTCGCCCGGACGAGAGTCGCTGACCAGCATGAGCGCCTCGTTCTCCCACGCCAACAGCACGTCACCGACGCCGCGCTGCGCAAAGGTCGTCGTCGCTATGCGGGCACCGGGATCCAGCACCGGAACGTTCCTGAAGAGACGGGCGACGAAATCCCGCGCATTGGCTTGGTCGCCATGCTTTCTCAAGGCATAGCCCCAAGCCGCCAGGTAGTTCCAGCGAGCACCCCCCGAACTCCTGGGATTGGGCGTGACGATGGAAACGCCCGGCTTGACCAAATCGTCCCAATCTTTGATGCGCTTCGGATTCCCCTGCCGCACCAGGAAGACAATGGTGGAGGTGTAGGGCGCGCTGTTATTCGGCAGGCGCTTCTGCCAGTTTTCCGGAATGAGTTTGCGTCGGCGGCAGAGTGCATCCACATCGTAAGCCAGCGCCAGCGTCACGACGTCGGCACGCAAACCCTCGAGGACTGCGCGGGCTTGTTTGCCCGAACCGCCGTGCGACTGTTTGATGGTGACGGTATCGCCGGTTAGCTGCTGCCAGTGCTTGCTGAACGCGCGGTTGAAATCCTGATACAGCTCTCGCGTGGGATCGTACGACACGTTTAGCAGGCTGATCTCCTTGGCGGACGCCCAGGCGGTCGAGATGGCCAGAAGCACCGCCGCGTTCAAAGCGGCATTCACGGTGGAACGAGAGTTGCGCACGCAGCGGCAAGCATGGCCCACCGCAGCGCTACTGTCCACTCCGGCGAACGAGGAAGAAACGCATCGCCTCCAGCCCCTCCCTCGGGCCGATGGACTTCAGCACCGCCGCCGGGTCAGGCTGCTGCCTGCCCGGTGGCGCAAGTGAGCTTTACGGAGTCGCCGTAGCGCTTGTTGTCGGCCCGGATGCGGGCAGTGAGGGTGCGGCCAATCGCGCGCAGAAACGGCGTGGCGATTTCAGGCGCATGCGTGGCCAGTTCGTCCAGGGCCGCCGCGGAGATACGAATGACCAGGCTGTCCGTATTGGCGACCACATCGGCCGAGCGCGGTCCGCGGTCGAAGAGTGAAATGTCGCCGAAGAAGTCGCCAACGCTGAGGGTGGCGAGGATGGATTCCTTGCCCATGACGTTGATGCGCACTCGAAGCTCGCCTTCGAGAATGAAGTACATACTGTCGCCCGGGTCGCCTTGCTTGACGATGACGGTCCACTGCGGGACCCTTTCGGCCTCCATGAATTGCGTCAGGCGCTCAAGCTGTTCGTCGGTCATCCCCGCCAGGATTTTGATCCGGCGCAGGGCGCGGGGATCAACGCCTTTGGGATTGGTCAACCCGCTGGCACCGGAGGAGGACGGCTTGGCCCTGCCATGGAAGAACATCTGGAGCTCGGGCAAGTCGGCGGCTTTCTGCCAGGCACTGTTCTTGGCGTCGTAGATCCAGGTGTCGGCCGTCACCCGCTCATCTTTAACCCAGGAAACGAGCGTCGGCAGTTCCACCGGCCCGTAGGCGGTCTGGTCAATTCCCCAGACGATAAAATCGGTCGCTGTTCCAATCGCTGCCATGGTGAGAGGTATCTATACCACAGACCTGGCAGCGGCGAAAGCCAATAATTGTCGTGTCCTTTACGGACCGCATGTCCGGAAGGTCCGGCGCCCCGCGCGGGCTCGCGCGTGGGGGCCTGTGGAGCCTAATGTTCGGCTAGAATTCCCGGCCAAGCGCATTAGAATCCGCTCCGTCACAAATGTGAAAAGACTGATTTCTGCTTGTGCGGTCCTTGGGTGGTTCTGGCCGGTGGCCGCAAGGCCCATCTTCAGCGACTCGTTCGATTACCCCAACGGGCCGCTGGTGACCGTCAGCTCCGGCACCTGGGCCACTCACGACGGCGCGGCCGGTCAGGTGGAGGTCCGGTCGGGCAGGGTTTTGCTCGCCCAGACCAACAGCGAAGACGTCAGTGTGGCGCTTGGCCAGTCGTATCCCCCAACCACCGACATCACGCTCTACGCAAGCTTCACCATCAACTTCACCGCCTTCCCCTCCGCCACTGGCGACTATTTCGCGCACTTCAAGGGGTTGGGGACGAGTGGGTTCCGAAATCGGATCTATGCCACGACCAATGGGGTACCGGCAGGCTTCTTCCGGGTCGGCATTGCCAATGCGAACACCACTCTGGGCATTCTCGTGAGTTCCGGCCTGAGCCTGAACACGGATTATGTTCTCATCACCCGCTACGTGGTCAGCAACGCCACCAGCACTCTGTGGCTTAACCCCTCCGCTGAAACCGACCCTGCGTTCACCGCCACGGATGTGGCACCTGCCACCGCGGAGACCGCCTTCGCGCTCCGGGAGACTGCGGGCATAGGGACCTGTTACTTAGACAACCTGATCATCGGCACCAACTTCAGCGATGTTCTCCCGCGCATGCCCCCCGGCATCCTTATTCCGCCACCAGGTCGAACGGTGATGGAGGGAAGCGACGTGACCTTCACCGTTACGGCCGGCGGCACACCGCCACTCAGTTACCAATGGCAGTTCAACGGCACTGACCTGGACGGCGCCACGACGTCGGTTCTCTCTTTGTCCAATGTCACGACCAACCAGGCGGGCGATTACACGGTCACGGTCACAAACGCCTTTGGGTGGACCAACAGCCAGCCTGCCAGGCTGACTGTGACCGTGCTTCCGTCGGTCGCGTCCTCCCTTTCCTTGCTGACTTACAACGTGCACGGCAGCGCGGTGACAAACTGGAACACCAATTCACTGCAAGTGCAGGCGATCGGGCGCCAAATGCAGCATCTTCAGCCGGATATCATCACGTTCCAGGAAATCCCGATGACCCTGGCCTATGAAATGACCAACTTCATCCAAGCCTACTTGCCGGGCTATTTCCTATCCAACAGCCCGACCGCCGACGGGTGGACACGGGGCAGCATCGCTAGCCGGTATCCGATCGCCCGCGCCAAGAGCTGGCTGAACGACGCCGATTTGGATCCGTTCGGCTACACGAACTCCAATTTCACTCGCGACCTGTTCGAGGCCCAGATCGCGGTGCCAGGTTTCGACCAGCCTCTGCACGTCTTTACCACTCATCTTAAGTCCGGCAGCGCCTCCGACGAGCGCACCCAGCGTGCCGCTGAGGCTCGTGCCATTTCCAACTTCTTCGTGACCGCCTTTCTCACTACCAACGCCAGCCACCCCTATGTCCTGACGGGGGACCTGAACGAGACGGACACCAATCAGGCGTCAATCCAAGGTCTGATCAGCCCGGCCGTTGGCCTGCAGCTCACCACGCCCGTCAATTCGTTCACCGCCAGCCCGCTGACCTTTTCCATTCAAGCTGCTGCCGGTCTCACCAGGCGTTTCGACTACATCCTGCCCGGCGCCCTGCTCTTCTCGAACATCACCGGCAGCCAGATCTTTCGCACCGACAGCTTGCCCGATCCGCCGCCGCCGTTGCTGGCCGACGACAGCCGGACCGCCAGCGACCATTTGCCGGTCATCATGTACTTCAACAATCCCTTCAGCCCGCCCTTCCGGTTGCTGGCCCTCACCCTGGCTGGCCAGAACCTCAGCCTGACATGGGAATCCGCGCCGGCCCGGCTATACCGTGTGGAAGCCTCCTCCGACCTTGCCGCCTGGACCACCTTGACCAACAGCCTCCCCGCCTGCGGCACCAACTGCACCTTCACCACCATCGCCACGGAGGAACTGAAGTTCTTTCGCGTCTATCGCGAGCCGTAGCCGCAGCCGCGCAGACCTGCCTCGAAACCCTGCCTGAGCGGGAGGAGGAACGGGGTGCTGTCGCGGGCGCACGCGCAACGGGGCGCAGCCCGCCACTGCCGCCATAGCTGAGCGGGAAACCGCTCCCCCCGGGAAGGGCCGGACGTGGGCGTGTGAAAGGCGAACGGTGGGCGCTCTCCCGACATGGCGCCAGCCTCCTCTTCGGCTCCTCGGGTCGTGTATCAGAGATGCACACCGGATGCACCAGGGATGCACAACTGATGCCAGCGTGTGCATCGGGTGTGCATCGGGTGTGCATCCCTTGTGCACGGCGTGCGCATGGCCCTGCCCAGGCTGCTGCGGCTGAGGACAGCCGCGTTCCGGTGGCGGTGTCGAGATGCGCTCGACTGGAGCGATTTCCGGAAAAAGAGCTTGCTATCCTGGCCGATTCCTGCCATGTTATTCCTACTTTAGGAGCACGAGGAATGTTTTGAAGGCACGGCGTCAGAGATGGGTTATTGCCTTTCTGGGAACCGCCACCGCGACCTCACGGTGGCGATCACATCAGAAGCCAGCTCGGTATCTTCCAACCAAGGCTTTTCCAAGACTTGGCCGCGCGGCGTATGTGAGCGCCCCGGCTGGGGGGAATGCGGAGACATGAACCCGCGCATCTGCAGATGTTGTGGTGAGGCGATTTCCGAAGAAGGAAACGCCCTCTCGCGCAATCCCAACGTCTGTGCTTCCTGCTCGAGCATGGCCGACGGGATGGAAGAACCCAACCTCCCTGAATGCGCCAGCCTCGCGCCCGAACCGGCCCTTAGCGGCGAGGCCACGGAGGCGAGTGTCCACGGCTCGCCAGAGGCCAACGCATTGGAACCGGCCACCGCCGGCAGCTCGAAGGGAAGATAACGGATCGCCCTGTCTAACCGCCAGGAGCGCCGGCTGCCGTCTCCTTCTTTCGAGCAGCGGAGTAACCCCGCCAAAGCGAATAGACCGGGCCGATCCACTTCGCTGCCGCGACCAGGCGCGTGAATAACGATTCAGGCCGGCGCAAACTGCGGACCACGAGGAACCCTGCCAGCGGCGCCAGCACCGCCAGGAACGGCGCGAAGCGGCTCGAGGCATGGGCGGCGCTGCCCACCCTGGCACTGGCGGAGCGCAATTCCCGCCACTCTGCCAGCAGCGCGTGGCGGTTGAGGCCGCTCTCCAGCAGCAAGGCCTGCTTTTGCGTCCCCAACCTGCTCAACTCTTGTCTTCCAAACACGCTCTGTCCTTTTTGATCTCAGCCAGTGTCTCGCGGAACGGCGCCCAATTCTTCAACCGGGCGCGCAGCCTCCACCAAGCGCCAATCGTGGCCAGCAAGTAAACCACGCTCAGCCCGATTACTACGTCGATACGGTGGTTGTTAATGCAGACCACCACAACCGTCATCGTCACCACCATCAGCGTCATTAGCGCCAGCACGAGGGCGATTCCCACCAGCAGTAGCACTTCGAAAGCGCGCAGCCGTTCTTCATGCCACTCGACCACGAGCAGCTCCAGCCGGTTTTCCGCAATCGCGGCGACCGTCTTCAGCACCTGCCTCAGCGAGGCGAAGATGCCTGACTTCTTGCCCTCCTGTGATTCCATGTACCCTTACCTGCGTCCGACCAGCACTCCAATCAGCAGGCCGAGACCAAAGGCGACGCCGATGGTTTCATAGGGATGGTCGCGGATGCAGAGGTCGGTGGCTTTGGCGGCTGCGACGGTTTTTTCCTCCAACCGGTGGCAGGTGCCCTTGGCCGATTCGAGGGCCGCCGTCAACCGGCCTCGAACCTCGGTGAGCTTCTCCCCAGCCTGGCCGGTGGTGGCCTTCAGGAGCTCCTCCGCGTCGTGGATCACTGTCTTTAGATCTGTAACCAGTTGTTTGTTGGCTTCTGCGGTCGTCATGTGCTTCCTTTCGTGTTGCGTCTATCTCTAAGCTTAGTCTAACCCCCTGAGGCCCCAGCCCGCAACCTGCAAATCAGGCTCTTCTGATGTGCGTTCACCAGCGCTCATCTGCGGGTTCTTTCCTTGGGTCTGGTTTAGTCTTCCGGCAACACGACGACACTCTGGTTCAGCTTCGGCGCCGTGGCGGGAAAGAAGACGGGCTCGCCGCGGGCGGGTTCGACCCGGATCAAATATTCGAAATCGTCCTGGCCCGGCGCGGGCAGGCGGACGCGGTAAACCCCGCGCACCACATGCGCGAGCGGAACCGTGGCAAACCGGCGCGCTCCCAGCTTGCGCCAATGCAGCTCGGCGCGGCGCGGCGGTTGCTCGGAAAGGATGATCACCTTCAGATACGGAGATTCGTTGGCGGCCATACTGGTGCGCTTGGTCGGCACGATAATCCGGGGCGGGCCACGGTAGCCATGAGCGGGCTGGGCGTCCGCCGGCAATGGCAGGCCGAGGATACGGGCCAGCTCCTCTCCCGGCGCGGTGAGCAGGTCGGGAAGGTTGTGCTGGTTCCAGTTCGCGACCGTTCCTAACTCGCCCGTCGTCGAGACCGTGGCGAGCAGATGGCCATAAACGGCGCCGAGGAGGCGAACCAGGTTCGCGCGCGCGGGCAGCGCGAGTTCACGAGCCAGGGCGCCTTGCGCCGGCGCCTCCTTCTCCCGCTTCACCTTCTCCATCGCCCGATTGTATTCTCCCCAGGCGCAGTTCAATTCCCCTGCCGCACGCAGGCAGAGGAACGTGCTCAGCCAGTAGTCGAATCGCTCCCGGCAGCCGGCTCCTTCGACCTTGGGACCCAACGCCGCCAGCTCATCCACAAACGCGTATTCATTCTTTACCGATTCCCAGGGGCGAGCGTCGGGCTGAATCCCGCCCGGGCCTTTGACCCAGGTCGAAGGTTTGGGCAGCGAGCAGTCCACCTGTTGGAGGATCCGGGCGGCAGCCGCGCCCGCTTCCGCGCCAAATTCGTGGACTGCCCAGTCCTCATAGAAATCCCGGGTGGGCGGGAAAACCTCCTTGAGCGGCGGCGCGGGAGGCTGGTCGGCCGCGTAATCAGCGTAGGCCGGACCGCCGCAATTGATGCGGGTGGCAACGCCGTTTCCCTCGACGGCGATGGCGGCGATGCTCGGAAACTCGACCCGCGGAACGAAGTCAATGTCCAGCCAGCCATTCGTAACCACGACGTTGGTGAACGCAAGATCCAGCGCGCGGTCCTTCCCGACCCGGGCGAAGATATCCAGGTTCGTCACGACCGCGCGCCCCTGCAACTTCACGTCAAACACCCTCACGCCCGCGGTGTGGTAGTGCGGCTCGCAGAACTTGAGCGTGACATTGCAGAGGCCATTGCTTGCCGGCAGACGATACGCCGAGACGTTGTAACGCACGGTCTGGTACAGCGGGGCTTCCGATGTGCCCGTTATGGCGTTGTTCGGGAAGGCGGCGACCTGGCCACCTACCGGGCCCGCAACCCGTGATTTCTCAGCCAGTGGCACCGCCGTCTTGAAGGATTGAGCCCACCCGCCCTGCTCCCAGGCGGCCTGAGCGAGCGCGGCGACGTTGGGGCTGAGCACGCGCGTGCGCCAGTGAATGCCCATGAGCCCATCGCAGCCGTAGCGCAGCGCATCGTAGGCGTCGCGCCGCATTCGTCCGACCCACAACTGGGGCGAAACGAGGGTGGGATCATCCTCCAGCCAGGGGATCGCCCATTTCGAGCGGCCTCTGACTTGGGCGAAACCTGCCTCGACCGGCGTGTGGCCGACCTCGCGATTGATGCAGCTAATCGCGACGCCCTTGGGCAGCACCTTGTCAAACAGGGCCCGGTCCTGCGGCGGCCCAAGCACCCAGCCGCACGTGGCGAGCTGGAAAGGCGGCCGCACGTTCCGGTGCGCCGCGATCGCCGCAAACAGGTCGTTGGTCGTTGCCTGAATCTGCTCGTCTTTCACGCCGGACCACGTCCAGCCTTCCGGTGTCCAGAACCAGTAGTAATCCAGCGGATAGGCCAGCGCCGCGCGGCGGAAGATGCCTTCGTAAAGCTCCTGAACCACGGCAATATCTGCGGGCTTCTTGTTCATCGTCATGAGCCTCTCCTGGACCTGCTTCGGGATCATCAGCGGGGTCTCGGTGCCGACACAGGTCTTCACGCCAAGCCGGTGGGCGAACGAGAAAGCATCCCGCAGCATGGCTGCCGTGCGATCAAAGACCTCGTTGCAGATACCGGGTGTCTCCGGGTCGGGCATCGCCCCGAACATGACCTCGGGACCGAAATCCTCCCGCTCGAAGAGTTGGGCGCTTCCGAAGTTGAATTCGCTCGTTCGTTTGGGCGCATAGCCCCAGTTGCCGCGCAGGGTGTTCATGTAGCTGGACGGGTAGCTGAACCTGACCCCCCCGTCCGGGCCGATGTCTTGCGGCAAGCCAATCCAGACCGTGGGCTCCGCGTTGGGATGGCCCTCCGGGTAAGTATGCAGCCCGATAAAGTTCATCCGCAGCTTCGGCAACTGGCCGATAATGGCCAGGTAATCGTCGCGGTTCCACCAGTCAGGCCCTTCGGGGAAATCATGGAACGGCTGAATGCCGCGCAGGGCGAACAGCGGCGCCGCACGCTCGTCCAACACCGGCAGCGCCCATTCTGCCGGCTCATCGGGCACGACATCGCCGTGCAGGTGGAAACGGACACCCAGCGATTCGGCGAACCGGTAAGCGGCGTAGAGCGTGCCGAGGTCATCACCGCCGGTGAGCAGCAGAACTTGATGCCGAGCTCGTGACGCAGGGCGTCCTGAGTCTGGCCCTGAGGTTTGGGGAATGGTCTTGAGGCAATAGTGTTGCGCCCCCAGCCCATCGAGCGCAGCGGCAACCGTGTCCTGGGCGGCGATGGCCTCCTTGACCAGGTTCCGGTCTTTATGGCCCACAATGATCGCGTCCGTCTTCTGCGCCATGCCCGGCTCGGAGAGTATGGGCAACAGGCTGCCGGTGCGCACATAGACGTAACGCCGCACCTCGCGCGCCGCCAGGCGCTCCAGCCACGAAGCATCGCGCGGCGACAGAATGACGGTTTGTTTCGTTGGGGCGGCGCTCGCCAACGAAAGTATGGGCAGCAGCCCGGGGCCAAGGAGAACGCTGATGAGTAATGAGAGGTAACGTCGCCGGGTGGTCATAGTGGAATCACGTTTGGTGAACGATATGGACCCCCTGCAAGTGGCGCAAGTGCGAGTCGTCCAAAAGGCTTGTTGCCGTGTCGCCACGCGTGTGTTAGCTGTGGCCTATGACGCCGACACGGCAAGGCTCCTTTCATCTGTTCCGCTTTGCGGGGATTGACCTGTATTTGCACTGGTCATGGTTCCTGATCGCGGTTTGGGGCATCAGCCGACGGGCCGCCGGCTATTCCTCCATGGTCTGGCCGATCCTGGAGTACGTGTCGCTCTTTGTGATCGTGCTGCTGCATGAGTTCGGCCATGCGCTGGCCTGCCGGCAGGTAGGCGGACAGGCAAACCAGATCGTGCTCTGGCCGCTTGGCGGCGTCGCCTACGTCTCGCCGCCGCTGCGCCCCGGGGCGACGCTCTGGAGCATCGCCGCGGGGCCACTGGTGAACGTGGCTCTGATTCCGGTCCTGGGTGCCGTGTGGGTTCTGGCCCACGCGGCCGGCTGGGCCGCCACGATGCCGAATGCCTACTCCTTCATCCAGACGGTCTTCATCATCAACTGCGTCTTGCTGGTCTTCAATATGCTCCCGGTTTACCCGCTGGACGGCGGGCAGATTCTTCAATCCCTGCTCTGGTTTATCTTCGGCCGCGCCCGGAGCCTGATGATCACTACCGTAATTGGCTTCGTCGGCGGGGCGGGTTTGATCCTGCTGGCGTTCCTGGTTCGCGATCTCTGGTTTGGCATCCTGTGCGTCTTCATTCTAATGAACTGCTGGAGCGGGCTGATGCAGGCGCGCGTGCTGGCGCGGGTGGCCAGGCTGCCCCGCCGGGCCGGGTTCGCCTGCCCGTCCTGCCAGCAGCCCCCCATCATCGGCCCGATCTGGCGGTGCGATAAATGTCTGCAGCCGTTCGACATCTTTGAGTCGCGCGCCGGCTGCCCACATTGCGGCGCCCAGTATGCCACCATCCGCTGCCCCGAGTGCGGACGCGCCTACCCGCCGGGTGATTGGTGGGTGGGCCAGCCACCGGTGCCGCCGATTCCCGCCCGCGCAAACTACTGAGGCCACGAATGAACTGCAGCGAAGCCCAAGCCCGCTACGCACAACTCGTCGAGGAAATCCGCCTGCATGACTACGCCTATTACGTTCTCGCGCGGCCGACCATCAGCGACCGCGAATACGATCGGCTGTACCACGAGTTGCTGGACTTGGAGAAGGCGTTTCCCCAGCTCGTCACGCCCGAGTCCCCGACGCAACGCGTCAGCGGCCAGCCGCTGAAAGAGTTCAAGTCGGTGCAGCATAGGCAGCCGATGCTCAGCCTGGACAACACGTATTCGCAGGACGAGCTGCGGGAGTTCGTCAACCGCGTGCAACGCCTGTTGCCGGACGCCAGGCTGGACTGGATCGTCGAGCCCAAGATTGACGGCCTGGCGATCAATCTGTGCTACGAGCAGGGCGTCTTCACCTCTGGCGCGACGCGCGGTGATGGCACGACTGGCGACGACATCACCGCCAACCTCAAGACCATCCGCAGTATCCCGACCCGCCTGCAGAGTAGGACAGGCGTCCCGCCTGTCCTCGGTCGGGACAGGCGGGACGCCTGTCCTACTCTCATGGAAGTGCGGGGCGAAGTTTACCTGACCAAATCGGGCTTCGAGAGGCTGAACGCGGAGCGGCAGGCCGCCGGCGAGGAGGCATTCGCCAACCCGCGCAATGCCGCCGCCGGCTCGCTCAAGCAGCTCGACCCGCGCATCGTCGCCAAGCGCCCACTCGATATCGTCCTCTATGGCCTTGGCCACGTGGAAGGCGCTCCTCAACCGCTGCGCCAGCATGACGAGATGCTAACCTGGCTGAAATCGCTTGGCTTCAGGACGCCGGACAAGACGTGGCACTGCCGCTCGGTGGACGAACTGTTCGCCGCTATCGGGGAACTCGACCGGGTACGGCGGAGCTTCCCCTACGAAACGGACGGAGCGGTGATCAAGCTCAACTCCTTTGCCCAGCGCGAAGCCGCCGGCTTCACCTCGAAGGCGCCGCGCTGGGCCATTGCTTACAAATACGCCGCCGAGCAGGCTGAAACGCGCCTCAAAGCCATCACCGTTCAGGTCGGCCGCACCGGCGCGCTGACGCCCGTGGCGGAGCTCGAACCGGTGTTCCTGGCCGGCAGCACCATCAGCCGCGCCACGCTCCACAACGAAGATTACATCCGCCAGAAAGACATCCGCGTCGGCGACCTGGTGAAGATCGAAAAGGCGGGCGAGGTCATCCCGGCGGTGGTGGACGTGGTATTGACGCGACGGACGGGCAAGGAAACCAGCTTCCGCTTTCCGACGACCTGCCCCGAGTGCGGCTCCAAAGTCTCCCGCGCGCCGGGAATCGTCGAGGGCGACGAAGGGGTCGTCTGGCGCTGCCTGAATCCGGATTGCCCGGCCCAGGTGCGCGGGCGGCTGGAGCATTGGTGCGCCCGCGGCGCGATGGACATTGAAGGCGGCGGCGAGGTCCTGGTGCGCCAACTGGTTCAGAGCGGCCTCGCGCGCGACGTGGCGGACCTGTATTCACTCAAGCTGGACGAGGTGGCGGGCCTGGAGCGCATGGGCGAGAAGTCCGCCCGCAATTTCCTGGACGGCGTCGCTGCCAGCAAGCAGCGCGACTTGTGGCGGCTCTTGTTCGGTCTTGGGATTCTGCATGTCGGCGCCGGTGTCGCCAAGGCCCTGGGCCGGGGTTTTCCGACTCTCGACGATATACTCGCTGCCAGCGTGGACCAGTTGACCGAGTGCGAGGACGTGGGCGAGGTCATCGCCCAAAGCGTGGTCCAATGGCAGGGCGATGCGCGGAACCGCAAGCTGATCGAGCGCCTCCGCAAGGCCGACCTGAATTTCCATTCCCAACTCTACCAACCCAGGGCCAAGGCTGGCCCACTGGCCGGCAAGACGTTGGTCCTCACCGGCACTCTCCCTAACCTGAAGCGCGAAGAAGCAACTGCGAAGATTGAGGCCGCCGGCGGCAAGGTCAGCAGCAGCGTCAGCAAGAAGACCGACTACGTCGTCGCCGGCGAGGAGGCCGGGTCCAAACTGGCCAAGGCGCAGAAGCTTGGTGTGAAGATCATTGAGGAGGGAGAACTCCTGCGGCTTTGCCGGGGGTGACGCATAACAACTGCCTCCCTAAGGCGTTCCACGCTAACCTGCCTCTTGTCTGGGCATGAACGACCGCGAACGGGTGGAACTTCAGCAGCGTCACCCACCTCCCGCGGCTGGCAGGAGCCTAGGCTGCCGCTGTGGAGCACCGCGACCGGAGGAGGGTTCATCGTCAGAATCACTGCCGCGGAGGGCAAGCATTTACATTCTTAAGGCGATACCCGCAGTGCCCGGTAGAAGCGCTGCGGCAGATTGGTGCCTGTTCCATCTACGAACCGCATTGTGCCCCAGTCGTTTGTCACCGTACCGAGCGGGACCCACTCGCTCCAATCAGTCGAGCCGAAAACCTGGTAAGCCTCGCCAAGCTCCCCCGTGAGCGCCAGTCGGAAGCCGTTCTGATTCAGCCAGTCCGGGTTGCCCTCGCCCTCCAGCCGAGGCCTTTTGGAGAAGCTCGCCGCGATTACCCAGTTCGAGTTCATCGTCACTACCAGAGGATTCTCCATCCCATTCGCGTCCCCCGTCCAGCCGAGAAACTCCTGTCCCGGGTCCGGCATGGCCTGCAGCTTGACATTCGCGTTGATGCCGAAGCGATTGCCCGGCGGCGTGAGCGTCACCTGTCCCTGGCCATCCGGGATCACCGTCAGCGCATGAGTCTGTGTCGCGGCGAGACCCGCGAACACCGCTGTCGCCGTCTGGTTTGCGTTCGTGACCGTGAGGTTGAGAGGGTTGTTCGTCCGCCCGGCGCCGGCGTTGGCCCAGAAGACGAGGTAGTTGCCCGTGGCGGGAACGGCGGTGAGCCGGACCCGGCAGCCGTAAGGATGCCACGGCGAAACCGGGCTGCTCACGATGCTGCCGCTGCCCACGATCGCCGTATTCAGCGTAGTGCCGAAGACCGCCCACACGGTCTTGTTGCGCGTCATGCTGAGGCCCACGGCAGGGTTGGTGCCCGCCGCATCGCCAAGCCATTGCAGGAACTTCCACCCCGGCGCGGGCGTGGCCGTTGCCACCGCCTGCAAGTTGCTGAAGTAAGCGCCCGTTGGTGGTTCAATCGCGACGCTGCCGCCGCCGTCCGTCAAGGCGGTCAATGTCGGCAGAATCACGACGTATACCACGTCGCCCGCCACCGATTCGGTGAACTCCGAGTTGTAGGCGATGGTCCGCAGCACGCACGTCTTCCGCACCTTGAACTCCCCGCCATAAAACTCCCCGGACGCCGCCGGGTCCGAGCCGTCCAGTGTGTAGAACAGCCAGCCGCCGGGAAAGGTGGTGGACAACGCGACCAGCGCTGTGCCTCGTGCGCTGGCGGATGGCGTCAGGGTGAATGCACCGTCCACCACCACCGCGGGCATCCCGACCGGTGCCGACCGGGAGATGTCACCGATGGTCACCGTGTCCAGCAGAGTGGCGGGCGTAAAGACTGCCGTGTAGGCGTTGCTCTCCCCGATGGTGACGGTGCGCGGATTGTTTGTGCCGCCATCAAGCCAGTGCGAAAAGACATGCCAGCGCCCCGCCGTAGCGCTCAGCGTCACCGGTTGGCCGACAGCATAGAACGGCTGGTCGGGAATACTGGAGATTGTCCCCGCACCTTGACCGGTCAGCGTCAGGATGGTGGAGGCGAAGACCGCGGTGATGTTCTTGTTCGTGTCCATCACCACCGTCAGCGGATTGGCGCTCCCGGTGGCATCGCCCGTCCAACGAATGAACCCGTAACCCTCCGCTGGCATGGCGGTGACTGTCACCAGCGAGCCGAGCGGGTAGTCGAGCTGGTCTGGGTCGCGGGTGGCGGCCCCACCATCGGAAGCCGTGACGTGCAGGTACGGCCCTTGAAACTCGTAAGCGCCAACATCCACGGTTCCACCGACGATGCGGGGCCGCCCAGCCAAATCGCTGGCGCCGACAGGATAGATGTTGTTGCCGGAGTTGACGCACGGGGAACTGAATTGCAGGCGCAGGTCGCCTCCTGCCAGGTCCATAAAGAATGGTTCGTCGGCAAAATTGCCGCCGCTGGAGGCTCCCGGCGTGCAACAGTAGTTCAAGGTACAGCCAGCAGTATTCGCATTGCCGTTCCCGTTCAAGTCGGTGTTGTAGTACACGATGCAGTTGTTCAGTATGGCGCGGAAGGCCCCGCCCGCGCCGGAGAATGCGCGGTTGCTCGTCAGTGTGCAGTTGTTCAGCCGGCCCCAACTGGCCCCGCCGCCTTCGCTGCCCGCCGTGACGGTGTTGCCGACCAGGGCACAGTTGTTGAGCGTGGCAGAGAATGACCCGCCGCCTGCTGTGGATGCCGAGTTGTCAGCCAATGCACAGTTGTTCAGCGTGCCACCGTATGCCCCGCCACCTTCGGGTGCCGAGTTGCCGGTCAATGTGCAGTTGTTGAGCGTAGCATAATACGCCCCGCCCCCACCACCCGCAGCGCTGGCGTTCCCGGTCACCGTGCAGTTCTTCAGCGTTCCGCCGTATGCTCCACCACCACAACTGTCGGCCGAGTTGCCGGTCAGCACGCAATTCGACATCACCGCACTGACGGAAACGCACCACGCCCCACCACCATTTCGCTCGCGGGACGCGTCCCCCGAACTCCGCGTCGCCCCGTGGGTCAGTGTGAAGCCCGCCAGGGTGGCCCCGTTGGTCAGATAGACGCACCGCACCGCGCTGTCACCAATATTCGGGCAACCTTGAATCACGGTAACCGCTGGGCCGTTGAGGCTGCGCAGCGTCACGGGTTTGGTCACAGCTACGCGGTTGCTCATCGCCCCATATACAATCCTTCCGCCGGTTTGGTAAACTCCGTTGGTCACCACGATCTCGTCGCCGGCGTTGGCGGCGTCCACCGCGTCCTGGATATTCGTTGCCGCAACAGTCCAGTTGGTATAGGGCGGCGTGGGGCTGCCGCTGTTCAGGTCCACGTAGCGCACCGTGGCCGAGACGTTAGTGGCAATGGCAATCGTCGCCAGAACCCAAACGCCACAAAACAGACGGTTAATCCGGCGGGCTCTTTGCATGGTGAGATTAATCATGGAACCTCGCGTCTTCAAGGCCAAGCATCGTCTTACGGAATGCAAATGAACGGGTCTTCATAACGAGCTTTCGCTGAATGATGCACTACTGTTCGCGACTATGCCCCCCTGCGGGAATATTTCAAGACCCAATCCCGCGCCATCGCAGCTTTGAACCACGCCCCCCTCAGCGCGCGCCTGGCACCGAGGACGGCAATGTATTGCGTGGGCGCTCCTGAGACCTGGATTCTGAGAGCGACGGTGCCATCGGTGTTGGTAATGGCAAGCTTGCCGACCGGATTGCGCAAAAGGACCGGGGCCAAAGTGGATTGGCGCTCAATTAAGGCGTAAATCACTAGGGCTTAGGCACTTGTGGATGAGCACGCAATCCCCTGGCAGGGAAGCCTCGAATCGAGCTCGCCCACCCCACGTCGGTTGGTTTTCGCACCAGACGGGTCCCGGAGTACATAGCCAGTGCCTAGACACCGCCAAGACAGTACCTGGCTTAATAGAATTTCTATTAAGCCAGGTACTGTCTTGGCGGTGTCTAGGCACTGGCTGCCGCACGGCCTGGCAGAGCAAAGGCCGCTGGCCATTGCACAGGTCATCAGCGCGGCTCCGAGGCAACCGCCCAAAGCCACCCGGCGCGGGAGGCGATGTAGAGCGCGCGGTTGGCCGCGACCGGCGTGGCATGAATCGTGGCGCCGAGGTTGATCTGGCCAAGGACCTTCTTCTGCTTCCCCGTCGCCAGCACGAACAGGCCCTTCGGTGTGGGCATGTAAACTTTGCCGTCGGCCACCAGCGTTGATCCCCAAACCGTGGAGTCGCTGTCGTGAACCCAGTAGCATTGCCCGGTCTGAGCATCCACACAGTGCAGGCGCCCAGCAACGTCGCAGAGATAGAGCAGGCCGTCCGCGAGAGAAACCGTCGAGAGGGTTCGGTCCAAGCCCTGGTAAATCCACACGCGACCGCTCCGGGTGATGTCCCCCGTCTTCGTGGCGTCAATACAATGCAGAGCGCCGCGTCCCCGCCCATGTTCAGGATCCCGGCCGATGGCCACATAGATGCGATTGTGGTGGAAGACCGGCGTGCCGATGATCTCGCTTTCCCCGACGAAGGCTCCGTCATTCAGGTTCAGAGTGCCCTTGCACCTCTTGTCGCCCAGGCAATAGTGCGATACCGGATCCAAGCCCCCGTAGGAGCGGTATTCCGGGGGAATGCAGTCATACGACCAAACCGTCTTGAGTTTGGCCGGCTTGTCGGGCGCGGAATCGAGGGCTTCAAAGGCGTAGCAAACACCATCGCCCGCGCCGAAGAAGACCAGTTTTCGCCCGGCGACCTTGCCGAGCGACACCGCAGACCATTGGCCGTGCAAGATGCGATCGGCGATTGCCAGACCATCGGTGGCAACCAGGCGGCCTGTCCTCTTGTCCAGGACAACAAGGTTCGGCGCATCCGGGGCGGGAAACTTGCGCTTCAGTTCTTTGGTGGGGCCCATGTTCCGATCCACACCGTTCGAGGTCTGCACGTAAAGAAAATCTCCGTCTATGGCGGGAGAACCGTTGACGGCGTCACAGGGAAACACGCCCAGTCTGTCCCAGAGATCGTATTCCCACACCACGCGCTCGGGGCGCGGTTCAGGCCCGTTGGGCTGGCCGTTTACATCCAGACACATGACCTTGAAACTATGCGTCACGAAATAGACGCGCTCCTTGTCCACGACGGGAGTCGAACACACGCCCAAAGCTTTCGGGTTGGGACCGATGCCGATATGGAATCCGTCTATGTAGGTGGGGACCGGCCTGGCCGGGCCCTGCCACTGCCAGAGAAGCCTTCCGGTCTTCTCGTCCAGGCACATCAGGAGCCCCAGGTCCGCCTGCCGTCCGCCAATGAAGATCTTGCCCCCGGCCACTGCCGGCGTGGAGTAAATTGCCTGGCAGAGCTTTGCGGCCCACTTCACGTTCCGGGTCGTCTCCATCCTGATCCGGCCTGCCTGCGTGTCTTTCTCCCCTGGCACGAACGAGTCAGGCAACCCTTTCTCTCTGGAAACCATGTTTCGGCTGTTGGAGCCGCCCCATTGGGGCCAATCCTTACAGAGGGCCTCGGGCGAGAGAAGCCACAGGCCAAGCCATGCCAGGGCCCACGAAGATGTTCGAGGCAGGGGCTTGAGAAGACGGTGAGTAATCATGCGTTCACGGGAAGATCATCCGCCGCGCCAATGAGAATACGTATGCCCATAGTGTCTGGCGGCAGGGTTCCGACTTTCGGATCAGAAATCAACCTATCAATATCAGGCGAAAGGAGAGGACCGACCTGGGTCAAGCCATTCATCATATACTCCCGGCGCGAACACAATCGCTGTCTTGCAGGCATTCCGTGAAGTGGTGCCAGAGGAGGGATTTGAACCCCCGACCAAAGGCTTATGAGTCCTCTGCTCTACCCCTGAGCTACTCTGGCAAGGCGGACGGCAACATGGTGCCGACAACCGGCTGGGTGTCAAATCGAATGCTGGGGTACTGGTTAGAAGTTGTGGCTCTGACCGGGCAGCAGGAGATGGAGGTTCTTGCCGGCGGCTTGGAACCTGGCGATGGCCGCCAGCGTGTCAATCTTGATGGGCGGAAAGGTGTTGAAGTGCAGCCCCAGGACTTCGCTGCAGCGGACGAACTCGGCGGCCTTAATAGCGTCGTCAATCCCCATAGTGAAGTTGTCCCCAATGCACAGCGCAGCGAAGGCCAATCGGGTGGATTCGCCGATCAGTTGCATGTCCAGGGTAAGCGCAGTGTCACCGCAATAGTAGAAGTTGCCCTCGGCGCTTTCCACCACGAAGCCGCCGGGGTTCCCAGCGTAGGTCCCATCCGGCAGGCTGCTGGAATGGATCGCGTTGACGAACTTGACCCGGCCGAAATCGAAGCGCCAGGCGCCGCCGTGGTTCAAGGGATGGGTGCTGGAGACGCCTTGTTGGCCGAGCCAAACGGTTATCTCGTAGTTGGAGACGACGGTAGCGCCGGTGCGTTTGGCAATGGCCACCGCATCCGCCATGTGGTCGGCGTGGCCATGCGAGATCAGGATGTAATCCGCCGCGACCTTCTTGACGTCAATGGTCTTGGCGAGCTCGTTGCCGGTGATGAACGGATCGAACAAGAGCGTCTTGCCATTCACTTGGGCCGCAAAGCAGGAATGGCCGTAGTAGATGACTCGCATACTCGGTCTAGGCAGCTTTTTCCTCGGTGTCGAGGAAGCCTTGCAGGTGGCGGACGCGGGTGGGGTGGCGCAGCTTGCGCAGGGCTTTGGCTTCGATCTGACGGATGCGCTCGCGGGTAACGCTGTACATCTTGCCGATTTCCTCGAGCGTGCGTTCGTAGCCGTCCACCAGGCCGAAGCGCATTTCGAGGATTCGGCGTTCGCGTTCGGTAAGGCTGGTGAGCACGTCGCCCAGCTTTTCCTTGAGGAGGCTGTAGCTGGTGACGTCGGAGGGGTTTTCGGCGGTCTTGTCTTCGATAAAATCGCCGACGCTGACGTCGCCATCGTCGCCGACCGGGGCATGGAGGGAGATGGGTTGCTGGGCCATCTTGAGCAGGGCATTGATGCGCGAGACCGGCATGTGCATCTCATCCGCGATTTCTTCGGGCGTGGGTTCGCGGCCGAGCTCCTGGGTTAGCTGTTTCTGGGCGCGCCAGAGTTTGTTCATGATCTCGATCATGTGCACCGGGATGCGGATGGTGCGGGCCTGGTCCGCGATCGAGCGGGTGATGGCCTGGCGAATCCACCAGATCGCATAGGTGGAGAACTTGTAGCCGCGGCGGTACTCGAACTTCTCGACGCCCTTCATAAGACCGATGTTGCCTTCCTGAATGAGGTCGAGGAAGGACTGGCCGCGGTTGGTGTATTTCTTGGCGACGGAGACCACCAAACGCAGGTTGGCTTCGGCCATGTGTGTCTTGGCCTGGTGCGCACGGTCTGCGGCGCGCTTCAACTGACCGAAGACCTGTTGAAACTGCTCCTGCGGCAGACGCACAAATTGTTCGAGAGCGCGGATCTTGGTGCGTTCGCCCTGCAGCGCGGCTTGCTGCTCGCCCGACTTGCGGCGGGATTCCAGTTCCTCCAGGTGGCGCGCGCTGGCTTTGAGCTTCTCGTGGACGTTGCCCGCCACAAGGATCATGTCCTCGAGAACCTTCTGCTTATAGAAGAACTTGGGGAAGATGTCCTGAAGCTTCTTGTCCAGAGAGTGGAAACGGGCCAGGCATTTTTCGCGGCGGCCCTGGGTAGGGGCCTTCTGCCAGGCGAGATAATGATCGTCCACTTTGGCATCCAGCACCCTGACCTTCTTGATCAAGCTCCGCAGTTCGCGGAGATGAGCCTCGCGGTTGGCGACCTTCTTGTCCACCACAACACGGTCGAAACGCTCCTTGGGCGGCTCAGAAAGCAGCTTTTCGGCAATCGCGATATGCTCCTTGGCCGTGAAGCCCAGGCCATAAACCAGGCGCCTCATATCCAGTTCGGCTTCCTCGATGCGTTTGCAGATTTCGACTTCCTGCTCGCGGGTGAGGAGGGGCACCTTCCCCATCTGATTCATGTACATCCGGACCGGGTCATCCAGGACTTCCAGCCGTGAGTCTTCCTCTTCTTCGGCCTCCGCCGGTTTGGCACGCTCGACTTCGGCGTGGTCTACGATCTCGACGTCGAGGTTGCGGAGCTTGGAATACAGCTCATCCAGGTCCTCCGGAGACAGACCGTCCGGCAGGATGTCGTTAATGTCGTCGTACGTAACGTGGCCGTGTTCGTGAGCCAGGTGTAGCAACGTCTTGACGGTCTCTGTCAGGTCCGCTGCCTGACCTCGCCCCCCGCCCGGCGCTGCTGCATGAGTGTTCGAGTAGGCCGCTTTCGCGTTAGACGTCGAGCGCGCGCTGGCTTCGGCCTTGGCGACATCTGCCGCTCGCAAGTCATTATGTGCGTGGGCTTTAGGTGAAATAACAAAGCGGCGGCGGTGGGAATGCCGCTCTTCGGGCACCGATCGTCCACCTCGGCGAATGTGCCGTCCCGTTCCGTTGCCCGAATTGCGCTCTTTTCTTTTAGGCATAAATAATCAGACGCACGTAAACCCTTTCAGTTCAGATATTTCCGCAGGCCGCGTCAGGGAGCCTACCAAACTCAAGCGTATCAGGCGCCTTGTCACATGCGCCTGAGGACCACAAATACCGAAGGACGGACGCCGACCTATCTTACGCCAGTTCCCGAAAAACTCAAATTCGCCACGAGGAATCCCCTCATGGGTCTTCGCTCCGGAGGAGTCTCGCCTGGAATAACCAGGAATAGACAATATTGGAGGATCAGCACCCTGGTAGCAAGACAAAAAGTAAACAAATCTCAGGTGCTTTTGGCCGGGGTCCCGACCAGGGAGGAAGCGGAATCCGGTTGACGGCGGCGGGACCGGCGGATATATGAGTCAGTGCCGTGGGCGGCGGATGAAAGCCGCCTAATCAGGTCAAAGCATGCCAATAACGGTCTCCATTGTGGAAGATAACGACCAGTTGCGCAGCACGCTGGGTCGCGTTCTCAGTCGGGCCGACGGATTTACGTGCGTCAGCCAGTATCCGAACGCCGAGGCGGCGTTGACCGGTCTGCCGAAGGATAATCCGGAAGTCGTGTTGATGGACATCAACCTGCCTGGCATGAACGGCGTGGAATGCGTCCGGCAACTGAAGCAGGCGGCACCCCGAATTCAGGCCGTTATGCTCACGGTCTATGAGGACACGGACAACATCTTCAACGCCCTGGCAGCCGGCGCGTCGGGTTATCTGCTGAAACGAACCAAGAGCGCGGAACTGCTTGAGGCCATCCGGGAAGTGCACCGAGGTGGGTCGCCGATGACAACGCATATCGCCCGCAAGGTGACGCAGTCATTCCAGAAAGCAGGCCCCTCGCCGCAGCCGACGGAGAACCTTTCGCAGCGCGAGCAGGAGGTGCTTGATTGCCTGAGCCAGGGTTTCCTTTACAAGGAAATCGCCGACAAACTGGGCATCAGTTACGAGACTGTCCATACCTACATCCGTCGCATTTACGAGAAGCTCCAGGTGAGGACCCGGACCGAGGCGGTCGCCAAGTTTCTGCGCCGTTAGCCTGCACCCGGCGGCGGCCGAATCCGCCGTTTTGTCCTGCGGGATTGTCAGGTCGCACTGTCGCACTTGCAGGAAGGGGCGAGTTTTGCGATGTTCTGGTTCCATGTGTTTTCCAAAGAGAGCATTCCGAGCAGGCTATTTCTTTAGCTGTATGATGGTTGGAGTTTTGGCGACGGCAGGCGCGGCTCGGGCGCAGGACTTCCTCCTTCCAGACTTCATCGGCGCCCGTGGAGGTTTCTCCACAAGCGGGCAAGCGGCCGCGAATTTCATCCAAACAGAAGGCTTTGCCGACTGGGACCTGCCGTGGAGGGCAGAATCGGATTCCGGTTGGTTTGTCCAAGCCAAGCTTAATCTTGCGGCAGGCTGGCTGGACAGCTCCGGGACCGCCGCCTTTGTCGGGAGCTTGGGACCCGCCGTGGCTTTTGGCAAGCGGCGCTTTCCCGTGTCGCTGGAAGGGGGCATCAGTCCTACGCTGCTAACCCGCTACCGATTCGACACCGTGAACCTCGGCCAGTCGTTTCAGTTCACGAGCTACCTCGGCGTGAACGTGGACCTGACGGAGCATTGGCGCGTGGGCTATCGCTACCAGCACCTGTCTAACGGGGGCCTCAACGGTCGAAGCAACCCGGGGTTGAATCTGAATATGTTTGCCTTGAGCTACGCGTTTTGAGCTATGCTGTAATGTCACGCATGAGCAACGCACATAATCTATTCGAGACCCGGCGGCCGCTCGATCTCGGCAACGGCCGCCAAGGGACGTTCTACTCGCTGCCGCAACTGGAGAAGGCGGGCGTCGGGCTGATCTCCAGGTTGCCCGTCTCCATTCGCCTGGTGCTGGAGTCGGTGTTGCGCAACTGCGACGGCAAGCGCGTTCCGGAACAGAGTGTGCGGGCGCTGGCGACTTGGAGAGCCAACGCCCCGCGCACAGAGGAGATCCCCTTCGTAGTGGCGCGCATTGTGTTGCAGGATTTCACGGGTGTTCCGCTGCTGGTGGACCTGGCCGCGATGCGCTCGGCAGTGGCGCGGTTGGGCCGGAACGCAAAGCTCATCGAGCCCCTGGTGCCAGTGGACTTGGTCATTGACCATTCAGTGCAGGTGGACGCCTACGGGACCGCGGATGCCTTGGCGCAGAACCTGGAGCTCGAGTTTGCCCGAAACCGCGAGCGTTACCAGTTTCTCAAGTGGGGAATGCAGGCGTTTGAGACATTCAAGGTCGTGCCGCCGGGCATCGGCATCGTTCACCAGGTTAACCTCGAATACCTCGCCAAGGGCGTCGTGTCTGATCCGTCCTCGGTCTTCTATCCCGACACGCTGGTGGGGACGGATTCCCACACCACGATGATCAATGGGCTGGGGATTGTCGGCTGGGGGGTGGGCGGCATCGAAGCCGAGGCGGGCATGCTGGGTCAACCGGTGTATTTCCTGACACCAGACGTTGTGGGAGTACATCTGAAGGGGTCTCTGCGCGAAGGGGTGACCGCGACCGACCTGGCGCTGACCGTGACGCAGGAGCTCCGCAAGGCAGGGGTGGTGGGGAAATTTGTCGAATACTACGGGACCGGCGCAGCCGCGCTGCCAGTGGTGGATCGGGCCACGATTGCCAACATGGCGCCGGAGTACGGGGCGACCATGGGCTTCTTCCCGATTGACGCCGAGTGCGTCAACTATCTGCGCGCCACCGGCCGCAGCGAAGAACATTGCCGGATTTACGAGAGTTACTATCGCGCGCAGGGGCTGTTTGGCATGCCGAAGCAAGGCGAGATCAGCTATTCGAGCGAACTGGAATTGGATTTGGGAACGGTGGTCCCCAGCGTGGCCGGTCCGAAACGGCCGCAAGACCGGATCGTATTGCCTGATTTGAAACGGGAGTTTCTGGCGGCGCTGACGAAGCCGGTTCCCGAAAGCGGTTTTGGCAAGGCGCATGAGGAACCGGACCGCAATGGCAAGGGACGACTCAGGCACGGGAGCGTGATCATCGCGGCAATCACGAGCTGCACCAATACCAGCAATCCCTCGGTGATGCTGGCGGCGGGACTGTTAGCGAAGAAGGCGGTCGAGCGGGGGCTGGGCGTGGACCCGATGGTCAAGGCGTCCCTGGCGCCCGGCTCACGCGTCGTCACCGAGTATCTCCACAAGACCGGGCTGCAGCGCTATCTAGACCAACTGGGATTCAACCTGGTCGGTTATGGCTGCACGACCTGCATCGGCAACTCCGGCCCGCTGCCCCCGGCCGCAGAGGAGGCGATCACGCAACACGATCTGGTGGTGGCCGCCGTGCTCTCCGGCAACCGCAACTTCGAGGCGCGCATCCATCAAAGTGTCAAAGCCAACTTTCTCATGTCGCCGCCACTGGTGGTGGCGTTCGCCTTGGCTGGACGAGTGGACATTGACCTGACCCAGGAACCGCTCGGGAAAGGGCAGGACGGCCGGGAAGTCTATTTGCGGGACATTTGGCCAAGCCTGACGGAGGTGCGCGACCAGATGCAGGCGGCCTTGAGGCCGGAAGTGTTTCGCCAGCTTTATCGCGACTTCGCGGAACAGAATCCCAAGTGGAACGAAATCCCCGCCGCTAGCGGCGACGTTTACCAATGGGATAGTCGCAGCACCTACATTCAGGAGCCGCCCTTCTTCACGAACTTCGGGTTGCAGCCAGGGAACATCTCCGACCTCCAGGGCGCCCGCGCGTTGGCCATATTCGGGGACAGTGTGACCACGGATCATATTTCCCCCGCGGGCAGTATCAAGAGGACCTCGCCGGCCGGCAGGTACCTGACCGAACACGGGGTGACAGTCGAGGCCTTCAACAGCTACGGCTCGCGCCGGGGCAACGATCGAGTGATGACACGCGGAACGTTTGCGAACGTAAGGATCAAGAACTTGATGGTTCCCGGGACAGAGGGTGGCCTGACCCGGTGTTTCGCCGCCACGGGCTGCGCCTGCGCCCCGGGTGAAACGGTTTCCATTTACGACGCCGCCATGGCCTACCGGAAGGAGGGCACGCCGCTGGTGGTCATCGCCGGCCAGGAATACGGCACGGGCAGCTCGCGCGATTGGGCCGCCAAGGGTACCGCCTTGCTGGGCGTCAAGGCCGTGGTGGCGCAGAGCTTCGAGCGCATCCACCGTTCGAACCTGGTCGGCATGGGCGTGCTCCCGCTTCAATTCAAGGACGGTGCGAATGCCCGGACCTTCAAGCTGGACGGCACGGAGATCTACGATGTTCTGGGCCTGGGCCCTGATTTGTTGCCGCAACAGGACTTGACGTTGCGCGTCACGCGCGCCACCGGCCACACGGAGTCAGTCCCGGTGACCTGCCGCATTGATACCCCCATCGAAGTTGACTATTATCGGCACGGTGGAATTGTCCCTTACGTATTACGGCAGTTGCTCGGTGGGGCGTAGAGCGTTCGCTCCGCCCTTTCGCCTGCGTGAACTCATTCTCCCTCAAGCTGGCTGTGCGGGTGATCCGCGCGGCCGATCGCGACCATCCGGCGGATGGGGTCCTGCGTGACGTTCTCAAGGCCCAGCGGGAGTTGTCACCGGACGAGCGCGCCGGCGTCGCCCAGGCGGTCTTCGCCTATTTCCGGTGGCACGGCTGGCTGGATCACGCCAAGCCGGTTCAGGAACAGATCCAGCACGCGCTGAGCCTGTCCGAACAATACAGCGCCAATCCGCAAAGCTTCACGGACGAGCAATTGTCAACGCGCGCGGTACCCGGTTGGCTGTCCACAGTCATGGACTCTCCATTGGCCTGGGTGCGCGCGCTGCAAAACCCGCCTCGGCTCTGGCTGCGCGCCCGACGCGGCGAGGGCCGCAGGCTGGCGCGGAAACTGGGGAACTGCGTGGCGTTCGGCCGGGACGGCCCTGGCGACGCTCTGGAATACCGCGGACGCCAGGACCTATTTCGCACGGCGGAGTTCCATGCGGGTGAGTTTGAGCTGCAAGACATCAGCTCGCAGGCAGTGGGGCTGATTTGCGCCCCCCTTCCCGGCCAAACCTGGTGGGATGCCTGTGCTGGGGAGGGCGGCAAAACCCTGCACCTGTCAGACCTCATGGAGAACACGGGCTTGATCTGGGCGAGTGACTCGACTGCATGGCGCTTGCAGCGGCTCAGGCGGCGGGCAGCGCGAGCGGGAGCTTTCAATTATCGCGCCGTTGCGTGGGACGGGGGAGCGCGGCTGCCGACCCGGACGAAGTTCGATGGCGTGCTAGTGGACGCGCCGTGCAGCGGGGTTGGAACCTGGCAGCGCAATCCGCACGCGCGTTGGACCGTCGCCGCCGGCGACGTGGAGGAGTTGAGCGAGCGGCAACGGAACGTATTGTCCCATGTCGCGCCGGCGGTCAAACCCGGTGGGAAGCTGATCTACGCGGTTTGCACTCTGGCGCGCCTGGAGACGCACGGCGTCGCCGCCGCCTTTGAAGCGAAGCATGTGGAGTTCGAGCGGTTGCGTGTGGGCAATCCACTGGCGCCGACGGAATCGCCGGGCCCGCACGTTGAGTATTGGCCGCACCAGTTTGGCGGAGCCGGCATGTTTGTGGCGGCCTGGACCAGGCGCGCCGGGTGAAGGGCGCGCTGACAATCCCCGCCGCTGGTTGCGTTCGCCAGCTAGTTCCTCATGAACCTGTGGATCACTTGGTTGTCGGCGCGCTACGGTAGAGATCGTCGGCGGCTCGAACGTTGGTGTCTTCCCAGACCTGGTTGGGTCCCGCGGAACGAATTAGGACTTCATTATCGGAGAAGTAGAACCGGAGCGGGGTGCCCCAGGGATCGAGGATTTCCCCCTTGTCGTTCATGTCGCTCCTGCGCACCGCGAGGATCAGGACCTTCTTTTCGGTTCGACCCAGCAAGGCGCGGGCGATGGCCGGATTGTTGCCGCCGGGGAAGCTGCCGGTGAATTCGCGGAATTGCTGCATGCCCAAAATGAGGTTCTCCGCGTCGGTGTTGAACTTGGTGACTTTCTCGTCGGAGCGCCAGGGTGTCCATGCTGTAGCCAGCAGCAAGACACCCAGGACACCCACCGCAACGAGGGCGATGGTGCGGGGCTGCTTCATAAACGAACTGCGTTATTGTTTTGACGGCCGAAGCTTATGAGCAGCAGGTGGCGTGCCGGTGCTGGCGCGGACGACCAGTTCGGCCGGCAACCGTCTGGATTCGGGGCGACGACCGCCCAGCAGCTCCTGCATAAGCTCCACTGCGGCTGATCCGAGGCGGAACTTGGGCTGGCGCGCGGTGGTCAAAGGCACCCGGAAATGCTGGCCCAACAGGATGTTGCCGAAGCCCGCCACGGATATGTCCTGCGGGATCTTAAGACCGTGGCTCAAGAGGGTCTCGCTGCAACCAACCGCAACAACATCGTTGATCGCCTGTACGGCCGTCGCACCCACGGATTCGCTGAGCATCTGCGTTGCCGCCTTGGCGCCGTCCTCGATCGTGCGGCCCGCCTCGAATACGAGGCTGTCGTCCACCTCCAGGCCGGCTTCACGGAGGGCGCGCCGGTACCCCTCCAGGCGTTCCTGCGTCCACGGCGTCATGGGCGGGCCCGTGAGGAAGGCAATGCGTTTGTGTCCCAGCTTGAGCAAATGCTGCGTGACGGCGTAGCTCGCCAGCAGATCGTCGCTCTCGACATTGACGAATTGGCTGCAAAAGGGGGCCGTGTGCCCGAGCAGCACTGTGGGGATGCCGCGAGCCGCGAGTTCCTGGTAGGCGCGCGCCTCCCCCGCCATGCGATAGACCGGGGCGACGAACAAGCCGTCCACGCGCCGCGAGATGAAACGTCGGATGCAGGCCTCCTCGCGTTCCGGCACATTGAGAGTGTGGGCCAGCAGCACATCGTAGCCCATCGCATGGGCTCCTTCCTCGATCGCCACCACCACGCGGGAATGGACGGGGTTGGTCATGGAAGAAAACACCAATCCGAACAACTTGGTTGTCCGCGTGCGCAGTCCCTGCGCGCTTGAATCCGGGACGTAGCCCATCTGCTGGGCCAGGAGCTTAACGCGAGTCTTGGTAGTGGCCGACACGTCCGGCCGATCCCGCAAGGCCTTGGAAACGGTCATCACGGAGATTCCAGCTCGGAGCGCAATGTCTTTAAGTCGGATCATAAGGTCGCTCCTCTCCAGTGCAATTTGCGGCGCAGCGTCTCACAGAAGGAACTGCCGGCCAGATGCATCAAGCGCACCGTGCGCCGGCCGCGACGGATCCGAAGGCGGTCGCCGGCTGCCAACTCGGCCACCACCTGCCCGTCGGTGCTCAGGATGGTCGCCGGCATGGGGCTGACTACTTCCACCTCGATGGAGGCCGTGAGCGGCACGATGAGCGCGCGATTGGACAGAGTGTGCGGGCAGACCGGCGTCAGGGCGAGCACCTCGGCGGTGGGGAATACCACGGCTCCCCCGGCCGCCAGCGAATACGCCGTCGAGCCCGTCGGCGAACTGACGATCAACCCATCGCAACGGTAGCGCGTTAGCAACTCGCCATCAACGCGCACATCGAGTTCGATCAGGCGTGAAGCAATGCCACGGCTGATCACCACGTCGTTGAGCGCCGTCTGCATGATCTCACGCCCGCCGCCACAGCCATTCACCTGCAGCAGAATCCGCGATTCGTAATTGAATTCGCCCTCCCAGACATGTTTCAGGGCGCGCGACAGCTCCGCGGCGGGCACCGCCGTGAGAAAGCCCAGGCTGCCGATGTTGATACCCAGAATGGGCGTGCGCGAACCCGCGATTTCCCGCGCCACCCGGAGGATGGTGCCGTCTCCGCCGAAAACCAGAAGCAAATCCACCTTACGCGCCAGGGTGGCGGCCTCCGGACAGACGCCCGCCTTCAGGCGGGCCAGCCGGGCGGTCGCCTGGTCGCTGTAAAGCGTGCGGCCGGCCGCAACCACCAGGCGCGCCGCCCGCCTCACGGTGTCGGCGCAGGAGACTTTCTCCAGGTTTCCGATCACTCCAACCCGCTTGATTTTGTCAGCCAAGTTTCTCAATCAGCACCAGGTATTCCTTATTGCCCGCCGGCCCGCGGGCCGGGGACGCCGTGACCCCGACCCATCGAAGCCCCAGGGGATTAGTCACGAAATCATTCAAATCACGCACCACGCGCTCGTGGATCGCCGGATCACGAATCACGCCTGCGCCTTTGTCCGCTTCCTTCTTCCCGGCTTCGAACTGTGGTTTGATTAACGCAATGATCTTACCGGATGGCCGCAACAATGCAACGGCCGGGGGCAGAATTTTCCGCAGCGAGATAAACGAGCAGTCAATCACCGCCAGGTCGGCGGGGACGAAGGGCGGTGGAAAGCTCGCCGGCGTCAGCGCGCGAGCGTTGGTGCGCTCCATCACGACCACCCGTGGATCATGGCGCAGCTTCCAGGCGAGCTGGCCCCGGCCGACATCCACCGCAAACACCCTCGCCGCGCCCCGCTGCAACAGGCAGTCCGTGAACCCACCGGTCGAGGCGCCCAGGTCAATGGCGACCAGTCCGGCGACGTCGAGCTGGAAATGCTCGAGCGCGTGCTCGAGCTTTAAACCGCCACGGCTGACAAATCGCTCCGGTGCCACCAGAACGAGGAAGTCCGTATCGCGGACGCCGTCGCTGGGCTTACGCGCCAACTGCTGGTTGACACGGACCTGGCCTGCAAGAATAGCACGCTTGGCCTTCTCTCGGCTCGCACAGAGGCCGCGTTCGACAAGGGCTTGGTCCAAACGGGTCACGGATGAAGGATAGTGGAACGAGGGAGGTTGGTGCCAGACAGAATCTCCCGGATCACGGAGAGTGGCACCCTCGGCAGCGTGGCCACAGATAATGATGGCGCAGGCTGCCAGCCCCGGCTATGGTTTAACTGTCAGCAACTGTGTGGCGCCATATGAAGCCGTTGGTCCATCTCGGAGCAAGCCCCGTGCCCCAAACTGCCGGCCGGGCTCGCGGCAACGTAGCCGCCCAACCGCCCGCTTTCACCCTGATCGAGTTGCTGGTCGTTATCGCCATCATCGCCATACTGGCCGCCCTGTTGCTGCCGGCGCTCGCCCGCGCCAAGGAAAAGGCCTGGACGACCGCCTGCCTCAGTAACCTCAAGCAGCTCGGGACCTGCTGGCACCTCTACGCCACGGACAACGCGGACCTGCTCCCGCCCAACAATTCGGTTATGCTCGCCGGCGGCGGGGTGTTTGCGTCCGGCATCTCCTGGTGTCCTGACCACCCCCGCACGGACACCAACACAGTGGACTTGCGCAGCGGCGTTCTCTTCCAATACAACACTTCGGTCGCCATCTATCGATGCCCCGCAGACCAGTCCAGAGTCGAAACCGGCACCGGGCAAAAGGGGACCCAACTCAGGAACCGCAGCTACAACATGAGCCAATCCGTGAACGGCTACCCGGAGTTCCTGAAGCTGCCCCCTCCAATCAACGCCCCCATCCCGGCGTGGAAAAAACTCAGTCAAATCGCTCAACCCTCCCCCAGCCAGGCCTTCGTGTTCATTGACGAGCACCCCGACGTCCTGCTGGACGCCCAGTTCGGCAACCCGGTCCGCATGCCGTATTACTCGGTGCAGTGGTGGGACATGCCTGCCGACCGCCACAACCAGGGCGGCTGTGTCTCCTTTGCTGACGGTCGTGTGGAACGCTGGCGCTGGAACGTGCCGAAAGTCGTTCAATTCGTCGGCCAACTGCCGGCGGCTGGGGAACTGCCGGATTACCAGCGCATCCAGGATGCCATGAAGCTTTGGTCGGATTATTAGCACGGGCCATCCCGGCGGTTTGAGACCGGCTGGCGCTCCCCCTCAGAGCTTCTCCTGCCGTGCCTTGGTCGGTGCGGCGCCGGGGACTCCACACTATCGGCCCGGGCGGGACATCGTTCCTGGCGCAGACACGGCTTGACACTCTACACTCCTAATGCAATGAGTAAGTCAGTCCGATGTGCGGCCAATGGGTGGCTGCCGGACCAAGAGGACAAGAGAGACCATCATGCGTTCAAGAGTCATTTCATTACGGACCGGCGCCCGTGTTGCGCCGGGCGCCACAGGAGGATCGCGGCGCCGTTTTGCGACCCCTCGAGCCAGAAAGCAAAGCAACGGTCAGCCAAGCCCCGAGCGCCTCACACAGTTGGCCTGGGGTTTCGCCCCGCCGCTCATCCTCGATGCCGCGCTCAACTTCCGGGTGTTCGATCTGCTCGATCCGTCGCCCAACACCGTGGCGGAATTGGCGGCACGATCAGGCGCTTCGACGCGCGGCTTGACCGCCGTGCTCAACGCGCTGGTGGGCTTGGGCCTTCTGGCGCGCCGGGAAAACCGCTACGCGCTAACGCCCGAAAGCGCCACCTTTCTGGTCTCGACAAAGCCGGCTTACTTGGGCGGATTCTACAGGCACCTGACACGGCAGGTCTTGCCAAACTGGATGCAGTTGAAGGAATCGGTGCGCACGGGCCAGCCGGTCCTGGCGGAGAATCATGAGGCGGCGGGGGCTGAGTTCTTTGCCGAGTTTGTCGAGGGGCTGTTCCCGTTAAGCTACCGGGCGGCGCAGGTGTTGGGCGAGCACTTGGGGGTCCCCAAAACCCGCAGCGGATTTCGCGTGCTGGACCTCGGCGCGGGATCGGGCGTCTGGGGAATCGCTTTGGCGCAACAATCCCCGCAGGTCACGGTGCGGGCAGTGGACTGGCCCCGGGTGTTAGAGGTCACCAGGATGCTGGCTCAGCGGCACGGGGTCGGCGATCGGCTTACGACCAGTCCGGGCGATTTGCTCAAAGCGGATTTCGGCGCCGACCATCAGCTTGCCACCATCGGCCATATCCTGCATAGCGAGGGCCCAGAGCGGAGCCGTCAACTGCTGTGTAAAACGTTCAAGGCCCTGGCGCCAGGCGGCACCCTCGCCATCAGCGAATTCGTGCCGCATGAGGATCGCACGGGTCCACCCACGCCGCTGATCTTCGCCGTCAACATGCTCGTCCACACTGAGGCCGGGGACGCCTTCACCTTTGGCGAAATTGCCAAATGGCTGGGCGAGGCGGGGTTTGTGAATCCTCGTTGGCTGGAAGCCCCCGCGCCCTCTCCGCTGATTCTGGCCACGCGGCCATAGGGCAATCCGCGCCAGTCTTGTTCCGAGACATTTGGCGGTGGGCTTTGACGCCCGCCGCCAATTCACTTTCGGCTCTCGGCTGTTACGTGCGCGGTGGGTGAAGGGGCAAGCTTCGTTCACCGGCCAAAATGAACCTCGACTCGGGGCTTCCGTCGCGCTATGAACGGGACGCTCTGAGAAGCCATGAACTCGAATTCAAGACTCCCCACCCTAACCCCGTGTTCCCATGTCTGGCTGCTGGGTCTGGCTGCCACCTGTATTGGCCTGGCGCTGCGGGCTGCGCCGTTTGACGCCGCGCACTTCGGCCTGCCGCTGCCGGAAGGCAACGGGGTGATGTGGGAAGACCCACGCGAGATTCACCGGGTCGTCGTGCGTTTCGTAGGCGCGGCGCCCGCGCCGGAGAACGTGCGGTTCGAATACTGGGGCAGCCGCTGGCCCGGGCAGCATCTGCCCAAGGACCGCGAGCCGGGTGGCGGCTCGGTCGGCTGGATGGAACTGGGCAACTGGTACACCTATAATTGGCGCGTGGCCGACACGGAAGCGATGGCGGAAGGCAGCGCTATCACCTTCACCTTCCGCCCCGTGAATGCCAAGGAGTTCCCCAGACTCAAGGACTATCCGGCCGCGTTCCGCTACACGCTCAAGCTCCGGGTTGCGTCCGACCACGCCTTGCCCGCCATCAGCAGCATCGAAGCGTTCACGGACTCGAGGTTTGAGCCGCTGGGGATCGTCCGGCTGGCCTGGAACACGAAGCCCGCCTCGGATCTGCGGTTCAGCGTCTTCAATGGCACCAACACGCAGACCGAGTCCAGTTCGCCTCTCACCACCCGCATCTTCCCTGCCGGCGCAGTCAACGTCGACCCCAACACGTTCGACCGCACCCTGATCACCGTTCACAATGGCAAGGACACCTTCACGTTCGCTGTGGACGACCTAAAGCAAGGCCCACTCTTTCTGCCGCACGCGGGCGTGGCGATATTGGCCGACCGCGATACGCGGGACTACGCGACGGTGGCGGCGGCGCAGAAGGCCTCCGGCGCAAAGACCCTCTATGATCGCGTCGCCGAACTGCCGGATCAGACCTGGCGCGCGGCCTGGGATGGCATGCCGCCCAAGAAGTCCCATATCTACTTGCCGCTGGGGCTCGACGGCGGGCGGCAGCGGTTCCGCCTCGATGCCGATGGCACTGTGCGGTTTCGCTCCAACGACCATTACCTGAAACGACGCGTGGGCAAGGAGACCCGTCGCCTCGCGCTCGAACCCGCCCCAGTGCATTTCCGTTTCCTACCGCCGCTGGCGCCGGTGACCCGCACCATCGAGGAGGCTTGCCTGCCGATCGGCCAAACCACTTTTGAAACCAACGGCGTGCGCATTACTCAGACCGCGTTTGCCACCGAGTTGAACGGCGCGAATGCGGGTGGCGCGGTCCCTGCGCCGGACGACTTCGCGGTGTTTCTCACGAGGTTTTTCTTCTCCAATACTACGTCTTCCCCCAAACCCGCGTCACTTCCCCTGAGTTACCGGAGCGGTGACACCCTCAAGCGCCTCACGGCGGGCGAAGGCGGGTTGCTCCGGCTCGGCGACAACGTGCGCGCACAGGTCCTGGCCGATCACAATCCCGCCGCGGATGGGGAAGCACTCAACTGGTCCTGGACGCTGGCGCCCGGTGAAAGCAAGACCGTCACGGTCAAGATCCCTTACGTGGTGCTCACGGAGAAGTCCGAGCAGGACGCGCTGGCGAAGCTGGACTTCGAGCGCGAGCAGCGCGAGATCGCCAGCTACTGGCGCCGCCGGCTGGACGAGAGTGCGCGCCTCATCACGCCGGAGCCGATGCTCAACGAGTTCTACCGTGCGCATGCCGGTCACCTGCTGATCAACTGCGAGGCCGACCCTGACGACCCGTCCCGGCGCTTTGCTCGCGTCGGCTCTTTCAGTTACGGCGCCTATGGCAACGAATCGTGCATGATGGTCGTGGACCTCGAACGGCGCGGCTATCACAAGGAAGCTCAGGAATGCCTCGACGCCTGGCTGCATTACCAGGGCACTGCGGCGCTCCCGGGGGATTTCTCCACGCAGCAAGGAATCTTCTACGGAGCCGGCGGACTCGAAGCGGGCGGCTACAACCAGCACCACGGCTGGATTCTCTGGATGATGGGGGAGCATTACCGGTTCACCCGCGACGCGGCCTGGCTGCGACGCGCGGCGCCGGGAATCGTGGCCGGCGCGGATTGGATCATCAACGAAACCGGCCGCACCGCCGATCGCCACGAGCTGGAGCGCGGCCTGCTGCCCGCGGGCAGCCTCGAGGACATCGGCGATTGGTGGACGTGGCTGTCCACGAGCTGCTATTCCTGGCGCGGCTTGGATACCGCCGCCTGGGCGCTGGAACAGATCAAACATCCCGAGGCCGGACGCGTGCGCCAGGAAGCCGGCGCGTACCACGCGCACCTGCTGGCCAACTTCCGCAAGGCCTCCGCGCGCTCGCCCGTGGTGCGCCTGCGCGACGGCACCGCCGTGCCGCACATCCCCTCCATGGTCCACCGGCGAGGACGTCACTTCGGCTGGATTTGCGAGACGTTGGAAGGTTCGCTACACCTGCTCATCACGCGCGCGCTCGAGCCGCATTCGCCCGAGGCCGAGTGGATCATCAAGGATTACGAGGACAACCGCTACCTTTCGAACCAATACGGCTACCTGCTCGACGACTTCGACCACCATTGGTTCGGCCGTGGCGGCATGTCCATGCAGGCCTGCCTCCTGCTCGATGTCGAGCCTTACCTCTATCGCGACGACGTCAAACACGCCCTGCGCGCCCTATTCAATGCCCAGGCCGCCAGCTATTTCCCCGACGAGCGCATGAACACCGAGCATGCACTGCCCGCGCTCGGCGATTGGAGAGGCGACCATTACAAGAGTTCGGATGAATCGAACGCTGCGGGCTGGCTGCGCCACCTGTTCGTTCGCGAAGAAGGCGACGCGCTGCTGGTCGGCCAGGCCGTCCCGCGCGAGTGGCTGCGCCCCGGGCAGCAATGCGGCCTCGAGCGCACTGGCACCTACTTCGGCCCCGCCGGCGTGCTCTACACGGGCGGACGGGATGAAATCACCGCCAGGCTTCGGGGACCACAACGCAACCCGCCTGGGGAAATCCGCCTGCGCTTCCGTGCTCCGGGCCAGCTCCCTCCCGCTTCGGTCTCGGTCAACGGTCAGCCGTGGAAGAAGTTCAAGGGTGAGTGGGTGCAGTTGCCGGGCGACATCGGCGCGGCAACCGTCGTGGCGCGGTATGCTGGAAATTAGCCGCTGCCCGGCTTTCTGCCCGGCTGCGTGGTAATCGTCCACAGAACAACCGCTTGCTTTATCCTAACCCGCAGAGATCTCGCACGTTCCTTTCCGGAGCACGGGCATCTTGCCCGCTTACGCGGTCGGAACAACCAAAACGAGCAAGATGCCCGTGGGCCGGGGTTTTGCCTCGACTGGCGAAGGCCGGCAGGCGAAGCTCAGTTGCCTCGATTTCAGCTATGCCAAAGCTCCGTCTCTTTCTCTGGGCTACGAGCGCGCTGTGCTGGGTGAGCGGAAGCGCCTTCGCAGCGCAGAAGCCGGCCGTGCAGCCCAACATCCTCCTAATCATGGCCGATGACCTAGGGTACTCTGATGTTGGCTGCTTCGGGAGCGAGATCCGGACGCCAAACCTTGACCGGCTGGCCCAAGAGGGTTTGCGCTTCACGCAGTTCTACAATAATGCCAAATGCATCCCAACCCGCGCCTCGATTCTCACCGGGCTTTATCCGCGAGGCGAGCGAGCGCGGCTGACTAACAACATGGTCACCGTGGCGGAGGTTTTGCGGAGCGCGGGCTACCAAACCGCCCTGAGCGGCAAGTGGCACCTGGGCGCGGCGGCACCGCAACGGCCTATTGACCGCGGCTTCGACGAGTTCTACGGGCTGACCGACGGCTGTTGCAATTACTTCGACCCCGGCCAGCGGGACCCGCCGTTCGAGGGCGGGCGCATCCGCATCTTTGCCCACAACGACCGGCGCATCACCAGCTTCTCCGATGACTTCTACACAACAGACGCGTTCACCGACCACGCCATCGTGACGCTCCGCAGGTTTGCGGCGAAGGGCAGGCCGTTCTTCCTCCACCTGTGCTATACCGCGCCGCATTCGCCTATCCAGGCGCGGCCGGAGGACACTGCGCGTTACGAGGGCAGATACGGCGCGGGCTGGGAGGCGCTCCGCAGGCAACGCCACGCCCGGCAGCTCGCGCTCGGCCTCGTGAGCCCCAAGTGGGAACTCCCGGGGCCTGACGATAAGGTTTACGACTGGACTGTCTCCGATCAGAAGTGGGAAGACCGGCGCATGGCCGTCTATGCCGCGATGGTGGACCGGATGGACCAGAACATCGGGCGGGTGCTGCAAACCCTCAAGGAACTGAACATCGAGACAAACACCGTGGTAATGTTCCTGTCCGACAACGGCAGCAGCGGCGAGGAAGCCGGAGGCCGCATGACCTCGCAGTTGGCGGGGCCGAAATCGAGCTACATGAACGTCGGGCCCGGTTGGGGGTATGCGCATAACACTCCCTTCCGCCGTTACAAACTGTGGGTGCACGAGGGTGGAATTTCGACGCCGTTTATTGTGCGCTGGCCCGGCGTGGTGAAGCCGAACACGCTGACCCGCCAACTCGGACACATCGTGGACGTGCTGCCGACCTGCCTGGAATTGGCCGGCGCGAAATACCCGCCCCAATTCAAGGAGCAGGCGATACTGCCGGTCGAAGGCCGCAGCCTGCTTCCCGCATTCAATGGGAAAGAGGCGCCCCGGCCGAACCAGGTGTTTTGGGAGCAGGACGGAAACCGCGCGGTGCGCCAGGGCAAGTGGAAGCTGGTCTGGGACGGCGAATTCAAACGCTGGGAACTCTACGACATGGAAGCGGACCGCACGGAGACCAATGACCTGGCAACACAACACGCGGCCAAGGTGAAAGAGCTTGCCGCCGAGTATGCTCGCTGGGCACAAGCCACCGGACACAACGGTCTAGTGCCCGGCAAGCGCAAGCGCCAACCTCAGAAAGACGATCGCCAGTGACCGGGAAAGGCCCGTACCCACGGCGCTCTGCCGCTGCCTGAACTGGCGTTCCAGGCGGCGAAGGCTGGCACCTCCAGACCGGAGGAATTGACGTGAGCCGTTCCTGCTGCCACCACAGCCTCCCCTGCCACCAAAAACATCCCATTCCCTTAGTAGATGCCCGGTGGTGGTATCCGGACGATCCCCGACAGCCTCAGAATCCGCGCGGCGGGTCAGGCGGCCTGAGCCTCCTCTTCGGCGTTGCGCGTCGTGCACAAGAGGTGCACACCAGATGCACAAGAGCTGCACAACCTTGTCCCTCGTGTGCATCTGGTGTGCATCTCTTGTGCATATGGGGTTGTAACGTTAACGCTCTTTTGACGGACGCCTGTCGGCCAGCGGGTTTCTCGGGAACGATTTCATTGGTCTCCTGACCAGTGCTTTCCCAGCCATTCTTCTATTGACGAGTGACGATGAAGACCTTGTCGCCGGTGTTGGGCGCGCCGCAGGGAGAATGATGCGCAACCAGTGTCTTGATCCTTACCACCCTATCGTGGCATTCCGCAACACAGCTCGCTGCATCCGCCGGAAGTCCACCAGGGTATTCGGCGGTCCGGCGTAAGGCGTTTCGAGAAACTGGTCCCGGCTCAAAACGCGCCAACGCCAACGTTCAGCATGGCCGTCAGCGAAAGTGAACACGCCGGATTTCCCATGTCGAACGGTTGGGGAATTCTGCCAGACGGTGGGTTGATTAGCCCAGTTTACGGCGAAGTAACCGTCGTCCAACGTTTCGATGCTCTCGTCAACGAAGTTCATCGCTTCCCCCGGGGGAGGCACTAAGATCTCGGTCATCTTCTTGTATTGGGGATAAGCCGAGCCGAGCACCCATTCGGTGCTGGCGTACAGGTTATAGCGGGCCTTGTCGGCATCGCTGGCCCCGCCCATGCGGCCAACCAGAGAATAGTTGCGCACGAGACGCACCCCACGTTGGGGTATGGTCTTGGGTTGAACCGTAAGTGCAGTCGGGCATTGGTAAACGCCGACATTGGGATTGTAGAAATAAAGGAGCCCTAGCTTTAGCTGATTGACATTGGTTGCACCGGGGAGGCTGCTCACATCGCCCAGGAGCCCGCTAATCCACGCCCGGTCGTCCCTGAGCCAGTTGGGCACCATCATGCCATTGTTGTCGTCAGCGTACATGATCCAGGCCGTGCCGAGCTGGCGCGTGTTGCTGACGCAGCTTATGCTTTGGCCCTTGAGCTTGGCCTTGGACAAGGCGGGGAGAAGCAAGGCAGCCAGAATGGCGATGATCGCGATGACCACGAGCAACTCGATCAAGGTAAAACCACGGCGACGCAGCACAGCCGCCGCCTGCAGGGCATTTGAATCCAGCGTTTTCATATATCCCACGGCACGTTTGCAGCCTAATTCCTCAATAACAAGCAAAGCTTCGCAGGTAAGCCCCATGATGTCACGCACGAATCGTGGCCTATGCACATGCCGCCCGCTGGTCTACCAACCCCGGGCTGCGATTGCGAGCCTGATGCAGCTCTGGGGAGGTTGCTGTGCGCGCTTTCGGATTCGGTTTTGTCGTGCGCAACGTCCAGGCTTCGGGTAATTAAAGCGCGGCATCCATCATGAACCGACGCACGTATCTCATCTCCCTAACGTTCTTAGGCCTTGGTTTCTGCGCCCTGGCTGGGCAGCCCACGCCGCCGGATGATTTTCCCCGCTTCCAGGTGCCCGGCCACGAGAAGGAAATGGCCACGATGCGCGACCTGTTCTGGCTGCATTACCCGGGGGCGGGCCCAAAGGCTACGCTTTGGGACGAATGGCTCCCGGATGCCTCGCTTTGGCCGGCGGTATCTACCGACAAGCAGGGCGACGCCATGCGCGCGGCGTGGGCTTCGACGCTGAGCGGGCGCATCATTGATCCCGAGGGCTATGTGGCGACGCACCAGCACGCCAGCATTGCCCATCAGCTTGGCTGGCCGTTTCCGTTCTGGATCCAGGGCCGGCGCGGGTGCGGGTGGCACTTCTCGTTCAAGAACACGGTGGGGCTGGGCTGGCGGCCGAACGACCTGAGCAAGCCCGACGGCTGGACGCTGGCCGGGGCGCACGACGCCGGTGTCGCCGAAGATGGCTGGCGGCTCGAAATCACCAACGCGGCGGCGGTCGTGACGGCGCCGCCTTGGAAGTGCCACACGTTCGAGGTGCCGTTCCTCCAGTTACGCTGGCAGAGCAGCGGTCTGGGCACGGCGCAGCCGTTTGTCGAGTGGACAACGCCCTCGCAGACGAACTTCAGCCCGAGCCGGCGGATGTTCTTCGAGCCGGTCAAGGGCGAGGGCATCAGCTACACCATGATCCCGATGTATCGGCACCCGCAGTGGACGGGGGAAGTCGCCCAACTGCGAGTTGGTTTGGGCAACACCGCGCCCGGCGGGGTCACCATTCAGGCCTTCTTCTCGCAATACGACACCCGCCACAATATCAACAGCCAGAACTTCGTGCGCGGGTCCGCAAAGTATTTCTGGTGGACGCGCGACCTGGGTTTCCTGCGGGCGCAGATCAACCGGATGCGCACTGCGGTGCGCTATGTGATGACCGAGCATCACGCGCTGGAGCGCAAAGCGGTTTATACCGATTGGGTGGGGCACGACGGGCGGAGCGGGCTGGTGCTCGGGACCAACGGGGCGAAGACGATTCTGACGGGGCAGGGCATCGGCAACAACTACTGGGACCTGCTGCCGTTCGGTGGGCTGGATGCCTATGCGACGATCCAGTATTACGACGCGGTGCGGGTTCTGGCGACGATCGAGCGCGAAATCCGACAGCACCCGGAATGGCAGATTCCCGGCGGCGTGTTAAGCTTCGATCCGGCCATGCTCGAGGCGCATGCGGCGGAGGTGAAGGCGGAGGGGAACCGGTTGTTCTGGAATCGCGAGACCCAGCGGTTCAATGCGTGCGTGGACGCGGACGGCAAGACGCATGATTACGGGCTTACGTTCCTGAGCCTGGAAGCGGTGTATTACGACTTCGCCACGCCGGAGCATGCGCGCGCCATACTGAGCTGGATCAACGGCGAGCGCGTGGTGGCGGGAGACACTTCGCAGGGGAAGGACATTTACCACTGGCGTTTCGGGCCGCGGGCGACCACGAAGCGGAACGTGGACTATTACTTCTGGGCCTGGAGCAGTCCCGAGAGCATTCCGTGGGGCGGCCAGGTGCAGGACGGCGGGGCGGTGTTCGGGTTCTCCTACCATGACCTGATGGCCCGGCTCAAGGTGCTCGGGCCGGACAACGCGTGGCAACGGTTGCGCGAGATCATCCCGTGGTTCGAGGAAGTGCAGACGGCGGGCGGCTACCGCAAGTATTACGACGGATCGCGCGAAGGGTCGCTGCAAGGCGGCGGCACGGCGGGCGGGCTGGGGCTGGACAAGGAATTCTTTGAAAGCGCGTTGGTGCCGCAAATCATGCTCAACGGCTTCCTCGGGTTCGCCCCACGGGCCGACGGCTTCAAGCTCGATCCTCGTCTGCCCGAGGCTTGGCCGGAGCTGGTGGTGGACCGAATCCGCTTCCAGCACCAGACCTTGCGCATCCGCGCGACGCGGGACGCAATCGAGCTTGGCAGGACAGGCGTCTCGCCGGTCTCCGCCACGGAACCGCTCTTCCTCCAGCTTCCCGAAGGCAGGTGGAGGGCAACGCTCCTGCGCGAAGACGGCACCGTCCTGCGCGAGGCACGGCTGCGCACGCGCGAGAGCGACGGCGCGCTGAGGTTGAACTGGGGCGAGGCCCCGGCCGTGCGCCTGGTGAAGTCACAGATTGCTCCACTGAAGACCCCCGCCGAGCGCGAGGCGTTCTTCCGCGCGCAACCGTCGAGAGCCGGCGAGTTTCGGGCAACTTGGATTCACTCGGCCTTTGGCATCGAGGACTGGGGCTGGGACCGGACCATCGCCACGCTCAAGACGAACGGGTTCAGTGCCATCATCCCGAACCTGGTCTGGGCAGGCGTGGCCTACTATCCGAGCAAGATTCTGCCCGTGAGCCCGAGAGTCGCCGAGCAGGGCGACCAGGTGGCGGAATGCCTCAAGGCCTGCCGCCGGCACGGCATCGAGATGCACGTCTGGAAGGTGAATCACAACCTGCTGCGCGCACCGACGGAGTTCGTTGCCAGGCTGCGCGCGGCGGGGCGCACGCAGAAAGACCGGAAAGGGCAGGATGTCAACTGGCTTTGCCCCTCGCACCCCGAGAACTTCGCCCTGGAGCGTGACTCGATGCTCGAGGTAGTCCGAGATTATGGCGTGGACGGCATTCACTTTGATTACATCCGCTACCCGAACGCGGATGCGTGCTATTGCGACGGCTGCCGCGAGCGCTTCGAGCAGGCGGCCGGCGTGAAGCTGGAACGCTGGCCCGAGGACGCGCTGGAGGGAAAGCAGGCCGGCGCCTTTGGCGATTGGCGGCGCGAGCAGATCACGCGGCTGGTGCGGGCGGTGAGCCAGGAGGCGCGCCGAATCAAGGCCGGAATCAAGGTGTCCGCCGCGGTGTTCGGCAACTGGGAAAGCGCGCGGCGGGTGGTGGGGCAGGAGGCGCAGGCGTGGGTGGAGGCCGGCTACCTCGATTTCGTGTGCCCGATGAACTACGAGGCGGACGACGACGATTTCGCAAAGTGGCTGCGCAGCCAGGTAGCGGTGGTCAACCACAAGGTACCCTGTTATGCCGGGATCGGGTCGCACAAGCTTTCGGGTCCGGAGCAGCTTGCCTGCCAAATCCAATTGGCGCGCGAGTTGGGAGCGGAGGGCTTTGTGATCTTTAACCTCACGGAGAAGCTGGCGACCCAGTTTCTGCCGCCGCTACGCCTGGGCGTAACGTCCATGCCGCCGTTGAACCGATCAGGAGATTGAGATGCGTTTGATCTGTCTTTTAGCCTCCCTTTGCACGCTGGCCTCCGTTGTCACGCCCCGGGGTTGGGGCGCGCCGGCCGCGCCGAAGCGGACGGAACCGCAAGTGAGCAACCGCGCCGCCCGGCCGGACGAAATCGGCTATCGCCCCGCCGATGGCGCGACGACCTATTTCAACCCGCCTTCCCTGACCTGGCTGCACGATCCCGCCGCCCAGACTTACACCGTGGAGTGGAGCCTGGATGCGGATTTCGCCACCGCAACGACGGCGGAGAGCCTCCCGTTCAACACCTATACGCACCATGTTCCCCTCGCCCCCGGACAGTATTACTGGCGTTACCGGTTCGCCACAAAGGAGGGCAAGCATTCCAACTGGAGCGTCGTGCGCAAGTTCATCGTAACCTCCCATGCCGTCGAATTCCCGATGCCCACGCGTGCGCAGCAGCGCCAGCGGGTGCCGCCGGGGCATCCCCGCCTGTTGCTGCGACCGGAGGACTTGCCCCGGCTGCGAGCAGCCGGGCAGGGGAAGGCCGGCGGGGCTGCGGCCGCGCAGTTCGCAGGCTTGCGCGCGGCGGCCGACAAGTTGCTGAAGGCCCAGCCAACCCCGGAACCGACGGTCCGCGGTTCGAACCGGGACCCCTCGACGCGCGCTTTCTGGTGGCCAAACCGGATGCAAACCGAGCGGGCCTGCCAGGAGGCGGAAACGCTGGCCTTCGTCTTCCTGATGACCGGGAAGAAAGAGTACGGCGAGGCCGCCCGGGAACGGATCTTGCACCTGGCCGCCTGGGACCCCGACGGTCCGACCAACTTTCGGCTCAACTGCGAGGCGGCCAAGCCGATGCTGTACCGTTTGCCGCGCGCGTATGACTGGGCTTACGCCGTGCTGACGCCGGAGGACCGGGACAAGGTGCGGCAGGTCATGCGCCGCCGCGCGCTCGACGCCTGGGAGAGCGGTGAAGTGGGCCGGGGCGTCGGCCATTTGAACCAGCCATTCAGCAGCCACGGCAACCGCACCTTTCACAAACTGGGCGAGTGCGCGATTGCGTTCCTGGGCGAAATCCCGGAAGCCGAGACGTGGCTGGATTACGCCGTGAACAAATTCTACGCGGCTTACCCGGTTTGGTGCGACGACGACGGGGGCTGGCACGAGGGAGCAGCCTATTGGGCGGGCTACATGGGCAAGGTTGTCTGGTGGCTGCAAGCCGCGAACTCGGCGCTCCAAATTGACGGACTCAAGAAACCGTTCTTCGCGCAGGTGGGCGATTTCCCGCTCTACGTCGCCCCACCCGGCTCACCGAACATGGGCTTTGGGGACCTTTCCTACCACAAGCCCTCCGCGGGCGTGGGCTCGTTTATGGAGTACTTCGAGCGCGGCGTGGGCAACCGGCCAGAGAGTTCGCACGCGGGTTACTGGCGCTGGTGGACGGAGCAATGGCGGATGAATCGCGCGGAAGGTCTTGCTGGCTTCCTGTATCAAGCCAACCTGCCGGAACTGCCCGAAGCCCGGCCACCGACCGACCTGCCCTCGTCCAAGGTGTTCCGCGGTATCGGCGTCGCCAGCCTTCACACCACGCTGACAAACAGCGCGGAGGATGTGCACCTGCTGTTCAAGGCCAGCCCGTTCGGGAGCCAGAGCCACGGTCACAACCCGCAAAACAGCTTTCAGCTCAACGCCTACGGCGAGGCGTTGCTGACCACGTGCGTCTATCGGGACCATCACGGCAGCAAGTTCCATTACCAATGGTGCCACAGTACCCGGGCGCACAACGCAGTGCTCGTGGACGGCCAGGGCCAGCGCAGCCACAACGCGTCCTCCACGGGCCGCATCCTGGACTTCGAGTTGTCGCCCGCGATGGATTATGTCGTCGGCAGCGCCACCGAAGCCTACGGGGGCCGGCTGGAGCGGTATCGGCGGTATGTTGCGTTCATCAAGCCCGACCTCATCGTGGTGTGCGACGACCTGGCGGCTACGAACGAAGCGACGTTCCAGCTCATGCTGCATGCGCACCGACCGTTTAAGCTCGAGGAGGCAGCCGGGCGCGCAACGATCGAGCAGCCGAAGGCGGGGGCCATCGTGCAATACCTGTCGCCGGTGCCGCTGAACTTCCGCCAATGGGACGGCTATGAACCCGAGTCGGAACGCGAGTTCCCGAACCAGTGGCACCTCGAGGCCGGGACGCGCGAACGGCGCCGGGAAATCCAGGTCTTAACCGTCATCGCGCCATACCGCACGGGGCAGCCCGTCGAGTGGAAAGCCAAGCGGCTGGAAAGCGGCTCAGCGGTGGGGGTGCGCCTCAAGCGCGATGGCCGGAGCGTGGTGGTGGCTTTCCGGAAAGCGCATCAATCCGGCACAGCGCGGCTGGAGGATATGGTATTCGAAAAACCGGTGGCCCTGTTTGAGAGGAGCAAATAGGGCTGGGCGGGTTGCGGCGCACGGGCCTTGTGAGGGCGCGCAAAAAAACGGCTGGCCGAGACGGCCAGCCGTTGCGTGAATGCAAGATCGCCTATAGGAGCTGGTAGGTAATCACGACGTTGGACCCGTCTTTAGTAATGTTCGTGATAGTCGTCTTTCGCGGAGCATCCAGCCGATAGAACTGCATCGTGCCGGAGATGGGGAGGGTGAGCGTTCCGCCAGTCACCTTTTGGCCGATCACGGCTGCGCCGCAGTCACTGTTGAATTGGTCCACGACGTTCAGCACGTTCGCCGCTCCGGTTGCCAAAGCATAGGGGCCGGCCGCGGCCGCCGACGATTTGCAGACCACCGGATAATAGCCCTTGACCACCCCCGCCGGGTCGGCCGCGTCGTTAATGAGCACTTCGGAAAGGTCATTCAAATCCACCGACCAGAGATGAAGCGCCGCGCTGCCGCCTGTTTCTTCCCAGAGGCAGCTAAACGGATACAATCCGTCGGCTTGGACCGCAAATTCGAAGGTGGTGTTGGCGGTTGAACCCGACGCCTCCCACAACGCGTTGGCACTGGCCAGGTTAACACCCGAGTACGCTCCAGCCCGGTCGTCGGTGTTGATGTGGAAGCGGTGCAGGCCGGCCGTCAAATGCAGGTAAGCACAAGACTCCACCGCGATGTTGATGGGAGCGGCGTTGTTTCCGGGACACAAGCCCGGCACGTTGGCCGGATACGCGGAGTTCTTGTTCCAGTCGAGGACCTGAACGATGCTGGTGGCCCGCTGATCAACCGGGATCAGACCAGCCAGTTGCTGGCGCGCACGGGCCAGGCTGTTCTCCAGGTTCACGCCGCCATTGGTGGTCTGGGCCATGCGCACATCAAATCCTCGGGCGGTGAGGCTGCCAACAGGGAGGCTGTTGCTGGCGAAGAGGTACGGATAGGCAACGGTCCACGTCCAGGTGTTGGTCCGCCAGACGTCGGCGCTATCCTTGAACGCGAAGATATTGGTATGCTTGCTGCCCCACGCCAGGAGGTTGGTGATGGGATAGGTGACCGTCGCCCCGCCGAATACGTTGGGGTAGGAGCGATTGCCAGGCTTGTACACCCCCGACCAGTCTATATTCCAGTCTATGCCTATGGACGCCTGCGGAAGCCACACGCCGTCCAGGCACAGCGCGATTGATGCGTTATCGTAGGTCACGCTCGTGTCGCGATTCAGGATCATGACGGTGTTCGTCGCATAAATGGTGGTGCATTTCCCTCCGGGCGGCGGATAGACGTCGGTGACCATCGCCGGCATCGTGCCTGCTGCCGGTTCAGTCGCAACGTAGTTGTCAAACGTTACGCTCGCTCCATAGTTCGCCGGATAATCTTCATTAAAGATGAGATAGCCGCTGCTGCCACCGATGCCGTACCACGCCGTGTCCTGACCGATGGCAGAGCACCACGGCGTGTTCGGCTCCAATTGGTTGTAGGCTGTCATCACAAAGGTCTGGCCGTCATGGCTGCTCGCCTCCATCCGAATCCGATCGGTGGATTTGAGCGTCAGATCACCGTCCTTGTTCAGGGCGGCGAAATAATAAGCCTGCCCCTCGTTGTAGATCATGCTGAGATAGATATTCCCGGCCTCGGGTGACCAAGTGCCGGCGTAGCCCTTGGTGCTTCCCAGGTAGATTTCATGCATGTACCACAGGAAACCTACAGTGGGGCGCCCAGTCGTGCTCCAGGCCAGCAAGTCTGTGCTCATCGAGAAGCGAGTGGTGTAGGTGGGTGTCGCCCGGTAACTCCCTCCGCGGGCGTTCTGCACACCATAAGCGTCGGTTCCGGTCGGCGGAAAGATAGTTGCCGCCGCATCGAGGTGATACGCCAGCCCGCCGCTGTCGTCATTCGGGAAGGTGTAGGTTGTCCCACCATACGGACAATAACCATTCCCGGGAAAGGCCGGATTATAAAAGCCCGTTATCGAGTAGTGCGTCCAGCCGGTGTCGTTGCCGTCGTTGAAGTTATCCGACTGGGCGGCCAGCGGTGGTGCGGCGGCGCCGAGCAGGATGATGGCCAAAGCGGATGCCAAACCGGCACGCGCCAGTGATATTGAACTGCGGAATGTAGCTGAGGAGTTTTTCATAGCAGGTCCTTTCTTGTTAGAGGAAGTTGAGCACGGACAGACAACTGTGAACTGAAGTCTGCATATACTTGATGCGCAGATTAAATGGTTGAAGGGACGCCGTCAATACTAATCTTTACTTTTTAAGGCATGACGCGGCAGGCAGATATGCCTGCCCTATTCGCCATTCCTCAACACCACCGGGCGCTTGGCCTTCGAGCCAGTCGGGATGGGACGATGCAGAGGTGAAAAAGCATTTGCCGCCCTCGTCGCCGGGCGCATATCTTCACGCCCAGGGAAACCGGTATGTGGAAACAACTCTTCATGAGTGCGCCCAAACGCATCGGGTGGCTCCCGCTGCTCGTGGTTTGCGCCGCCGCGGTGAGCGCCGTTTGGGTGGTGGGGTGGCGTGGCTGTTTTCCCACCTGGCACGGCTTCCCCAACACTGCCTCGACCACGTTGTTCTTTCTGGTGAGCGCCGCGACGGCCAGCCGGGATGTACCGGCTCGTTACAAGTGGAGCGTCGTGGCGGGGCTTGCCTGTTCGGCCCTGGGCGATGTGTTTCTCATGATACGCGGGGATTACTTCGTGGCCGGGCTCGGCAGTTTCCTTGCCGCGCACGCATGCTACCTCTGGGCCTTCACGAGCGGCAGCCGGCTGGCGGGGCACAAGCTGCCGTTAGTTCTTTGGGGGATATGGGGCATGGTGCTGCTGCCCTGGCTCTGGCCGGGGGTGGCGCGATCGTTGCGGATCCCGGTGTTGCTCTATGCGGTGGCGTTGCTGGCCATGGCCGCCCAGGCCGCCAGCCTGGCCGCGTCGAAACGTGATGCCGCCGCAATCCTGGCAGCGGCCGGAGCCGCTCTGTTTGTGGTCTCGGACTCGGTGCTGGCCTTTCAAAGGTTCTGCCATCCGATCGAATGGGGGCGGCTGCTCGTGCTGGGAACCTATTTCGCCGCGCAGGGTGGGATTGCGCTGTCAGTGGTGCTGCACCGGGATCGGACCTCACGCAACAAGCTTTGACTTGCGTCAAGGCTGCCTCGCCGATTCATGACTAGCTTATGCTCGTTATGAGTCAAACGGTTATCACCTTGGACGTGAGAGAAGATGTCCGCAACGGCCGGGAGCCGTTTTCGCGGATCATGCAGACGGTTGCGCATTTGAAGGGCGATGAGGAGTTGCTGCTGATCGCCCCTTTCGAGCCGGCGCCGCTCTACGCCGTGCTGGCACAGCAGGGATTCGACCATCAATCCAGACCGACCGAGACGGGTGACTACGAGGTGCGGTTTACTCGCGCCGCCGGAACTTCCCCAGGCGCAAACACGTTCCCTTTGTCCGGCGAATCCCGGCGGCGGCCAATGTCCCGGTCGTGCGGCGGGCCGCCGGTGCTCGATGTGGATGCCCGAGGCCTAGAACCGCCGCAACCGTTGGTTAAGGTCCTGGAGGCGGTGGCCGCTATGCCCCAAGGGGCTCGAATGCGCGCGCATACGGACCGGCGTCCGATGCACCTTTACGCCCAACTGGAAGAGCGCGGATTCATCGGCGAAAGCGAGGAGCAGGCCGATGGGAGTTTTATTACCCTGATTCGCCCGCGCGATTGATGAACTCCCCGAGCAGCACCAATCCGGTATTCGGCCCGCACGCGCCCTCCGTAACCTTGCCGCTCAGGTTTATGGTTACCGGGCTGCTGGCCCTGGTGACGGGAGTCGGCTGCCTCCTGCTCCGGCCGGATCTCCTGGCGACCTACCACTACAACCAACACATTATTGCCGTCACCCACCTGTTCGTCCTGGGCTGGATTTGCACCATTGTCATGGGCGCCATGTATCAGCTTGTGCCGGTGGCGCTGGAGGCCAAGCTCCACAGCGAGAAGCTGGCTGCCTGGCAGTATGTCTTCCATGCCGTCGGCTTCATTGGAATGGTCTGGATGTTCTGGACTTGGAACCTGAAGCACGTCGGCCACTTCGGGACGGTTCTCGCCGTCGGCGTGGGGCTGTTCGTCTATAACGTCGCCCGGACGCTGCTGCGCGTTCCGCGGTGGAACCTCATCGCGACTGCGGTCGCCTCCGCGATCGGCTGGCTCCTGCTCACCGTGCTGGTGGGGCTGACCATCGCCGTGGGCAAGAGCACCTACGAGGTGGCGGAAGGCATGGCCCCGGCTAACCCGATGAGGGTGCTCTTGCAGGGGTTGAACCTGCTGGCGGCCTTCACGGCACGCTTTGATGCCATCGGCGCGATGCACGCGCATGCGCACCTGGGAGTGCTGGGCTTGTTCGTGACGCTAATCGTTGGGGTCTCTTACAAGCTTGTACCAATGTTCGCGCTGAGCGAAATCCAAAATCCTCGCCGCGCCCGGGCTTCGATCGTCCTCCTCAATGCGGGCCTGGTTGGGTCGTTCATTACGATCCTGCTTCGCAGCCCGCTCAAGCCGGTGTTTGCTTTGATCGGCGTGGCGGCGTTGGCGGTGTATGGGTTGGAGATCATCGCGATCGTCCGGGCGCGCAAACGCCGCGCGCTGGATTGGGGCTTGAAGTACTTTCTCACGGCACTCGGCCTGCTCACCCCGGTTTCCATTCTCGCGTTAGTTTTGTCCTGGCCCGCCCTGCCGCTCACACAACTGACTGGGCAGCTTGAGAACGTCTATGGCTTCCTGGCGTTGCTGGGCGTGGTGTCGTTTGCCATCATTGGCATGTTCTATAAGATCGTCCCGTTCCTGGTCTGGTATGGCAGCTACAGCCGGCAAATCGGCTTGAAGAAAGTTCCCTCGCTGGCGAATCTCTACTCGCCGCGGCTGCAGAATGTCGGCTACTGGACCTGGCTGGCGGGTCTGGGCTCCACGAGCGTGGCGATCGTCCTGCAGAGTCAAGCCGGCGTTCGGGGCGGCGTTGCGTTGCTGGCGGTCAGCCTGGCCGTATTGGCCGTGAACGTGGCCACCATTCTCAGCCACCTGACTCATCCCCGCATTGAACCCCTGGGCTTGCGCCCCGCCGCAGCCAATACTCTATGAATGCACCCAAACTGGACGAAGCGCTAATCCTCGGAACCCTGCGCCAGATAGTGGACCCTGAGATTGATTGCAACATTGTTGACCTCGGCCTGATCTACGGCACCCGCATTGAGGGCGGCAAAGTCACCGTCCAGATGACCCTCACCACGCCTGGCTGCCCGATGCACGAAAGCATCGCCTGGGGTGTGAAGAACGCGCTGTGCAGCCTCGCAGGCGTTGACGAGGCTGAGGTCGAAGTAGTCTGGGATCCGCCGTGGCAGCCGGCGATGATGAGTGACGAAGGCCGCGCCCGCGTTGGCCTCAGGCCTTAGCGCCGGCCGGCGGCTTGACCATTCCGCAATGATTTATGACAACCCGAACCGAATCCTCCATTGGCACAGACAAAGTGATGGATGTTCGCCCGATTCCATGCTCGATCAAGCACGGGCTGATTCTGAAAACTTGGCGTGAGTTGCCAGTTGGCGATCACTTCATCCTGCTCAACGACCACGACCCCGTGCCGTTGCGCTACCAATTCGAGGCCGAATTCCCCGAGACATTCACCTGGGACTATCTGGAGCGGGGCCCGGAGGACTTCCGTGTCAAGCTGACTAAGCTAAAGGAATTGCCGCCGCCCGTGACCGACCCGCTATCTTACGGTTGCTCGGGGCACTAGCCGCGACAAGGGATAGGGGATAGGCCTGCCGCCGGTTGCCGCAAACTGACTGGCAGCGGGTAGCCGGGGCGAGATACAGTGGGCTGAATTCAGACCTCGCAAAGGCGCAGCATTTTCTCCAGCGTTGGGATGGGTTCCTTGGTGGGGGTGTATTCGTGCGCCAGGCAGCCCTGAAAGCCCAGGTCCGCAATCGCCCGGCAGATCCCCTGGTAATTCAGTTCCTGCGTATCGTCGAACTCATGGCGGCCCGGATTGCCCGCCGTGTGAAAGTGGCCGATGTATTTGATGTTCTGCTGAATGGTGCGGATGACATCGCCCTCCATGATCTGCATGTGGTAGATGTCATACAGGAGCTTCACCCGCGGCGAGTTGACCCGCTTGCAGAGTTCGACGCCCCAAGCGGTGTGGTCACACATGTAACCGGGGTGATTGACTTTGCTGTTCAGCAGCTCCATGCACAAGGTCACGCCGTGTTCCTCGGCAAGACCCTTGATGTTGTCCAGGAAAAGCGCGCTGTTCTCGAGACCTTGCTCATCTGTCAACCCCTGCCGGTCGCCGGCCAGGACGATCACATTGGGAGATCCGCCCGCCGCCGCCGCCTTGATGGCGTCTCTCATTTTCAGATCAATGGCCGAATGGTTCTTCTTGTCATTAATGCCCGCTTTGATGCCGCTGCCGCCGGGAACCATCGTCGGAATCAGCGCGTGTTTCTGCAGGATTGGGAATGCATCCGGCCCGACCAGGTCAATGCCATGGACTCCCAACCGTGCCGCCTCGCGGCATTCACCCTCCAGATCCAGTTTGGCGCCCCGAAATACCCCGCGGCACACCGCTTGTTTGAGGCGCCCCTTGCGCGGCTCCGCGCATGTGGTCAGGCCAGTCACACCCAAAATGGAGAAGACGGTGGTGCTTCCGAGCAGACGGAGAAAATGGCGGCGATGCAGAACCTTTGAATGAATGGCGTTCATGGGTTGAACTTAGCCACCTTGCGAGCAAGATCAAGTCGCGGAGAAGCAAGAGCGGGGTGAGTTGGTGGCGGAGTGGCCTGCCTGGCTCATCGAGACGTGCCTCGTACCTCCCTCCAATAGACCTCTCAATGACCGGCTCACGCGCCAGGAATTGATTGGATGGCCTACCGGGTCCCTATCAAGGCTGCATCGGGGTGACAACGCGGTAGAACCGGGAGGGTTCCAACGCTCCGTGTGGATCATTTACCTGGACAATCCGCGTTGTCGGGTCCGCGGGCACATCGTTAAGCTTATGCCACAGGTCGGAGCCGAGATCATCGCAGAACTGCAAGGTGTAACCCACTCCGGCCATCGCGGTGAATGAGAATTCGGGCTGTCCGGAGCCAGCGTGCAGCCTTTGGGATTTCAGCTTCAGGCAGCACTGCGGGTCGAGCGGATTGGTTTCAGCCAAATACTCTTCCAGGTTAGACTGGCGATCACTGTCCGCGTCGTCCTGTGGCAGCGAATGATCGCTCGGAAGGGCGGTGGCATGCCCGAAATGCTGGATCATCCAGGAGTCCGGGATCCCGTCACCGTCGCTGTCCAGACCGGCAACAGTCAACGTCGCGGGTTGGCTGGCGGCCACGCCCGCCGGATTGCTGGCTTCGGCTTCATAGGTGCCCGATTGACTTGGGTCCACTCCGCTCAGCGTGAGAGAAGAATTCGTCGCGCCGGGCAGCGGTTCACCGTTGAAGTACCATTGGAATTGCATCGGCGTGGAACCGGAAGCGGCGACGCTCAGGGTTACGGTGGCTCCGAGATTGACCGATAGTCCGTAAGGCTGGACAGTGATGACTGGCGGCGCGAGCACGGAAAGAGCGGCGATGCGGCTGCAGATCGAACCAATGGTGTTACTGACCCAAGCCTGGTAGTGGCCAGAATCCGCCGGTTGCGCGTTGGAGAAAGTGAGGCACGAGTCGGTCGCGCCGGGCAAATCCACTCCGTCGCGTTGCCAGCGGTAGGTCATGGGCAGCGAACCCTGTGCCGTGACACTGAGGGAGATGGTCGTTCCAGCCAGCACCGTGGAATCCTGCGGCTGAGCAGTGATAACGGGTGGCGCGGGGCGGCCCTGCGGTGCATCGGTGCGCCCGGCAGTGGGCGGGTCCGCCATCCAGTTCAGCGCGTCGTTCCCGAAAGCGGATGCGACCCGGCGTTGCAGCGAAGCCCCGCCCCCCGCAGCCGCGGCCGGCCAGGGAGCCGTGATGCCGTAGTTGACCCGGTCGGCCAGGATCCAGGGCACGAAACCCGCTTCCGGCGCAGGCGACGGCGCGTCGGGCTTGTAAAGCTCGATGCTTCCGCCCGCGTTGCTCAGCGGACCCTGGAACGGACCGACCACGGTCGTGGCAACATCTACATCATACCGAGCCCTGAATGCCGCCAGTGCTGCCGGATCAGCCATCGGATCAAAGCCCACCACCAGCAGATGGCTCTGCGCCTCCAGAACCGTCCCCATCGGGAACGCAAAGGCAATGCCCCCGCGCAACTTCCACGTGTGGCCCGGATTATTGGGATCAAACAACGCCACGCTATTCGTTGAGAGGTTATACAGCTCGATGAACTCTTCGTTCGGATTCTCCGTCAGATTGGAGATCCCCACCGTCACCGGCTGATACATCAGTTCGTTGATCACCACCGGCCCCACCTGCGGATACGCGTTGGGCAGACCGGTGCCCGCGCGAAAATGGGCCAGCGTCGCTGGGCTGTCCATACCCAGGGTTCGCTGACTCAACGCCACAAACTCCACCCCGGTGCTGTTGGTGTAACGTCCCACCGATACCCCGTTCTCCGCCGCTCCAAATTCCACCCCCGTCCGGTAACCGGTCAGATTCCCTCCCGCGTCCGTGGCACTAAGATACACCCCCTCGCCATGTGCCGAGTCCAGGGCGAAGCTGGGAAACACCCCGGGTTCGGGATCAAACTGGCATTGGTAAAACACCATGAAGCCTCCCGCCGGAATAACCGTCTCATCCGGGATGCGGAACTTCAGCAATTGGTTCTGGCTGTCGCTCAGGTACCAGCCGCCAATATTCACCGGGTCGGCCGTCAGGTTAGCCAGCTCGATCGCGTCCTCCAACGGCGGATCGGTGTGCGTCAAGACTTCGTTGATTACTACACCGGTCAAGGGCAGGAAATTGCCTTGTTCCGGCGTCGGGGTCGCGGGAAAAGCGACAATGGCGCCGCCGCCGTCGGGCAAACGTCCTTCGGAAACCCCCGCTTGCTGCACCCCGAAATCCACCGCGTCCAGCAGAACCTGGTCGCTGCTATACAGCCGCAGTGACTCGCCCCAGCCGTCCAACTTGAAATTCACGTGGTTGCGACCATTACCCGGGTGACCGTCGGCTTTCCATACCGCCCAGCCGTGCCCGGCGATAAAGGACAGCGGGGCAATGGCGAACTGTGTCACACCCGCCAGCGATGGATCGTCCGTCAGATACAGGCCCCCGAGATCCACCGGCCGGGCGTCCAGGTTGTAGAGTTCGAACCAATCGTCACCGCTCGATGGCTGGGCCTCCCACTCGTTGAAACGCACATTGGCCACCACCCCCAAGGCTGCCACTTCCGAATTGGCGGCCCCAGGCGTCGGATTGGCCAGCAACCCCCACCCCTGCCCTGCGCACCCAATGGATTGATCACGGATCTGGCATCCATACTCCACGTAGTCCACCACTTGGCCCGTACGGTTGAACAGATATGCACCCCCGCTATTGCTGTCCAGCGAATGGCCAGTGTTGAGGTCCGCCGAGGAGGCCGTCGAGGCCGCGCGCGATCCGTCACACCACAACACCAGGTAACCGCCGGCCGCGAGACTCGTTCCAGCCGGGAACACCCACTGGCCTGGCTCCAACTGGTCAAGGCTCAGACTCATCCCCGACAGGTCGAACGTCCCCGGACCGGGATTATACAGCTCCACCCAGTCCGAAGCCTCGCCCCAGGAATTGACCACCGCCGAGTCGTTTCGCGCCATCAACTCGTTGAATCGCGGCCCGGTGAACGACACCACAAAGTTGGTCGTGCCCGGACTGGCACTGCCCGGAAAACTGACGATGTTCCCGTTGCCGTCGGGCAACCGTCCCTGCGATATGCCGTCCAACTGCGGCCCGTAAGTTGCCCGGTCGAGTTCCGCTCCAAAGGCGTCATAGAGCGCAATCGTGCTTCCCTCGGCCGGCAACTTGAAATTCAAGTGGTCGGGCCCCGGTAACTCGTCGGCCAGCAATTGCACGTACCCACCCGCCGGCAGGTAAGATGCGGCCGTAATCTGAAACAGCGCTTCGCTGGTGCCCAGGTAGAGCCCCCGCAACGCCACCGGCTGGCTCGATGGATTATAGAGTTCCAGCCAGTCCGACTGGCCCGCCGCCGCGTTGGCCAGCCACTCGTTAATCACCAGGGCGTCGGCCTCGCTCACAGCGGCCAACTGGTTGCCAGCACCGGGCGTCGGCACGGTCAACTGCCAATGCCCCCCCACGCGCCCCACCGACAAATCCGACACTTGTGGCCCGAACGAAAAGGCGTCTGCACGGTTGGCCTGCGGGTCAAAGAGGAAAACGCACTCGCCCTGGCCGCTGAGCGCAAAACCGGTGTGCAAGCCCGGCGCGTTGGTCTGCGTGTCGCAAAAGACCACCAGGAAACCACCCGGGGCGAGGGTGGCGCCCTCGGGAAAGATGAACTTGCCCGAATAGCCGTCGTCGCTGATGCTCCACCCACCCAAGTTCACGCTGTCAGCGCTCGTGTTGACCAGTTCAACCCAATCCGGATAGGTGCCGCCGTTAATCAGGGCACTGACGTTGAGTGCCATTACCTCGTTGATCAAGACCGGACCGGGTGCCGGCACGGCGGCGATTGTCCCGGGCGTGCCGCTGACGGTGGCGCTCAGGCGCCAGTTGGCCGGATCGTTAGGGTCGCCAGCCGGATCGTTCAACTCGATTGAACGACCGTCGGTGACCACGGGCCAGCCGTTGGTGGTTGCGTAATTGACTGCAAACACGGCCCGATCGAGGGCGTCCTTGATCGTGACACGTTCGCCCTTCTTGGCCAGGTTGCCCGAGAAATAGGCTGCCACGGTCACCCCCGGGTAACGGGCCGCAAAGGCAGCCGGATTCAGGCCGTTCGCTAGCACGATGACCGCGCCCGGAGCAATGGTGAAGCCCGTCGGGAAGGTGAACGAGATTCCGCCGACGGCACAACCCGTCAAGTCCAGCGTCGTCGAACCGAAATTCTGGAGTTCGAGGTACTGGTAGGTGTCCCCGCCACTAGGCTTGTACATGATTTCCGTGATCCGCAGCGGCAAGAGCGGTTGGGCTACCGCAAAAGTCCCCTCCGTTAGCGGACTCCAAGTGGCCCCGTTGTAGGCCCGCGCCCGGACCAGCATCGTGTCATTCAACGTGAGCGCGGTGCCGGAGTAGGCCTGTGCGACTGGCGAGACGATTCCCGTGCCATACACCCGCGGATCGGCGCCGTTGGTCGTGTAGTAGATCGTCCCGCTGGGCGCACTCATCGTAAGGTTAAATCCCCAGGACACATTGCCGCTCGGCGCGTTGAAGATCGGCGCCGCCACTCCCAGGGCACTCGGATACAAGAGTTGGGTTCGATACTGATTCAAGACATTGCTCGATCGTTGCGGGAAATAAGTACTGGTCAGCCAGTTCAACTCCGTCAGAAAATCTGCCCGCGAGAATGGGTTATTCGTCCGGGCCGGAACACTGTCACCCCACCTCGCTGATTCCAGCACCACTGCCGACTCCACTTCCCTGATTCGGTTCAGGTAGAGTGCCCCGGGCCGATTGCGCTCCGGATGAGCCGGATCCACCGCCGGTGAGTTGCTGTCCACATACAAAGGTCCGCCGGGACCGAAATGTCGTTGCACGCGGTCGGAAAACCGCAACCGATATTCGGCGTTGTTGCGCAAATAGCTGTGGATCTCTGTAGGAGTCCCGCGTTGGTTCAAACCGGTGACGTTGTCCGCCAACCCTTTCAGCGTGATCTCCGCGTCCCAACTCACGAATCGAAATCTCGCCCCAGCCGCCCGTTGGCGATACGCGTACCAGTTGTGGTTGGCCCAATCCGTATTGCCGGCGTAATGATTCACGATCATGTAGTCAATGAAACCGTCCAGATCCAGATGCTGCCGCAACTGCTCATACTGCCCGTTGGCAGACAAGCCGCTGTTGACCAGCGCCATCATCGCGCCCCATGCATTCGTATCTCCGGCCACGACCTCAAGTGAGCCCTTGCCATTCTTGACGACATCATATTGCGAGTCGTCGCCGCCCAGGTAACTCGCCACGAAATTATCGTCCGGCCGTTCATGCGCGTTGTACAAGCCCCAATACAGCCCATTGAGATACAGGTGAACGAAGCGTCCATGCGAAGCGAGGTGGTTCATCTCCAGTTGCAGGTCGCTGCAAAACTGGTCGCGCACAAACTGCGCCCGCGCCCCGGCTGCTTCGAAACGGTTGTTCCAGCTCAGGTTAAGGCCCGCCGACAGCACCAGCGTGTTGAATGCCTCGACTCGGGAATCGCCGAACATCGGGTATTCCAGCTTCCCGTCATAGTCCCGCTTGAACTTCAAGCGCAGCGAGTGCTTGCGAGTCCAATTTGGATCGCGGCTGGTGCTGCCGTGGATGCCAAGCCCCGCGCTGAGGCAAAAGCCGGGGCTGCCGTCCGGCAAGATCAACTCCGCCGAAGCAGTGCGCTCCCACGAGAGACTATCCGCGGCGACAGGATTTGGATTGGCGTATAGGCCCCGGTTCTGGCTGAAGAGATCTTCAATGGGAGCCACAATGGAGAGAGTGGGGAGGTTCGTCAGGGCCTGGGCGGCCAGTGCCGCGTAAGCCGTGTTGGTGATGATCCTCGGATCCATCTGATAATCGCCCGGGACCACCGTCGCGTTGCCCCCGCTATTGGTTTGTGTCGTCCAGAAAGCCGGAAATCCCGTCGGGTTGGAAGGCTGCAGCAGCACATAATCGGGAAAAATGTAAGAACGTGTGATGACACGGGAGCACAGGAGATCACCACGGAACGCCACTGCCCGCACGTTGACTACCGCCTGGCTTGCGCTGCCCGTCACACCGATTGGGCTGCTATACAGTATCCCGCTGGTCGGCGTCGGCTCGCTCCCATTCAGGGTATAGCGAATGGAGGCTCCTGGCGTCGGCGTGCTCAGCGTCAAGGAGAATGGATTCTTGAACAAGCCGCTGGGCACGCTAGCTTGCGGATCGGCGGCCAGCCCGCCAAACGCCGCCGGCCCGCTGTTTTCCAAACGGGGAGTGGGATTGGTCAGGTAGCCAAACGCCTCGTTATACAGCCCATACGTAATGTCTGGCCGCTGTTCGGGATACGCCGGTAGGAATTGCGTCGCCACTTCGCGGGAGAAGTTCGCGTTGAACAGACCCAGGTATTCGCCGGAGCGGCTCAGCCGGAAGTTGGTGTGCAGGTTGGCCCCGTCGGTCGGACGGCGATCCTTGCCCGAAGCGAACACGACCAAGTATTGGCCGGGGCCGAGGGTCGCCGGCGGGAACACCCACATGTCTGGCTGTTCCGGATCATCAGTCAGCGACCAGCCACCCAGATTGACAGCCGTCTCACCCCGGTTGTAGAGCTCAATCCAGTCTGCCAGGTCGCCATCCTCATCCCGCAGACCATTGGTGCGCACGTTGGCCGCCACGAATTCGTTGATGACCACGTTGCCGCTGATTTCGCCCGGACGCAAGGTGTAGCTCCAGTGCCCGCCGCCGAAAGCGTTCGGCGGCACCGCCGAATCCTGCAAGCCGTGATTCATCGCCCAACTTACCTCCACCGTCCCGGCGGCAGGCGCTGGAAACGCAAATATGTACGGACCTGTGCCCTCTCTAGTCACTTGCGTCGCCGCCTGGCCGTTGACCAGCAGATCGGAAGCTTCCACGCCTGTCACGGGTTCGCTGAAGACGACCGCAAGTTGGCTCAAGTGGGTCAATGTGGCGCCGGGAACCGGATTAATCGTTGTCACCTCCGGGGCGAACGTGTCCAGCAAAGTGTAGTCCCAAACCGTGTTGGCGCCCAGCTCATCCAGCCGCCCTCCCGACAGATCCGTAATGTTGTGGCCCCCGTTCCAGCTCGCTTCTACAGCTCCCGAACCGGGGAGGCTGAAGCCAAAGGTATAAACAGCCTCCGAGCCGCTTACATTCGTGGCGCAACTGCCGTTGAGCATCAAATCCTCCGCCCGAACCCCCACCACCGGCTGGGTGAAGGTCACAGTGATCAGTGACAGGTTGCTAACGATGCTGCCGGGGGCCGGGTTGACACTGGCTAATGACTGCCCCTGACCGGGCACCGGCCGCACCATCAACGCCGAACCAATCCAGGCCGCCAGCAATAGCTTGATGTGAAAGCGGTACTGCGGTCGAGAGGCGCATACGGCGGTGCCCCCTTTCATGAGGGGTATAATGAGTGCAGTGCTCTGGCTACGCTCCTGTGATTGTACCGTGCGGCAGCCTAGCCTTCCTGGCACTTTTATGGCCGTGTTCCCGACCGGCATAAGTCCGAAACCGTTGAGAGTATCTGTCACTTTCCAGATTGGCTCGGAGCGTTGTTTCCCGCCGCGTCGGCGCTCCAACATCAAGCCTTGTCCTCACAGCCAGGAGCAGATACTGTGCCCGTAAGGGAGGTACCCCCCTGCTGTTGGTGCTGGATAAGACGGCTCTGGCTTAGGGCCTGTTTGCACTGTATGATATTAAGACGGCTGTGCGATGAGTGAGACACACCTTCCAGGATTGAGGCACTCCTGACGGAAACAAGACGGACCGCGCACCCCGGAATCGGGTGCGGGTTAGCCACGGCGTGCAACCCTCCTGGCGCGACGTTTGGGCGGCATGGTAACGCGGTCGCAGATTGAGCCGGCGGCGCTGGCCTCCACTTCAAGCCACGCACGAAGCGTGCTCGGAACCGGCCGGATTGGCCACCGAGTCGAACTTCCGGCGCGGCTTTCATCCTTGGCTTCTCGCCCGGCATCAGACAAGATGCCTGCCATTGGCTCCACGAGACACTCGGCTGGGGCATGCCGACGCCCTGCGTGCGGTGCCTCTGGTTTGGATCGGGCTGACAAACAACCGCTAATCCTCGAGATTATGAAGGCTAGATTTTCAAGACAGGTTCGGTCGCTCTGCATACTATGCTTGGGCGTTGGGGCGTTAGCGCCAGGAACATTTGCGCAATCCCCCCTTGCGTTTGGGTTGAGCTTGTATCCGGGGCTGAGTATCACCGGGGCAGTAGGGGCTGCGTGCGAGGTGCAATATGTCACCGATCTGGCACAGACCAACTCGTGGCTACGGCTGACCAACCTCACGTTGACCAGTGATCCGCACTTGTGGGTGGATACGACTTGCCCCGCGACCGGTCGCCGATTCTACCGGGTGCTGACGGTGGCGACGAGCCTGACGCCGACCAACATGGTGTGGATTCCGCCGGGTACGTTTGTGATGGGCAGTCCGACAAATGAGGCCCTGCGGGAGTCCTCCGGCTTTGATGAGGCCCAGCACGTCGTGACGATCCGCCAGGGCTTCTGGATGGGGAAGTATTTAGTGACGCAAGGCGATTACCGGGCCGTGGTGGGAAACAACCCGAGCTATTTCGCCGGGGATCTGAATCGTCCGGTGGAGCAGGTAACCTGGAATGATGCCACCAACTATTGCGCGTTGCGGACGGTGCGGGAGCGGGTGGCGGGGCTGATTCCCGCCAATTACGCGTATCGGTTGCCGACGGAATCGGAGTGGGAGTATGCGTGCCGGGCGGGGACAACGACGGCGTTTTACCTAGGAAACGGGTTGCACTCGGGACAAGCCAATTTCAATGCGGAATGGGAGTATGATGCCGCGACGGGCCAGATCCATAATCCGAGCGGAATCTATCTTGCCACGACGACTCCGGTAGGGAGCTATGCAACGAACGGATGGGGCTTGTGTGACATGATCGGGAACGTGTGGGAATGGTGTCAGGACTGGTATGGAACGTATCCCCCCGGGAGTGTAACCGATCCGCAAGGGGCGGTTTCGGGTTCTCACCGGGTGATGCGCGGCGGCAGTTATTTCCTTTACGCACAGTACTGTCGCTCGGCACAGCGCAACCGCTACAACCCGACTTACTCAGGCGTCACCATCGGCTTCCGCACCGTCCTGGCGCCAGCCCAGACGACGGTCGTACCCAGCCTGACGCCGACCAACATGGTGTGGATTCCGCCGGGTACGTTTGTGATGGGCAGTCCGACAAATGAGGCCCTGCGGGAGTCCTCCGGCTTTGATGAGGCCCAGCACGTCGTGACGATCCGCCAGGGCTTCTGGATGGGGAAGTATTTAGTGACGCAAGGCGATTACCGGGCCGTGGTGGGAAACAACCCGAGCTATTTCGCCGGGGATCTGAATCGTCCGGTGGAGCAGGTAACCTGGAATGATGCCACCAACTATTGCGCGTTGCGGACGGTGCGGGAGCGGGTGGCGGGGCTGATTCCCGCCAATTACGCGTATCGGTTGCCGACGGAATCGGAGTGGGAGTATGCGTGCCGGGCGGGGACAACGACGGCGTTTTACCTAGGAAACGGGTTGCACTCGGGACAAGCCAATTTCAATGCGGAATGGGAGTATGATGCCGCGACGGGCCAGATCCATAATCCGAGCGGAATCTATCTTGCCACGACGACTCCGGTAGGGAGCTATGCAACGAACGGATGGGGCTTGTGTGACATGATCGGGAACGTGTGGGAATGGTGTCAGGACTGGTATGGAACGTATCCCCCCGGGAGTGTAACCGATCCGCAAGGGGCGGTTTCGGGTTCTCACCGGGTGATGCGCGGCGGCAGTTATTTCCTTTACGCACAGTACTGTCGCTCGGCACAGCGCAACCGCTACAACCCGACTTACTCAGGCGTCACCATCGGCTTCCGCACCGTCCTGGCGCCAGTTCAACCTTAGCTCGGAGGACGTTCGGGGATTACCCATTGACCATCCATTCCTACTGAACACGATTGTTGTATTAGACCCGGCGTTGGGAGGAGACTCTTTGTCCATTTTCGACCGAAGCGGACCTGCGGAACGCAAGTTCGCCAGGTTGTCAGACAGGCCAGCCTCGTCGGACATCTGGCTACGCCGCTGCCCACCCACAGTGTCTCAAGCAATCACGGGCAAGGATTGACCGCCCTGGCGCGGAAGAACCGATGCAGACCGTCAACCGGCGCCCCGGAGTTTGTCAAGGTGAAAGACCATATACCATTGGTAGCGATGTTCGTGCTGTCTGGCACCACCGTCCATTCAGTCATGCTGGCCGTCAGGTTTGTTGCTTCCAACAGGCAATACTGCGCGTTCGTCGTCCCCAGGAGCGCAAGCGTAAATATGTTGTTCGTCCGATTCTCCGCGATGCCCAGAATGGAGTTCGTGCTGCTGCACGGAGTTGCCACGATTTGATGGAGGCTGCCTGTGCTGCCGAGGAAGTTGTCGTCCCCGAGATACTCCGCCGTCACCTCGTAAGTGCCCGGGGTCCACAACACCGTGCTGATGCTCGCAATCCCGCCGCTCAACCCGACCGCGTCCAACTCCATGCCGTCATTCAGGAACCTCACGGTTCCCGTTGGGGTGGTCGTGGCTGGCGCGATCGGGCTCACCATTGCCGAAAATGTCACGTTGTCCCCGTTCACGGATGGATTCTGCCAAGAAACCAGGGCATTGGAGGATCCGGCCTGCGTCACGGCCAGTGTCCCCGGTAGAAACGCGAGACTGTAGTTGGTATCCGCCGCGCTCAACGACCCCTGACTCACTGTGATCGCATACGTCCCCACCGCACTGCTGGTCTCTGCCACAGTGCTCACCTCCGGGCTGCCGCTCAGGATGCTGATGTCTTGCCCATTCACAAAGCCACTATAACTAGCTGTCAGCGGCGCGTTGCTCGCTCCATACACTCGCGTCTGATCGTCCGCCTGCACCGTCAGCAGCGCCTGCGTCACGGTCAAGGCGCCGTCAACACAAACGAACGCGTAGTGTGCGTTGCTCAAGGTTCCCGGATTCACCTGGATCGGATAAGTCCCTACCGGGCTATTGGTTTCCGCCTCTGTGCTCAGCGCGGGGCTGCCGCTCAAGACCCCGGCATCCTCGCCGTTCAGGAATCCGTTGTAACTCACAGTCAGCGGTCCGTTGATAGCGCCGTAAGGCCGCTCCTGATCGTCCGCCATCACCGTTAACACGGCCGGTGCCAGGCGCACGCTGACGCCACCCAGCACGACATTCGATTGACCGGACCCGGTCATCACCGAACCCAGGAAACTGTTGTCGAGTTCACGGGTCTGCGCGTTTGTGTCACAGCCCGACCGCCCCACCACCGCCGCCATCCTGATGGCGTCTCCCGGCCGCAGGCCTCCCAATTGATCCAACGGGATTGCCACCTCGATAAAATTGGCGTTGCGCTCCGGATACTGCAGTTGTTTTGGGGGCTCCAGCGCCTGCGGCGAGCGGTTAAACTGTTGGAGCCGGATGCCACTCACCTCCGGGAAGTTGGCGCCCAGCCGGAATACCCCTTGGCCCAAATCCAATCCCAAGCCTGGCCGCACAAAGTGCCGATCCTGCCCGTCACCATTTTCATCTCCCAGCACGCAGGCCACCGAGGGAACAAAGTTCGTGAACGAGAGGTTCTCCAGGAAATCCAGCGCGTCCACGCCTTCGGTGGTGCCAGCTTGGCCGTCCCCCAATCCTGTCAGGTTGGTGACCCCGGCCTGCCCCGGCAACTCAAGGAACAGGAAGGCATTCTGGTCGGAGTAGATCATCATCTGCTCGAAACCGATAAACAGATTTGTGGCATCGTTGTTGACATAGACGCGACCCAGGTTGGCGAAGTCGCCGGCCAGGGCCGGGATGGGTGTGCCGCTGAAATCAAACGTCTGGCCATTGATGTTGCCGTAACCGTCGTCGGCAGGAACCGACTCAACTAACGGGGTGTGCCAGCTTGCGTTGTACTCTTGCGGCGGCGGCAGGCTGCGCTGGATGGTCATGGAATCGAATGGCACGCCATTGGTGCCGATGGCTTGGAGCAGCAGCGAGTCTCCTTGAATCGTCACCCGCACAATCTCCGAAAGCAGATAGAATTGTGAACTGGCTGGGCTACGCCCGTCCACAAAGCCATAGTTCGGTAGCCGACCGCCGCCGCCACCGGTGGTGATTTCGTAAAGGCCTCGCATGGGGTTGCTGCGCTCGTAATTGTGATTGTGCCCGTGGAAAACGATCTGCACTCCATACCGCTGCATGATGGGCAGCAGCCATTCCTGCAACTCGATAGTGTCGTAGATGCCGTTGGCGTTGTCATCGTCCAGGCGGTGGTACCCGGAGTCAGCCAATCCTACGTGCATGAACGCGAACTTCCACGGCTTGGTGCTGGTGGCCAGGTCGTTGGTCAGCCAGCAGTACTGCGGCGAGCAGTTGCTCAGTTGAAAGGGTACTAATTGCGGAACGTCCTTGAGCCAGGGCACGAAAAGGACGGCGAAGTGTGCATCGCCCTGGTCGAACGAATAGAAATGCCCAGTGCCGGTAACTGGGTTGGTTGGTAGATAAAACGTCTGGAGAAAGGGCTCATCGAACAACGTGGGATTGATATCATGATTCCCCATACTGAAGTAGAAGGGCACGGAGCGCATCTGGCGGCCATAGACACTCAGGCACCGGTAGTCTTCGCGCCCCGGGCTGAAATAGTTGTACATGAGGTCGCCGCAATGGAGCGCTAAGTCTGCTTCAGTCTGTTCCATCGAGTCAGCCAGCCGACATTTCGTCAAGCTCCCGTCTTCCGTGTCGGCAAGAACCAGGAAGGTCAAATCGCCGTTCGGCTTGAACGTGTGGAAAGAGAATGTGGGTGAGTTGGCCGAACGCGCCCCAGCGGTGCTGCGGACGCGGTAAAAGTACTCCGTCCCAGGCAGCAAGTTAGTGAGGGTGACGACGTGGTTGGTCGTGAGGGTAGAATCTGAAATCACGCTGGCCAAGGCTTGATCGGTGCCAAACTCGACGATGCTGTCCGCAGCCACCGGGGTGCGCCAGATCACCTGGATTGAATTCGTGGTTGCATTCGCCACAAACGGCCCGCGCTGGAAATTAGCCAATAGCTCCGGCACCAGCCGCATCGAACTCCCGTAGCCGGGAGGGTTACTCGCCGCTGTATGCACCTGAATCGCCAGCACATTTTCCCCCGCATTTAACAGGCCCGAGAAGCCGCTGATGTCGAAATCTTCGGCAGCCCCGCTGAAATGGTAGTCCGCGCAATCGTTGTAGGCGACGGGATCATTGGTCAAGCCGCGGCGCACGATTTCCTGGCCGTTTAAGTAAGCCACGAAACCATGGGTATAATCCAGGCGCAGGATGAACCACTTCACGGCCTGCTGATCGGCGACCGTAAACTTGCGCCGCAGATAAAAGGACCGCGTAAGCGGTGCTGGACCCAACTGGTTCCAGTACGTTGCCTCGAAGGTGTCGGAATAGCCCGTCGTGCTGAATCCAGATTCGCCCTCGAGCCAGTTTGAATCGTCGAAGGTCTCCTGCCGCCAGGCGGTGGCCGGGCAGGACGGCTCGTTTGTGCCCCGATAATAACGCCACCGCTCCCCCACTCGGACCAACGAGATGTCATCCCCCTGAGCTGGCGTGGCAAGTAGCGCCACAATGCAGAACGCCAAACGGGCACTACGCATGCGGGCAAAGGTTAGCTCAATCAATCCGCCCATCCGAGCCTCACATTGCGCGAGGTTTCGCCTGTTCCTGGCTCCGTGCCGGGGTGTGCATTTGCACATCGTGTCAGCCCTCTTCTGCATCTGCGGTGCCTGCTTCGTTGGCCGAGCCTACTCAGCAGTCCTTCAACCTGGCAACCAAAGTTGGACCGGATTCACCTAGCGCCGTCGCCACAATTTGGTGAAAAGCATTACCCGCGAAACAAATCGGTCGCAGCCGAAGCTGCGACCGATTCACAAAAGAGAAGAATAATAAACTTAAAATCGTGCGTGCTATGAGCGCTGGCGCCGCACGAAGAACAGCCCGACGGCACCCAGAATCAACAGGGTAACTGAACTTGGCTCAGGAACAACCGTCATGGCTCGGAAGAGCCAATCTTCCCCAGGATTCCCAATCTGACCGACGAGAGAGACCATGCCAGTGAGCAAATCCACAGTATAGAGGTTCGCTTGCGGATCGCTGCTGGCCGCTGGCGTAACCATATACGCGATGCTGGTCAGTGCCGAAATGTCAAAACCGTTGTTCCTGGCAGCATCAATTCCCAGCCCCATGCCAACATTCACGACCGCGCCACTATTCGGGTTCCAAGTCTGCAATGTATCGGTAAGCGTGTTTGCAGCATACCAGGTTCCCGAGACCCAATTGTAGGCCACCGCGTCCACCCGTGTGGGGACATTCGGCAGTACCCCAGTCACCGTGCCGAGCGTTCGATCTATCAACAGGCTCTGGCCAAGATTACCAACCGTTCGGAAGCCCGACGCATCGTTATCAACGCCAAACACTGCGCCATTCAGTGGTGGGGAGAACTGGGGACCAACCTGCGTGGCGTTGCCGAAAGTATCAAGCGTGTAGAGATAGCCGAAGCTGCCCAAGGCGTAGATGGTTCCATTCCATTCATCAAGCCCACGAATCTCTTCGCTCTGCTTTATGCCGCTGATCGCGTATTGGCTAACGATGGTCTGGGGAGCATCACTCCAAAACATGGTCAGGTTGTTATCCAGGTCTACCGCGTAGATCGGCTCATGCGCGGCATTCGCCGGTGCACAAATCAAGACGCTCACTCCAACCAAAGCCACAGCCAAAGGGCCTTGAATAAACCGCTGAATTCTCCTGGATTTCATAGTTGTATCGCTTTACCTGTTACAAGATTCGTCTGGAATTCCGCTAAACTTGATGCCATCCTAAGCTGTGTCGGTTCCGATGCAAGCACTTTTTCACTTTTTTTCATCTTTTTTTTGCCTCCTAACTCCCTCGCCTGAAAGTGAGGTTTTTGTCCATGCTTCACCGATTGGCATACCTTGTGCTAAAACACCAATCCCGCGCCTACCTCAGAGCGGAGAACTTTTCGCCGCTACTAGCGACCGTTTTGGCTGGACCTGGCCCCTGCACTCCACACAGCCTCGGCACCACCGCGGCACCGGCAACGGCGACGAGACGGTGATTCCCCGGCGGAACTACGGTGAATCTCCCAGGCGGAGCGGGCACCATGGGAAACTCACCGGTATATCGCCGTAATCACACTGGCGGTGCTGGCTGGGAACTTGTGATGGCTGGCGGCCAACGGTGGTCCATTCCCGCCCTGCCAGCGAATCCGGCACTTCACCCTGCATTGCATGTGACACTTCTACAAGTCCTACATTTACAGGGAGTTGCAGCAGGTGGGATTTTGAGTCTGATGTTAACCTCCGGCAAACCCGGAGACTTCAGGTTCATTCCGGACCGAAGCGCCCGCGTCTGCGGCACTTCGCGCTGTGCACACCGGAGGTACACCGGAGGCACACCGGAGGCACACCGGATGCACAAGGGATTCTCCGGTGTACCTCCGGTGTGCATCCGCTGTGCCTCCGGTGTACACAGGCTGGGGGCCTCTCCGGGCCCGGCCGGGTTGCCGAAGGTTCACGGTCTGATCGCCTCGAATTCGGTCTGCCACTTGCTTATCTCATGCTCCTCGCGGGCGGGATGCTCGGGAATGGACACATCGCCGATCGGCACTGGGTCTGGGGTGGCGGCCGGCCCGTGCGCTTGGGCATGCCGCCTCCAACGGGGCTCCAGACTCGCGGTGGCGGTTCCCAGTTACGCCTGCCCCGGAGATTCTGTCAAATAAAGCATTGGCAAGCCGGGGATGGCATGCTAAACACTCCATCCGCTTCCGACGGGAGCGGATATACGTTACCGAACCGAAACAGGAATTTGAGTTATGTCACAGCATCGGAGTCTGCGCGCGGCCGCCACGTTGGGCGGCAAGAGGAATGTGCTCAAGCGCTTTGAGCGCGTCGAAGTGCTCAAGAAGCGCGGCGAGTGGAAAGCGGGCGACCGCATCACGGGACTGAGGAAGACCAAGAAGGAAAGTTAGTCCGGCGCCGAGTGCGCCCTGCGGAATGAGCAACCTTCCCAGCCGGGGTTTGTCTGCTGGTCCGCACGCCGCAACAACCTAACGCACTCAAATGGTGCGATTGCAGAAATTCCTGGCGGGGGCGGGCGTGGCCTCCCGGCGGGCTGGCGAGCAGATGATGCTGGAGGGACGGGTTGAGGTAAATGGCGAGAGGGCGCGGGAACTGGGTGTCAAGATTGACCCGGATCACGACCGGGTCACGGTAGATGGCAAACCGATCCAGGCGAAACGGAAGCTCTACCTGGCGCTCAACAAGCCGCGCGGACTGGTCTGTTCGCGCAAGGATGAACACGGCCGCCCGACGGTCTATGAACTGCTGCCCAGGGAGTGGGGCCACCTGTACTCGGTCGGCCGTCTGGATTACAACAGTGAAGGCTTGCTTTTTCTGACGAACGATGGTGAATTCAGTTTGCGTTTGACCCATCCGCGGTACGGGGTGCGCAAGAAATACCTCGCCACGGTCGAGGGCCGGGCGGAGGGCGAGATGCTGGGCCGTTTTACGCGCGGCCTTTTTCATCAGGGCGAGCGGCTCAAGGCCGAGAAAGCGCGGCTCGTTTCTGTGAGCCGGGCGCAGAGCGTGGTAGAACTGGAGTTGACCGAGGGCAAGTACCGCGAAATACGGCGGCTGTTCGAGGCGGAAGGCGTCAGCGTGAAACGGTTGCAGCGGATTCAAATTGGAAAGATCAAGCTCGGCGAACTGCGGCCGGGCAGATGGCGAACATTGACAGAACCGGAGATTAAATCTCTACTGAGTTGATTTATGAAAACGAACTATTGGCTAATCATGGGGGCGGTGCTTTCGACCAGCGTATTGGCGCAACAGATGTCCAATCCAGTCCCGGCTGCGCCAGTGGCAGCCGTTCCGGCCACGCCGGCCCCCGTGCTGGCGCCCGCGGCGGCAAGAACCAACGATGCCGTCGCCAAGTCGGCGCCAAAGAAGACCGTCAAGAAGTCCTCAAAGCAGCCGGTAAGGAAGGCTGTGAAAGGGCCGGTGACCAGGAGACCCGACGCGGCGGCGCTGCTGAGGACCACCCCGCTGGTGCCCGGCCCGGCGGTTGTGTTTGCCAGCAACGTCAACGTGCGCGGCCAGGCCAAGCTCAAAAGCGAAGTCGTGACCCGGGTCACCAAAGGCGCGACCGTGACCGTGCTCGAAGAGATCGTGCGGAATAATTCCGGGCCGGAGGAGCCTTCGGCCTGGGCCAAGATTCTGCTGCCGCCGGGCGCGCGCGTCTGGGTACACAACATGTACGTAGATCCCGCCACCAAGACCGTACGCCCCAAGAAATTGAACTTGCGCAGCGGCCCGGGGGAGAACTACAGCGTGATCGGGCTCCTACAGCGCGGGGATGCCATCAAAGAACTGAACACGAAGGGCGATTGGACCGAGATCGAGCCGCCGCCCAATGCGTATGCCTTCATGGCCTCGCAGTATCTCCAACAAGGACCGTCCGTCATCGCCGCAGCTCAGCCTGCCCCGGTGACGCCCACGCAGCCCGCGGTCGCGCCGGCTCCCACGCCGACGCCCGTTCTTCCGTCTTCCCCGCCGGTGGTCATTCCGCCCTCCGCCCCGGAACCCGTCGCAACGCCGGCCACAGTGGCTGCGGCACCGACCGTCGCCGCGCCGCCCGCGGTGGCCCCAGCCGTTCCGCCCCCGGCGGTCGTCACACCTCCCCCGCCGGCGGTTGAGACGCCGCCAGTAACCACGCCGACGACTCCGGTCGTCGTCGAGCCCGAAGCGCCCGAGTTCCCGGAGGAACCGCCGCCACCACGGATCGTGCAGCGGGAGGGGATTGTGCGCGGCTTGACCAGCATTCAGGCGCCGTCGAGGTTCGTGCTCATCAGTCCGGACAACCGCAAACCCATTGATTATCTCCACACCACCTCACCCGACCTCGACCTGCGCCGTTACAAGGGCCTGCGGATCATCGTAACCGGGGAAGAGGGCCTCGACGACCGTTGGGGCAACACGCCCGTCCTAACGATTCAGAAGATCCAAGTCGTGGAGTGATGCTGCCCGCCAACCTTATTGACGGACGGGCCATCGCCCGACAGCTTCAGGACGAACTGGCGCCAAACATCGCCGCCCTCAAAGCGCGCGGGCTTCAGCCGGGACTGGCTTTTGTGCGGGTCGGCGAGGATCCCGCATCAAAGGTGTATGTGGGGCGAAAAGAGAAGACCTGCGCGGAACTGGGGATCGCGTCGGAAACACACGTCCTGCCGGAGGCGACCAGCGAGAGTGATCTGCTGGGTTTGCTGGGTCGCTTGAATTCCGACCTGCGCCTGCACGGGATCCTTGTCCAGGCGCCCCTGCCCTCTCACATTCGAGCTGCCGCCGTCTATGCCACCGTGCTTCCGCAAAAGGACGTGGACGGCTTCCATCCGCTCAACGTAGGCAAGCTGATGCTGGGTGATGCGAGCGGTTTTCTTCCCTGCACGCCGGCGGGCATCCGCGAGCTGCTGGTGCGTTCGCGGATCGAACTGGCCGGGGCTGAGGTTGTTGTGCTAGGCCGCGGGAACATCGTCGGCAAGCCCCTAGCCGCCATGCTGTGCCAAAAGGACCGGCACGCGAACGCCACGGTGACCATTTGCCATTCCGCCACGCGCGACATACGGGCGCATTGCCGGCGGGCGGACATCCTGGTCGCGGCGATGGGAGTGGCGGAGTTCGTGAAGGCAGACATGGTGAAGCCGGGCGCCGTGGTAGTGGATGTCGGCGTCAACCGCGTGCCCGACCCGACAGCCAAAGGCGGAACACGCCTGGTTGGCGACGTGGATTTTGCGCGTGTCCAGCCGATCGCCGGCCGCATCACGCCGAATCCCGGCGGAGTGGGGCCGATGACCATTGCGATGCTGATGCAGAACACGGTGCGGGCGGCGGAAGCGGCCGTTGGCTGAATCCGAGACGCGCGGACAATTCAAGGAATTCATACCCATGCAGCCAACCCGCATTTTGCCTGATCTCCAGTGCTCCTTGCTCTGCGAGGAAATCCGCCAGGAGGCGAATGGAAACTTCTTCCTGATCGGCGTGATCACTGTCATTCGAGTGCCGCAACTGCCCATAATGGCGTTCAAGTTGAGCCTGTTCAACCGCTGGACGGCGGGAGTGGGACAGTTCGTGGAAACCGTGCGGCTCATTGCGCCCGACCAGACCACCGTCTTGCGTAAGGGCGAGGTGAAGTTTGCGCTGCAGGATGCCATGCATAACGCGACCACTTTCACGATCCTGCCTCAAGTCGAGTTCAAGACTGCCGGCATTTTTTACGTTGAAGTGCTGGTGGATGATGTGATGAAGATTCGGTATCCGGTCCCGGTGATCCATACGCCCCCACCCAAACCTCCCCCGGAACAGCAGCCACCCAAGCCGCCGGCGAGCTAGTCCCGCGGAATTCTCGTCGCGGCACATGGGCGGCGCCGGCTCCGAGTCTGCGGCCCGCCGCGCAAACTTGCGGGACAAACTGGCCCGCAGTTGGTAGGGTTCACCGTGTGCGCAACGCGCGAGCCAGCGCGTTCCTGACGAATATGGATTCATCGGCCGGAAAACCACTTGTAGCGTGGCAACCCCTGACGCCGCGCGGCGTGGCCGCTTTTGCGTACGCAACCCCCGGTCGGTTGATGGCGGTTCAGTTGATTGTCGCGCTGCTGGCGGCCGTGGTGGTCCTTTGGTTTCTGCACGTTGCCTGGTTCCCCACCATTGGCCGGGCGGTCAGCCGGCTGCCTTCGGCCGGAGAGATTCGCTCGGGGCAGCTTGACTGGCAGGGTGACTCGCCGGCCCGTCTCGCGGAGGGCCATTTCCTGGCCCTGACAGTGGATATGAACCACGAAGGCAAAGCGCGCTCGCCGGCCCATGTCCAAGTGGAGTTCGGCCGGACGAATTATCTGGTGCTTTCCTTGCTGGGTTTCGTGCAGGGGGCCTATCCGCAACGCTGGGTAGTGCCGTTAAATCGGCCGGCCCTGGTGCCGTGGTGGGGCGCCTGGTCACCGGCCTTGCTCGGCATCGCCGCCGGTCTGGTGGTGACGGCCTTGATGCTGATCTGGGCAGTGCTGGCAACGCTGTATGCCCTGCCGGTGTGGCTGCTCGGCTTTTTCGCAAACCGGGACTTGAATCTGCGGGGGAGTTGGCGCCTGGCAGGCGCGGCGCTCCTGCCCGGCGCATTGCTTGCGAGCGCGGCGATCTTCATGTACGGGTCGGGCGCGTTCGGGCTGATCGAGTTGTCCGTGGCAGGAGCGGCCCATCTGTTGGTTGGCTGGTTTTATCTAATTGCCGGCCCGCTGCAATTGCCGCAGCATCCGGACGCCGCCAAGGCGAAGGCGAATCCGTTCCGAGCACCCTCCCGGCCGCAATCAGGGACGCCGGCCGAGAGCCGGAAGACAGAACCGCCGCCTCCGCACTCAACGGGATGACCCGCGGCACGGGTTGGTTGGGCGTGGCGGATACAATGCAGGCGATCCGGCGGGAGGAAACGCGGTCGGATGGGTGATTCGGATTGCCCGCGCGCTTGCATTCCCCAGGACTGGCGGCATCTTGTATCGCACCCCAGCGGTTCCGGCAACGGTCGGATCAGCAGGTACGTTGGAAATCAAGACAGCACATTCTATGAGTTTAAAACATGCACCAGATCTGACACAGCATCCGCCCCGCAGCCCGCGAGTGCGGTTGGGAGGTTATGTGATTCTTCCGCGAATGTTGGACAAAGGCCGCGCGACCATCATCGGCAAACAGGGCGAATACCATTACGACTGCCCGACCGACCAGCGGTTCCTTAGTTTCGTGGGCGTGAGCGCCGCGGCGATCAAGCAGGCGCTCGCCGCCGGCAAAGGCGACGGCGAAATGCTGCAGTGGATTGAAAAGCACGCGAAGCCCAAGCGCACGGAATCCGAGATCGCAGCGTGGTCGGCGTATTGCGAGCAGCGCGCGCCGGGGGACACTGACTCGCGGGAGTTCTTTCACGGAGAGCACGCCAAGCTGGCGCCCAAACGCGAGGACATCGCCACCTGGTTCGACCTGCTGGACCTGGACGACTACGTGAGCTTTGGCGGCAAAGCGTGACGGGGGAACGAAGGACCCCTGCCGCCTCGGCTGGAGGCGGTCCTTGGTCCGGTAAAGAGGGCGCGGCTGCCGAACGTCTGAGCAACGCCGGCTTTCAGGTCTGCGCGACTTCCGCGCTCTCACCGGGCGCTGGCGTCGGCGCTGCCTGGATCTGGTAGGGCTCTATGGCGTCAATCCGGTGCCGGTGGACGACGCCGTGTATCTCAAATTCGACCTCGTCCCCGGCTTTATGACCCAGTAAAGACTGGGCCACGGGCGACAGGTAGCTGACCAGGTTCTGCTCCGGGGCTGAGTCCCAGGCGCCCAGGATGGTGAACCGCTCCGATTGCTGAGTTTGGAGATCGGTCGTGTGGACGATGGTGCCGATGCTGGCGACATCCGTGCGCGGGCTGGCGAAATCGGTGCCCCGGGCCCGCAAAAGCTCGCTTTCGAGCTCCGCCTTCTGGCGCATAAGGAGTTTCTGCATTTCTTTGGCCGCCTTGTATTCGTGATTCTCCCTCAAGTCACCATAGCCGCGCGCCACGGCGATCTCCCTGGAGTTGGCGGGGATCTTCTTCTCGACCAGCTCGTGATACTCATTCTTGCGCCGCTCCAGGCTCGCCCAGGAGACCAGCAGGCTGGCTTCCTGCCTGGTCTGCTCCCCGGAAATGAGCGACTGGATCGCCGGATAACTCTTCACGATGCGAGCCAGCAATGAACGTTTGTCCATGTCGTCGAAGCACGGGGAAAACTGCAAAGCGCGCGTCAGGTCCTTGATGACCTCGAAGTCTGCCGAGCCGATGAGTTCGACCAGCAATTCCAGGTCGTCCATGATGTAATCGCGCAAACGATTAGACCGGCGTTCGTTGAACTGGTCGCGTTCCATGGCGGTGAGCATGGCGCGAAAAACCTCGGGCCCGAGAATATCGGCAAAGGAGTCATTGCGGTCTTTGGCCAGCCACAGGAGCAGTTCGCTGCTGGCGGTGTGCTGGCTGATGCGGCGAGCGAGGGTTTCCTTGAGCAGATCGAGTTTGCCTTCCTGCACGAGCAGGCCTGATAGCTCGCGGCAGAGCTTGGCCGAAGAGCTGTTCAACGCCAGCCGTAGCGCATCGTACCAGCGGTCGGGGTGCGCCGCCTTAAACGACTCAAGCGCCCGGTGGTGTTTGGAGGCGGGAAGCTGCTCCAGCAGCGGCCCGAGTTGCGTCTCGGCAACCCAAATCGCCTGGGCTTGAACCTCGTCGGCGCCGGGGGGCAGCTCGGCCAGGCTTCGGACGTCGTCGCGAGCGAAGATCGCCTCGAGGGCCACCGCCGGCTGGGTGCGTTGGTAATTGCTAATCTCGGCATTGAGTGCGCTGATGACCTCCGCCGCGGCCGCTTTCGTATCGGCAAGATCGCCGGCGTTTCGGAGCAATTCGGCGGTCACGGCGATCCGCGCCTTCAGCCCCTTGGCGGCTCGGAATTCCTCCAGCAGGCGATCCTGGAGCGTCACTTCTTGCTCCTGATAAATGATCGGCTCGCTCTTCTTCAGCGGCACCTGAAAATGTCCGTCCTTCTTCAATTGTCGCTTTGCGGCCTCCCACCACTTCTTCCAGTCCTCGCGGACGACATCGGGAACGAGCACCTTTTGAATCTGCTCGACGGTGGCATGGCCGCCGTAGCTGTTCACCACCAGCTTCACCAGTTCCAGATGGTTGGTTGCCGCCAATTCCCGCAGGCTCTCAACCTCGGAGGCTATGCGCGCGAGAATGTGGCTCTTGGGGATTGCCCGCAGAGACTCGGCCGCAAACGACAAGTCCATGGCATGCCCGGCCTTGTTTTCGAAATCTATGGTGAACCGAGCGAAGACGGTATCAACGGCCCTAATCCTCCCGAAGCCCCAACTCCGGTGCATGCAGAACCCGCTTTCGGCCAGCAGCACCAGGGAGTCAATGTGATGCCGCTCCAGCTTGCCCGCCGCCGCCATTTTCTCAAATTCTTCTCTCATAAAGTACTTAGCGCTCGCGTCCCCCGCGTCGAATGCGTTTATTAAACGCTGTGAGCGGCCAGAAACCAAGAGAAATTGCATTGCGCGTTCTGCAGCGGCGCGCGGGCGGAGACTTCATAGAAGACCGGCTCGAAGCCGCTCTGGCCCAGACTCGGTTCTCGTCGGCCGACCGCCATTTGTGTCAGGAGCTCGTTTATGGCATCGTCCGCCGACAGGCAACGCTGGATTGGCTGATCGCGCGGAAGACGAACCATCGCCTTCAAAAGCCAATGCTGCAGACTCTCCTTCGGCTGGGGCTTTACCAGGTCTTCTGGCTGGATCGCATCCCAAACCACGCCGCCGTTCACGAAACCGTTGAACTCGCCAAACAAAGCGGGTTGGGACCGAAGGCCGGATTCGTCAATGCGCTTCTCCGCGGCTATCTGCGCGAGTTCGACGCCACCAAGGTTCTGCTGGCGGACTTGAAAACAAGTCAGCCCCACACCGGTTATTCGCATCCGGAATGGCTGGTAGCCCGCTGGCATGGGCGCTGGGGCCCGGAGCAGGCGGGCAAGCTGATGGACTGGAATAACACGCCACCAAGGACGTTCGCCCGGGTCAACACCCTGAAGGCCGACGCGAGCAAGCTGCTGCCCCAGTGGCGCGACGAGGATGTGGAATACGATTTTGTTCGACACGACTGGGTGGAGGAGAACCTGGTATTCGAATTGAAATCACATCCGCCGCTTCAGCGGCTGTCCAGCTTCCAGCAGGGATTATTCTACGTGCAGGACCCCAGCACACTGCTGGCCGCGCGCGAGTTGGATCCGCAACCGGGTGAAACGGTGCTCGACCTCTGCGCCGCGCCCGGGGGCAAGTTGACGTTCATGGCGCAGTTGATGGGCAACGAGGGTCGGCTGGTCGCCCACGACCTCACCGCCGAACGGCTGCGGTGGGTCCAGGAAAACTGCGCCCGGCTTGGAGTTGCCTCGGTCGAAACGGTCTTGCCCTCAACCCTGAACCAGCGGTTCTCAACGCTCTGTGACCGGGTCCTGGTGGATGCTCCGTGCTCGAACACGGGCGTGATGCGCCGCCGCGTGGATCTGCGCTGGCGCATCCGCCACGAGGAAATTGAACGCTTGCGCGCGATGCAATTGGATTTGCTGCGCCAGGCGGCGTCGCTGCTCAAGCCGGGCGGCACCTTGGTTTACAGCACGTGCAGTCTGGAGCCGGAAGAGAACACTGGCGTGGTGAGCGAGTTCCTGGCTGCGCACGGCGGCTTCACACTCGAGCGCCAGCGGGAACTGCTGCCCTTTGTGGATCAGGCGGACGGCGCCTATGTGGCGCGTCTCGCCAGGCGCCGTTAGCCGCGGCGTTCACATGCCCATGATCTGGTATCCGCAGTCCACATAGACCACCTGTCCCGTAATAGCGGCCGCGCCGTCGCTGGCGAGGAACAGGCCGGTGGCGCCGAGTTCCTCCGGCAGCACGTTGCGCTTGAGGGGGGCGTGGGCCTCGTAGTGCCGGAGCATTTCGCCAAAGCCGGAGATGCCGCGCGCCGCGAGCGTGTTCACCGGGCCGGCGCTGATGCAGTTGACGCGGATGCGTTTGGGCCCGAGGTCGTAGGCGAGGTAGCGGGTGCAGGCTTCGAGCGAGGCCTTGGCGACGCCCATCACGTTGTAGTGCGGGACGACCTTCCGGGCGCCGTAGTAACTCATGCCGATGATGCTGCCTCCCTCGGTCATGAGCGGCGCCGCCGCGCGCGCCAGCGCCACCAGTGAGTAGGCGCTCACGTCCTGAGCGATGCGAAAGGCCTCTCGGCTCGTGTTGACGAATTCACCTTCGAGCGCGTCCTTGGGCGCGAATGCCACCGAGTGCAGCAGCAGGTGCAGCTTGCCGAATCGGTCGCCAACCGCGTTGAATACGGCGGCGATATCCTCGTCCCGGGTCACATCGCAGGGGAGGATCGGGGTGTCGGCGCCGAACGCGCCGGCCAGCTCCTCCACGTTCTCCTTGAGGCGCTCGCCCTGGTAGGTGAAGGCGAGCCGGGCGCCCGCCTTGTGCCAGGCCTGCGCGATAGCCCAGGCGATCGAGCGTTTGTTGGCGACGCCAAAGACAATTCCCTGCTTCCCGGCCAGTTGCGACATGGGTTCGTTCAATACGTTAACCGCGTTAAATGGGTTGAATTGGTGCCGAAAGGAGTAGGCAAGAATGGGCAGAACCGCAAGGGCATTTCGCGATTAACCACCATTACCTCGATGCCAAATGGCCAGCAAGCCCCCCAAGCCCGCCAGCAGAAGGCCGCTAACGGCAATGGCGGCGCTGTAGTGGTATTGGGGAAGGAGCTGCAGCGAGGCCGCGCCAACGGCCGGCCCGGCAAAGTTGCCCAAACCAATCGCCGCCTCGTGGATGCCGCCGTGCTCACCCTTGGTGTCGCCGAGGTCCATCGAGTAGAAGAGCGAGGAGTAGTAAATCAAGCCGGCGCAGATTCCGAAGCCCACCTGGGCCAGCACCAGGATGACCAGATTTGGCGCCATCACCGTGGCAGCAAATGTGCCAACCAGCGCGAGATAGGAGGCCAGTAGCCAGCGGAACCGATAGTGCCAGCCGTCCCAGCGCCACAGGACAAAGAACGCCCCCAGCCGCGAAAAGCACCACAAGGAACAACAGAAGCCGGCCGCCATCGTTGAAAGCCCCAGCCGCTGGGCGACCCCGGGAACCACCGCTATGAGGGTGTTGATCGCGATATACGCAAAAGGATTGGCCAGCCACGCCAGGCGCAGAAACACCTTGGTTCTTGGTCCCGCAGGGTGGGGGCTGGCCTCGGCAACACGCGCCACAGAGGGCGGGCGAGAGGCCTGCCCCATTCGGAATTGGGCTTCGATCCAGTACGTCAGGCCGAGCTGGCCGACCACGATCGCCAGGGGGACATAGAACAAGCTGCGCGCGCCGAGTTTCTCAAACATCGCGCCGCCGATGAAGTAGGCCACCGCGCCGGTGGCGGCCCACACGATGTTATAGATGCCCACCATCCGCTGAACTCCCGCCCGGCTTTCTCCTTCACTGACGAGCGCTTCCAGAGTCGGCCAGGTGAAGCAGATGCCGCTCACCGTCAATGCCATGACGACGATCTGCCCGCTCTGGACCTGGATTTGGCTGCCGGCAGCCAGCGCGCCCAGCATGATGCTGAACCCGAACTTGAGCGCGGGGAAATAGCCGTAACGCTGGGCGAAGATCCCGCCTTGCCAGGCCATCAGCGCGTAAACCACCCCGCTTAAGGCCGCGAGCGCGAGGTTGGCTTTGTTGTCAAAGCCAAACTCGGTCTGCATGAAGAAATAGATGTAATACAGGTAATAGACCGTGCCGAAGGAGTTCAGACCTTCAAGAATGAAGCAGCCGGCCTTGAGTTTGCGGGACAGCATAAGTGGCGTGAGCCGTGAATCGGGAAGGGTGATTTGTGCGGGTCGCAGCGCCTCGGTGTCCCTGGCCCTTGACCCTCAGCCCCTAGCCCTCAACCTCCTTCAAGGCCATTCGGCAGTACCATTTGACCGCGCCGCTCATAGGGGGCTGCAGGCGGTCGAGGTCCTCGTTGGAGCACCAGCGGATGTCGTGATGCTCAGAGGCCGAGAGTCTCAGGGTGCCGTTCCTGGGCCGCGCCCAGTAGATCATGCCGATGTGCTCGTGGGTGTCGGTGATGCGGTGGATGTCCAAGAACCGCGGGGCGATCAGGGCGCGAGTGCCGGGCTCGGTCGTCGGCGGGCGTTCCCCCAGCAACTCCACCTCCAGCCCGCTTTCCTCCTTGGCCTCGCGCAGCGCCGCAGCTTCCGGGTCCTCGTTCAACTCGATGTGTCCGCCCAGCGGCAACCACTTGTCCAGGTTCCGGTGATGGATGAGCAGAACCTTGCCCTGGTGCACAACAAAGATGGCGACGGTGAAATCAATCTCTTGGTGGATGTGGGCCATAGCCTCCAGTGAGTTCCCAGGTTACAAGGTTACAAAGTCACCTGAGTGCTGAGGTGGGTGCGGGGCTCAGCGCCCGCGCCGCCGTTCCGTCCGCAGTCACGTAACCATGTAACTAGGCAACCAGGTAACGAATCAATAATCATACAGCCCGCCATCAACCGTGTAGGGGCCGCCCCCGCCCATCCCGCCCTCTTCGCCCTCTCCACCCATGAAGTCACCGAGGAGGTCGCCCATGTCTTCCTCGATCTTCTCCGGGTCTTCGCCGGCCTCGAGGCGTTTGATGGCGATGTCGAGGTCTTTGGGCACCGTACCTGGGGGCATCAGGTCTTTCATCTTGCGCATCATGTGGGCCATGTGCTTGGGATTATTCTCGTCCAGGTGTTCCATGTCCCGTTCCATCTCCATCATGGCGCGCTCGACGCGTGGATCGTCCATATCGGGCATGGGTGGCTCCCCGCCTTCGGTCTCAGGCTTGGCGGCCGGCTCCTTGAGCTTGCGCGACATGGCAAACCGGCTGAGCTGCTTGGACATCTTCTTGTTGCCGCACTTGGGACACACCGGCGAGCGGTCAGGATTGATCCGCTTGGACAGAAAACTAAATATCACCCGGCATTTCGGGCAGGCGTATTCGTAAATTGGCATACAGTCTCTTACCCCGAATGGGCTCGGGGATTACGCCAACAGATTGCCGGCCCAGGTTGCGAAGGTCAAGCGCCTGGAACCGGGGGCAGAACCGCAGCGGCAGCTCGGCGGACGTATTCCTCGAAGTGCCACTCGCCGCTCTTGCCGGTCTGCCGCGTGAGCACCCGAGCCAGGCTGGATTAGAGAGGACGGAATTGCCCATTGAAGCCGAGGGCGTAGAAGACGGCGTTGGTTCCGCCCGACCAGAAGACGTGGATCAACTGGATGTTGGCGGCGTTGAGTTCGGCAAGCGTGGAGGGAGGCACGCCCGGGTCGAGACGGGGCTCGAAGATGAACTCCTCGCTGAAATTATGGTGGCCGGGACCGTAAGTCTGCGAGTAGCTGTTAGTCAGGACGATGGTGTCGGTGGTCAGGCCGGTGATGCGGGTCTCGACAAACTGCAGCAGCGGGGCGGTGTAAATGATGATACCGCCGGGGTTCTTGGGCCAATAGAAGGAAGTCTGGACGGTGACGGCATGAGTGTGAAGGGTGCGCTGCTGGAACACGGCGCCGGGTGTTAGCACCGGCTGCAGCTCCAGCGAGACGGTTTCGTTGGTGACTTTGCCCACTTCGCCTGAAAAGCTGATGGTGGGCATGGCCGTTGCGTAGGTCACGCCGACCTTCTTGGCGAAATCCGCCTGAGTGAGGATCGGCGGCTGCGTGCCAGTGACCGTGGTCTGGAGGGTCGTCTCCAGCCGCCACGAACGGCGACTGGCGGCAGCTCCCGTGGTCCAATAATTCGTGCCGCCCGAAGGCGAGTTGGACGCGTTGGGCCAGCCATTGAGCGGCCCGGTTAGCGTCTGGAGGGTGCCGTTCTCGAGATACTCGCAGCTTCCCTGAGTGTAGATGCCGTTCACGAGATTGGAGGCAGTCATCCAAAGGTTGGTCGTATGGAGATTCCAAAGCGACTTGAGCCGGTGGTTGGCGAACACGCTGGTGAATTCAGCCTGCAGCACCGAATGCGCCACCGGCTCGTCAATCAGGAACGCCGTCACGGAATTCGTCGTGCTGGCCTGGGGCAGCTCGCGCACCTGCTTGACCACGAGGCCCAGGTTGATGTCCTTCTTATACTCGAAGTCGAGGCGGAAACCGTTCTTGGCCGGATAGAATTGCCGGAAGGCATAGCCCACCGCGGTAAAGAGGTCCAGGAAGCCCCGGTAATCGGCCTGCCAATCCATCACATAGTCACCCAGCGGAACGAGTGATGAATACTGTTTCAACGCCAGCGTGTAATAGTTCGGCAGGTAAGTGGAGTTGTAAAGCTTGCCACTCACGATTTCCGGCACCGAACTGCCGTCGGGATTGGTGACCGACTCCGCGCCAAGCTGCGTCACGATGTCCCCAACGACGTTGGTGCTGGTGGGCAAAAACGTGAAGGTCGGAGTGGCCACGCCGTTGGCGAGTTCCTCCTCGTCCGGGAACGAGTGGTGAACCAGCACGCCCATCGCCACCTGCGTCTCGTCCACCCGATGCATCAGGCGTTCGAGGTAAGCATCGTCGTTATAGAAGCTGGCATAGACCTTCTGGATCGCGCGGAACACGCCCCGCTCCTTGGACTCGGCAGGATCGCACTGGCAGGGCCCCGAGCTGTCGCCGTCCATGTCATCCAGCAGGCAGCCGCTGAAACTGTCGTAAAGCCCGGCGCCGGTGAACTGCTCCGAGTCCTCCACGTTGGTCGAACTGCGGAAGCGAATATTGCGGCGCGGGTTGAACCAGGGAAGCAGCGCGTTGGTGATGGCCTGCTGCTGCGAGGCCGTGAAGGTGGCCGTCTTGGTGAACAGATCGCGGATGGCAGCCAGGTTGGTCTTGAGCGATACGATGTCGGGCGGGTAGTTCGTGTAAGGCGCCAGGCGCGAGGCGATCTCGGCCCGCAGCGTCCCTCCTCCCGGCAGGCTTTGGTCCAGGAACGCGTCCCACAGGTCGAACGAGAACGCGATGGCAATGGGGCAATTGGTGGGAATGGCACGCCGCAGCAAGCCGTAGTTGGCCGCTTTGCCACCGAAATACTTGATATCCGTCGGTGCCAGGATGTCTGCGTTCGCCCAAACGGCGCCGTAGGATTGCTTGGGCAGGAAGTTGATCGGCGAAGGAACCTTGAGCGCCAGCATCTGCGCTTCCAAGGCCGGATCGAGCTGCCCCTCGACATCGAGCACCTTGATCTGCCCCACGCCCGAGGTGACCGTCGCGCGCAGAACCACCTCGCACCCAACCAGGCCAAGCACGCGAGCTTGCTCCTCGGCGTCGGGCAGGTGAACGAACGGGATGCCGAATGACTGGGACAGTATCGCCGTGTGCGAGCTGGGCGTGGACGGGCTCAAGGTGATAATGCCCGCCACCAGCGGCGTATCGGCGGGCACGCCATCGGTGAGCAGGATGTCTCCGGGCTGCAAGCGGCCATCGCTGTAGGCGGCGGCCACGTCCGCGGCGGGGAAGAACTTCAGCCGGCCCAGCGCCCAGCCGGGCGAATAGCAGTTGTTGACCGTGACCCACCGATCCAGCGAGGTGACAGGAATGCCTAGCGCGGCAAAGTCATCCGCATTGGTCCGGGCCATTCCGCTTTGCTCGAAGGTCGGCATGTAGTAGGCCTCGGCGTTGTTGGACGGATAAACCGTGGCCTTGACCAGCTCGAACCAACTGGCGACTTCCTCGGGCGTGTAGGCGTCCGACCCGACGAACTGCACGCCATACTCGGCATAGGTGATTGCCGGCGGATACAGCACGGCGCCCAGCACCACTTGTTGGTTGGTGCGATGCAGCGACACGGCGTCGAACTCCGCGTAGCCCATGCCCTGGAACGGCGGTAGGCGGATGGTGGCGAAGTCGTAGTGAAACAGGTACTTCTTGCTGTCCTGGTAATATACCCGCGCCGGATCATCGAGCAGGATAGAGAACTTCACCCACTTGACGCTCTGGGCGGCATTGGTGGACTGGAATGCATCCGTGGGAAACACGATCTGGTTCTTCCAGTCGTTGGTCGCGCCGCGCGCCGCAGCAGCCAGGCGGTAAAATCGCCGGCTCCAGGCGGGGCTGGCCGCGTCGGGGTAGGCGTACAGCGCGTTGTGGAGCGTGCCGATATTGGTCCAGGCGATCAGGTTCGTCGAGGCATGGAGTGTCAGCACCGCGTTGCTGTGGAACGTGCTGTCAAGCCGCACCCAGCCATGGCTGTCCTGCGGCGGCTGGATTCCCAACCGCGGCGCCGTCACTTGCGCGGAGGCGGAGCACATCAGCAGCGACAGACAGCCCCATGCCAACCACTGAGCGCGGACACCAGACAACGCCCTCCCATTGAGGACGCGCTCGGGCAGATGGCCGGGCGGCGTAAAACCGCAGTCTGACGTTGCGCTCATAAGTCAAAGCCTTCGGCACACTAAACCCTAATACTCCCGCTGTGCCGCGACAATGCTACCGCTCTCTCCGTTATCGTCAAGGCCCTCGGCAGCCGCTGGCGCCGGCAGAGCGCATCTGGACACCGCCACCGATCGGGTCGGGTGCCGGGGATTGCGCCCCGGCACCCTCCCACACCACTGGACGTGCGGTTTTCCGCATCCAGCGGTTGAACGCAGCCGCTGGCTTTCATGGGGCGGCAAGCTCGGACGGAACCCACAACCCGTAGCGGCGTAGCCCGGCGTTGGACAATGCCGTGTGGAGACTGGGACTGGCAGCTACCCGCCAAGCCCCACGCGAACTGTCGGCCACCTGGAGCAATCGCCCTTTCCGTCCGAGGCGCCGCAGCGCTCGCCGTCGTCCCCGTCGGTCGTGCCAGCGTAACCAGAAGCACTTGCGCATGTGGCGCCGCACCCACCCTTCCAGCGCGTAGAGGTTGCGGCGTTCCTCGGCCAGCCGGTAGTAATTCCACCAGCCCTTGAGGTAAGCGCACCATTGGTCTCTAAGCTGGTTACTGCTCAGACTCTGGCAGCTTCGCCACCATTGCCTCACGCGGTCCCGGAAGCGTTCCAAGCTGCGCGGAGCCACTTCGATCTGCCCGCGGGGGCTGATGCGAAAGCCCAGGAACTTCCGTTCCCAGGGCCGCCCTACGCCGCTCTGGGTCGCGTTGACTTCCAACCGCAAGTGTTTCCTGATCCACCGCGTCAGGCTCGCCAACACCCGCTGAGCCGCCGCCTGACTGCCTACGTAGATCTTGCAGTCATCGGCATAGCGCCCAAAGGCCAGCCCCCGCGCTTGCAGTTGCCGGTCCAGTGCGTCCAGGTAGATGTTGGCCAGCCGCGGCGAGAGTGGCCCACCTTGCGGCGTGCCCTCCTCCACTACTTGCACGACGCCTTCGATCATCATGCCGCTGCGCAAGTACTTCCCGATGAGCCGCAGCACCCGTTTGTCCCGGATGAGTTGCCCCAACCGGTGCATCAGAATGTCGTGGTTCACGTGGTCGAAGGAACTCACGACACACTACCCCCACCCGAGATCTCCCGTCTCACGTTCGC
>CAZVFC010000018.1:0-151658 GCA_964625855.1 uncultured Verrucomicrobiota bacterium | reverse complement strand
TCTGCATTAACCCTGTTTTACCGGCATCCCGCCACTATCATGCATACGCGCTGACAATCGCCCTTTGAACCTGACGCAGTCGAGCATCTGCTTGGGATTATCCGTCCGGGTGAACAACATAAACCCTCCCCGGCAGGAACCGAACGTCGCCACCAAACCATGTCCGCCCTTGCGTGACATCCGCCGCGACCTGCGAACCGAAGGATTCGTCTTGATCGCCCTCGCTAACCAGCCGAACATCAGTGCAGCAGCCAGAGGAAGACTACCGCCATCCCGGTCGGGGGCAAGGCCCCGACGAGCAGCCCCAACGGGCTGATACCCTCCTGCTCGAATACCTTCGCGTCACGCAAAATGCCGATGCCTGCCGGATTCGGCGCATTGGCAATCACCGTCAGCCCGCCGCCGGCTACCGCCCCCGCCACCAGCGCGTATTTCAGTTCGTCCGACATGCCCTCGACCAGTGAACCAAGATACGTGAGCGCCGCGTTGTCTGTAATCGCCGTAAGGCCCGTCGCGCCGAAAAACAGGGCGTTGCCGTTGAGGCTTTGGATCAACGGCTTCAACCAGTAAGCCTGTAACGAACCAAGCGTGACCAAGCCAGCGAGAAAGAAGCCCACCAGCAAGCCTTCGCGGAGCTTGAGGGCATCCTGGTACTCCCGCGTCGCCGTTACCAGGCCCAGAAACAGGATGAAGATTCCGAAGAACACATCCGGGTGGTGGGCGAAAGCCACCACTAGCACCAGGAAGCCCAGGTGCAAAACGGTCAGCCAAACGGGCGTTCGGCCACCCAGCGCCCGTTCCACTTCCAGCCCGTTCAGTTCCTTCCAGAACATCCCGGCTACCATCAAAGTCGAAGCACCACAAGCTGCGGCGGCTCGCCAGCCGAAATGTTGAAACATGAACGCCAGGTCCCAATTCCATTTCGCCGCGACCATCAGCACCGGCGGCGCAGCGAAATGCGTCAGCGTGCCGCCGATGGACACGTTCACAAACAGCAGCCCCAGCGTGGCGTAGGCCAGCTTGCGGCTGATGCCCCGGTCGAAATAGCGCCGTTTAAGCAATAGCGCCAGCAGCGTCATCGCCGCCGGCTCGGTGATAAACGAACCCAACAGCGGACCCAGAAACAGTGCCGCGATGTAGAATGCTCCGCCCTCGCGCGCGGGAATCAGCCGCGCGGTCAGTGAGATGAGCTTCTCGGCGAGTCCGACGACCGGGCGAGTGGCGGCGACGACCATGATAACGAACACAAATTTCGGTTCGGTGAAATTGAGGCTCTCGATGTATTTCACCGCGTTGTCGAACGATCGCTGAAGCGCCGCGACGCCCAGGAACAGCGTCGCCGCCCACAGCCCGAACACAACTTCGGTTTCCGAGAGGAAGTGCAGCAGGTTTTCGCGCACGGAGCCGGGCGGGTATTGGTGCGCCCAGTGCGCAAATCGCTTCACACAGAATGTGTGCACCACGGCCAGCCCGAACAGCACCGTGGCGAGGAGTTCGGTAGTGTTCGGATTCACGTGCGGCTACCGGTCACGTAAGTTGGCGCTTCGTCCGGCCTGTTTCATCGCTTCGGCAAATAGCACCGCAATCAAGAGTTGCACCGCTCCAAACTGCACGAACGGCCACCAAGAGCCAGCCAGTTCCGTCTTCCAGACCTGATAGGCTGCTTGCTGGATGGTCAGGCTCAGAGCCAAGCCGACGAGGACGCACACGCGTCGCTTCCTCATGCTCATCAAACTCCCGCCCCAGACCGCCACCGCCGTAAGATACGCCGTCGCAGTGTACGGAATGCACCTTGGCCCCAAAGCAAAGCTCAAAGCGGCCAAGTGCAGCGCGGTCACCAATGCAACGATCCTGGCTACGCGGCTGCCTCTCACGCTCGCTGGCCAGCCTTCGCCTGGATCGGCCGCCGCTCAGCCGACTGCGACTGGGCATCCCCCTCCTTCGCCGGGTTTGGCGGCTGCTGGCCAAACACCGCCCCCGCCCAGGCAATTCGCACCACTATCCCCAGGGAGAGAAAAAACAGCAGGGCAATCACTGCGGCTGCCGTTCGAGCTCCCGGCAGACTCAGGTTCTGGCCGGTCGGGACCATGATCGCTTGCCCCAACAGGACGTAGCAAATCGGTATCAGCGTCAGAATGGGCAGTGCCTTGCCGCGCTTCCCCAGCACCGCTCGCACGGCCCACGCGAGGCACAGCGTCCCACCCGCCAGCCCCGTGATCAGCGTGGGCCCAGCGATTGTCGGGGCCAGGTGATGGACGAGCCAGCTAAGGCCGGCGAGCACCAGCCCGTAAACGGCTAATTGTATCCCAATGGTCTTGTTCATTGCGGTTTCGACAGGATTTGAACTGCCTTGGCCAGTAATGAACCTGCCGGCCGCAATGCGCACCCGCGCGAATGAATAATCGCATGGGGAGAGGAGGACTCTCCCCCGCAGGCCAATGTATCCGAAGCTTCATTGCACCAAAGCAATTCAGGTCTTCGGATGGCGGCCCGACCATCCTGTTTATCCTCCGACAGCACGTACCGTCAGACCCTTGGCTGAGAACGCAGAACGCCTCAACAACAACACCATCACCCCTCGCCCCCCATCCCGTCAAGCACCCGTTCGATTCATCCCTGAAATCCCAAACGGTTTGTCGGGCCGGCGGCATCAAGAACTCCTCGGCATAAGCCCCTGTTCGGTCCTCTGGGCGTTTGCAGGTGCGGCGATTTCTTGACCAAGCCGCGCATGGCCTGCTGCAGTTCGCCCGTCAGCAGCCACGCGCCACGCCCCAGTCATCATTTCCCCGGCACCGCGTCCGGCACCGCTTCCGCCGCCTCGCGTTTCTTGTCCCTCCGCTCCCAGTACCACGCAATCCAGACGCTGATCTCATAGAGGATCTGCAAGGGCACAGCCATGAGCACCTGGGTGATTAACTCCGGCGTGGTCAGGACCGCGCCGAGGATGAAGTTGATCACGATCACATACCGCCGCGCGCCCGCAAGCGTCCGGTAGCTCAGCACGCCAATCTTCACCAGCGTCAGCACCACTACCGGCAACTCGAATCCTATCCCCATGCCCATCATAAACTTGCACACAAACGCCACATAGTCTTCGGCCCGCCAGTCTTGGGCGGTCAGACCGAGCCATTCGGCGTACTGAACGGAGGCGGTGAGCGCGAGCGGCATCAGGATGAAATAACAGAAGCCCACTCCGAGCGTGAAGAGCCCGACCCCGAAGGCCAGGCCGGGGTAGATGTATTTCTTCTCCCGCATCCGAAGGGCCGGGAAGACGAAGTGGGCAACGAAGTAGAAGATGAACGGCGCGGCCAGCACAAGGCCACCGTAGAAGGCGACCTTGGTCGCGACAATGAAGGAGCCCGCCGGGCTCAGGTTGACGATCCGGATGCCCAGGCTCTGGCGAGGCAGGTCATCGGGCTCGGGCTGAGCCCGCCAGGCCAGCACCTGGTTGGTGCCCTGGAGAGCGGGCGCAACTTCGAGTCGAACGGAGCGGTTGGTCCCGACGAGCCAGGCAAGCGGGTCATTGGTAGTGAGGTGGATCACGCTGAGCTGGTTGGTGCCGAGGAGGACCTTGACGGCTTGGGCCTTGGTGGCATGAAGGGCCGGCGCCCTGCGGAGGGGCCATTCGAGGATGCGGATGACGTAGTTGCCGGCGAGCAGGCAGGTGAGCATGGCAACGCCCGCGGCGGCACCACTCTTAATGAGCACCCAGCGGAGGTCTTCGAGGTGCTCAAGGAACGACTTTACCGGCCCACCCTCCTCCTCTTCCTGTTCGCCAAGGTGCTCCGTTGCGGGTTCATCGGCCATGGCAAGAACCGCTGGGCGGATCAGTCTTTGGCGCCGGAACCGGATTGCGGGTCGATCGGCTGTGCCTCAGGCCGGGCGCCATCGGCAGGCAAAGACTTGGGCGCGGATGGGGGGGACGGGGTTTCATCCATGGCGCTGTGGATCTCGTCGGTGACTTCGCTCGTCGCCTTCTTGAATTCCTTGATGCCCTTGCCCAAGCCCTTGGCCAGCTCCGGCAGCTTCTTGGCGCCAAAGAGAATCAACACCAAAGCGAGAATCAGGATGATCTCCCCGCCGCCAAAGTTAAACAATCCAAACATCACATTCATAAACTAACACGTGTTACTGCCGCATATTAAGCCGCTGCCTGTTCTTAGGCGGGCCGAAATCCGAACCCCTATTCCTTTTCCTCTCCCAGCCGCTTGAGGAACGGGCTGAACAAATCAATCGGCACGGGCAGAAATGTGGTTGTGTTATGTTCGCTCGAAATCTCCCGCATCGTTTGCAGGAAACGCAGTTGCAGCGCGATCGGCTGGTGGCTGATCAACGCGGCGGCTTGCACCATCTTTTCGGCAGCCTGATATTCGCCCTCGGCGTTGACGATCTTCGCACGGCGTTCGCGTTCGGCCTCGGCTTGTTTGGCCATCGCCCGTTTCATGCTGTCCGGCAGCGCCACTTCCCTCACCTCAACCGCCGTGACTTTGATGCCCCACGGGTCGGTCTGTCGGTCAATGATTTCCTGCAACGTCTGGTTGATCACGTCGCGTTGCGACAGCAGGTCGTCCAGCGGTGCCTGGCCCAGCACGCTGCGCAGCGTCGTTTGGGCAATGAGCGAGGTGGCCTTCCAGAAGTTTTCCACCTTGATGACTGCCGCGACCGGATCAATCACACGGAAATAGATCACCGCGTCCACCGTAGCCGGCACGTTGTCGCGGGTCATTATTTCCTGCTTGGCCACGTCAATTGTCACTACGCGCAGGTCCATCTTCACCATCCGGTCAATCACCGGTATCAGAAGAATCAGACCCGGCCCCTTCGCGCCCTGCCGATGCAGTTTGCCCAACCGGAAAATCACGCCGCGCTCGTATTCGCGCAAGATACGGATGGCTTGCGACAGCACGATGGCTGCCAGGACGATTGCCGGGATGATCCACCGACCAAGGCCGCTTAACGCTTGAACGAGGTGTTCCATGGTCTCGCCGTCAGTTGGAGGCTGGTCTCACTTTGTGCCATTTGAAAAGAACTGCCCTGACACGCAGTCTATCGGCTGTAACGCGACGGGTACGGGAACATGAGGGACTCCTCACCCGCGCACACGGACTCGCCGCCATCGGCCTCTGTATCCCAACCTTCATTGCGCCAATGCTATTCAGTTCGTCCGGTGGCGGCCCGACCATCCGGTTTGTCCTCTGACGGCACACACCGTCAGACCCTTGGCTGAGGTCGCAAAGCGCCTCAACACATGAACAATCACCCTTTGTCCCCCATGCGGTCAAGCATCTGTTTCAAATGATCTGCGATTCTGCGATTCAGACAGTGGGGGACGAGCCCGAGCCCAATCGGCACGCGGCGCAGCCCAATCTCGGGAAAGCCGCGGCAGGTATTCTCGACAACGGGCCCAGGGACTTGGAGCAGGGTTCAAGTTTGGCCGCCAAGACAAAGCACTGCGGTACCTGTTTTTTCTTGCGGTCGGTGGGCATCGCCTCGGCCAGGGCACCCAAAGTCCTTTCTTTGAGGCACAGGTCGAAAAACTCCTTCTCGTCGGCCTGACCGATGATTTCGATTGGTTCAAACTCGCCCCGACGAAGGGTTTCCAGGACCCGTTGCGGGTAGTACTCGATGAGTTGGAGATCAGCCGTGGAATAGCTCCTTGTCGGGCGGCCAGTTCAACAGTCGTTGTTCGGCTATCTGGTCCCCCAGGCTCAGCAGGTGGAGATGGCGTTTGGCCAGCACCGCCCGCGCGCGCTGGTAGCGGCGGTACTCGGCGGCCCATGTTCGGACCTCGGCACGTTGTCCTTTAGGGACCGGGTAGAGCCGATCCTTGCCCGCTTCACTGCAGGTCACATCATGTCCGCCGCGAGCACGCGAATCGTCTCCTCGAGGCTAGTCTGGCCGGCGATGGCGCGGGCAAGGCCGTTCTGCCACAAGGTGCGCATGCCCTGCTGAATCGCGATTTCCTCCAAGGCGGAAGTAGGCAGTTTTCTCAGCACAGCTTCGCGGAACGGCTCGTTCACCACCAGCAATTCGCTGACTGGCAGGCGTCCAGCGAACCCGCTCTGGTTGCACTGCTCGCAGCCGACGCCCCGGCGGAACCGGGCCTGGTCCACGAATGCCTCGGGCACTACCTTGAGCTGGCTCGGCGCGGGCGCGCAGGGCTGCGCGCAATTCGGGCAGATACCGCGCACCAGGCGTAAGCCTACGACGCCGAGAACGCTGGATGCCAACATAAAGGGCTCGATCTCCATGTTGATCAGCCGTGTGAAAGCGCCCGCCGAGACGCCGCAGTGGATCGTGCTGACTACCAAGTGGCCGGTCAGGCCGGCCTGGACGGCGATGGAGGCGGTCTCCGGGTCGCGAATCTCGCCCACCATGATGACCTGCGGATCCTGCCGCATGATGCTCTTCAGGGCAACGGCGTAGGTGAACTCTTGCGCCGGGTTGATCTGCGTCTGGCTCACCAGGGGCAGGTTGAACTCGACTGGGTCTTCCACCGTGCTAATGCTCACGCTGGTGCCGTCCCGCTGCACGATATGGCACAGCGCCGAATACATCGTGCTGGTCTTGCCCGAGCCGGTCGGCCCGGTGAAGAGCAGCAAGCCGCTCGTGCGCTTGAGCGCACGCAGCAGCCCTTGCAGCGTGGTCTCTTCGAAGCCCAGCGTGCCCAGGTCGAACCGCCGGTCCCGCGGATCGAACAGGCGCACGACGATCTTCTCTCCCCGTGTGGTGGGAAAGATCGAGACGCGCAACTGCACCCCGTCCAGCTCCGGCCCGCCCCCGGCGGATCCGTCCTGCGGCATGCCCGTCTGGAAGGTGACGAGGTTGGCCATCACCTTGAAACGCATCGAAATCTTCTCCATCAGATCGAGCGGCAGATGGGCTACTTCGGTCAGCACGCCGTTAACCCGCGCACGCACCGCAATCGAGCTTTCCCAGGGTTCAATGTGCAGGTCGCTGGCGCCAAGCCGGATGGCGTCCTGCACGAGGCAATTGACCAGGACGCTGACTTCGAAGCCCCTGGCGGCCAGCTCGGACTCCAGGTACTGGACGGTGTAACTCATATCGAAATCCGTATCGCCGGGTGATTCTTATCATAGTCTCTCCAGAAAGCAATGTGATCCGGCAAGTATGGACGTTTCGGCGAGACGTCCATACCGGACAGACGGACCTGACGGAGTGCTACTGCAGTCTGCGCTCAAGCTCTGAGCGCATTCACGGGCGGGACAGACGCCTGTGCCTGGGCCACATTAGCGTCGGGCAAGGGCCCATCGGCGGATCGGTATTTGTTGCTGACGGGAGATGTCACCGCGGGTTATGCGGGAGGCTTGATCGGCCAGGCGCAGGTAAGAGTCGCTGGGGAGGTTGGCGAAGCCGTCGGTGTTGAGGGGGACCATGGAAGCCCTTATGGGCAGTTCGGCGGCGTTGGCGACCATTTAGGAAATTGCGGTGCCTTCGTCCATCTCGTGAAACATGGCGCCGCAAACCATGGTGCAGCCGGCGGAGATGGCATTGCACGGCTGGGTCCAGTAAAACGTGCCGCCCAGCCGCGTCCAGCCGTCGGGGAAAGGATGGATGTTGGTGGCGGTGCCCGGGTCTTGTGATGGGAAGTTGCCACTGGGGCCACCTCCACGCTCTTGGTTTTCGGAATGACCGTGGCGAGCCGCAACCTGGTCTGAGTCTCCACCGGTTCCGCCCGTGGCCACAAGAGGAACACGACAAGCATGAGAAGACTGGACTCATCATTCAAAGAGCCATTAATTCCGACAGCGCCAACCTGCGCCAGAGCTTCCGTTCGATGCCGGAATAGATGCTGGCAGTGACCCGGGGACCGTTCACCCGGATCACTGCGTAGCCGGGCCGGTCCGCATATTCGAACTGCTTTACAAAGGGCGCCTCTGTCTGATAGACCGCCCGGCGCTGAGGTTCGGTGGCCGGTGAAAAGTTCGGTTCCGCAGCCACCTGGTTGGCGTTGTAGTCCTTCACTCCTGAAAGCAGATACCGCGGCTGGGGCTTCGGTTCCCTGATGACGCTGTTGACGCCAAGCTGAAGGAACTTGCCTCCGCCCGGAGTGCGGCGCACCAGCAGGTTGTATTTGTGGATGTGGCCGCTGAGGACAAAGACGTTGTGTTTGCCCAGCAATTCCAGCAGGCGGTCGCGTTGTGTCTTTTCGCGCTCGTGCGAGAACACATGCCAGGTCGCTCGCGCGCCGTAAGGCACTACGGGCGGATGGAGCACCAGGAAGCAGTGCCGCGCCGTTCGCCGCGTCAGGACCGCTTCGAGCCACTCAAGGCTTTCCTTGTCGTAGGCATCAAAGAAGCAAAACAGCGCGTTAGCGTATTCGATGTGGTAACGCGCGGTGGTCAGTTTGCTGTCCCCGCCAAAGACGGCCGCCTGTTCGCCCAGGAAGGGGTGGAAGACGCTCTTGAACGCGTCGGCCGCTCCGGGGCCCGTGATATCGTGGTTGCCTTTGGTGAAGAGGAACGGCGCGCCCAGGCGGGCCTCCCGCACAAAGGCGAGCGCGTCAGCGTCCAACTGCCGGGCTTGCTCGGGGCTGCCGCAAAGCCCCTCGACGAGGTCCCCGACCTGCACGGCGAACGGGACGCTGGTTTCCGGCGAGCGGTTCAGGCCGGCGATGGCCTTGCGCACCGTCGCAAAGAGCCTGGGGAGAATGTCGGTCGTGAGGGCGCTGTATTCCCGAACCTGGCGCAGGTCATCGGGTTTCTCCTTTCGCAGGGACTCGAGGTCGTGGCAAGCCAGGTTGTCGAAGTGCAAATCGCCCAACAGCAGGAACGCGAAGGCCTCCTTGCTCGCGGCGCGGACCGGCAGCGGCAGCAGGCTCAAGCCGGCCACACCCGCGAGCAGGTTCCCAACAAATTCCCGCCGTGTTGTGGTCGTTCTCATAATGCGGTTACGCCTCCGCTGCCATGCATCTCGGTTCGTTCAGTTGTCCCAACCCGTATGCACGTTGTTGCCGATGTTGGGCGTGTCCGTGTTCAAGGCGCCGTTTGGCCCATAGGTAAACCAATTGGGATCGTAGTAATTGCCGGCCTTGTTCTGACGAAAGAGCACCTTCCACAATGCGGCGTGGAAGTCCGCGTAGATGGCGTTGAGCGTCGGCTGCGTGGTGGTGTAGGAACTCTTCAGGCGCTTGTAATGGTTGTCCGCGTTCTCATGATAGACGATCTGTCCAACGGGCTTGCAGAAATCGGACGTCTTCAGGCCGGGAAAGCGGACGGTGTTGTCCCAGATGACGAACCGGTAGCGGTAGGAGGTGTGATCGGTATCCAACGGCGGCGCGTGCGTCAGCTTGTCCACTCGATCGCTCGAACACCAGAACGCCTTGTAGTTCCCGACATTCAGCGCCTTGGGCACTCCGCCGTAGCTATCGGTGTATTGGACGGTGTTGGGCGCGGTGCTTGGGACGCCGGGGGTGGAACCGTAGGTGATGGCCGAGGGCATTCTCTCCTGGTAGCTGTCCGTGTAGAGCGTCAGCGCCAGCCCGACCTGTTTCAAGTTACTCAGGCAGGCGATGCGTTTGCCCTTTTCGTGCGCGCTGGCCAATGCCGGGAGGAGGAGTGCCGCCAGAATGGCAATGATCGCGATCACCACCAGCAGCTCGATGAGAGTGAAGGCCGCCCTCGCCTTTTGGCTCGACTTCATACAACGGGAGCCTGGCTCGAACCAGCCGGGCTGTCGCGGGGAGATTGTGCCAAAGTTGGGGGGTGAGTGTGCCAAAGGCCGGGGTCAAGGCGAGATCGGGATTTGCGGCTGCAAGGGAATGTCGCGGCGGAGCATTTTGCCCGCGTGATCGGCCAACCGCAGATACCAGTCACTGCCCAAGTTGTAGCCGTCAATGTTCAGCGGCACAAACGTGCCTTGGGCCGGCAACTGGGCGGCGGTGGGAGCGAGCTTAAACATGGCGGTGCCCTCGTCCACTTCATCGAACATCGCGCAGTAAACCATCGTGCAGCCGGACAAGACCGCATTGTAAGCCTGCCGCCAGAAAAACTTGCCGCCGTTGCGCGGGATTTGGTTGTAAAGCCCGTTGTTCTGCAGGTTGGCCCACGAAAAGCCGGGGAAGATCACAGGCATGTAATCAATCCCGTGGCTCGTGCAGTCAGCCAGGTCGGGCACGATCTGGTTGACGCGAAAACTATCCGCTCCGCTGTTATCGCCGTAACGCCCAACGGACCAGGGGCTGATGAGGTCGAAGGAGCGGAAGGCGCTACTCCAGGCGGCATTCGTTTGAGCGTCCCCGGTCAAGGTCCGCCAATGGGTCGGCAACCCGCCCATGACGGTGCAACCGGCGGCCTTGAACCAGTCAATGGCCTGCTGTGCCTGTTGCGGCGTGTCGGGGCGGCCCGAAAAACCAAAACCCCAGATGGCAACGACGGGTTTGCCGTTGTGGCGGAGGTAGGCGGGGCTGTTGGTGACGCGCTGTGTGCTGACCAGATAGAGCCAGTCGTTGGTGAGCTTGCTGACCAGCGTGTTCGTCGAATAGCCAGAGATGTCATACATGATGGCGAACACACGTCCGTAGGTTTCGGCCCCCACCCGCACATTGACGGCCACCTGGTTGCGGAGAGCCGAGAGATTTCCGCCGGGAAGATCACTAAGAAAGCGCTGGAAGAAGACGCCGTCCAGATGGTTTTCCTGCATCCATTTGAAATGGCGCACCACGGTCTCTTGCCGGTAAGCGGAATAGACCTTCGCCGACGAGCCGTTGGAATAAGTCATACTCGTGCTGAACAGCTCGTCCGCGTCCAGCTCGGAGGTGTCAGGCCAAAGATCGAAGTGAGCGTTATCGGCGGTGGGGGTGTTGTTGCCGAACCAGTGCACCCATCGGTTGAGCGCTGATCCATCACCCGGGCAGGCGAACCACCCCTGGTAGCCCATCAACAGCTTGCCGGTCAAAGTGCTCGGGTCAACCGCCCCGGCCAGCGCGAAATATCGCTGCGCAGCGGCGTTCGGAAGGGTCACACTGAACTGGTTACTCGCAATCGCGGGGACATTGGTAACGGTCTGCCACTCGGGCGCAATCAGACTTGCCGTGCATTGAAGTGACACCGCAGTGCAGGAGGTCGGCCAGTACAGGGCGAAGTTCGTGCCCGCCGGGAAGATGCGCAGAGCCGGGGGCGGCGGGCTGGCTGGGACAACAGCCGAGATCCCAACCGGCGCGGAGACCGTGCGCGCCCCCTGGTTATCCGTGGCGGCCGCGGTCAACTGGTAGGCTCCGGAAGCAGGGATCGTCCAGGAAATGGTGTAGGGGTTGAGGGTCGCCTCGCCCAACTTGGTCGCGTCGGCGTAGAACTCGACCTTGGTGACGGTGCCGTCGGGGTCTGAAGCTGAGGCGACGAGCTGCAGAGTGACCGGGGTGTCGGGAGAGACGATAATCGTGCCGTCGGGTGGGCTGGTAATGGTGACAGCCGGATGGAGGTTGGTTACCGAGCCAACGGGAGCCGGGGCAACGAAGTCGCTCGCTTTTGTGACGGCCAGATTGTCCCACTGCGCTGCCGCGGGGTAGTATTTGGATCCAGCGCCTGTCCCGACCCGGGCGTCGTAGAAGGCCCGCAGGGTAACATTCGTGCCGGTGTTGGCGGTGTTGAAGCTTCGATAGACGAAGTAACCCTGGTCGGCATTCGTATCGGAATAGCTCAAGGTTACCTGGGGTTCGCCGGTGACGTCGTTCATGTCAATAACGGTCGTCACGTGATTGGCGGCATCTCCCAGGTTCCACAGATACGCGCTCAGGATGTAATCCGTGGCAGGCTGCAAAGTGACGGTGCGTTTGTATTGGCAGACCGAGGCGCCGCCATTGACCAAGGCCCGCGCGACGATTCCATTGTTGGCCGGGGTCACGTTGGTGCCAGGGTCCGCGAACATGTCCGCCAGCCGCGTCCAACCATCGGGGAACGGGTGGGTGTTGGTGGACGTGACCGGCCCCTGCAACTGAAAGTCGCCGTTCGAGACCAGTTGCACGGTTTCGGTTCCGGGAATGACGGTGGAGAGTTTCAGTTTGGTCTGAGCCTGGGCAGGTTCAGCCCACGGGCACAGGATGGCAGCGACAAGTATCAAACGAGACGGTTTCACAATTCAACTCTCCAGCAGGTTCGACAGCGCGAGCGTGCGCCAGGGTTTGCGTCCAACGCCGGGAGGAGCAACGCCGCCAGAATGGCAATGATGGCAACGACCACCAAAAGCTCGATCCGGGTGAAGGCCCCTTTCGGTCTTTGACACGGCTTCATACCATGACAGCGTCGCTCGAGCGCCCTGGTTTGTCGCGGGGATAACGTGCCAGAATCGGGGGGCGAGTGTGCCAAAGGTTCCCGGATCAAGGAGAGATTGGGATTTGCGACTGCAGGGGAAGGTCGCCGCGCAACATCCGGGAGCCCTGGTCCGCCAGGCGCAGGTACCAATCGCTCGGGAGGTTTGTGCCGTCAATGTTCAGGGGCACGAACGTACCTTCGACCGGGAGTTCGTTTGGCGTGGGCGCTAACTTAAACATGGCGGTGCCTTCGTCCACTTCATCGAACATCGCTCCGTAGATCATCGTGCACCCGGCGGAGATGGCGTTGTAAACCTGCCGCCAGTAGAACGTCCCGGCGTTGCGCGGGATCTGGTTGAGCGGAGACGGATCGCCTTTCAGGTTGCGCCAGGAGAAGCCCGGGAAAACCACCGGCATGTAGCCGATGCCGAGGGTCGTGCACTCCGCGAGGTCGGGCACGATGTAAGTGTTCGTGAAGTTATCCGCCCCAATCAGCGTGCTGTATCGTCCAACGGCCCACGGGCTGATGATGTCGAACGCGCGGTAGGCGGTTGCCCACGCGGCGTTGGTCTGCGAATCGCCCTTTAACGTCCGCCAGTTCGTCGGCACGCCGCCCATTACGGTGCATCCGGCGGACTTGAACCAGTTGATTACGGTTAACGCTTCGTCGGGGGTGCCGGGCCGGTCGGTGAACCCAAAACCCCAGATGGCCACGACCGGGTTGCCATGGTGCCGAACGTAACTCGGGCTGTTGGTCACGTGGAGGGTGTTGACGAGATACGCCCAGTCGTTCGTCAACGTGCTCACGAGGGTGGCGGCGTTCTGGCCGGAGACGTCGTACATGATCGCGAAGGCCCGTCCGTAGGTTTCCGCGCCGGCGCGCACATTGAGGGTTACCTGATTGCGGAAGGCGAAATGGTCCGGGTTGGACAAGCTGGAGGAAAACCGCTGCAGAAAGACGCCGTCCAGATGGTTGTCCTTCATCCAGCGGAAATGGCGCACCACGGTTTTCTCTTTGTAAGGGGAATAGACTGTCGCCGGACTGCCGCCGGGCAGCGTCATGGCGGTGGCGAAGAGTTCGTCGGCGTCCAGTTCGGTAATGTCCGGCCAGAAGTCCACCGTGGCGTTGGTCGCCGTCGGGGTGTTGTTGCGGAACCAGTGTACCCATCGGTTGAGGGCCGAGCCGTCGCCCGGGCACGCGAACCAGCCCTGGTAACCCATCATCAACTTCCGGTCCAGCGTGCCGGGATCCACACTGAAACCGAGGCGGAAAAAACGCTGCGCATCGGCGGGCGGCAGGATGACAACGAACTGATCATTGCTGACCACGACCGGAATTGTCACCGACTCCCAGGAAATCGGGGCGATTAGGCTCGGGGCGGACTGCAGGGAAAGCGCCGTGGCTGAGGCCGGCCAGGACGAAACCAGGTTCCCGCCAGTGCTCACGATGCTCAGGCGAATCGGCGTGGGCGGAATCGCAACGGAGGTGGTGATCGTCACCGGCGCGGAGACTGTTGTGGCACCGCCGTTGTCCGTGGCCACCGCCGTCAATTGCCAGGTGCCGGAAGTGATGTTGGTCCAAAGCACACGGAACGGATTGGCGTTCGTCTCCCCCAGTTTAGTCCCACTCGCGTAAAACTCGACCTTGGCCACGGTCCCGTCGTAGTCGGACGCGGTGGCGCCGATTTGGAGCGAGGCGGGCGCGGTGGGGATCACGAGGTTCATTCCGTCCGCGGGATTGGTAATGCTGACAGCCGGGCGGAGGTTTCCGCCCGAGCCAGCCGATTTCGGCGGCACAAAGTCAGCCGCGCGCGTGATCGCGACGTTGTCCCACTGTGCCGCCAGCGGCCAATGCCTGGCGGCTGCGCCCGAACCGGCGAGCCCATCGTAGAAGACTCGCAAGGTGACGTTCGAGCCGGTGTTGGCGGTGTTGAAGCTGCGATAGACGAAGTAACCCTGATCCGCATTGGCATCCGAGTAAGACAGCGTGACTTGCGGTTCCTGCGGCGCGTCGTTCAGATCAACCACGGTGGTGACGCGATTGGCGGCTTCACCCATGTTCCAGAGGCAGGCGCTCAAGACATAATCGGCATTCGGCGCCAGCTTGACCAGTCGCGAATAGCTGCAAACAGCCGCGCCGCCATTGACCAAGGCGCGTGCCACCACCCCGGCATTCGCTACTGCCAAGTTTGTGCCGGCATCCGCGTAGATGTCGGCCACGCGCGTCCAGCCTGTGGGGAATGGGTGCGTATTGGTCGTGGTTGCAGGGCCTTGGAATTGGAAGTCGCCGTTGTGAACCAACTGCACGTTCTCGGTGCCGGGCATGATGTTGGCCAGCTTGAGTTTGGTCTGCGCCTGGGCAGAGTCAAACGCCGGCCACAGCAGACAGGCGAGCAGGAACAGATGATGATGCTTCACGGCGTATTATGTGGCTGACCGAGACTGAGACTGCAACCCTCAGCACGGGGCTGTGAGGGCAAACAACCGCCGAACCCAGAAGAGACTCCAGTTACGGCCGCGTGATCGCGACGTGGCAAAATGAACTCGAGTATGTCGGCGGCATGCAAACGACGCTTTGATCGCCGCCTTCCACGGTCATGGTGAAACGGTCCGATAAAACGTCTGGTCGCCACTCGTCGGGAAGGTGAATGTCACCGATGCTCCCGTGGCATTCGTCAAGCTGCCGGTCACGCGCGTCCAGACGGCGGGGGACAAGCTGGGGCTGCTTTCAATGTGATAAAAGTGCCCGGCCGTTGTTTGGCAGGTGAGTGTCGTGTTGCCGCCGCTGACGACCACACTGGTGACCGATTGCCGCGGCGGCGCGACCTGGACGATGGTTTTGTTCACGCTGGAGTCATAGCCATACACCACCGTGCCCGCTCCGCCATTCGCGGTGATCTTCCCGGCAGCGATATAGTTGCCAACGGGCGTGAGTTGGTTGCCGTTGATCACGACAGCGCCCGTTCCGGCAATGTCCAGCACCGAACTGCCTTTGATGGAATCCGTCGGATGCAACTGGGTCAGATTCAGAGTTCCTCCGTTGACTTGCGCGGTGCCTTTTCCGCCATTCCACCCCAGACCGAACATGCCGCCGACCGACACCGTTCCGCCATTCAGGATCAGTGTGCCTTCCGCTGTCGGCTCGTAGCCAATCCACAGATGATATCCAAAACTGGCCGCCCCGTTGTTTTCAACCACCATGAGCGCGCTGCTGCTGTAGCCGATGCCGTTCCAATCATCGGCCATGGCACAAACCAGACTGCCGCCGTTGGTAATGATCAGTGTGCCCCCGGGACCGCTGCTGTTTCCCATGCGCACGACACCGGCAGACGCCGCATTGGTGACCGTGCAGGGAATCGCGTCGGGGACATTGAAGGTTGTAATGGTCACGTTGCCCGGACAGAGACCGCCCGTCCAGTTGGCGCACTCGTCCCACAAACCAGTGCTGGAGGGATTGCCCGCCGGGTTCCAAACGACTTGCGCCGGCGGTAGATAGAGATCGGCCGGGTAGATCGTGGTCTTGCCCACATTGATGATGTTATAGTCCACCACCACGTTCGTTCCCACGCTGTTCGTGATCTGGCCGGTGCTGACAAAATACTCCGCCGATCCTTTGTGATCACCATTGATCACCACCTTGCCCGTCCCGGTAACATCCAGCACCGAAGCGCCCTGGATTGAATACCAATCATCCCACTGGGAGAGATTCAAGGCGCCGCCCTTGATCTGCGCGGTGCCTTTGCCGCCCTGGTAGCCCAGGTCGAACATGCCGGCCACCGAGACGGTTCCGCCATTCATGACCAACGTGCCGTCCGATTCCGGATCCAGGCCAATCCGCAGTTGACCGCCAAAAATAACTGACGCGCCGTTTTCAACCACCATCAGGCCGTTGCTGTTGAGGCCGATGATGGTCGCATTATCAGCACCGCAAGCCAGGCTGCCGCCGTTGGTAAGAATCAGCGTGCCTCCGGGCCCGTTCTCGCCCATGACCACATAACTGGCAGCCGCCGCATTGGTCACGGTGCAAGGAATCGCACCGACGACATTGAAGTTCACCTTGGTGACGCTGGCGGGAGGATAACCGCCGCCGCCGGTCCAGTTGGCGCCCTCGTTCCACTTGCCCGTGCCGGAGGGATTGGCTGCCGGTTCCCAAACGACGTCCGTCGGCGGGGTATAACCGACGATCGCGTAGAGCGTCGTCTTGCCCACATTGGTGTTGTTATAGTCAATTCCTACTGTGCCCGTTCCACCATAGGCGGTGATTCTGCCGGCATTGGTATAGCTGCTCATCGTCGTGACGCGGTCGCCGGGAATCGTGACGACACCACTGCCCGAAATATCCAGCACTGACCCGGGCTGAATCGATCCCGTCGCAGCCGCCTGGATGTTGAACAGGTTCAGAACGCTGCCATCACTGACTTTGACGGTACCGGTGCCCCCGGATGGGCTGGTGCTGTTGGCGGTGCCCAGACCAATCATGCCGTTGCCTCCGACGCCGAGCATGTTCAGGGTACCGCCATTGGTCAGAATAATGATGCCGGAGGCTCCAGTGTACTGGCCAACCCACAGGTGGCTGCTGAAGTTGCAGGAACCGCCGTCAACCGTGAGGATTCCGGTTGCGGCGCCTGAGGAGCTGTTACCGGTGGCAACCGTCATCACCGAACTCGAATTGACTACGCCGTTCGTCATCACATTCAATCGTCCAATGACGCCGGTTTTGTTGTTGCCCACCGAATTGCCGCCTGCGGCTCCCGCCGAAAGGCTCCCACCGCTCTCGACCACCAATGTACCGGACTCGTCAACCCCCAGTTGAAATCTGCCAACAGCAGGAGCCACGTTGGTCAAAGTCACGGTGTTGTTGCCCCAGTTGAGGCGGATCGTATCGGCTGAGCCGGGCAGGCCACCGGGGCCTGTGCCGTCGGGATCCCAGCCATTTGCTAGGGTGACAGAATACAGGTCGTTATAGTCGCCGCTAAGCCTGTATCGAAGCGTGGCGGCCATCGCCTGGCCAGCCACCATGACGCCCAGCAGTGCACACACGAGTATTGAGTTTCTTTTCATTTTGCTTTTTTGTTGTGCCCTTGGTTGAGAGCTCGCGCGGTGAACTCTTCGTCCTTCAGGCGCTTTACTGATAGGTTTTCGGCAGTCATTATTGCTTCCCGCCGCATTTGTGACTCAGAATTTCCCGCCCAGAATGGCAAACTCCCAAATCATTGTCGCGGGCGTATCGTGCCAAAATGGGAGGGGGGATCGTGCCAAAATGGGCTTCGGCTGTGTTTCGCCGACCTGCCTCACGGACAATGATCCTTCAGCCGGGTGTAGGTTTCCGCGGCATCCACAAGGTTCCGATAGAAGACTGCGTCGTAGGCGCCGCCGATCACGTTGGTGCCCGTCACGGTGTATCCGGCGTTGGTCCAGACGGCCGACAACAGGTTCGTGGAGGATTCCACGAAGTACACGAGGCTCGTATCATCGTTGCGCCGCAGAGGGGCGTAACTCACCTCATTGCCTGGTCAATCCACAGTTGCTAAGTGCTCTTCGGCATAACTTCGATGACGTATCCCCAATCGCACTGGGACAAGTCGCAAGTCCCACGGCAACAAGTGCTTAGGAATATCATGCTCTTCGGCGACGCCCAGGCTCAAGTGCCTCGCGCTCGATCTGGAGTTCGTCCCGACCCACACCGGCCTCAGGTTCGTAACTGCCTGTTTCCACGTAGCTTACTGACCGCGCGCCGCAGCCACGTCATCGTATCTACCCTCCGTACGATCTGTCGTCTTTCCATGGTACCTTGGTAGTACCCTGGTAGTACCCTGGTAGTACCCTGGTAGTACCGAGGTAGTACCTTGGATTCATTACCAAGGTACTACCAGGGTACTACCAAGGTACTACCAGGGTACTTTGGGGCTGCCCCGCGAGCCCGGAGGATGCATGAGCAGACCCTCGCCTCAAGGATGATGAATCTTCAGTCGGATATAGGTTTCCGGGGCAGCCACAGGGACGCGATACAAAACTTCGTCGTAGGCACCGCCGATCACGTTGGTGCCCGTCGCGGTGTATCCGGCGTTGGTCCAGGCGGCCGACACCAGGTTCGTGGAGGATTCCACGACGTAAACGAGGTTAGTGTCGTCGTTGCGCCGCAGATGGACGTAGCGCAACTCATTGCCTGACCGGATCAACCTTGTCCTGGTCCCCGTGTCGAGGGCATTCGTCGGATTCCCATTCGAGGCGTATTCGCCGAGGTTGTTGAGCGTGTCGCCGTCGTAATCATTGGTTGTGGGACCAATCGGGACGCCCCATCCCAGCGCCCACAAGGCGTAACCGTACGCGGGCGCGGTGGCCAATACTGTGGTGCGACCCGGGTTCAGTACGCCGTAGCTCACGAAGGGAGTGGCTGACCCACCCAGGGCGGTGATCCAAAGGTTGCTGATGTAAGTGCCGACTAGCGCCCTCGCGTCGCCGGCGATGAGCAACGTTCCGCCGGTAATATCCAGGAGACCACCGTCATTCATGTAGATCGAACCCACACTGAGGGTGCCCGCATCGAGGAAGACCCTGCCTGTGCTCCCGGCGCAGGGGGCGATTCCAAGTTGGCCGGTCACGGTGGCTGAACCGCCGTTGAGGTCCACTGTGCCCGCGCCATGCAGTCCGACGAACAGGTCGCCGCCGATGGTGGCGCTCCCGGCGGTGATGTTCAGCGTCGCGGAATTCCCGGTGTCATAACCGAGGATCAGCCACTCGGCCGTGGTGAGCGAACCGCCGGCCAGGTCCAGTTGGTCACTCGTGCTGGACAGGTCGCCGACCGCCAGGTTCTTTACCGAGGCGGTTGTCCCGGTGGCCACGACCGGCCCAGCGATGGCGGCGTTTCCGATCGTCGCCCGATTGCCGCTGCCGGGGACTGCCCCGCCACTCCAGTTCGCCCCCTGGTTCCAGGCGCGGGTCCCGCCAGCGTTGCCCCAGGTCCTATCGGTACCGTCCGTCGGAGCGCCCACTCTCAGGTTGCCAAGACTGGTCACATTGGCGCTGTTCCCCGGCATCTGGCCGGAGGTGGTATTGATGACGTTGCCGATGAAGGCGGCGGTCGCCGTCCCGGGGAGCGTCAGAAACGGGCGACCGGCCGGCAGGGAATCGCGCAGGTTGCCGCCCAGGTTTCGCAAGGTGGCGTGGTTGAGCAGCTTGAACACGTTGGTTTTGGCTGCAGGGGACAAGTGGACGAGCTGGAGCCTGACGTCGCCACCGTTGAGGACGGCACTCCATGCGTGCGATCCCCAACCGGCCGAACTGAACATCCGGAAGGTGTCCGTCAGCGAAGCCCCGGTTTCCAAGTAGCTCCCACTGGTGGGATCAACCGTGACAATCTGCGAATTGATCGGCTCAAGACCTCCGCTGCCGACGTCATCAATCTGCATCGCGACGGTGCACTGGTCCACGCCCATGCCCAGGCAGTGCCCGGAGGGCCCGAAGCCGCCTTCTGGCGCCAGGTGAAAGCCTTTGGCCCCGCCGAAAACAAAGTTCTCGTGCAGGACCTCGTTGGTCATGTGGCCAAACAGGTACGGGGTTGCGTCACGCCACAGAATCTGATGGATGGCATCCGCCGTATTGGGCGGAATGCTCGAGTAGTAGGCCGACGCGTGCGTGTAGGAGGAAGGATTGAACTGGCAATTCTGAATCTGCCCGTCCACGGCGCCTTTGCCTGCATGGATGCCGGTCTTCAACGCCGTCGCAAAAATGTAGTCCACGTTGTGCCGGTCACAGCGGTGCGTGGCCAGGTCCAGCAACTGGTAGGGAATGGTCGCGGACAGGTTCATGATGTAGATATCGGACCCGAGGCCGCGGAGCAGGAACGGATAGGGCACCATGCCGTAGTTGTTCGTGTCCCCGGCGTCAAAGATCTGTTCCGGATAGTGGAAGGTGAAACCCTTGATTCCTGACCCGACCTCGAGCTGGATGATCGGCGTACCCGAAGCATTGTTCCGGCCCGCATAGACGTTCAGCAGACTGCCTTTGATCTTCGTGTCGTGAGGAATGTCAAAGACGCCCCGCAGCTCGACCCCGGTCGGCAGCGTGAGTGTCCCGTTCAGGCGATAACTGCCACCCGGCACGAAGACCGTGCCCCCGCCGTTCACGTTGGCAGCCGTCAGCGCGGCCTGGAAGGCGGCAGTAGCGTCCGCCACCCCGTCGGCTGGGGCGTTGTAGGGTGATTCCGTTAGGACGTAGAGGTTTGTCTTCGCTGGTCGGTAAGTCGTCGCGGGTTTCCTGTAGTCGTAGGCCGGCAGCGGATCAACCGCAAGCGGCGTGTGGTCAATGTTCACCGGGTAGCTGGTGTTCTCAATGATCCGGGCGCCGCCGGCAAAGCGGTTGCCCAGGATGGAAGCACCGGCCACCGCGCCGCCCAGCTCGATATGGTTCGCCGGGGTGGACGCAAAATCCGAGTTGATGACCGAGAGATAGCCGCTCTTCAGCCGCAGCGTCCCCTGCCGAAGATCACAACTCATCATCAGCACCCGCGCGGTTCCCTCGCTGAAGACGGCATCGTTCGTGGCCTGAATGGTGCAGGTGTGGAACATGTCAGCTTCCACGGCCGTGGGCGACAGATAGACGCCGGTTTCTGCCTGCTGAATGTTGAAACGGGTAAGCTGGTATCCGGCATAGGCGCTGGCCTCGATGTACACCCCCGTTTTGCAGCCGAGGAGGTTGAACCCGTAGGACTGGCCGTTTGGGAACTTCCCGTCGTAACGGCCGGGTCGCAGGGCAAAACCGATGTTGTAACCTTCAACGGTCACGTAACAGGAGTAGGACCAGTCAATGCGCCGCACGATGATCCCAGTGCCGTTGTTGCGAATCCACGCCCTGTGCTGGCCATTGGTGGGCGCGTTGGCCAAGCCCGAATCCGCCCAGTAATCCGGCGAGAAGTGAACCGTCTCGATGCGGCCGATATCAGCCAGGCAATCGAACTCGATCCCGGTCTTCAGCGGCGTTCCGCAGACGTTGCGCACGAAGGGGCGCGCCGTGGTGCCGTTCACGTAGGTGGTGTAAGCGAAATACGCGTTCACAAACGTCACGCTCTCGACCGTGGCACCGCCGCCGTTGCCGATCGTAGGCGGATAAGGGCGGATGTCGTCCGGAAGCTGTTCCGGGTACCAGATTGAAAGCCCGTTGACGCCGGCGCTGTTGTTGAGCTTGATGAACGGCGCCGCGTTCTCGTCGCCACGACCGGCGTACGCCTGCAGCACCGTTCCGGCAATAGGCTGCCCGAGCTCGGGTTTTCGCCAGTCGCCGCGCAGCGTGACGCCGGACGGGACGACGAGGTTGCCGCTGACCTTGTAATGGCCCGCGGGCAGGAACAGTGCCCCGCCTCCCAGGTTGCCCAGTTGGTTCAGCGCGGCCTGGAGTCCCCCGGTCACATCCGTGACTCCGTCCGACACGATCCTGAAATCCGCCACCGCATCGAACGGGGTAATGATCAACTCGTTGGTTGAGTGCTGCGGCGCGGCCAGATGCCAGTGGGCGGGGATTTGACCCGCGACCGCCTTGACCGTCGTCTTGCCGGGATTGCTCACGTCGTAATCAAAGATGGGAGTCCCGCTGCCCCCGTAGCCGGTGATCTTCCCGGTGGCGATGTAGTCGCGTATCGCGGTGGAAAGATCGCCTGGAATGATCATCGAGCCCGATTCGATGTTGAGGATTGACGAGCCACTGATTGACTGGGTGGGGTGGAACTGGGTCAGGTTCAAAACCCCGTTGCTCCGGATGTTCACGTACCCCGTCCCGGAATTCCATCCGAGGCCGAACTGCGCTCCAACGTTGACGGTTCCCCCGTTGATATCCAGAGTTCCGACCGAGGGAGAGCTGTAGCCGATCCACAGGTGGTTTCCACAACTCAGTGTGCCCCCAGTTTCCACGATCGTACGCGCGGTGTGGTTGTATCCCACGGCCGTCCAGACGGTATTCGAAGTGGTGATCGAGCCGCCGCTGACAACCCGCAGCACGCCGCCCGGCCCATTGTCGCCCTGGACAAACTGGCCGCAGGTCTGCACGTTCGTTACCCGGCACTCCGCGGCGTTGGCCACATTGAAGACCGCTTTGCCGTCCGCCACAGAGGACGGGAGGCCCTGCGTCCAGTTCCCTGCAACATTCCAGTTGCCGGTGGCCGGGGGGAAGACGCCGTTGGCGGCGGGATTCCAAACAGTCGAGGCGTGGGCCAGCCCGGCCCAGAGCAGGCACACTGCTTGAAGAGGCAATCGGTTCATCATCTTGGCTTTCTTGGTGGCTGCTCCGTCGCTGACCATCGGCAGCCTTGTCGTGGGCCGTCACTCCTACCGAGCCCTTCCGCGGCGGCGGACCACGGTGCGGTCAGTGGCGTGAGGGGGAGCAGGAGAGAGCGAAATGTTCGCATGCAATTCTCTCAGGGCGCTTTCTCCTGGCGCGTCACGATCGGAACATAACCTGTTTCCATGCCTTTGGGCGGCATTACAAGCAGGCCGGGGTCAAGGCTCGCCAGCTTGCCGCGGCCGGGCGGCAGCATGTAGTCGCGATCCACCGGCCAGCTCGAATGGAGTCTTTCCACCAAGGCCTGTAACTTGGCCTTCTTGTCCGCGCGCCATTTATACTGCTGAAACGAAGGTTGATCCACGAAGCGATACCACGAGTAGGTCACGACTGAGCCATCCACGAGCTTGGCCGTGAAGGGGCCGACCTTTGGGCCAGGCTCTGCCCACGCACCAACGGTTGGCGAGGTGTAGGGTACTCCCAGCTTGGCAAGCTTGAATTCCTGGGAGAGGAGTCCGGTTTCCGCCGGCACGTCCTTTGCCGGCACGGCGAGGCGCTCCTCGCCGACGTGTTGGTAGTACTGCGGGAAGAGGCCGTTCGCGGCGACATCATTGGGGAACCATTGCAAGCCCCACACGTTGCCTTCGAAGATGCGCGTGTCGAAGGCGCGCTCCACGCCGGTGATCTTCTTACCGGCCTGATCGTAGCGCGTCGAGCGCGTGCTGAGTTTGGGTTTCCATGCGCCCTTCTCGTCGAAGCGTCCTGAGCAGGCGGGGCCGCCGTCACGCCAGGATTTGAAGGCATCGCAGAGCGCACGCTTGGCGTAGTAGGTGACGTCTTGCACCAAGTAGGCGCGGCCTTCGGCGTCCACCGGCCACTGAAGCTTCGGTAACTTCGAGTAGGTCGTCCCCTGTGCATCAGTGGACTCGAACCGCGGCACGGTATTGATCTCCATCGCGCCGCCGCCCATGAGGCCGGGGCGAGCGTCGAGACCGCGCCCGTAGAGGAACGGATCGTTGAAGAGCTTGCCGATCTTGCTCCACGTCTGGGGAATGTAATAGGCGATTGGCCCTTTGAAGTTGGCCGCGCTAAGGAAGCAGGTCCAACTCTGGTCGCCTGTTGGCGGATCATCGGTGGTGGGATCAGTGAAGGGCAGCGCCATCCAGGTGTAGCCGAGGAACTCGCCGTTGGGATTGCCCCGGAACGGCAGCGCGTCGGGAGGAATCAGCAGACGGTTGCTCAATTGGGCCAGGCCGAGGCGGTGGTCAGGGAGCGCCTCGTTGTCGTAGAAGAAGGACCAGCCGGGCGACCCGACCTCGTAATCGTAGCATTGCGGCGTGGCGTTCATGCTGAACTTGGGCGGGCCGTAGCGGAAGTGATTGCCCGCCCAGTACCCAAGGCCCCCCTCGACGGTTTGGAAGACGCTGCTCCAGGTGGGCCCGCGCGGCTTCCAAGTCCTGGCCAGGGTGCCTTCTGGCGCCAGCGGTTTGTCCTTGTTGTCGGAGTTGTCCGGTTGAATCCAGGAGCTCGGAAGGCCGATTTGAAAATCAGCCAACGGCTGATCCACCAGAGGCCAGACGGCGGCATAGAAACCCATGCCCGCGTTGTAGCCGCCATCGGCCGGAAGCTGCTCGTGGCCGAACCCGATGTAGCCGTGCAACCCGTGAGCGTGGGAAGTGATCTTCCCTGCTTGGGCTTTCGGAGTGTTTCGTGGCTGGGTTTCCTGCCCGGAACAGGTTGCTGACAGCCATGCCAGGCCGACGATGGGCATTATCGCATGAAATCGAATCCCTATCAGCGGGACCGCGAAAGTAGAGACGAAGCAATCCATCAGCCATGGAGGTTGAATGGCATGGTGATGGGACCTGCAATTACTGGTCCTCATTTGGCCGCGCCCGGCCGCAGCCGCACGACAACCGGGAAATGGTCGCTGGGAAACTGGCCATCGCGCGAGAAGGTCACGATCTCGGCGGAATCCACAGTGAACGCTCCGCGCGTGAGAATCCAGTCAATACGCACGCCGTTTCGCCGGATGGCGTTGAAACCGTTGGATGTGCCGATCCCTTCGCCCTCGCGCTCTTTGGCCGTCATCCAGGTGTCGGCGAAGAAGCCGTCGCGGGTCAAAGTGTGGTAGGCCTGGTTCGTGCCGGCAGCCGCGTTGAAATCGCCCGTCAGGATCAACGGCAGCTTGGTGTCCAGCGCCGCGACGCGATCGCGAACCAATTTGGCCGATTCCTCGCGCCCAGATTGGCTGTCGTTGGCAAAATGGGTGTTCCAAAGAAAGAACTCCTGCTGCGTTTGGCGGTCGAGGAACTTCACCCATGTGACCATGCGCGGCCACTTCCCTCCCCACGTATTGGAGCCGATGACCTCGGGCGTGCCGCTCAGCCAGAAGTGATCAAAGGCCAGTGGCTCGAAGCGCGCCTTCCGATACAACACAGCCATGAATTCACCGCGGCTGCCGCCCTCGCGCCCCAGACCGATCCAATCGTATTCCGGCAGATCGGCGGCGATGTCCTTCAACTGTTCGTAGAGCCCTTCCTGCGTGCCGATGACATCCGGGGAGACTTGCCGGACGACCTCACGCACGAGCGGCCGGCGTGCGGGCCAGGCATTGGGTGGATTGGTGCTGGCGAACTTCAGATTGTAGGTCATTATTGTCAGCGTGGCGGCGGAAGCTTTCTCGCCCGACGGCGCCTGGGCGTCAGCCCGGCCGGGGCCGCAAAGGAGCGCGACGGAAAGCCCAAAGCAGGCAACGAAGCAAGAAGCTGCACATCGGTTCAGGGCCGCAGCCGCCCGCGCCTTCGGCGCGATGAATTCGTGCGGGGCCGTTGAGTGTGAGGGGGGCCTGGCTTTCATGGTTCCTGGTTCCTGGCTACCGACTGGATTCCACTTTGACGATGCGCTGCATTTCGGCCTCCAGCCGGGCGACAATCTCGGGGTGCTGCAAATAGAGATTATTGGTCTCGGCAAGGTCGTTGCGGAGGTGGTAGAGCTGCCCTGCGGGACCACCGGGTTCAGGTTTGATGGTCTTGGGTTGGGAGAAACCACCGGAGCCGAGCTGGTTGATGAGCTTCCAATCACCAGAACGGATCACCATGGCTGGCGAACTGCCCGCCCGCATCGCAATCGGACCGCGAACCGGTCGGTCCTTGGGTTGCCGGCCTTCCAGCACTGGTAGAAGACTAAAGCTATCCGGCCCGGCGGCGGACGGCAGTTTCACCCCGCAAATCTCCGCGAAGGTCGCGAGCAGATCGGTGAAGCAGATCGTCTGGTCGCTGACTGTTCCGGCTTTCACCCGCCCTGGCCAGCGCACGATGAATGGCATGCGATGTCCAGCTTCCCAAGCATCGCCCTTCATGCCGCGCAGACCGCCGGCTGCATCGTGTGCGAACCGCGTTACATCGGCCGGCAACCACATCGGGCCATTGTCGGAGGCGAAAATCAGCAGCGTGTTCCGCATCATGTCCGCCTTTTCCAAAGCGGCGAGCACACGGCCGATTTGCGCATCCACCATCATCACAAAGTCGCCATACATACCCGCGCGGCTTTTTCCGACAAATTCCGCCGCTGGCAGCCACGGGGTGTGCGGCGCCGTGAAGGCGAGGTAAAGCATCAGCGGACCCTGCACAGTTGGTTTATTGCTGGCGTGTGTGTTGATGACAGCGCAGGCTTCGTCCGTGAGCTTGGGCAGGACGTCCTTGAGGTTCAAGCCGGCAGCGATCCCGCCTTCCCGCCAAAACTCCCCCTGGTTCGACGCCCATCCGTGCGAGTGGTGCTCCTCGATGTGATCCGTCGGCGGTGTCACGGCGCGGTCTCCCCGGATGAAAAAATACGGCGGGATATCCGTGGAGGCGCGCAGGCCGAAATACGTTTGAAATCCGCACGCCACCGGCCCGCCGGGCAGCGGCTGGTCGTAACCCTCTTCGCGAAAGCCGAGATGCCACTTGCCCACCATCGCGGTTTGATAACCCTGATCGCGCAAGAGAGACGCGATGGTCACCTGGCCCTCTTCGATCAGCGGTTGGGTTGGCCAGCGCGAGATGTCCGTACGGAACGGATACCTCCCAGTCATCAGCCCATAACGCGACGGATGACAAAGCGGCCCGGGCGCGTGGGCATCGGTGAACCGCAAGCCTTCACGCGCCAGTCGGTCAATGTTCGGCGTGGCGATCTTCGACTGCGGATTGTAGCAACCCGGGTCGCCGTAGCCCATGTCGTCCACGAGGAGAATGACAATGTTGGGTCGTTCCGCCCCAGGGCAGAGCTCCGCAAAGACCATCAAAAGAAGAGCAAAGCACAACCTGGAACAACCGCGCATTGTTTCAACCCATGCCAGCTCTATGATTTTCATCTGGCGGCGGCGGCTGGGCGTAGAAGTCCGCAGCCTGTTTCAGGCGGAGGAACATCGCCGGAGATCTTCGTCGGGCTGCCTCCGACGGCATTGCCAATGAGATCACTAGTGAGCTATCTCTAGCTCCTCCGGCTCGGCCGAAGCGCCAGCAAACCGGCGCCCATGAGCGCCATCAGCGCGAACGTGGACGGCTCCGGAATGGCCGTGATGAGAGTTCTGTTCAGGTCGCCATCAAAGATCGCCTGCACGTTTCCGACAACGTCATTCCCGGTGATTTTCCCCGCCGAGATGTAACTATCAACCACGCCGACGAAGTTGCCGGGAAGTGTGACCAGACCGGTTCCGGAAATGTCAAGCAGCGAGCTGCCCTGAATCGAGTTACCTGCAGCATGAATGTTGGAAAGATTCAGAACACCGCCATCATTGACGTTCACATATCCAACCGCACCATTATTCTGCCAGTCCAGGCCAAGCATTCCCGATACGTTGAGGACTCCGCCGTTATTGATATTAATCGTTCCGATAGCCCCTACCGTCCATCCAGTCCAGAGATGGGATCCGACATTGACCGTACCGAAGATGTCCGAGGTCCCATTGGCTATGTTCCCGTGGTACAGGATGTTTGCGACATTCAAGGTGCCGCCGCTTTGCACGGTCATTGTTCCCGTGCCAGCCGGGTTGTTTCCTTGTCCGATTGTCACATCACCGTTCTGGCCTAAGCCAGCAACCGTCGTCAGCGTTCCGCCATTGGCAATGACAACATTGCCCTTCTCATCGACACCAACCTGCAACCTGCCGATCGTTTCGGTCGTGGTCAGTGTAACGGTATTGTTGCCCCAGTTGATGCGACCCAAATCGGCGGCGCCGGGCAAGCCGCCGGAGCCTCCGCCCCCGGCCTGCCAACCGTAACTTCCGGTGCTGGCGACAGTATCAGTCCAGTTGCCGCTGGCTTGGTATCGAATGGTGGCCCCCTGGGCCAGACCTGCCATCATGACGCCCAACAGGGCACAAATGAGGATCGTGATTTGGGGTGTTGTTCGGTTCATTGTTCTGTTTAGTTATGCCTTTGGCTCAGTGCTCATACGCCGGGCAGCTCGTCCATCGGGCAGTTGCTGCCATACTTACCCGCCCAGAATGCCATACTCCCGAATGATCGTCGCGGGGGAATCGTGCCAAAACCGGGGGGGGGAATTGTGCCAAGAGGCCGCTGTTCTGTAAGGCTGACGGAGTTGGACACGCTGCCGGGAGTATGTCTCCCCGCAACAGCATGGCCTTTCGCGGTTTGCCAAAAGCCAACCATTTTCCGTCTTTCAGCAGGCCAAATTGCGGGCAGGCGGGAGCCGGACCGGGGCCGGGGGAACCGAATCACTCTTTGGCTCGGGGCGCCGTTGTGCCGGGTTCCTTCCGAGCGTATTCCTCCTGCGGGGCCTGCCTGGGGTATTCGCCCGGCAGCACGCCAAAGTGCTCCAGGAAAAGGTTTCGGAAGTGCTTCAGATCGGAGAAGCCGACCGCATAGGTGATTTCGGTAACCGTCATCTGAGATTCTCTTAGCAGTTGCGCTGCGCGCTTCAACCGCATGGCTCGGATCAAGGCGTTGGGCGTGCCGCCCGTCACCGCCTTGAGTTTGCGGAATAACTGGCGCCGGCTGACGGCCACCTTCCTTGCCAGGGCCTCGACGTTGAATTCGAAGTCGGACAGATGCCGGTCCACGGTTTCGATGGCCCGCCGCAAGAATTGCGCGTCCGCCTGATTGGCTGCGAGGTTAGGCGGCGGCAGAGTGCTTTCCGGGTCCAGGCGCTCATGCGTTCTGCCGCACGCCGGTAATAGTGCATCCACGCGGGCTTTGAGTTGGGGCAGGCTCAAGGGTTTGGCGAGGTAATGGTCGGCGCCCGCCTCCAGCGCCCGCCCCTGCGAATCCGCCTGGCCGCGGGCCGCCACCACGATCACGGGAATATGACTGGTTATCTCTGCTCGTTTCAAGCGGCGACAGAGACTAAGACCATCAAGGCGCAGCGCATTGAGTTCTGTGATTACCAGGTCCGGCACCATTTCTTGCGCCTGGCGGAGGCCCTCTTCACCGTCCCTAGCCTCAATGACCCGGTATGCGCCACCCAGGCCGTGGTTGATCTGCGCACTGAGCTTTGTGTCATCTTCCACCAGCAGGACGAGGGGCGATTCTTCGCCCGCCATGGGTCCGTCCGAACCAGCCGGTGGCACGGCTTCAGCAGGGAGATGGTGCGGCCGGAGTTCCAAGAGCTCTTGAGTGCGCCGGGCGACCAGCAGCTCCATTTGCTCTTGCTTGAGCGAGGCTCGTCGGGCGAGAAACCATTTCTCCGTCAAGGTGCTGGCCAGGAGCGTCACTTCGATGTTGTCGAAGGGCTTCTTGAGGACCAACAGGTTGTCGGTCCGACCCAATCGCCGAACGAGATCCTCCCAGGAATAATCGGAAAAGGCGGTGCAAATGACGACCTGAACGCGTAAGTCCCGCTTCCAAATGCGCTGGATCGTCTCAACGCCGTCCATGCCCGGCATCCGGATGTCCACAAAAGCCAATTGATAAGCGCGTTCCTCGGCGACGGCTTGCTTGACCTTCTCGACTCCCTCGATGCCCGAAAGAGCGTGATCTATGGTGTAGGACGGCTTCAGCACGGCGGGCGATGCCGCTTTGCCATACATCTGCCGTTCGTCGGCTTCGAGGTGGGCATCCTCCGCATTCTCGAGGAGGACCAAATCGAAATCGCGGTGGATGCTCGGGTTGTCATCAATAACCAAGATACGAGCACCGGCGCCGAGGTCCGGTTTGGCTATTGAGCTTTCCATGCGTTTCATTTTGTAACCGGTTCTTAAATTCTATGCCGGGTCCCAATCCGGCGTCAATCGGCAGGCGGGGCGAGCGGAATATCCAGGATGAAGGTTGCCCCGCGCCCGGTTCCCTCGCTATGGGCCCTGAGGCCCGCGCCCAGGCTCTGAGCTGTCAGCAGGCTGCTGTGCAGGCCGAACCCGTGGCCCCCTTTGCGGGTGGAAAACTCCTGGGCGAATATCCGTGTCAGGTTCTCTGCCGGAATGCCGATTCCGTTGTCACTGACTGCGATCTCGATGCGTCCCTGGCCGTTCTGGCGGAGGCTTACCCTTACCCGCCGGTCCGGGCGGCCGCTGTCTTCGCAGGCATACTTGGCATTCTCCAGCAGATTGAACAGGATCTGCAAAAGCCTGTGCCGGTCAATCGTAACCGGCGGCATCTCGTGGAAATCGCGCACCACGTCGATCTGGTGCCGCAAGAGAGCTTCCTGGTGCATGCGCAACGCATCCTCGAGAATGTCCGCGAGCGAGACGGTCTCCAACACACCGGAAACCCTGGCGTAGTTCTGCTGCATGGCCACGATTTCCTTGATGTGCTGCAGGCTCTCGGTCAGTAATCTGGTCTTGTCCAGCAACTGTTCCTGCTCCTTGTCCAGGCGGCCACCCAGTCGCTCCAGATAGCCGGGCAGATTCTGGCCTCGACTGTCCTCGGTCACGAACCGGCCCAGGTCAGCGCGGTGTTCGCCCAGCAGCGCTGCCAGCCGGCCCACGCTAGGCACTTTCGATCGCTGGACGTGATCTACGATCGAAGAGCCCAGCACATTGGCGCTGTTCAACACATTCCCGACGTTGTGCAGCACGCTGGTGGCGACCTCCGCCATCCCGGCCAGCCGCGACGCCTTGAGGAGTTGCTTATGGCCCTTTTCCACCTCCGCCTCCATGCGCGTGCGTTCCTGGATTTCCGCCTGGACGCGCCGGGTCTCCTCGGCGAGCCGCGCCTCCGTCTTCTCGTGCCCGGCGATTTCCTGCCGCAATTGTTTGGTGCGCGCCCCCACTTGACGGTGCAGGATGCCAATCCAGGCGCTGGCAATCGCCAGCACCAGCAGCAGCACGCCCGCGGCGGCCAGCGCGCGTCTCAGGGTCCACCACGAGGGCCGCTCCAGCACCAGCACGTCTCTCAAAGACCCGGCCAGCAGTCTGAAAGAAGCCACGCGCCTCCCCAGTTCCGTGTAAGGACTGGGCTCGACCTGGCACACGCCGGTCACGCGCACCTTGCTCCCGGGCCTAACATCCAGCGCCGGGCTGCCTCTCACGGGCAGGAACGCCTGGAAAACCCGTTGGCCGGATTCCAGCTCCAGCACGAAATGCTGCCCCAGCGTCTGCTGCCGCAACACCACCGCCTCCAAGCTCACCAGCGTTGCATCCAACCCGCCCTCGGCTATGTCCTCGACCGTCGTCTTGATTGGTGCCACCGAGTTGGTACCGCTTACTCTGCGCACCAACACTTCGGTCAGGACCGGTGAGTAACCTCGCATCTCAGGAAAGCCGACTACCTGCAAGTGGTCGCCGGGCCGCAACTGTGGCTCCTCCTGGGGCGTCGGACCCATGTCGGCGCTTTGCCGGAACATCCAGCTCCCGCCGCCACCCGCGGCAGTCAGGATCACATCTTGCTGGGCGATGGCCATCGCGGCGCCGGTGGCATCCTGCACGAAATACTTGCGGTCTTCCTGAAAGGTGAGCACGCCCTCCACTCTCACACGGTGGATGAACGCCCCGGGTCCCCGCACTTGCAGCAGGCTGCCGATCGGCCGCAGGGGCAAGGAGAAGGGTTCGGCCGGCACCCGGGTCACCTCCAAGAATTCGAGCGATGGCACCACCAATTGGACCCCTTGCATCCGGCCCCGGTTGTCGGTCGCCGCCACGCACACGCCGCGAATCCGAACGGCGGCATCCACCAACCGCCAGACCGCTGGCGCCGGCGCGGCCCGAATTGTGGCCATGAGCTGTCCGCCTTCGCTGTTAAGCAAAAGGTGCGAACCATCCGTTGCGCGAACCACCGCCTCGACTTCTACCCATTGATGCAACATGCGGCCGCCGGCCAGTTGGCTCCAGGTACTGCGTTGCGGTTCGGGCAGTTTTCCCTGCCCGAGCAACACGACACGGTCGGCGCGGATGACGGGGCCGTGGCCGGTTGCCCAGTCGCCGCGTCCCTCGATTTCGACGCGGGAGCGGAAGGCGGGAGCTATTAGTCCGGGGTGGTCCACATACCACACTTCCACTCCCGCGCTTCCCTCCTGAAGGAAAGCGCCAAACGCTTCGGTCACGACCCCGCGGACCTTAACCTTGGGCCGGCGCAAGAGTTCCTCAGGGCTCAGCCGGCGGATTTGCTCGACTCGGGTCAGTAGTGGGGCGGCGTTGCCGGAGCGAGCAACCGCAGACCGCGGGTTCACAGGTGAATTTGTCCAGGCACCGGCAAGCGCCGCCGACCGGATCGCGTCTACGGTGGGGACCCATAGCACTGCTGCCACGCTCTCGCCCTCGTCGTTGAGCAGCGCGCCGCAAATGCCTTGGACGAAGACGTGCGCCCCGGCAAGCGGCGGCCGCAGGGCTGGATCTGAAAACAGCACATGGACCGAAAGGCTGCGCGCGTTGTCCTCCAAGTCGAACACCCAGTGATTCTCCGTCCACGAGCAAAACCGAATCTTGCCCTCTACTTCGACCCATTGCAGGTCGTCTTGCGGGGCCAGCGGCTGCTCGGGCGCGATGCGCCTCGGCTCTGCGGTGGCTGTTCCACCGAGCTGCCGCAGGCGGCGCTCCCCGATTTCCACCACTCCGTTTGTCCACTGAGTTCTGCCTTCTATAAGGATCCGTTGCCCGGCGAACAAGGGCTCTGCGCCTGGGAGGTCCGCTACTGCCAGAGCCCCACTGGCATCAAAGAGGCACCACTCATTTGTGCCCGACAACCGCCCGGCTATCACTCCTTCGACCCGCACCGAATAACCCCGGGCGGCCCGGTTGCGCAGCCCGAGCAACCGGCTTACGTTGGTGATCACCAAGTCGGCGGGGCTAATGTATTGCCACTGAATCCACGATGCACGCGTGGCTGGATTCTGCGCAGCGCGGTCGAGCCATTTGGTTTCCACCCGGCCGTCGAAGGCCTGCCAGTGTGTTTCCCAAGGCGGATTGTCTCCCTGCGCGGTGATCTTGTCCTCGATAAGGGGAACCGGCGTCAGGTCTTCCTCGGTTATACCCAGTGGCTCGATTTCGGCCAGTTGCACGCAGCCTGCCGCCGCCGGATCTCGGACCCGATCAATCTCCAGGCGATAGCCATTGAATGCCCGCGCACTTGGGAGTTTGAACACCCGCCGCTGGTGCCGTTCCGAGAACAGTTCTCCTTTGCGAACGTCCAGCGTCGTCCAGGTCTGGCCGCCGTCGTTGGAGCCCAGCAGGCGCCAGTCTTGCGGATCGCGTTGGGGAAAATCATTCGCCGAGGTTAGCGCATATTGGCGAAGCACCTGCGCTGTGGGCTGCGCGCTCGGCGCGGCCTTCCCGATTGAAGCCCCCCAGGCGAACGCGCCCACCCCCAGCCCTACCAACAGAGAACGGAGCATGCTCATAAGAACCCTGCTAATCGCCGACGCTGTGACTCTTCAGGCAAGGAGGCGAGAAAGGTTTGATCCGCTTTTCCAGGAGCATATCATGCTGCGATACACTGGACTACCTTCCTTCTCGGTGTCCAGTGCAAAGCATGTATACTGCGTGGTTGGCACGGTTGCCCCCCTATTTTGGCACGCCGCGCCCGCGACAGGCATTTCCAAGTCCAGGAAGCTGCAAGGGTATGACGACAGGACATCGCAAGGTATTTGCCAGCCTCACCCGACCACGAGGCTTCACCCTGATCGAGCTGCTGGTCGTGATCGCCATCATCGCCATCCTGGCGGCGTTGCTCCTGCCCGCATTGAGCAAGGCCAGGGCAAGAGCGCAGGGCGTCACATGCATGAACAACGCAAAGCAGCTCGCGCTGGCCTTCTTCTTGTACGCGGAGGATTTTAGCGATTACTTCCCTCCGAACCCGGACGACGGCACGACGACCGTGGGTTATAACTGGTGCGCGGGGAATGTGTCAGGAGGAATGCCCGGTGACCCTGCCGGACCGCACACCTTTAATCCTGACATCCTGAAGAACCCGGAACAAACCCTCGTCGCGACCTACGTCGCCAAGAATGTAGCAATCTTCCTCTGTCCGGCAGACCCGCGCAGGGGAATATACCAAGGTGCGGATCCCTCGATGTCTGGAAAGACCGTGCGTGCCGCACGCAGCGTCGCGCTGAACCAAGGTGTTGGCACGATTGACCCCGGGTTTGCTGCCGGCGGCGGCTCACCCGGGTCGCATTCGGGCAGACCCACAATCCCCACGATGGGTCCTTGGCTGACGGGGACCCGCTTTCAGAACAAGCATAACGACCCGTGGGCCACTTTTGGCAAGACCACCAGTTTCACCCGAGCCAGCCCGAGTGACATCTTCCTGATGGTGGACGAGAACCCCTGGAGCATTAACGACGGGGCATTAGCGGTCTCCGCCGGCACGGCCAAGTGGGTGGATTACCCGGCTACATTCCACAACAATGCCTGTGGTTTCTCGTTTTGTGACGGTCGCGCTCAGGTCCGCAAATGGAAAGGCACCTCTATGCAGTGCAGCGGGGCCGTGACTGGCGCGCGAACCGTCGCTTTCACTGATCCCGATTGGAGGTGGATGGTGGAGCATTCCACCGTGAGGATGAAGTGACGAACGAGGAAGCGCCGCGCCGCCTGTCTCAGATACATTGTGGGATTCGGAGTTCTCGCGCAGCGGCCTCTGCCTTTACTGCGTTGGGGCCGCGGACAAAATAATCCATGTGCCCGACTTCAAAGACGCCAAGCTCCTGCCGGTAGCCTCGGGATTCCTGACGCGGCAAAGCAGGGACGAGACAGAATCAGAGCTCAGGGATTACGGCCAAACGGACCGATAGTAGCGCGTTGGCGGGTTCGTGGATGACGCCTCAATATAACCCCAAACACCAAAGGCATCGGCGGTTTGTGTGGTTAAGTCCTGCCACAGCGGCGGCGACACGCTATCGGCATACTGAATCCGGTAAGTGCCGCCGGGCAACCCGTCGAAGCTCAACCGCAAAGAACCTTCGCCGGTGGGTTCCAGCGTGGCCTTCGAGGTGGGGAGGTTGTCCGCCTTGACCTGCACGGTCACCAGCCCCGTCGCCGTGCCGCCGCAGTTGCCATCCGAGACCGCGTAGGGGAAGGAATCCGCTTTGGTGAATCCCGGCGGCGGCTGATAGAAGACGTAGCGGCCATCGAACGTGACCGTGCCGCCGGCGGCGCTGGTCGGACTCACGCCGATCACCGTCAAGCTATCGCCGTCGGGATCGGTGTCGTTGAGCAGCAAGTCTTCGGCCTTCATCCGCAGCCCGCCCGCTGCGAATCTCTCGACGGTAGCCGATCCGACGACCGGCAGATGGTTGAGGCCCAGGACGGCAGGAGAGCTGGTGGCGGCACCCCGGAAGTTGGTGATCACCACGCTGTAGTTGCCGAAGTCGTTGGTTTGGACGTTGAAGAAGCTCAGGCTCGGCTCGGTTTGGCTGGTCAAAGCCACTTCATCCTTGAACCACTGATAGCTGAGCGGAGCAGTGCCCTTGGCAACGACGCTGAAGGTCGCGTCGCACCCCGGCAGCACCAACTGCCGATGCGGCGGGGTCTTAATCTTTGGCGGCTCGCCGGTGCAGCAAGTGTAGCCGTCTTGGACCAGGGAAACCGTGTCCAGATACCACCCCGTGCCCATCATGCTTGAGTCGCTACCCAGGCGCCAGCGCAGTTGGATGTTCGCGCCCGCGGCTGCCGTCGGCAACGCGATGATCGTGGAAATGAAACCGCCCGAGCTGCCGGTCCAGGCCAATCGTCCTCCCAGAGGATTGCCATAACTGCTGGAGATCGTTCCGCTGTAGGCGCCGCTAACAAATGACCCGCCCGCCGTCATGATGTCCGTGAACGCACCGCCGTTGATGGAGATTTCCAGCACCCCGCCGTCATAAGTAAACTCCATGGCGTAATAGTGCCGGAAGGTGAGTTGGCTGTTGGCTGACTGGACGGAGATGGCGGGTGAAGTGAGCTGATGGTCGCTGACCCAGGATGGATCAAGCGCGAAAGCGGAGTTTGGCAACGTCTCCCGCTGCGCGGTCGTGGTGACCCAGCCAGCCTCGCTCGATGTGGTCCAACCGCCAGGCAGCGCAGGGGCTGCCACGTCATCGAAAGCCTCAGAGAAGAATAGACTCGGGTTCGGAATCCCCAGCGCAAAACTGACGGCTCCTTCCCCCATCAAGTAACTCACCGTGCCGAGATCCCGCGTTCCATCCTGAAGTTGCAGGACTGGGTTCAGGGTCCCGCCACACGCGCCGCCGGCGGTAAAGCTGAAGGAACGAGCAGCGGAGTCGCCGCTCGCCAGGGCTCCGTAATCCTGCGGCGGGCCGGGCAGCGCAACTCCATTGGTCGCCAACAGCGTGGCGACGAGATTCGTGGTGTTCCCTCCGCCGAAGTTCTTCAGCGCGAGCCTGACCGTGACCAATTCGCCGGGATCAATAACGCCGTTGGTCGGAGAGCAGGTTTCAGAAACTAAATCGGCGCTGGTCAGCACGAGAACCGAAGTGAGCATGGGATCGGCGCCCGGAACGCCAGTGACGCCCGTGTCCTGAGGATCCAGCCAGTCCCGTAACCGGCTGGCGGATGAGATGCCACCTTCCCAGGCCACCGAGAACTTCCCATAACAATCCGTCAGGTCAGATCCCCCGCAGGTCGAGTTCCCGCCAGACAAAGTGCCGACCAGTCGGTGGCTCGAAGGGTCCCAAATCCCCGAGCCCGAGGAGCCCGGCTCGGTGACCCCGGAAGCCCAAAGCACGTGCCAATGCGTTTGGGCGCCTCCGGTGCCAATACAACTGTCCACGGTGGCCAGAGGGGTGGTCGAAAAGCTGATGGCTTTCACGTCGCAGTCAGGATGGTGGATCCCAACGCAACCCGACGGGGCAGCGCCCGATCGGTCCCAGCCCGAGTAGTAAACCCGAAAGCTGGGGTCGGGAAGGCTCTTCAGTTCGAGCAGCGCGAAGTCCACATCATACCGGGCCGCGCGGAAGATCGCTCCACTCTGGTTTTGGGCCAGCGACCCCGGGCCGTGAGTTCCGCAGGTCGCCGATTCATAGTTCCAGTACACCACGACACTGCCGGCATTGGCCTCGTTCACGCCGCAGTGATTCGCGGTCAGAAAGAAGGGGCGAAAATCGCCCGCGGCATTCATGACCAGCGTGCCGGTGCAGGTCCAGATTCCGCTCTTGGTATAAACCGCCACACTCCGGATTTCGTTCCTCCAGGAAATCCCCTCGGGACAGATGACATCATTGTTGCAGGTGCCCTGAGCCTTCGGAGTAACGAGCCCCTTCTGCCGGTGCCAGAAATCCCGGTAACCGGTCCCAACCTGCGTCAGGAGCAACTGCGGCTCGGCCTGCGCTTGCCGGGGCACAAACAGCTCCACGACCGCCGCTTCCCCGGGCACAACCGCCGTCCAAAGCTGCCCGTCCGGCTGGTGGTCGGCCGCCGTGTAGGGCCCTTGAAAATATGGCTCGCTCTCCGCGCTGATGTGCAGCGTCGCGCCCTCGGGAAGCCAGAACCGCGCAAAACCGAAGTTCAAATCGGTCGCCTGACTCGAAACGACCCGCAACCGCCAAAGCCGGCCGCCGGCCACTTCCTCCCAGGTGCCGGAGTTGGCCGGCGTCAACGCCACTTCCCGGGGAACGGCGAACCGCAGCGGCGATGTGTTGCCCGCCTTCGCGTCTGCCAACAGCTCCAGGACGGCCGCCGTTGGCGGCAACAAGACCTGCTGGACGCCAGCGACGGGCAGGACGGCACGCTGGAAGCTAAGCGGCGGCGCGCCGGCTCGCGCCACCAGCGGAAGCGTTCCCAGCAGCAGAAAGATCACGCTCAGTCGCCGGCGGCTGGCGCGGCCCCGGCTCGATCGGTATGGGCAATGGACGTTCGTAGTAATCCTGAAATTAAATCGCCGCCGCCTCACGGAGCGGTCGGCGCCAGCACGAATATTTCATGTCCCGCACGAAATGCCAACCGACAAGCGCGGGCAGCTTCGTGCATAAGCGAGGGTGAAAAGTTCGCCGGCACGATGAAATGGAGTGTTGCTCCGCCGGAGCAGCCCTGCTACTCTCCCCCGAAACGGATCATCTACGAACACCTTGAGACTGTAAATATGAGCACCTCCAAACAAATCGAACAATCCTACCGGCTGGCCAAAGAACGTTTCGCCGCACTGGGCGTGGACACGGACAAAGCCCTCGCACAACTGGCGCGCGTACCCATCTCGATCCACTGCTGGCAAGGCGATGATGTGGGCGGCTTCGAAAACGCCGGCCAGGAACTGGGCGGCGGCCTGGCCGTCACCGGCAATTACCCCGGCAAAGCCCGCACCGCGGACGAGCTGCGCGGCGACTTTGAGAAGGCGCTCTCCGTCATCCCCGGCAACCACCGCTTCAACCTCCACGCCTGCTACGCCGAGATGAGCGGCAAGAAGGTGGACCGCGACGCCCTGAGCGCCGACCAGTTCAAGAACTGGATCGCCTGGGCCAAGTCCATCAAGATCGGCATGGACTTTAACCAGACCTACTTCGCACATCCCAAGGTCGTGGGCGGCTTCACGCTGACCAGCGCCGACGCCGGCATCCGCAAGTTCTGGATCGAGCACGGCATCCGCTGCCGCGAGATCGGCGCGGCAATCGGCAAGGCCCTGGGCAAGACCTGCGTCACCAACCTCTGGATACCTGACGGCATGAAAGACACGCCCGCCGACCGCCGAGGCCCGCGCGAGCGGCTCGTCGCGTCCCTGGACGCCGTCTTCAAGAAGAAGATTGATAAGAAGCTCAACCTTGATTCGGTCGAGCCGAAGCTGTTCGGCATCGGCGCCGAGAGCTACACCCCCGGCTCCTCCGAGTTTTACATCGGCTACTCCGTCAGCCGCCAAATCCTGCTCACCCTCGACGCCGGCCATTACCACCCGACGGAAGGCATCGCCGACAAGATCTCTTCGGTGCTCAACTACGTGCCGGAGATCGTGCTCCACGTCAGCCGCGGCGTGCGCTGGGACAGCGACCACGTGGTCACGCTCACCGACGAACTGCAGGCCATCGCCCAGGAGATTGTCTGGGGCGGTTACACCAACCGCGTCCACATCGGCCTGGATTACTTCGACGCCAGCATCAACCGCATCGCGGCGTGGGTCATCGGCACGCGCAACATGGCCAAGGCCCTGTTGCTGGCCCTGGTGACGCCCATCGGGAAGCTCAAGCAGCTCGAAGCCGATGGCGATTACACCTCGCGCCTCGCCTTGATGGAAGACGCCAAACTCCTGCCTGCCGGCGCGGTGTGGGACTATTACTGCCGGAAGATGAACGTGCCGGTCGGCGACGCCTGGCTCGCCGACGTGAAGCGCTACGAGAAGGACGTGCTGTCCAAGCGGCAATAATCCCGAGGGCGCGATATGAACGAAGCGGCGCAAGCAACGACGAACCCGGCGCTGGGGATAATGATCTTCACGCTGGGCGGCCTGGCCGGGGCCGTGTTTTACCTGCCGTTCAAGAAGGTTAAGAACTGGGCGTGGGAGAGCTACTGGTTCATCTACGCCGTGTTTGGCCTGATCGTGGTGCCGTGGGCGCTGGCCATGATCACCTCGCCCAATGTGCTCACGGTGCTCAAACAGGCGCCGACCCAGACGCTCCTTTACTGCTGTCTTTGCGGCGCGGCCTGGGGTGTGGGCGGCCTGACGTGGGGCCTGATGATCCGGTACCTCGGCGTCGGGCTGGGCCTGGCCATTGGCTGCGGCCTGTGCTCGGCCGCCGGCACGCTCATCCCGCCGATCCTCGCGGGCAAGCTCGGCAACCTGTACGGCACGCCGTCCGCCAACGCTTCCCTCATCGGGGTCTTCGTCTCGCTGGCCGGCATTGTGCTGGTCGGCATGGCCGGCATGTCGAAGGAAAAGGAGCTGCCGGAGGCGGAAAAGAAGAAGGCGGTCGCCGAGTACAACTTCAAGAAGGGCATCACCGTGGCGATCTTCTCCGGCCTGATGAGCTCGGCCATGAGCTTCGGCCTGCAAGGCGGGGCCAAGCTCGAGCGGCTCGCGGAGATCGTCATGCCCATCACCCCGACCGCCTGGCGGGGCATGCCGGTCCTGGTCGTCGTCCTGTTCGGCGGGTTTCTCGTCAACGGCGTCTGGTGCCTCTACCTCAACGCCAAGAACAAAACCACGGACGACTACGCGCGGAAGGACGCTCCGCTGCTGGGCAACTTCCTGTTCGCCGGCCTGGCGGGCGCCATCTGGTGCTCCCAGTTCATCTGCTTCAAGACCGGCGAGCCGGCGATGGGCAAGATGGCCTACATCGGCTGGGCCGTGTTGATGGCCAGCGCCATATTGTTCAGCACGCTGCTGGGCATCATCCTCGGGGAATGGAAGGGCACCAGCAGCCGCACGCGCGGCCTGCTCGCCCTCGGCCTGGTGCTGCTGCTCGGTTCAAGCGTGATCGCGGGTTACAGCGGCAAACTCAGCCAGCAGAAACCGGCCGCGGCCCAAGCCACTTGATCGGACCGCGCGCCGCCATCACGCATCACGCATCACGTTTCACGTAGCACGTTTCACGTTTCACTCAACTCTCAACTCTCCCCCCATGCCTCGCATTTACCTCGCCATTGATCTCGGCGCCGAAAGCGGCCGTGTCGTCGCCGGCCTCTGGAACGGCAAGACCATTCGCCTTGAAGAGATTCACCGCTTCCCCAACGGCCCCGTGTGCCTGGGCGATTCACTCCGCTGGGACGTCGTGCGGCTCTGGGCCGAAATTGAAAACGGCCTGACCCTTGCCGCCCGGAAGTACGGCAAGTCCATTGTCTCGGTGGGCGCCGACACCTGGGGCGTGGACTACGTGCTGCTTGACCGGCACGATGAAATGCTCGGGCAACCTTACGCCTACCGCGACGCCCGCACCAACGGGATGATGGAGAAGGCCTTCCGGAAGGTGCCGCGCGCGGAAATCTTCGCCCAGACCGGCCTGCAGTTCATGCAGTTCAACTCCCTGTTCCAATTGCTCGCCCACAAGCAGGCCACCCCGGGACTCCTCGAGGCCACCGATTGCCTGCTCTTCATGCCCGACTTCGTCCATTGGGCGCTGTGCGGCTCGCGCGTCGCCGAGTTTACCATCGCCTCGACCTCGCAGTGCCTCCACCCGCTGACGCGCAACTGGGCCACCGGTCTGTTGAAGAAGTTCGGCCTGCCCACGCACGTCTTCCCGAAGATCGTGCCGCCCGGCACCCGGCTGGGCGCGCTGCGCCCCGGCGTCGCGGACCGGACTGGTCTGCGCAAGGTCAACGTGGTTGCTCCGCCTGCGCACGACACCGCCGCCGCGGTGGCCGGCGTGCCGACGGCCAACACGGGCAAGGCCAACTGGGCCTACCTCAGTTCCGGCACCTGGTCCCTCATGGGTGTCGAGGTCAAGAAGGCCTCCCTGTCCGCGCGCACCCAGGAGCTGAACCTTACCAATGAGGGCGGTTTGGACGGCACCTATCGCCTGCTCAAGAACATCATGGGCCTCTGGCTGGTGCAGCAATGCAAGCGCGCCTTCGACGCGCGCGGCCGGAAATACGAATACGGCCAACTCGCCCAGATGGCGGCTAAAGCCCCGGCGCTGCGCTCGATCGTCAATCCGGACGACTCGCGCTTCCTCAACCCGCCCGATATGCCGAAGGCCATCCAGGACTTCTGCCGCGAAACCAAACAGCCTGTGCCCAAGACCGAAGGTGAGCTGGTCCGCTGCGCCTACGAAAGCCTTGCGCTCAAATACCGCGAAGTCCTCGGTTGGCTCGAGGAACTGACGGGCAACCCGATCGAGGTCATCCACATTGTGGGCGGCGGCTCCAAGAGCGGCATTCTCAACCAATTCGCGGCCGACGCCTGCCAACGCCCGGTTGTTACCGGCCCGGTCGAGGCGACGGCGATGGGCAACCTGCTCGTTCAAGTGCGCGCCAGCGGAGAACTGTCCACCCTGGCCGATATGCGCGAAGTCATCCGCAAGTCCAGTGACGTCGCCACCTGCCGCCCGGGCAAAGCCGCCGCCTGGGAGGATGCCTCCGCCCGCTTTGCCAAGCTGCGAGCGTAGGAATCATAGCCGGAATATCCCCAAATGCGACGGTCCGGTTGCGCGTGTGCGCCAACGGGCGCTGAACGTATCTGGGTACCACCACTGGAATAGAACCGGCGACTAACCTCCAACGTTATGCTTGACGGATTAACTCAGAAGTCTCCAAACGCTTCGCGCCCGGCAACGTTCGTACCGCACCGCATTACGGCACCGAACTCACGACCCAGAGCATTAGACCCCTCCGCAATGCTACTGGGCGAGCAAGCGGTAGAACCGGCACGGCGAGCCCGCTGACAGCGAATCAGTCAGCGGCGTCACGCAGTAGAACTCGGTGCCGGCGTTGGAGTTGGTGAAGGCGAGCACGTCGGTCCAGTTCACGAAGTTGGAAGTGCGCTGAAGCTTGTACCTGCGCCCGACGATGGAAACCGCCGGGGCGCAAAAAGCCCCGTTGGAGAGCGAGCCACCGCCCAAGGCCGGGTTCACGGGACCAATGGGATGCGCGACGGCGTGGCCGTAATAGAGAATCCTGTCCAAAGGATAGTCATGCTGGCCAAACCCGGTTCGCACGTCCGTATCGTTGTAATTGTAAATACCCGACTGGCACTCTTGCGGACCGTTGGCGAGGATCTCGGCATCGGATTTCGTGCTGGGCCGCAGGACGGCGATGTGACCCGAGCCGACGTCCTCCTTCAATGAGGCCACGACCAGCGCCCCGACATTGGCGATGTGCTGGGCGTCCGTGGAGCGGGGGATGGCATACCAGCCGCAGGTTTGATTTGTGACCAGCCAGGCTGCCTGGTTGTTGGCCAGGTTCAGGTCCGAGGCGTCGGGCTGGCGCAGGAGGTAAACGTCGAGCAGACGGGCTACCGCCGCCGCAAAGGCGCTGCAATGGCTGGCGACCCCAACGGTCTTGTTGGTCCCGTCGCCCCCCGTCGCCCCCGTAAGCCAGTTGACGCTCTCGCCGTTGTCCCAATACCGCTCCACCTGCAATGAGTCCAGGAAAGCTGACAAGGCATGCCCCTGGTCGGTGATGTTCGTGGCGCCGATCACCATCGCACCGCTTGTTGCCGACGCCAGCCCGGCCCCGATCCCCGCGGCGGTCGCCGTGAGGTTGTAAGTGCCCGGCAGAGCGACAGCCAGATCGCTGAAAGTCGCACGGCCAAAAATATCGCTGTTGACCGTGGTCGTGCCGCCGGCAAATCCGCCGGTGTTCAGGCTTACGGTGACGGGCACGCCGTTGGACGGGACATTGAAGCCGGTGTCATTCTGGATTTGGATTACGGTGCTCGCCAGAGCGCTTCCCGCCGTGCCGGTTGTGGGTGTGGTGGCGAAGGCCAGCTTCGTGGCCGGCGCGACCTCGCCCAGCGGCGTCACCTCGGCCCAGGTGGACGCCACGCGCAAGGCATCCATGCAGAAACTGCCGGCCAGTGGGCCGCTGACCCGCAGATAGAGATGGTTCAGACCGGTGACGGCCGTTCCCGTGCTGGTGGCGTCCGGAGACACGGGCGTGCTGCCGCCCGGAGAGGGATTCAAATAGAGTGAGGCGCTACCAGAGGTGAGATCATACCTTAAGACCACGAAATACACCGTGTTGAGCGCCAGCACGGCAGCCTCGTAGGCAATATCACCCCCCTTGGCCGCCACACCGAGGTTAAAACCGCCGCCGGCGCTCCGGGCATACAGGTCGCACGGGTCGGAAGCCTTCCCGCTCGGCAACCCGACGGTCGGCGGCAGCAAACCCGCAACATATGAAGTCGCAGTCACGTTGGTAAACTCAATGAGAAAGGAAAAATAGGTGCTGCCATTGGTGGCCGCGCGGTCAAGGAGACGATAGCTCACCGCGGCAGTCGGGGAACTGCCCTGCGTCGCGCTGACCGCGCCGCCGGGCGGGGAGCACTCAGCCAGATTTGGGTAGGTCAAGCCCGACTCGACCACCGTGATCAGGTCGGTTGGTCTGGCCCAGGGCGCATTGCTCCCCAGGATGCCCGGCGCATAGTCGAACCCCTCCTCCAGATAGTAAGCAGCGGGTGCGCTCCGGCCGAGCGCCAGCGCCGCCACGATGGCCAACAGGCAAAACCGGGTCGCGTGATGGAAGCGTTGCGAAAGGGACTTGCTGTTCATCGTCAGATCTGTTGTGGCGCGCTGGCCGTGGTTTTCAGGACCAGCGTAACACGCCCGGCTTCGCCGTCACCTACTCAATTGGGGGATGTGTCGGCCGCTCGGGAAAAGTTATGTTGCGCCTGAATCGTGAATCGTGCAGGCGAATTATTAGGCAGGTTGGGGTCCCTCCTGGTGTTGTCATTGGCAGCAGGTCCGGTCTCGGGCGCCGTCACCGCGCCCAGCCCGGAGACGTCCATTGTTCGTGATGAAGTCAGAGGTGTGTGGATGTGGAGCTCGGCCGTGACACAGAAAGGGGCCGAGGCCGTAGCCGACCAGCTCGCTCAACATCAGATCAATCGCGTGTTCTTCCTGGTAAAGGGGTATTCCGGGAGAGTCTGCTACCCCAGCAAGCTGGCGCCCTCGCCGGAATCAGGCCGGGACCTGCTCAAGGAGATTCTGACCGCCTGCCACCAGCGGGGCATTGAAGTTCATGCCTGGTATGTGTTCAACGCGGATACCTACTGGGGGCAGAACCACCGGGACGACGTCATGTACCATGTCGGCAAAGCAACTGCCTGGGCCGATGGCCCGTATGCCAAGAGCGATGATCCTGAGAAGGTTCACATCTGCCCGCTGAGCAAGGGCTACCGAAGCCACTTCAAGAGCCTGGTTCACGAAGTGTTGCAAGGCTACGACGTGGATGGGATCCACCTGGACTATATCCGGTACGGCCATGTGTGCTATTGCTTCTGCCCCCGGCATCGGGCCTTCGCCACCGCACACGGCATCGAGGTCGCGAGAGTGCGGGAAGCTATCTACAACACCTTCTATGCACCCAAAAAGCAGAGCGAGCTCTACTTCGACCGCTACCGCTCCGGCGATCGGGACATCACACGCTGGGTCAACATGCGCGAGGACGAAATCAACGGCGCTGTAAAGGAAATCCGGGAGATGGTGAAAGCTAAGAGACCTTCCCTGACTTTGTCCGCTTCCTTCATGCCCGAGGGCGGCGAACTCGACGACGCCTATGCCCTTTGTCATTACGCCCAGAACTACGCCACCGCCGGCAGCCAGTTAGACTACATCCTGCCCATGACCTACTGGAACAGCCCGCAGCGGGTCGCCCAGATCGCCCGCAACGCTGAGCAGAAATCTCATCGCCCGGTTTATAGCGGACTCTGGGCTTCCGAACAGCCGGACAGCCCGCCGGCCAAGGAAGGTCAAAGCGCCTCGTCCCCAGCCACGCAGCACCAAGCCGCTGCTCTCAAGCTCCGCCAGGACGTCCAGGTGTTGCGCGAACAGGGCATCAAAGGCTTCGTGCTGTTCCAGTACAGCACCATGACCGAGCGGTTGTGGCGCGAGCTTCCGTGAGCCGTCTGGGAGAACGGCAACGGCTATCTGAACTGAACCGGGCGCGAGCAAGGTGCTCAAGCCAGAGCCGCCGCTATCGAGTTCTGCCGGGAGCAGGCGGTGAGGCCATTAGCCCCCCGGCGACAGTTGCCGAATAGGGGGCTCTGGCCTGGTGCAGCGCGCTTAAAAGACAGGCCGCAGCTTCCTCGCTGTGTGTCCTGTATTGTGGTGTTCACTATCGCGCCCTTTTGCCATTCGCGATTGGCTATTGGCCATTCCGCCATCTCTGGCACGCGCACCCGCGCCCGCGCCCTGCGCGAGCCCAAGGCCAAAACCGCGAGTTGAAGGAGGAGCGGCCTCGAAGAATTCACCGCGCAACCACTTCGCCCAGACCTTGAGCAGCCACTCCGGCAGCGCCTTCGGCTTCACCGCGTCAATCCGCTCGCTGTTCTTGCGCTTCACCCACAGTTGAGGCTGTCACTCTGAGACCCGCCTGCGAATACCGGACGGAAGTTCGCCTCGGTCAGGATGCGGGCGACCTCGGCGCGCTTGTCCCCTTGAATCTCGATCTGGCCGTTCTTCACGGTGCCACCCGTGCCACAAGCCTTCTGCATCGCCCTGGCCAGTTGCTCTTTTTCCGGCAGGCCGATGCCGACAAAACCCTTCACCACGGTGACGGTCTTGCCGTGGCGCCCGGCCGTTTGGCGGACAATGTCCACGCGGCCACGGTTTCTCCGGGCCGGTTTGGCTTCAGTTCGGTCCCCGGAGTCCGACGCTAAGCGCTCAGGACCAGGCGGGAGCCCTTGGCTGGACAGGGCGTCAAAGGGATTGTGGCCGAAGTTCTGTGCGCCGGTGGGAATGCGTTCCGGGTTGCTCATGCGTCGTGCTCCGGGAAGATCTTAATCGAGTTGACCGGGCTGGCGATATCGAATGACGGCATGGCTGCATGCTAGACCGCTGGTGGGAAAGGGGAAGATTTTTGAGCGCGCGGACTGCGCCCAGGTTGCCCGTCCGGCCGGCCCGGTGCCGGGCTTGCTTTGCCTCAACTTAAACCTTTTCTCGTGACGCTTCCGAAGGGTTCCGGTCCAATGTGATGCAACGCACCATGAGAACGCACCAGACCCCAATCGGTTGCCTGCGGTCACGCGGCCGCCCCACCCTGCGGCCCGCCCCCGGCGGTTTCACGCTGATTGAATTGCTGGTGGTCATCGCAATCATCGCCATTCTTGCGGCCTTGCTCTTACCCGCACTTACCCGTGCCAAGCAGAAGGCCCACGACGCCCGCTGCCGCAGCAACCTGCGCCAACTGGGCATCGGCATGCAGATGTATACGGACAACCACGGTTATTTCCCCCCGCACCAGCTCAAGTTCCCCGATAACACCCGCCTCCGCTGGTTCAACCTCTTCGCCCTCGAGGTCGGCCTCGGCTACGAAGTCATACGCGATCCGGCTGTCCCCCACTGGCTCCCCGGCCGCAACGCCCCTTACGGCTACAACTACAAGTTCCTCGGCAGCGCCCGCATTATGAACTCCGGGCGTTACGAGAGCTTTCCTGTTCGCCTCACCAGCTTCAGAGCCCCGGCCGCCACCATCGCCTTTGGCTGCTCCAACGGCACCGGAACGCAGGAACCCCATGAAGTCCTGGGACCCGAGGCCATCGGCAGTGCCTTGCCCGCGTCCGAGAACGTCTTGCGCATCGGCAATCACGGTTACGTTATTGATCCACCTTTCCTTCCGGTCGGCGCGCGGGACCAGGAGGAGGCCTGGGCCCTTTACGAATACGCCTCTTTCCTCTCCTCGCGCCATCTCGGGCGCGCCAATATCGCTTTCTGCGACGGCCACGTCGAATCCATGAAACCCGCTGAAGCCAGCCTCAACAACCGGCTATGGAACGGCTGCAACGATCCCCGGGCGAAGCCGATCCTGCCGGAGCCCCCCGTCAACTGGCCCGCCGGCTGGACACGCGATACTCTCTGATCACGGATTACTGATCACCGCCCTTCGCCCACTGCCCAGCATTCCCTCTACCCCGAAACGAGTGACGGCGCCCCTACTTGTGCCTGTCATTTTCGGGGTTGGTTTCTGTTTTGATTGGCGCCAGGGTCAGCACCAGCCGCGCGGGCCCGGCAAAGCCAGCAGTGAGTTCGCAGCCGAGCGCTTGGGCGAAGACCCGCGCCAGTGAAAGTCCCAGGCCCGTGTGCCCGTCGGCCGTGCGCGCGGCGTCTTTGCGCCAGAATCGCTCGAACAGGTGTGGGAGGTCACGCTCCTCGAGGCTGTCCGTGGTGTTCAGCACGCGCAATGCCAGGCACCCATTGTCGGCTGCGGTTTCCACCTGCACTTCCCCGCCCCGCGGAGTGTAGGCGACGGCGTTGTCCACGAGATTCCTCACGATCGAGCGCAACAGCACCGGGTCCGTTTCCGCGTGCGCGTTGGCGGGCACGTTGACCTTGAGGTCGAGTTCGCGCGCCCTGGCTTTCTCACGGAACGGCTCGCACACGTCCCGGAGCAGCGCCGCCAGTTCCACACGCTCGCGCTGCACGGGCAATCCTCTCCCCTCCCCCCGCGCCAGGGCCAGCAGGTGCGTGAGAATGGATTCCAGATGCAGGGCGATGGCCAGCGTTTCCTGGTCCGCCTCGGCGGCCCGGGCGTCGGGCAGCTTGATGGCAAGCTCCGCCAGGCTGCGCAGCTCGGCCACGGGCGTGCGAAATTCGTGGGCGACGTCGCTGCTGAACCGGCGCTCGCGCTCGAACGAATCCTCCAGCCGGGCAAGCAGCTCGTTCAAGCGCGCCGCGATGGGCACCAGTTCGCCCGGCAGGCCCTCCGTCGCGAAGCGCGCCGAGAGCTTCGAGGCGTCAATCTGCGCCGCCTCCGCCGCGAGGGTTTGCAGGGGTTTGATCTCGCGCCGCAGCACGCGAGGCACCACCACCGCGGTCGCAGCGAGCAGCAGCAAGCCGCACCCCGCCAGCACGAGCTGCAATGTGGCCAGGGTGCGATCCAGCTCGCGCCGCAAGGAGGCCACCACGAGGATCGCGTCCGAAGGCGGGCTGTTCGCCGGCTGGCGCTCCGCGTGCTGCGGGCGGAACTTGAAGCCCGTCGCCCGGCACCTCTGGTCCTCGGGCAATTTCAGGTTCCAGAACACCGGCTTCTCCAGCGTGCCGTGACGGAATGGCAGGTGCCCATCGCGCAGCGAGCGCGAGCGCTCTACCGTCCGGCTTTCGGCGTCCCATAGCTCGAAGAAGTCGGCTCCTCCCTTCTCGAAGGCGGGCATGTGCTCGTCGGAGAAGTCCATTTCCAGGCGGCTGCCCTTTTGCTCGGTCAAGGTCGCCAGCGCCTGGGCTTTGGCGCGCAGCCCCGCGTCGAACTCGCTCTGCAGCGCGGCGCGGGCACAGAAATAGACGGTCAAGCAGCCCGCCCCCAGCAGCAGGCCCGCGGCGAGCAGCAGTTTGCGCGTGAGTTCCCGGCGGATCGTCTTCATTCCGCGGCCAACTCGTAGCCCAGTCTGCGCCGGGTGTGGATCAGCGGCGCGCAACTCCGTTCGCCCAGCTTCTGCCGCAGCGAACAAATGGCCGAGTCCACCGCGTTGCTTGCGGTCTCGACCTCGCCCCCGTAGATGTGTTCCTCGATTTCCGCGCGGGAGACGATCTGACCGCATCGCCGCGCCAGGTATTCGAGCAGGGCGTATTCGCGCGGCTGCAGCGTGATGGGGCGTCCGGCGCGGCTTACCTTGCGCGCGGCGGTGTCAACTTCCAGGTCCCCGACGCTCACCCTGGTCTCCTTGCTCCCGTAGGCGCGACGGCACAGGGCCTTCACCCGCGCCAGCAGCTCCTCCAGCGCAAACGGCTTCACCAGGTAGTCGTCCGCTCCCAGCTCAAGCCCCCGCACGCGATCGGACACCGTGTCCTTCGCCGTGAGCAGCAGGACGTGCGTGCGCTTGCCCTGTTTGCGCAGCCGTTGCAGCAGCGCCAGCCCATCCAGCTTCGGTAGCATGATGTCCAGCACCAGCGCGTCGTAGTCGTTCGTCTCCGCCAGGTAAAGCCCCTCCTCGCCGTCCGCGCTGGCGTCCACAGCAAAGCCATTCCGCCGCAGCCAGGTGCTCACAGTCTGCCGCAAACGGACGGAATCTTCGACGACCAGAACGCGCATCTGGATATTAAACCCGCTCTGGTGCGCGCTTCGCAAGGACATCGCGCTCGCCGCGCCCGGTTACTGCTTCGCCGCCGTTGCCGCGGCGGCCCGTTGCAGCATGTTCCGCAAGTCCTTGTCCGCCTCACGAAAGGCTTCATTGAGGACTTTGTCGTTTTGCACGAACTCCTCTTGAAGATACGCCTGGGTGAGCGCGTAGCGGTTGGCGATGATGTTCAGCTCTTCGGGCGAGGGCGCCTTCTTGTTGCTCAAGCCGTCCTGGTTCAGGTCTTCGACGAGTTCCCGCTTCTGGTCGGGCAACAGCGTCTGGTCGAGGACGGCGGTGTGAAACAGCTCGCCCGCCTGCTGGTTGGCGCCCACGTAAGCCAACGCCAGCCGCGCCAGCGGTTCCCTGCTCCCGGGCTCCGTCAGGCGGCTGTCCTGATAGAGTTGCGCGGCGACCGCGACGCTCTGTTCACCCATGGTCTGTTGCAAGTAGCGCAGCGCGCCGCGATCCACTTTGCCGTCGCGCTGTACCAGTTGCGCCTGTGCGGTGGCCACATACCCGCTGTCGCTGAACCGCCGCAACACGTCGAACAGGCAATCGCGCTCCAAGGCCGTCCCGCTCGCCAACAGGCTGCGCGCGGCGGCCAGCGCCGTGTCCGTGTATTTACCCGGCGCCATTTCCTCCAGAACGTGGGTCAGATACGCCACCTCCAGTCCCCGTCCGGATCCCGCCAGCGATTCCGCCAGGATGGCCTCCGCGTCCGCCCCCCCAATTTGCCGCACGACATCGAACAACCCGAACCGCAGCGACGGCGGCGCGAAGGCCTCGGCCAGCGCCTTCACATCGCGCTTTCCTTTGCCGCCCGCCGCGTCGTAGGCGACATCCTGACCCGAGGCCAGGAACTCGCGCAGAGCCGGCAGCGCAACAGGCCCGGCCTGCCTGAGCTGCTCGAACAGCGCTAGCGCCTGCCGCAGGACCTGGCCCTGGCCGGGCCCAGGCGCCACTTTCAGCGCCGCGAGCTTGTTGAGCAGCTCCTGCGGGCTCGGGCCGGCAGAACTCGTCGGCAACGGAACCCGTTCAACCCGCGGTGCCTCGGCCACTACGCGTGCGCTGCGCCCACGCGCCTCCTCCACCTGGGCCTCGAGTTCGGCCTTCTCGGTGTCCCACGCGGAGCGCTGTAACTCAAGTTCGCGGGCGTGGCGCCCCGCTTGTTGGTGGCTGACCAAGACCGCGCCGGCGGCAAACGCCAAACCGGCAACCAGTAACTGAATCGTGAACCGCTTCATAGCTGTTTACACTGACGTAATGTCTGGTGTTGCGGATGTGACGACAGCCGGTCCAGATCGCCCGGCCTCGCCCCAGTCATGTGACTGACGGAGACAACTTAGCAGGCAAAGGTTACGGCAAGATTACCGCCGAATAAAAGAAATCCGGCTTGGACTCCCCCTCCGCGGCCCGTGCTGCCCCGCCCCGAATACCGCGCCGCTATCCCGGCAACCAGCCCGCCAAGCAACCGGCTTCTTCTCACCGATAACCGATTACTGGCCACCGATCACTCTCCCCCGTCCTTTGCCCTCTCATCCCGAGCCTCTAGCCCTGGTCGGCCGGGCCAACCGCGCACTGCGCCTGGATGCCCCCACCTGTGCTCCCGCCGCGCCTGGAACCCGGCAAGCCGGCTACCGAATGAAGATGAGCTTTGCCCCGGCGATCAAGAGGACCACCGCCAGCAAGCGCTTGATGACCGTGGACGGAAACCGGCGGCTGCCGAAATAGGAACCGGCCGTCCCTCCAATCACGACCGCCACCGCCAGCATGACGGCCACCGACGGCAGCCGCCGCGTGCTGGCGAGATTGCCCAGCAGGCCGGAAGCCGAGTTGACGAGGATGAAAAGCGCGGAAACCGCCGCCGCCGTCTTAGTCCGCGCCCACTGCATGAACAGCAGCAGCGGCGTCAGAAAAATGCCGCCCCCAGTGCCCGTCAGGCCGGAGAGCAGACCCAGGCCGGCTCCGATAGAGATGGCCGCCGGGCGGGAGGGCTCACGCAGCACGTCATCAGCGCCGGGCCGCAGCAGAAAGCGCGCGGCAGAGAACCACAGCACCAGACCTACGATCGCCTTGAAGACGTGAGTGGGCAGGTTGAGGTAGCCGCCCAGGAAGGCCGCCGGGATGGAGAGCAGCGCAAAGGGCCAGAAGAGTCGCCATGAGAAGTGCCCCGCGCGCCAGAATTGCCAGGCCCCGATGCTGGCAACCAGGATGTTTAACAACAGCGCCGTCGGCTTGATCACCCCGGGAGCAAGGCTGAACAGGGACATGACCGCGATGTAGCCCGACGCGCCCGCATGGCCGACCGAGGAATAGAGGAACGCCACCACCAAGACGGCCACAGCAAGAAAGGGAAGTTGTTCCGGTGTCATCATGCTGTGCTTGTGTTATCGCGAGAGGAGCAGCCGGTAGAACGTCTGCGGATTCGTCACGGTGTCCACAAACTCAGCCTGGTCTTCAATCGGCTTCGCGGGGACCGTGAACAAGTTCGACCACGCGCCCGGGGAGCGTCCTGGCAAACCCGCCAGTCCCTGAACCGTGTAAGCCCAGTTCGACATCGTGCGGAACCGAAGGACCACCTGGTTCATCCCGAGTCGCTCTATCGAAGTGATCCATGCCTGAGGCTTCGCAGCGGCGGTGATCGTCAAGCTCGGCCAAGCGTTCGACGTGCCGAAATTCCTCGAGTTGAAGGTGAAACCCGTCGAGGCGCTCGCCGCCGTCAGATACAACTTCAGATCGTCCCCAGCTACAACGTTCGACACCAGGGCCCCCGCCAGCTTCAGCGTAAACGACACCGCCCCGCTCGCTCCGCTGTTGGTGAACCAGCCCAGAGACACATCCGCCGCCGGGTTGAGCACCGAAGCCAGGTCTTGGTAGGCAACGCCGTCCGTCGTGGGCGTATTCGGCGTGCCGGTCCCCTCCCCCCAGCCATTGGCGCCAAGCCAGCGAATTTCCAACGCCCCAATCCCACGGTTGAACATCGCGTTATTCGGCGCCCCAACCTCCGTCACGACCAGAGTCGCCCCCGCTACCACCCAGCCGTTGCTTCCGAACAAGCCACTGAACGACGAAGCCACGCCCGACATCGGAAACCGCATCAGACTGTCGAACAAACCGTTCTGTTGGCCCGAGCCGTTCACCGCGGCTGACCCCGAGACCGACAACGCCCCCGCTGCCCCGTAATTGCTCCCAGGTGCCAACGACCACACAAAAGCATCCGCTGTCGGCGTCACGGCGATGTTCGTCATCTGGCCCGGGCAAAGGGGCTGTGCGACCGCCATCACGCCCAGCGCGACCGCTCGCCACACACCGCCACTTTCTTCTTGTGTCTTGCGCCGCATTTCGTTGTATTTGACCTTAGATATCGCATGATGGCAATCTCCGATACTCCGCGCAACCTGGCGGTCGCGGCTGCCGCGGTGCTCGCGCTCCTTCCAGCGGGTTTGCCGAGTGTTTACGATGACCCGGGCCCGCGCTAGCGCAGCTTTTGCCCTGATCGAGCTGCTCGCCGTCATCGCCCTCATTGCGATCCTGGCGGCCTTCCTCTTGCCGGCCCTCGGCCGCGCCCAAGGCAAAGCCCGCTCCGCTCAATGCATTAGCAACCTCCGCCAGTGGGGTCTCGCCTTTCGCCAGTATGCCGACGACAACCAGGACTTCCTGCCCCGCCGCGGCCAGGGCGTCCAACCCCTCGCCCAGATTGACCGCCCCGAAGATTGGTTCAACGCGTTGCCTCCGTACCTCAGCTCCCAGTCCTACCGGCGTTATTTCGCTGCCAATCAGAAACTCAAACCCCGCTCCAAGTCCATCTTCGTTTGCCCCGCCGCCACGGATCCGGGCAGCAATCATTTCCTGCCCTACGGCATGAACATGAACCTCTGCCCATGGAATCTCCTTCAGCAAACGAAGTTCACTGAGGTGGTTCTACCCTCGCACGTCGTCGCCATGGCCGACGCCCCCGGCCCCTACGCCTCCACGTTCCCCTCCAGGAAGGGCTATAGCGTCCTCGCCCGGCACAATGGCCGGGTAACCATCCTCTTTCTCGCCAACCAGGTGAACTCCTTCGCCGCTGACTACGTTGGCTGCGGTGTCGGCGACCCCAACCGCCCCGACGTCCGCTGGCTCACCGGCACCGAGAGCGACGCCACTGCTGGCAACTACTGATCTATGAACCACAAGCTGACCTCCGCTCTCGTCCTGGCTGCAGGTCTCGTCTTCACACTCCGCCTCCATGCCGCCGATAAAGCCCCATCCGCTCAACCAGTCGTGCGCTGCGCCGTCATCGGCGGCATGACCATGACCGGCCTGTGGCCCGAGATCGTCAAGATGTTCGAAGCCGAGACCGGCTACCGCTGCGAGCTCGCCGCCACTGGCCCGCGCCCTGAAATCTCCCAAGCCTTCCGCGCCGGCAAAGCCGACCTGCTCACCATGCACTCCGGCGACATCACCACCGACCTCGTCGCCGACGGCTACGGCATCAACATGCGCCCCTGGACACGCAATGAGCTATCCATCGTCGGCCCAACCAATGACCCCGCCCACGTTCGCGGCATGACCAACGGCGCCGCCGTCCTCCGCAAGATTGCCGAGGCCAAGGCCCGCTTCGTTGACTTCCAGGGCGTCGGCAGCCGCGAACTCGCCCACAACCTGTGGCGCGCCGCCGGCGTCGAGCCCAAGGGCGACTGGGTCCTCAAAGATGAAACCGTCTCCAAGTTCGACATCCTCCAATTCGCCCGCACCAACAATGCCTACGTCATCGTCGGCTACATCCCCGCGCGGCTCGGCAAGATGAACCCGGCCGGCATGGAAATCCTCGTCCAGGGCGATCTGGCCATGCGCCGCCCTTTCATCGTGATGGAAGCCAACCCGAAAAGGTTTCCCCGGGCCAACCACGCGGGCGCGCGTGCCCTCGCCGATTTCCTCCTTTCACCCAAAGTCCAAACCTTCCTCGCCGACTTCGGCCAGAAGACCACTGGCCGCGGACCGCTCTTCCATCCCTTGCAGGCCGCCCCGGACCGGAAGTAGCCGCCCAGTCCCGTCAGCGCCTCAGCAGAGTCTGGAATTCGCGAAAGTCTTTCTGGATGACGGCACGGCTCCGCTCCTCCATCTTATGATATAGTGCCACCACCCGCCGCCCCATGTCGGTTAGAATCGCTCCGCCGCCAGCCCTGCCGCCGCGCTGACTCACCACGAGCGGCGACCGAAACCTCCGGTTTAGCGTCTTCACATGCATCCACGCCGTCATATAAGCCATGCCCATCCGCGCTGCCGCCGCGCGCAAGCTGCTCGTCTCCCCGATCAGTTCGAGCAATTGGACCCGCCCCGGCCCCAAGGCGGCGTCCCGGCCGCACATGAGGCGCAGCCGTGGAGACAGCGCCACCGGCAGGGTAACACATTGCTTTGTCTTCGACACGCCCGACTCATGGCATAAACGTGGCCCGATTGAAAGCCAGTTCTGGTTCATCCGATGGCTCCGGTCTGATGCCCCCTTCTTTGACGAATCATCTAGGCAAGGCATTGACAATACACCTCTTACGCAAACATGCGACCTCCGTGCGAACAGGTCTCCGCTCCTGGTGCAGCAGCGACCTCAAGGTGTGCCTCCGGTGTCTGGCCGATGATACCCCGGTGTGTATCCCATGTGGGCCGGCCAACATGGGAACCACACCGGGGTATCAGTGGGCTCACACCGTTGCGTAACCGGTGCTGCCTGCCGGCAGAGGGGCCCATGCGATGGTTGCAACCGGATGGATGCGAGCAACTTGCAGGGTTGAATCAGGCACCGTTCTTCTCCGGCGGCGTGTCAGCGTGCCGCAACCGGCTATGCCAGGAGAAAACTTCCCGGAAGAACCCCTTTTCTTGCTTTCTGGACCTACCGATTCGGTGGGGGCGAGCGTTTTCGCTTTAGTCTTCCCAACGGACCAGCAACGCCTCGGCCCTCGCCCCCACACCGGTTGCCTGTGGTGCTGCGGGCACAAACACATGGAGTTCCCGCGTTTCACCGGGAGGGATCGCGGAAGCGCCCGTGAGTGGGTTGACGGCCAAGACCCGCCCGTTTGCTTGAACCAGTGCCACTTGGAACACAACCTGTTCCGCGAGCTGCTGGCGGTGATTCACGACGCGGCATTGGACGCGATAGCCACGTTCGGCCCGGTGAGCGTTCAAGGCCGTCACTTCAATTCCCGTTGTGTCCCGCAGGGCCTGTTCACTGGGCGCGGACCGAGGCCAGAGGTTCTTCCCCCAGATGGCGAGGGCCGCAAGGGCGATGGCGATGGCAGCCCACGTCTCGAAGCCCCAGCAGCGTGTCGGTCTCGCGTTCAATAGTAGGGATTGGCTTCGCTCGGCTGGGTTTGCACGCCGCCGTAGTGCGCGTCGTAGGCGAAGACGTTCACAAACTCCACATGACCGTCGAGAAAGGCGGCGTTGGCCCACAGCCTGTCGGCGTCCGACTTGTACCACTGTGCCCGGCGGCTGATGGCCACGACTCCGCTCATGGCGCGATGAATCGGGATGCTGCCGAGAACCACCTTTTTGGAGGGCTGGCGATAATGGCTGGTAGTCAGGGATTCACCCAGGCGCAATGGCTGCGACGCAAACTCCTCGAAGGAAAACTCCACGCCGACGAACTTGGCGACGCCCATCGGCGACACGACCCCGCCCATGCGATTGTAGCCCGAGGCGTAGAAGTAACTACTGCCGTAAAGTCCGTAGCACGTGGATTTCCCCTGGTAGTCGGCCGTGTCAAACCACCAAAGCGGTTCGCCTTTGTCGCTCGGCGAACCGAAGACTTCGCGCGAACCCAGATACGCGTTCAACGGGCGTTCCTCCGCCCGGAGCGCGCCGCCAAACATGCGCGCCGGCAGCCAGGGGTCGGAAGCCGGCACAAGACCCTGCGGCCCGCCCAGCTCATGCGGCGCGACCGCAGGCATTCGTTGCTGATGGTCGTCCGCATACAGCGCCACGCCGACATTAATCTGCCGTAAGTTGCTTTGGCAATGGAGGCGGCGAACCTTGCCCCTGGCCTGTGCCAGCACGGGCAACAACAGCCCAGCGAGAAGGGCAATCATGCCGATCACGATAAGCAGTTCGACGAAGGTGAAGCCCCCACCTCTTCGAGTCCCGGTGTTCATGGTGTCAGCGCCAGCACACGGTAGAACTGCTGTTCCTCCGGCGGGTTGGAATCCGCCCATTCGACGAGTCCGGCTTCGGGGTAACTCAGCGCGGGATGGGTGATGGTCTGCCAGTCAGTCAAACTGGCGGAGCGTAGAACCTCAAAGGATTGCCCCGCGCTGCCGGTGAACCGGATGACGAGTTGGCCGTTCGTAAGTTGCAGGGACGTAATTTGCGGCGCGGCCGCGAGCGTCTGCGTCGTGTAGGCGATGGTTGTATTGCCCATGAGTGAATTAGTGGTGATGGGCAGTCCCGGTTCCGCGTAACCCGGCTGCGCTTTGCCCATTTGGGTGATGAGGAGATAGGTGGCGTTGGCGGGCAGGCGCGGCGCGATTTGCTCCAGCAGATACTGCTCGAAGTTCCCGGTGTGGAAGCCCAGTGGATCGTCCAGTGCCGCCGCGGCCAGACCGTTGGTCGTAAGCTGCCTCACAGGAATCAGGAATCCGGTTTGCATCTTGTCATTGAATGTTGCGTCCGTGTCGGCAGGGCTGGGATCGCCGTCGGCGTTGGTTGCGAGATAGAAGTCCAGCAGGTATTGAATCGTCCAGTGGTTTGCCGCCCTCGCCGTCCACTGGCCGGAGTTGCCTTCGCCGTCCACGTTGAACGCGCGGTTCGTCGTCGCCGGGCTGCCGGGCGTGACCAGGAATTGGTTCATCGCCTGCATGGCATTGGCCTGGCCGGTGTAGGCGAGCGCCGTGACGCTCGCTGTCCAGTTCGACCCGCCGGCGGCTTCCAGACTCAGCGTGAGCCCGCCGGTGAGAGACGGCGCGAGGTTGTAGCTCGGGCCGCCCGCGCCGGTGATGTCCACCAGATTGTGGCTCGCCGCGCCCGCGGGGTTGTTTGCCGCTGCGAGCAGCGCGTCGTCTGCGGTGAACACCAGCCAATCCCCGGCCGCGGGCATTGTGGCCGACGGCTTGCGGCCGGTGGTGGAAGGAAGGTCCGGGGTGGCGTTCGCATCGTTCCAGGTGAGAAGCTGAAAAGTCAGGGTTGCGCCAGCCGCGGCGCCGGCAAACAGCCCGGCAAAGAGACCAAGACCGGCGAGGCGGAATGTCAGAGTTACTGGGGTCATGGATTCAAGCGGGAATCTCGGTCGCCGGGTTCAAGGTTTCACGGCTACATAAGTAATCGCGGCCAGATGCCGGCGATGTTTGCGGAACATGCGTCGCATCGAGAACACCCGCTTGCGCGCCTCGGGCGTGCGGAGAACGTTGAGTACGAACCGCAGCGCGCGCAAGAGGCCCTCATCGCGGATCACACGGCGCGGCTCGAGCAGGTGCATCGGCGCGGTGGCCTCGGACTGAATCTGGAAGCCGGCCCCGGTCAGCAGGTCGCGCCACTCGCGGGCTGACAGTGGACGGGCCCCGACGTGGATGTTGCGGGACATTTCCCGGCTGATGTCCTCCTGCACGGTTTCGGGCAGGTCGTCTGGCGTCAGACTCAATTCATGGATGCCGTAGCGCCCGCCGGGTTTCAGCAGGCGGAACGCTTCGGCCACGATGCGTTGCTTTTGCGGCGCGCCTTGCATGGTCAGCATCGCCTCGCCATAAACCACGGTGGCGGATTGATCCGGCAGTCCGGTCTGCTCCGCGCTCCCCAGTTGGCACTGCTGACGCGGGCCATCCAGATAGCGCCTTACCTCGGCGGCGGCGGCTTCGTCGCGCTCGACGGCGGTGTAGCTTTCTGGCTTTCGGCTCAACATGATGCGCGCGGTCACTCCCAGTCCGGGCGCAAACTCCACCACGGCATCACGCGCCTGGATGTCAAGCCCCTCCAGCATGACGCGGGTGAGTTCGAGCCCGCCGGGACGCAACACGCGCTTGCCCATTTTTGCCAGCAGCCAATGGCCTGGCATTTTATGCGCGGGGTCCTGCGGCGGGGCGTGGGTTTCGGAAGTGGAAGCGCAGACGGTGCAGTTCATAATCGTTTTGGATTGGTAAGTTAGTGTGAGTAGTGATCGTTATCTGCGCCGGGTGTGCTTTCGTGCGCGGGCTTGGTGAAGGTCAGAAGCGGGGTGAAGCCGACGATGCCATTAGCGGCAGATTGCGGTTCGTCAACCAGGCTCAGGATTCTCGACTTGTCCGGCGTGATCAGCGGCGGTTCTTTCATGCCGCCAAGATAGCCGCGTGGTGGCGCGCCGCTATCGGTGGCTTGCGATGAATTGTCGGCCGCTTGCTCAATTAAGTGTTTGTTTTGATCTAAGTCAAAGTTTCTGAATCGCCCCCCCTCAGGCTAACTCAATAGCAAGAACGATTCTACCTTCCGCATGACGACCGTGCGCGCCTGTCTTTCAGATCCCCTCACTCTGATGCGGACGCCTGCGAGGAATTGATTTGCATCGAGAGACCGGGGACGGCATATTCCTAGGTGAGACTCAGTCTCAATAACACAACTGCAGCATGTCCGCCAATCTTCGTCAAAGCCTTGCGGTGCCCCCGGCCCACCGCCGGACAGCCGTCGCCTCCGGCGATTGGGGCGGTACGCGGCCGCTGGGTTCGGGTGGTCGGCTGTTGTATGGCGATTTCAGCGACCATGGCTTCAGCATTAAGTGGCATGAAGTTAAGGCGGAGGAGGAGTTGGATTGGCCGCGCAGTTTTCATCCGGGCAGCCTGGAACTGTGCCTGAACCTCGACGGACGGGCGACCCTGGCTGATGCGCGACAGACGGTTGAGCTTCGTCCCCGCACCCGCGTCTTCTACTTTCAGGGCACGCCGTCTCTCGCGGCCAGCCGGCGTGCGAAGGAGCCTCACCGGTTCATCACGGTCCAGTTCACGGCGGAGTTCCTGAGGAGTTATCTGGAGTGCGAAGCGCGGTATCTCCACCCGTGCGTGCGGGGTGTGATGAAGCAAGCGGTACGGCGGTCGGTCGTGACCATTCCGGAACCCATGGGGCTCGGATGCCTTCAGTTGGCGGAGAGCCTTAAGCGTTGCCCCGTCTTCAAGCCCGCCGAAGGAACCTGGTTCCGCTGCAAGGCCCTCGAAATCGCCGCCCAGTCGTTCTTCTGCCCGCCGGAAGGAGAGCCATTGTGTACTCGCCAGCAGCGTGCCGCCTGCGACCGGGCTGCGCGCGCCCGCGAAATCCTTTGCGCCCGCCTTGCCGAGCCGCCGACGCTCGGAGAACTGGGGAGACTTGTAGGATGCAGTCCGTTCTACCTCAGCCGCCAGTTCTCCCAGGCCACCGGGCTCACCATTCAACAATTTCTGCGGCAAGCGCGCCTGGAGCGAGCCGCTGAACTCCTCCGCGCCGGCAGACACAACGTCACTGAGGCTGCCCTGGAAGTGGGTTACAACAGCCTGAGCCATTTTACCGTCGCCTTCCGCGAAGTGTTCGGGTGCTGCCCGGGTTTGTACCCGATCAAGACCGTGCCCGCCCCGGTCCCGCCTCACGACGCCAGTCCAGGGAAAACTCCGGTGGCTTGGGTGTCTTCACGCTGATTGAACCGCCGGCGCTGATCGCGATCCACACCATCCTCGCGGCCCGGCTGCTGCCCTCCCGTGCCTGCTCCAACCGAAAGGCCCTCGACATCTGTTGCCCACCCTTACCCCCGAGGCACAATCGGCGCGCCTGTCTCCGCCGCGGCTTGTTCGTGCGCTTGCTTTCTCCTCCCGCTGGTTCACTGCAACTTGATTTCCCGCTTGCATTCTGCCAGGGATTGCGCGCAGAGTGCCGCCAATGCAGACGCTCGAGCGCTCTGTGAATCACGCGCGAACATCCGACCTTCACCCGGTCATGGCGGCAGGGTGTTGTTTGACGTCGGATGCGGCCGCGCTGTGCCGGTTAGTCAACTCCAACGAAAGGAATCCCCCTGAGCTCTCATACCCGAATCACCTCTCTGGCCTCCGCTCCGGCGTTGGCCTGGACGGCTGCCGCGGCTGACCCCGCTGGCAACTCGTCCCAAACCTCGTCCTCTTCTTCCTCTTCCCCCACCCAACCGCCCATGGCGGCTGACAGACCCATTGCCGGCCCGGCAGCCACCCAACGGAAAGGACTTTAGCATGAAAGCGATCCAGAATATCGGACTGGAGAACGTCCAGGCGGTCTATAGCGGGCCGGAAGGAGACCTGTGGGAGCTGGTCATGGGCGAGCAAATCCACATCGGCGGCTTCCTATCCTCGATGGACCTGGCCAAGCGCGCCGGCATCGGCGCCGGCATGCACGGGATTGACCTTTGTTGCTGCACGGGCGCCGGCATGCGCTTCCTGGTGAAGTTCTGTGGTGTGCAGTCCATGCGCGGGGTAGATGCGACAACCAAAGTCGTAACCCGCGGACTCCAGCGCTGCCAGGCGCTCGGGTTGGACAGGCAAATCACCTTCACCCTCGCCAACGTCTGCGAGACCGGCCTGCCTGCCGCCGGTGCGGACTTTGTATGGGGCGAGGACGCCTGGTGTTACGTGGTGGACAAGCCGGCGCTGATCGCCGAGGCGGCGCGCCTGGTGAAACCGGGCGGCCGGGTCGCGTTCACCGATTGGATAGAAGGCCCGGCCGGGTTGTCTCAACCAGAGGCAGAGCGGCTTCTGGCCTTCATGAAGTTCCCGAACATTCAGGACCTTAAAGGTTACCGGGACCTGCTGACCGCCAACGGCTGCCAGGTGCAAGTGGCCGAAGATACCGGGCGGTTTGCGCCCTACGTGGACCTTTACCTGGATATGCTCAACAAGCAGCTCACCTACGACGCACTTCGGATCATCGGGTTTGACATGGCGATGATGCAGGGGCTTGGGGACGAGATGGTGTTCATGCAGCAACTGGCTCACGCGGGCAAGATTGCTCAGGGCATCTTCATCGCCCAAAAGACCTGATGCAGGTCTTCTACACCAGCCCGTGGGTGCCGCCGGAATTTATTAAAGCCCACGGGCTGGAGCCGCGCGGGGTCTGGTTTGCAGGCGAGCCCAACCAGCTTCGTCTCGCGGCCGGAGAATGCGCCTTCGCGCAGGCAGTGGTTCGGCTGGCGGAAAGCCATACCGACTCGGCATTCATCTTCTCGACGCACTGTGATCAATTGCGGCGCGGGTTTGATGTCGTTGCCCAGGTGGCGCCGGCGCAGTGCTTCTTGTTTAACCTGCCGGCGACCTGGCAGACGCCGGTGGCCGAACGAGTCTTCGGTTCCGAACTGGAGCGATTGGGCCGCTTTCTTGTGCAACGGGGCGGACAGCCGCCCAACGCCCAAGAGTTGGCGGAGACCATGGCCCGATACCGCCTCGCGCGGAGCCGCTTGCTTGAGGCAGCCACACACGCCTCTCCCCGCCAATACTGTGAAGCCCTTGTTCGGTTTCACTGGGATGGCACGGTGAACTTGAGCCTGGCGGCGCCCGCCCCCCGAACTGGTTCCATTCCCCTGGCCCTGGTCGGCGGCCCGTTGCCGCCCTGGCAAATGCACCTGCTGGATGCCATCGAAGCCGCCGGCGGACATGTGCTGTTGAACGCGACCGAGGCGGGCGAACGCAGCTTGGGTCCTGCTTCCCTTCCGGACCAGGGTCATGCCGGAGACTCCACCCTGCCGGACCTGCTCCAATTGCTCACCCGTTCCTGCCTCGACCGTTGCGTAGATGTCTGGCAGCGGCCCAACACACGCCTCTTCCTTTGGCTCAAGGAGCGGCTGGCTGTCCGCAAGGTACGTGGCATTGTGCTTTGGCAATTCGTGGGCTGCGACCTCTGGCGCGCTGAAGCGCAATCGTTGCGCGAGGCCTTTGGTTTGCCGCTGCTACTGCTCGATGGGAACGAGGCGGCGGGTGATGTGTTGCGTCAGTCCACGCGCATTCAAGCGTTCCTGGAATCCCTGAGATGAACGGCGCGCCGCGCAAGCTTACTCTCGACGAATGGGACGTCCGCTACGCGGAACTCCGGCGCGCCGGCCTTCGCGAGCCGTCTTACGGCGGACCGATGCGCCGCCACGTTGTGCAGGACCGCGACCTCCGCCTGCAACAACTCCGCTTCGATGATTCCCCGGCCTCGCTCCGCCTCTGGAATTTCCTGTTGACGGAGAACGAGCGCCTGGCCCAGGCCCGCGCTCGAGGGTGCAAGATCGTTGGCGCGATGAAAGACCTCGGCACCGTGCCGGTAATGGCCTATTCGCTGCCCGGGATGCGGGCGTTTTACCCCGATGGCGCCTGGTGGACACCGTGCCTGATGGAGTGCAGCGACGGCCTGCTCCAGCAGGCGGAGACCCTTGGCATTGATGCCTCCTTCTGTCCGGTCCGGGCCATGTTGGCGGCCTTTCAAAACGGCGAGCATTTCCCGCCACCCGACCTCCTCATCTGCAGCACCGGGGCGGTATGCGACGACTTCTCCGCCATCGCACAACGGCTGGAGCGGATGGGCTTCCCTATTTTGTGGTGGGAAATGCCCCGTCGCCGCGCGCCCGAGCCGCGCGAAGCGGTTTGCACGCTTCCCGGCAACCTGACTGCGCCCCAAATTCAGGTCGAATGCGTGCGCGAAGAGTTGGCACGGCTGGGCAAGGAGTTGGGCGATTTGGTGGGTCAGCCGTTCGATTCCCCCACGCTGGCCGAGGGCATTCGCCAGGCCAACCGGGTCCGGCGACTGCTGGCGGCTTTGCGCCAGACGGTCTATGGCGCGCCGGGCGTCCTGCTGCCCGCCCTGGAAATGCTCATCGCTGAAATGCTCGCCCTTCACTTCTGCTCCGACCGCGAGGAGACCATCATCGTGCTCACCGCGCTGCTGGCCGAAGCTCAGGAGCGCCTGCGTCGCGGCCAGGGCCTCCTTTCCGAGGAGGCGGTCCGCGTCTTCTGGGTCAACCCGGTCGCCGACCTGCGGGCCATGAACCTGCTGGAGGACTGGGGCGGACGAATTGCCGGCTCGGACTACATGTTCACCCACGCCCTCGATTTGATCCCCGAAGACCTGCCGCCGTTGGAGGCCCTGGCCCGAACAGCCCTGGCCGACCCGATGGTCGGCTCGGCCCTGGACCGTGCCCGCCGCATCGTCGCGGATTGCCGCGCCTACCGCGCCGAGGCGGTGGTGGTGTCCCGCATTCCCGGCGCGAGCCACTGCGCCTATGAAGGGTCCGTTATCCGCCGGTTGGTGCGCGAGGAACTGGGGCTGCCGAGCATTGAGCTGGAGATTTCCCCGGTTTGCGACGCGATGCAACCCACCCTTAGCTCGCGCATTCAGGGCCTGCTGGAGACGGCCCAAGCCAACAGGCAACGGCCAAAGCGATAGCTTCCGTTCAGCAGCGGAATTGGGGGTGCTGAGATAGCTTGTCGCGGGTTTCCGGGGAAAGGCGAGCCTGGCGATACACCGGCTCTCGGAGCGGCTCGGCACTGGTTGAACGATGCGCCCGCTGCAACCACCGGCGGTCGAGCGGCTCGGCGACCAGCCCGGGTGTGTTCGCAGCAACGGTCGTTTCCTCCTTCTCGCCGGTGGCATGGCCGACCCCAACATAGAACCCGGCGAGCAGCAAAGTGACCCGCAGCATCGTGCTGCGCGAGTAGGTCGGCAGCGAACAGGGGCGGTCCGGGGCCAGGAGCCGGAACAGGTTCGAGAAGAGCCGCTGCGTCCACATCGCCGGATTGGTTGCGGGCGAGAACGCGTCGAACATGACCACGTGCGGTTTGGCCAAGCGCCGCGCGGCGGGCTGGGTGAGCAGGGTAGGGAAGTCCGCCAGGTGCATTTCCCATGTCACGTTTTGCCCGCCGTCGCGGAAAGCACAGTGGCGGTCTTGCAGCAACCGATCGAGGTGCCCTTCGTATCCCCGCAGGTAACCGAGCGCATCGGTATGTTGCAGGGCGAAAGCCAGCGGCTCAAGGGTGCGGTCGAAGCTGAGGAGATGGATTGTGCAGGGGACTTTGCGGATCGCGCGCAAGGCCGTTAGCGCGTTGGCCGCCGCTCCGAGGCCCACGTCCCAGAGGACAAATTCGCCTTGGTGATTCTTTATCCGCTCCGCCAGGCGCAGTTGCCGCACATACAGCGCTTCGGCCTCAGCGACCGGTCCAACCACGGGATGGAATGTCTCGTGATGGGCCAGCGAATGGACGCTGTGCGCGCCATTGGCGAGCCTGACGATGCGGTATGCGGCGGCAGATTCCACAACGGGAATTTCAGGCAGCCCGCCCCCAAGGCCAAGCTCAAATAGCGGGAGCGCCTGAGCGGTCGAAGCGTCGCCTACGTGCCGGCGCGCTTCAGCCGGACCGAGACCTTCTCGGCTTCACGCATGACCCGCAGCAAATTGAGGCCAGCCACCTTCTTGAGGTCCGTCTTGCTATAACCGCGGCGCCTCAACTCCGCCAGCAGCGCAGGATAGCAGGACACGTCCTCCAACCCGTCCGGCGGACCGGAAAAGCCCTCGAAGTCCGAGCCAATGCCGACGTGGTCAATGCCTGCGACTTTGCGAACGTGGTCAACATGATCGGCCACGTCGCTCAGGCTGGCTTCATGTGGCGAAGGATTGGCCCGGCGCCAGGCGGCCATTTCCCGGTTGAAGCGCTCCGCGTCGTCAGGGTAGAGATGGCGCAGGCGCTCTTTCTCGGCGTCGGACGCGGCCATGGCGACGCGCCCACGCTCGGTGAGATACCCGGGCAGGAAACACACCATCACTACGCCGCCGTTGCGTGCGGTCAGCTTCAACACATCGTCCGGGACATTGCGCGGGGAGTTGCACAGCGCCCACGTGGAGGAATGGGAGAAGATCACCGGCGCCCTGGTAACCTTCAGCGCGGCGCGCATGGTTTCGTCCGTCACGTGCGAGAGGTCCACCAGCATTCCGAGCCGGTTCATCTCGCGCACGACTTCCTCGCCGAAGGGGGTGAGCCCGTGATGCTGGGGCTTGTCGCCCGCGGCATCCGCCCAATCGGTGTTCTTGGTATGCGTGAGCGTCATGTAACGCGCGCCCAAGCCATAGGCCATGCGCAGCACGGCCAGCGAGTTGTTGATGGAATGACCGCCTTCCATGCCGATCAGCGAGGCGATCTTCCCCCGGCGGTGGATGCGTTCGATGTCGGCCGCGTTCAGGGCCAGCTCGAAGGTCTCGGGGTAATGCGCCACCATCTGGTGGACCACGTCAATCTGCTCGAACATGGCCTGCACCGCGGGCGGGCCGGAGGGCACGGGCGGCACATAGACCGCCCAGAACTGTGCCCCGACGCCGCCGGCGCGCAGCCGCGGAATATCGGTAACGAGCGGCGGGCTGAGCTTGCGGGTGTCGCGCGTCAGATCAACCGCGTTGAAGTCGTTGCTGTGCTTGCGGTATTGCCAGGGCAGGTCGTTGTGGCCATCTATCAGCGGCGTCTTGCGCAGCAGTTGGCGGATTTCGGCGAGGGTGGCGGGGTCTGGTATTGCCGGCGGCGTTCGGGCGGCAGCAGAACCAAGGGTCGCGATCATACACAAAATGAGGGCTCCGATACTGGAGCGCGAATTCATAGAGACGCTAGAGTGGGGTTGCGGGCGCATGCGGTCAAGCCGCAGCGGGAGAGGGCGCAAAGGCTCGGTTGGGAAGAGAGACAGAAGGATAGGGGCAGAAAGATGATGGCGAGTATTCGTTTGGGATTCTGCCGGAACACCATGATCTGGCTCCGCTCTTCCCCATGCTTCTGACCCTATGTTTCTGCCTATAGCGGCGCTCCGGTGCGACGGCTCATTCCTCGGCATGGCTCAGGCGCGACAGCACACCCAGGTCCTCCAGGGTGGTGGTGTCGCCCTTGATCTCCGTGCCGGCGGCAATCTGCTTGAGCAGGCGGCGCATGATCTTGCCCGACCGCGTCTTCGGCAGCGCTTCGGCGAAGCGGATATCGTCCGGCTTGGCGACGGGGCCGATTTCCTTGGCCACATGCTGGCGCAGTTCTTCGCGCAAGCCGCCGTTGGCATGCACGCCGCTCTTCACGGTTACGAAGGCCACCAGCGCCTGGCCTTTCATGGCATCCGGCCGGCCCACGACCGCGGCTTCGGCAACCTTCAGGTGGCTGACCAGCGCGCTCTCCACTTCCGCGGTTCCAATACGGTGCCCGGCGACGTTGAGTACGTCGTCAATGCGGCCGACGATCCAAAAGTAGCCGTCCTTGTCCTGCCGGCTGCCGTCGCCCGTGAAGTAGCTGTGGTCCACCTCGGTCCAATAGACTTCCTGGTAGCGCTTCGGGTCGCCCCACAAGCCGCGGAGCATGCCCGGCCACGGTTTGCGGATGACCAGCTTCCCGCCGCAGTTGCGCGGCACCGGCTGGCCGTAGTCGTCCACCACCTCGGGCACGATACCGAAGAAAGGCAGCGTGGCGGAACCGGGCTTGGTGGGCGTCGCGCCCGGCAGCGGCGTGATCATGATGCCGCCGGTCTCGGTCTGCCACCACGTATCCACTATGGGGCAGCGCTTGCCGCCGATGGTCTCGTTATACCAAATCCATGCCTCGGGATTGATCGGTTCGCCAACCGTGCCCAGCAGGCGGAGCGAGCTTAAGTCATGCTTCGCGGGCCACTCGACGCCCCACTTCATGAACGCGCGAATGGCGGTGGGCGCCGTATAAAGAACCGTGACGCCATACTTCTCGACGATGCGCCAGAACCGGTCCGGCTCCGGGAAGTTGGGCGCGCCCTCGTACATCAGGCTCGTCGCGCCGTTGGCCAGCGGGCCATAGACCACGTAGCTGTGGCCGGTGACCCATCCCACGTCGGCGGTGCACCAGAAGACGTCTTCGTCGCGAAGGTCGAACACGTATCTGGAAGTCAGTTTGGTATAGAGCAGGTAGCCGCCGGTGGTATGCAGGATGCCCTTGGGCTTGCCGGTCGAACCGCTCGTGTAGAGGATAAAGAGCGGCGCCTCGCTGTCCATCCTCGCTGCCGGACAATTCGCATCCACCTGCTCCAGCTCCTGGTGCCACCAAAGGTCGCGGCCCGCTTGGAACTCCACCTCGTTATGGGCGCGGCGCAGCACGATGACCTTCTCCGCGGTTTTCGCCAGCAGCTCACCCTGCGCATCCTTAAGCCTGAGCGCCTCGTCCACGTTCTGCTTGAGCGGCACTACGGCGCCCCGGCGAAACCCGCCGTCGGCAGTGATCACCAGCTTGGCCTGCGAGTCCTGGATGCGGTCGGCGACTGACTGCGCGCTGAAGCCGCCGAACACCACCGAGTGCACCGCGCCGATGCGGGCGCACGCGAGCATGGCGATGGCGGCCTCGGGCACCATCGGCAGGTAAATCAGGACGCGGTCGCCGGCCTTGATGCCATTGCGCTTGAGCACATTGGCGAAGCGGCACACCTCGTGATGAAGTTGTTTGTAGGTAAGAGTGCGCTCCTCGCCCGCCTTGCCCGGGACGGCTGGCTCGCCTTCCCAGATCAGCGCCGCCTTGTTGGCCCGCGCCGTGCCCAGGTGCCGGTCCAGGCAATTGTAACTGACATTGAGCTGGCCGCCGACAAACCACTTGGCGAACGGTTCCTCCCACTGGAGGACCTTCCTCCACGGCTTGAACCAGGCCAGCTCCTCCTTGGCGCGTTTGCCCCAGAACTTCTCCGGGGCGGAGACAGACTCCCGATAGAGCTTGCGGTACTCGGCAAGAGACTTCAATTGGGCGCCCCTGGCAAAGCCCTTAGGCGGCCGGAATACGCGTTCTTCGTGGAGAATAGAATCGAAGCTCGTCGAGGTCTGAGTCGCAGCCATATTAATGTGGTGATTTAGTTTTCTTATTCTACGCTGTTCCCGGGCGCCGTCAACGGCACCCGAGTGGATTTCTTTGGAGCTAAGGGCGTGCCGAAGGACGAGCACTGGGAATGAGGGGCTTGGAAGCTCTCACCCGGGACCGGTACCGCCTCTTCACCGTGGCGACCGGTTGTCTAGGGCGGAGATTCCTCCCTGCCGGTTCTGGCGGCTTTCCACTCGCCAGTGGTCAGCGCTATCAGGCCATCCACCGTCTTGCCGGGGTCCGGGCGCACGACTAGCTTCCTCGCTTCCTTCGTTTGCCAGTTGTGAGCGTGGGCAGGTTTGCCTGGCCGTTGGGGAATTGCAGCTTGATGGGGTCCATCGGTTTGGCACCCTGAAATCAAGGCTGAAGTGCAGCTTTCGTGTTTTTCTTCTTCCTGGCCGGTAATTGTGCAGTTGGATCGTAATCGGGATTTGGCCGCATCATTTCGGCCCCGACCTCTCGACGCCAAGCCTCCAATTCTCCCAGCAATTCTTCCTTGAGCCCGGGTTGTTCGGTGGCAAGGTTTCTCGTTTCGCTGAGGTCCTCGGCGAGATTGTAGAGTTCCATTCCCTCCGGATCGAAGGTCTGAATCAGTTTCCATGGGCCGCGACGAACTGCACTCGAGGGGACGCTCGACGGATGCTCGTTATAGTGGGGAAAGTGCCAGAAGAGAGACCTGCGCCCGAGCGTGGGGTTGCCGGCAAATAGCGGCAGGAGATTAAGGCCATCCAGATGTTGGTTTGGTCGCAAGGGCAATCCGGCAGCGGCGAGGCAGGTGGGATACAGATCGGTGCTGATCACCGGTTCAGAGCTGGTCCAACCGGGCCTGATCACGCCAGGCCACTTAATGATCAGAGGCACGCGGATGCCACCCTCGTAGTACGCTCCCTTGTTGGCACGCAAAGGGGCGTTGCTCGTGGCGTTGTAGAAACCGCCGTTGTCGGAGGTAAAAATGATGAGGGTGTTTTGTTCCAGGCCGAGTTCCGTCAAGATCGCCAGCACGCGCCCAACGCTTTCGTCCACACTCTCGATCATCGCGGCATACGCCGGTTTGCCCTGGCGCTCGGTTTCCGGGATCTTCTCGTAATGGGCAATCATCTCTTTCCTGGCCTGCAGCGGCGTGTGAACGCCGTAATGCGGAAAGTAGAGAAAGAAAGGCCGGGCGCGATTCTCCCGGATGAATTTGACTGCCTCATCGGTCAACCGGTCGGTGAGGTATTCGCCGGGTTTGCCGTCAGCCAACACATTCCACCTGGCGCGCAGGCCGGTGGTGGGAATGGACCAATCACCCTCATAGGGAAAGAAGTAGTTGCCGGGCGCGCCGTGGGCGTTCCCGGCAATGTTCACGTCGAACCCGTGATGTTCGGGCAAGGTAAACGGCTCGCTGCCGAGATGCCACTTGCCGATGCTGGCGGTGCGATAACCCGCATCACGCAAGGCCTCGGCGATTGTGAATTCTTCGAGTGGCAGCGCCCGGACGAAGCGGCCGCTCCGCAGGCGTGCTTTGGGATTCCAGCGGCCGGAAGGCAGCCAATCGGTGAGCATCAGGCGGGCGGGATACTTGCCGGTGAGAATCGCGGCTCGCGTGGGCGAACAGACGGCGCACGCGGCGTAGGCGTCTGTGAAACGGGCGCCTTCTCGTGCCAGCCGGTCAATGTTTGGGGTCCGGTAATAGGTGCTGCCCTGGCACCCGAGATCTCTCCAGCCAAGGTCGTCAATGAGGAACAGCACTATGTTGGTTCGGAGCGCGGACGCGGACTGGGCGAAGATCGGCGAGAGGAAGAGAAGCGACGAAGCGATCAGGAGATGTTTCATGATTCTATGTCCCTCCGCGTCATCTTTCCTTTCCGTCCTTCCGTCGGTTCAAATCCGGGACCGCCGGCGCATTGGTAACCGGTAACCAGCGCTTGAGGTCTGCGACCGCCGATGCATGCTCCGCCCTGGCGATCACATTCGTAATCTCGTACGGATCAAGGGCGTGGTCATAAAGTTCCTCGCCGCCGTTGGCGTAGTGGATATAGCGGTATCGCTGGCTCCGGACTGCATGGTTGCCGCGCAGATACGTCATGACCGCCGGGCGATCCCAATCCGCCCCCGGCGACCGAAGGAGTGGCACGAGACTGCGCCCGTCCAGGTCTGCATGCGCAGGCAAGCCGCAAAGCTCGCGAAGCGTCGGGTAGAGATCGAGCAAGCTCACGGGGCGTTCGCAGGTTCTGCCAGGGGACGTGACGCCGGGAGCGACGACAATCAAGGGCACGCGGGTCGCCTTTTCCCAGAGGGTGAACTTCTCCCAGGAGTCTTTCTCCCCCAGTTGGTAGCCGTTGTCTGACCAAAAAACAATGATCGCAGACTTGCCGCGCGGGCTGGTATCAAGGGTATCGAGCAACCGCCCGACCTGGGCATCGGCGAAGGTGACGGCCGCCTGATAGCAGCGCACGGCTTCGCGCCAACTGCCGGGCCGCAGCCCCTCGCTTTCCTGCATGCCACGCCAGAAGCGCCCTGCCGAGGTCGCATGGAGTTCGCGGCCCGCCGGAGGCACGTCATCCAGGTCGTGAGCGCGCACCATGGGCATCACGGTTTTTCCGGGGGGATAGCGGTCGAGCCAGCGCTGCGGAACGAAGAATGGCATGTGCGGCCGAAAGAGTCCGCAGGCCAGGAAAAGCGGGGCGGACCGGGCGCGCCGGAGCCGTTCCAGGCACCAATCAACCGAGCGCGCGTCGAGAGCGTCAGCTTCAACCGCGGGCCAGGCTCCCCAATCGGTGTTGGCGGTGCCGAAGGCCGGGAGACGATTCAGCTTCGCTGGAGGCATGGGCAAGTCGGGCGGCCATGGCATCGGGAGGAAGTCGTGGAAAGACGCGGCATCGTGAAACGCCCCCGCCAAATGGTGGTGGAAGATTTTTCCCGCCCCTTCGACCCGGTAACCCGCGCGCATAAACGCCTGCGGCAGGGTGACCACATCCGGCATGGCGCCTCGCCAGTCCGACGCGTTGCCATAGACGCCGGTGGCGGACGGTGCGCGGCCGGTCAAAACCGCCGTTCGTGACGGATTACAAGCGGGTGAGGAGCAGTAAGCGTGACTAAACGACACGCCCCGACTGGCAAGCCGCTGGAGGTTTGGCGTGGCGATGGGCGTGTTGGTGTCCAACAACTGAATCCAGTCGTTGAGATCATCCATCACAACCATCAGGACATCAGGTCTCGCCTCCAACGCGGCCTGAGGTGTTGGCGTGGCGACTGGTTTGTTCTTCTCTCCCGCGCCACCCTCAGCCCGTCCGGCTGCCGGAGGCAACAGCAACATTGTGACAATGACGATCAGCCGTCTCATTTGTTCTGGTTTCTTCTTTGGGTTTTAGTCCTTCTAGCCAACCTTTGTGCCGCCTTTGCCCTTGGGCCTCGTCATCACCTCAGGCGCGGGCCTCGGAATGCTTCGGTTGGCGAGCACTTGATCCATCTTTGCACGCAGAGCGTCGCGGACTTGGGCGCAGGCAGAATCGGTGACGACATTCTGTCGCTCTACGAGAAACGCGCCCTCGCATCGGGCACTGGCGGGAGAGGTGTAATCGTAAAGTTCCTCGGCCATCGTCTTGCGCGTGGACCATTCAATCCAGCGGGTGTAGCGATGCGTCGGCGTGCGCAGGGGGGGGCCCAATGCCGGGTCCGTCATGAGCTGCTGCGGGTAAAGGCCCGTCAGCAGGGACATGCGGGTGGTGGAGCAGCGTGCGGTATTGTGGAAGCCGCGGAAGCGCAACCCGGCGAACGAGAGGCGCTGCATCCAAGCGAGGAGAACATGGGTGTGCAGCAGTCGGAGCCGCGCTTCGAACGGCCCGACGGGCTGCATTTTGTAATCCAAGGGATCACTTTCAGCCGGCCTCATTAGCCTAAATACCACCATTTCATCCCCCTTGGAGCAAAGAATTTCAACTGGTAATAAAACCAGACCGGTTCCGCCGCGTGGAGCACGAGGCCACCCCTGGCTTTAAGATGGGTGGCACTCCTGCACGCTCATAACTGGTGTGGTAGTCTTGCCATTCGGATTGACTGGCTGACAGCAGTCAAAATTGCGAGGCTGAGCCTGGCATACACCCGGCGTGGCGCGCATAATGACAACGTGATGCGAAATCGTGCCCCTCTTTTCCTGGCGCGAGTGGATCCCGGATCAGGAATCAGGAGCGGGCCCTACTGCTCCACCCGTCCTTGCGGTGTATGCGAATCACTGACGGCGTTCAGCCAGTCCAGATTAAACCGGGCCAGCGTAATGCAGGCGTAGGCCCAAGGGCGGCGATGCTTGAGATCGGCCTCGGGAGTCCCCGACTCGTAGAAACAGAGAATTGTCCCGTCGGGCAGCACCGCCAGATCGCTGTAGGCGCTGGGCCCCGGTTGCAGCAGGCGGCTCACCGGCCAGGTTTGCCCGCCATCCTCGCTGGCGTGAATGGTGAGATTCATCCGATCCTTGTGGTCGCGTTTTGTGGTTTGGAGACTGGAAAATAACAGCAACGGCTTCTTCGAATCGCCGACGCCAGGGTATTCAACGATGCCTGCCATGCAGCCTGGCTCCAGCAAATCTTCAATAAAGGTCGGGGGCGACCAACCGGATACCCCATCAGGGCTGTACGCGCCCTTGCGCCGGCCGCGCGAATCGGTGTTGCGGACGGTCACGAACACCCGTCCGTCTGCGACTTGAGCGATATTGGGTTCACCACCGTCGGTCAGTGCGATGTCGCCGCGTAGCCAGGTTTTGCCGTCGTCGTCGCTGTAAACGACCCCGGAGCCCGATTTGATCTTGGCAAGGGAGTTGGTGGTACGCATCCAAAAAGGCACGACTAAGCGGCCTGTCCGGAGCTGGATGGCATGGCCGGGGCCAGTGGCAATGCGGTGCCAGTCCAGTTCCGGACGGAACTGATCGAAGGTTGAGGTAATCTCGACCGGCTTGGACCACGTAACGCCATCATCCTCGCTGTGCATGTAGAAGATGCGGAGGTACTCGATGCAATACAGGAAATGGACCGTTCCGTCGCGAGCTGCAATGGCGACGGGGTTGTTGACCGTTTGTTGATCAGGCGGGCCCTTGGGAGGCCGGCCCTTCGGCATGTGCATGGGGTTGCGTGTGCCGGTGCGAGGACCAAGGTGAGCGATCTTCTTTGCCGGGGACCAGGTGCGTCCGCCGTCAGTGCTGCGACGCAGGTGGATTTCAAGCTCGCCATAGTCCTGGCTTGAGTATTTGCGGGCTTCGCAATACGCCAGCACCGAGCTTTTGGCCGTCACGATGATCCCGGGAATGCGGTAAGAGACGAAGCCGTCCTTGCCTTCCTCGAAGAGATTAGTCTTTTCCAGAAACGGTCTGCCCGCGGCAGCCGCCGCAGCGTCGCTCCACGGAAGTCCAGAGAGCAACAATAGACAGTGGCATGCGGTGGTTAGTGATCTCATAAATGGGGGGTCGAGTATTGCAGGGTGTATCCACGCAGTCGAGTTCACAATAGCGCTCGTTGTAAGAGACGAAGACCCGGGCGGCCACCGCGGTGAATCGGGAGCAGGAATCTGCAGCAAGGAAGGTTGCAAACCGGAACCACAGCACGGCGTGAGTCTTCATGAAAGATCTGACTGGTGTCCGGTTCAATTTGAATGAAAGTTGAAATTCTCTCGGTAAACCAAGCCTGAGATGTCTCTCATGGTGTTTCTTGATCTCAATTCTGAAAGGCCGTTTCAAAGGGTTCTGGGCCGCATTTGCGCGGCCAGAACCGATTATGAACCAAGGCCGAACCGCGTTCGCCCAGTTGATGGACGAACTGCCCAAATACCAATTCGACAAGTGTGTTGGTCGCTATGCCGGCAACAAGCGCATGCGCACGCTGCCCAGCTACGAGCATTTCCTAGCGCTGGCCTTCGCACAACTTCGTTTGCTTCGTGTACAGGAAGCACATGTTCTTGCAGCAGACTGACGGCTCGATCCGCCTGGCTTGCCCGGGGGCGGCGGGCGCGGATTGGCAAAGCAAAACGCGGCAACCCAGAGCTACACCACATATAGGGGTAAGCGCTGGAGCAGGGATACCATGAATAGCGCTTTTCCTGACATTCCTGGCGTTCCGGCCCCCCAGTTCGCAACGGTTGGGCTCGCCTCTGGGTTTCGGGTCAGCGATGCGCAAGGTGCCGAGGAAAACCCGGAAAAGGTTAAATCGGGGTTTAAACCGAATCGGAGGGCAAACCGGAGGGCTCGTACACTCATCTTCTTCGGACTTCGGCCTTTCACCTTCGGGTTTCCCGCCTCCGGCGGGCACCCTGCCGCTTCCTGGAGAGTGCCACCAAGCTGGCTGAACGGTTGCCCGGTTCGCCCTCAAAATGTACGTGCAATCCCGCTGCTTCGGTCACATCATTTCCCGACTTTATGTCATGGGCGGCACAATTGCACAGTCACCAGTCGGTCGCCAGGCCCTTCTTCCGGGGCGCTGTCCCCCGGTCCCATCCGCATGACTGAGGCCGACACGTGTCGCAAGTTCGTCGTGCCGCTCCTGCAGAAGGCCGGCTGGGATGACGATCCCCTCCGCGCCCGCTGGGCCGACGCCACCGAGCGCGCCGCCGTCATCCAGCAGTTGGCCGACCGTGGCATTGATTTCCAGACCGTCGCCGCCCAGGCCGGCAAGCCCGACGCCGACCCGTTCGATTTACTCTGCCACGTCGCCTTCGACGCCCCCGTCCTCACCCGCCGCCAGCGGGCCGAGCAGTTCAAGAAACAGCAGGCCGCTTTCTTCTCCTACTACGCCCCCGAAGCCCGCGAGATCCTCAACGACCTGCTGGAAAAGTACGCCGCCGACGGCGAAGTCCAGTTCACTCTCCCGGACGTCCTGAAAGTCCCGCCCATCTCGGGCCGCGGCAACGTCAACGAAATCATGACCCGCTTCGGCGGCGCCGCCAACCTCCGCAACGCTGTCAACCAGCCGCAGTCGCTGCTCCACGCATCCTGACAACCTAACGAGACCATGGCAATCCCATCCCTAACACACCGCCCCGAGACCAAGACGGTCAAGGACCTCGAGAATCTCTACGAAGACGGCCTGCTTAACTTGGAGCCAGGATTCCAGCGGCAGTCAGTCTGGTTCGAACGCGACCGTGCCAAGCTCATCGACAGCATACTCCGCAACTACCCCCTTCCGGCCATCTTCCTTTACCGCAGGGAGCACGACGGCCAGATCATCTACGACGTCATTGATGGCAAGCAGCGCATCGAGTCCATCCTCATGTTCATGGGCCAGATGCGCGGGCGCTACTGGCTCAAGACCCAGCTCCCCGGCTATGACGAGGCCGAATGGATCGACTGGAAGCGCCTATGCAAACGCCGCCTGCAGCACCTCCTTACGGGCTACCGCATCCCGGCCATCGAGGTTGACGGCGACATCAGCGACATCATTGACGTCTTCGTCCGCATCAACTCCACTGGCAAGGCCTTGACGCCGCAGGAGAAGCGCCACGCGAAGTACTACAATAGCACTTTCCTTCGCGAAGCGGACCGCCTCGCGCGGCGCTATGAATGGTACTTCGACGAGATGGGCATCCTCAGCCAAGGCCAAATCGCCCGGATGAAGCACATCGAGCTGATCTGCGAACTCATGCTCTCAGTTCACCAGGGCGACGTCATCAACCGCAAGAGCGCCTTGGATCGTGTGATGGCCACCAACAGCTTCACCGACTCGCAGACCAGAAGAGCGGCAGCCAAGGTCACCGCCGCCCTTAATCGCGTTCGTCGAATGTTCCCGAAGCTCTGCAGCACCCGACTCAGCCAGGTAACCGACTTCTATTCCCTCACCGTCCTTATCGCCAAGTTCGAGGAGGAAGGCATGATCCTGACCGATCGCCGCCTCAACCGCCTCGCCTGGGACTTGCTTGAATCCTTCGCGGTTAACGTGGACCGCGTGCGCGAAAACCAGCGCAAAGCCATCGGCATCAAGCCAGACCAGGAAATCTATCGCGATTATCTCCTCACGGTGTCCCAGATGAGCGATGACGTGAACCAGCGCCGGAAACGCGAGAGCATGCTGCGGGGAATAGTTGGTACCCTGTTTGCCCGGAAAGACTCGCAGCGCGGATTCACCCTCGAGCAGCGGCGTATCCTCTGGAACACGGTCGCTCAGCGTAAGTGCGCCAAATGCTCCAGAATTCTCTCGTGGGGTGATTTCACTATCGACCACATCGACCCCCATAGCAAAGGTGGCAGGTCGCGCCTAGAGAACGCGGCGATTATGTGTCGCCCCTGCAACTCCTCCAAAGGCTACCGCCGCCGCTAGCATTACCCACCATGCTCTTCTTCATTGACGAAAGCGGCCACGACCACAAAGAAACGCCCTACGAGGTGCTCGCGGGCGTGTCCGTCCGAGAGCGAGACCTCTGGAATCTGATCCAGGCCATCCGCAACGCGGAATTGGAATTCCTCGGACTCCACATGGCGGAAGTCGGCCTCGAAATGAAGGGTAGAAAGCTTCTCAAAAAGAAGATCACCCGCTTCGCCGGCGAAGGCCCGGCGATACCCTTTGACGAAAGGCGCCGCTTGGTGCGCAGCTTGTTGCGCAAGGGCTGGGATCGCTCCCAGGGAAGAACCGTCGAGGACGTCAAATTCAACGAGCTGGTTGCCTATGGTCAGGCCGTCCGTGCATTCGTCCAGCGAGTCTTTGAACTGGCCGCTCGGTTCGGCGCCAAAACCTTCGCCGCCATTGTCGGTCTGAATGCGCCGCGCCCCGCCGACCCTTCCTTCCTCCGCAAAGACTACGCTTACCTTTTCGAGAGGTACTACCAGTACTTGGAAGCTGTCTCGACCGACGAAATGGGCCTTGTCGTCTTCGACCAGCTCGAAAAAGCCCAATGTCGCATTCTTCTCGGCCAGCTCGAGGGTTACTTCCTCGAATCCGAAAAAGGGTACCAGCGAAGCGCGCGTGTCGTGCCCGAGCCCTTCTTCGTGCATAGCGACCTCACCACAGTTGTCCAGATCGCTGACCTTGCGGCCTATTGCGTGAATTGGGGCTTGCGCCTCAAAGGCATGACCGAGCCGACTCGTACGGAAATCGAGCCCCTCGCGCGGATGGTTTATGATATGAAGTCTGTCGGCAGGTGGTTCGACGAGAATCAACAGGAAAGGCCGCTCTACAGCATCTTCTATGTGGACGACCTCAGACCAAGACATGAACGAGACGCAGACCCGGAATAAAAAACGAAGGCAATGCAGAGCTTGCGCTCCACAAAGCCTCCACCGACAATAAAGCAGAACTCGGACCACACTGCAACAACTTTTTAGCCTTTAGCATTCAGCCTTTAGCCTTTCCCATGCCTCCCACCCCCACCACCGCCCAATCCCTCCGCGCCCTCCTCAAATCCGCGCGCGAAACTTAAAGAAAGTCTGAAGGATAAAGGCTCAAGGCTAAAGCTGATTTTTCTCATGATGACATTCCGCAACCGGCGGCTCCGCGACCATGCTTTGCCCATGAGCACGGCGTGGTTGCTCAACGACATTGCCGAGGCCAAAGGCAAGCAGGAGTTGTTTACCCGCCAATCGCCCCAGGTGCTCAAGGCGCTGCGGGAGGCCGCCATCATTCAGAGCGCAGAATCATCCAACCGCATTGAAGGCGTCACCGTCGCGCCTGACCGGTTGCGCCCGCTGGTCCTGGGCAACAGCGCACCACGCGACCGCTCCGAGCAGGAAGTCCAGGGTTATCGCCGCGCACTGAATGAGATTCACACCCGGCACGACAAACTGCCCATCACGGCGGATACGCTCAAACACCTCCACGGGCTCTGCCAATCCGCCAGCGGCGATGCCGGTCAGTTCAAGCGGGTGGACAATGATGTGATTGAACTCGTGCCGGGTGCTGCGCCAGTCATCCGCTTTCGCTGCGTGAAGGCGAAGGAGACGCCCGCCGCCGTGGATGAGTTGTGCCTGCTTTACCGTCACGCGCTGGATCAGGACCATATTCCGCCGCTGATCGCCGCCGGCGGGTTGGTGCTGGATTTCCTTTGCATCCACCCGTTCCGCGATGGGAACGGCCGCGTCTCGCGGTTGCTCACGTTGCTGGCGCTTTACCAGCACGGCTGCGAGGTCGGCCGTTACATCAGCTCAGCGCGAGAGATCGGGAACCGGCTGAATTCCGCATCAGTGACATTGAGCGCGCCTGCCCCGGCGTGGGACGCGAGTGGATTCGTTTCTTGTTGCGCGACTTGAAGGCGGCTGGCGAGGTTTCCTGTCAGGGCAAAGGTCCCGGGGCGCGGTGGCGCCGGTTGGGGAATAAGGGTATTAACGCATGAATGAGGGTAGGAATGAGGGTAGTAAAAGAAAGATACGCCCCAACGGGAAATCTCCTCCCTCATTAACTCCAGGCTCTCGGCATGTGAGAATGCCAGCATCGTCGCCGGCTCTCTCACGCCCAGGGGCGTCCAGGCGCTCGCGGCTCCAATCAGAAGTCGCCCAGCCCTCCTCACTACCCTCGTCATCGGGTCCTCTACCTACCCGGGACAGCTTATTTTCACTTCCTCCCGCCTCCTGATGGTTCCGTTCGAACAGGCAAGCACCGCAGCTCGGTGCCCACGTTTGCAGCCGCTCGGCAACCCGGGTCAAGGTCGTCGTTGTTTCCCGGTGCAAAGCGTCCCGCCCTGTCGGCGGCCTGCGGCGGGGAGCCAGGTACAAGCCAAGTACGAGACACGTACAAGACAGGACATGGCTTAATAGAAATTCTATTAAGCCTGGTACTGTCTTGGGCGTGGCTAGGCACTGGCTCCTGCAGGGCTTCGCAGACCCAAGGCCCTGAGGCAGCTTGCGCAATCCTGATATTCTGGTCCTGACCCGGAAAAGGGAGGCCGAACTCCAGTTCACGAAGCACCTCTACGACGCCGACGAGAAGCGCGCCGTCGGCGCCGTCTGGGCCTCCCGCAGCGCCGGCAAGTGCCGGTTCTTGATGCCCACGGAGGGTGGGTTCTCGTTGATGCCAAAATGCATCGCCAAGTGTTAACCGCTCGGGAATCGCCGCCCGCGCGTCACCTACCCCGTTCCGCCATCCGCTGGGCAAACCTGCCTTGACGCGGCTCCGGCCGGCCACCCAGGCAACACAGCAACACAGGCGTCCTTGACGGCCAGAACGCCATTCCGATAGCCTCCGTAGCAGGACACGCCGTGCGAGTAACCGCGATAGGAAACCGGCGGGAGGGCCGCCGTGTTGCGATTGGGCCGGAGACAACAGGTGATCCACATATTTCACCGGGCCGTCAATACGAGGTACACGCGCTGACCATTCAACGGGGCGAGGTGTGGTTCCAGATTCAGGACGATTCGGCCGCAATCACCTGGTTACCGGCGCAGCTTTTCGAGACCTCGGATTCCTCCGTGCCGAAGGACTGGATCTGCAACTGGTTCACGGGCGAGCCGGAAATGGTACTTGGCCCCGAGTTCGTGGCCAGAGACCAGGAGTCTTACCGTCGCATGGCCGCGCTCGATCCCACGTCGGTAGCCGCCTTTCAGGAGCGGCTGAAGACAGCCACTGGCTCGTCCGGTTCCCGTAGGGCCGGCGCGGACGACGCACACGCCCGGCCGCCGGCCCGATCGCAACGGCTTCTGATGAAACTGGCGGTGCTGGTTGGCTCGGTCGCGGTTGCCTGCGGGTTGGCTGAGGCTGGCCTGCGGCTGTTCTTTAAGAGCCGATTCCCTCCGGTCACCGAAGACGAGCGGAGTTTGATGTATTGCTATGATCGGCAGTTAGGATGGTTCCCGGCACCCAATCGGGGGGCCCTTCTATTCGCGTCGCGGGCGTTCACGGCGACGAACAACAGCGAAGGATTCCGGGCGCCCGAACCTGTTCCGAGCGACAAGCCTGGCATCATCTTCCTGGGTGATTCCTTCGTTTGGGGTTACGACGTCAACGCGGAGGAGCGCTTTACAGACAAGCTGCAGGCAAAGCACCCCGAATGGAGCGTTTACAACTTCGGCGTGAGCGGCTACGGCACCGACCAGGAGTACCTGCTGTTGAACCGGTACTTCGACCAATACAAACCCCGGGTGGTGTTTCTTTTGTTTTGCGAGGAAACCGATCATGAGGACAACCGGTCCAACATGCGTTACGGGGGCTATTACAAACCCTATTGCACCATCACCGGCAACCGCCTGGAGTTGAAGGGTATCCCAGTCCCGCGCGGCGAGCGGGTGTTTTTTGCGGAGCACCCCCGATGGGGGGCGTCATACCTGGTGCGGCTACTGGCCCGAGGCTGGTTTGACGTGGCTGCCCCGGCCGAGTTGCACAATCCGGAGCCGACCGGCGCCATTATTCGCGACCTGCAACGATATGTGCTGAGCAAGCGTGCGATTTTTGTCATGGGACTCACGCGCTCCAATCCGGATCTGGAGACATTCCTGCGCTTCTTCAAGATACCGTATGTTGATTTGAGCAATGACGAGCACTACCCGGGTTTTGGACAACACTGGACCCCGCAGGGACATACCTTGGTGTGCCAGAAGATCGAGCAGTTCCTGCTCGACGGAAAGTATCTACAGTGAGCGGGATCAACCACTTATTTTCACTTCCTCCCGCCTCCTGAGTGTTCCGATGGAGCAGGCAAGCAACCTGCCTCGGCGCCCGGGTTTGCAGCCGCTCGGCAATCCGGGCGAAGGCCGTCGTTGCCTCCCGGCTCAAAGCGTCCCGCCCTGTCGGCAGCCCACGGCGGGGAGCCAGGTGCGAAGTACTAATGAAGCAGGCCGAAGGCCATCAGGGCGGCGAGGATCACGCCCATGATGCTTTCCCCCGCGATGCAGCCGGAGGCGATAGGAATGGTGTAGGCGTTGTTCCATTTCGGCGCCTTCCGTTCGAGGATCCAGACGATGAAGGCGCCGAGGAACATGGCGAAGCTCGTGTAGGCGGGAATGGTCAGCGCGATCCCGAGGGCGGCGGGCGAGGGCGTGTAGGGCCTGGCCTTGGGGAAGACGCGGTCAATGATGACGATGGCCACACCGACGACGAACGCCACCACCATGGCCGTGACCGCGCTGCGCGGCAGGGTGCTCAGGCCCTGCGAGAGCACTTTGGCCACGCCCATCCACACCAGCGCGGAGGGCGCGGGGAATTTCTCGCCGCCGAGCGCATTGGCATCCGGCACCAGGATGAAATAGGCCGGCACCGCCAGCAGGGCGCCGGCCAGCACGCCGAAGAGCTGGCCGATGAACTGGCGGCGCGGGTTGGCGCCGACCATGTGGCCCACTTTGAGATTGCCGATCGTATCGCTGCAACTGCACGCCGCGCCGGCCGTGACGCCGGCGGTCATGAGGTTGGCGGTGATGTTGCCCGGGGCAATCGCGCCATAGGTCAACTGGGTCACTTTGCCCAAAGCGCCAATGGGATTGATCCCGATCTCCGCCCCGGCGCGGGCCGCCACCGCCGCCAGGAAGAAGGTCATGCCCACCGCCAGCAGGCCCATATACCAGTGGATGTCGAACAGCCAGACCAGCAGCGCCGCTCCCAGCAGACCGGTGACGGGAAAGCCGATCACAAACCACGTCATCGGTATTTCGAGATGGTCCAGCGCGCCCCGCGGCCGGTTCTGGTTGTTGCCGAGACTGGTGAAGATGCCGGCGAGGGTGCGGGCCAGCGTGCGCCACTGAAACGCCAGCGCGAGCAGCCCACCAACCACCAGCACCGTCGCGCCGGGCCACAGGGACCAGGCGCTGATGTTGCGGAAGCCGCCAATCGCCTGGAACGACTGGACGCCAGGCTTGAAGCCGAGAGCGGCCACGAGGTTGGTCGGCTGCTCGGCGGGGAGGTACAGCTTCGCCTCCCAATTCGTGGCTGGCGGCGCTTCGAGGAACAGCACGTCGGTTCCGACTGCTTTGTTCAGGGTGTGTCCCACGGTGAGCAGGTTGGCGAAGGGGTTGGGCCGTCCGTCTTTGAGTGTCGGCGCGGACAGGTCGCGCTCGAGGTCAGCGAGGCTTGCGTAGGTGGCCGGCTGCGTCCAGGTGTAGCGCGCCACGTTGGTGAGCGCCCCGGATGCGAGTTCAGGAGCGGTGCCGGCCTGTTCGAGCACGACGGTCAGTGTTTGTCCCGCCGGGACTTCGAGCGGGAGCCTGGGCGCGGCCACCGCGCGAATCTGCGGCGCGGGATGGCGGATGATTTTGGCCTGGATCAGGTTCGGCGCGAGAACGGCGTAGTTCAGGATCAGGCCGAGCAACATGCTGAGCCCCACCTTGATGCCGAAAAGCGCGCCGATGCCGATGAAGATCAGGCTGGGCTCGAGGCTCAGGGTCAATTTGCTCAGGCTGATGCGCTGGATGCTCCAGGCGGGATGGATCAGGCCGGGAATCCAGCCCAGACCATCCCGCAGCCCGGCGACGAGCATCCCCAGGACGCCGGCCAGGCCCAGCGCCTTGGCCTTCTTCATCGCCTCGCCCCCGTGCGAATACATGGCCCGGAGGGTTTCGCCAGTGGGGATGTTGGCCGGGAAACGCAGGGAATCTACCTGGATCATCTGCCGCTTGAGCGGGATGGCCATGAACAGGCCCATGTAAAGAATGATGCCGATGAACAGGATGAGCTGCCACCAAACGAACTCGTAGCCGGTCAGCATCGTCAGGGCCGGGACCGCCGACACCAGGCCGGCCGAGGAAATCCAACTCGCGGCGACCGCCACGGTCATCATAATGGTGCTCTCCATCAAACCGAACTCCCGCTTCACCAGCCCGATGCCGCACAGGGCTTTGAATACCGCGTAAATCACGATCACCGCCGCGATGTCCACGCCCAGGCCCCAACCGGACTTGAGGCCCACATAGAGGTTGGAGAGCGACATCAGGCCGCCGAAGACCATGCCGGCGATCACGGCGCGCGGGGTCAGGCCCTTTTCCTTGTCGCCAAGATACACCTTTTCGAGCCACTCGCGGTCCCGCTCTTCGACGGATTTAGGATTCTCTTGCTTGTCGTCGGCCATAGCGATTGTTGAATGGGCGTTCAGTTGCCGCCCTGCGGCGGCGGATTGGGGCGTAGCACACGCCTGCGTTCCCGCGGCTCAGCGGGCAGATTGGCACGGAGGTCGCTGAGCCGGCAAGCAACATCGGGCCGGGGGTTGACACCCGAAGCTCTCTTGGTCATTGTCTCGCCGCGCCACATAGGACCATATGTGAAGGAGGCTTGCCCAGCGCCCTCACCGCCCACCCGAGTTTTGTGGAGAGATTTCGCAATTTTATGCTAGACATCATGACGCTGTTTTGCCACCATTGCGCCCGAAAGTGTGAGGATTGGAAGTCGATCCCCATGCATGTGTGGTGTCAACGAGTTGGCGTTCGGTAGAAAAACCAGCTCATATCAGCAGGTCAGCATAATAGACATTCAAGAAACTATGAGACTCAGGAACTCCTTGTTGGCAATTGTGACCCTGTCCGCTGCCGTCTCCGTTGCACAGGCCAACATCACGATCCAAGAGCTTTTCGACGGAGTGGCGCTGGATGCGACTATTAACGGGCAAGGCGCGGGGTGGACCACCTCTCAGGGTTTTAACAGTTCCAGTTCGTGGCTGGTGAATGGCACCCTTGGCAACCGCATCTATACCGCCAACAACTTCGATGTGGCTTACGGTCTGCCCGGCGCCCCGTTCAGCGCGGGATCCAGAGGGGGAGTCTATTTTGATGTGTGGAGTGCTAGCGGCGGCGCAACCTGGAACACAGATATTTACGCCACGCGTGCGTTGGCCAACCCGATTGACTTTTCCTCACCACAAACGGTCTATTTCAGCGTCCGGCTGAACAATTCAGGCGATACGGCGATGGGGCTGGGGCTGGCCTCGGGCGCCAACGGCTCGGCCGAGTTCGTCGGCGCGGGGCTCACGTGGAACAATGCCACAGGGTTGGACACTCTCAACGCCAACAACAGCCTCTATCTGAGCGCCGGCACCCTGGACCAGGTTCTCACCGGAAACAACCGGGGCCCTTATGCCATACTGGCCCACACAGCGGCGGACACCGTGAATGGCCCGGTGCTGGTGGCTGGCCGGCTGACACTCTTCGCGACCGGCAACGACCTGGTGGATGTAAAGTACTATAAGGCGGGCGACACGATCGAGGATGACCCCGCCGCGATCGCGTGGTCGCTTCAGGGAGGGCTCGCTTCCTCCATGAGCGCATCTCATCTGCTGTTCTGGCTGAACGGCTCCGGCCAAGGCGAGTTGGACGCCATCCGGCTGGGCACATCGTGGGCGAGCGTGATTCCCGAGCCCTCGTCGGCGCTGTTGGGCGGGTTGGGCGCACTCATGCTTGCGGTGCTCCGTCGTCGCCGTTAGTCGCAGATTCTTCACGTCTGTTTCTTCACAACCTTTAATAAACCTACACCCTATATGAAACACTCCCTCAAAACTACTGTTGTATCATGCGCCGCCACCCTGGCTTTCGTCGCGGGTGCACACGCCGTGAGCCTCGGCTTGAACATTACCGACGGCTGGCCAACCCCCATGCTCGCCGGCGAGACCGCGGACGGTTTCAGCTACTGGACGGATAGCATGGGAAACATGGGCGGCGGAGGAACGAACCCACACTTCGGCAGTATTACCTTGGCGGGCAGTTCCGTGACCGCCGCTTGGAACTCGGCGAACACGTGGGCCGGAGGCGCGGAGAATACCAGCGACCAGCAGTTGTTTCGAGTTTACCTGGACGACGGTGACGGGGGCGGTTCGCTGGTCGCCGGCGACGGGATCGGCGTGAGCGTGACGATCGCGGGATTGGGCGCCTGGATGGCGGCCAACGGCGGACTCCCCTACTCGATTCGCTGCTACGCCTCCACGGATAATGATAATGCTCTGTTCCAGCCCGTGGACGTTCGCCTTGGCGCTCCCAACCCTGCGGACGGCGCCAACCAACTTCTCAACCTCGCCATCCTCGGAACGATCGCCATGCCCACATTGGGTCCGGGGGACTTCCCGCCGAACACCACCCCCGACCCCACGTGGGGCATCTGGCAGTCTCGCGGGTATGGCGACTCGAGTTTCACCCTGTCGGCCGACGTCATCACGCTGACCGTTCCGGCGCGAAACGGGACCACGCGCGGCACATTGGCCGGGTTCATGATTACGATCCCAGAGCCTTCCAGCCTGGCTTTGCTGGCCATTGGCTTGGGTGCCCTCGTCCTCCGGCGCGGGCGTCGTGCCTGCTGACGACCGATCAGAGATTCCTGTTCCGCCACACCCGTGCCAGCCTGACTCTCAGGCTGGCACGCATCGTTTTCGGGGGAAATGGAGGGACCGGCTCAGCCACCACCCCAGCGCCCTTTACCCCGCCTTTTTATCTTGAGCAACCCGCGACTGGAAGGTACAAGGCAAACTGTACTGAGCTCGACCGCAACAAACAAATAAACCTGACTATGAACCGGAAAGCACTACTGGTTACCACCCTCGTGGCTGGCCTCGGGCTGGCCAACGCCCACGCAACTCTCCTGGTGCGGGAGTTGTTCGACGGCCTCACCCCCAGCCTGAACGGCGCGGGCGACAGCACCACTTCATTAGGATTCGAGCCCGGCTCGGTGTGGGTCGCAAACCGGACCGACAGCATCAAGGTGGCAGACAACTTCAATGTGGACCCGGCCGTCACGAACCAGATGCCGTTCCGCCTCACCGCCAACGGCGGAGTCTGGTGGCAAGCGCCTTCCAGTGGCCAGTGGGCAACGGATTGGTGGGCCACCCGCCAGCTCGCCAGCGGCGCGCCACTGAACATGGCCGCCGAAGGAGTCTATTATATCACCTTCAACATGCGCCGCCGCGACGACAGCGCCCTCGGCTTCGGCTTCGCCAGCGGAAGCGACCCGTCCAGCCAGTTCCTCTCCGTCGGCACCACGTGGAATAATACGTCGTTTAACCCGCCCGCGAACCGGAAGCTCGTTGTGGCCCAAGGCACCCTGAACGTGGGACAGGGCCCTTACGGCGCCAACGCCTACAGCACCACTGAGGTGGCCAATGACGGCCGCAACCTTGTGCTGATAAAGATCACCACCAGCGCGGGGGGAAATGACACGGTGCAAGCGGCCTTTTTCACCAGCAGCCGCGCAGGTTACACGGTTCTTCCTGGCGATGAAGCCAGCATCGTCTGGGACGTCACCTACACTTATGCAGACGACAACAACTACACCCACCTGCTCCTCTACGTGAACGGCCCCGCTTCGAGTAACGAGTTAGACTCTTACCGGCTCGCCACTAGTTACTTCGATGTGGTGAACATCCTGCCGGTCATCACCGCCCAGTCCGCCTGGTTGCCCGCCGGCACCGTGTACGCCGGCGTGCCTGTCTCCATCAGCGTCACCGCTTCCGGCGGCTACCCGTTCACCCTTGCCTACCAGTGGTGGAAAGGCTCCAGCACGGTTCAAGACGCCACGAATGCCACCTTCAGTCTGACCAACCCGGTGGTCGGTGATTCCGGCGACTACTACGTCGTCGTCACCAACGCCTACGGTTCAGTTGCCAGCATCACCAATACCCTCACGATCCTGCCGGCCAACCCGCCGATTTTCACCGCCGACATCACCCCGCTGGCGCCCAACCGTTTTGTGGGTGGCTACGTCACGTTCTCTGCCGGGATTGACGGCACGCCGCCCTTCGCCTACCAGTGGAAGCATGCCGGCACGAACCTGCCCGGCGCGACCAACCTTACGGTGTCGCTCACCGATTTGGGGCCGGCCCAGGCCGGTGAATACAGCCTCTATGTCACTAACGGCTTCGGCTGGAGCAACACCGCCACGGCGACACTGACCCTGCTATCACCGGCCCCCGGCAGTTACGAGGAGATGATCGTGACCAACAAGCCCATAGCGTATTACCGGCTCAATGAAGGCGCCTATGTGGGCGACCTGCCTGCTGTGGCTTACGAATACATGGGCGGCAATGACGCCTACCATACCAACACCTCCACCGCCGATGGCACCCGGCCGCCAGCCTATCCGGGAATGGAAGACACCAATAATGCCGCGAACTACAACGGGGCGGCGGCAAGCTCCACCACCGTCAGCCTCATGAACAACCTCTCCCAGTTCACGTTGATGGGCTGGTTCAACCCGGCCCTCTGGCCGCAGTTGACCCCGACCAACAGCAGCCGCGTCGCCCTGTTTGGCCAGAATGACGCCGGCGAGTTTGGTTTCCACGGCCAGTACACCGTCGGCATGTGGACGCCCGGCGGAGGCTACGTCAGCTTCGACGCAACGACGCTCATCAGCGCGAACAACTGGTATTTCATCACGGCAATCGGTAACGGGTCGAATGTGACTTTCTACCTGAATGGCAACCAGGCGGCCCAAGCCTCACAGACAACCACCAACTACGGCAGTTCGAGCTATCCGTTCCGCATCGGCTACGGCGTGCTGGACGCTGGCGCCAACGAGTTTAACGGTCTCATTGACGAAGTGGTGCTGTTCAATCGGGCCCTCTCGGTGGAGCAAGTGAATGCCCTTTACGCCAAGGCCGCCGGACTGACGCCTCCCAGCATCATTGTGCAGCCGGTCGGCGACACGCGCTACGTCAGCCGCAGCAAGACCTTCACCGTCACCGCCACCGGCACGCTGCCGCTCAGCTACCAGTGGCGCCACAACAGCAGTCCCATCTCCGGCGCCACCACCAACGTCCTGGCGCTAACCAACCTGACCGCGGCTGACTCGGGGACCTACGATGTGGTTGTGACCAATGTGGCCGGCTCCGCCAGTTCGGACGAGGTCACGCTGGGTGTGATCACTCCCGCGGCGGGCAGTTACGAGGAGAATGTGATTGGGCTAAGTCCGGTCGCCTATTTCCGGCTGAATGAGCCTCTCGGTTCCAGCGCGGTTCATGACTACTGGGGCGGTTTCAATGGCACCGTGTCGCCCGGCGCCACGCTCGGATCGGCTGGCCCGGTCAACCCACCGCTCCCCGGATTCGAATCATCCAATACCGCCCTCACCGTTTACAACGGCACCGCCGATTCCTGGGTCACCTGCCCAGCCTTCAACTTGAACACGAACACCGTCACCATCTCAGCGTGGGTCTATGCCGACGGCAGCCAGGGCGGTTGGCGGGGCATCGTGTTCAGCCGGGCCGGCAATACCACTGCCGGCATCCATTGCGGTAACGGCAATGAACTCCGTTACACCTGGAACGACGCAGACGACACCTGGGGCTGGGATTCCGGGCTGCAAATACCGACCGGCGAGTGGTGCTTTGTGGCCGCCGTCATCGAGCCGGCCCAGGCCACTCTTTATGTGGGAACCTCCACGAGCCTCAAGTCTGCCACGCGCGCTGCAACCCACGCGGTTGAGGGGTTCGACGGGACCACCTCCATCGGCCGGGATCCCGGGTTCGGCACCGACCGCATCTGGAACGGCCTCGTTGACGAGGTGATCATCTGCAACCGCGCGCTGTCGGCAGCCGAGGTGCTCGCGCTTTACCAGAACGCGACTGCTCTCGAGTTCAAGCTCGCCTTGACTCCCGGCGGCCTCATCGAGGATAGCAAGCCTTCCGGAACGCTACACCACGGCCGGAATGCGGGGGCCACCTGGCGCGATTCCTACACTGATTTCGCGCCGACGCCGGTGACACGCACCGGGGTCGAGCAGTTCTTCGCCGCGACCGGCAGCCAGATTGCCGTTCCCGCCAGCACGGACTTCGACTCCGTCAGCGGGACTATTTGCTTCTGGATGCTGGCCAGTGCCCCGATCCCGGAGCCGGGGTCCGAGGGCGCAATTCTATTCGACCGCCGCACCACAACCGGCACCGTGATCGCGTTGAATGACGCGGGCGCCATCTTCTGGCAAGGCCAGGGTAATGCGGCGAACTCGTTTGCCACCGGATACTTGCCCGACGGCAACTGGCACCATGTGGCGGTGACCTATGGCCAGGCCGTCAATGACGCCATCACCGTTTACCTTGACGGGGCGTGGTCGGCCAGCGTCACGGTCACCAACGCTTGGTCCTGGCCCACGGCTCAGCCGATCGAATTGGGCCGTTCCCACGACACGTATTGGAAGCGCTTCGACGGACTAATGGACGATGTCCGGGTGTATAATCGCGTGCTGACGGAAACCGAAATCGGACAAGTCTACGCGAGCGACGCGTTGGTGGATGCCTCCGCGCTCGTGCTGCGGTACGACTTTGGGACCGCCGCCGGGGCGGGTCAAACGGTGAATTGGCCAATCGGGACGCTGATGAGTTCGCCGGCTTTGGGTCCGTCTGCTGTTTGGGCGCCAGTCAGCGGGGCGACACCGCCGAAGCATTCCTTCGTTCCGACCGAATCTTCTCTGTTCTTCCGTGCCGTCTATTAGGGCGCGCCGCACAGGAAAGCGTTGAGGGTTTGCCGCGGCCGGGGAGAGATCCTCGGCCGCAGTGTCATCACGGGAAACAGCCTCTCGGGTGAACCTGTTAGGTGAACCCGATCATTTGACCACAGCGGCTCACAATTAAGACCTTTGTCGGCACCAGACCCCGCTTGCTGTAGCGATCCCAAAAGGCAACGCAGCGAACCTCCTGGGCGGCTGCATCTACCGTGGAGGAGGGCACGTTTGGAGAATCTACCTGTGGTATTACCGAGAGGCGCGTAGTTGCGGTTTAAGTAACAAAGCCTCAACGGGTTACTGCTCTGCGACAGGGAGGAGTCCTGGTTGCGGTGCTTGTTGGTAGTTTTCCATGCGTAAGATACAGCAGAACAATAGGTTACGTTGGAGACGGTTCAAATGTTATCTACGGTGTGTGTCCGGTGTGTATACGGTGAGTCTGCGGTGTGTGCCGCCTGTTGGCCCGGTTTGGGGCCGTTGTGCGGCCTTTGGAGGCCAGCCGGGGGCAAGGGGGCCTCCGCGGCTTTATCTGATTCCCCGGGAGCGCCCTACCCCGGGCCGGGGTCTCATTGTCCCGCGTTGATCAGGTCGAGTCGCCGGCTGAATTCGGGGAGTTCCAGGCCGCCATCCTCGATGGTGGCCCAGCCGTCGTAGCCGGCGTCGTCCAGCGCCCGGCGCACCACCGGCCAGTCAACGCTGCCGTCGCGGGGATGCACGAACTTGCCGCCGTGGCCGTCGGGGTTGAGCTTGAAATCTTTAATGTGCACCCTCGCGATGAGCGGGCCGAGCGCCTTGATCCAGTCCTGGGGCGGCGCGTATTTCACATGGTTGCCGATGTCGAAGTACGACTTGACCCAGGGGCTGCGGAAGGAGGCGACGAAGTGCTGATAGATCGCCGGTTTGACCCATAGGTTGTTCCAGACATTCTCGAGGGCGATGACCACCTTCAACTCTTCCGCCAGCGGGATGAGCTTCTCGACGGCCGCGCGCGAGGTGTCCGTGGCTCGGTTATGAGCTTTGATGTAGGCTTCGTAGCGGGAGTTGTCGCCGGCGGCAACACGGGTCACGTGGCCGGTCTTCTGGTCGAAGGCGATGTCGAAGTCCCACGCCTCGGGCATGGGCATGCCGCCGATGCGGCAGGGCACCAGCAGGATCGCGTCCGCGCCGTAGGCTTTGGCGGCGCGCAGGGCCTTGCGAGTGTTCTCCAGGGATGCCTCCACCTTGGCGGGATCCTCGCTGTTGAACTCCATCCAGCCGCGCAAGACCGAATGCACGTGCATCCCGAGTTTCTCGGCCACCGCCCGGCCGGCGGCAGCCTCGGCTTCGGGACAGACGTAATTGGTCTCGACCCCTTGGAAGCCGGCCGCCTTCAAGGGCTCGAGGGCGGATTCGGTGACCTCTTTGACGATCATCGCCTTGCGCAGCGGCTTGCGGGTGCTGGCCGCTCGCAGCAGCGGACCGGGAAGGAGGGCTAGGAGACCTGCGGCCGTGGCACGGCCAACGAATTGACGGCGATTCATTTGATTTGGCACAAGCATGTAATGGTCCTCCAAGCTTCCGGTGTCAAGGGATTTGGATGATGGACCGCACGTCGTTTTGACCGGGAGGGGCCGAGCAGACGCAAAAAAAGCTTTATTGCGCGCCGCAAAATGCGGAAAAGAAGGGCATGCAATTGATTCCAAATGTCCGCCGGAGCCAGTGGCGCCCGGCCTTGATGCTTCTGGCCGCCGGGTTTGGGGCTTGCTGCGGGTGCAAAGCCCTTCGGTCCGACGCGGCTGGAGTAACCCCGCCAAAGGGGTTTACGGCGCTGTTTAACGGCTATGACCTGACCGGCTGGCGCGGAGGCGAGACATTTGACCACCGCAAGCTCATGGCAATGCCCGCCGACCAGCGCGAGGCGCAGATCGCCAAGTGGACCGAGACCATGCGCGCCCACTGGCGCACGGAGAACCTGGAATTAGTCAATGACGGCAAAGGCGCCTACGCCACGACCGAGAAGGACTACGGTGACTTCGAGCTGTTGCTCGAGTACAGGACCGTGCCGAAGGCCGACTCGGGCATCTATCTGCGCGGCTGCCCGCAGGTCCAGATTTGGGATTACACCGAGCAGGCGAAGTTTCCGCTGGGCGCCGACAAGGGCTCGGGTGGGCTTTGGAACAATAGCCCCGGCGCACCCGGCAAAGACCCGCTCGTCAAGGCCGACAAACCGTTCGGCGAGTGGAACACGGTCCGGGTCATCATGGTGGGCGCCCGCGTCAGTGTCTGGCTGAATGCGAAGCGGGTAGTGGACCACGCGCTGATGGAGAACTATTACGACCGCAAGACGCCGGTGCCGCCCAAAGGTCCGATTCAACTCCAGACCCATGGCGGCGAAATCCGCTGGCGCAATATCTTCATCCGCGAAATCGGGGCGGAAGAGGCCAACCGAATTCTGGCCGCGCGGGCAAAGGACGGCTTTCGCTCGATCTTCAACGGCCGTGATTTTACGGGCTGGACGGGGCCGACCAAGTCCTACACGGTGATTGATGGCGCCTTGCAGTGCCATCCCCGCCAAGGCGGCACCCTTTATACGACCGAGGAATACTCGGATTTCGTGGCCCGCATGGAATTTAAGCTGCCGCCGGGTGGCAACAACGGCCTGGCGATCCGCTACCCCGGCCGGGGCGACACTGCCTACGAAGGCATGTGCGAACTCCAGGTGCTGGACGACAATTATGAGCAGGCCACCGGCCAGAAGATTGACGCGCGCCAGGCGCATGGCTCGGCCTACGGCATGGTCGCCGCCGCCCGCGGTTATCAGCGCCCAATCGGCGAGTGGAATTTCCAGGAGGTTACCGTCAAAGGGCATAAGATTGCGGTGGAACTGAACGGCACGCTCATCCTCGATTGCGATCTCTCTACGGTGACGGAGTTCATGGGGGGGCACCCGCACCCCGGCAAGGACCGCACCCGAGGCGCCTTCGGTTTCGCCGGGCACAACGACCCCGTCGCGTTCCGGAGTATCCAGATCAAACCGCTCTGATCGCCCCGGAGCCGCCCATCGCTCCGGCGCAGAGCGCCCTCGACGGCAGGGGACCCAGTAGTTATCCTGCCGGCCATGAGTTCAATTGTTCCCGGCAACCTGCCGGACGAGCACGGTCATTTCGGCCCCTATGGCGGCCGCTATGTGCCGGAGACCCTCATGCACCCGTTGCAGGAGTTGGAGGCCGAATACTCCCGTTCGCAACAGGACCCGGAGTTCCGCCGCGAATGGGAGTATTACCTCCAGGAATTCTGCGGCCGCCCGACGCCCCTGTATTTTGCCGAGCGCCTGACGCGCACGCTCGGCGGAGCGAAGATCTACCTCAAGCGCGAAGACCTTCTGCATACCGGCGCGCACAAGATCAACAACTGCCTGGGGCAGATCCTGCTTGCCCGGCGCATGGGCAAGACGCGCATCATTGCTGAGACCGGCGCCGGCCAGCACGGCGTGGCCACCGCCACGGTCGCCGCCATGTTCGGGCTCAAGTGCGTGGTGTACATGGGCGCGGTGGATTGCGAGCGACAGGCCCTGAACGTGTTCCGCATGAAGATGCTCGGCGCGGAGGTCGTCTCCGTCAAAGCCGGTCAGCAGACCCTCAAGGAGGCGATCAACGAGGCCATGCGTGACTGGGTCACCAACGTCCGTTCCACCCATTATATCCTCGGCACCGCCTACGGCGCGCATCCTTACCCGGTCATGGTGCGGAACTTCCAGCGGGTCATCGGTGATGAGGCCCGGCGGCAGATTCTTGAAAAGGAGAACCGTCTTCCCGACCTCCTTCTCGCCTGTGTCGGCGGCGGCTCCAACGCCATTGGCCTCTTCTATCCTTTCCTGGCGGATGAGTCGGTAAGAATGATCGGGGTCGAGGCGGGCGGTGAAGGCATCGCCGCCGGCAAGCATGCCGCCCGTTTCCAGGGCGGCTCGCTCGGCGTTTTGCAAGGCACGCGCTCGTACCTTTTGCAGGATGAGTTCGGCCAGGTGCAGCTTACGCATAGCGTTTCCGCCGGTCTCGACTACGCCGCTGTCGGGCCCGAGCACGCCTGGCTCCGCGACCAGCACCGCGTCGAATACACCTATGCGACCGACGACCAGGCACTGGCGGCTTTCAACGAGCTGGCCCGCCTCGAAGGGATCATCCCCGCTTTGGAAAGCGCCCACGCGGTCGCCGAGGTCATCCGGCTTGCCCCCAGGATGGACAAGTCCCAGCTCATCATCATCAACCTCTCTGGCCGGGGCGACAAAGACGTCGCGCAGGTGGCCACCAAAGCGGGCCTGCAAATGCCCAGTTGAGGCGAGAGTGAGAACTTGGCCAAGGTCGCGCTTGGGGAGGGCGGCTGGGTGTTCCGCCGGGCGGTTAGTGTATCCATTCGGCCGAACGCGATGCCCTCCAAGCGGATGTTTCAGATAGCCAGATGTTTAGGGGCCCACCAAAGTGATCAGACTACGAACCATAGCGAGTGGTGGACCTCCTTTGCCCCCAAGGGCGAGCCCCAGTTGGTGCTGAAAGGCACCCGAACCGGCGAAGCGGTACCCTTACATTCGACAAACAGCGGAGGGCAGTCTTGACACCACGATAGGGATCGTGAATGTCCCTGCCAAACTGTGCCACTTAAACTGTGCCAATGGGCATAATACTGCGCCACAATGGCTCAGTCGGCACACCTTTTTAGCCCACATGCTTCCTGCATGCATACTTTAAGTAACTGAATTTAAGTCACTTAGTTGTAATTCACCTGGATGGCACCCCTGCTGCTTAGAGAGTTGAGGATAACTTTATCCAAGACTATGGCAAAAGTAATTGGCATTGATTTGGGAACGACAAACTCCTGCATGGCGGTGATGGAGGGCGGCGAGCCTGTCGTGCTCGAGAATTCCGAAGGACGTCGGGTGACCCCGTCCGTTGTGGCCTTTACGAAGACCGGTGAGCGGTTGGTGGGCGATGCGGCTAAACGGCAGGCAGTGACCAACTCGAAGAACACCGTCTATTCGATCAAGAGGTTCATGGGCCGCAAGTATAGCGAAGTGGAAGAGGAGCGGAAGCGCGTGCCTTACAAGGTCGTTGCTGGCACAAACGGAGATGTGGCGGTGGAGGTTGAGGTTGAAGGTAAGTCCAAACAATTCACTCCGGCTGAGATCTCGGCGATGATATTGGGCAAGCTCAAGGCTGATGCCGAGATGCGCTTAGGCGAGAAGATTACGCAGGCGGTGATCACCGTGCCCGCCTACTTCAATGACTCGCAGCGGCAGGCCACGAAGGACGCCGGGCGCATTGCGGGCCTGGAGGTGCTGCGGATTATCAACGAGCCAACCGCGGCTTCATTGGCCTACGGTCTGGACAAGAAGAAGGACGAGAAGATTGCGGTTTACGACCTGGGCGGCGGCACGTTCGATATTTCGGTGCTGGAAATCGGCGATGGCGTCTTCGAGGTCAAGGCCACCAACGGTGACACGCACCTGGGGGGCGACGACTGGGACGGTCGGATCATGGATTGGATTCTGGATGAATTCAAGAAGGAGTACGGCATGGACCTGCGCAAGCAGGCCGACGCGCTCCAGCGCATCAAAGAGGAATCGGAGAAGGCCAAGATCGCCCTTTCCAGTTCGCAGGTTTACGAGATTAACCTGCCGTTCATTACCGCCGACGCCAGCGGGCCCAAGCACATCAGCATGAAGCTGACCCGTGCCAAGATGGAGCAGCTCTGCGACGATCTTTTCGAGCGCACGATCACCCCGGTGAGAAACTGCCTGCGGGACGGAGGCATCGCCGCGGAGAAGATTGACGAACTAGTCCTGGTCGGAGGCATGACCCGCATGCCCAAAGTGGTGGACACGGCGCGGGATTTGGTGAAAAAGACGCCGCACCAGGGTGTGAACCCGGACGAGGTCGTGGCGGTTGGCGCTGCGATTCAGGCCGGCGTGCTTAAAGGCGAGGTTAAGGATGTGCTGCTGCTCGACGTGACGCCGCTGTCCCTCGGCATTGAGACCTTGGGTGGCGTCTTCACGCGCCTGATTGAGCGCAATACGACGATCCCAACGCGCAAATCGGAAATTTTCTCCACCGCTTCGGACAATCAGCCAGGCGTGGAAATTCATGTCCTGCAAGGCGAACGGCAACTGGCGCGCGACAATAAGACCATCGGCAAGTTCCACCTGACCGACATTCCGCCCGCGCCGCGCGGCATGCCGCAGATCGAGGTCACTTTTGATATTGATGCCAATGGCATCCTGCACGTCAGCGCCAAAGACTTGGGCACGGGCAAAGAACAGAAGATCACGATCACCGCCAGCAGCGGTCTGAGCAAGGATGAGATCGAACGGATGCGCAAGGACGCGGAGTCCCACGCTGAGGACGATAAGAAGCGCCGCGAAGAGATCGAACAGCGCAACGAAGCGGACAACGCGGTCTATCGTTCCGAGAAGATGCTCAAGGAGAATGCCGACAAGATCTCCGGCAACGACAAGAGCAAGATCGAGGAAGCCATCAAAGAGGTGAAGGATGCTTTGAAGGCCGGGGAGATTTCAGCCATCCGCTCGGCCAGTGAGAAGCTGAACGAGGCCTGGCAGGGGGTCTCGGCCGAGCTCTACAAGGCGGCGGCGGAGAAGGCGCGCGCCAGCAAGGCGCAGGGCCAGCCGGGATCGGAGCCAGGTGGCGAGGCCAAAGCTGAGGGTAAGAAAGGCGGCAAGGACGAAGGGCCGATCATTGACGCGGAGGTCGTGGACGACAAGAAGTAGATTTTCCCGCAGCGGGTGCGGCGGGATTTTGATTCGACGCAATAATCACAAAACAAGCAAACAAACAAACTATGGCATTAAACGTAAAACCTCTCGGCGACCGGGTTCTGGTTGAACCCGTCGAGGAGAAAGAAGTAAAGAAGGGCGGAATCATTATCCCTGATACCGCCAAGGAAAAACCGCAAGAAGGCATCGTCCGCGCGCTGGGCACGGGCAAGACCGACGACAATGGCAAGAAAGTCCCGTTTGAAGTCAAGGTCGGCGACCGCGTGCTGGTGAGCAAGTATGGCGGCACGGAAATCAAGCTCGACGGCAAGGAGTTCAAGTTGCTCAACTCGGACGACCTCCTGGCCATCCTTGATTAACCTCTCAATTCGCAACAGTTAACGACTAGACAAATACTATGGCAGCAAAACAATTAATCTTCGATGAAGCCGCACGCCAAGCCGTGCTGCGCGGGGTGGCCAAGCTCTCCCGCGCCGTAACCGCCACCCTCGGCCCCAAGGGCCGCAACGTCGTGCTCGACAAGAAATTTGGCTCCCCCACCGTGACCAAGGACGGCGTCACCGTCGCCAAGGAAATCGAGTTGGAGGATTCTTATGAGAACATGGGGGCCCAGATGGTACGCGAAGTCGCCAGCAAGACCAGCGACGCGGCGGGTGACGGAACCACTACCGCGACCGTGCTGGCCGAAGCGATCTATCGCGAGGGCCTGAAGTTCGTGACCGCCGGCGGGAATCCCATCGGCATCCAGCGCGGTTGCATGAAGGCCGTTGAGGCCGCCGTCGCGCACCTCGACAAGATCGCCAAGAAGGTGAAGGACAAGGAAGAAATCAAGCAGGTCGCCACGGTTTCCGCCAACTGGGACACCACCATCGGCGAGATTATCGCCGATGCGATGGACAAGGTTGGCAAAGACGGCACCATTACCGTCGAGGAAGCCAAGTCCATTGAGACCACCCTCGAGGTCGTCGAAGGCATGCAGTTCGACAAGGGCTATCTCTCGCCCTATTTCGTCACCAACGCCGAGACGATGGAAGCCAAGCTCGAGGACGCTTACGTCCTCATCTTCGAGAAGAAGATCAGCAGCCTCAAAGACATGCTTCCGCTGCTCGAGAAGGTTGCCAAGGTCGGCAAGCCCATGCTCATCATCGCTGAAGACCTTGAAGGCGAAGCGCTGGCCACTCTCGTGGTCAACAAGCTGCGTGGCACGCTCAACATCGTTGCTGTCAAGGCGCCGGGCTTCGGTGATCGCCGCAAGGCCATGTGCGAAGACATCGCTATCCTCACCGGCGCCAAGTTCATTAGCGAAGACCTCGGCATCAAGCTGGAGAGCGTTGAGCTGAGCGACCTCGGCAAGGCCAAGAGCATCGTGGTGGACAAGGAAAACACGACTATCGTCGAAGGCGGTGGCAAGAGCTCTGATATCCAGGGCCGGGTGAACCAGATCCGCCGCCAGATTGAGGAGACCACCTCGGACTACGACCGCGAGAAGCTCCAGGAGCGCCTGGCCAAGCTCGCCGGTGGCGTGGCCGTCATCAACGTCGGTGCCGCGACCGAAACCGAGATGAAGGAGAAGAAAGCCCGCGTTGAGGACGCCCTGCATGCGACCCGCGCAGCCGTTGAAGAGGGCATCGTCCCGGGCGGCGGCGTGGCGCTGATCCGCTGCCTGGAAGCCATTGACAAGGTCAAGGGCTCCAACGAAGACGAACGGATCGGCGTGGACATAGTCAAACGCGCCATCGAGTTCCCGACCCGCGAATTGGCAAATAATGCCGGGGTGGAAGGTTCCGTCGTGGTGGAGGAAGTCAAGAAACGCAAGGGCAACGAAGGCTACAATGTGGCCGACAACAGCTACGAAGACCTCGTCAAAGCCGGCGTGGTGGACCCGAAAAAGGTCACCCGCACCGCCCTGCAGAACGCCGCGTCCATCGCTGGCCTGCTCCTGACCACGGAATGCCTCATCACCGAGATTCCGGAGAAGGAGAAGAAAGCCCCGATGCCGGGCGGCCATGGCGGCGGCATGGGCGACATGGACTATTAGGCCCTTTGCAGTTGTGGACGGAGCAGGATGGGCATCCTGCCGTTCGCACCGCTCCGCGGTTCCGGGAGGACCGAGGCAGATCAAGCGAGGCCGGCTAATGCCGGCCTCGCGTTCTTCTGGGCCGCAGGCTCTCGCTCACTTGATCGTTCAATCCGCCTAATAGAGCTGGCACAAGGAACGGCCTTATTAAGAAATCGCACGTTCGCCCCTTGCGCAGTGCCGGCTTTCGGGCTACAGATTTACGCTAACAAAACTCAACCTGCGATTTGAACTTGGCTTTTCTGCGCGGCGGGCGCCCAGGAGTGTCAAGAGTCGGAGTTGAGAGGGCAATTGACAGGTGGCGCGAGTGCGCCACACCCACACGGGTTTAGAGTGTGCAGCTGCGGACGGAACTCGGAAGTATTCATGGACTGTGGATTGACTACGAGATAGCGCAATGTCGGCGATATTCCCAAAGTGGACCAACCGACTGCCGGTGATGATTATCATCGGCCTGCTGCTCGTCGGCAGCGCGCTCACGGCGGGAATGTGGTATTACCTGACGCCCAAGTATTCGCGTGTTGGCTATCAGCCGATTCAGCCGGTTGCTTTTTCCCACGCCACCCACGTAGAACAGGTGGGGCTTGATTGCCGCTATTGTCATAATGGCGTGGAGCAGTCCTGGTTCTCGAACATCCCAACCAGCTCGACCTGCATGAACTGCCACAACCAGGTGCTCAAGGACGACCCGCGCCTGGCCTTGGTCCGCGAGAGCGCCCAGCCTGGCGGCCGACCCATTCCCTGGGTCCAGATCCATCGTGTGCCGGATTATGTCTATTTCAACCACTCGGTCCACGTGAACCGCGGTGTGAGTTGCGTGTCATGCCACGGCCAGGTGAATACGATGGATGAGGTCTATGAGGCACAGCCGCTAAGCATGACGTTTTGCCTGGATTGCCATCGTGATCCTGCGGCCAATCTGCGCCCGCTGGATAAGATCACCGGTTTGAGCTGGAAATGGAGCGACAACCCGAGGGCCGCGGCGGAATTGCAGCGGAAGAATGGACAGAAGTTCGTGCACGACTGGGGAGTGCAATCCCTGCAAAACTGCTCCGCCTGCCACCGATGAACCTAAACCATCCCCATGAACCACGAGGTAGGGCGCGCAGTCCCCTGCGCGCCGCGGATGGTGCAGAGACTGTCGTGACCTCAGAACGGCGCGCAGGGGACTGCGCGCCCTGCCTGGCTGGAGACATGAAAGCTGGGCCGCACTACTGGCGCAGCCTGGACGAACTGGCGGACACGCCGGAGTTCCGGCAGTGGGTGGAGAACGAGTTTCCGGCGGGGGCGACCGAACTTGCCGATCCGGTGACGCGGCGGCATTTCATGAAGATCATGTCCGCCTCGTTCCTCCTGGCGGGGGTCGGGCTGACGGGTTGTCGGCGGCCCGTGTCCAATATCCTGCCGTTCAACAAGCAGCCGGAGGGCTACGTGCACGGCGTGCCGCAGTATTACGCGACTGCCATGCCGACGCGCGGCGGAGCGATCCCGCTGGTCGTCAAGTCGTCCGAGGGCCGGCCCATCAAGGTCGAGGGCAACGCACAGCACCCGAGCGGCAACGGTGCGACCGACCGGTTCGCGCAGGCATCCGTGCTGGACCTCTACGACCCGGACCGGGCGATGCATTTCAAACAGGAGCGTAAGGTCGTGACGCAGCCAGTGGCGCTGGACTTCCTAAGCGGACTATCACGGCAATTTGCGGAGAACAAAGGCGAGGGCCTGTGCCTTCTCCTGGAGCGCAGCGCGTCGCCTTCGCGCGCGCGGCTGCAAAAGCTCATCTCCGAACGCCTGCCCAAAGCCAGGTGGTTCGTCTATGAGCCAGTGGATTTCGACATCCACCGGGAGGCGGCCACGCTTGCCTTCGGCAAGCCGGTGAAGCCCTATTACCGGCTGGACCAGGCCAAACGCATCGTGGCGCTGGACTGCGATTTCCTGGGCGCCGAAGAGGATTTGCAGCGGCTGATCCGCGACTTCGCCCGCGGGCGCAAGATCGAGTCGCCGGACAAGGCGCAGGGTGAGGACCTGATCAACCGCCTTTACGTGGTGGAGAGCCTCATGACGCTCACGGGCATAAACGCCGACCATCGCTTGCGCGTGCCGCCGAGCGCGGTGCTGCCGGTGGCGGCGGCGCTGGCAGCGGAAGTCATTCCGCAAGGCGGCGGAGAACTCGCCGCGGCGCTGGCGGCGCTGGGCAACGTAGGACAGGCGTCTCGCCTGTCCGGGACAGGCGAGACGCCTGTTCTACCTTTGGGCGTGGATGCGAAGTGGATTTCCGAGTGCGCGAAAGACCTTCGGGCGCACGCGGGCAAGTGTGTCGTACTCGCCGGCCAGCGGCAACCGCTGGCGGTGCATCTGCTGGCCCAGGCCATGAATGCGGCTCTCGGCAGCGTTGGCAGGACCGTGGAGATTCATGAAGCGCCCGTGCCGCAGGAAGGTACCATTGCCGACCTTGCGCAGGCGCTCAACCGTGGAGAAGTCGGCACGCTGGTGGTGCTCGGCGGCAACCCGGTTTACAATGCGCCCGCCGAACTGAACTGGGCCGCCACCCAACGCAAAGCCAAACTCGTCGTCCGACTCGGCTACCATGAGGACGAGACTTGCGCGCTCAGCGACTGGAGCATTCCGCTGCTCCATTATCTTGAGTCGTGGGGCGACGCGCGGAGCAGTGACGGCTCGCTGGTGCCGATCCAGCCGTTGGTGGCCCCGCTATTCCAAGGTATGACGGAACTGGAGTTGCTGGCGCGCCTGGGAGGGTTGGAGCCGAGCAGCGCCTATGACATCGTGCGCGAGACGTTTCGTGCGTTGTCCGGCGGCGGCGAGGAGGAGTGGAAGCGTTTCCTGTTCAACGGCTTTCAGGAAGGTTCGGCCGCCAAAGCGGTCGGGGTAGCGTTCGACTGGGCGGCGGTAACTCGAGCGGTGCAAGCGGACAAGGCATTGACCGCACGCATAGACACGGTGCAGGCCGGCAAAGCGTTAGCCGCAAAAGCGGGCGAGCTGGAAGTGGTGTTCCATCGCGACTATTGCGTGGATGATGGCCGCTACAACAACAACGGCTGGCTGCAGGAGTTGCCGGCGCCCATCACCAAGGTTGCGTGGGACAACCTCGTGCTGCTCAGCCCAAAGACCTTCACCCGGTTGGGGTTGGTCAACCAAACCAAAGGTGGCGGCATGACTCAAGCGTCCCTGGTGAAGGTGGTTCTGGGCGGGCGCGAAGTGGTTGGCCCGGCCTGGCTGCAACCGGGCATGGCCGACAACACGCTGGGTCTGGCGCTCGGTTACGGACGACAACGCAGCGGCCGGGTGGGCAGCAGCGTCGGCTATGACGCTTACCGTTTGCGCACGAGCGCGGCCCCGCATTGCGCCACGGGTGCGTCCCTGGCGCCAACAGGCAAGCTCCACCCTGTCGCCACCGTGCAGCAACATTGGTCAATGGAAGGCCGCCCGGCTGTGCGCGAGGCAAATCTTGAGCAGTATCTCGATCACCCTGACTTTGCCCAAGGGATGAGGCCTGAATCGCCGCCGACCAGCAAGCCGCTCTATCCCAACCCCTTCGATCAGGCCAAGAAGCGCGGGCTGCATCAATGGGGCATGACCATTGATCTCAATTCCTGCGTGGGCTGTTCGGCCTGCGTCCTGGCCTGCCAGAGCGAGAACAACATTCCGATTGTCGGCAAGGACCAGGTTAGCCGCAGCCGTGAGATGCACTGGCTGCGCATTGATCGCTATTACGCCGGCCCGCCGGAGGACCCGCAGGTGGCCCTCCAGGCCGTACTCTGCCAGCATTGCGAGGCGGCTCCGTGCGAGAATGTCTGCCCCGTCAATGCCACTTCTCATGACGATGAGGGCCTCAACGTCATGACCTATAACCGCTGCGTCGGGACGCGCTATTGCTCCAACAACTGCCCCTACAAGGTTCGCCGGTTCAATTTCTTCGACTACAACAAGCGCCCGCTGGACCAGCTTAAGGGGCCATTCTACTCGACTCCGCTGACGCACAGCACGGATGGGAATTATGACATGCTGCTTTGGTTGAAGAATCAGGAATACAGCCTTCGCCCGGCGGAAGAATGGGAGTTGCTCAAGCTGGTGAAGAACCCTGACGTGACAGTCCGAATGCGCGGCGTGATGGAGAAATGCACCTACTGCACACAGCGCATCCAGCAGGCGGAGATTGCGGCCAAGGTCAAGGCCCGCGACAGCGGGAATATTACGGTGCCGGAGGGGACGTTCAAGACCGCCTGCCAGCAGGCCTGTCCAGCCGAGGCAATCGCTTTCGGCAACCTCAACGACGAGCAGAGCCGCGTCTCCCAACTCAAGACCCAGCAACGAAACTACAAGCTGCTCGACTTCCTGGGAACCAACCCTCGCACGACCTACCTGGCCCGGGTGCGCAATCCTAATCCTCGCATGCCGGATTACCATGCGCTGCCGCTCACCTGGGAGGAATACGAGAAACACCACGGCAACCCGCTGGAGCGGCTGCATGAAGGGCACAACAAGTGAACGGGCCATTGACCAGCTCAGGGATTCAAGTATCGGCGCCGCCGGCCGAGCTGGAACGTATCCCGCTCGTTTCCAATCAACGCTCCCCCGGCTGGATCACCGATAAGATTGCCGGGATTCTCGAAGGCAAGACGCCGGTCTGGTGGTGGTGGGCGTTTATTCCGAGCGTGCTGCTGGCGTTGTTGCTGGTGACCATGATCTGCTACCTGCTTTCGACAGGCGTAGGTGTCTGGGGCCTCAACCACCCCGTCATGTGGGGCTGGGCGATTGTGAACTTCGTTTGGTGGATCGGCATCGGCCACGCGGGAACGCTCATTTCGGCCATCTTGTTCCTGTTGCGCCAGCGCTGGCGCACCTCGATCAATCGCGCCGCGGAAGCCATGACCATCTTCGCGGTGATGTGTGCCGGCATCTTCCCCGTAATCCACATCGGGCGCATTTGGTATTCGTGGTGGCTCTTTCCGCTGCCCAACTCGAACAGCATCTGGCCGCAGTTCCGCTCCCCGCTCATGTGGGACGTGTTTGCCGTCTCGACCTATTTCACCGTGTCCGCGCTTTTCTGGTATGTGGGCCTCGTGCCCGACCTCGCTATCCTGCGTGATCGGGCCAAGACCAAGGTCCGCCAGTTCATCTATGGCCTCTTCGCGCTGGGGTGGACCGGCTCGAACCGGCATTGGAGCAATTACGAGAAGGCGTATCTGATCCTGGCCGGCCTTGCAACGCCGCTGGTGTTGTCAGTCCACAGCACCGTCTCGATGGACTTCTCGGTATCGCAGCTTCCCGGGTGGCACACGACTATCTTCCCGCCTTACTTTGTCGCCGGGGCGATTTATTCGGGGTTCGGCATGGTGCTGACGCTCATCGTGCCGTTGCGGAAGCTGCTGAAGCTGGAGGAGATCGTTACCATGCGGCACATTGACCTGATGTGCAAGGTGACGCTGGCCACCGGTTCGATTGTCGGTTACGCCTACGCCATGGAGTATTTCATCGCCTGGTACAGCGGCAATCCCTACGAGCGATTCACGTTCTGGCACCGGTTGTTCGGGAAGTATTGGTACGGCGGTTGGGCCATGCTGGTTTTCAATGCGCTGGTGCCGCAGGTCTTCTGGTTCAAGAAGGTCCGCCACAGCCTCATTGCCGTGTTCATCGTTTCCATCCTGGCAAATATCGGCATGTGGTTCGAGCGCTTCGTCATCGTGGTCGGCTCGCTCTACCAGGATTTTGTGCCAGGCAACTGGGGCTATTACAAGCCGACCTGGGTGGATGTGTGCACTTACCTGGGGACCTTTGGCCTGTTCTTCACCCTGTTCCTGCTGTTCCTAAGGTTCCTGCCGCTGATCGCCACGGCGGAGGTCAAGGGAGTCACGCCGCAAGCGGATCCACACCACCCGCTGGGCGGCGCGCGAAGGAAGGAGGCCGCTCATCATGGGTGAGAGCGCCGGGGAAGCCTACGGCCTCATAGCGGAGTTTGACACCGCGGCCGACATCCTGCATGCGGCTCGGACGGTGCGCGATGCCGCTTTCACGCGCTGGGATGTCTTTACCCCGTTTCCCGTTCACGGCATGGATGGCGCGATGGGCATTCGAAACTCGCTCGTGGGCTGGTTCTCGTTCCTCGGCGGGGCGACCGGCTACACCAGCGGGATGCTGATGATCTGGTACATGAATGCTTACGACTACCCGATTGTCATCGGCGGCAAGCCCATGTTCAGCCCCTTCTACCCGTTCATCCCTTGCTTCGAACTGACTATCCTCCTGGCGGCTTTTGGCGCCGTGCTGGGCATGCTGTTCCTGAACCGGCTGCCGCGCCTGCACCATCCGTTGCTCAAGCACCGGCGCTTTGCCCAGGCCACCCATGACAAGTTCTATATCGTGATCGAGTGCGACGATCCGAAGTATTCCGAGGCGGCAACCCGCAAGCTGCTGGCCGACGCCGGCAGCCGGCACATTGAACTGGTGGAGGAATAATGCGTTACTTCCTTGCCATCTTTGCGGTCTGCGTGCTGGCCACCGTGGGTGTCCTCGGCTTCCGCGGCAGCCATTTCCGCAAACCGCCGTTGTACATTTTCCCGGACATGGAACGGCAGCCCAAGCTGCGGCCGGAAACGGCAAACGCGTTCTTCGCCGATGGCATGAGTTCGCGGCTGCCGGTCGCCGGCACCATCGCGCGCAGCCAGCCCATCCAGGTCGGCGACAAGGCCGTGTATCCCTGGCAGGACTCGCCGGTCACGACCGGTCTCATCACCGGCACCACGAACTTCGTGGAACTCAATCCGCTGCCCGTGAGCGATGAACTCCTACGGCGCGGCCAACACGTGTTCGACATCACTTGTGCCGCCTGCCATAGCAAGCTGGGCGACGGCAAAGGAGTCCCCAATCGTATCGGCGCGATGACCGTGGTGGCCAACCTGCACGACAAACGCATTGTGGAACTGACCGATGGAGAACTCTTCAACACCGTGAGCTATGGCAAAGGTTTGATGCAAGGCTACGCCGCCGATCTCGGTATCCAGGACCGCTGGGCGGCCATCGCCTACCTGCGTGCCCTTCAGTTGAGCCGGCTCGGCTCGCTCGACGAGGTGCCTGAGGCACTGCGCGGGACCTTGAAGAAGTAACCTATGAGCGCACTAATGAATACTGGCGACCTCGGAGCCCTGGATTTCAACAAGTGGCGAAAGGTACCCGGTTGGCTGATGGGTGGAGGGCTGGTGCTGTGCCTGCTTGGCGGCGTGTTGAATCCTAAGCAGTTTGGCTATTCATGGCTCCTGGTATTCATGCTGTATCTGAGCCTGGTGCTGGGTGCCGCGTTTCTGGTGATGATGCACCACCTGTTCGACGCAAGCTGGTCGGTAGGAATCCGCCGCTTTTGCGAGCACCTGGCTTGCCTGGCATTTCCGTGGATGGCGCTGTTCTTCATCCCCATCGCTTTGCTGGCGCCGAAGATCTACCCCTGGATGAGCCTGGACCCGGCCCATGATCACGAGTTGGCGGCGAAGTGGCCGCTGTTCACGAGGCCGGGCTTTTACCTGGCATCCGTGGTCTGCCTGGGGCTTTGGGCGCTGCTGACCAGCCGACTGCGCTACTGGTCGCTGAAACAGGACGAGGACGGCTCTGCCCGGTGCACGTACCGGATGCGCTTTCACTCGTCCTGGGGCATTGCCGCGTTCGCGTTCACGCTCACGCTCGCGGCGATCATGTGGATGAAGGGGCTGCAACATCAGTGGTTCTCCAGCATGTATGGTGTTTACTATTTCGCCGGGTGCGCTTGGGTGGGGTTAGCCGTAGCCTATGTGATCGCGATGATACTCGACCGGCAGGGCATGATCCGGGACACCATGGGCGACGAGCAGTATTATTTCCTTGGTTCGTTACTCTTCGCCTTCACCGTCTTTTCGGCCTATATCCACTTCAGCCAGTATTTTGTGATTTGGAACGCCAATATGCCCGAGGAGACGTTCTGGTACGTGCTGCGGGAAAAGGGCACCTGGTTCGCCGTGGGGCTGGTGCTGGTGTTTGGTCATTTCCTGGTCCCCTTCCTGTCGCTGCTGCGCATTGACGTGAAACTGGTCTTCCGCTTCATGCTCCCGCTCTGCGCCTGGATTGGCCTGATGCAATATGTTGATTTGTCGTTCAACATCATGCCCGTGCTTCACCCCGACGGGTTTGCACTACGCTGGATTTGGTTGGATGTCGGTTGCCTCGCGCTGATGGGGGGCGTGCTGAGCAAAGCATTCCTGCGGGACCTGCATCGGTACTCGCCTTACCCCATCAAGGACCCGCGGCTGGCTGAGGCCATGGGACTCTATCCCGAGGCAGCCGCGCCACCCGGAGGAGGCGCCCGATGAGTGCCGAACCGGTTCGGGAAAGGACCACGCTGGCTTATGTGGCCGGCATACTTGGTTCCTTTCTCATCGTCGCCGCGCTGGTTTGGGCCATGCGGCATTACACCCAGCCGCCGCCGCTGGGCGAAGACCGTGTCGCGGTGCGCAAGAAGGCCCTGGCCGAACTTCGCGCCGCCGAGGCCGAGGAACTGAACACCTACGTCTGGCTGGACCAGGGTGAAGGAATCGTCCGTTTGCCGATCACCGAGGCGATGAAGTTGTCGCTGCGCCAATGGCAGAATCCGGCCGCCGCCCGGTCCAACCTGATCGCCCGCGTCGAGAAAGCCACTGCCGCCCCGCCCAAAGCGCCGGAGACACCCAGCCCGTTCGAATAAATGAGGTCCCTCGAGGTTTCCAGTGGAATCCGGGTGCGAAATCCGAAGGCCGAAATCCGAAGGCCGAAGGAAGGCCGAAATCCGAAAACCGAAGCCGCCAATTCGAGGGGGTGGGGTGGCCTGCGTTTGCGGGCACTCCTCGGACCGGAACTGCAAGGCCGCAAGGTTTCAGAGGATTCAGTTGCAAACACACAGACGCAGCGGCGCATTTCGGACTTCGGGTTTCGGGCTTCCTTCGGTCTTCGGATTTCGGTTTTCGGGTTTCCACCGCCCTGCCGTCAGCGATGAGCGACACACGGTCATCCCAGCCGCATCCAGCCATTGCTCCCGCTAACAGCGATGCTTCCTGCCGCTTGCCGCTGCTGCTGTTGTTTCTCTGCGGCGCGTGCTGGCTGCTGTTTGGGTCCGCTTTCGCCCTCATTGCCTCGATCAAGTTTCATTCCCCGGGATTCCTTGCTGACTCGGCTTGGCTGACGTACGGTCGCGTCCGCCCGGTGTATCTCACCTGCCTGGTCTATGGCTTCTGCTTGCAGGCCGGGCTCGGTGTGGCCCTCTGGCTCCTGGCGCGCCTCGGGCGGACGCCGCTGGCCCTGCCGTGGGTGGTCGTCCTCGGCACCCTCCTATGGAACGCCGGCGTGAAGCTCGGCATCCTGGGAATTCTCGCCGGGGACAGCACGGGCTTCGAGTCCCTTGAGCTGCCCGGATACGCCGCGTGGATGCTTCTAATCGGCTATCTGCTGATCGGGCTCTCCGGCGTGTTGACCTTCCATCGGCGCCGCGAGCGGCAGGTCTTCGTCTCCCAATGGTTCATCTTCGCCGCCCTGTTCTGGTTTCCGTGGATCTACTCGACTGCCGAACTTCTGCTCGTGACCTTCCCTGTCCGCGGTGCGGCCCAGATGGCGATCTGGGCATACTATGACGCCAATTTGGCGGGGACGTGGCTCTCTCTGGTTGGCCTGGCGGCGGTCTTCTATTTCATACCCAAGCTCACCGGCCATGACCTGCACAGCCGGTATTTAGCCTTGCTGGTGTTCTGGATGCTGATTCTGTTCAGCGGATGGACCGGCGTGGCCCACAGCGCCCCGCTGCCGGCCTGGATGCCCGCGCTCAGCACCGTGGCCACGGTGTTGATGTTCGTTCCCGTGATGGCCGTGGTGCTGAACATCCACCGAACCGTGGGCGGCAAGTGGTCCAGCCTGGCAGCCAACCCGCCCCTGCGATTCGTGGCCGTTGGAACCCTGGCCTTTGTATTTGCGTGGCTGATGAAGATTGCCTGCGCCATGGTGGATGGCAAATATCCGGTGGGGCTGACCTGGCTGACGGCGGCCCAGGCCCACCTCAATACATACGGCTTTTTCTGCCTCGTCATGTTCGGCGCGGCTTATGCCATTCTGCCCTGGCTCACCCAGTCCGAATTTCCCGCACCCCGGCTGGTCCGCGCGCATTTCTGGATGGCGTTGCTGGGAGTGCTGCTGTCGGTTGGGCCGCTGACCGTCGCCGGCATCGTCGAAGCCCGCCGGATGCTCGATCCGAACATCGCATTCATGTCCGTGGCGAAGTCCACCTTGCATTTTCTGCGGGTGAGCACGCTGGGTGACCTGCTGCTCGGGATCGGCCACCTGTTGTTTCTGGTGAATGTGTTAGGACTGGCCGTCCGGTTCTATCGCCCGCGCGCGGTCGCGGCCTATGCTGCTGCCACGGTTGATCTCTCCGCCGTCGAGGCAAAGCCATGAACCACGGCCCGCTGATATTCCTCGCGGCGTTCTTCGCGCTGGCTAGTTCCTGGTGCGGGTTTGTGCTGGCGCCGCAGGTGCAGGTGGGCCAGTTGCAGCAGACCAACACGCTTAGCGGCGGGGCGACTTATCCCCTCGCGCGGTCCGGCCTGGCGCAGCAGGGGCTCCAGGTCTATCGCGCCAACGGCTGCGCCAGTTGCCACAGCCAGCAGGTCCGGCAAAGCGGGACCCTGTGCGACGTGGTCCTGAACGAGGCGGGCACAAATGAACCCGCGCTCGTCGCGGCTCTGCTCACGCTGAAGTGTGGAATCCTCCCCACCGAGACCGAGCGACGCATTGCGGCGGCAGCCAAGGGCAACGCGCCCGCCGCCATCCAGGCCTGGTCCGAGGCGGACGCCAAGGAACTGCTCACCCGGTTGCCGCAACCTGTCCGGCAGGGCTTGACTAAAGGAGAGGCCGATGCCGCCGTCAAGAACTTGAACGCCGCCGGGGCCAAAGCTCAGGTCTGGATCGTCCCGATCGGACCCGACCTCACGCGCGGCTGGGGCCGGCGGCGCACCGTTGCCGAGGATTTCCTTTTCGACTACCCGGTGATGCCAGGCCGCCAGCGCATCGGGCCCGACCTGGCGAACGTCGGTTTGCGCCTGCCCGACGCCAATTGGCATCTGCGCCATCTCTATGCGCCGCGGCTTTACGAAAAGGAGTCCACCATGCCGCCCTATCGCTTCCTGTTCGAGAGGCGCAGGATTGAGCGGGTTCCCTCGCCGGAGGCGTTGAGTCTGCCTGCCGAAGCGGCGCCTGAACCAGGTTACGAAGTGGTCCCGAAGCAGGAGGCCCGGGCGCTTGCTGCCTACCTCATTAGTCTGCGGGCGGATGCGCCATTGTTCGTAGCGCCGCTAACGACCGTCTCCGTCACCGACGCGCCTGCCACCAATGCACCCCCGGGCTCCGGGCCCATGGCCACTAACGCCGCCCCGGCCAATCCAGCCGCCAAATGAGCCCCGAAGCCAACCAACCCGTGCCGATCGCTTCGGAGGCCGCTGAACCCAGAGCGGGAGCAGCCGCGGTGCCGATCCTGCTGCTGATTCTGCCCTTCCTGATTCTCTACTGGGGCATGATTTACTTCGACCACAACGGCGGGTGGTTTAGCCCGCAGGTCTATGCTCCCTACCACTCGGTTGCCGAACTGACTCTGTATCAACCGCCAACCGGCGGGCTGGACCTGACTCGAGGGAAGGCCATGTACGAGAGTATTTGCGCGCTGTGCCACAATGCCGACGGCATGGGCAAGCCGAACCAAGGACCGCCCTTCGTCGGCTCGGAATGGGTTCTGGGCAGCCCGAACCGCCTGATCCGAATTCCCTTGGTGGGCCTCACCGGCCCGATCAAGGTCAAGGACCAGGAATGGAACCTCGCGATGCCGAACATGGGCGCGGCTTTGTCCGATGACGACCTGGCCGCCGTGCTTACTTACATGCGCCAGTCCTGGGGCAACAAGGCATCGCCCATCACACCCGAACAGGTCAAAGCCGTGAAAGCCGAACTCGGCAATCGCACCCAGCCCATGACGGCCTCGGAGCTGAACGCAATTCCCTGAGGCATGTGGCTCGCGACCTGGCGAATTCGGCTCAGCTCCCTCCAGCGTGTCGCCTCCGCGGCAAAGGGCTCATTCGCCATCCGACACCGCTTGAGGCCTATTGATGGAACAGCCGGTAAAACTGCTGCCCCGTGGGTGGCTCGACAACGACGCTGTGCATGCCGTTGTTGGTGCTGACTGTGCCGCCGTCAAACGGGATAAGCCCGCTGGTGCCGTAGGTACTGAAATGCTCGCCGAGCAGCGGCAGTCGGCCATTGATGACCGCGAACGAGGGCGCCCCGGAATCACTGCTGATCAGGTAGCCTTCATCCCCGCATAGGCCGGGAAAGTCGTAGTCGCAGAAGACCCCCCCTTGATTGTCAGCACCTTTGGACGCCGGTGCTGGGCCTTTCTTTGGCTGAGGGGGAAAACCGGGCCCGCGCGATCGGCCTCTTTCTCCAATCTCCCCTCTAGTCGCTGCCCCATCCACTCGCGGCTTCGATTTCCATCGGTATCTCTCTCAACAAACGAGTAAGTACTGCTTTCTGCAACTTCATCACGGTCCTTGCGCCAAGTTTACTTTATTACCGTCGGTTGAGGAACCAGGCATTCCCCCGTTATGCCAGATTAGTAGTACAGTCAAGATTCGCTTCCAGCGGCATGAACTGGCTACATAAGCATTGACGAAGATCACGTCTCCGTCTCTCATGAAGTGATGAAATCAGTCGGTCCGCATCCCTAACATGACAAGCACTCGAATCGGCGAGTTGGTCTTTCTCGAACACTTCGCCCCCCTGTACAAGATCCCGGTGCCCGAACATGTGTCCGAACCGGTGACGGAGTCGAAACTGAAGGAGAAACTCAGCAAGTGGGGCGCGGGCATTGTCAAACCGGACGTTCTGGCCGGCAAACGCGGGAAAGCGGGCTTGGTGCGCAAAGTGGAAAGTTTCCGCGATGCCCTCCGGGTCCTTCGCGACGTTGCCGCCGAGGAGATCCACGGCCAGAGTCCCCGCAGCGCCTACGTCGTTCAGTCGGTACCTGCCGACATGGAGATTTTCACCGCCATCAGCTACAGTTCTCATACGCTCTCCCCCGCATTCACGGTCTCGCTCCGGGGCGGCGTGGAGGTCGAGGCGATCTCCGAGGAAGACAAGGTGACGGTGCCACTGAGCGTCTTTCGAGGTCTCAACGCCTACCAAGCCTCGGAGGCGCTGACGAGGCTCGGGGTGAAGGGCAAACTGAACTCACGCCTGAGCATCGTGTTCGTGAACCTTTGGGACATGTTTATCTCCACCGGCATGCTGAGCTGCGAGGTGAATCCGTGGCGCGTGACCAAAGACGGCCAGATCTGGGCGTGCGACTTCAAAGCCACCTTCGACGAGAATAATTTCAAGGCGCGGGACCTCGGCTTGGATTGGCCCGAATACCCGTCGCAGGAAACCGCCTTCGAGGCGGAGATGAACGTGTGGGCCACCTCGAGCCACCAAGGCCAGGCGCACGTCTCTTCGCTGGGCGGCACGAAAATCCTGCCGCTGCTCTTTGGGGGCGGCGCCAGCACGATCGTTACGGAGACGCTGACCCAGCTTGGCGGTGAACCTATACTTCTGTCGGACTTCGGCGGGAATCCCCCGTATGAGCGAATGAAGAAGAGCGCCGCGCTCTGCTTCGACCACTATCTCCATAGATGCGCGCTGCTGTTGATTCTGGGGGGCAAGGCCAACAACACATTGATTGATGTGACGTTCTCAGCCATCGCAGAGGCGCTGCAAGAATGCGTGGACGCCAAAGGCCCCGTTTCGGTTCCGGTCGTGGTGGGTCGCGGCGGCGCCCACCTCGTGCAGGGAATGGTGGCGCTGAACAAAGTGCTCACCAATCTGAGCCTGCCCCATGTGATTTTCGGTCCCGACACCCCCATCACCCTGGTGGCGGAATACGCCGTGTCGCTCATGCGCGCGTGCGAAAAGCTCAGCCAGAAAGGCCGATCATGATCGCCACCACTCTTTGCAGCATCCTAAACAAAGGCGACCGCGTGGCCGTCTCCAACGTGACCGGACGCGAGGCGATGAAAGTCAGCATTGTCTCGCAGCAGTATTGCGACAACATTGTGGGTGGCTGGGCATTGGGTAAAGAGAACGAGCTCATCAAGGTGCCCGGCGGACGGGACATCCGCGTGTTCGGCCAGTTCGAGGATCTCATGAAGAACCTCCCGGCCAAGGAACGGCCCAACAAGGTGATCGTCTATTCACCCCCGGATGCCGTTTACGGGGACGTCAAGGAAGTGGTTGAAGACGGTGAAGGCACTGTCGAGACCATCTTCGTCATTACCGAACACGTGTCGGTCGAGGTAACGGCCAAGCTCAGACACGTGTGCAACCTGGCACGCATGGACATCATCGGCTGCAACACGCTGGGCATCATCAACGCGCACGCTGGTGTCCGAGTAGGCGCGGTGGGCGGCGATACGCCCGGCGAATCGTTCCTGCCCGGCAGCGCGACGATCATCTCGAACTCCGGCAACATGGTGAACACGATTGCCTCTTATCTGCAATCGGCCGGTCTGGGCATTTCGTTCGGCATCTCGACGGGCAAGGACCCACTGATCCTGACGCCGCTGCAGGATTTCCTTGTCCTGGCCGAGAGGGACAAGCGCACGAAGATCATCGTCCTTTACGTCGAACCCGGTGGCACTTACGAGCGCGATGCCATCGAGCTAATGGCCCAGCGGAAATACTCGAAGCCGCTGCTGGTTTATGTGGCCGGCGCGTTTGCCGAAGGACGCGACATCTCGCTGGGCCACGCGGGCACGGTCGTCGAGGGTCGCTGCACGTCCGCCTCTGACAAGATGCGGCTGTTCGACGAGTATCTTGGCGTGGCACCGTTTGATCCGGCCGATCCCAGGACCGCGCGGAGGAATCTTGGGCACGCGCGGCGCGGCATCCGCACCACCACTTTGCACGCGCTGGTGCCGGCCGCGCAGGTCCTGATGGAGGCGTTGCGCATCAAGCCGGACTTCAAACCCGTCCGCCCGCTGGCCTTGAATCCGTGGATTGTTGATCTGGGCGTCCTGGCAAACAAACTGCCCAGGCGGCTCGCCCTCCGGCCGGGCACCATTCCCAGCCCGTATGACAAACTGCTCGCCCAGCAACTCAAGGGCGGCTTGGGACGGGTGGTGACGCGCCTGCCCATGCGCCACGCATCGCACGCATCCTCCAACGACGGCGCCACTCCGCGAATTCACGGCTACTCGTTGCCGGTGTTGATGCAGCGGCCGGGGTCGTTTGCACATAGCGTCCTGCTTTCCTGGCTCGGCTCACCCCCGGCGCACGATTTCGAAGCCCGGTTATTCGAGATGTGCTTGACGGCGGCGGTCACAAACGGGCCGGGCACCATTTCGGCGCAGGGGGCCAAACTGGCCGCCTCGGCGGGCAACGAGCCCAACACAGCTATGATGGCGACACTGGGTGCGATTGGCTCTGTGCATGGTGGCAACGGCAAGGAGGCGGCCCGATTCCTGATCAAGGTCTTCGACCCGACCAAACTCACCAACCCGTATGACCGGCAGAACGCGCCGGATCTCGACGAACTGTCACAGGCCTGCGCCAGTGACTACCACCGTCGGAAACTGGCGGCGAAGGACGCGGGAGTGGACATTGAGAAGGTGCCGTGCCTGGGGCATCCGGTGTTTAACCGGGAAACGGTCAACTATGATCCTCGTGAGCGCGTGATCAGCCGGTATCTGGAGGAGAAGGGCCTGTACAATGTCTTCCTCGACTTCTATCACCGTCTCGCGCGCGAGCTCATGAACCAAGGCGTGACGACCAAAGTTCACGCGGTGAATGTGGACGCCGTCCTCGCCTGCGTCTGCATGGGCTGCACCTGGCCGCTGTTGGTTGAGAAGAAGATCACGATGGACCGCGCAGTTGATCTGCCATTTATCACCTTCGCCTTGGGCCGCGTAGCCGGCGGCGCCGCCGAGTATCTCGACCACCGCGATTTCGGCACCGATATGGACATGCGCGTTCCCGTCAGCGAGTGCAAGATGTTGACCCGGCCGCGCGACTAAATTCCCCGTGCTTTGTAATAGTCGCGGACCGCTTCCATCGCTACGTCAGGGTAGTCCGTGGCGAAACTGGCGCAACCCAGGTCGAGCAGGCGGTGAAAGACCTTTGGGTCTTTCTGCTTCCAAGCCAGCGTCTGAAACAGGATGCCATAGGTGCGCAGCTCGTTCCCGGCTTCGCGCAGGAAGTCTTCGCTCGGGTAAAAGACCCCCTCGGGGCTGGTGTTAACGTGAATCTGCAGCGTGTCAATGTCTTTGAAATTCACTTTACGGAGTTCTGCCAGCCGCTGGGCGAGCTTGGCCTGGGGTCCGTCCGGCGCGTCCGGCGAGCCGCTCATCCAGCTCTGAGGACCGCCCATCCAGTGGATCGTGCGGGACCTGGGGGCGACCTGCCGCCAGAGCTTGATCTCGTCATACTTCGTGCTGGCCAGAATCAACTGCTCATGGACGCCGACGGTCTCCGCCGCGAGCTTTCGGAAATCAACCTTCTTAATGTCAATGTAGAGCGAGCGTTCCGGATGCGCTTTCAAGATGCCAACCATTTCGGCGAGGCTGCTCACTCGTTGACCAGCGAACTTCTCATTGCGGAAGCTGCCGACATCGAGCTTCTTGACCTCTGCAAACGTCAGGTCAGCAACGCCCTTCTTCTTCAGTTCGTCCGGGGCGTTCGGCAGAATCCGGGCGAAGTTGTTGTCATGGAATGAGACGATGACCCCGTCCTTGGTCTGCCGCAAATCCGCCTCCGGAATACACCCCAGCTTCCAGCCCAGTTCAAACGCCTCCATCGAGCCTTCAGGCGCCAGGTCGCCCGCACCCCGATGCGCCTGCATCGTGAATTGGGAGAGCGGAATGTGGTCGCGCACGTTCCAGTTCTTCGGTCCGTTCTTATAGTACGCGCGCAGCGCGCTCAACGCCACATCCGGCCGGTCGGTCCCAAGTCCCTCCGTGCCGAGGTCGAATAGCCGGGTGTAGATCGCCTCGGTGTGCGGCACGTCCCACGGCATCGTCTGGAATTCGATCCCCCGCCCGCGCACCTCGAGGCCCGCGCGGCGGACGAACTCATCGCTGGGCACCATCCGGTCATTGTTGGTGTTGAAATGGCAGTGGACCTGGAGCCGGTCAATGTGGGCGAACCCGATCTCGCGCAGCCCCGCAAACCGCTTCTCCACCTTCACGTCGTTCGTGTCGCCCCACGTGCCGATCCACAAGAACGCCTCGCTGCGCGGCGCCACCGCCTTCCAACGCGCGCAATCTGCTTCCGAGCCGGTCGCCAGCACGATCTGCTCGTGCACGTCTTCCGTCTCTTTCGCCATCTGGGCAAAATCCACATTCTTGACGTCAATATACGCCGACCGTTTCCGGTCTTTCCTGAGCGCCGCGACAATCTCAGCCAGACTCACGATGCGCTGCCCGGCGAATTGAGGGCCGCGAAACGCGCCGACATCGAGTTGCTTGGCCTCCTCGTAGGTTAGGTCTTCGAGCCGCTTCTTCTTCATCTCCGGGGACGCCTGGGGCATGATCCGCGCAAAATTCTTGTCGTGGAACATCATCAGGTGCCCGTCCTTCGTGGTTCGCACATCCAACTCCGGGATACAGCCCATGCTCCAGGACAGTTCGAGCGCTTCCATCGTGTTTTCCGGCGCAAGGTCTCCGGCCCCGCGATGCGCCACCACCGAAACCCGCTCCAGCGGGATATTCCGGATATTCCAAACGGGTTCGGCCGCAGTCACTCGCAGCACCACCAAAGTCAGGCCGAGGAAGACGCCGCAAACCACAGTACGCAAGGATTTCATGAGCGCTTTGTAGCAGATATTTCGGCCCGTGTGCAAGCGCCGCGAGTTCCCGCCGACTCGCCGGCCTGTGAGCCGCGACGAACCAAACCACAGGAACAAACCTCAGCCGCGGAAGCCGGATTCCCAGTCCGAAATCGCGCCTGGTACGGCCTGTTGCCCCCGAGTCGTCGGAGCGGATGGCGTTTCATGGACAACCGGTTTGCGCGGTTCTCGTTATGGGCTTACCGTGCAGCCAAGAATAGCGAATCACTCAACCCAACCGCCGTCCTGTCTCGAGCGGCGCATGATTTCGCTCTTGCCAGACGCACACCATCGCTGTCAGGCTACGATCAGCAGACGGCAGCAGGGTTGGGTTGGATTGTGAACGCAAGCAAGAACCTGCCCGCCCCCGAATCGGGGTGGGCCAAACCTCGTAAAACTTATGGATGCTGAACAACCGTGTTATACCAGTGGCGAGGAAATCCAAATCGGCGACCGAGTCCAGTTTGATGGCACTTACGCCACCGTGGTGGTCGTGAGCGACGGCGAGAACTACCAGACCGCGCCCGGCTTCGAGGATTACGCCGGAATCGAACGCGGCGTAACCGTCTCCGACGACGATGGTACCGTGACAACCATTGGCGACCTGGACGCGCGGCTGATCTTCATTGACCGCGGCACAGTCTGAACCGAACTACCGAAAAGGCGGAGCATTCGTCGTGCCCCGTCAGCTCGTGAGGCGGACCGAAACCCCCGGTGTTTCGCAACCAATGCCGCGCTCCGTCTGAGAGCGCGTGATCTCCCTTCCCTAGCCCTGTCTATCCCAGCAGACAAAGCATGCAAACTGGGTCCAGTCCGCCCGGACACGCTGGGCTTCTATGAAGCCTGCAATCGCTCAACCAACCGCCTCTCCCCGGCGGAGTTTCAGCCTTGCCGGCGCCGCAGAAGAACGATGGGATTCAGTGACGACCTCTCCCTTGCCGGTGGAACCTCCGAAGTCCACTGCATCCCCGCCTGCCATTTCGATCCGCCGCCTGACCAAACGTTACGGACCGCTCACCGCCTTGAACAATCTCAGCCTGGACGTTGGCCGGGGCGAGATCTTTGGCTTCCTCGGGCTGAATGGCGCGGGCAAGACCACCACGATCCGTCTCCTGCTCGACTTGCTTCGCCCCACCAGCGGCCAAGCCTTCATCTTCGGTTATAACTGCTGGACGGAAGGCCTCGACGCCCGGGCGCGAATCGGCTACCTGCCCGGAGAACTGGGCCTCTACCTCGACTTGACGGGGCTGGAGACGCTCGATTTCCTCGCCGGCCTCAACCGGCAGCCGGTGGACAAACGACACCGACAGGAACTCTGTGATCGCTTGGAATTGCCGCGAAGCGACCTGCGTCGGCGCCTTCGTGAGTACAGCGCTGGTATGAAGCGCAAATTAGGAATCATCCAGGCTTTCCAGGCGAACCCTCCGCTCCTGATCCTGGACGAGCCAACCGAAAGCCTCGATCCGCTGATGCAGGAGTCATTTTACGGCCTGCTCACGGACGTCAAACGAGCGGGCACCACCGTTTTCATGTCGTCCCATGTGTTGTCCGAAGTCGAGCGCGTTTGCGACCGGATCGCGCTCTTGCGCAACGGCGAAATGGTCCTCCTGTCCAGCGTGCTGGAAAGTCGCCGCCTGGCTCCGCGGCAGGTGCGCGTTTTCTTCGGCGAGGACGTCAGCGCCAATCCCCAGTTCCCTCCGGGCCACGAACTGACGGAAAGGACTCCCCGGCTGTGGCGGCTTACAGTCGCCGGCCCGCTCGGCCCGCTGCTCGCCGTGCTCGAGGGGTTGCCCGTCCAGGATATGGAACTGGAGGCCGCCCGGCTCGAAGACGTGGTCCTGAGATACTACCGCGAGGAAGGGTCATGAGCGGCGCGTTCCTCTTGTTCCGGCTCTCGCTCAAACGCGTCTGGACGCTGCTCTGGGTGACGGGTTTGTTGCTCGCGGCGTTCCAGGTGCTGCGGGTGCTCATCGCGACCTCGCTCCATAACGCCGGAGACTTCGAGCAGCTCGCCGCGCTGCTGCCGCGTTTCGCCCGCGCCATGCTCGGCCCTTCGCTGGCCAGCGTCCTATCCTTCAACGGCATTGTCTGCGGGGGCTATTATGACCTGGGCGTCGTCATTGCTCTGCTGGCTCTGGCCATTGCGCTGGCGACGCTGCCCGCCTCCGAAATTGAAACCGGCTTCGCGGACCTGATTCTGGCCCGCCCGATGCCGCGGCATTGGCTGATCACCCGGACCATCGCCCTGACGCTGTTCGCGATAATGCTGATGCTGTTCATGACGATGGCGGGCACCTGGCTCGGCCTGGCGCTGTTCGCCCCCTTCGATGTCCCAGGTCCCCCGGCGCGCCAGACCGGCTCGCTGGCCCTGAACCTCGGTCTGCTGCTGCTATGCTGGGGCGGCGTCGCCATGGCGCTCGGAGCCGCTTGCCGCCGCAGCGTAGCCGGCGGGGCCACCTCCCTGATCGCATTCGCCGCCTTGCTCCTGGACTATGCTCAACGGCTGTGGCCACCCCTGGAACGGATCGCGTGGCTGTCGCCCTTTCGGTATTACAGTCCGTTCGACCTCGTGATGGGCAGCCCCGTGCTCGTCGAAGACCTCATGGTGCTCGGGGCGATTGCCCTGACCGGATTTACACTGGCGTATCTCCTAATCTCACAAAGGGACATTGCCCGCTAGGAAAGGAAAGCCATGAACGAAATGACCCTCCGGCGTGACTGACCGATTACGCGCCCCTCCAATTTCTGCTTTCCCAATTTCTGCTCTTCCTCCGTGCCTTGTCTCCGCCCAACGGTTACCATCAAGGCATGCACCACAGACGGCTTCAGGCTACGGCAAAGTTCCTCGGGCTGCTCATCATTTCGCTGTCAGGGCTCTGCTTGTTGGCGGCGGGCGAGCAGACTACGCGGGTGGCGGCCGGGGACATGCAGCTCACGCTGCGCAGCGCAACGGACGGCGTGCGGGTTGACAGCTTGCTCGACACGCAGTCCGGTCAGGAACTACTCGGCACGAATCCGCTCCCCCTGTTCTCGCTCACGCTGCGCCAGGCCGGCTCGACCAACCAGTTGCGCCTCGGCGCCGACGCCGGCTGGAGCCAGTGGGGCATCCAACGGCGCCGGGCGCGCCTCGAACTGCGCTGGTCCCAGCCCCTGGAAAAGGCCCTGGCCGGTGTTTCCGTCACGGCCACCCTTACGCCCGACACCCGCGCCGGCGCCCTCCGCTGGAAGCTGCGCGTTGACAACACCAGCCCCAACTGGAGCGTCTGGCGCGTCATGTTCCCGCAGTTGGCCCTGGCCGACCTCGGGACCAACGCAGCCGTGCTGGTCCCGCGCGGCCCGGGCGATCTCCAGCGCGGCGTCTGGCACCGGCCGTTCAGCTTCGGCGGCACCTATCCCAACGGCTGGTGCGCCATGCAGTTCATGGCGGCCTATCGCGAGGGCGCGCAGCCGACGGGCCTTTACGTGGCCGCGCACGACCCTTGGGGCAGCACCAAGGACCTGGCGCTGAAAAGCGACCCAACGGCGTGCACCGTGCGGTTGAGCTTCGACCACCCCGCCCCGGACCTCGGCCGGGCCGGAAACGACTTCGCCCTCGAAGGCGAGGCTGTCTGGCAACTCCTGCGCGGCGATTGGTTCGATGCGGCGATGATCTACAAGCGCTGGGCTCAGCGCGAAGCCAAGTGGTGGCCGCGCCTGACGCGCGACGGTCGCGCCGACACCCCCCGCTGGATGCGCGACTTGAATGCCTGGGCCATGACCGGCGGCGCACCGGGCGAGTGCGTGTCGGCCGTGAAACGGTTCCGGGACTTCCTCGCCATGCCGGCGGCGTTTCACTGGTATAATTGGCACCAGGTGCCCTTCGACAACGACTACCCGCATTACTTTCCCACCAAGCCGGGCTTCGCCTCGGGCGTCGCTGAACTGAAGGCCGCCGGCGTTTTCACCATGCCCTACATCAATGGCCGGCTGTGGGATACCCACGATCGCGGCGCCGAAGACTTTCAGTTCACCCGGCTCGCCCTGCCCGCCGCCACGAAGCAAGGCGACGGCTCGCCGTTTCTCGAAACCTACAACAGCAAGGAGACCAACGGCCAGCCCGTGCGCCTGGGCGTGATGTGCCCCGCCACTCCCCTCTGGCAGAACACCGTCAGCAACATCGTCCTGCGCCTGTTGGGCGAGTGCGGCACCAGCGCGGTCTATATTGACCAGATCGCCGCGGCCTCACCCGCGCTCTGCCAGGACCCCGCGCACGGCCACCCGCTGGGCGGCGGGCATTGGTGGAATGAAAGCTACTGGACGATGCTCGAGGCCATCCGCCGCGCCATGCCGCCCGGGTCGGCCCTGACGACCGAGTGCAACGCCGAGCCCTTCATCCGCTGGTTCGACGGCTATCTGACCTGGCATTGGCAGTTCCCGGGCCAGGTGCCCGCGTTCCCGGCCATCTACGGCGGCACCGTGCAGATGTTCGGGCGCGCCTATCGCGGCGGCGCCACCAAAGACCTGGCCCTCCGCATGAAGGCCGGACAGCAACTGGTCTATGGCGAGCAGCTCGGCTGGCTCGATCCCGCGGTGGTGAAGGAGCCGGAGAACGCTGCCTTCTTCCGCCAAATGGCGCGGCTCCGCGCCCGCTTCAGCCGATACTTCTCCGCCGGCGAAATGGCCCGGCCCCCGCGGCTCCTTGGCCCCGTCCCCACCGTCCGCGCCGATTGGCAATGGTCGGGCGAATGGTGGGTCACCACCGACGCCGTCCTGACCGGCGCGTGGCAGTTGCCCAAAGAGAAGCGGATGGTGCTCTTCTTCGTAAACGTCGGCGACGAGCCCGTGCCGAGCCAAGTGCATTTTGATGCCGCAGCCAACGGCATCCGCGCGCGCGCTCTCCGCGCCCAGCGCAGCACCGCCGACGCGACGGAACCCGGCTGGGAGAAGTTGTCCCCCACCTTCGACCGCCCCACGACCTTCCCGCCCCGCCAGGCCGAAGCGTGGGAACTGAAGTGGTAGGGCCACTGTTTACGGACTGCGGACCACGGACCACTACTGTCCACGGGCCATTGGCCATTGATGACTGTGGACTTCGAATTGACGACTAAGCTCGGCCGTGCAGCTCCATCCCCACAGTCCGTGGTTCAGATCTGAATGGCGCTTAGTCCAGGCGTAAATCACTAGCGCTTAGGCACTTGCAGATGGGCACGCAATCCCGTGGCAGGAAAGCCTCGAATCGGGCTCGCCCACCCCACCTCGGTTGGTCTGCGCACCGGCCGGGTCCCGCAGCGCCTAGCCAGCCAGCGCCCAGACACCGCCAAGACAGTACCTGGCTTAATAGAATTTCTATTAAGCCAGGTACTGTCTTGGCGGTGTCTGGGCGCTGGCTCGTGCCTGGCTCCCCGCCGTGGGCTGCCGACAGGGCGTGACGCCTTGAGCCGGGAGACAACGACGGCCTTGGCCTGGATTGCCGAGCGGCTGCACTTGTGGGCAACGACCATTGGTGCAGCAATAGCGTGTCTGTCCGGGCATGTCCTACAGTAGCTACACCAGAGGACGAGGCGAACGCGCTTACAGCGTGTGCTTTTCGGAATGGGTTTCTGGAGGATTCGCATGCCGGCAAGCCGTCGGAGTTGCTGACGCAAACTGGGCTGAGCCGGATTTCGGACGTGGAGATGCGAAAGTTGATGATCGAGGCGTCGGCGAAGTTTGAGGAGCTGCTGCGCCTCAAGAGTGAGGCGCCGGCGGGGTACGAGGAGTTCAACCGGGATTACAACCGGAGGTATTGCCGAAACTGGAAGAGGGATTGAGGACCGGCCTGCTGGCGCGGGGAAGCAGGAGGAGTGAGCCGAGGCGCCTTGCGCGGTGGGCCTGCCCGGCCAAAGGGCTAGAGGCTTGACGGCGTTTGAGGGGCGGAGCTAGAAGGGGGCGCGAGAGGAAACGGCTCGGGTGAACAGAGGCGTGGGATCTCGCTCTAAAGGCAAATGGACTCGCAGGGTTGCTCGCGGCGTCGGGACCTTTGCCAGGCGCCGGCGGCCGGGTGGCGCGGTTTGCTTGAGCGAGGAGGAGGCCCCAACGCAGGTCGAGGAGACTATTGAAGGCCAACGCGGTAGAAGGCCGGGCTGGCCGGCGCGGCGTTGGTGTGGGTGTAGCTCGTGGTTCCAGCTTTGCCGGTACGGTTTGTGGCAACTGGCGCCCACGGCGAGGACATCGCCAGATTGGTGCTCCTTTGGAGGAAGTAGGTCAGGCCAGCAACACTCTGCCAGGTCACGATCACGTTGGTGGTTGCCGGGGTTGCAGACACGACGAGGAGGCCCGAGGCAGCGTTGGTGGGGTCAGTGAGGCAGAGGGACTCCTGCGAATTGTTGAGGCCGTCGTGGTCGGGGTCAGCGTAGTCGGCCGATCCATCCGTGGGGATTCCGTATTCCTGCGCCCAGGCGTAGGACAGCATGGAAGCGGGGTTTTGGAATTCGGAGGCACCCAGGTCAACTCTCGCTCCAGAGATGCGGGGGCTGCCGTCGAGGTCGGTGCTGGCAAGAGCGTAGGCATTGCGACCGGCGTTGATGCAGGGGGAGCTGGCTTGAAGGTGCAGATTGGTGGCAGAGTAGTTCACGAAGAGTGGCTCGTTCGTAATATTGCCGCCGCCCGAGGAGGGGGCAGGCGTTGTGCAGCAGTAGTTCAGGGTGCCGGCGAAGGAATTAGCGAAGCTCGCGGCAGTGTTGTAATACAGGACCGAATTGTACAGGAAGCTGGAGTAGGCGCCACCCCCCGTATTCGTGGCCCAGTTGCCGACGACGGTGCAGTTGTTGAGCCAGCCGGAGTCGGCCCCACCTCCGGACTTCGCCGTGTTGGCAATGAGTGCACAGTTGGTAAGGTAGGCGAGGTGTGCTCCGCCGCCAGACAGTTTGGCCGAGTTGCCGATCAATGTGCAGCGGTTCAGCTTGCCCGATGAGGTGCCGCCGGCGTAGCTGGCGGACCAATTCCCTGTGAGGGTACAGTCGTTAAGGATGCCGCCACTGTCCCCACCGCCGTAGTTGGTCGCCCAGTTTGCCATGAGTGTGGAACGGTTCAGGGTGCTGTAGGCGGACGCACCGCCGAAGGAAGCCGAATTGCTCGTAAACGTGCAAGCGTCCCCCGTGCTGGTATGAACTCCACCGCCGAAGGAAGCCGAGTTAGCCGAGAGTGTGCAATTCGTGAGCCCGCTTTCATAGGCCGCTCCCCCATAGGGAGCGGAGTTGGCCATGAGCGTGCAAGTGGTCAGAGTGGACCCATATGCAGCACCGCCCTGGGAGGAGGCGGAGTTGTTTGAGAGTGTACAACTGACCAAGTTACCGTTATAGGCTCCGCCACCGCTGTTGGCGGAATTGGCCATGAGCGTGCAGTCATTCAACAGGCCGTTATAGGCCGCGCCGCCGTAGGACTGAGCGAGGTTTCCGATGAGCAGGCAATTCGTCACGAGGGCGGTGGGCGAAGCGCACCAGACGCCGCCACCGCTTCCTCCGAGGTCGTCGCTGGTGGTGGCAGCTCCGTTTGTGAGGGTAAAACCAACCAGTGCCGCGCCGCTGCAGAGATAGGCGCAACGCGCGGCTCCGAGGCCGGCAAAATCCGATTCTGGGCTTCCTTGAATCACGGTTACAGCCAAGCCGTTCAGGCTTTGAAGGACCAGGGGCTTGTCGAGCACCACCCGATTGCTGAGGACGCCGATCAGGGCGCGGCCCCCGGTGGCATAGACGCCGTTGGAGACCAGCACGAGCGCACCGGGCACAGTGACTGCGTCGAGCGCGTCCTGGATGACGGTGGCCGCAGTGGCCCAATTCGTGTATGGGGGCAACGGGTTAGTGCCAATCACCGAAACATAATGTACGGGTTGAGCGACCACGTGCACTATTGCCGTAGCGCTTATTCCGGCAGGATAGGTGTCATTGCAGGCGCGCAGCACGATCTGATAATCCCCGGCGACGTTCCAGATATGGGAGGTAAAGGGCTGATTTGTGTTGCTCGAGCCATCGCCAAAATCCCACCGGCTGGAGCTGGGCTCGCCGGCGATGTCGGCGGCAAATTGCAGCGGGAACCCAGCAACCACGTTTTTGTAGGGCGCAAGGATGGCGACGGCGAGGGGCCCGACAATCGAGGCGGCCGGATATTCGTCGCAGCCGATAGCGGGGGGTGAATTCCACGCCTCGCCGTCAATATCAACCCCTTTGGCATACGCCGCAGCGCCAGCCCGGCGGCAAGGCGAGCCAGCGGTGATATGGCAGGCACTGCTCAATTGTGGCTCGGCTACGATATTGCTGGTTCCGGAGGGCAGAGGGATTGTGCAGCAGTAATTCAGGTTTCCGAAGTAGTAGTTGGGGTTGAGAGCCGCGTCGTTATAGTAGAGGAGGCAGTTGTTCAGGGTGCCGGAGCTGGCGCCGCCGCCACGACCGTAGGGGACGGAATTGCCGGTGAGGGTGCAGTTATACATGGTGCAGGAGTACGCCCCACCGCCCTCGACCGCCGCATGATTACGAACGAGGGCGCAGTTGACCAGTGTGCTGGATTCGGCTCCGCCGCCGATGTAGCCAGCGGAGTTGGCGATAAGCAGGCAATTGGTGAGCGCGGCGAAACCGGCGCCGCCGCCGTTGTTGGGCGCCGAGTTGCCGGTGAGCGTGCAGTTATTCAAGGTCCCCTCATACGCGCCGCCGTAGGAATCCGCCGCTCGATTGCCAGCGAGGGCGCAGTTGAACAGTGTGCTGGAATACACGCCTCCGCCGGACTGGGCGGTGTTATTCGTGAGCGTGCAGTTGTTGAGCGCAGCGGAATAGGCTCCGCCCCCGAACAGGGTGACCGAGTTTCCCGCGAGGACGCAATTGTTCAGCGTGCCGGAGCAGGCCCCACCGCCGCGGAGGTCCGCCGAGTTGCCCATGAGCCAGCAATTGGTGAGAACGGCGTTGGTGGACTCGCACCATACGCCGCCGCCTTCCTCCGCGCCGAGGGTTGCGCCGTTAGTGAGGGTGAAGCCGGAAAGAATGGCTCCGTTGGTGAGGTAAACGCAACGCAGGGCGGAGTTTCCGTTGGTAGTGTCGGGCATTTGGTAACCCTGGATGACCGTGACCTGGGGACCGTGGAGGCTTTGGAGGATGAGTGGTTTGTTTACGGCCACGCGGTTGGTCATGGTGCCGTAGATAGCGCGTCCGCCAGTGGCGTACACACCGTTGGTGACCCAGACGATGTCGCCGGTGGAGGCCGCATCCACAGCGGCCTGGATGTTGGTGGCGGCATTGACCCAGTTCGTGAAAGGGGGTACGTGGTGGCCAGCCAGGGAGACATAGAGCTGCGCCGCCTGGCTGCCTTGCGACAGTAGGAGGAGCAGGGCCGGAATCCACAGCCTGGCGGAGCTTCCGCGAGTGTTGGTGCTTGGCTTCATAGTGTTATCCGTTCGCTGTTTTGGTTTCGGTTACTCATTTCGTCTGTAGGCCGTCTGTCCTGTGCCCAGACGGCGGACGGTTCCGGCTGCCTGCCACCTGGGGAAGGAGCCAAGAAATGGGTTTAGGGCGAGCCAACGCGATAGAAGCGCTGCGCGTTGGTCGTCGCCTGCGGGTCGATGAATTGAAATTGACCGGGCGGAAGTTCCATCGCGACGCCAAGGGGGGCCCAGTTGGTGTGCGGTGTAGCCAAGCTGGCCGAGGATAAGGCAGTGAATACTTGGCCTATCCGGCCACCAAAGGTGACTTTGCAGGAACCGCTCGCCAACGGCCGGGTGCAGCTTAGGATGGGCGGCAGAGTTGTTACGCCTGCTGGGCCGAACAGTTCAGCACTCGCGATGGCGTCAAGACTGGTGGAGAATCCTCCAGTTACCAGCACATTCCCGTCCGATAACAGGGTCGCGGTATGCCACTGGTGTCCGGTGGTCATCTGAGCGGCAGGCGTCCAGGTGCCAACGGTGGGATCGTAGATCTCGACACTGGCTAGCGCGGCGCTGCCCGTCCAACCTCCAGCGACCAGCAGTTCGCCGTTGGGCAGCAACGTTGCCGAGGAACTATAGCGCCCGGTAGCCAACGAACCAACCGTTGTCCATGTACCGCTGGCAGGGTCATAAAGCTCTGCGCTGGCGATGGCCCCGCTGAAGGTCCAGCCTGCGGCGACCAACACTTTGCTGTTGGGCAACAGGGTGGCGGTGTGCCCATAACGGGGGGTGCTTAAAGGAGCGATGGCCGTCCACGTTCCGCTGTCAGGATCGTAGAGGTTGGCGCTTGATAACGGCAAGCTGTTCGCAGCATCGAGGCCACCCGCCACCAAGACCTTGCCGGTGGGCAACAACGTTGCGGTGTGGAGTTCGCGCGGGGCGGCGAGATTGCCCGCTGCTGACCACAAGCCACTGGCTGGATCGTAGAGTTCCGCGCTGGAAAGGCTGACGGGGGCATTGGTGCGGAGCATATAACCGCCAGTGACCAAGACCTTGCCACTCAGCAAGCAGGTGGATCGATGGCTGGCACGGACGGCGGCCATTGAGCCGGTGGGTGTCCAGAAGCCGGTGGCTGGATTATAAATCTCCGTGCTGGCGAAGAAGCTGCCTCCGCCGCCCACACAGCCCCCCGCCACCAATACACGACCGCTCGGCAACAGCGTGGCCGTGTGCAGTGTGCGGGCATAATTCAGCGCTCCGGACGGCGCCCACACCCCTGCGGTTGGATCGTACTCATAGGTACTGGAAAAAGAGGAACTGCCATTGTAGCCGCCCGCGACCAGCACTCGGCCACTGGGCAGCAACGTGGCGGTATGACCGAAGCACGCTGCTGGCAGAGATGTAGTAGCAGCCCAGGAAGCAACGGTGGCAGATTGAATAATGAGGGTGTTGGTGGCGCTCCCCGAGTAGTTGAGGTCGCCAATGATTCCGATGACCGTGTAGCTGCCCACGTTAGTTGGCGGATCGGCCGAACCGTTGTAGGTCAGGTTGACTGACAAACCCGCGGGGGTGGTGGTGACGGAAACGGGCTTGGCCGTGCCGTCGTAGGTTTGGGTGAGGTTTTCCAAGGTCACGGTTGCCGCAGCTTTGGACACGACGAGAGTGTTGGTGGCGGCGCCCTGATAGTTTGGGTCGGTGATGATTCCAATGACGGTGTAACTGCCGGCGTTGGTTGGCGCATTCGCCGAGCCGTTGTAGGTCAGGTTGACCGAGAGGCCTGGAGGCGAGGTGGTGACGGAAACGTCCCTAGCGGTGCCGTCGTAGATTTGAGCAAGGTTGCCCAAGGATACGGTTGCTATAGACTGGCCAGAGGCATAAAGCTCACTAGTGGAGCAAGGCCCGCTGTCGGTGTAGCCCCCGGCAATCAATACCTTACCATTCGTCAGTAACGTGGCGGAGTGGGCGTAGTGCTGGCTCGCCAGCGGAGCAGTGGGCGACCATGTCTGAGCGGTGGGACAAAATACCTCGGCGCTGGAAAGGTAGGCGTAGCTGGCGTCGGCACCTCCCACGACCAGCACGTTCCCGTTGTGCAGCAATGTCGCCGTGTGAAACAGACGCGAAGTTGCCATTGGGGCGAGCATCGTCCAAGCTGCGGTAGCCGGGTCATAGAGTTCGGCGGTGGCAATGTAGCCCCCATCATTCTGACCTCCAGCGACCATTACCATTCCGTTTGGGAGGACTGTGGCCGTGTGAAGGTATTGCGCCACCAGCATGGGGCTGGCGGCTGTCCACGTCCCATTGGTCGGATTGTAAAGCTCTGCGTTTGAAAGAAACCCACCGTTATAGAAGCCGCCCGCGACCAGCACTTTCCCATTTGGAAGCAAGCTTGCGGTATGTCGAGATCGCGGGGTAAGCATCGTGCCGGTGGAACTCCAGGTTCCTGATGCTGGGTCGTACAGTTCGGCAACCGCAACGTAGCTACTGCTGCCCCCGCCCCCGGCGACGAGCACTTTGCCGTTCGGGAGCAAGGTGGCGGAGTAGTCTGAGCGGGGCGTGGCCAGCGAACCAGTGGGGACCCATGCTCCTGTAGCTGGGTCGAAAAGTTCAGCGCTGGAAAAGTAAGTGGTGCCGTCCCAGCCACCCGCGACCAGAACCTTGCCGTTAGAGAGCAGTGTGGCGGTGTGGTAAATTCGAGCAGCCGACATGCCGGCAGTTGTCATCCACATTTCTGTAGCTGGGTCATAGATCTCAGCGCTGCTCAGGTAGCCGCTGCTGCCATAGCCTCCTGCAACCAGGACTTTCCCGTTGGGAAGGAGAGCTGCTTTGTGGAAAGAGCGCACCGTATTCAATGATCCGGTAGCCCGCCATGTCGGAATCGCAGCCGGCTGAACCACCAACGTGTTGGTAACACTTCCCTGGTAATTGGCTTCGACCACAGTGCCGACAACGGTGTAACTGCCGGCGTTGGTTGGCGCATTCGCCGAGCCGTTGTAGGTTAGGTTGACGGACAGACCCGGAGGCGTGGTGGTAACGGAAACGGGTTTGGCCGTGCCGTCGTAGGTTTGCGAGAGGTTGCCGAGGGTGACGGTTGCTGCAGCTTTGGAAATGAGGAGCGTGTTGGTGGCGGCGCCCTGATAGTTTGGGTCGGTGATGATTCCAATGACGGTGTAACTGCCGGCGTTGGTTGGCGCATTCGCCGAGCCGTTGTAGGTTAGGTTGACGGACAGACCCGGGGGTGTGGTGGTGACGGAGACGGACTTGGCGGTTCCGTCGTAAGTTTGCGACAGGTTACCCAGGGTTACGCTGGCAGCGGATTGGGTGGGGGCATAGAGTTCGCTAACAGAGGAGGGTCCGCTGTCCGTGTAGCCCCCGGCAATCAGTACCTGGCCGTTCGCCAGCAACGTGGCGGTGTGCGCGTAGTGTTGACCCGCCAGCGGAACGGTGGCCGTCCACGTCTGACCCGGGGGATAGTATATTTCTGCGCTGGAGAGGTAGGCATAGCTGGCGTCGGCACCTCCCACGACCAGCACGTTTCCGTTTTGCAGCAATGTGGCGGTGTGAAACAAGCGCGAGGTTGTCATTGAGGCAAGCATGGTCCAGGCGGAGGCAGATGGGTCGTACGATTCCGCGGTGGAGACGTAGCCAATGTCATTTTGACCACCGGCGACCATTACCACTCCGTTTGGGAGGACTGTGGCTGTGTGAAGGTACTGCGCCGCCAGCATCGGGCTGGCGGCTGTCCACGTTCCATTCGTCGGATCGTAAAGCTCCGCGCTGGAAAGGAAGCTGCCGTTATAGAAGCCGCCGGCGACCAGCACTTTCCCGTTTGGAAGCAAACTGGCGGTGTGGCGGAGTCGCGGGGTGAGCATCGTAGCGGTGGAACTCCACAGTCCTGATGCAGGGTCATACAACTCAGCGACAGGAACGTAGGCGCTGCTGCCTCCGCCCCCCGCGACGAGCACTTTGCCGTTCGGCAGCAGTGTGGCTGTGTAATCTGAACGCGGGGTGGCCATGGAACCAGTGTGCGCCCAGAGTCCTATCGCTGGATCGTAAAGTTCAGCGGTGGAAAGATAGATGCTGTTATTGCCCCCGGCGACCAGCACCTTGCCGTTTTGAAGCAGCGTGGCGGTGTGGTAGATACGGGCGGCCGACATGCCGGCAGTTGTCATCCACATACCTGTAGCTGGGTCATATACCTCAGCGCTGTTCAGGTAGCCGCTGCTGCCGTAGCCTCCTGCAACCAGCACTTTCCCGTTGGGAAGCAGAACTGCTTTGTGGAAAGAGCGCACCGTATTCAATGATCCGGTAGCCCGCCATGTCGGAATCGCAGCCGGCTGAACCACCAACGTGTTGGTAACACTTCCCTGGTAATTGGCTTCGACCACAGTGCCGACAACGGTGTAACTGCCGGCGTTGGTTGGCGCATTCGCCGAGCCGTTGTAGGTTAGGTTGACGGACAGACCCGGAGGCGTGGTGGTAACGGAAACGGGTTTGGCCGTGCCGTCGTAGGTTTGCGAGAGGTTGCCGAGGGTGACGGTTGCTGCAGCTTTGGAAATGAGGAGCGTGTTGGTGGCGGCGCCCTGATAGTTTGGGTCGGTGATGATTCCAATGACGGTGTAACTGCCGGCGTTGGTTGGCGCATTCGCCGAGCCGTTGTAGGTTAGGTTGACGGACAGACCCGGAGGCGTGGTGGTAACGGAAACGGGTTTGGCCGTGCCGTCGTAGGTCTGTGCCAAGTTACCCAGCAGCACCGTGGCATTGGTCTGGGCGCTGACATATAACTCGGCGCTGGCAAGAGGATTGCCGCCATTGTCTATTCCACCAACAATCAACACCGCACCACTGTTGAGCGTCGTTGCGGCCTGAGCACTGCGCACGGTGCTTAAGGGACTGTTTGTGGTCCACATGCCGGTTGATGGATCATAGAGTTCGGAGAGGGCGTAGCCCCCTCCCGCGGCCAGAACCTGTCCGCTGGCCAGCATGGATGCGGTGTGTTGCTGACGTGGGTTGTTCATTGCGCCGGTCGTTGTCCACAGGCTGGTGGATGGGTTGAACAGTTCTGCGCTCACACCGCTCGAGCCGGAACCCGCGACCAGGATTCTTCCATCAGGCAACAGCGTCGCGGTATGACACAGATGCGCGTCCTGCATCGCAGCGATGGCTGTCCAGGTGCCGGTGGACGGGTTGAAGATCCCGGCACTGGAAAGCCAAGAGCCGCTGGGGGTAACTCCGCCACAAACCAACACTCTCCCATCCGACAGCAAGGTTTGCGCATGCAGAGCACGAGGGCCGCTCATTGCAGCGGTTGCGGCCCAAGTGCCAGTGGCCGGGTCGTAGATCTCTGCGGTGGAAAGCAAATTGTTCTGGGTGCCAGGGTTGGCGAAAGAGCCCGCGACGACCAGTACTTTGCCGTTGAGCAGCAGCGTGGCGGTGTGGCCGTAGCGGTTGGTGCCCATCGCGCCGGTCGCCGTCCATGATCCGGCACTCGGGTCGTAGAGTTCGCAACTGGAGTGCACTGTGGGGCCATTGCCGCCGCCCGCGACGAGCACCTTGCCGTTGGGCAGTAATGTCGCCGTGTAATTCATGCGAGGGTTGCTCATGGGACTGGCGGTTGTCCACGTTTTGGTAGCCGGGTCGTACAGTTCCGCGCTTGATAAGTAATTGGTACCATCCCAGCCACCCGCGACGAGCACCTTGCCGTTGGGGAGCAAGGTTGACGTGTGATAGCTGCGGCCGGTGACGAGCGGACCGACATTGGTGAAAACGCCGCCAGCAAGTCCAGAACTTATGGCGCCGCTCAACAGCAGACAGCAGAGGAGTTTAGAGAGGTGGTTCACCGTTGTCTTGGTTCTTGTTTTCATAGGCCCTGAAAGCGTCCTGCAATTGTAACAAGTTGCCAGCAGGTGAATAGACGGCTGTTCAGCCTACACCGGGCTACCCTGGGGGGCCGAGGATAGAAGCTGAGAGGCAACATCCGGGAGCCCGGAGACGGTGGGTCAGTTGTTCGAGCAAGGTGAGGAGAAAGATTGGGACGGCCGGTGAGCTAGGCTTTCCGGGGGCGGACAGGGGGTCTGCGCATGCGACAGGCGCCTCTGTGATGACGGGGGCAGAGAGGGGGAAGAACGGCGGTTTCGGAAAGGGTGAGGGTGACCAGCTCTTCCACAATTCGGAGAACCAGCTCGGTGCGGCTGCGGACGGTGAGCTTGTTGAACAGGCGGTTCATATGCATGTGGACGGTATGGGGCGAGATCTTGAGGCGCTCGGCGATCTCTTTCTCTGTGAGATTGTCAAAGACGGCTTGAATGATCTGCGTCTCGCGCGCTGTGATGCCCAGGGCCTTGGCGATCTCGGACCATGCGTGGTGGCCGAGGATTGCGGCTCCGAGGCGCTTGTGGTGTTGGGCCTTCTTGTTGCGGTTCATGGGTGCCAGCGGGTGAGCTTGAGGATGCGGCCGAGGCGGATGGCGTAGTGGGGCGTTCCCCATTTTCTGATTCGGCGGAGGCCGGCGAATTCGACGAGCATCTCGGGAGCGCGCGTGGCGTAGCCGTTGCGGAAGTGGATGAGGTCGTAGCGCCTGCCTTCGAGGCGGGTGCGCCAGTAGGGCGTGCGGGTGCGGTACTCGGTTTTCTTGGTGCGCGCGGCGATGGCCTCGAAATACTGGCGGTGGAGGTTGAGGTGGAGGACCGCAGGGCGCTGTTTCATATTGGGCGCTTCACGCATCCTGGTCATGGTAGGTCACGGCGTCCTTTTCGCCGATTGTGATGTGGCCGGCTTTGCAGAGGCGGTTGACCAGGTCGAGCATTGCGGCGTCGGTGGCGGTTGTGTCGAAACGTGCTCGCAAATGGCTGATGAGGGTCTTTTTGCGCTTGGGGCGGTTGGTGACCAGCTTGCGCAGGTGTAGGGGGGCATTTCATCCAGCAGGATGAGGATGGGGTCTTTGCCGTCGAAGAGCTTAAGCCAGGCTTTTTCGTCCGGTGCCTTCGGACCGGAAGCCCAGAACTCCTGGAACACGGCTGCCTTGCCGAGTTGCTGGGCGATTTCGCCCCAGAAGAAGTGGGGCGGGCTGTTGCGGCCGTTGAAGGCGGCGACGCGAGCCTCGCCGAACATCTGGGAATTGGCGTCACCGCCGCAGTATTTCTTACGGAGGGCGGGATGTTTGGCGAGCAAGCCGAAACCGACCAGCAAATGGGTTTTGCCGCCACCCATCGCTTGTTTGAGGTGGAAAACGGCCTGGGTCGAAACGCCGGCCAGGCGGGCGATGCCCTCGGTGACGAGGTCCTGCATGCCCTGGGTGATGGAAGTTCTGCCGAAAAACGCGGTGCCGTCGCCCTCGGCGTGGATTAGTTCGTCGAGCTGCTCGATCTGGTCGCTGAGTTTGATGGACAGCGCGTTGGGCTGAAGTTTACAGGCATCGCGGACGGTTTTCATGTTTCTGAATGTGCGGGTTTCACGAGCATATGCTTCGGGGGTATGAGATAACGCCGAAAGGCAAGGGAATGCAGTAAAAAAATGGGTTACGGTGGGGCAGCGGGGGTGGGGATATGTGAGTTGGGTTCGCGAGCAAAAAGCAATCCCCGGCCGGGCGGCCGGGGGAGATGGCTTACGCCGCCAGCGGTTCGGCAACGGGAGCCGGGGTGGCTTCGGGGTCCCAGCCGGACTGGCCAACAGGGGCCGGGCGGGGCTTGATGACGCTGGCAATGAAGCGCTCAACCGGCTTGATCGCGATCTCCATGGAGCGGCAGGGGTAGCTGCGGACGTCCTTGAAGGTGGTAAGGGTGACCACGAAGGTGAGGACGCCCTTAGCGAGGTTGGAACAGCTTATCTTCACTGCCTTCTTCGAGCCATCCGTACCAGAATGTGCGCGCTGCGGCAATAGTCAACACCCTCCAGTGCGCCGGACTTAAGATAAGCTGTTCTGCCCCCGCTCCGGAAAGCGGTCGGGATTATGCTGGGCGGCCTTATTCAAGTTCTTGCGCACCAAGCTGTGGGTGACCACAGGGCTGCATCAAACGAATACAGTTATGCAACAATGACGGGCCTAGCCTGTGCTCATTCCGAATCGTCCTCATCGTCGTCCTCGCACTCGTAATCGGTCGGTTGGCCCGGGTTTTCGGGGGCCGTATCGGCAATTGGAAATGAGCCCGGCCGAGACATTGACACTAATCTGTCGCCGGATTTGAAGCGCCAGGATCGGCGCCTGACTATCCCCTGATCAGCACACCCGGCGCACGATGCCCGACTGGCGCGAGGGATGAAACTGAGACGCTGAAACGCTGAAAGTTGAAATCGGAGGGCACGAATCGTAGATGCCGCTGAACCACCTCACAATCGCGCCATCTTCAAGCCTGCCGCCACCGCGAGTTGCTGCTGCCGCTCGTCAAACGTCAGAAAATAGCGCAGCTTCAGCTCCCGCGCGCACGCCACGTGCAGTACGTCCAGCGACCGGGTACCCAGCTTCGGCGTGTTCCTCCTCCCAGAACTCGCGCGTGTCCGCAGCGGAAAGCCCTTTGGGCTGGCGTTTCCGCAGCCGCGCGTAGTAGTCGGGAAGAAGGGGGCGCTTTTTGGCGGGCGCAGGCAATAACTTGATCACATAGGCCGGCTCGCCGTGGTCGGTGACGACCACTTCGCCGTGCTGTTCGATTCTCCGCTTCACCGAACGGAAGTCGGTCCGCAGTTGGCGGATGGTGGCCGTATTCGCATTCATATGTGAAACATGGGCGTTTCACGCTCTTCAGTCAAGCCGCCACTTCACGAAGGTACGACCTTCCAATCCAGCAAGTGCCAGAGCTGCTCGTCCAAGTAGTCTCGGTGCTCCTTCCCGGGCGGGTTCTTGAGGCGCTCAGCACAGTCCAGTGCGCCGGACTTAAGATAAGCTGACCCCGGTCCAAGTTCTTGCGCACCAGGCTGTGGGTGACCCCAGGGCTGCATCAAACGAATACGGTTGTGCAACAATGACGGGCCTATCCTAAGCTCATTCCGAATCGTCCTCGTCGTCGTCCTCGCACTCGCCATTGGTCTGTTGGCCCGGGTTTTCGGGGGCCGTATCGGCAATTGGAAATGAGCCCAGCCGAGTCATACCACCTGTAGTGTCAGCCGTCATCGCGCGAGCACAAGGTATAGCGCTATTTTTGGCGTTTCTGGCTTAAGGGGCTCCAGATTGCAACGGTTGGGCTCGTGGACGGAGTTCGGGACGGGGAAGCGAATGGCGCCGCGTTGGCGAAGCCTACACAGGCCAGGCTCTTACTCGGAAACCTCCTCCACCAAAGCCACCCCGCGCCGCGCCCCCTTGCCGAGCTTGATCTCCGGCACCAGAAACGCGGACCCGACCGCGATCAACCCCACACTGATCCACCCCAGCACGTTCAGGGGCAGCCGGGAAACGAGGTAGAACGCCACCACCGGAGCCACCACGCCGCGCACTCCGGTAAAGCAGGTGTGCACCGCCATGTAATCCGCCACCCGTTCCGGCGGAGCAAACTTTGTCACCCACAGGCCCCACGCCACGTCGGCGCCGCCGTTGGCGATCCCAAACAGCACCGCGCCCGTCACCAGCCCGGCTACGCTGCCGCTCACAAAAAAGGAGAGGATGCCCAGCGCGAAACCCAGGTTCAACGTCAGCCGCAGCACGAAGAAGTTCATGCGGTCGAAGAGCCAGCCCCAGAGCGGGTTCAATACCAGGCGCGCGATATTAGGAATGACCCCCGTCAGCAGGGCAACCGTCCCGGCGGTTAGCAACTCCCCGTGCCACCGCACGCCATAGCGGGCATTAGCCAGGTACTCCACCCGCAACGGCACCATCATCAATAGGGCGAAACCCAGGAACATCCACGCGATCAGGGTTTGCCGGAACAGCCGGTCATCCCGCGCATAGCGCAACGCGCGGAACGGGTGGGTGCCGCCCGACGCGGTGAGCGGCCGCGAAGGGCAACGCCCCAGGCAGAAACCGGTGAAAGCAAACGCCCCCGCAAAGATCACCAGTAACCACCGGAACCGGTCAATATGGCCGGACAGGGCGCGCCCCGCCAGGTCGCTGAACAGCGCGGCCGTGGCGATCCGGATCATCATGGTCCGCGCAAACCGCCGGCCGCGCTCGCGCTCGGGATAGTTCTCCTGGTAAATCTGGGTCAGCAGCGGGATGGCCGCGGCCGACGTGGCCAGCGCCACCACCGAACCAGCGACGAAGACCGGCAACACCGGCACCAGGGCCATCACCACCAGGCTCAACGCGCCCAGCCAGGCCAGGCGCGCGGCTGCTTTGGCCACCGGCCAGCCGGCGGCCTCGACCCGCGACACCACCCACGGCGCCACAATCAGACCCAGACTCCCGCCCCCGGCAACCATCGCCTTGGCCAGAGGGCCCGCCTGATAATGCCGAACCGCGATCAGCAGCAGGAACACCGTCCCCGCCGCCTCGATCACCCCGGCCGGCACCGCCCGCCAGCATTCGTAGCGGTAGGTTATGGCTGTGCGACTGTGGTCAAGCATCGCCCGAAACAGTAGCCGCTTCCCGGCGGGCCGAAAGCCGGAAGTAGCGCTCGCCCCCGCGCAACCGCTCTTGACAGACCACCGACGCCTTCCAAGTCACACTTCTGCAAGTCACACCTCGGCAGGGGTTACAACAGGCTGCAGACCTCCTGATCCATGAGCAGGGTTGTGGAGGCGGCGAGGAGTTGTGTTGGGCCGGTTGTGGCGGTTGGCTGAGCGATCGTCCGCCCGAAACACCCATCCTCACATCCGGATATGGTTCGAGCCGCGCCCGGCTGTCTATTTACATCACTCCAGTGGGCAATGTGACACGAGCGGCGCCCACGCGAGCGCGAACCGCAGTGTCAGCATTATCTTTATGAACCGCACGCGTCATAGGAGCCATGGGTCTGGCAAGTGCTGAATCCTCTATCATCTCGGATACCGTTTTCCCAGACCTTGAAGCACATCTCTGCTTTCCTCCAGGCGCGCTTTCGTGTTTAGTCGCGTCCGACTATGAACAAGACGGCACTGTTATTTGCGGGTCAGGGAGCACAAGTGGTGGGGATGGGCCTGGATTTCGCGCAGCATTCTCCGACCGCCAAGGCCTGGTTCGACCAGGCTAACGCGGCGCTCGGCTACGATCTGGCGTCCGTATGTTTCCGCGGACCCGAAGCGGAGCTGACCAAGACAGAGCACGCGCAGCCGGGGATCTTCCTGGTGAGCTGGGTGGCCTTTGAGTTGCTCAAGGAGCGCGCGCCTTCACTGAGCTTCCAGGCCGCCGCCGGCTTGTCGCTGGGTGAGTTCACGGCACTGACCGCCGCGGGCGCGATTCGTTTTCAAGACGGCTTAAAGTTGGTGCGCTTGCGCGGGCGGTTCATGCAGGAGGCGTGCGTCGCCACCCAGGGCGGCATGGCGGCGATCATCGGCCTGGAAGAGGCGCCCACGCGCGGAGTCTGCGCCCAGGCGGGTGTCGTGCTGGCGAACCTGAACTGCCCCGGGCAACTCGTAATCTCGGGGCCGAAGGACAAGATCGCGCAGGCCTGTGAGTTGGCGAAGGTCAAAGGTGCCCGGCGCGCCATCCCTCTCCCGGTAGCCGGCGCGTATCATTCTCCATTGATGGCCAGCGCTCAGCCCAAGCTGGAGGTCGAACTGGCGCGCGTGGCTCTCTCATCGCCTGCGGTGCCCGTCCTCGCCAACGTCAACGCCCTGCCACACGATGGCCCCGAGGCGATCCGTGCCCGGCTGGTCGAGCAGGTGACCTCGTCGGTGCGCTGGGAGGAGTCCATGCGCTACCTGGTCGCGCAAGGTTTCACCCGGTTCATCGAACTGGGGCCGGGCACGGCCCTGAGCGGATTCATGAGGCGCATAGACAAAACCGCGCAGGTTCTTGCCGTAGCCGACCTGGCGAGTCTGGAGGCCACGGTTAGGGCCCTCAGCGCCGCCGGTCAGTCCTAGCCCCCTTTCATCTGCACCGCGGGTGGGCTGCTCAGTATTGACACTCCTTGCGGGTGGTCCTACCAGGGCAAGCTGAAACCGAAGGTCATGCTGACCTCAGGCACTGCCGGACGCTCACGTCGCAGATGAACTCCGCTTCTTCCCTGGCAAGTTCAGCGGCACTGGCCGGCCAGTTCTTCCGCGGGGTAGGTCCAGATTTCCGCCAGGGTGGGATGGTAATGCGGCATGGCGGCTAGTTCATGGACGGTCATGCGCTTGTACATGGCGGCAGTGATTTCGTGAATCAGTTCGCCCCCGGCCGGGCCGACGCAGGCGCCACCGAGGATTTCACCGCTCCGCGGGTCAGCCAGCAACTTCACGAAGCCGTCTTTCGCCTCCATGATGAGCGACTTGCCGTGATCGTTGAAGGGGTAGCTCGCTGACAAGTAAGGGATGTTACGGGCGCGGGCCGCCTTTTCGGTCAGGCCGACCACCGCAATCTGCGGTTCGGTGAAGATCACTTCGGTGAGCAGGCGGTAGTCCATCGGTCTCGCACGATCGGGGTGAGCGATATTGTAGGCGGCGGTTTCGCCCTGCTGAATGGCAATATGCACGATTTCGTGCAAGCCGGTGCAGTCCCCGGCGGCATAGATGTGCGGCGCGCTGGTTTGCATCTGCAGGTTCGTGACGGCGCGGCCGGATTCGAGCCTGACCCCGGCGTTGTCCAGACCGAGCCCGGCGGTATTCGGCGAGCGACCGAGCCCGTGAAAGATTTCCTCCGCCTGCACCCGCACCGTCTGCCCTTGGTGCTCGATGGCGACTTCTTTCCCACCTTCGGTGCGCCGGGCCGATAGCAGCCGGGTGCCGGTGTAAACGGAGATGCCTTCACGGCGGAAGACCTTCTCCAGTTCGGTGGCCGCATCCTCGTCCAGCGCCTTTGCCACATGCGCACTGCGCTGAACCAAAGTGACCTGAACGCCAAAGCGCGCGAAGAACTGGGCGAACTCCAGGGCCACTGGTCCGCCGCCCAGGACAATCAGGGATTTCGGCAGCCGGGTCAGCGCTAGGGCGGTGTCGCTGGTCAGGTAGCCGGCGTTTTCGAGCTGGGGCAACGGCGGGGTGCTGACGACCGAGCCGGTAGCAACGACGAAGTGCGCGGCGGTCAACCGGTCGCCGGTGCTGAGTTCCAGCGTGTGCGGATCGGCAAACCTGGCTTGCGCGCGCCGGAACTTGAACTTACCGTTGGCGAGCTGCTGCCGGCGGTAGTCCGCGAAGTCCTTGATCAACGTGTTCTTGCGGGCCATGACTTGCCCGAAATCGAAATCCACATTCTCGGTGCGGATGCCCCACGGCTGCGGATGCCCGGCCAGGTGCAGGACTTCAGCCGCGTAGAGCAGGGCTTTGGTGGGCATGCAGCCGCGCAGGATGCACAGGCCGCCGACTTCCTCGCCTCCCTCGATGACGAGGGTCCTCAGGCCCTCGCCGGCGGCGGTCCGCGCCGCGGCGTAACCCCCACTACCCCCGCCGATGATGGCGACGTCATAGTCGAAACCTGACTGTGCGATGCTCATGGAGAAAGGATGGGGCAGGAGCTACGGGCTGGCAAGGCGGGCCGCGGGAAAGTGATGCGCAGGTCCCGAAGAACTGGCCCGCCAAACACGCTAACCACGCGAAAAACCGCAGGCTCGCAACCCTGTCCCCGTTGCGGTCAGCGTTCCCCTGCGGGGTAACGCCAGAGTGCCTCACGAGGCTTCATTCGGGCCTTTTCTTTAGCTTGTTTAGCGTGTTTAGCGGGAGACTCAATTGCGGCCTCCAGGTTCAAGGGTGTGGCGCCGTCGAGTCTTTGGCTGTTATCCCCATTCCCAGCATGGGCAGCAGCTCGTTGCTCTCTTTGACCCCGTAGTTGAAGATGACGAAGCCGTGCGTCTCATGGCGGCGCGCGATGTTGATCTGCTCGATTACGCGATCTGCTCCGAAGCGCGACGAGGAAGCGCTGACGCCGATGCCCGGGTAACACGGCGTCCGCCCCGCCCACTCGAGTTGCCGGGTGACCAGCGTCTCAAAGCGGCGGTTGCTCGGCGTGTAATCCATCGGACAGACGAAATCGAGGTAGCCCTTGTCGCACCACAGCTTCCAGTCCTGGCCGACGCCATCGCGGTCCGCCGCCCAGTTTTGGAACACGGCCGCTGAGACTTTGATCCTGGGTTTGATGGCACGGGCCTGTTCGCTTACCGCCTTGACCACCGTCGTAATGTTGCCCCGCCGCCAATCGAGCCAGTGCTGGCGGAGGGGGGCGTCGGCGCGGACGCCCCCGGGCCAATTTGTCAACGTCGCGCCGCTCGCGCGCTGAAACCGTTCCTTGCAGCCGGCGCAGAAACAGTGATCGTTGTCGGGATACCGGATGTAGTCGAAGTGAATGCCGTCCACGTCGTAGTTGCGGACAACTTCGAGCATCGAGGCAATTTCCAATTGCTGGTTCTCGGGGTCGGAGGGGCAGAGCCACGGTTCCGCTTTGCCTTGCGAACTAACCTGCAGCCGGCCCGCCTGCCGCATCTTCGCCACGAAATCCTTCGGCGCGGCGGAGCCCAGGTTCCAATCCACTTTCCAGACGTGCATTTGCACGCCGTACTTGCGGCACGCCGCCAGGCACTTGCGAATTTGGTCGCCGCGCGAGGCCACCTGGGGCGCGACGGGCAGGACTTTGCTCTCGTAGAACGCCACCCCCCCCCAAAGCATGTTGGGCAAGATGGCGGTAAAACCATTCTCCGCCAACCGGCGGACGGCCTCGTCCCAATCAATGCCCTGGACCCCGAACGCGCTGTGGCACCAGAAGGCGCGGAACTCGCCGGGCAAGGGCTTTTGCGCCAGGCAGAAGGCCGCCAGGAGCTGTTCGTGCGCTGCCGCAGCTTGCCTGGTCGCTTCGGGGAATTCCTGCTGAGCGAGCAGCTTGAGCGCCGCATCGCGCAACGCGTTGGCTGAGGCAAGAGCCTTCGCCACGCGCGTATCCTGTCCTTTCAAGCCGCTGATTTGGTTTGTAGCGTCCTGAAATGTCGTGAAGCTGGCGAACCGCCCAACGCCCGAGATCGCGGTCTCGGCTAGTTCGCGCGGGGTGGCCGCGGGCAGTGGGTCGGTCTTGCGAAGGTCACTCAGATAAAACTCCGTGCTGCTGTCCTTCCAGCGCCAGGCCGAGACCCGGATAGTCTTGATCTGACTCCAGCCGGCAGGTTTACCCTCCGTGGTCATCTCGGTCTTATCAACCTCGATGGTGTTCCAGCCGGCGGACGATTCGGGAAAGAAGGTCGCGTGGTACCAACCCTCGCCGCTTTGGAGGTAGATACTGAAGTGGGAAACCGGGGAGGCGTCGCGGCAGAGCACCTTGAATTGAACGCCGCGGTTGGAGGCGAGGTCGAGCTCGGCCTTGCGGTCCCAGGAAGCACGTTCGATTTTGGTGCCAGCGAAATTGCACGGCAGCCGCAAGGCCTGGCGGCCCGCGACCACCGCGGCCTGCGCCTGCGCCGTGCCGGCCATCGGTTGCCAGGCGCCGGCGGCCGCGGCATCCGTCGGATACTGGCAATCGTCTATTGGCTCACCGGCAGAGGGCTCTGCCCGCAAGGTTGCCCCGGGCGATAAGCCTGACAGGATAACCAATAATGCCAAAGCCACCGGGCGCAGCGCACCCGCAGGAAGAGCAGCCATCAAAGCCTTCATACAATCCGATCATTTCAGCGCAGCGCAGACAATGCGTCCAGGAAATCCTCCGGCTGCGGCGCGCTGAAGCTCAGCCGCTTGCCCGTGCGCGGGTGGGTAAAGGACAGTTGGCCGGCGTGGAGCATCTGGCGCGGCGCCCTGTAATGAGTCAGTTCCTCGAGCCGCTGATTCTGCCGGTTGCCGTAGGTCACGTCGCCGACGAGCGGGAAGCCGATGAACTGGAAATGGACCCGAATCTGGTGCGTGCGTCCCGTATGCAGGATGACCTCGGCCAGCGTCGCCCCGCGCAAGCGCTCGAGCACGCGATAGCTCGTCCGCGCCGCGCGGCCGGCGTCGTCGTCCACCGCCATGCGCTTGCGGTGGGAGGGATGCCGCGCAATGGCCGCGCGGATTTCGCCCTGATCGCGCGGCATCTCGCCACACACGATGGCCTGGTAGATCTTCTCCACCTTGCGGGTGGCGAACTGGATCGAGAGGGCTAGGTGCGCCTCGTCACTTTTCGCTATGACCAGGCAGCCGCTAGTGTCTTTGTCGAGGCGGTGAACAATGCCCGGGCGCGCGACACCACCAATGCCGCTCAACTGCCCGGCGCAATGATGCAGCAGTGCGTTGACCAGCGTGTGCTGTTCGTGGCCCGCAGCCGGGTGCACGACGAGCCCGGGGGGCTTGTTCAGCACCAGCAACACCTCATCCTCATGCAGGATGTCGAGCGGCATTTCCTCGGGCTGTGCCTGGGTGGGACGGGCCTCGGGCCAGTGCACCTCGACCTGCTCGCCGGCGCGCGGAGAGTGCGTCGGTTTGACCGTGCGTCCGTTCACCCGGATGTGACCCTCGTCAATCAGCCGCCGAATCGTGCCCCGCGACACGGCGGGGAAGCGGTCGCGCAGGAAGGAGTCGAGCCGTTCCGCTGGCAGGGTGTGTTCGATGGTCAGGACTTCGGTGCGAGCGGGGAGCATCGCAAAGCACTACTTCGCGGGCGAAGATTCAGCCGGCTTGGCCGGGTGGTCGCTGCGCCAGGTAATCAGGAATACCAAACCCACCCCGGAACAGATGGCGCTATCCGCGACGTTGAACGCGGGGAACCCAAGCTCCGTGCCGCTCCGCAGCTCGAGGTAAAAGTAGATGAAATCAATCACATGCCCGGCCCATATCCGGTCAATGAGATTGCCGACGATGCCGCCGCAGATCATGCCAAAGGCAACCTGGCTCAGGAGGGTGCGCGAGTCAAAATGATGCCGGTTGAGAAACAGGACGACCAGCGCGAGGAGGGCGACGCCAGCGAGCAGTTCATTGTTGCCGCGAAACAGGCTCCACGCCGCCCCGGTGTTCTTCCAATATACGAACTTGAAGAACCCATCTACGATCACCTGCTCCTCTCCGGGGGTGAGGAACCGCAGCACGATCTGCTTGGTCAACTGGTCGAGCGCAGTCACCAGCAAGGCAATGAGCGCAATGCGGCGGTTTGGTGTCCGCACCAGAAAGTTCAATGGTCTCGTGTCCGCGATGGGGGCTGATTTAAGCCACTGATCCATAAAAGGCAACTCATTTTGCCCTATTCAGGCCCATTTGTCCATTCCGCGAAAAACCCTGTTGACTTGGGCGATTTGTTTGATAGTTTCTCTGCTCCTTTGATCAGATTCGAGATGAAAACGCATTTGCCGAAAGTGAATATGGACCAGCGCAAGTGGCACGTGATTGACGCCAAGGGCGCCGTTCTGGGCCGCCTCGCAGTGCAGGTTGCCAATGTCCTGCGAGGGAAAGACAAGCCGGTCTATACCCCGCACCTTGACGCGGGAGACTTCGTTGTGGTCATCAATGCCGAGAAGGTCCTCCTGACCGGCAAGAAAGAGACCGACAAGAAGTTTATGACCTATTCCGGTTGGAAAGGCGGGGAGAAATTCACGTCGGTCGAGCAGATTCGCGCGCGCCATCCCGAGAAACTGATCACCCACGCGGTGCGGGGCATGGTCCCCAAGAACCGCCTCGGCCGCGTCCTCATGACCAAGTTGAAAGTGTACAAAGGCGACCAGCATCCGCACGCCGCGCAACAGCCGCAGCCGCTGACGGTTGCCAAGTAGCAGGCTTTACCCTGACTCATCAACCAGCAACCTCCTCCAGGCATGTCTGACATTAAGCTTCCCGAAACCAAAGTTCCGCAAAACCTCGGCACGGGACGGCGCAAGTCGTCCGTAGCCCGCGTCCGCCTCACCATGGGCACCGGCAAGATCGTGATCAATGGCCGGCCCTTCGAGAACTACTTCCCGGCGGAAGCGCTGCGCGTGGTGGCCCTCCAACCCTTGACGGCCACCGCGACCGCCGAGAAATTCGATGCCCAGATTACCGTCACCGGCGGCGGGCCAACCGGGCAGGCCGGCGCGGTCCGGCACGGTCTGGCCCGCGCGCTGCTCACGGTGGACGTTAACTTCCGGCCGGTCCTGAAAGCCGAAGGACTGCTGACGCGCGATCCACGCATGCGAGAGCGCAAGAAGTACGGCCAGCCGGGCGCGCGCAAACGCTTCCAATACAGCAAGCGTTAATCGCGCTGGAAATCTCCCCGCCCCGCTGGTTCAATGCCGCGGGGCTTTTTTTGTGGCGATGGATGGCAGTGGCCGGCAGACCGCAACTGCCGCGCTCCCACACCATTGCTGGCGTCGGCAGACCACGGACAACGGATTACTGATTACTGATCACAGACTATGAAGAAAGTCGCCATTGTAGGCGCATCGGGTTATTCGGGCGAAGAACTCGTGCGGTTGCTGCTGTCGCATCCGCACGCCGAGCTGAGCGCCGTGACCTCGCGTCAATACGCCGGGCAGACGCTCGCGCAGGTTTTTCGGAAATTCGCCCATCATCCACGGGCAAAGGACCTGCGGTTCAGCGAGCCCAAAGCGGAACTCCTGGCCAAACAGGCGCAAATTGTCTTTCTGGCGCTGCCGCATGGCGTCGCCGCCGAGTTCGCCGTGCCGCTCCTGCAATTGGGCTGCCAGGTCATTGACTTAAGCGCGGACTTCCGGGTGAAAAGCGCGGCGGTCTATAAGGACTTTTACGCGCACGACCATCCCGCGCCAGAGCTGCTGGCTCAGGCGGTCTATGGCTTGCCGGAGGTCTATCGCGCCCAGATCAAGCAGGCGACGCTCGTGGCCTCCCCCGGCTGCTATCCCACCAGCATCCTGCTGCCGATGGTGCCGTTGTTGAAGGCGGGGCTGATCGAGCCAAAGAGCATCATTGCCGACTCGCTCAGCGGGGTCAGCGGCGCGGGCCGCAAAGCCGAACTTGACTATCTCTTCGTCGAGGCCAACGAAAGCGTTCGCCCGTATGGGCTGCCCAAGCACCGGCACCTCTCGGAAATCGAGCAAGAGCTATCGCTGGCGGCGGGCGTGCCCCTAACGATCCAGTTCACGCCCCACTTGATCCCGGTGAACCGCGGCATCCTCACCACACTGTATCTCACGCCGGTGCAGGGGGAGGGGCGAGCCAAAGGCCTGGAGGAGTCGGGGGCCAAGGTAGCCGACTGTTATCGGACCGCTTACACCGACGAGCCCTTCGTGCGACTGTTGGAAGGCAAGGCGTTGCCAGATACCAAGAATGTGGTGGGCACCAACGTCATCGAGATTGCCTGGCGGCTCGACCCGCGCACCGGGCGTCTGATCGTGGTGAGCGCGGAGGACAACCTCGTTAAAGGGGCCAGCGGCCAGGCCGTGCAAAGCATGAACCTCATGTGCGGATTCCCTGAAACCTCGGGCTTGATCTAGGCAGCATGTGATCAACCTCGGCTGCCTCGGCGAGGCCGCCCCATCCGGGCAGGGTGCTTTCGCCGAAAGCTCTGGCGCAGCTCACTTGCCGCTCACATCGAGGCAGACCACGTCCCCGCGCGCATTCCGGCAATAGATGTGGCCGTTGGACAGCACGGGCGTGGTCCAGCACTTGCCCGTCAGAACCTGCGCCCGGGCGAGCGGCTTGTAGGCGTCCGGCGACGCCTCAGCAATGATGAGTTCGCCCTTTTCGCTCAGCCCGACCAGCTTGCCGTCCGCCAGTACCAGCGATCCTTTGCCAAACTGGCGATCCTTCCACTTCACCTCGCCGGTGTCGAAGTCAAGGCACCGGAGTTCGCCTTCATCCGGCCCGTAGAGATGCTCCCGCCACAGCACGCAACTGTTGAAATGGTTGCGCATATTCTTGTTCTCCCAGACCTTTTCCGGCCGACTGGCGTTGATTCGGATCACAGTCGCACCGCGATTGTAGCCCGAGGAAATAAATACCCGGTCACGCGTGATGATCGGGTCTGCAGCATTGACGTCGTATTCGGTCTTCCAGGGGTAGCGCCACAGTTCCTGGCCGTCGGCAATCTTCACCGCAACCAGTGATTGGCGCGAGAACACGGCCAGGCATTCCTCCTGCCCCCCGCTCAGCGGGACGGCGGTGGCGTAGCCGCCCGGGCCTTTGCCTGAGCTCCAGAGCACCTTTCCGGTCTTCTTGTCCAGGGCAACACCGGCATCGCCCGCATTGAAGATCACCCGTTCCCCTCGGATCAGCGCCGAACTGGCAAGACCCCAGGTTGGAATTTCCGCGCCCGGATCACGGTTGAGGTTCCGGAACCAGACCACCTTGCCGCTGGCCGCATCCAGGCAATATGCATCCCCCTTGCGACTGAACGTATAGACGCGGTCACCGTCAACCGTCGGCGTGGCCGCCGGGCCCCCTTCGAAGTTCTTCGGGTCCAGCGGGCAGGGATAGGAATGCTTCCAAACGGTCTGACCGCTCTGAGCATCAAGGCAATAGACCGTGTCCGTTTCGCCGGCATTGCCCATCGTATAGACCCGCCCGCGGCTCACGGAGAAGGAGGAGAAGCCGGTTCCGACGGACGCCTTCCAGAGCTGCTTCGGCCCGGACTCGGGCCAGCTCGCCTGCCAGCCGGTCTCCTTGGAAATGCCGTTCAGGTCCGGCCCGCGCCAGCGATACCAATCATAGGAAGTGGCAGCGGTGGCAGCCGCGGCAATCAGCGCGAGCGCGGCGGTGGCAAGGAATTTCATGGCGCGGAGTTAAGCGGAACCGCGTCGGAGTGTCAAAGGCTTAGCTCTTGGTTGGCGGCGCAACCTCGCGTTGCCAGGCGCTGAGGACGCCATCAATGAGTGCGTCAAGCTCCGGTTTGCGGTTCTGCTGCTCGGGATGCTCGCGCAGCCACCGGACGGACTCTTGGACGCCGACCCGGAAGGGCACGCGGCAGCGGAACTCAGGCACAAAGCGCTTGATCTTCGAGTTGTCGAACACGCCGGGATGCGCCTTGTCGCCCTTGAGCGTGCCGGTCAACTGCGGCGCCACCCGGCAGATGAAGTCCGTGGGCACTTCCACAACCTGAGGTGATGGCACGCCGAGCGCAGCCGCAATCTCTGCGTAGATTTGGTTCCAGGTCAGCACCTCGTCGCTTGTGATGTGGAAAGCCTCGCCGATGGCCTCGGGCTTGCCCACCAGGCCCGCCAGCCCCACGGCGAAATCACTGGCGGCCGTCAGCGTCCAGAGGCTCTCGCCGTTGTCGTGCACATACACCGGCTTGCCCTGCTCCATCCGCGCCGCAAACGTATAGCTTCCGCTCGAGACCGGGTTCGGAATCCAGCGCTTGGAGTAGGTGTGCGACGGACGCACGATGGTCACCGGAAACCCGGTCTCCGCCCGGCGCTGTTGCAGCCATTGCTCGCATGCCAGCTTCTTCTGCGCGTAATCCCACCACGGATTGCCCGTCGGCGCATCTTCGATGAGCGGCAACCGGGCCGGCGGCTTCGCATAGACCACGGTTGAACTGATGAAGACGTATTGCTGCACCGCGCCCCGAAACAGCTCGTAATCCCTCTGCACCTCCGGTAGGTCATAACCCAGGAAATTCAACACCACATCGGGCTGCACACCCGAGAGCGCCGCACGCATAGCCATCGGGTCGTTCCGATCCGCCGTGATCGCCCGGTACGCCGATGGCACAGCACTCCGGCCGCGGCTCAAGATGAGGACATCGTGTCCGCACTGGTGCAGCAGCGCGGCGCAGTCGGCCGAGATGTTGCCCGTGCCGCCGACGAACAGGACTTTCATGCTGGTGCCCATGGGCAGGAGACTACGTTCAACCCCAACCGGGCGCAACTGCCTGCGCGGCGGATAATGACAGGCCAGAGGTGAACGGCGACCAATAGCATGGCTTGGGCCCCCCATCCTTCTTCGGCACCGGAGCAGTTTCTTTGCATTCGCGGCGTTGCGACGCGGAAAGTGCGCCATCTCATGTGTTCATCCGAACGCCTCCTGCCACGGGCCACCCAGATCCAGTCCTGTCCAAGTCAACCCCGAAGGCGCCAGAGCGGGCTGTTTCACCGTGACGTTTCCGGGTAACCGAGTTAGAGGCGCGACTGTGTTCGGCCAGGTGGCGGCCAGAGCCGGCCCGCTATTCGTCTCAGCCTATAACCGGTCGTCCGGCTGAGCTACCCCTTCTGCCTGCCGAGTGCGCCCCACCGATATGGCAATCTCATTAAGGCCTTGGGTTCTTCGCCATAGCAGAGAGAGCGTGCTATGGGCGCGATACGACCTGGATTCAGGCGTGATTCGGCGATGTTCATCCCATGATTGAGCCATGATTGACCCTTAATTGGGCCCGAAGCTTTCAGCCCGCACTCTGATCCCAGGCCACGGCGGCAGCCTGGGCTGCAGTCAGCAGCTCGTCGGGGCTTCCTGCAAAACCTCAATGCAGTGAGAAATGGCTCCAGCTACAAACCCAAGGCATTCCAGGGCACCGCTTGGCTTGCCCGGGAGGCAAATGACCAGGGTCTTGTCCACTACCACCGCCAGGCTGCGCGACAGGATGGCGTGGGGGGTGGTCTTCAGTGATTGCTGCCGCATGACTTCGCCAAAGCCCGGTAGCTCGCGCCCAGCGAGTTCTCGCACCGCGTCGGGCGTCACGTCGCGCGGACCCACGCCCGTGCCGCCGGTTGTCAGGATGAGTTGGCAGCCTCGCCCAACCTGTTCCCGGACCGCCCGCTGAATCTCCAGCTTGTCATCCGGCACGACCAACCCAGCCAGCACCTCCCAACCATGCGCTTCTGCCGCGGCCTTCAGTGCAGGACCGCCCAGGTCTTTGTAAAGGCCGGTCGCAGCTCGGTCTGAGACGGTGACAATGCCGACCTGGATTTGCATGCGCCACCACCCGCTCAGCGCTTTGTCTTGGACACCAGCCTGACGTTGGTCAGGCGCATAGACTTGTCCGCCGCCTTGCACATGTCGTAGATCGTGAGGCCGGCGACGCTTGCCGCAGTCAGGGCTTCCATTTCCACGCCGGTTTGTGCGGCCACTTTGGCGGCAGCGGTGATGACAATCCGATCGCGCGTCGCCGGGATGGCGAAGCTGACCTCGCAATGCGTGAGAGGCAGCGGGTGGCAAAGGGGAATGAGTTCGCCGGTCTTCTTGGCAGCCAGGATGCCCGCCAGCCGCGCCGCAGCCAGCACGTTGCCTTTGGCGATGGTGTGGGCCTCGATCAGCTTCAGGGTGGCAGGTTGGAGCCGGACCTCGCCACTGGCCACGGCTTCGCGGAGCATGACCGGTTTGGCCGAAACGTCCACCATACTGGCCTCGCCGTGCCGATCAATGTGCGTGAGCCTCTTCACGGCCTGCCTTAGCGCTTGGGAGCCTCGACGCTCTGTTTCCAATCCATGACCACCGCGCGCATCTGTTCGGCCGCATTGAGCTTGGGCTTGACATGCTTCAGGCTGAACCAAGGCAGCATGCCCAGCAAATCGGGCGTGACGAGAACCTGCCCGTCGCAATCCGGTCCGGCGCCGATGCCGATGGTCGGAACGGGGCTCCGTTGCGTCAGCTCTTTGGCGACGCGCGGCGTAACGAGCTCCAGCACGATTGCGAACGCGCCCGCATTGACCAAAGCCTCGGTGTCCGCCAGCAGCCGCCGGTATTCGGGCTCGGTCTTGCCTTTGACGTGATAGCCGCCCTCCTCGATCACGTGCTGCGGCAACATCCCGAGATGGCCCAGGAACGGAATGCCGCCCGCCACAATGCCGCGCACCTGTTCCTGTATCTCGACGCCGCCTTCCGCCTTGACAGCCTCCGCCCCGGCGGCGACGAGCCGCTGGGCGTTGGCCACGGCGGTCTCGACGGTATCGTAGCTGCGATAGGGCAGATCGGCGGCCAGGAGCGCGCGGGGCTTGGCGCGGGCCGCAGCGCGAACGTGATGTTCCATCTCGTCCATCGTGACATGTGTTGTATCGGGGTAGCCCAGCACGACCATGCCAAGGGAATCCCCGACCAGGATCAGGGGAATGCCCGCCTGATCAAGCAGCCGCGTCATGGGAAAATCATACGCGGTCAGAGCGGCGATTCTCTCGCCGCGCGCTTTCATGGTTCGGATCGTGTCTGAGCTAACCTTGCTGCCAGTCATACGTCAGCCTCGGAAACTTGCCACCAGTTCATCGGGAGTGACAGTGGCCGTGCCGATCTTGCCAACCACAATGCCGGCGGCGTGATTGGAGAGAATGGCGGCTTCGAGCGGCGAGGCACCCGCGGCAATCGCCAGCGTGAACGTGGCAATTACGGTGTCGCCCGCGCCGGACACGTCGAAAACCTCCTGCGCGACGGTAGGGATGTGAAACGGCTTGTGGCCGTGACGGCAGAGCAGCATCCCCAATTCTCCGAGCGTGATCAGGAGCACAGCAGGCCGGAGTACATTCAACAAACGGTCGGCCACGCGCATGAGGTTGGCGTCGGCCAAAGGATTGTTGTTCCGCGTTTCATCCGGCAGGGCGGCCAGCTCGAACGCCTCTTTGCGATTGGGCGTGATGAGCGAAAGCCCGGACAGGTCGAGCCGGTGGACGGGTTTGGGATCGAAGCTAAGCCAAACCCCGTGGCGGCGGCAAAGCTTCTTAACTTCTTCCAGCAAGGCTTGCGTGACGACTCCCTTGCCGTAATCGCCGACAATGACAGCCGCCGCCCTCCGGATGAGCGCTTGGACCGCCGTCACCAGACGTTCAGTCAGCGGGGCGCTAAGGCCGTCACGCGACTCGCGGTCAATGCGCACCACCTGTTGTTGCTGGGCTACGATGCGGGTCTTGACGCTCGTATTCCGCCCGGCGTGCCCCATCAATCCGTGGCAGCCGATATGATGCTGGTTCAGCAGGCGCTTGAGCTGGCCGGCCGCGGCATCCCGGCCAACCACGCCGAACAGCTCGGTCGGCACCCGGAGCGCCGTCAAATTGCGCGCGACGTTCGCCGCCCCGCCCGGCATGAAGCTCTCGCGCTCAAAATCCACCACCGGCACCGGTGCCTCCGGCGAGATGCGCGTCACCCCGCCCCAAACGAAATGATCGAGCATCGCATCGCCCACCACCAACAGCCGGGTTCGCCTGGCCTCGGCCAGTATCCGGCGCGCGCGCGCAACGGTAACCTTGGCCCTGTTCATATTATGACTGACCACCGATACATCTCGACAGGAAAGCCTACCGCCCGGGCGAATGCCAGAGCAAATCTCAGGGGCCGCGCCGGCTATGAGCGGGTTTGGCGCGGCCGGCCTTGCGGCAATCGGGGCAGAGAAAGCGCTTGCCGTCGAAGAAAGTCATGAAGGGCATGAACAGTTCCTTGCACTGATCGCAGCTCTCATAGATCTCGTCCAGCGGCACCGGGTCCGCTGCCAGGTTTACGCCCTGAAGCTGGCGAATCGTTTCAAGCTGTCTTGGAACCTCGTCCGCTTCATAGTTCAGAACGATCGCCGCCGAACGGTCCTCGGTAAAAAAGAGCCCGTTCGCATCCTGCGCCAAGTACTTGCCCTGCGCGGTGCGGATAAAGACCTTGATATCCGGCAGGCGGCTCAAATGGTTACTGTGCCCGGGCATGTCTGACTGCGCGCTGAATCCGGCAATATGGCTGTTCGTTGAACCAAGGTATGATTCAGGCTGCGCCGATCCACTCGAATATTCAAGCTTGAACTTCGGCCGAGTGCGCCAAATAGGCGGTTGCGACGCCACGCCCGCCTCTAGTCGAATCAGCCGCGTGCCCCCGGTGCAGATGCAGGCATGATTAAGAGCGGGTGACTCAAAACGGAGAATTCTCGAGAAAGAGGTTGCATAAATCGTGCCCTGCTGGACCCTACGCAGTGCTGCTCCAGCCGTTCTTAGGGTGTTGCTCCGCCGGAAACAGCCTCAGAATGTCCCGAGAATTCGCTCCGCAAGAGGTCCCTGCCAAGGTCGTATGCTCCCCGTAGATCCTGGTTAACCCCCTGTATGCCCATTGTATATAGCACGCTGTGCCATAGCCCTCCGTTGTCGGACATAAACATCACTACCGTGGTCGCCGCAATCCCCAGCACGTCGAGCTGGCGCAGGATTCGGCCCACAC
>CAZVFC010000017.1:0-164097 GCA_964625855.1 uncultured Verrucomicrobiota bacterium | reverse complement strand
TGGAACTGGCGCTGGCAGATGGATTACGGCGGCGGCCAGCTCATGGACTGGATCGGCCATCACGGCGACATCGCCCAATGGGGCCTGGGCACCGAATACACCGGCCCCGTGGAGGTCAACCCCATTTACGCCGACTTCCCCAAGACAGGCATTTGGGACGCCGCAACGCGATACCGGATCGAGTGCACTTACGCCAACGGCGTGAAGATGATCGTTCAAAACGCCGAAGGCCCGCTTCGCATGGGGGCCAAGTGGATCGGCACCGACGGCTGGGTCTGGGTGGACCGCGGCGGCTTCGACACCGAGCCCAAGAGCCTGATGAAGGACAAGATCCGCCCCGAAGAGATCAACCTCTACCATTCGACCAATCACACCGGCAATTTCCTCGACTGCGTGAAGTCGCGAAGGCTCACCATCACGCCGGCCGAGGTGGCGCATCGCTCCGCCAGTGTCGGCCACCTGTGTGTGATCGCCATCAGCCTGGGCAGGAAGTTCCGCTGGAACCCGGAGACGGAGGAGGTTATCGGCGATTCCTCGGCCACCGCCCTGCTTGGCCGCGCCAAACGCGACCCTTGGGGCATCCTATGATCCCCCGGACTATGAAAACACTTGCTCTGCTCGGCGCCGTTCTTGGCCTGGCGTTGGGCTCTATTCGCGTGGGCGGCCAGCCGGCATCGTCCGATCCCTACGAGGGGCTGGCGAAGTTCAAATTCGGCGATAGCCGGCTTCCCCTGGCGCAGATCGAGGAGCAGATCCGCAAATCTTCGCCGGCGCAATACAAGGACATCGAGACCAGGCTCCTCACTGTGCTGAAAGCGCCCGAGACCACCAGGGACGCCAAGCGCTACATTTGTCGCTGGCTGGCGGTGGTGGGGTCAGTGGACTGCGTTTCCGCGGTGGCGCCGTTGCTGACCGACGCTGATCTGTCGCACCCAGCCCGGATGGCGCTCGAACCACTGACCTCTCCTGCGGCGGGCGCCGCCCTCAGAGACGCCTTGCCCAAAGTCCACGGACGGCTGCTCGCAGGCCTGATTGGCTCGATCGGAATCCGCCGCGACGCGGAGGCGATAAACGCCCTGGCCGGCGCTGCCAAGGACGATGATCCCGTGGTGGCCGGCGCGGCCATCCTGGCGCTCGGGGCCATTGGCACCGAGTCGGCGGCCCGGACGCTGGCCGAACTCCAGGTTGCGCCTTCATTGGCCCGCACTCAGGCACGCGCGCGCATCACCGCTGCCGGGCATCTCAAGCATGCCGGCGTGAATCCCCAGGCCGTTGTCATCTACCGCGACCTGATGCAGCCCGCCCAGCCCCAGTACATCCGGACCGCCGCCCTCAAAGGACTGATCGGTGCGCTGCCGCAAGCCGAGGCGGTCAAACTGGTGACCGAGATGGTGCAGGGCGAAGACGTCGCCATGCGTGAAGCCACCGTGGCCGCCTACGTAGCGTCCACGGATACGGCCCTGCAAAGCGCGGTGGCCGCCGCGCTTCCCGCCATGAAGTCCTCTGGTCAACTCATCCTGCTGGGTGTGCTGGCGGACCTTCCTGACGTCGCTGCCCACGCCCCGCTGCTGCGCCTGGCTGGCGAGGAATCCGATGCAGCCGTTCGAACGGCGGCGGTTGGTTGCCTCGGCACGCACGGCGAAGCCGCCGATGTCCCAATGCTGGTGCGACTGGCAGGCACCGGGCGGGGAGCCGCAGCGGAGGCTGCGAAGAAGAGTCTGATCCGCCTCGGGAAATCGGGCGTGGATGAAGCTCTGATTCGCCTCATCGAGTCGCCTGACGCGTCCGACCGCGCGACGGTGCTCGGCGTGTTGGCGAGCCGCCGCCCGGCGGCCGCGTTGCCCGTACTGGTGCGGGTGGTGGGCGGAACGGACGCCGGGCTGGCGGCCGAGGCCGCCAAGGCGTTAGGCGTCATGGGCCAGGGGCCGCAACTATCGGCGCTCACCGCAACGATCGTCGCTACGGACAACGCGCAGCTTCGCGCGGCGTGCGAAGAGGCCGGACGGGCCATTTGCATCCGCGCGCAGGACAAGACAACGGGAGCGGAGGTCGTGCTCGGCGCGCTCGGCCAGGCCAGGCGATCGTCCGCCCGGGCCGCCTTGCTGCGGCTGCTCGGCTATACGCCAGGCCCCGCTCCGCTTGCTGCGGTCGTCAAGGCAATGGGCGACAGCGACACCGAGGTGCACCAGGCCGCCTTTCGCACGCTCGTGAGCTGGCCCGACGCGACGGCGCTGCCGCACCTGGTGGAGCTAGCGCGCCGCGCGCCTGACTCTGCCGATGCGATTGTGGCCCTGCGCGACGGCTGCCTGCGGCTCGGGGCCATGGAAGAAGTCCCCGTGGCAGAACGCCTGTCCGCCTACCGGGGTGTCCTTGAGGTGGCGCGTCGGCCGGAGGAAAAGCGGCAGGCTATCTCCGGGCTGGCGGAGATCCCCTCGTTCCGTTCACTCGACCTGCTCAAAGGATGCTGCCAGGACGCCGCGCTGAAGAACGAGGCGATCCCGGCGGCCATCCGAGTGGCGAGGGAACTGGGCACGGCCGACCATACCCGAGCCGTGGCCGCCCTCCAGGAACTCAGACAGTTGGCCGACCAGGAGGACTTGCGCAGGAAGGTTGACGACGCCATCAAGAGCGTGCAGAACGCGGGTCAGACCGCCGATGGGGCCATCCTGGCTTGGATGCTCTCGGGTCCTTACAAGGCGGAGGGAAAGACCGGGACCGAACTATTTGATGTGGCGTTCCAGCCGGAGCAGGCCGGGGCGAAGGCCGATTGGCGCCCGGTGGGGCAGACGGGCGTGAACAAGGCCGGGCTGGTCGAGCTGAACAAGATCCTGGGCGGCGACGAACGAGTAGCGTATCTCAAGACCGAGGTCACTTCCGAGCGCGATCAGGAGGCCCGGCTCGAAATCGGCACCGACGACGGCGTGAAGGTCTGGCTGAACGGCAAGGTCGTCCACGCCAGCAACACCATCCGGGCGTACACTCCCTGGCAGGACAAGGTAAGAGTCGCGCTCAACCGCGGGGTGAACCGGCTGGTGCTCAAGGTGACCCAGGGTGGCGGCGAGTGGTCGGCCTGCTGCCGCCTTCGCGCGCCGGACGGCGCGCCCCTGGGCGGCGTCACGGTAAGCGCCGGTGAAGAATGAGCCGCCTTGGCTGCGCGGCTACCGAGGTAGATGAGCGCTGAATTTCGTTGAACCGGTCCGAGATTGGGTTCATGTTTGAGTGGCAGCCATGAAACCCCTTCTGGACCCGAATCAGATTCGGGCAGGCGTTCGAACGCCCGAGTGGAAGTCCTGTCTCGCGTTCACCTTGATCGAGCTCCTGGTCGTGATTGCCATTATCGCGATCCTGGCCGCCCTGCTCCTGCCGGCACTCGCCAGGGCAAAAAGCAAGGCTCAGCTCGCTAATTGCATTTCCAATCTGAAACAGGTTGGCCTCACCAGCATTATGTACCTGGGCGACAATGCAGATCGCTTCCCGTTCTCCGGCCGGCCCTGGCCGCAGATGCCGTTCGTGGATCTGCTAAAGCTCTACCATCCCTACATCAGCACCAATAACCGCGGCTTCTTCCGTTGCCCCGCTGACCGCGGCCGCGGCTGGAACTTCGAATGGACCATCATTAACGGTCCTGGTTACGGCATATCAACCAACGAGCTGCTGTTCCCCTGCTCCTACTACCACTATTTCCAGTTTTATATGGACGACGTCCCCGCCGGCCTGATGGTCCGCAAGCTGCAGGAAGTGCGTCAGCCCACTAGAAAAGCTCAATCCGTTTGCTTCGCTGCGGCCCCAAACAGCGCGGCGGTGGTGGGTCACGGCACCAGAGGGCTCTCGCTCATGTTCGTGGATGGTCACGCGCAGTTCGCCCTTTACAGGCAATTGAACCCCGGTACTCTCGGGGGCTACAATTTGGACTGGACTGAAGGCGGACTAAAAGGCGCCGATTTGCGCTGAAGGCGACGCACCTGTACCGGTGTCCGGTCCAACTCCGAGAACCGATTACTCTCATGAACTGCAACCTCATCAAAGCGTTAGTCGCTACGATTTCAGTGGCGGCCTGGGCCGGCGCTGAGCCCTTGCTTACCAGTACCGACGTCTTCATCTCGGGACAAGGCGGCTACCACACTTACCGCATTCCGGGAGTGGAGACAGCACCCGACGGCTCGATAGTCGCCTTCGCCGAGGCCCGCAAGTACAACGCCGACGACCCGGGCTTCGGCAAGCAGGAGATTGACCTCGTGTACAAACGCAGCACCAACAACGGAGCTACGTGGTCGGCTATGACGCTGCTGGAACACGCGGGCGAGCTCTGGTCCGCAGCTAACCCGGCAACCCTCGTGGATAAGAGCAACGGGCGGCTCTGGGTCTTCTACCTGCGCTCGCGCCCGGGTTGCAGCACCGACACCTCGCGGCCCGGCACCGATGATATGCAGACCATCGCCCGCTGGAGCGATACCAGCGGCCAGACGTGGTCGGAGCCGCTGGACTTGACGGCCGTAGGCCGCGACATGAACGACAAGACCTGGCGCGCGAGCGTACCCGGCCCGGGCGGCGCCATTCAGACTCGCAAGGGGCGCCTCATCGTGCCGATGTGGAAGATGCCCCCGGCGAACTTCGCCATCTTCTCAGACGATCACGGGCGCACCTGGCAACGCAGCCAGTTCGTCCCCGGCAAGCAGCGCGGCGACGAGAACCAGATCGTCGAACTGGCCGATGACCGCCTGCTCATGGACATCCGGCAGAACTCCGGTCCGCACCGTTGGCTGGCCGAGAGCACCGACGGCGGCCAGACCTGGGCCGAGCCGCGGCCTGGGCTCACCGTGACGCCTGTCATGTGCGCCATCGAACGCTCTACGCTCAAGACCGCCGGCGACGACCACAACCGCATTGTCTGGACGGGTCCGAAAGGTCCCGACCGCCGCCGGCTTGCCATCCGCTGGAGCGAAGATGAAGGCAAGAGCTTCGCAAACGAGCGGGTGATCTCAGATGACTACGCCGCCTACTCGGATCTCGCTATTCTCAAGGACAAGACGGTCGGCGTCCTGTGGGAACGCGGAGTGGAACGCGGCTACCAGTTCATCACCTTTACGCGGCTCAACCGGGAGTGGCTTGAACAGGGAAGCCACCACCTCATCATCTCGCGTGGCGAAGCGGCAGGGAGCTACCAGGCATTCACCGACCTCTGCCGGCTCACGAACGGCGACCTGTTGTGCGTTTTCTATGGGGGCTACGGCCACGTTTCGCTGCCGCGGAATGATTGGCCGAAGGGCGGGCGCATTTGTAGCGTTCGGTCAAAGGACGAGGGCCGCACGTGGAGCGCGCCACGCATCCTTTTCGACGGCCCGTTTGATGACCGCGATCCACACATCGCCCAGATGCGGGACGGCTCCGTCGTCTGCAGCTTCTTCACCTATCGCCGCCAGCCCGACGGCAAGGTGCTCTGCGACACGTGCCTGGTCACGTCTCTCGACGGCGGCGAAACCTGGGAGGCAGAGCCACGGATAGTCGCCCCCGGGTGGCCCAGCTCGGCGCCGGTACGTGAGTTGCCCGACGGGACACGCCTCCTCGGCGTGTACCGAGAGGAAGGTGGGACGGCCTACGGCGGCGTGATCCGCTCGACGGATGGCGGCAAGACGTGGTGCGAGCCCATCCCGATCGGCAAGGGCAGCGGTGTGCGCCTCGACGCCGAGACCGACGTGGTGCGGCTCAAGGACGGCACACTCTACGCTGCCCTGCGCGGCGACCGCGTGAACATGCACTTTGCCACCAGTCCCGACGCCGGCCTCACCTGGTCGCCCGTGAAAGACCTTGGGTTCCCGGGGCATTGCCCGCACTTCACGCGCCTGAGCACCGGCGAGATTCTGCTCACCCATCGTCTTCCGCTCACCTCGCTGCACGTCAGCCGCGACGAGGGCAAGAGCTGGCAGGGGCCGTATCAAATTGACTCCACGGCTGGGGCCTATGCTTCAACCGTCGAACTCAAGGACGGTTCCGTGCTGGTGGTGTATTACGAGGAAGGCGCGGGGAGCGCCGTGCGGGCCCGACGCTTCAAGCTGGGGCAAGACGGCATTGATTTCCTGCAAGCCGAAGCGCGCCCCTGAACGTCTTCGCAAGCGACATTTGCGTGCTCGCCCTGCGGCACGAACCAAGGCCACTTGGGCACGGCTGTCGCGGTTTGAGACACTTTCTGCCACGCCTGCGCCAAAGGTGGTAGCCCGCAGCCCCTGACCGGTTGGCGTTGAAACCCCTTACACGCCGGGAAGGCCCAAGGCAGTGTGGCCACAGCCGTGCTGCATCGCTGATCGAGGGATGGAGATGGTAATCCGACCTGGTTCAAGCCGCGCTCGAGGTCACACGCCCGGCGGCCGGGTGTCCCGCGGGTGGACATCATTCCGTTGCTCCCCGCAGGCACTCTTTCTGCTGAGAAAGGGGCGTGTACCTGGAATATTACGGCCTGACCGAACCGCCGTTTGATATTACACCAAACCCACGGTTCCTGTTTTACAGCGCGAAGCACCGGGAAGCATATAATCACTTGCTTTACGGCATTCGCGAGCGGAAGGGCTTTGTCCAGATGACGGGAGAAGTCGGCGCGGGCAAGACGACGCTCTGCCGGGCCATGCTCGAGCAGCTCGATGACCACTTCGCCACCGCGCTCATCCTGAACCCGATCATGTCGGCCGACGAGTTAGTGAAAGCCGTGGCGGTCGAGTTCGGCCTGCAGGTCAAGGGCCTGGATCGGCTGGACACGCTGGCGGTCATCAACCAGTTTCTGCTCAAGCAGCTCGAGCGCCGGAAGGATACCGTGCTGATCATTGACGAGGCGCAGGACCTGACCGACGACCTGCTCGAACAAGTGAGACTGTTGTCCAACCTGGAAACCGACAACCGCAAGCTCCTGCAAATCGTCCTGCTGGGTCAACCCGAGTTGCGCGACCGTCTGAATAACCCGCGCCTGCGCCAGCTCCGCCAGCGCATCACCGTCCGTTATCACCTGTTCCCCCTGACCCGGGAGGAAGTCATTCGTTACGTGCAGCACCGGCTCCACGTTTCCGGCGGAAACGGCACGCCCTATTTCACCCGGCCCGCTCTGTGGCGCGTGCATCATTACAGCAAGGGCATCCCCCGCCTCGTGAACGCGGTCTGCGACAAGGCGCTCCTGGCGGGCTTCGTGCAGCACAGCGAGCGGATCAACTTCCAAATGGTGGGCCAAGCCATCCATGAACTCGAAGGAGAAATTAACGCATGAGCTTAATCAATGACGCATTGAAACGGGCCAAACAGGCGCAGCAGCAAGCCGCGCCGCCGCCCGCACCAAACCTGGAACTGCGGCCCGTCGAGCCCGGGCAATGCACGCGGCGGGGCATCGGCTTGCTGGCCCCCGCCGCGCTGGCCCTGGTCGCGCTCATGTTACTGCTTTTCGTCTGGCAGCGGTCGCAGCAGCCCGGCTCGGCGCAGCCCACCGAGGTTCATGCCCGCGCTGCGATGCCCGCTGACCCAATTGCCGCGCCGCAGCCTGAACCGGCTCCAGCCGAGCCAACTCCAGCCGAGCCGGCCCCTGCCGCCGAACCCGTTCCCGCGCCCGTTGCCCCGACGGAGGCAGTGGTGGACCCGGCCTCGATCCTCGAGGCCGCCGCCGTCGCCATACCTGCCGATCTGCCGGCGGTCGCGGCTGCCGACAACCAAGCAACCAATATTCCCCCCGTCACCGAGACTCCGCCGCCCCCGCCGCCATTGCCGCGACTGCAGGCGATTGTGTATAGCCCGACAAGGCCGTCGGTCATGCTGAACGGCAAGACGCTGTTCATCGGCGAGAAGCTGAACGGGCTTCGCGTTACAGCCATTGACAAGGAGAGCGTCACGCTCGTCGGGGCAAGCCAAACCAACGTCCTGGTCCTGGACGAGTAAGCACTTTTGGCTTGGCGGTGGCGGCCAGTACGCCGATGATAGGCCGCCAATGCAACTCCTTCGCAAGAAATGCGAGACCTCGCCTGAGTTTGCGCGCATCGCGCCGTTCGCGATCTACGCTCTCCTGGGCTTTTTCCAGGATGGGTTCGGCCCTGAGCTGAAGTACTGGGCCTACATCGCGAAGACGTTTCTGGCCGCCTGGGTGCTCTGGGAAGTCCGCCCGTTCGTGCGGGAGATGCGCTGGAAGATCAGTTGGGAAGCAGTGGTAATCGGAGTTGCTATCTTCGTGATCTGGGTTGGCCTGGACGGCCTTTACCCGCGACTGTCGGATCCGGGCGAGGGCGCGAAACCGTTCGCGCAATTTGGGACCGGCTCGGCGATAGCCTGGTTCTACGTGGTGGTGCACATCGTCGGCATGACAGTGATCGTCCCGCCGGTGGAGGAGCTCTTCTATCGCTCGTTCCTGTATCGCTACTTTGTGAAGCTTGATTTCCTGGCCATGCCGCTGGGCCAGTTTCACGCGCTGTCGTTTGTCGTGACCTCGGTCATTTTCGGCCTGATGCATCCCGACCGCTGGCTGGCCGGTATCATCTGCGGCCTGGCTTACCAGTGGCTCGTCATCCGCAAGGACCGCCTCGGCGATGCGATGACTGCCCATGGGATCACGAATCTCTTGCTCGGCCTATGGATTGTCTGGAAAGGCGCCTGGAGCTTCTGGTGAGCCGAACCCTTCGGAAGCCGGGAGCCCGGGAGAACCTGATGTAACCTGTTCTGCTTAACCGGTGCTGCCGTGCCTGATTTTCGAGGATGACCACTTGCTGGTGGTGAACAAGCCCGCCGGCCTGAATACGCACGCTCCCAGCCCGCACGCCGGCGAAGGCCTTTACGACTGGCTGCGGCATCGCGAGCCGCGCTGGGTACGGCTTGCCATCATCCACCGGCTCGACAAGGACACCTCAGGCGTGATGGTCTTCGCCAAGACGCCCCTTGCCAACCGAGCGCTCACGGAACAATTTACCCGGCGCGGCGTCCGGAAGCGGTATTTCCTGCTCACGGACCGCGCCGTGCCGCAAACTGAGCTTGTGGTCAAGAGCTCGCTCGTCCGCGCCGGAGAGAGGTACTTGAGCCGTCCGCTCCATGCCGGGGGCGAGCCAGCCGAAACGCGCTTCCGCCCCCTGGCGGCAGCCGACGCAAGGAGGCTGGGGGCAGAGGGCAGCAGCGGGCTAACCGACCACGGCTGGCAGGCGGTTGAAGCGCAGCCGCTCACAGGCCGCACGCACCAGGTCCGCGTGCACGCCGCTCAGGCCGGTTTCCCCATCCTCGGCGACACGCTTTACGGCGGCACCCCGGCTCCCCGCGTCTGTCTGCACGCCTTGGAGGTGACTCTGAAGCATCCGGCCTCGGGCGTGGAAATGAGCTGGGTTGCACCGGCGGACTTCCATGCCGACACGCGAGCTTCGCTGCGCAGCCAATTGATTGACCTTGAGCTTACCAACACGTATCGCCTGATTCACGGAGCCAGCGATGGCTGGCCCGGCTGGTACGTGGACCGACTGGCGGATTATCTATTGTCGCAAGGCGCGCAGCCTCTGAGCGCATCGCAACGCGAGGAGCTGGAGCGATTGGCGAGCCGTCACTCCGCGCGCGGCGCCTACCACAAGCTCCTGACGCGCCAGGTGGGGCGGGCGAGCGCGTCCGAGGCCGCGCCACAACGGGTCCTGGGCGAGGCCGCGCCGGGACGAATCATGATCCGGGAGAACGGGGTAGCCTTCGCCCTCAGCCTGGCCGAGGGCTATTCCACAGGCCTGTTCCTCGACCAGCGCGACAACCGCCGGCGCTTGCTCTCCGGCCACCTCGCCGCTGAGTTTCCGCTTCTGGACCCGCGACGCAGCGCGCCGGCTCCAACGTGCCGGGTGCTGAACGTCTTCGCCTACACCTGCGCCTTCTCGCTCTGCGCGGCGAGGGCCGGGGCCCTTACCACGAGCCTCGATCTCTCGAAACGTTATCTTGATTGGGGCAGGAGCAACTTCGAGTTGAACGGCTTGGAACATGCCGGACATGAGTTCGTGTCCGGCGATGCCTTCGATTGGCTGCGCCGGCTGGCAAAGCGCCAACGGAGCTTCGAGGTTGTCCTGCTCGACCCGCCCACGTTCTCGCAGTCCAAGGTGTCCGGCGTGTTCCGGGCGGAGAAAGACTACGGCAAACTCGTCCAGGCGGCCTTGCCGCTCCTGGCTTCGGGCGGTGTGCTATTGGCCTCGACCAACGCGGCAGGCTGGCCGCCCGAGGAGTTTCTGGGAGTGGTGAGGGCGGCCATCCGCGCGGGCGGAAGAAGCCTTATCCGGAAGCATTACGTGCCCCAGCCGCCCGATTTCCCCATCTCGCGCTCTGAGCCAGCCTACCTGAAGACGGTGTGGCTGCGTATTCAGTAGGCAGGATCCGGCAAGGGGCTACCCGCTTTGCAGCAGGGTGAGCATCTCGCGGTCGAGCTTATGGCCGCGGAAGTCCTCGTACTTGACGTCGGTCCGCTGGCTGTCCAGGACGCCGAAGCTGCCTCGCAATTCCCAGAGCGACCAGCCCCACCCCGCTTCCTTCCACAGGTCCAGGTTGTCGCGCATCCAGGCCAGCACGACCTTGTGCGGCGTGCGATTGAATGCGCCCCATTCACCCACGTGCACACCCACGCCTGTCTGCTCCAGTTTCTTCCAGGGCTTGATTCGTTCTTTGCGCAGCGTCTCTTTAGTCATGGGCGGCTTCTCCCCCTGCTGGAGCGGCCAGGTCGGCTCGGGCCATTTGTCTGAGCCGTTAATCCAGCTCGCCTTGTAATGGCTGATCTGCATCGGGTCGTAGCCGCGCGTGCTCTGCGCGATGCCCAGGTCCGCCAGCCCATCCACCGGCTCGCGTCCCCACTTGAGGCCGTCCGCAATGACCAGCCGCTGCGGGTCCTCGCCTCGGATGCTCTCCACCAGGCGCTTGACCACCCGCACATACTTCTCGGCAGGGATGTTGCCCGGCTCGTTGACCAGGTCAAAGCTCACGCGCTCGTTGGCGATGCCTTTGTAGCGCTTCGCAAAATGCGCCCAGTGGAAGGCGCAAGCCTCCAGGGCCTTGTCATCCGTCCACAGATCCAGCGGCTCCTTCGGCGGGTTGACGCAGTAGCCTGGCGCGCGATGCAGGTTCAGGTTCACGTGCACGCCATGCTTGAGGCCCAGTTCGACCGCCTGGTCAATGTCCTTCAGGTCGGCCTCGCGCAGGGTCAGCCAGTCATTCGGGTCGCTCCAACAGTGATATGACATCGGCAGGCGCACGAAGTCGAATCCCCACTCGGCCACAAACGCGAAGTCGGTCTCGGCATAGGGCGGATTGCCGTCGCGATGCTTCACGAACTTGGCCAGCAGGTTGAATCCGCGCCAGCGCGGCAGGCGGCGGGGACTCACGGTTGGCGCCTGAGCGGCGCTGAGTTGCAGCAGGGATGGCGCCGCCGAGGCGACGGCCAGGGCGGTGGCGGCTTGAATAAACTGGCGACGGTTCATTCTTTCTTCTCTCGGTCCAGGGAACGTGTGATGAGGCTCGCGTGCGGCGCGGCGCGTGAACGGCGCAACGCCAGCCAGCCGAAACCGAAAGCAACCCCCAGCAACAGGACGCCGACAACCCAAGTCGTCGTCTGGCTCAGGAAGTTCCTTGCCGGTGCGACGACCGCGGTTTGGGCGGGAGTGATGGGCAAAGGGCGCGGCGCCGGAGGATTGGAAACGATTGCAGGCATGGCAGGGGCTGCCTTTGTGACGGTCCGCTGCTTGACGGACGCAACCTCCCGCGCTGGGTGAGCACTGACCTCCGGTCGCTTTTGCGTGACCGCCGTCAGGTTCGAGGCCGACACCACTTCGGACTTGATTGGCGCAGGCACCGCGACTGGCTGCGCCTTCTTCGCGGGCGGAGGCATCGCCTTCGCCGGAGTGGCCGCCACCTCCCGATTGGCGGGGAGAGCGACGGGCGCGGCGGGACGCGGACTCGGCGGCGGCACAGACTTGACCGGAATGTTGGTAACAGCAGCGACGGCGACAGGTGGGTGTGGAGGAGGCGCGGAGACCGAACCGGGTTTAAGTTGGGGCACGGGCGCAGGCTTGGATGGTTCGACCACAACGGGTGCGGCATTCGATTGGGCGCGGAGTGAAGGCGCAGCAGCGACGTGCACCGGCGCGGCTGGCGGCGGGGCTGGCTCGGCCGCCCTCGCGGTTTCCGCCTTGGGGGGCGGCGAAGGAGCCGGAGCCGGAGCCGGAACCGACGCTTCTGCCGGAGGTTTCTCGGCAGGCGCCTTGACGGTCTCCGCCTTGGGCGCCTCGGCCGATGGGGGAGTTGCAGGCTGAACCACCGATGGAAGGGCGGGCGCTGACTCGGGCGTGGGAGTCGGCGCCGGCGCGGGTGCGGGTTCAGCCTTTGCCGTTTCCTTTGCGGGCGGCTCGGGCTTGGGCGCGTCAACCTTGACCGCGAGCGGGGCGTTGGTCATCGCCGGCGGGACGGTGGCCGGCGTTTCAACCTTCACGGCGGGGGCTTCCGCCTTGGGCAAGTCCGCCTGGTCAGGTTTCGTGGGTGGGGGAACGGGATCGCGCTGCGTTCCGGGCTCGACGGCAGGCGCAGTTGGCGCGGATGGCGAGAGGGGCCTCTCCTCGGCCTTGGGCGCGTCCAGACGCTTCGTTTCCTTCCGCGAAACGGTCAACGGGGGTGTTGCGGGAATGGGATCCTGAGGCGGGGTTGCGGGAGCGGCGTTCAGCAATGGAGCGGCGGCGACTTGTGTTTCCCTCGGCAGGTAGGGCATTTGAACCGGCCAGGGCGGGAGGTTGAGCGTATAGTCCACGAACTCCCCCGTCCTGGCGCGGAGCACGACGACATAGGGCATCTTCGCCGACCTTTGTTTGTCCTGCCACCGCTGGAAAAACTCATTAATACGATCATCGAAAGGCGTGCCCTGCATGATCCCGCCGCCGGCGGAAACCAGGATTACCGTGATCAGGTGCGATTCTTTGACGACCTGGTCCATTGCCGTCAACGCGCGGCCCAGCGCCGCCTCGTTCTCGAACTTCTGGCCCTTGAGGAACTTGACCAGGCTCGCGGTGATCGCCGTTTGCGTCTCGGGCGACCAACGCTGGAGCGGAAAACGCCCCATGTAGAGGTCGGTATTGTAAGTCCAAACGCCGAGCGTGTCGCCCGCCTTCATCTGCCCGCCCATCCCGGACGCCAGCAGCTCCTGCACGACCTTAAGCATGCCGCGCTCCCGCGCTTCCATGGACTTCGAGGCGTCCACGATGAGCAGGTAACGGTTGGACGACGCAGCCGGCGGTGTCGCTTCCGGTTGAGCGTCGAGGCGCGCTGAAAGTGCCAGGACCAGGAAGACCAGGAAGCGTGGGAGGGCGGTCATTTAGGTCCTCCGCTGAAACCGGCCCCGTTCCCGGCGGTTGTGATGGCCAATATCCTCTGCGAGGTCCGCGAGAACATGCTCCACTTCCCGCACGAAATTGCCGCAACTGCACGCGCTGCCGCCGAAGCTGATCACGGTCTCACGTTCCGCTTGATCGTCGGTGACCGCCAACACCTCGCCGTAGGCGCTCAAGCGGTGCGCTGCCCGCTCGATCACCTGGTCCGCCGTCTGGCCGCGGCGCGAATAAAGCACTTCCATTTCGGGGGTAGAGGCAGCAGCAGGCGTGCCGTTTGGCGCGCCGCCCCCGTCGAAAACCACGGTGATCGGCGTTCCGGCGGCATCCCCGTACAGCGTCAGCCGCCGAACCAACTCGTCCCGGGCGGCAGCCGAATGCCGCGGCCGGCCACGGGCCAGTTCGGGCCAATTATGCAGCAGGCTGTAGCCATCCACCAAGATGCGAACCAGCGCCATGGTCTGAAGATACCGCGCCGGCTGAGGATGGGAAGGCGAAATGGGGCACGGCAAAGTGTTCGCGAAGGAGGGTTTCTGCCATAGACGGCTTCTCCCGGCGGCGCTTTGGCCTGTTCCATTACACCAAAAGCAGCGAAGGGGAGCCTGCGGCAAGCCCGCAGACTTCGGGTTCATTTTGGACCGAGCCGCCCGATTCTTTGGCCCTTCGGGCTGAGCACACCGGAGGTACACCGGAGGCACACCGGAGGCACACCGGAAAATCCCTTGTGCATCCGGTGTACCTCCGGTGTGCCTCCGGTGTACACGCTTTGGGAACCTCTCCGGCCCGGCAGGTTTGCCGGTGCTTTACCCGACGAAGGCAGACCTTCGGCGAACCCGCTCTGGGTGTCGTTCTCGTCGTCGTCCTCGTCCTCGTGCTCGATTGGGCTCCTTTCGATTACGATTACGAGGACGACGACGAGGACGATGAGTTGCGGCTTTGCCGAATACTTGCTTATCCGGTGCATATCTGATGGGTGCCGCCTCACAACCGCCTGTCTTCCACCCTCCAGGGACCGGCCATTCAACCTGCTCCAAACCCACGCACAGACTCCCTCTCGTGACCGGCTTTTCTCTGCCATTGCTTGAGAGGGTTCCATCGGGCATGGTGGAGAGAATATGGGTAAGAGACGCGAGGCGCGCGAACGTGCCGTCCAGTTTTTGTTTGAGCATGACCTCAATCCGCCGGAGGACCTATCGGTGGCGCTGGAGCAGTTTTGGCTGTCACAGCGGGCGGCGGCCATCGCCGAAGAGAAAGCCGGGGCCAAGTGGGGCCAGCAAGTGGAGTTGCCGCCGCCGACACCGGAAGAGAGCGCCGTGCGCTTGTTCGCCGAACCGCTGATCCGCGGCACACTGGAATATCGGGACGAAGCGGACGAAGTGATCAAAAAGCACGCGAAGAACTGGGAGCTGCACCGCATCGCGGCGGTGGACCGCAACATCCTGCGCCTGGCCATCTATGAGATGCTGCATCGGGAGGACATTCCGCCCGTGGTGAGCATCAACGAGGCGGTGGACATCGCCAAGAAGTTTTCCACGCAGGACAGCGGCAAGTTTGTGAATGGGATCCTCGACAAGGTAAAGGGCGAACTAATGCGGCCCGCTCGCGGCGTGAAATGACCAGGCAGAGTCCAGCCAGCAAGACCTCGGAACCAAGGCCCACGGCCTGCGGGCTGGCGCGGGGTCGAGCGAAGTTTGTGGACCTGCATCTGCACTCCACTTTCTCCGACGGCACGTATTCGCCGGAGGTGGTGGTTGCGGAGGCGCAGCGGGTTGGATTGAAGGGGATCGCGTTGACGGACCACGACTCGGTTGAGGGTTGCGCCCGGGCGGCGCGGGCGTGCGCGGCGGCCGGCATCGAGTTCGTTCCAGGCGCGGAATTGACGGCGGAACAGGAGGGCAACGAGCTTCACTTGCTGGGGTATTTCATTGACACGGAGAACCCGCAGTTGCTGGTTCAAATCGCCCGGTTCCAAGCCGTGCGGCAAAACCGGATTCGGGAGATGGTGGCAAGGCTGAACCATCTCAGAATGCCGCTCTCCGCCGAGGCAGTGTTTCTGCTGGCCAATTGCCGCTCGCCGGGCCGGCCGCACGTGGCGCGTGCCTTGGTCGCGGCGGGGCTGTGCGGCACCCTGGACGAGGCGTTCGAGCGCTTCCTGAAGAAGCGCCGGCCCGCCTGGGTGCCCAAGTTCAAGATCGGAGCGGCGGACGCGATTGAACTCATCCACCACGCGCAGGGGGTGGCGGTGCTGGCGCACCCGGGGCTGAACCGGACCGACGCGGTCATCCCCGACCTGGTGGAGGCGGGGTTGGATGGCATTGAGTGTTTCCACACGAAGCATTCCACAGCCACCGCGGAGCATTACCTGGAGATAGCCGACCGGTTCCATCTGCTGGTGACCGGCGGCTCGGACTGCCACGGCCTCAGCAAAGGCAAACCGCTGATCGGGTCCGTGAAGGTGCCGTATCAACACCTGGAGATGCTCCAGGCCCGAGCGCTCCAGACAAAAGCCGCCGCAGCGGCCTCCGAGGTTGGAGATTTGCACGATTAACTTTCCCATGGGCTTATTTGCGAAGTTCAAAGCCGGCTTGCAGAAGACGCACAGCAAGCTGGCGCATGAGATCAAACGCATCGTCACCCGCTCGCCCAAACTGGAGGCCGCGGCCCTCGAGGAGCTGGAGGGGGCGCTGATCGCGGCGGACCTGGGCATGGACATGACGACACAGATTGTGCGCGCGGTGAAGAAGGACTACGAAACGCAAGGCAGCGCCGGCCGCGATGTCTTCGCCGTCGCCCAGCGCGAGGTAGCCGCGAGCCTGTCCGCCAACCAGCCGGAACTGCGCCGCGCCCCGGGCGGCCTGACCGTCGTCTCGATTGTCGGCGTCAATGGCACGGGCAAGACCACGACCGCAGCCAAGCTGGCACACCTCGTGCAGTCCCGGGGCAACTTGGCGCTGCTGGCGGCGTGCGATACCTTCCGGGCGGCGGCAATCGAGCAACTCAAGCTGTGGGGACAGCGGTTGAAGGTCGAAGTCATCGCCGGCGCCTACGGGGCTGACGCGGCGTCGGTGGCGCACGACGCGGTGGCGGCCGCGCAGGCGCGCAAGGCCGATTACCTGTTCATTGACACCGCCGGGCGGTTGCACACCAAGCACAACCTGATGCAGGAGCTGCAAAAGCTGCACCGCGTGATGGGCCGGCAACTGGCCGGCGCGCCGCATGAGGTGCTGCTGGTGCTCGACGCCACGACCGGCATGAACGCACTCAACCAGGCGCGCGAGTTTCACAAAGCGGTGCCGCTGACCGGATTGATTGTCACCAAGCTCGACGGGACCAGCAAGGGGGGGATGGTGGTGGCGATCCAAAAGGAACTGGGCTTGCCGATCAAGTTCATCGGCCTGGGCGAGCAGCCGGATGATTTGCAGCCCTTCGACGCCGCGCAGTTTGCCGGCGCGTTGTTCGCCGAGTGAAAACGAGGGGAGCGGCACCGATGCTCGCGGAACGCCGCCACATGCGCCTGGCACTGCGCCTGGCCCGGCGGGGCTATGGCCGCACCTCGCCCAACCCGATGGTCGGCGCGGTCCTCGTGCGCCGCGGAAAGATCCTCGGGCGCGGCTGGCACCATCGGGCCGGCGAGCCGCACGCGGAGGTCGAGGCGCTCCGCGATGCGCAACGGCGCGGTCACTCCGCGAAAGGCGCGACGCTCTTCGTGACCCTCGAGCCGTGCTGCACACGCGGCCGCACGCCGCCCTGCACCCACGCCATCCTCACGGCGGGCATCCAGCGCGTGGTCGTGGGCGCCACGGACCCGAATCCCCGCCACCGCGGACGGGCGTTCCGCATCCTGAAGCGCGCCGGGCTGCGCGTCACCCACGGGCTGCTGGCGGCGGAATGCGAACGGCTCAATGAGGCCTTCAACCACTGGATTGTCCAGCGCATGCCCTTCGTCACCGTGAAGGCGGCCATGACTCTGGATGGCAAGATCGCCACCGCCGCGGGAGAATCGAAGTGGATCACCGGCGAGGCGGCTCGGGCCTGCGGGATGAACGCGCGGCGCGGAGCCGATGCGATTCTGGTGGGCATCAACACCGTCCTGGCCGATGACCCGAGCCTCACGGTTCGCGGTCCGTGGCCGGCGGGCCCGGGTCCCGGACCCCGGCGGATTGTCCTGGATGCGCGGGCGCGCACGCCGCTGCGAGCCAGGGTCGTCCGCGACGAGCAGGCGAGCCTGACGACGATTGTGGTCAGCCGGCTCGCTCCGCGCAAACGTGTGACGGCGCTGGCCAAACGGGTGAAGGTGCTCGTGGCGCCGGGCGCCCACGGCAGAATCCATTTGCCCTGGCTGCTGCGCAGGCTGGGCGCCGAGAATGTCACCAGCCTGCTGGTCGAGGGAGGCGGAGAGGTCAACGCCTCGTTTCTGCATGGGGGACTCGCGCAGCGCATCCTGTTTTTCTACGCGCCGAAGATCCTCGGCGGGCGCGATTCGCGCCGGGCCGTGGCCGGCGGAGGCGCCCGGGGGTTAAGCGAAGTTCTGAACCTGAGCCGGCTCGAATGGCGCTGGCTGGGGCCGGACCTCCTGCTCACCGCGCGCGTGGTAAACGCGGACGTTCCAACGTGAATCCGCCCCGCCCGGTCGCATCGGGTCCGCACCACCAACGGAGCGCCGACATTCTTGTCGGCCCGCTCTCGCCGACAGGGCTGCCTCCAGCCCGGAGCGCGGCTGTCCTCAGCGGCAGCAGCCCCGACAATGCGGGCCTGCCACGTTGTCCCGAGAGCCGCTCCCTTACGTACGTGCTGCGGCTGCGGACAGCCGCGCTCCGTTAGCGGTGTCGAGCTGCGCCCCCCCTCCGACCAACCGCGGCACTTTGCGCTTTGCACTTGGCGCCTGGATCATAGCATACGCCTATGAGCACGCACTCGGCAGCACCATTTCCCGCCTACCGGCCCCGGCGGTTGCGCCAATCCCCCGCCCTGCGCCAGTTGGTCCGCGAAACGCAGTTGAACGCGGGGCAATTGGTCCTGCCGCTCTTTGTCCGGAGCGGGCGGAAACTGCGCCATCCGATCGCCGCCATGCCCGGCGTGTTCCAACTCTCGCCCGATGAACTGTTGCGCGAGGCGGCGCGGGCGCTGGCACTCGGCGTGCCGGCCGTCCTGCTGTTCGGCATTCCCGACCGGAAGGACGCCCGGGCCTCGGGCGCCTACGCGGCCAACGGCATCGTGCAACAAGCCGTGCGCCTGCTCAAAAAGGAGCTGCCCCAACTCCTGGTCATCACCGACGTCTGCCTGTGCGAATACATGGAACACGGCCACTGTGGTGTCGTGCAGTCCAGTCCGGCCGGCGCCAAAATTCTGAACGACCCCACCCTGAAGCTGTTGGCCCGCACCGCCGGCAGCCACGCGCAGGCCGGCGCGGACATCGTCGCGCCCAGCGACATGATGGACGGGCGAGTGCGGGCCATTCGCGAGCACCTGGACCAGCTCGGGTTCGCCGACACGCCGATCATGTCCTACGCCGCCAAGTTCTGCTCCGCTTTCTACGGCCCGTTCCGGGAAGCCGCCGAATCCGCGCCCCGATTCGGGGACCGGCGCAGCTACCAGATGGACCCGGCCAACGCCGCCGAGGCGATGCGCGAGGTGGCGCTCGATATTCAGGAAGGCGCGGACATCGTCATGGTCAAGCCCGCGCTGGCCTACCTGGACATCGTGCGGCGCGTGAAGACCGAGTTCGGCTATCCGACGGCGGCTTACTCGGTGAGCGCCGAGTATTCGATGGTAAAGGCCGCGGCCGGGAATGGCTGGATTGACGAACGCGCGGTGACCCTGGAGTGTCTGCTGGCAATGCGCCGCGCCGGCGCGGACATTCTGATCACCTACGCCGCCGCGGATGTGGCCCGCTGGCTGAAGGAACCCTAGCCCGGATCAAGTCGGCGGCGCTTTGCCGGCGATGGTGAAAACGTAGAGCAACAACACGAGGATCACCAGGCCGACGACCCCGGCGACGACCCAGAAGATCTTGTTCACCTTGTTGTCCTTCTTGCTGAAGCTGGTGCTCTTGGTGTCGAACCCGCCGCCGCGGGCGCCTTGCTCGAGTTCGTTCAAGCTCACGCCCCGCTGCATCACCAGCGTCTGATCCAGGTGCTTTTTCGTCGGCGCCGCCGGCGCATCGGTCTCGAGCCGTATTTCCACCTGGCCCAGCCGCAGAATCTGGTTGGGCTTGATGACCGCCTCGGTGACCTTTTCCCCGCTGATGTAAGTGCCGTTGGTCGAGTTGAGGTCGCGGACGACCACATCGCTGCCCCGCAGCAGGACCTCACAGTGATGACTGGAGACCGAGGGTTCGGCGATCTGGAAGGTGTTGTCCTCGACGCGGCCAACGGTGGTCTTGTCCGCTTTCAACTCGTGGGTGCGGCCGGTCATTCCCGCGCTAAGGACAACAAGTTTCGCCATAAACAGCTTTGGTGACGCGATTATCGTCACCCCCCGCCTCAAGTCAAATGCAAACGCGGCGCATTATTGGCTGCGGTCGCTTATGGGGACATGAGTATTATGGGGACATGTTGAGAGAACGGTTCGTGTGTGCGGGGTGTTTCAGCGGCGCATGTCCCCATAATATCAGAGGCTCTCCAAGAACTGGAGCAGGCTGTCGGTCGGTTTGAAGCGGTGGGTGCGCATCGGAGGCGACGGGAGCTTGCGTAAACGCGGCGGTAAGCCGGTCCAAACAGACCCGCCGGCGGAACCTGGGTGCGAGGATCAAACGTGGTCCAAAAGCGCGCGAAGTGCCGCACGGCTTCCAGGCGGCGCGCGCGGCGAACGGGAACGGTAACGGCGGTTCTCCCAGCCCGGCCCCGCCCACCGCGGCGCAGCTCGCCGAAAAGCTCGCCACCCGCACCCGCCGCGACCCGTAGCGCCGGCCGGCACCCGCTCTCCGGCCAACGGCCTGGCTCATACCAGCCCAGGGCAACGCCTTGGGCCGGTGAGCGTTCGGGCCGACAAGAATGTCGGCGCTCCCCCCGGCGTTCCTCTCGGCGTTTCTCTCGGCGCGCCTGGCGGCTTTGCCGGCTCACGGAACCAGCCGGGTGCGGTAAAACTCGCGCGGGGGGGTATCCGTTACGCTACGTGTCCGCAGGAGGTAGAGCGTGCCCGAGGGGTCGAAGAGTTCGAGGGTCGCGTTGGTTTGCCAGGGAGCCGAGCCGAGGTTGGTGCAGGACTGGAACTGGAAGAACTGGTCGGGCTGGCCGCCCAGCAGGAACACTTCGTAGGCGTTGACGGTGGCATTGGTGCCGCCGGTCGAGCTAGTGGCCACACGGTAGTCATAGGCGAGAAGATTGACGGGAGTTGTGCGGGGCACGATCTGGTTGCGTAGAACAACGCCCTCGATGCCGGTCAATACGAGCTGGCCATCGTAAGTCGTGGCGCCATAGAGCGACTTAATCGTGGGCACGGGCAGGGGGGTCCAGTTCACCAGGTTGGTGCTCGAGAGCAGCAAGCCCTGAGTGCCGACGACAAACCATGTGCCATCCACATAGGTGACGTCATTCAGCCAGCGGGTGGTGCCACTGGCGCGCGCGGCCCAGTTCGTTCCGTTTTCGCTGCTATAGAGGGCGCCATTTTGGCCAACGACCACATACTGGCCGCCAACCCGGCGGACCCGGTAGAGCCAGTTGGTCGTTCCTATGGGCACAGTGTCCCAGGAGAGGGCGTCCAGTCCGGAGCGCAGGAGGGTGCCGTTCTTTCCGACGGCGATCCAGCCGCCGGGGCCGGGGGCTACGCCGGAGAGAAAATTGGTGGTGGGCGTGGCGCGGGCCGTCCAATTCGAGCCGTCCGGGCTGGTGAAGAGGCTGCCCCAGTCGCCGGCGAGGACGAAGCGGTTGCCGTCGGCGGCGACGCCTTGGAGCGTGTTGGTGGTAAAGGGGGGCAGAGGGGTCCAGATCAGTCCAAAGGCGTCGAACGTGGTATTGGTGATGACGATATTGGTACCGACGTAGTTGGTGATGGTGAGGTTGGTGAGGCCGGCGTGGCTGAGGAGCACGTTGCCGGCGTTGCCCGCTGCCAGGAGCAGGTTGGTGGTGCCTCCCACGCCCAGCAGCACTACGTTCGTATGCGGCACAGGCACTACTTCTCTGGCCCATAGAATCCCGTCGAGGCTGGTTTGTATGGTCGCCAGGTCGCCCGCGGCGACGTAGATGCCTCGTTGCATCGTAACGTCCCAGAGCCAGGCGTGGGAGGAATCGTTCGGCGAGGGCTGCCAGGTATAGAGGCTGGCGCCGTTGGTGCGGCTGCCCTCGATCAATAGGCCCGTGCGTCCGGCGACGAGCCAGGAAGTGGAGATGCCGTGGGCCGAGAGATAGACCCAGGCCGGCGGCGCGTTGGTGGGGAGGTCGGTAATGTGGTTGGTCCAGGAGGTCTGCCCGGAAGCCCGGAACCGCACTTCCTGGTCACCCACTACCAGCAACCCGGTGTCGTTCAGCGCCACGTCAAAGAGGTTGTTGGTAGATCCCGTATTCAGAGACGTCCAGGGCGCAGAGCCCGTGGCGCTGGTGAACGCTACGCCGCCGTTGCCGACGATGTAAAATTGTCCCGCTCCGCTGGTGCCGAAGTAGCGGACGCGGTTCAGGTGGGCGGTCCCGACCGTGGTCTTGCTCCACGAGGTTCCGGAGGTGCTGCGCAGAACGGTCCCGTTTTCGCCGACCGCCACAAACGCCCCGCCGCCAAAGGTGACACCGCGCAGCCATTCCGTCGTGCCGGAAGTGCTCTTGGACCAGTTAGTGCCGGTCGTGGTGGTGTAGATGGCGCCGTTGTCGCCCACGGCCACCGCGCGTTGCGCGGAAGCCGCCACGCCCTCGAACCAATTGGCGGTGGCAGGCACTTGTGCGGGCTGGAAGCTGCTCCAATCGTCGGACCACAGGATGCAGCCATTTTCGCCCACGACGAGCAACCGCTCGTCCATCAGAGCAACGCCACGTAGATAATTGGTCACGCCGGTCAAGGCCGGGGCCCAGCGCTCGTCCAGGCCCTGCACATAAACCGTGCCCGCGTCACCGACCTGGACGGCAACGTCGCCGTCCACGAGCATATCCATGACATTATTGCCATGCGGCAGGGGATTGGACCAACGCCAGCGCTCGGGTTTGACCTCAGTCGCGAAGGCCGTGAGGCTCAGGCACATTGCGATCGAAGCCTGCACTCTGATGGCGGACATAGGTTTCTGAAAGGTTTTGGGGCGGTTAGCGGTCTGCAAAACACCCTCCAGCCAATTCATAACGGACTTGCCTGGAGGGTGTTCAACGGCGCGCTAAATCGGGCTAGTCACCCCGGCGTTCACGCTGTTGGAGCTGTTCCCGGGCCTGCTCCATGAGTTGCTGGTGGCTGGGCACGGATTCGCGGAGGGCCTGGAGGCGCTCGCGCAACTGCTCACGATCGCGGGCTTGTTCCTGGACCATAGCGCGCAGTTGCTCGCGCAGGCGTTGCCGCTCTTCCTCGGTGCTGGCCGTCAGCTCCTTGCGCTTTTCCTGGAGTTGTTGCTGATATTGCTCGCGCGCCTGTTTCATGTCCTGGACCGCTTGCTGCACCGTTCCGGGCAGAGACTCATGCAAACGGGTGCGCTTCTGCTCGAGATCCGGGCTGCTCGTCTGCAGCCGGTCCTGGTCTCGCTTCTGGCTCTTCTCGCCTTGGGTCTTGGTGCCACTGGGGCCGTTGGTGCCTTCGGCTACCGCCGTTACGGCCGCCAGGACCAACCCCATCGCTAACACCGTCGCCAGATTCCTTTTCATAGCATTGCTCTCTTTTTGTTGCCTGATGACTCTCATGCCTGGCTGTTCTTACGCACGCCGTGTGCCAAGGCTTGGTTTCACAAAATCCCGCAGGTTTCAGTCAATTTCGCAATAATCACGAGCGGCCTACCCGAAACGTTGGGCGCCTCCGCCCAGCGCCCACTCGTTCCCTTCGGGCGGCATCACCCAGCGGACTGAGCGCACTGTCGGCTCGGAACCTGCAGGCAGCTTGGGGCCCTTGCAGCAGTCGTGGAGGGTGTTTTCCCGACGAGACTGCGGCGGGGTATCACCGCGCCCACGCCGTTGCCTGACCGGTTTTGCCGGCATGCACCGTTTTAAAGAGAGCGGGCGCGGCAAGCACTTGCCTGCCGCGCCCGCAAGACTAGTCCTGGCGAAACAGCAGCCACCACCGGTTGCCGCTCGACGCCGGTTGAGCTACGGAAGCGACCCGCCGTTCTCGACTGCCGCCTGGAAGGCCGGCAGGTGATTGTATAAGGAAGCGGCTCGCAGGTTGGTGAAGACCTGCACCAGGCTGGGGTATTTCTGCACCGTAACGAGGTTCTCGTCGTACATCGCAACGTTAGCGATTTCGGCAACGACGCCCGTTTGCGCCGCTTCGAGGAGTGTTGCCGACGCCGTTACATTCCCCAGATAGGTATCAGGCGGGATGGGCACACCGTATTTCACACATTGCTGTTGCAGTGCGGCGATGTGCCTGACTTCCGCCTCGTAGATGTTGGCGTAGGGCTGCACTCCCGCCCCGTATTGGGCAAGAATGGCCGCATAGGTAGCCCGCGCGGCATACTCGCCGTCCGGGCCGGCGAGGGTCGTAAGCAGCGCCGCCTCGGCAGCCGGGTCGAGCGGAGTCGTGTGGCCGCCGCCACGTTGGGATCTTGCTGCCAGCGTACTCAGGCAGAATGCGCCGCTGATAATTAGGGCGGAGAGGATCATGAATATTCTTCGTTTCACTTGATTTCCTTTCATTCAGTTAGATTGTCTGTGGTTCTTGCTCGTATAGGAAGCACCCTCCAGGCGACCCCAAACCGCTTCGCCTGGAGGGTGTGATTCTCCAAACTAAAGCAAACTACTCACCGCGGCGGTCACGCGCTTGGACCTGCTCGCGAGCCTGCTCCATGAGCTGCTGGTGGCTGGGCACCGACTCGCGCATAACCTGGAGGCGCTCGCGCAGTTGCTCGCGGTCCCGGACCTGGTCTTTGACGGCTTCACGCAGTTGCGTGCGCAGTTGTTCCCGGTCCTGATCCGTGCAGGCCTTCTGCTCCTTCACCTTGTCCCGGAGCTGCTGTTGATACTGCTCGCGCGTCTGTTTCATTTCCTGGACCGCGTCCTTCACGCAGTCGGCCAGGCGGTCCTGCAGACGCGTGCGAGTGCGATCCTGATCGAGCGTGGGACTGCAGGTTTGCAGTTGGTCTCGATCCCGCTGTTGGATTTGATCACCCTGTGGGCCAGTCCCTTGTGCCATTGCGGTCACACAAGCCAACAAGACCCCAATCCCTAATGCTGTTGCCAATGTTCTTTTCATTACGTTTCGTTTCTTCTCTACTCGACGGCTTCTATGCCTGCCATTCCTTATGCAAGGGGCGTGCCACGGCTCAATCTTGGCAAATACCCCGTATTTCGGCCTGTTTCTTTGGCTCGATGGAGCAGGTGGAGGATCAGGTGGGCGGCAGCACCCACCCAGGCGGTCCAGTCAGCGGGCGGCATCGCCCGAGCAAAGAGGTCAGGAGTCTGTGACCGCCAGCCGTTCACGGACACGGTCAAGAGGCAGGTCCACGGCAAAGACGCACCCGGAGGCGGTATTTTCGCTCAGCTCCAGGTTCGCCCCCAGATGATCGGCCAACTGCTTCGAGATGGCCAACCCCAAACCGCTGCCTCCCTCCCGCGTAGAGCGACAGGGCAGGAACAAGCTGGGGAGCAAATGCTCCGGGAAGCCGGGTCCCTGGTCCTTCACACGCAAGATCAGCCGGCCGTCTCGAACCTCGCCTGCCAGCGAAACCTGTGCTCCGGTGGCGGTCACCTGCACCGCATTTTCAAGCAGGTTGACCAGGATGAGGCGCAGCAGGTTGGCCACCCGGCTGGAAAGCACGGAGTCCCCCGCGGCGACGGCAGAAAGCCTAACTCCGCGCCTGGCGGCTGAAGGCTCGACGCGCTGGCGGACGCCCTCGAGCAACTCCTCGACCGTCACCTCGTAAGCGGGTTCGCCCCGTGCGTCTGACAGTACCTCGAGGGTGTGCTCCACCAAAGATTGCATGCGCCGGGCTGCGGTCAGGGCATCCTGCACGTCTTCCTCGGTTTGCCGGTTCATCCCGTTGCCCTGGCCGCTGACAAACTGCGACAGGCTGGCCAACGGGTTCTTGAGGCCGTGCATCAGGTGCGCCGAGACGGCCCCCAACGCCGAGGCGCGGGCCGCCAAGGCCAGTTCCTGGTTGGCACGGGAGAGGCGCTCGTTACGCTCGGCAAGCTCGCGGTTCAAGCGCCCCACTTGCCGGAACGCGGGCCACAGCATGGCCACGAGCAGGAGACCGCCAACCGCAAAAGCCGCTGCCGCCAGCCCCCCCAAGTGGCGATCCAGGCGCGCATATTCACGCGCAATGCTCTCGCCTTCCACGATGAACTGCGCCGCTCCCGCCAGGTTCGTGCTGTCGCGGCGGTGCAACGGCACGGTCACCCGCAGCGTCGCCACGTGCGGAATATTGCCGGTGGCAAATTGCGGGAGGTAGATGAAAACCTCGCTCAGGGGCGTATCGGGAGAGAACCGGCTGAACGGTCGCAGGCGGCTGACCGCCGCGAGAGCCTCGGTCGAGAGTTGCCGGGGCAGAATGGTGGCCGGAAAGGAGTCGGTGAACCGGCCCGCGCTGTTAAAGAAGCGGATGCCCATGACGCCCTTGAGCCGCGAAGCACGCACCGCAGCGTCGAAGCCAATCTGTTCGTCGCTATCCAGAAGCTCTCCCTCCACCCCGGTACGAGCATCCAGTTGCTCCATCAGCGTGGTGGCGTGGAGCGCCTCGGCATCACGTTGGGCAATCTGGTGGCGCACCAAAGAGCGGACCAGCAGCCAGCCGCCGAAGATTGTCAGGCCCAGCACGGCCAGCGCCAAACTCACGCCCAGCGCAAAGGCGCGGCCGCTGCGCGGCATCAGCTTTTCCATCCAGGACTGTGTTCGCATCGCGTCAGCTAGAACTCTACGCCCACCCCGCTGCCCGCGCTCCAGTCCTGATACTGATCGAGCGGCTCATTGCTCCAGTTCCACTCGCTGGCGGCGGTCGCGTACACAAACCAGTGTTTGCCCAGGCGTCGCTCCACGCGCACATCCAGGATCGCATACGAGCGCTCCCGGTGCTCCGTACCTACGTACTGTGCCTGGTAAAAATACCACGCGAACCGCGCCCCGGCGGCAATTTCCCAACCGCCCGGTTTCCAGCGCAGCCGCTGACTGAGCGCAAGCCGGTCGTAATCCCAGTAGCCGGAACCGTCGTCCCGGTTCCCGAGCCAGCCGACTTTGGTGGTCGTAGTCCAGCGCTTCTGCGAGTCCCAGTTGTGCCGCCACTGGCCAAACACTTCCGGGCGCCAGAAGACCAGGCTGGTGCCGGGGACAGACTCGCCCTCCAGGTCAGTTTGCTCCCGGTCATCGTAGAGCCAATGCAGGGATTGGAAGTTGAGGGAAAGTTCCGACCTGCGCCCGTAAGTCCGAGCCAGCGTCAGTTTGCCGCCCGCCTCCCAGTAGCTATCCAACTCACCGGCATAAAATTGCGGCCCGCCCACAGCTTCCAAGCGCGTCTCCCACCCCGGCCCGAGCGTGTGGGTCCACCTCGGCTTCAGGGAAAGGCCGAGCCCCTCTACCAGTATGCGCGAAAGGTTGGTTTCCGTCTCCGAGACGTCCATGACCTGGTTCTGGTACAACACACCGAGTTCGATGCCCAACTTGTCGCGGGCGCCCAGTGGCCGCGCAAACTGCGCCATGCCGGAGGCAAACCGTTCTCCATCCACGGATGGCACATCAAAGTACTGTATATCCTCGCCCAGGAAGAACAGGGTCAACTCGGAGCCGGTCTCTGACAGGCGGATGAACGAGGCATCTGCCGCCACGGACACGAAGGCACTGCTTTCCGGGGCGACCGAGGTCAATAGCACATTGTGCTTGTAGCCGCCGCCCACCTCCGCCCGGGCGGACGCATCCCACACCGCCACCGGCGAACGATTGGTCGCAGCAACGCCGCTTGGCGGAGTCAATAACGCGAGTCCCATCAGGAGAGCGGTCCGAAGTATCCAGTGATCCAGGCTGTCTTCGGGCCGCTTCACTTCGCGTCGCTTCCTGGGTTCAAGGTTGGCCGGGCGATTCGGCACCCGGAGGAGCGTCGCCTTGTCCTTTCCTGTCCCCGTAAAGACGGTAGCGGACGAAATCGCGCGTCACGCCCAACCGGCGGGCTGCCTGGGAGACGTTGGCCCCGGATTGTTTGAGCGCCAGTTGCACCAGGCGACTAATGGCGTCTTCAAGGACAAAGCCCTGTTCCGGAAATACAAAGCCCGGGTTAAGCCAGTCGCCGGGCGCCACGGAGGGTGTAACTCGCCCCTCGCCCGGCAAGTGCGCAAAATCCAGGGCCGCCTCGTCCTCGAACACCAATCCTCGTTCCAGTTCGTGTGCAAGCTCGCGCACATTTCCGGGCCAGCGGTAGGTCAGCAAGCGGCGTTTGCCTTGCTCGGTAATCTGACGCTGCGGCAGGCGGTGCTGCCGGCAAAGTTGGGCCAGCAAGTGCGCGGTCAGCCTGAGAATGTCCTCACCCCGCTCGCGCAACGGCGGCAGGTTCACCCGATACAAGTCCAACCGGTGCAGCAGGTCCTCGCGAAATTCGCCGGATTCAACCGCGGCTCGAAGCTCGCGGCTTGTGGCGGCGATGATCCGCACGTCCACCTCGATTGGGCGGTTCCCGCCCAGGCGTCGTATCTTTCGGTCCTCGAGCGCCATCAGGACCTTGGCCTGCAAGGCCGAGGACAGGCTGGGCAGTTCGTCCAGGAACAACGTGCCGCCATGTGCCGCCTCGAACAGCCCTTGACGCATCGTGCGGGCGTCGGTAAACGCGCCGCGCTCGTGTCCGAACAGTTCGGATTCGGCCAGCGACTCCGGCAACGCCGAGCAGTTCACTTCAATGAGTGGCTGGGCGGCGCGCGGTCCCTGGCAGTGAAGCCAGCGCGCCAGGCTCGACTTGCCCGTCCCGGTTTCACCGGTAATCAACACGGGAGGAAGCCGCGTCTGCAAGCGCCGGTCCGCGGCCAGGATTCGCTCCAACACTTCGCGCAAAGGCCCCAGCGATGCGCCGAAGAAGAACCCGGCCTCGGTCTCGGTCTTCCGCACATGCTCCGCCAGGCGGGAGGTTTGCCGCGCCTGCCGCGCCCGCCGCATCACCAGTTGGAGCACCGCCGGATCAAAAGGTTTCACCAGGTAATCGAGCGCGCCAAGCCGCATGGCCTCGACAGCGCCCTGGATGGCTCCCTCGGCGGTCATGACTACCACCCCGGGCCCCTTTTGGGCCAGGCCCGCGCGCAGCAGATCGGTACCCAGACCGTCGGGCAAATGGATGTCGAGCAACACGAAGTCATACTCGAGGTCGGAGAGGAGTCGCTTCGCGCCGGCCAGGTCGCCGACACTGGTCACATCCGCACCCAGGGCCTCCAGGTGGGCGCTCAAGCGGCGCCGGAGCATCGCCTCGTCATCCACCACCAGCACACTCAGCCCTGCCAGGGGAGTCTCTGCGTCGTCGCTCATATTCGGGCGGTTATCGTCACACCAAAGGCAGTTATGGCTTCGCGCCGGTCAGAATGTCAATGAGTTCGTAGGGCCGATCGTAACCGTTGTCCTGGGCAATCTCGCGCAAGGTGCGGTCGGCGGCGCACTTAATGCCCTTTGCCTGGAGCCGCGCCGTCGCATTGGTGAGGGGAATGTCCCTGGAAGCACAGTATTGAGCCAGAGTCTGCCTTCCAGCGCCGCCCCCAGGCCCGCCGCCACCGCCGTAGCCGCCGCGGCCGCCGCCCGGCCCATGGCCTCCGCCCTTTCCAGCCTGCGCTCCGGATTCACTGGCCTTGCCAAATCCATGGCCTCCCGCTCCGCTGCCGCCGCCGCGCTGGCCCTGGACAATCTCATACAGGCGCTGTGCCGACACCTGGTTAGTCTGGGCCAGATCCTGCACGATGGCTTCCGGGCGGATACCCTTGAACCCGCGCGTTTCCAGGCGCTCGACAGCGGTTTCGTAGGGTACCTTGGCCTGACTGGCGAGTTCCTCGAGGCTCAGGAGTTCCGCATGCGGGATGGGAGCCGCAGCCTGCGCTTCCTCCCAGCTCCGCTTCACGCGCTCGCCAAAGTTCAGCAGGGTAGAGAACGGCGGAACGCGAGTCTGCGTGCCGGCGAACACGCCGACGCACAGCGCCAGCGCCACCACCCATTCCCAGCGCAATCCGGGACGACGGGTGAGCCGGTCGCGGAAGTAGTTGAGCAGGGGCCGGATGTTGAAGATGAGATGAAAGACCGCCGTGAGGACGAAGACAGCGGCAAACCAGGTATGCACGCTGCTCCATTCATGCTTGGTCAGGCCGATCATGCGCCAATCGCTCCAGTTGGCTACGCGGCCGGGTGGCGAGACAAACAGCACTGCACCGCTGACCAGCAGCAGCAAGAACGAGGCGGCGATGAGCACGGAGGTCATCGCCCGCCACATGAAGCGCGGTCTCTTGTCGTTCATAGGTTGGTTGGACTGGGGATTGTGGGACAGTCGAGCCGGACTGCGGGAGTCGGGCAGGATCAGTGTGTACCGCCCGACGCCCACAGAGGGATCATGCGTGGTTTACTGGGCTTGATTCTGCGTCCAGGGACAGCCTCGGCCCCGACCCTGACCCTGCCTCGGCCGGCTTTCATCGGCGGTGACCTGGCCGTCGTTGTTCTTGTCCAAGGCCTTCAACGCGGCGGGCGCCCCGTTGATTTCAGCGGAGGTCAGACTGCCGTCCTTGTCGGTGTCGAAGATGGCGAGCAGCACGGATTTCTGGCCGTTGGCGCACGCACCGCGCCCACGCCCCTGACCGCCCCAGGGGCAGTCCTGGCCGCCGCGGCCCAAGCCGCCGGGACACAGCTCCTCGGCGCCGAGCTGGCCGTCTCCGTTCTGGTCGAGCTTCAGCAACTGGCTCGGCGCTTGTTCGATCTCCGCCGCCGACAGGACGCCGTTCGAGTCCGCATCGAGCACGACCGCGATGGGGGGCTGGAAATTCTGCGCCCCATAGCGATGGGGTCCGCCGGCGCCAGCGCCGCGGCCTTGGCCTTGTTGAGCACTAACGGTTAACGCCGACCCTGCCAGAGCCAGCCCGATCATTAACGTGATTGTCTTCTTCATATGTTTCTATTGTCTCTGTTGTCTTGTTGTTGCAGCGTCACGGATGACGCCTTGTGTAAACAATAGACCCCAGGCACATGACAATTCGGCTCTGGCCGAGATTACAGAACGTTCATCTTTCGCAGCATGGTTCCGGCGCCTAGCCGGCTGCCGGACCGGGGCGCCAATGACGCCGGATTCGTGCTAACTCAACTCATACATGAACACAGCACCGGGCCGCGGTCACCCCGACGTCTGTTCCTTTAATTAAGTGTCTTGGCGCTGCTTTCATCCGCTCCAGCCGCTTTATAGCAAGGCACTTAATCGCAAATGGGCGATGATGCGGGCAGATGCACAGGCTTTGATTCACTCAAGCGTTCGCACCCTGTAGAAGCGACTGGGTGGGGGAGGGGAGGCAGTGTCCAGGTATTGCCAGGTGCCCTCCGCGTCTGCCTCGTTGGTAGCGATGTCCGACCAGTCCGTGAAATTCGTAGAGACTTCTATCACGTAAGTGCGGAGTGGCTGGCTAATGAACGCGACCTGAAAATATCCAGCCTCCAACCAGCTTCCAACCAGGACGACCGGCAGGGAGTCAACCGTGAGCTGGATGCTCCTGGATATGCTTGTATCGCCCGTTGTCGCGTCTGCGAAAGCCACTGCGTTGCTGTAACTGGCCGCCGCCAGGCTGTTCGCGTTGGTGTTGATCGAGACCGTAACGGTGGTGGAAGCACCCGCCGCCAGACTGCCGCCGGTGGCCGAGAGGCTCACCCAGTTCTGCGCCGGGCTGGCCGTCCAATCCAACGTCGAGCCGCCCGCGTTGGTCAGGGCATAGACAATCGAGGAAGGACTGAACGGCCCACCCACTGTGCCCGAGGAAATCAATCCACCTGCGGGCAATACCGCCAGCAGACCAGTGCTGTGGACCGTCAAACTCACGCCCCGCCCGGTATTGCCACTGCCGGTCGTCGTGTTCACAAACGCCACCGTATCGCTGTAGCTGCCCGCCGCCAGGCTGTTCGCATTGGTGTTGATCGAGACCGTAACGGTGGTGGAAGCACCCGCCGCCAGACTGCCGCCGGTGGCCGAGAGGCTCACCCAGTTCTGAACCTGGCTGGCCGTCCAGTTTAGCATCGAGCCGCCGGCGTTGGTCAGCGTATAGACGATCGAGGAGGGATTGAACGGCCCACCCACCGGCCCGGAAGAAGCCAAGCCACCCGAGGGCAGGACCATTAGCACGCCCAGGCTTTCGGTGCTAATTGTGACGGTAAAGTTCCCCAGAGTTGTCTGGGGCGTGACGTTGTTAAAAGTGTCTTCCACCGCGCTCTCTGCCAGCGTGATGGTGTAAGTGCCGTTGTCGGCGGCGTCCCAAACGCCGCCGGGTGCAAGGATTGAATAGGTCGCGGTCATCGGTGAACCATCCGCAGGCAAATCAGCGCCCACGAACTCAACTGAATTGGAGTAGCCATTCGGACCCGTAATGACGAGGTCTCCGGAGTCCAGGCTCGACAGTCGCACAGCGGTGGCATCCGTGTAGGTCACGCTACACGCATGGCTGGGCGAACCGCCCTGGGTCAGGTCGGCTACGCTCAGGCTGGGCGCAGGGGGGGTTGTGTCCAGCGTGCCGTTGCCCAGCAGTTCCACGTCGTCAATGTTCCAGCCGATTTCGTTCTGGGCCTTGTTGGAAGCCAGGCTCCAACGCAGCCAGACGGTCGGGTTTCCCGCAACGCCCGCCGGCAGCGTATATTGCACCCCCTGCCACGAAGTGTCGGAGACGGCACTTGAAGTGGACCAGACGTTCAGCCAGGTGCTGCCGTTGGTGGAAACCTGGATGGAGACGGGGTCGTTGGGCCGCGTCCGCAGCCAGCGCTGGAAACGCAAGGTAAGCGATGAACTGCCGGAGCAGTTGATTGCGGGCGTGGTGGCATATTTGGCTTCGAGGCCGTTGGCGTAATTGCCCGCCAGATTGTAGGCAATGATCTTCGTACCGGTGAAGCCGCCGGTCGGTCCGCCGCTGCCATAGGACGGGGTCCCGTATTGCCACTCAGGTTCGAGCGTCCAGCCGGGGCTGTTGTCCATGCTCGCCGTGTAGATGGCCACCGGCACGGCGACCTCAAATTGGCCGAGTCGCCCGGCAGCGACGAATGCCCCCTGCGTGTCCGCCACCTGATTCGTCTGCATCCAGACGGTGTAAGTGCCGTTGGCGGCAGGCAGCCAGACGCTGCCTCCCGGTGGCGTGACCGAGTAGGTGGCCGAGCGTGGCGTGCCATCGCCGGCTGTGTTCAACGAGACAAACTGTGCGAGTTGGCTGTAGCCGTTGGGGCCAGCGACGAGGATGTCGTTCGAGTCAATCGAGGACACGTCCACGGCCGCGTCGTCAGAATAGGTCACCGTGAATTGCTTCGTGCTTTGACCGGACTGCGTGAGGTCTGTGACCGCTAATTCAGCCACCGGTGGGACAACATAGGTCGTCGCCTCGGTGAGGTAGCCAGTGATGAAGTACTGGCCAATGCTCCCATAAGCCGTGTAGCCGGTGGGAGTGGAGCTGAAGGGGTCACCCGCGCCCGAGTTCCGCACATAGAGGTAATAGCGACCCTCGACCAAGTTCGTCTGAAGCAGTGCAATGGTTTGAAGAGTGGGATTATTTGTAGTTACCAGTGTGCCCGCCTCGTTGTAGAGTTCGACCGCAATGTCAACGTTCCCGCCACGCGTCCCCGCGGGCATAATCCAAGGATTGACCACCAGTCGGACCAGGCCGCTGCCAGTCACGAACGAAAAGACATCCAGGTCTGTATTACGTTCGAGCACACCCTTGTTGGAGGTATTCGTGTTGGCGGGATCGGTCTCGGGCGTGGTGGAGACGATGTTCGTGCCGCCCGCGATCACGAGCGCGGTCGCCGTGCCCGGCGTGCCGCCGTGGTCATCGGTGCGATACGCAAGCTTGCCGGCGATGGTGGCCAGGTCATCCTGCGTGTTGTTGGCGAGGTAATACTCCCCCTTGCTCCACTGACTGACATTGCGACTGTAACCCGTACCCATCAACGGCCCCCAGGAAATGTCCCCGCTGCCATGTCCGCCGTAGTATTCCGTCCCGTCGGTCTTGCCGTCGTGGCTCAGTCCCATGTTATGGCCAACCTCGTGCGAAGCCGCCTCGGCAATATAGGATTCCTCATTGGCGAGATTGTTGTGATAAATCCATGCTGGGCGGTAGGTGGCGTAAACGCTTGTGCCGAAAACGTTCACATAGGCAACCCCGCCCGCCGTCGAGAAGGGATTGGCCTCCCCGTTGGCATCCGTGGTCCGCGTGATGAGGGCGACCGCCGTGCGCGTGGTGAACAATGCGGGCCGCTCGGTCGTGACATCAATATTGAACGGGGCGTAGTCCTCCGCCATGCGCTGCCAAATGCGCTTGATTGCCACCTGCTCGGCGTCGCTGAAGGTCGTCAGGTCGGCGTCCGTGCTAAAGGCCACGGCTGGAATGACTGCTCTGGCGATCTCGAGGTTCCACTGCGTATTGGAGACGGTTTCCCCCGTGAAATTGATATAGAGAACGTTGGCCGCGCCAGGTCTGCTGTGGAAGACCAGGCTGGCCGGGAACGGGCTTACCGGCACTGCCGCCTCTCCAATTACGGGTGGTTCCGGCTGCACCGCGGTGTCGGCAGTGGCCAGGTTGCAGGCGTAAAGGATCCCTCCGGCTGCATCGGCATGAAGCGACGGCAAGTCTGCGTCGGTGAAATGGAAGCTCCGCAGCCATTGTAGTGCGCGTTCCTGTGCGGTTGGCGGCAGTGCCGTAAGCTGGGAACGTAGATGGCCCGGCGGCAACTCCTCCAAGTGCTTCAGGGTCCCGATTGGGAACTGGCGCCCAACCGCTGGGCGCCTACGCCCACCCGCTGCCAAAGGCTGCGCTTCCGTCGTCAACGGAAAACTCAGCAGCCCCAGGGCGCAACCAGCCAGAAGGGAAAGGAAACCGCACCTTGTTGATTTCATGAGAATTAGCTAAGGGGGAAGTCGTAAAGCCAACGACAAGGGGCGCATCTTGTCAGTACCACCAACCCGGAGCGCCGACATTCCTGTCGGCTCCGTCGGGGCGGAGCGCGGCTGTCCCCAGCCGCAGCAGCACCGCTCGCGCAAGGCTGCCAATGGGTTCTGAGGCTTGACCCCTTGCGGACGTGCTGCGGCTGGGGACAGCCGCGCTCCGGGCTGGAGGCAGCCCTGTCGGGGAGAGCGGGCCGACAGGAATGTCGGCGCTCCGGTGGTACTGACGAGAAGCGCCCAACGACAAGACGCTCGCATTCTCAATAGAATCGAGCTGCAGGTCCTGATTGGCCAGTTCTTATCTTCTACAAGCATTATTGCGCCCGGCGCCTCCAGGCACGACTGTCCATAAACTTATAAGCAGTACCCGTACCGACAAGCGACCCCTGTGCACTTGTGATCGAGCGTCCGTGGTGGCGACGCAGTTCGCGGGATGGTCGCCAAATGTGGACGGCCGCGCGCCGCTACAAATGACGACCTGTCGAGCAAGGCGGAGAATTGCGCCAGCCTGCCTAATAGAGCCAAGGCACGAACCGCCGCACGCGCTGTTCATAGCCGGAGTATTCCGGGAACTGCTGCCTGAGCCAACGTTCTTCGCGGCGGGCTTTAGCATCGAACAGCGGGGCGAGAGCCAGTGCGGCCAGCAGTGCGGGCCAGCTTCGCCAGACCAACGCCCAGCCGACGGAGGCGCAGAACACCGCCGTGTATAGGGGATGGCGCATGAGGCCATAGATGCCCGATTGCACCAGGCGGGTGCGGGTGGATGGCCGAGGGAACGGCGTCAGGTTCCGGCCCAGACTGGCCGCGCCCGCCAGACTGCAGCCGGCGGCGAGGGCCAGCAGGAACCAACCGAGGAAGGTTAGCGCAAGGCTCTGCCACTGGTGCCGCCACAACGGGCCGCCCACTGCTACCGCGCACATGAGCGCCAACTGCCCGAGCACCCAAAGGCCGCCGCGGTGGAGGAAGTTGCCGTCCATTCTCATAGCTACTGCGTTCTTCGAGAAGCGAAATCGAGCGTCTTACGTCTTAGCTGTATCCATGCAGTAAGTTCTGGGGATCGCGCCCGCCCCGGGCGCTGTCACGCGGCGCCCCCGCCGGGTGGCCGTGGCGCGTGCGCAGTTGCTGAATGGTGGGTCGCCTCGGCCACTCCCGAAGGTGGCTGGCGAGGGCGCCAGCCACTGCGCCCGGGGCGGGCGCGCTCCCCTGCTGCTGAATGGGTCACGTCTTGGCGCCATTGGGCATCGGGCAGCCGCTCACCGCGCTAGCCGCGGCAAGAAGAGCGTAAAGCAGGTGTAATCGGGCCGGCTCTCCTTCAGCAGGAGTTTGCCGTGGTGGGCGTGGGCAATCTCACGGGCAAGGCTCAGACCCAAACCGAGGCCATCTGCCGCCGGCGATTGGTTCACACGGTAGAACCGGTCGAAGATCCGCGCCTGGTCGGCGGGCGGAATGCCGGGGCCGGAGTTGCAGAGCGTCAGCAATAGCTCGCTGCCTTCCGCGGCCAGCGTTACCCCCACTGCGCCCTCCGGTTGGTTGTATTTGACCGCATTGCCCAACAGGTTGAGGATCGCCATCTGTAGCAGCGTGCGGTCCGCGTTGACCCAAAGTCCGGGCTTGATATTCACCTCAAAGTCAAGCCTGGTGTCGGCAGCGAGGATGCGCGCGTCCTCGATCGCCGCTTCCAGTAACAGACTCAGGTCAACGTCCTCCAGGGCCAGCTTGAGTCGGCCGGCATCGGCCTGGGCCAGGAGGAGCAGACCGCGGGTGATGGTCTTCAACCGCTGAGTCTCTTCCAGAAGATTGCTGAACACCTGTTGCTGCGGCGAGCCGGGCTCCGCTGCCTGCACCGCGTTTTCCAGCTCGCCCTGCATGATCGCCAACGGGGTTTTCAGCTCGTGCGAAGCATCGGCGCTGAACCGGGTTGCCTGGTTGAAGCTGGCTTCGAGGCGGTCCATCATGCCGTTGAGGACCTGAATGAGCCGGCTGATCTCCGGGTCTTCATCCGAGACCGGGATGCGCTGATCCAGGCCCTGGGCGGTCACACGCTCGGCGGTTCGGGCTATGGTCTTCAGCGGACGCAACGCTCGACCCGCGACCCACCACCCCCCTCCGCCGACCAGCAACAGCGCCGCAGGCAGCGTCACCAGGAAGATGTTGCGCATTCGTCTCAGGTCCGATGCCACCGTCTCGTAATTAAGCCCAACGACCAAACGGAGCTCATCGTTTCCCATGATGCCGAGGCGCCAGGTGCCCTCAGAGGTTTGCAGAGTCAGAAACCTGGGAACTTTGTTGAACACCACTTGCCCCCCACCGGAGCCCGGCCCAGGGCCGCGCCCGCCGCCGCCGCGCCCTTTGCCCATCCCGCGCCAGGGCGGGCCATGCTGATCCGACGCCTCGGCGCCTGTGGCCGCCTGTTCCCTCGCGGTCTTATCGTCCTCCAGGGAGCAGTCAACGCTTTCAGCGGCGACACCCTTGGGCCACCCGGGCGAAACATACAAAGTCTGCGCTTGCGCATCCTTCACCAGGAGGATGATCTGGCCCGCATGTTCTTCCCCGAAGATAAACTGGAGCGAGGTGTTGAACCGGTCGAAATTCGCGCGGTTGGCGAGCCAACCGGGATGGCGAGTGCCCAATGCGCGCAGCTCGGTATCAATGGACGCCAGCTTCTGGCGATAAAGCAGGTACCACGACCCGGCGCCGAAACCCAGCAGCACTAAGCCGGAAATCACCGCCGAGAGCAGGGCGATCTTGAAGCGGAATGACCAAGGCTTCATGACGGGGGCTTGATGCGATAGCCGACGCCCCGAATGGTCTCGATCAGCTTCACCGCCGCGCCGGCATCCACCTTCTTGCGCAGGCGCTGGATGTAAACCTCGACCAGGTTGGTGCCCGGATCAAAGTGGTAGTCCCAGACCTGTTCGCAGATCTGAACCCGCGTCAGCACCCGGCCCGGTGAGCGCATCAGATGTTCCAGCAGGTTAAACTCGCGGGGCGCCAGTTCGATGGGCGTTCCGCCCCTGGTGACCTCGCGCGTGAGCAGATTCATGGTCAGGTCACCGACTGCGAGGATGCTCTGCGGGGTGCCGGAGGCGCGGCGGGTCACGGCATGGAGGCGGGCGATGAGCTCCTCCATGAAGAACGGTTTAGTGAGATAATCATCTGCCCCCAGGTTCAGTCCTTCCAGGCGTTCGTTGAGCTCCGCGCGAGCCGTCAGGAGGATGACCGGCAGGGGAATCTTCCGCTCGCGGATATTGCGGAGGATACTCAGTCCATCGCGCCCTGGCAGCATGATGTCCAGGACCAGCGCATCATAGGGTCGCGACGTGGCGAGGGTGTAGCCCTCGTCGCCGGAACGACTGACGTCCACCACAAAGCCTTGCGCCTCGAGGCCTTTGCGGACAAAGGCGGCGATCTTCTTATCGTCTTCAATGACTAAGACTTTCAAGGTGCTGGACCAGGATCAATCGGCGCTTTCTTCATGCCTCAGCGGCGTGCCAATCTCTGCATCACTCTGAGCCTCAAGTCAACGAAAGGTTACAGAGTGAGCTGAGGAGGGCAAACGCGGAAATCCACGATCTGCTGCACCAGGTGATGGCGAAGGTGTTGCGCGAGCGGCTTCGGGCGGGGAAAGGGACGCTTGCAAGAAGGGCGGTAATGTGGTTTAATGAGCGGGGTCTAGGGCAATGGAGTTTGCCTGCTCGCGGAGCGAGAGAACCGCCTGAACCGGTTTCAGCGCTGATAACTCCTACCGGCGCCACGCACAGTGGTGAGGTAGGAACTATGATGAGCGCACTGCGAATACTCTGGGTTGGCGGTCCGGACGGCGTGGCCGGGCCGGGAGGGTCCGTTGTCTCACCAAGGGAGGATGATATGCATTTACCCCATGAAGCGATGTTGCTGCGGATATTCATTGGCGAGAGCGACCGGTGGCACCATCAGCCGCTCTACGAGGCAATTGTGCTGAAGGCGCGAGAGCTGCATCTGGCGGGGGCGACGGTGCTGCGGGGACCGATGGGGTTCGGGAAGTCGAGCCGGCTGCACACGGCCAAGATTCTGCGGCTTTCGATGGACCTGCCGCTGGTGATCGAGATCGTGGACACGGAGGAGAAGATCAACGGATTTCTGCCACTGCTGGATGAGATGATGAAGAAGGGGCTGGTGACATTGGAGAAGGTGCGGGTGATTGATTACCGGGCGGAGGTGGACGCGGAGGGGGGGGCGTGACCGGTGATCGGCCTTCAGTGCGAAGACGGGATTAGGCCGTGGAGCTTGAAACGTGAAACGTGAAGGGTGATGGGCCATAGCGAATACCCGATATGATCGAGAACATCTGGTTTATCGCGGCGTTTTGGATGGGGCTGGCGCTGGTGGCCAGTCTGATCTCGATCCGGCTTGGCATCTCGGTGGCGCTGATCGAAATCCTGGTGGGCGTGATCGTGGGGAACATTCACTTCGGGCAGTACCACAACCTGCTGCGCACCACCGAGTGGACGAATTTCCTGGCGATGCTGGGAAGCGGGGTGCTGACGTTTCTCGCCGGAGCGGAGATTGACCCGGCTTCGCTGCGGGCGAACCTGCGGGCGAGCATGACGATTGGGGTGGTGTCGTTTTTGCTGCCGTTTCTGGGTGTGTGGTTCTTTGCGCAGTACGTGCTGCATTGGCCGCTGCACCAGGCGTGGATTGCGGGCATTGCGCTTTCGACGACGTCGGTGGCGGTAGTGTATGCGGTGATGATCGAGGGCGGGCTGGGGAGCACGCCGCTGGGGAAGACGCTGCTGGCGGCCTGCTTCATCACGGACTTCGGGACGGTGCTGGCGCTGGGGATTCTGTTCGCAGACTTCAATGTGTGGCTCGTGGTGTTTGTGGCGGTGACGGCGGTGGTGCTGTGGTTCATGCCGAAGTGGACCGGGCGGATTATCGCGCGGCTAGGGGCGACGCGGGTGAGCGAGCCGGAGGTGAAGTTTATTTTCTTCGTGCTGTTCTTCCTGGGCGGGCTGGCTTCGACGGCGAAGAGCGAGGCGGTGTTGCCGGCGTACCTGCTTGGGCTTGTGGTGGCGGGGGTGTTTCTGCGGGACAAGACGCTGGTGCACCGGATGCGGAGCATCGCGTTTGCGATCTTCACGCCGTTCTATTTCATCAAGGCAGGACTGTTTGTGTCGCTGCCGGCGCTGTTGGCGGCGGTGGGGGTGATTGCCATTCTGCTGGCCATCAAGATGGCGACGAAATGGGTGGGGGTGTGGCCGTTGGCGCGAGTGTTCTACATGCGGTCGGGGGAGGCGACGTATACGGCACTGCTGATGTCCACGGGGTTGACGTTTGGGACGATTTCGGCCTTGTTTGGGCTGCAGAATAAGATTATTGACCAAGGGCAGTATTCGGTGCTGGTGACGGTGGTGATATTGAGCGCGTTCGTGCCGACGCTGATCGCGCAGAAGTGCTTCCAACCGACAGTGCGGACGATGGTGGCCTGGGGTCGGCTATATCAACGGAAGGTGAATGGTGGGGGGAAGAGCGGTTCCCTTGGAAAGTGAGGCGATATGTTTAAGAAGATTCTGGTTGGCTATGACGGTTCGAAGGGCGGGTGCGCGGCGCTGGAACGAGCGGCGGCGCTGGCAAAGGAGGGCGGCGGCGAATTGACGGCGATGTGGGTGCGGCAACCGCTGCCGCGGCACGCGGATTTGCCGGGTGAGCCGGAGGCGGAAGCAGAGGCGGCGCAGGACTATTTTGCGGAACGGAGGCTTGAAGTGGAGGAGGCGGCGAAGCGTTACGGGGTGAGCATTGGATGCGAGAGCCGGGCGGGCCACGCGGCGAAGGTGATGGTGACCGCTGCAAAGGAGGGCAGCTATGACTTGATTGTGGTGGGCCACAGCGACCACTCGGAGCTTTGGGGGCGGCTGCTGGGGGACACGGCGGACCGGATCAGCGACCATGCGCATTGCAGCGTGCTGATCGTGAAGCAGCCGGAGAAAGCAGGGCAGTAACGATCTGCGGTGAAACAACAAAACAGAACAATCGAAACAAGACTATGACAACGATCAAAGAAATCAGTGCATTAGAGATTCTGGATTCTCGCGGCAACCCGACAGTCTCAGTAACGGTTGGCTTGTCGAACGGCATCACGGCAACCGCGGGCGTGCCTTCGGGGGCGTCCACGGGCGAGAACGAAGCGGTGGAGCTTCGCGATGGGGACAAGAAACGTTACGGCGGGAAGGGGGTCTTGAAGGCCGTGGCGAATGTGAACAAGACCATCGCGCCCAAGTTGGTGGGCATGGACCCATCGCGGCAGGCCGAGATTGATTATCGGATGATCGAGCTGGATGGCACGCCGAACAAGGGCAAGTTCGGAGCCAACGCGATTCTTGGGGTGTCGATGGCGGTGGCGCGGGCTGCTGCGCTGGACGCGGACCTGCCGCTCTATGCCTACCTCGGGGGACCGGGCGCAGTGATTCTGCCGGTGCCGATGATGAATATTCTCAACGGCGGCAAGCACGCGGACAACAGCGTGGATTTCCAGGAATACATGGCGATGCCGGTGGGGGCGCCGACGTTTGCGGAAGCGTTGCGTTACGGCGCGGAGACGTTTCACGCGCTCAAGGGGATTCTGCACAAGAAGAAGCTGGCCACCAGCGTGGGGGACGAGGGCGGATTTGCGCCGAATCTCGAAAGCAACGAGCAGGCGGTGGAGGTGATCCTGGAGGCGATCGCGGCGGCGGGGTTGAAGCCGGGCAAGGATGTGGCGATCGCGCTGGACCCGGCTGCCAGCTCGTTCTTTGAAAATGGGAAATACGTGCTGGCCAAGTCCGGCCAGGGCAAGAAGAGCAGCGATGAGATGATTGCGCTCTACGGGGCGTGGATAAAGAAGTACCCGATCGTCTCGCTTGAGGACGGCCTAGCCGAGAATGACTGGGCCGGGTTTGCGAAGCAGATGGTGGTGATGGGCGACCAGGTGCAAATCGTCGGCGACGACATCTACGTAACGAATACGACATTCATTGCGCGGGGCATCCGGGAGAAGGCGAGCAACGCGGTGCTGATCAAGTTGAACCAGATTGGGACGGTGACGGAGACGATTGAGGCGATCCAGATGTGTCAGCGGGCCGGCTGGCGCTACGTGATCTCGCATCGGTCGGGCGAGACGGAGGACGCGTTCATGGCGGATTTCGCGGTGGCGATGGGCGGCGGCCAGATCAAGACCGGGTCGGCGTGCCGGTCGGAGCGGATTGCGAAGTACAACCGGCTGCTGGCGATTGAGGCGGGGCTGGGGAAGCGAGCGGTGTTTGGCGGCGGGGTGGTTTTCGGGAAAGGGAAGTGAGCGGTTGCCGGACGCCGAGCGGGTGGTAACGTTATAGAGGCAATGGAGTTTGCCTGTCCTCGAGGGGACTCGGGGAGAAACCGTCCTGCCATGGCGGGGCTGATGACTCCTACCGAAACAATGTTGTTTGCGACGGTAGCGAGTTATGGCCAGTCGAAATCCAATTCAAAATATCGGGCCAGCGGAGACGCCGGCCCGGCTTTCACTCGGGCCTCCCTTCGTGGGGCGCGAGAGGGAGATCTCTCAGTTGGGGGCACTGCACGCGCAACGCAAGCACGTGCTCATCATTGGCCCGGCCGGGGTGGGGAAGTCCGCATTGGTGGAACACCTGCGTGAGCAGCTTTCGCTGCTTGTTTCTAGCAAGTCGGCGCACCTGGGCGGGATCTGCGAGGGCCTCGAATCGCAGCTAGGGCTTACGCCAGCGGGACTGAAGCTCCTGGACCGGAAGAAGCGGCTGCGGGAGGCGCTAGGCGCGGCTGGGCGGGTGGTGGCTTTCGACGGTGTGGGCTGGACAGGGCCGAAGGTTAGTTCGTTTTTTGAGAGTATCGCGGAGCGGGCGCCGGTGTGGGTTTGCACGGGGTCGGAGCATCCGTGGGACATTGGTCATTTCTGGCCGCTGCTGGCGCGGTTCGAGCGGGTGGAGGTGCATCCCTTTAGCCTGAACGAAACGCAGGCATTGGTGGTGGCAGCGGTGCAAGGTGGCGGCGTCCCACCGGGGGCCCGGGAGATCGTGGGCTGGCTGCAACGACGGTCGGGCGGAAGCCCGCTAGTGCTGTGCGAACTGCTTGCGGAGTTGGCGACCGGGAAGTACGACCTTACCAACCGACACGCGCTAGAGCGGCTGAACCTGGACCGGCGGATACACGAGGTGTTCCCATTGGTTGGCTGCGGGGGCGACTGCGCTCGGGAGGCGAAGGGAGGGGGCGGCGAGTTATGAAGAGCCGCGTGGATGCCATGCTGGACCGGATTGAGAGCCTAGCGAAGGAGTTGAAGCTGGCAAACCTGGAGCCGCAGATCGCGGCGTGCCGGCGGCAGTGCAATGGAAGGCAGGGCATTGACGTGGCGGTGTTCGGGCGGTTCAAGGCGGGGAAGAGTTCGTTTTTGAACAGCTTGACGGGCCGGGGGGTGCTGCCGATCGGGGTGGTGCCGCTGACGGCGGTGATCACGCGGCTGCGGTTCGGCCCGACGGAAAAGGCGGAGGTGCGGTTTGTGAACGGGACGGCGAAGGCCGTTCCGGTGGGGGAGATTGGGGCGTATGTTTGCGAGGACGCAAATCCCGGCAACGACAAGGAGGTCGCCGCGGTGGAGGTTGAACTGCCGGCCCTGCAGGCGCTGGCGCCTTTGGAGTTCGTGGACACGCCGGGTCTGGGCAGCGCGTTCGTGCACAATACCGAAGCGGCGATGAAGTGGTTGCCGAACGTAGGGGCGGCGCTGGTGGCGGTGAGCTGCGATGCTCCGCTTTCGGAGCGCGACCTGGGGCTGCTGGAGGAACTGCGCCGCCACACACCGAGGATTGTACTACTGCTGACCAAGGCCGACTTGCTGAACCAGGCGCAACGGGCGGAGGTGCTGGCGTTTGTCGAGCGGCAACTGGGACAAAGATGGGGAAGGGAGTTGCCGGTGTTTTTCTATTCGGTACGTCCGGAAGAGGGAGCGCTGAAAGAGGCGCTGGAGCGTGAGCTCCTGTTGCCGCTGGTGCGGGACCGGGGCGTGGCGTCCAGGGAGATTGCGCGGCACAAGCTGGTTTCGCTGGCGGGCCAGACGCGGAGCTACGTGCGGGTGGCGCTGGCGGCGGCGGCGCAGGCGGAGTCGGCGCGGCAAGCGTTGCGGGAGAAGCTGGCGGATGAACGTCGGCAGGTTGATTTGCTGCGGGCGGAGTTGAATGTGCTGGCGCGGGAATGGTCGGCGAGCGCGCTGGATTGGTATCTGGGCCAACTGCAGCCGAGGCAGGTGGCGATGCAGGCAAGCGTTACGGGGGCGCTGCGCGACGAGTTGCGGCGATGGCGCTTGCGTTTGCCGCGGCTGGTGGCGGCGTGGCGGGAGTGGCTGAACGGTTTCCTGCGAGGCGAGCTGGCGGAAGTGTCGCATGCGGAGCGGGGGATGTTCTGCACGCCGCTGCACAAAACGGAGAGGCACCTGGCGCGGACGCTGGGGGCATTTCACGACCGGCTGGCGGGCCATGTGAAGAGGGCGCTGGGCGTGACGCTGACGCCGCGCGAGTTCGGGCTCGAAGTGCGGGAGCCGGAGGCTCCGCCGGTGGATGTGGCTTACGCTTTTGACGCGGCGTTCACGACGGTGGGGTGGCTTATCCCGTTGGCGTTTTTCCGAAAGCCGATTGAGCGAGTACTGCTGCGAAAGGCACGTTACGAGGTGGAGAAGAATGTTTCGCGCCTGGCGGCCCAATGGCGCGACCGGGTGGCGGCGGGGATCAGGGAGTTGACGGGCGAGGCCGAAAGGCTAGCGCTGGAGGAATTGGAGGCGCTGGAGGGACTGGCGGCGGGGGCGATTTCAAACGCGGCCGAGGTGGAAGGAGCGCTCAAAGAGTTGGAGGGATTTGAGAGGAACCTACAGCCGGAGGCGGCGGCCTGGAGAGAGCAAAGCGTGATATGAACGAGAACCACGCGCGAACTCTGGTCACGACTTTTCGGCACATGGACAACTTGCTGTCTGAGGCGGAACAAATCCTAGCCACGGCGGGGTCAAAGTCGCCGTTTGCGGAGTACACACAGGACTCCACGCCGCTGCAGCGCAAAGTGATTCACGACTATATTGAGCGGGTGCGGCAGGCGATGGGCCGGGCGATGGAGGGGTTGGATTTGCCGCGGCCCGCGCCGGTCTGCGGGGCGCTGTGGGCCGCGAGCGGGCGATTGACCTTTACGCACATTGCCGTAGCCGAGATGGAGCCTCAGCGGCTACGCGGCTACGGGGCTTTGAGCGACGAGGACATCACGGCCATCAACGAGGTCGTGGCGGAGTTGAACGCAGCGATTGAACGGCTGCTGGCTTATCTGAACAAGGGTCCCGATGCCGACTTACAGACGCGCTTTGCGCGACTGGAGAAGACCACCGATGACGCCAGGCTGTTGCGCGAGTTGGAACGCGTGATAACCGCGCATGGCATGATCGAGCTTCGCGGCGCGTTGCTGATGCTACTGGAGCGGCTCGAAAACCATGTCTTCGAAATTGGCATATTTGGGTGGGTTAGTTCGGGAAAGTCGTCGCTGTTAAACCATCTGCTGGAGAGCGAAGTCTTGCCGGTGGGCGTCACCCCGGTGACGGCGTTCCCGACGCGTGTGAGCTACGGCATCAGACCGCAGGCCATCATTGAGTTTGCCGAGGACAAGCCGCAAACGGTCGAGCTCTCACGCCTGACGGAGTTTGCGACGGAGCAGCAGAATCCAGGCAATGCCAAGCATGTCATGCGTATCCGGGTGCAGGTGCCCGCGCGGCGGTTGCGCGAAGGTGTGACGTTTGTGGACACACCGGGCCTGGGGTCGCTCGCCACTGCCGGGGCGGAGGAAACGGTGGCCTACCTGCCGCGGTGTGACCTGGGCATTGTGCTCGTGGATGCCGCCTCAACCCTGACACACGAGGACCTGGCCATTGTGCAGGCCCTTTACCAATCGGGCGCGCAGGCGATGGTGCTGGTGAGCAAAGCCGATCTACTGGGGGCGGCTGAGCGCCGGCAAGCGAGCGATTACGTGGAGCGTCAACTCGCGACACAAGCGAACCTGAAACTCCGGGCGCACCTCGTCAGCGTGCTAGGCGAAAGCGCGGCTCTGTGCGACGAATGGCTGGAGAAGGAATTGATGCCGCTGGTCGAATCGCATCGCGAGCAAGCCGGCGCTGCGCGGAAACGCAAGGTGGGCGCGTTGCGCGAGGCGGTCATCACGGTTCTGGAAAGTCGGTTGCAGAGTAGTCGCCAAGTTTCCCCGGCGCCGGCTGGCCAGCGCGTGCAAGAAGCCCTGACGGCAGTGCGGAAAGCCGACGCCCTGCTGGAGGCAGCGCAGCGGGACGGTGACGCCATCGGGGAGGGCGTTTCCGCGCTGGCCGACGACCTGATCGAAGGTACGGCGGCAGACCTCGCGGACCTCTGGCTCTCCGCTGAGGGAAAAAGCGCGAACGTGGTGAAAAGGATTTCGGCTTCCATGCAACAGATCCTCGCCGGGCGGGTGGCGAAGTTGGTGGAACAGTTGTCTTTCACAGGGTCGCAACTGGACCAGGCGCTGCAACTGGCTCACCGGGCACTGGGTTTGGCAAAAGACACTTCCGAGCAACTGCCATTGCCTGCGGGCGCGCCGATTGCCGACACCGCGGCGTTTACGCAAAGCCTTGTGGTGAAGCGACCCGCGCTGCTGTCGTCATTGGGCGCGGCGGTCTTGCGCCGCCACATTCGTTCGCGGTTGGAACAACAACTTGGTGAGACACTGCCAGACTTGCTGAATTCCTACCGCCGGCAAGTGCGGCAGTGGTTTCGACAGTCGTTGATGGAATTGCGCGCTGCGTTTGCGGCCCGCGCTGGGCTGCTAAGTGCCCATTTGGAAGCGCGGGCAGCCACGGCCACTGCCGAAACCGACGTGAGGAGCGTTGAAGCCGACCTGAGACGGTTGCGTGAGAGGCCCGTGTCATCGGCGTGAAGACGCGAATGCTAGGATTTATGAAGATATTGCTTATCTCCGATGTCCACGGTAACTGGCCCGCGCTGCGGGCGGTGCTGGCCGCCGAGCCAAAGGTGGATCAGATTCTGTGCCTGGGGGACCTGGTCAACTATGGCCCACAGCCGGTCGAGTGCGTGACGTGGGTCATGCGGAATCTCACTGCCGACTGGGTGGTTCAAGGCAACCACGACCGCGCCGTCGCGCTGGACGAGGGCTCGCGCTCCTCGGCAGCCTATCAAGCCCTGGCGGTGGCAACCCAGGAGGTGAGCAAACAGCTTTTGGCGCCGGAGCTAAAGCAGTTCCTGGCAGGCCTCCAGCCGCTTCAAAGATTCCAGCTTGATTCCGCCATTTGCGTGGCTTGCCACGCGGTGCCTTCCGACCCGCTATACTTCTACCTTCCGGAAATCGAGCCGGTGAGGCTGTGGGAATCCGAACTCAACACGGTGAACTACCCCGACTTCCTTTTCGTTGGTCACACGCATCTGCCCATGAAAACGCGCTTCCGCCGAACGTTGGTGGTGAATCCGGGCAGCGTCGGCCAGCCCAAAGACGGCGATGCCCGCGCGGCTTATGCGGTTTGGAACGATGGGGAGGTCACGCTTGAGCGGGTCGCTTATGACGTGGAGAAAACCATCTCTGCCTATGGCGGCCTGGGTCTGCAACAACATATCATTGACACCCTGGCCGAAGTGTTGCGCACGGGCGGGCATTTGCCGTTGGACCAAAACGCCGAGGAGCTTTTCAGCGCCTACTACCAAAAGCACCCGGACAAGCTGGCCGCGATGTTCTACCTCCAGAAATTGCTTAACCGCCGGATCGGGGTGGATACGGACAAGATGGATGAGGCCCAGCGCCAGCAATGGATGTTGAACTACTGCCGCGCGTTGATGCAGGAGGCCGCCGAACTGACTGACTGCATGCCTTGGAAGTGGTGGGCGAGCTACCAGAAATTCGACAAACAGAATGCCCGCGTCGAAATCGTGGACCTGCTTCATTTTCTCATCTCGCTGGCCCAGGTGATGGAAATCACGCCGGACGAGCTTTTTGAAGCCTACACCAAAAAGCACCGCGTCAACTTGGCCCGGCAGGACTCCGGTTACACAACGAAGGACGAGAGCGACAACAAACACATCTGAATCCGCGATGAAGCAAGCTCCTGCTGCACCCACGCCAAGTCCTGCTGCGCCCAGGCCAAGGGTGCGCTGGCTCAATCGGACCGTCCTTGGGATTGGGCTGGCGTCGCTGTTCAGCGATTGGTCGCATGAGATTGCGACGGCGGTGCTGCCGGCGTTCCTGGCAACGATGGGGGTGGCGGCCGCGTGGCTGGGTTTGATTGAGGGAGTGTCGGATGGGCTGTCGAGCTTCGCCAAGCTGGGGTCGGGGTATTACACGGACAAGCTGCGGCGGCGCAAACCGATTGCGGTGGCGGGCTACGTTGTGACGGCCTTGGGCACGGCCTGCTTCGGGTTCGCAACTGCGGCGTGGCATGTCCTGATCGCGCGCGCGTGCGCGTGGCTGGGGCGCGGGGTGCGGACACCGGTGCGTAAGGCGCTGCTGGCGGGCGCGGTGAGCAAGGAGACCTACGGGCGGGCGTTCGGTCTCGAGCGGATGATGGACACGGTGGGGGCCATTGCGGGGCCGGCGAGCGCGTTCGTGCTGCTGGGGGTAGTGAACCATCACTATCCGACGTTGTTTGCCCTGACACTTATTCCGGGGCTGGCGGCGGCTGGGGTGATTGCATTTCTAGTGAAGGAAAAGGAACGCGCGCCGGTGCCGCACATATCATTTGGGGAACGGCTGCGGCTGCTGCCGAAGGCGTATCGGAAATTCTTGGTGGCGGTGGGTTTGTTCGGGGCGGGGGATTTCGCGCATACGCTGCTGATTTTGCTGGCGACGCAGAAGCTGGCGCCGGCGCTAGGCGCGGCGAAGGCAGCGAGTGTGGCGGTGGGCTTGTATGTGTTGCACAACGTGTTCTACGCGGCGTTTTCGCTGGTGGCAGGATGGCTGGCCGACCGATTTAACAAGCATCATGTGCTGGCCGGCGGCTACTTCCTGGCGGCGGCGATGGCGGTTGCAATCGTTGTGATGCCGTTCACGGTCTGGACGCTGGGGCTGGTGTTTGTGTCGGGCGGGATCTATGTGGGGATTGAGGAGACGCTGGAGGATTCCTTCTGCGCGGAGCTGGTGGAAGAGAGGCAGCACGGGATGGCGTTCGGGGTGCTGGCGACAGTGAATGGGGTTGGAGATTTTGTGTCGAGCGTGGTGGTGGGCGGTTTGTGGACGGCCTTCGGGACGAGCGTGGCGTTTGGATACAGCGCGGTGCTGTTTGCGGCGGGGGCGCTGCTGGTAGCGCGGGTCGGGGGTCCAGGTAGCCGATAGCCAATGGCAGATGACCGATGGCAGATGAAGGATAGCGGCGGGCACCCCAATTTGAGGGTATGGCATGGTGAGCTGTCGGCGGGTATGATCGTGCGACGTGATGAGTGAAGCGGAGTGGGACTGAGGGGACGCAGGGAACGGATAAGGAAAGAGCTTGCGGCTGGAAGTCGCAGCGGGTATTCAGGCGCGCAGTTGTTGGCAATGGAATCTGCCATCCCTCTCAGAGGGTGAACCGTCCTGCAGTTGCGGGACTGATGACTCCTACCGGCGCGATGTGAAGCACGCGGGTAGGGGTTTCTTGTTGTCTATGCAGAATGACTTTTCGGATGCGTGGCGGCGCGGCGCGCGCGGCGCGGCGGGTGTGCTGTTGGCCAGCGTGATGGCGGGCGCGGCGCTCGTGGGTTGCGCGCATTACCAGGCCGAGCCGCTGGCGGCGGGCAAGGTGGCCGCCGACTTCGAGGGAAGGTCGCTGAGCGGCGCGGGGCTGCGGGCGTACCTGGAGACGAACCGTGTGAGCGGGGAGTGGCCGCGGCGCACGTGGGAGTTGGAGTCACTGACGCTGGCGGCGTTTTATTTCTCGCCGGAGCTGGATGTGGCGCGGGCGCAGTGGGGGACGGCGCGAGCCGGGTTGCAGACAGCGGGGCAACGGCCGAATCCGACCGTGAGCGCGTCGCCGCAATACAATGCCACGACGTTTAGTCCGTCGCCGTGGGTGGCGGCGTTCAACCTGGACATCCCGATTGAGACAGCGGGGAAGCGCGGGCATCGGATCGCGCAGGCGGGGCATTTGTCGGAGGCGGCGAAGCTGAATATCGGCGCGGTAGCGTGGCAGGTGCGGGGGAAGCTGCGGGGGGCGTTGGTGGAGTATTATGCCGCCGGTGAAAAGGAGCGGCTCCTGGCAGCGCAGCAGGCGGCGCAGTCAGAGAACGTGACGCTGCTCGAAGGGCAGCTTGGGGCGGGGGCGGTGTCGCCGGCGGAAGTGACGCGGGAGCGGATCGCGCTGGATACGACAAGATTGGCGGCGCACGACGCGAAGCGGCAACGGGCGGAGAGCCGGGTGGCGGTGGCGGAGGCGATTGGGGTCCCGGTGGGCGCGCTGGAGGGGGTGGAGATTTCCTTTGCGGGCCTGGACCGGGTGCCGCCGGGGCTGGATACGACGGCGGCGCGGCGGCAGGCGCTTTTGAACCGGGCGGATGTGCTGGCGGCTTTGTCCGAATACGCCGCCAGCGAGGCGGCGCTGCGGCTGGAGGTGGCGAAGCAGTATCCGGATGTGCATCTGAATCCCGGCTATGAATACGACCAGGGGGACAACAAGTGGGGCGTGGGATTGTCGCTGGAGTTGCCGGTGTTGAATCAGAACCGGGGGCCGATTGCGGAAGCGGAGGCGCGGCGAACGGAGAGCGCGGCGAGGTTCAATGCGCTGCAAGCGCGAGTGATGGCAGAGGTGGAGCGCGGGCTGGCGGGGTACCGGTCGGCGCTGGAGAAATCGGCGACGGCGGATTCGTTGCTGGCGAATTTGGAGAAGCAGGAGCGGCTTTTGCGCGGGCGGCTGCAGGCGGGCGAGGTGACGCGCGGCGACGTGATCGCGGGCCAGGTGGAGCTGGCGGCGGCGCGGCTGGCGCGAACGGAGGCGGTGGCGAAGGCCCAGCAGGCGCTCGGGCAATTGGAAGAGGCGCTGCAAAGCCCGGTGCTGCTTTCCGGCGACCCGCTCCAGCTTTCACAAGATCCAAAGGCACCCCAAGCACTGAAGAACCCATGAAGACTCGATTGATTTTGTCTGGTTGTGTTGCCGTGCTAACGGCGGCGTTCCTGAGCGGCTGCGGCGCGGGGCACGAGGAGGAGCAAGAAGCAGCCACCGAAGTTGCTGTTCAAGTGGGCAAGGTGACGCGGGTGACGTTGCGGGCGCGGGTGGATGCCTACGGGACCGTAGAAGCGGAGCCGGCGGGGGGCGGCAAACCGGCCGGAGCGGCGCGGCTGTCTGCCCCTGCCGCGGGCATTGTGATGACCGTGCCGGTGAAGGAGGGCGAGCGGGTGGAGGCCGGGAGCGTGGTGGTGAAACTGGATGACCGGGTGGCACTGGCGCAGGCGGAGAAGGCCCGGCACGCGGTGGAGTTTGCCGAGCAGCAGGTGGCGCGTCAGGACAAGCTGAAAGCGATCGAGGGCACGTCGGAAAAGTTGATGCAGGAGGCGACCCAGCAGCTTGCCGCCGCGAAAGCGGAACTGGCAGGGGCACAAGCGCAACTGGCGCTGGTGCAACTGAGCACGCCGTTGGCGGGCGTGGTGGCCCGGATCAACGTGCAGCCAGGCCAGACGGTGGAGCCGAACACGGTGGTGGCGGAGGTGATTGACCCGGCGCGGCTGGTGGTGACGGCCAACGTGCCGGCGACGGAGGCGGCTTTGCTCAAGGAAGGGCAAGTGGCGGAGCTGGTGGCGGAGCGCGACGCGAAAACCGAGACACAGGGCAAGGTGCTGTATGTGAGCCCGCAGGTGGACGCGAAGACGGCCACGGTGCTGGTGCGGGTGTCGGTGCCGCCGGAGGCGGGATTGCGGAGCGGGGAGTTCGTGCATGTGCGGGTGATTACGGATGAGCACGCGGGGAAGCTGGCCGTGCCGCGCGAGGCGGTGTACACGGACCACGACGGGCAAAGCACACTTTCGGTGGTGGAAGGGGACGTGGCGAAGCAAAGGGCGGTGAAGGTGGGCCTGCGGGATGGCGGGCTGGTGGAAGTGGAGGGCGAGGGATTGAGCGAGGGGGCGACGGTGGTGACGCAGGGTTCCTACGCGCTGCCGAAGGAAACGAAGGTGCGCATCCTCAACCCGGAGGGAGCGGCGAAATGAGCGAGGGAGCCGGGAAACCGACGGGCGCGCCGGGCGGCTCGGGTGTGGGCGCGTTTGCCATCCGGCACCGGCTGGCGATCATCTTTATCACGGTGGCGGTGTGCCTGGGGGGGATCTACTCGGCGCTGCGAATGCCGTCGTCGGTGTTTCCGGAGACGGAGTTTCCGCGGTGCGTGGTGCTGATTGACAGCGGGGTGATGCCGGCCGACGAGATGATGGCGACGGTGACGCGACCGGTCGAGGAGGCGATGAAGGATATTCCGGGGGTGGTGCAGGTGCGTTCGGCCACAGGGCGCGGGAGCGCGGAGGTGAACGTGTTCTTCAACTGGCGGGTGAACATGGTGGAGAGCGAGCTGTATGTGTTGAACCGGGTGTCGCAGCTCAAGGCGAGCCTGCCGGCGAACACGAAGACGACGGTGTGGCGGCTGACGTTCAATGCGTTCCCGATCCTGGGCGTGAGCCTGACGAGCCCGAAGCGGGACATCACGGAGCTGTGGGAACTGGCGCGCTACGACCTGAAGCCGCGCTTCCTGCGGATCCCGGGCATTGCGCGGGTGGACCTGGTGGGCGGCCGGACGCCGGAGTATCACGTGGTGGTGGACCCGGTGAAGCTGGCGGCGGCGAACCTGGCGCTGACTGACATCACCGGCTCGCTGGAAAAGAACAACCTGGTGGCGCCGGCGGGTTTTCACATGGAGAACTACACGATTTACCTGGCGCTGGTGGACAGCCGGGTGAAGGGGCCGCGGGACATCGAGGACTTTGTGGTGAGGATGCGGGAGAACCAGCCGGTGCGCATACGGGATTTCGCGCGCGTGGAGCGGGGGCCGGAGCCGGTGTTCAACGTGGTGAACGCCCAGGGGCAGCGGGCGGTGCTGATGAATCTGCGGGCGCAGCCCAAGGGGAGCAGCATTCTGAACATCGCGGCGGAGTTGAAGGGGCAACTGGCGGAGCTGCGGCGGACGCTGCCGCCGGACATGCAACTGGCGTTCTATTATGATCAGTCGTTGCTGGTGCGAGATTCGGTGGGCAGCGTATGGGAGGCCATCGTGGTGGGCCTGCTTTTCGCAGTGGTGATTCTGTACCTGTTTCTGAAAAACTGGGGGAGCGTGCTGACGGCGATTATGGTGATACCGGTTTCGGTGCTGGCGACGGTGGTGGTGATGCTGGCGGCGAAGCTGACGTTCAACCTGATGACGCTGGGGGGCATCGCGGCGGCGATTGGGCTGATCATTGACGACGCCATTGTGGTGGTGGAAGCGATCTACGCGCGCGTGGCGCACGGGGATTCGCGACTGGCGGCGATTCAGAATGCGATGGGGGAGATCCTGCATCCGCTGGTGGGCTCGACGCTGACGCCGGTGGTGGTGTTCATCCCGCTGGCGTTCCTGGACGGCTTGCCGGGCGTGTTTTTCCGGTCACTGGCGCTGACGATGGTGGTGGCGCTGCTGACCTCGCTGGTGCTGGCGGTGACGCTCACGCCGGCGCTGGCCTCCTTGTTCCTGCGCGACCGGGCTCATTTGGAGCACGGCCACTCGCCGAAGGCGGAAGAGGGCGGCTTCGTGATGCGGCCGGTGTTGGGCCTGTTCGAGGCGGCGCTGCGGCGGACGCTGCGGTGGCGATGGGTGACATTGCTGGTGTGCCTGGGCATCGGGTTCGCGGGGTGGCAGGTTTACAACCGGCTGCCGACGGGGTTCATGCCCGACATGGATGAGGGCGGTTTCGTGATTGATTGCCTGACGCCGTGGGGCACGAGCCTGGAGGAGACGGACCGGATGATGCAGCAGGCGGAGGCGATACTGCTGGCGACGCCGGAGGTCGAGGGTTACTCGCGACGCACGGGGGCGCGGCTGGCGCTGGCGATCGCCGAGCCAAACAAGAGCGATATTCTGGTGAAGCTGCGCCCAGACCGGAAGCGGAGCACAGAAGAGGTGAAGCAGGAGCTGCGGCGGAAACTCAACGCGGCGTTGCCGGCGGGGGAGTGGGAGTTTCCAGGCATCCTGGGGGACCTGATCGGGGATCTGCTGTGGTCGCCAAAGCCGATTGAAATCAAGCTGTTCTCGACCGACACGGCATGGCTGATGAAGAAAGCGCCGGAGGTGAAGGAGAGCATCGAGAAGGTGAAGGGCGTGGTGGACACGTTCGACGGCCTGCGCATGACGGGGCCGACGATCAGCTTCCGGGTCAGGCCGATGGAAGCGCAGCGGCACGGGCTCACGAGCGACGACATTGCCGCCGCGATCAACACGGCCATGCTGGGGCGCACGGCGTCGTCCGTGCTCGAAGGTGACCGGGTGGTGGAGATTCGCGTGAAGGCGGACCCGCGGGGGCTCAACCGGTTGGACACGGTGCGGGAGCTGCCGCTGCGCACGCCCGGCGGGGGCCTGGTGAAGCTTTCCCAGATGGCGGACATCACCGAAGAAGCCGGCCAGCTCGAACTGGCGCGGGAAGATTTGCGGCAGCTCGTGGCGGTGACGGCGGCGCTGGAGAACCGGGACATGGGCAGCGGCATCGCCGAAATCAAACAGGTGCTGGCGGCGGACAAGAGCATCCCGCCGGGCGTGGTCGAGTTTGGCGGCCTGTTCCAGCAGCAGGAGGAGAGCTTCCGCAACCTGATGGTGGTCTTGTTCCTGGGCGTCGCGCTGGTGTTTACGGTGCTGCTGTTGGAATTCCGGAGCTTCCGGGAGCCGGTGGCGATTGTCTTCGGGAGCGTGCTGGCGCTAACGGGAACAGTGGGGGCGCTGTGGCTGACGGGGACGACGCTCAACATCGTGAGTTTTCTGGGAGCGATCATCGGGGTGGGGATCGTGGCCAAGAACGGCATCCTCATGCTGGACCTGGTGGACCATCACCTGGCGGCGGGCGCGAGCATCGAGGAGGCGCTGGTGCGGTCGGGTCGGCGGCGGTTGCGGCCGATTTTGATGACGACGTTTACGACGGCGCTGGCGATGCTGCCGCTGGCGTGGGGCATCGGGCATGGTGCGGACATGTTGCGGCCACTGGCCATCGGGATCATTGGTGCGCTGTGCATCTCGATGCTGTTCTCGCTGATTGCGACGCCGACGGTGTATTGCCTGATCATGCGGCTGCGGGAAAAGCCGGTGGTGCAAAAGCTGGCGCTGCGTGAGTGATTGGCTCCCGGACGCAAAGAGGGAGGCCGATCAACTCTTGCGCGGTCGAGCGTCGTCGGCCCTCCTTCGCGCTCCAGTCCCTGCCGTGGGGCCCGCGTTTTCTCGAAATGTGAAATGAAATTAACTCGCGATTTTGGTTTGCGAATCGACTCGTCAGAGCCAGCGAGACAGTTGAAGATAGAAAGGCACCGGTTCATTCGCCAAGACGCTGTATGTCTCTGCGCCACAAGTCATTACACTGCCTATGGAGAGGAGAATCCACCAGTTTTGGCGGTTTTGCAGTCATCTACTATAAGGCGTTGGAAAACAACAGCTTACACCAATAGCCTCCAAAGAGGGGTGGAAAGTTATCTACGGTGTGTCTCCGGTGAGTGTCCGGTGAGTGTCCGGTGAGTGTCCGGTGTGTCTCAGGTAAGACTCCCAGGTGCGGCCGGCTCCAGAGCATCGTCAACCCAAATCGCTTCGGGTCCTGACGGGTTGCAAGGGATGCCGTCACTGAGCTGCTGCCCGCGTTAGGGGCCCATGCGGCGCCTATCCGGGGGGTGCCGCCACACCAGAGACCCGAGTGTGGAATGGCGAGATCGGCGACGGCGCGATCTGGGTGTCCTGGTTGCGCCCAACCCGTTACGCTGTCTTGGAGGGCAGTTCCAGCCGTCCAACTTGCAGGGGCCGGCCGTTCAACTTGCCCCAACCCATCCACAAACCTCCCGGATGAACCGGCTGGCGTGAACGGGGGTTTGACGCGACGGTCGGGCGGGGCTGCGATGTGCCGTGGTAGCGGCACGCGAATACGGCTTGCGTAAACGGAAGCGCGAGAGCCAAGATTCGCCTGTGGCATTTTGCGGGTCTCTGTAGCGAATGCAAGACAACCATCACTACGTTTGTAGAACACAGGAAGCCGACCAATGAAAGCTGCCGCCGCAATCATCATCCTTCTAGCCGCTGTAGTGGGGGTCGCCCCACAATTCACGGACTGTCAATCCCAGGGAAAGGCAATCGAGTTGCCTGGCGGCAGGAGTCTGCCCATGAAATGCCATTGGACCGCCCGGGCGGAAATTGCGTTGGCCGTTCCCTTGGTGCTTTGCGGGGCCTATTTGCTCCTCTGCCGGAGCAAGGAAACCTGCCGGCAGCCGGCGGTGATGACCATGGCCCTGGGCCTGTTTGTCGTCTTGCTTCCGACGGTGCTCATTGGCGTGTGTGCCATGCCCGATATGGTCTGCCGTGCGTTGATGAGACCGATGCTGACATCGGCGGGAATTATCGTGGCGGCCCTGGGCGCGCTCTGTTTCCTGCTCGCGGGCCGGCAAAAAGAGTGAGTCCAATGAATGTGGCGCGCCTGATCTATCGCAACGTCACCCGAAACGGCTTCCGAAGCGGAGTCGTCTTCTCCTGTGCTTTGTTGCTGGCGGCGTTGCCCTTTACCGTCACATTCATTGCCGAGGGCGGTCGGGCCAGCTTGCAGGTGGTGCTGGGCCGGCTGGGCGCGGACCTGCTGATTGTGCCTGAGGGCGCGGAAATCAAGGTGGAGACGGCGCTGCTGATGGGCAAGCCCGCGCCGGTTTGGATGCCGGCTGAAAACCTGGCCAGGATCGCGCGCCTGCCGGGCGTGGCCCAGGTTTCGCCACAACTTCACCTGGCGACTCTGGCGGGCGCCTCGTGTTGTTCGGCTTCGGAAATGTTCATCGTGGCCTTTGATCCGGCTACGGATTTTACTCTTCGACCCTGGCTGGCCCGGAATTGGGGCGGCGAGTTGGGACCGGACGAAGTGCTTGGAGGCAGCCAGGTTTTCGTGCCTCACGAAAAGGCGAGTATCCTGGTCTATGGCACCCCGGTCCGGCTTAAAGGGAATCTGGCACGGTCGGGCACCGGTCTGGACCAGACGCTGTTTATGACCTTTCAAACGGCGTACGAAGTGGCGCGCCAGTCCAAGACCCGTGCCGAGCGAGAGCTGGTGGTGCCGACCAACCAAATCTCAGCGATCCTGCTGAAACTGCAGCCGGGAGTCGCGCCCGAGCACATGGTGGCTCGCATCGGACGCGAAGTGCCCGGCGTAACGGCGCTGCAAAGCCCGGAATTGTTTCGCGGCACCCGCCGGGAGCTGAGCGGCCAGCTCAGGATCACCATGGTGGTCCTGGCGCTCGTCTGGCTGCTCTCCGTGGCAGTGAGCGGCCTCATCTTTTCCCTGGCGGCAAATGAGCGCCGGCGCGAGTTGGGCGTCTTGCGCGCCCTGGGCTCGCCCCGCAGCCTGGTTTTTCGGCTGCTTCTAACCGAAGCGGCGGTGCTGGCCCTGGCGGGCGCAGCCAGCGGGATTGCCCTGTGCCTGGCGGTTGCCTTCTGGTTCCGCGAGGCGATCGTCTTCTTGCTGGAGATGCCGTTTCTCTTTCCTCCGCCGGCACTGCTGGCGGGGTTGGTTGCCGGCGGGTTGCTGGTGGCGCTGATCAGCGTGGTGTTGGCGGCCCTGGTCCCGGCCTGGCGAATCAGCCGCATGGAGCCCGCCTCGGCCATGCGGGAGTGAAGCCATGTTCGATCTTAAGCAAGTAACCAAGGTTTACCCGCTGGATGGGGCCGGCTCCGTGACCGCCGTTTGCGAGCTGAGCCTATCGGTCAAACGCGGCGAGTTTGTCGTCGTTACGGGCCGGTCGGGCTCCGGGAAGACCACGCTCTTGAACCTGATCGCGGGACTGACCCGGCCCTCCGCGGGTTCGGTGGAATGGGACGGGGCGGACCTGTGGAGTTTGCCGGACCGGCAACAGTCGGCCATGCGCAACTGGAAGATGGGCTTCATCTTCCAGTTTCCCAGCCTCCTGCCCAGCCTCACCACCCTGGAGAACGTCCTGTTGCCCGTGGCGTTCAGGGCCAAGCCGGCTCAGGGGGAGGTGAGGGAGCAAGCGGTGAAGCTGTTGGACATGGTCGGCCTGGCGGACAAGCTCACCGCTCTGCCGCGGCAACTTTCCGCCGGACAGCAGCAGCGCGTGGTCATCGCGCGCTCGCTCATCAATGAACCCGAAGTCCTCATGGCCGACGAACCCACCAGCAACCTCGACGAGCGCACGGAAAGCGAAATCATTGGCGCCCTAGAGCAAGAGCATGCGCTTCGTGGGATCACGGTGGTGATGGTAACCCACTCGCGCTACCTGGGCAAAAGGGGCGCGCGGATCATCGAGATGGCGGAAGGCCGCGTCCTGAAGGAGTCTCAGAGTTGATAACTCCAAACCCAGTCGCATCTTGACCCCGGCCGATTCCACTTTAGCCTATCCGGCCAGATAACGTTGGGAAGGCAGTTCGTTGCGCGCTGCGTTCCGCCAATAGACCACATCCTTTGAAAAAGGCACTCATCACTGGAATCACCGGCCAAGACGGGTCTTACCTCGCGGAATTTCTGCTGGCCAAGGGCTATGAAGTCCATGGCATCATTCGCCGGGCCTCGACCTTCAATACCGGGCGGCTGGACCACATCTACAAGGACCCCCACATTGACGACGCGCGATTGCGCCTCCATTACGGTGACATCGCCGACTCTTCCTGCCTGGTGAAGCTGCTTTACCAGATCCAACCCGACGAGGTTTACCACCTCGGCGCCCAGAGTCACGTGCGGGTCAGCTTCGACATCCCTGAATACACGGGCGACGTGACGGGCCTGGCCACGGTGCGCATCCTGGAAGCCATGCGCGAAACCAAAGTGAAGGCGCGGTTCTATCAGGCATCGAGCAGCGAGATGTACGGCAAGGTGCGGGAGGTGCCGCAGACGGAAACGACCCCGTTCTATCCCCGGTCGCCCTACGGGGCCGCGAAGGTGTACGCCTACTGGATCACCGTGAACTACCGCGAGAGCTACGGCATGCACGCGACTAATGGGATTCTCTTCAACCACGAGTCCCCCCGCCGTGGCGAAACGTTCGTCACGCGCAAGATTACGCGCGCCGTGGCCCGCATCCAAGCCGGCCTCCAGCACAGGCTCTTCCTCGGCAACCTGGACGCCAAACGCGACTGGGGTTACGCCAAGGAGTACGTCGAAGCCATGTGGCTCATGCTGCAGCAGGACAGTCCCGATGACTACGTGGTCGCCACCGGTGAGACCCACTCCGTCCGTGAGTTCCTCGAAGCAGCCTTCGGCCACGTCGGACTCGACTATCGGGATCACGTCGAGATTGACCCGCGTTACTTCCGGCCAGCCGAGGTGGACCTGCTCATTGGCGACGCATCGAAGGCCAGGAAGCGGCTGGGCTGGAAGCCCAAAACGACCTTTGCCGAGTTGGCGCGGTTGATGGTGGACGCCGACATCGAGGCGGTGGCGGCAAAACCTGGTGACCGAGGTGATCAGCCATGATCAGCCTGAGGGACAAGAAGATCCTCATCACCGGCGGAGGCGGCTTCCTGGGCTCTTTTGTTCTGGCCCGCCTCGCAAGACGCGGATGCGTGGACAATGTGTACGTGCCCCGCAGAGCACAGTGGGATCTCCGGGACCGTGACCACATTGTCCGGCTGCTGCGCGAGCAGAAGCCCGATGTCATCCTCCACCTGGCGGCGGTAGTAGGCGGCATCGGAGCGAATCGCGCCAACCCCGGCAAGTTCTTCTACGACAACGCCATTATGGGCATCCAGCTCATAGAGCACGCGCGCCTGCACGGCGTCGGCAAGTTCGTCGCCCTGGGAACCATTTGCGCCTACCCCAAGTTCACCCCCGTGCCGTTTGCCGAAGCAGACTTGTGGAACGGCTACCCGGAAGAAACCAATGCGCCCTACGGCCTGGCGAAGAAGATGATGCTCGTGCAGGCGCAGGCCTATCGCGAGCAATATGGCTACAACGCCATCTTCCTGCTGCCCGTGAACCTCTATGGCCCGCGCGACAATTTCGACCCCGAGTCCTCCCATGTCATCCCGGCGCTCATCCGCAAATGCATCGAAGCCAGGAACGCGGGCCGACCCGAGATCACCCTATGGGGTGATGGCACCCCGACCCGCGAGTTCCTCTATGCAGCCGACGCCGCCGAGGGCATCCTGCTCGCCACCGAGCTATACGACGGCCCCGAGCCGGTGAACCTCGGCACCAACCGCGAGATCACGATCCGCGACCTCGTCTCGCTGATCGCCCGGGAAACCCGCTTCACCGGCCAAATCGTATGGGATACGACCAAACCTAATGGCCAGCCACGCCGCTGCCTTGACACGCGGCGGGCGAAGGAATTGTTCGGATTCGAGGCCCGCACCAGTTTCGAGCAGGGCCTGCGCCAGACGGTCGCATGGTACGAGCAGCACCGTAAGCCGGCCTGACGCCACGTTGTCCGGACAGGAAACGGGCTGGCCTCGCGGTAAACTTTGCGCGTGCTTTCGGCCTGCCTGCGATTAGCTTGCTGCCATGATCTCGCGGACCCAATCGGATCGGCTGTTCGCCGAAGCCTTGCGCTACATCCCCGGCGGGGTGAATTCCCCCGTGCGCGCGTTTCGGGCGGTCGGTGGCCAGCCGTTCTTCGTGAACAAGGCCAAAGGCGCACACGTGTGGGATGTGGATGGGAACCGGTACGTGGATTACGTCGGCACGTGGGGGCCGGCGATTCTCGGCCACGCGCACCCGAAGATCATCAAGGCGGTGCGGGCGGCGGCGGGCAGAGGCACGAGCTTCGGCATCCCGAACCCGTTCGAGGTTACGATGGCCAGGCTGATCTGCTCCTGGGTGCCCAGCGTGCAGAAGGTGCGCATGTGCAACTCGGGCACCGAGGCGACCATGTCGGCCATCCGCCTGGCGCGCGGGTTCACGAAGCGGGACAAGATCATCAAGTTCGACGGCTGCTATCATGGTCACGCGGATTCTCTGCTGGTGAAGGCCGGGTCCGGGGCGCTGACGTTCGGGAACCCGGACAGCGCGGGCGTGCCAGCCGCCTTTACGGAGCACACTATCGTGTTGCCGTTCAATGACCCGGAAGCGGTGAAAGCAGCCTTTGCGGCCAATCGGGACACGGTTGCAGGGATCATCGTGGAGCCCGTGCCCGGCAATGCCGGCTTGTATCTGCCCAAGCCGGGCTATTTGGAATTCCTCCGCACGGTTACCCGGGCCAACGCCGCGCTGCTGATCTTCGACGAGGTCATGACCGGGTTCCGGCTGGCCAAAGGGGGCGCCCAGGAACGGTTTGGCATCACGCCAGACCTGAGCTGCTTTGGAAAGGTCATTGGTGGTGGCTTGCCGGTGGGAGCATTCGGGGGGAGGGCGGAGATCATGGATTGCCTGGCTCCCGTCGGACCGGTTTACCAGGCGGGCACATTGAGCGGCAACCCGGTGGCCATGGCGGCGGGCATCGCGACACTCGAGGAACTGGCTGCCAGCGATGCCTATTCCAAACTCGAGGCGCTGGGCGCCGCGCTCGAAGCCGGGTTGAAGGAGGCGGCGACGACGGCGGGTGTGCCGGTCCAGTTCAACCGCTGCGGCTCGATGTTCTGCGCGTATTTCACCGGCCAGCCAGTTCACAACCTGGCCGATGCGATGAAGAGCGATCGGGAGCGGTTCAAGCGATACTTCCACGGCATGCTGGCCGAGGGAGTGTATCTCGCGCCGTCGCAGTTCGAGGCGGGATTCCTTTCGACCGCCCACACCGAGGCGGAGGTCGCCCTCACGGTTGACGCTGCGGCCAGAGTGATGAAGGCCTTGTAGCCGTTCAGGGCCTGATAAATACCAACGCTTCCTGTTCCGTCGTATCGGCCCGCAGCCAGACGCTTGGCGCGGCGGCGCCGCAGTCAATTACCCGGACAACTGCTACCAGATTCACCGCGCCGGCTTCGAGCTCCAGCAGCCGGTTCGGCGCTCGGCAGAACCACTCCTCGTTGATGCTGTTTCCGGCCTTCTTTGGGAAGTAGGCCACGTAGAGCATGTCGTGCTCGACGAGGTCGTTGAAGAAGTGAGTGCCGAGAGACACGTCGGGAATGAGGCGCTCGTGCATGGCCACGACTTCGCAGACGACAGAAGCGCGGCTGATTTCGGTAAACGAGACGGGGATGCCCAAAGAGGGACTGTGAGTGCCCCAGCGGCCGGGTCCGATCAGCATCAGCCCGCGATCGTCCGCTGAATGGAGCCGGTTTAGCTTTCCAATCAGCCTGGCGACCGCATAACGGTCCCGCTCCGGCAGCGCCGCGTACTTCTCCGTGACGATATAAATGATCCGGCTGAGTGCTTGCTCACGCGACACTCCGATCACGGCGCCATTGGCGGCCAGGAGGGGGGTGTGGGTGGTTTGCGCGTGGGGCGACATCCCGGCGGCCTCGCGCCGGATCTGGAACGTGCGGCATTGGAGCAGGTGAATGCGGTAGGAGCCGTCGCCGAGGAAGTTCAGCGTAAACTCAATGTCCACCGGATGCTCATAGACTGATTCCAGGATCTCCAGCATGCGGCGCAAATCACGCGCCACGGGCGTCTCCCGGAGCAACCGATCGAAGGTGATCAGGGGGTAGTTCTGTGCCGCTCGGCTGAGGTACAGGTCGAGCGGGAAGTCGGGTCCCTGTTCGATGACGTCCTGGAAAGGCAACGAAACGAACCTGTCCTCTTGCAGGTCGAGGCAATCCATGCGTCGCTGCGAATGCTCGCGCACATCGTCAAAGTCGGCCTCGGGCCGGCGGGAGGGCGCGTTGAGCGCCACCAACCGCGTGTAGTCGTCGTCGCTGCGGTCCACCGCCCGGGTGCCCAGGCCGAACACCAACCGCAGGACGCCGGCTTGCGGATCAATGTCCTTATGCCACGCAAATGGATTGAAGGAGAGGCCGACCCCCGCGGCTTGCGGGTAATAGTACCGGCCATTGGGAGCGCCGCTCACGCGCATGATCAGCAGCGCCATGCGCTCTTCGCTCTCCATCAGCCCGCGGCGTTTGCGATAGAGCAGCGCCTCTTCGTCCAGCACGCTCGCGTAAACGCGGCGCACGGCGTCGAGCAACCCCTGCTTGCGCTGCTCCCGCGAGCCCCGGTTGGCGACGAACACACTCTCGTATTTCCCGGAAAACGCGTTGCCGCGGGCGTCCTCAAGGATGGAACTGGACCGCACGATGTAAGGGGATTCGCCGAAATAATCCAGCATGCCCTGGAACTGCTCCAGAATCCCCGCCGGGAAGTGCCCCTCCAGGATGCGCTTACGGCCTTCTTCCAGGCCCTTAAGGAAAGACTCAGGCTTCTTCTGCTGCTCGCGAAGCCACCAGATGCCATTCTGCACCAGGTAGGTAATGAACACTTCGGCTCCCACGAAGAAGGAATCGTGCGCCTCCAGGCGGGCAGCCAGGTCGGGATCGCGCTCGCGGAGAATCGCCCGGGCGACGAGCATCCCGAGGCTCTTTCCGCCCACCGAGCCAATGCCGATCATGCGGTCGCGGAGAGCCAGAAAGTCTTCGAGCGTCAGGTAGCGCTCCACCAACCCGGCGATTCCCGAGCGATGCACGCGCAGCGCCCAACGGACCCGCCGCAGCATCTCCGCCAAACGCTCCGGCGCGCAACGGCCCTCGCGGCACTCCTCCGCCACTGCTTCCGCCTCGCGGAATAGCCGACGCCAGTAGCCCACCCGCTGGTCGCTTTGCAGGCGCGGCCATTGCGTGTGCGAGAGGATGGGGGCGAGCACGGCGCTTTCCTTGACCGGCCGGAACAAATCCGCGCTGCGCACATGCAGCGTGTTCATGACATCCAGCGACCGGTACTGGACTTTGACCGGCCGGACGTAGAGCCGCCCTTCCAGCCGGAACACATCGAGCATGAATTGCGTGGTGCCGCGGATCGGCTCAACCGCGTAGGCCGAGTGCCGGTCGCGGTAGATGCCGAAGTAGGTCACCGTCTCCAAGTCCAGCAGGCGCGGGCAGGTGAGCTGGAAGAAGTTGCCGAGGCTCTGGTCGGACCCCCAGGTCTCGGCCAGATGCGACAGGCAATCGAATACATAGAGGGTCCCCGGGCCGGCGGTCTCGATGGCGGCGTGCACGTTGCGCACAAAGGCCTCGAAGCCGCGCGTGGCATCCAGGTCGTGTTGCTCAACGCCGGGTCCCGGCAACAGCAGCGCCGGATGATTGGCGAAACGGAAGTAAACCAACCGGCGGCCCGCTCCTTGAGCCGCTGCGACATAAGGCGACACGAACTCCTGGTAATCGGCGATCGCATCCACCTCCCAGACAATGTTGTCGCCGGGTTCGATGCCGCTGAGCACCGCGTCGAGTCCGGGCAGCCCGGTGGTCGCCCGTGGTTGCTGTTGCATGGATGTCTCCTGATCCTGGAGCACCAGGCGCCCCGGTTCAGACCAATCCCTGATCAATCATGGCATCGGCCACTTTGACAAAGCCGGCGATGTTGGCGCCCATCACGTAGTTTCCGGGCGCGCCATAATCCTCGGCGGTCGAGCAACAGTTGTGATGGATATCCACCATGATGCGGTGAAGCCGTTGATCCACCTCTTCACGGTTCCACCCCAGGCGCATCGAGTTCTGCGTCATCTCCAGGCCGGAGGTGGCCACGCCGCCGGCGTTAGCTGCTTTGCCGGGGCCGTAGAGGATGCCGGCTTGCAGGTAGGCATCCACCGCCTCTGGTGCGGAGGGCATATTCGCGCCCTCGGAGACCAGCTTGCAGCCGTTCTTGAGCAGTGTTTTCGCGTCCTCCCCGCTGATCTCGTTCTGAGTGGCGCTGGGAAAAGCGCAGTCGCATGGCACCGACCAGGGCCGTTCGCCCGGAATGTAGGTAGCGCGGAACTTCTGGGCGTAGTCTTTAATGCGCCCGCGGCGCACGTTCTTGAGGTCCAGCACCCACGCCAGCTTCTCCGCGTTGAACCCGGCCGGATCATGGATGGTGCCGTCGGAGTCAGACAAGGTCACGGGCTTGGCGCCGCATTGCAGGAGCTTCTGGATGGTGTATTGCGCGACGTTGCCGGAGCCTGAAACAGTGCAGACCTTGCCGGCGAGCGAATCGCCGCGAGTCTTGAGCATCTCTTCCGCGAAATAGACCGCGCCATAGCCGGTGGCTTCCGGCCTGATCAGCGATCCGCCCCAGTTGAGGCCCTTGCCCGTCAGCACGCCCGTGAACTCACCTTTAAGCCGCTTGTATTGGCCGAACAGAAAACCGATCTCCCGGCCGCCTACGCCGATGTCGCCCGCCGGCACGTCCGTGTCCGGACCGATGTGCCGATACAGTTCCGTCATGAAACTCTGACAGAAACGCATCACCTCGCCGTCCGACTTGCCTTTCGGATCGAAGTCGGAGCCGCCTTTGGCACCGCCCATCGGCAGCGTGGTGAGCGAATTTTTGAACACCTGCTCGAACCCGAGGAACTTGAGGATGCCGAGGTTGACACTCGGGTGGAAGCGCAGCCCGCCCTTATACGGCCCAATGGCGCTGTTGAACTGCACGCGGAAGCCTCGGTTAACCTGCATCCGGGCGGCATCGTCCTGCCAGGCAACACGGAACATAATTTGTCGTTCCGGCTCCACTATCCGTTCGAGAATATGAGCGTCGCGGTACTTGCGATGCCGTTCAACGACTGGCCCGAGCGACTCGAGCACCTCGCGCACGGCTTGCAGGAATTCAGGTTCGCCCGCATTGCGCCGCGCCACTACGTCGAAGACCTCAGTAATATAAGTGTTATTCATGGGAATCTATTTGTTTTGAGTCAGTACTCGAATCGGGGCGCAAACCTACACGTTCGTATTGGCAGAACGCAAGCCGGAAGCAGAAACATGCCGGACTCGGCGACTGTCCCCGCGCTCGGAGGCCAGGCAGATTGGTCCGCGGAGCACCAGAACCCCTTTCTCATGTTTTTTCCTGGCAACTCTTTGACAAGCGAAGCCGAAAACAGAGCCGCCTTCGATTGAGCCATAGCGGAGGGTATCCTGCGGGGCGCATTATGAAGTCCGCTATTCTCATCACTCGTCGCGGATGGATCGGCCCCGTTGGTCTCCCCGCCCGGTCCGCGTGCCGTCAACGGCTCAGGTGGCTGAAAGGGGCTGGCTGAGCCAGGTGAGTTGAGCGGGCGGCCAAAGCGAGGCGGATGCTGGATGAGTTGAGAGTTACAGATGCCGAGCGGCTGTGTGGAAAACGCGTGGGCCGGTGCCGACCGAGGGGAAGCATCGCAGCACAACTGGAATTCGCTTTGCGGCCTCGGTTGGCGTATGCTCAGAGCCCAAGACCACGATGACAGCGCGAGACCTATCGCAGAATCCCGTCTGGCGAAGCGAGGAGCTTGGCCAGCCAATTCCACCTTCACCACACGCGGTCTCGGTGGCTCTGCCGTGCTGGCAGGACGTGGTGGGTTACGAGGAGAAGAAGCGGGAGGTGATCAACGCCCTGGCCAGCGGCTACCCGAGGTTCTTCATCCATAAAGAGGTACAGGAATTGGCGCGACAGATCGGGGACGGGCGGCCATGCCTGCCCTTCCCCTCGGCGCGCGCTGCCGACCTGTGCTCGCGATTCGTCGAGCACACCTGCGGGGAGCAGGCCAAGGTCCTGACGTTCCGGGGCATGCAGGGGGTCGTTACCAGTGAAAACGGCTACGCCGCGATGCGCGCCTTCTGGCAGCATACGGGGCTGATCGTATCCACGCGGCAGGCCGAGGCCCACCTGGCCGGGCGCACGCCGCTGCCGGATGCTCAGGCCATCCGACAGTCCTTGCGCCGGCAGCTCGCCGGGTTCTACGGCTGTGCCGAGGCCGATGTGTTCCTGGCTCCTACGGGAATGGCGGCGCAGTTCGCCGCGCTTCAGGCGGTCATGCAGCGGAGTCCCGGCAGAGCCACTGCCCAGTTGGGCTTTCCGTACGTGGACACGCTCAAGCTGCAGCAGAAGCTGGGTCACGGCGGGGTGCTGCTCCACCACCTGGAGCGGACGGAAGAGGAATTGCGTGGCTTGCTTCGGCAGCAGCCGCTGGCGGCATGCTTCTGCGAGATTCCCGGCAACCCGCTGTTGGGTTCGGCCGACGTGCGCCGGATAAGCCCTGTCCTGCGCGAGCATCGAGTGCCGCTGGTGGTGGACGATGTCGTCGCCACCCCCGCCAACGTGGATCTGAGCGATTACGCCGATCTGATTGCCACCAGCCTCACCAAGTTCATTGTTGGCAGCGGCGACGCCATGGGCGGGGCGCTGATCTGCAATCCGCGGTCGCCGCTGTATCAGGAGCTTAAGCCGATCGTCAGCGCCCGGCATGAGGAGTTGCTCTGGGGGGAAGATGCCACGGTGCTGGATGCCCAGGCGCGGGGGTTCCCGGAGCGGATGAACCAGCATAACCGGAACGGCCTGCTGCTGGCTGAGCGCCTGGGCGCGCATCCGGCGGTCGAGCGCGTTTGGTATCCCAAGTGGGAGTTCAGCGACGCCTACGAAGCGGTCCGGCGCAAAGACGGCGGCTGGGGCGCCCTGGTCACGTTCCTGCCGCGGAGCGGGGAAGCAAGGTCCGCCGGCATCTACGATCGCCTCGAAATCTGCAAAGGGCCCAGTCTGGGAACGGTGTTCACGCTGGCCTGCCCGTTCACGCTGCTGGCACACTACACCGAGCTGGAGTGGGCGGAGTCGTGTGGCGTGTCGCGCTACCTGATCCGCATTTCCGTTGGGCTGGAGGATCCCGAGGACCTCTGGCAGCGACTCGAGCGCGCGTTGAAGTAGCCCGGCTCCCGGGCGCCGCGGCCAGCCATGCTGGCGGGCCATCTGCTTTTCCTCCTTGGTTCCGCGCCCGCACTTGCTACCCTGTGGCGGCATATGGAACTGTTTCATCGCATCTTGAAAACCGCAGTGGACGGCGGGGCGTCGGACGTTCACGTGAAGATCGGGACGCCGATCATCTTCCGCATCAATCGCCAGCTTATTGCCATCGAGTGCCCCTTCCCGACCGAGGAGTGGATGAACAACGTGGTGCAGCAGTTGACGCCGGCGCACTTGCGCAAGCGGGTCGAGCAGGAGCGGGAGGCGGACTTTTCGTATTTCCTGCCGGGGATTGGCCGGTTCCGCACCAACCTCTTTCAACAGCGGGGCCAGTGGTGCCTGGCCATGCGTTACGTGAAGACGCTCGTGCCCAGCTTTCAGGAACTGGGCCTGCTGGAGCAGGTGAAGAAGATCGCCGAGTCGCCGCGCGGAATTGTGCTGTTGGCCGGTTCGACCGGGTGCGGCAAGTCAACAACGCTGGCAGCCATGATCGAGCACATCAACGCCAATTTCAAGAAGCACATCGTCACCCTGGAAGACCCGATCGAGTACGTGTTCGAGGACAACCAATGCGTTATCGAGCAGCGCGAGGTCGGCCTGGACACGCTTTCCTTCCATCATGCTCTCAAGCACATCCTGCGGCAGGACCCGGATATCATCATGATCGGCGAAATGCGCGACTCGGTCAGCTTCACCTCGGCCATGAGCGCGGCCGACACCGGGCACCTGGTCCTGTCCACGCTCCACACTACGACGGCCGCGCAATCCGTCAGCCGCATTCTGGACTTCTTCAAGGCAGATGAGCGCGAGCAGATCCGCCGCCAACTCGCCGGCACGATGCAGGCGGTGGTTTGTCAGCGGATGGTTACCACATTGGCGGGCAGCATGACCCCAGCGCTCGAGATTATGATCAACACGCCGACGGTGCGGAAGTTGATCGAGGAAAACCGCCTCGACAAATTGGCCGCGGCGATCGAGACGGGGAGTGAGGACGGCATGCTCAACTTCAATCAAGCCCTGTTCAACCTCGTGAAGGAGGGCAAGGTGAGCGAGCAGGAGGCCCTCAGCAAGGCGTCGAACCCGCAAGCGCTGGAGATGAACTTCAAGGGCATCTTCCTCGACGAGGGCCGCCGCATCCTGAGTTAGGGCAGTTGCCCGCAAGAGCGGCCGGGACGCAAGGGCGCCGGTTCCCGGCGGATCAGGGTACCGGCGCGGGCGCGCCGTCGGCTCACGAGGCGATGTAGAGTTCGCCGTTGTCGAGGTGGCGGACGATCATGTCAACCGTGCGATCAATGGCGCCGAGGTTTTCATGAACGACCTTCAGGGCGTTGCGGCCCAATTCCGCGCGGCGCGGCTCGTTCGCGAGCAGGTCGGCGAGGGCTATCTCCAGCTCGGCCGCATCGCGCACCTGGACCGCGCCATTCTTCGTCACGAAACCGCGCGCAATTTCCTCGAAGTTCTGCATGTTCGGGCCGAAGACCATAGGCTTGCCCAGCGCTCCCGGCTCGATCGGGTTTTGGCCTCCCTGGGCGGTGAGGCTCTTGCCGACGAAGATCAGCGTGGCGTACTCGTAGAAGTACTTGAGTTCGCCGGTGGTATTGACGAGGAGGCAGTCGGTTTCTCCGGGCGTGAACTTCGAGTGACTCATGACCTCGCTGCGGAACACGAAGTTCACGCCGCGCGCGTCCAGCTCGCGGCCAACCTCCTGGCTGCGTTCGAAATGACGGGGCACCAGCACGAGGAAGAGATCCGGGAAGCTCGCGCGCAAGCGGAGGAAGATTTCGGCCAGCACGGCTTCTTCCCCGGCGTGGGTGCTGCCGCCGATCAGAATGGGCGCGCCGCGCGGCACCGCGAGCTGGCGCAGAAGGGCCGGGACATTGAGCAGCCGGCGCTCATCGAGTTTGGCCGCGTCGAACTTCAAACTACCGACGATGTGGATCGCGTCCGGCCGGCAGCCCAGCTCGCGGAGCCTGGCGGCGTCGGCCTCGTTCTGCGCGCCCACGCCGGCAAGCAGGCCGAAGAGCGGCCGGAACAGGAAACCAAAACGCTTGTAGCCTCGATAGGAACGGTCGGACAAACGGGCGTTGACCAGGAAGACCGGCCAGCCATAGTCATGCGCGCGCCAGAGGAAATTGGGCCAAATCTCCGCTTCCACGAGCACGATGGCTTCCGGGCGGATGGTGTTCAGGGCGCGGCCAACCCAGACGCGACGGTCAATCGGGTAGTAGATCTTGCTGACGTGGGTGGGGAGCTTGCGGCGCAGCTCCGCCATGCCGGTGGTGGTGGTGGTGGAGACAACGATTTTGAGATTCGGCGCGCGGGGCTCGAGGGCGCGGATGAGCTGGGTGCAAACGTTGACTTCGCCTACGCTGACGGCGTGGATCCACAGGGTATGGCGATTCGTGATGGCCTGCTTGAGTTTGGTGCTGTATCTGCCGAAGCGTTCGGGGAAACCCCTTTGCCAATTACCGCGGCGCCGCATTCGCATAAAGTAATACGGCGCCGATAGCACGAAAAAGATCGTGAACAGGATGTTGTAAAGGGTCCGCACTCCGCTCTTCACCAACAAATACCTGAGGCTACTTTGAAGCGTCCTGCGGACTTGCGCAATCCAAATCCGCGACTATCTCGCACTTTGGGGCGCGGCCCGAGGCCGCTACCTGCGGAAGAAGAGCAGCCAAACGACCACCAGCATGGGCGCCAGGCACGGCAGGGTGTACTTGAGGATGTAGCCCAGGAAACTCGGCGTCGGAATGCGCTGCTGGTCCGCGATGGCCTTAACCATGAAGTTCGGGCCGTTGCCGATGTAGGTCGCCGCGCCGAAGAAGACGGCGCCGATGCTAATGGCCACGATGTAGAGGTTGAGACTGCCATTGCCGAGTAAAAAAGCGGTCTCGATCTGGCCGGCGCTCACGTGGCGGCTCGCCAGGCTCGCCGGGTGATACTTCTGCAACGCGGCGAGAGTGTTCTCTGTTGCTGCGGCATGAGGCCCGGCGATGCCGGCGAGGTCTGCCCCGTGGTTCCTGACCAGGAGTTGCACCTGGTCAATGGTCTCCGGCTCGACGAACATGCCGATCGTCGCGCTCAGGAAGCTCAGGTAAGTGGGCGCATTGTCCAGCATGCTGGAGAGGGAGCCGCTGCCCCAGTAAAACAGCGCCGGGCTCGGGACGCCCAGCCGGTCGGCGTTGTGTTGCAGCCAATCCAGCGCCGGCATCATCGTGGCGAAGATGCCGAGGAACAGAATGGCCACCTCCCGGATCGGGTGAAAATCGAAGTGGTTCGCCGCATGGACCTGGTCTTTCGTGGTGAACCAGGAGCCCAGGGCTGCGGCCACCATGATGGCTTCGCGCACAAACACCGGCCGATTGACAAAGACCGCGCCGAGGATGAGCAGAAGGAAGGCGATGTTCCACAAGCCCGCAAACCGCCATACATCCCGCGGCTCCGCCAGTTGTGCGCGGATTTCGGCCGGAGCGCGGTGGTAGTTGACAGTGTCCAGGACATAGAACATCGCCAGCAGCATGCCGACGCCCACTGCCCACATCGGCCAGCAGTGTTCCGCCACCCACCAGAAGGGAATCCCTTTCAGGTAGCCCAGAAACAAGGGAGGGTCGCCGACGGGGGTGAGGCACCCGCCCACGTTCGCAACGAGGAAGATAAAGAAGACGATGTGGTGGGTGGTGATGCGGTATTTGTTCATCCGGATCCAGGGCCGAATGAGAAGCATGGCGGCACCGGTGGTGCCCAGCACGTTGGCGAGGACGGCGCCCACGAACAAGAACAGCGTGTTGGCCCGCGGCGTCGCCTGTCCCTTGACGTTGATGTGGATGCCGCCGGACACGACGTAGAGCGAGCCGATCAGCGTGATGAAACTCACGTACTCGTGCGCGCCGTGCAGGACGCGCCGCCAGGCGTCGAGGCCGAAAAGGTAATAAGCGAGCGTAATCGCGCCGAGCGACAAGGCGACTTTGGAATAATGCTTGCTCCACCAGGCCAAGGCGAGCAGAGGAGCCAGTGCGATTGTGCCTAGCAGCAGCACAAAAGGCACAATTATCCAGAGGTTCGGTTCAATTGCTTGGTGGCCCATCCAGCGCAAACTAGCCGCGCGCGCAGTCCGGTCAACTAGATTCAGGCAACGCGGGATGGGAACGCGAGCGAGCCGCAATGAAGGCCCGGATGAGTGCCGCCGACCGATACGGAAAGGGGCCTTTTGCGCGCGCGCAAAAGGCCCCGACTGCGAGGTTTTCGACCCTCGGTGTCAGGCGGCCAGCAGCTCCCGACTGCGCTCGCGGACCGCGTGCTGCCGCTCGGCCCGTTGCCAGGCGGCGCGGGCCAGTTCGTCGAACAGCACCGGAAAGACCAACAATGGGTACCGTGTCGCCCACGCCAGAGCTGCTGCGTCGTTTGCCGCGCGGAGCAAGGAGTTGCGCAGCCGCGGCGTCCAGATTCCTTCCAGGCGCTCGTGGAGCAGCCGGTGCTTGAGGGGTTCGAACTCGGTGTCCTGCCTGGCGCGCGACGGCCCCAGCAGGCCCGGAGTCACCTCGAACCGAACGATGGGCGCGAACTCGGTCCGCACCCGTTGGTAAGTTGCATTCGTATCGTTGCCTTTCGTTAGGCCGCCCCGCGGGGCGGCCTTTGGTTAAACAAAAACCCGCGATTGACGGGCAATCGCGGGTTACAGGTAAATCTTCCGTGTCGGTTATTTGTTCCCTCCCACGACGCCAAAGCAGCCGGTCCAGCGATGCCGCCGGGACGCTTCCGCACCCCGCGGCTGGCCACACCGGCAAATTGTCAGAATCATCTTCATCTTATAACGTGCATAATAGAACACGGTGCACAGGACTTGTCAATGGGCCCGCGGGCTTATTTTCATCTTTGACGGCCAGGCGCCAAAGGGATACAAGCAGCGCAGGTTCCCGGCGGCGGGGATGGCCTTAGCCCGGCCGGGGCGCAGATACTTGTGGCCGAAACGGCTGATGATACTATTATCCCAGAGCAATGAGTGCGACCGATAAGCCACTGAAGATGGTGACCTGCAGCGGGTGCGACGCCAAGGTCTTCATCCCGGGCGATTTGCCGCCGCTGGCCTCGGTGCCGTGCAGCAAATGCGGCCACGCCATCATGATGCCCATGCAACTGCGTCAGTTCGAGCTGCGCAGCAAGATCGCCGGCGGCGGACATGGCAAGGTTTACCGCGCATTCGACACCGTGCTCGAGCGTTTGGTCGCCGTGAAGCTGATGCGCAAGGAACTGGAGAACGACCCGGTGGCTCTGGAAAGTTTCTACCGGGAGGCGCGCGCGTGTGCCTCGCTCAACCACACCAACATCATCCACATCTATTCCTTCGACGAGTACGACGGCCAGCGCTACTTAATCATGGAACTGGCGGACCGGGGCAGCCTCGATACGCGCATTGAAAAGCAGCAACGCCTCGCCGAACTCGAGGTCCTGGACATCGGTTACAAGATAGCCTCAGCCCTGGACATGGCCCTCAAGCATAACCTGTTGCACCGCGACATCAAGCCCGGCAACATCCTCTTCAACGCGGACAGTGAGCCCAAGCTCATTGACTTCGGTTTGGCGCGCAGTGTGGAGGCTGAGCCGGAGTCAAGCTCCGTGACCGAAGGCACGCCGTATTACGTCGCCCCGGAGAAGATCAAACGGGAACGAGAGACTTTCCTATCGGACATGTATAGCCTGGGCTGCACTCTGTATCACGGGTTGACCGGGCATGTGCCCTTTGAGGCGCCGACGGTCGAGGAGTTGGTGGCGGCGCACGTGCACACGGCGCTGACGCCGCCAAATCTGGTAATCCCGGAAATCACTCAACCGACCAGCGATGCCCTGGTGAAGGTGCTGGCCAAGAACCCCTCCGAGCGGTACTTGAGCTACGATGAATTGATGCTGGCGCTCTCGTCGGCGCGGAGCCAGTTGCTGATTCAGCAGACCACCCAGACCAACACGGGCAAAGGCATCAAGAGCAAGACCAGTTGGTGGCGAAGGTAAATCGGCGCCCGGACGCCGCCGCCGGCTCGCTACGGCACCTGGTCTTTCGGCTTCTGCGGGCTGGTGGCGTTGGGCTTCGGCCCGAAGCGCACCGAAGATGCGGTCATCTCCCCGTTTTCGTTCGGCTTCACGTAGCCCGCGGTTTCCTCGCCGACAACCGCATCCTCCAGCGTCGCCGGTTTGCCTCCCTTGGTGATCCTTGTCTCGGCGGTAAGCCGATAGGTTGATTTCCCGATCCTGATGGTTTTCGCCGTCTTGTCCACTGCGGCCAGCCTGCCGTGGAAGGGGTGCGGCAGCTTCTGCTTCGCCGGCGGGTCCTTTGGTTGAACGGCGGAGTTGTTTGCCGGGCCCGATTTGGCTGCGTTTTGGGCCCCCGTCGGGAGCGGCAGGCCAGCAACCGCCGCGATGAGCAGGCCCAGGCCGGCTTTTCTCAAGATGGATCTAATCATAGCATCTGCCGTAATTGGAACGACGGATGGAACGCAGCGCGGCAACGGCAGATTGCCGCAAGCGGACAAATCCCCTTAAACCCTCACCAGGTCCCGTCCACCAGCAGCGCGGTCGCATTCTTCGCAAAGTCCGCAGCCAGCAAAGGCTGCGCCTGGCGCTCCGCGCTGGTCAAATTTGAGCCTACGATCACCAGCGTCGTGCCGGTGACGCGCTGGTTGAAGAGGACCTTGCCTGTGGCCCGCTCGCGCGCGGTGACCAGCGCCGTCAGTTTGACGCTGTAATCAGTGACCGTAAGTGCGTCCGACGGCTGGAAGCTCAGCGGGAGGCGCAGGTAGCTGATAACCACTCCGCTCACGACGATGTCGCCATCGTTGTGTGTCGCAAGGCGGTAGGTTCCGTCGCGCTGCAGCTCCTTGCGCATTTGGGCGGTCACCGCCTCCCCGAGGCGCGGCTCCAGGGTTTGGTTGGTGAACGGCAAGACTTGCACGGACTTCTCGCCCGCGGCGACGCCATTGGTCGGCCCCAGGCGATACCCGGCGCAGCCGCTCAATGCGAGCGCCAACACCCCAAGGAGCAGCCACGGAGCGCGGTCCATCTTACTGGCTTGGCTGTTGGGTCCGCCGCTTGAGTTCATCCATACGCTGGCGGGCGCTGGCGGCATACGGTGAGTTGGGGTCTTGGACATTCACCTCGTTGTAGTAAACCAGTGCGCCGTTCCACTTGTGGAGGTGCTCGTAGAACTTTGCCGTCTGGAAACTCCCGCGCGCCTGTTCGGTCCTGAGCGAGGCAATGATCTGCTGCGCCTGTGCCACCCGCGGGTCCTGGGGATACAGCGCGATGAACTGGGTGAACAGCGCAATGGCTTGCCCGGAAGCCCCTTGATCATATTCCGCGGTCTGTGCCTCCTTCTGGCGGCTCAACCCCGCCTGGAAAATCGCATCCGCCGCAATCTTCGGCCGGTCGTGATAACGATCGGCGGCCACCTCGTAGGCTTTGACCGCCAGCGGGTAGTCTTTTTGCCGGTCGCGAGTAGCGCCCAATTTCATCTGGGCCTGCGGACCGACCTCGCTGTAGGGTCCGTTCTTGACGATCTTCTCATACATTCCGGCCGTGCGTTGCACGGCCCCGGAAATCCACGATGGCACCGGAACGAAGCCCCACAGCTTGAACCACTGCCCTGAAAAATACCGGTCCGCAATCTCGAATTGCCGCTGCAAAATCTCCTCGTAATTCAAGACCTTCGGATACTTTTGCAGGATCGTCTGGTATTCCTTGAACGCCTTTTCATCCTGCCCCTTGGCCTCGTAACAGCGCGCCACCAGATACTGCGCTTGCGGCGCGTAATCCGACAGCGGCCAGACCTTGACCACGCGGCGCGCGGACTTGAGCGCCAGTCCGTAAGCCTTCTTGTCGAAGGCGGCCTGGGCGACCTCCAGTTGGTCCTTGGCGCGAGCCTGGATCCATTTGCCTTCCCCGCCGACGGGCTCGTAGGTCCAGCCCTCGCCAGGCCGGTAAATCAGCGGAGCTGGCGACCGCAAAGGCAACCCCAGCCAAAAGACCGCAACCAGCAAGAGGGTGATAAACTGGCGATTCATGGAGGCAGAGTATTCGGGCGGTCCGAGGGCGTCAAGCGGCAGCGCGAGGCAGATTCATGCCTCCACGGGCGCGGCGGGCTAACCGCGATACACGACCATCACCCCGTAATCCGTGAGCAGCTTCTGGGTGCCAATGTCCAGGTGCGTGTAGGTCAGCGTGGTAATACTGATCACGTTGGCCTCCCCAACCTTGACCAGGAAGTTCGTCAGCACCTCGTCGAACTTGTCGTGGCCCACCTCGATGCAATCCGTGTGCTTGATGGTCTTGACCCGGATCTTCTTGTCAGTCTCCTTGGCCGACACTTCGAGTGGCGGCAGGGGCTTCGCGATCAGACTCTCGGTCGGCGTGGTGTGCACGGGCACCTTCAAGTGCATCTCCACCTTCGCCGCGGCGGACGAGGCGATCGGGTTGACCGGATGCACCTCGAGCCGGGGGGCGCCGGGAGCGCCTTCCACGCCGGCTTGCGGCACGACCGATTCCGGGGCCGGTATGGTGATCAATTCGTTGCAGGAAGGGCACCTGATTTCCGTGCCCGCTCCCGAGCTGTCAACGGCCAACTCCTGTTCGCACTTGGGACAGTTAAAGATTACGTCCATATTAGGCCTTTTGTTTTCGGACTGTGCGAGCCGATGTTAGAGGGCCATCCCCCTCGTGGCCAGCACAAAATGCGTCCCCTTTCACATTAACCGGCGCGCCACCGCCAAGCCTCATACCAGCGGAGTTGCCAGCCGCCGGCAAGCCTGAAGACGAAGTTCGGGCGGTCGAACACCGCCCTGAAAGCGGCGGCGTCAACGCTGTAGCGGCGCAGCCACACGGACTGCCCGTTGGCGGGCGGACAGGTGTAGATGTCCTGCCAGGGAGACGCTCCATTGCGAGGCTGCGGCCACGCGAGAGTGGAGGCCAGCGGACGCCAATGGGAAATGAACTGCCAGGGAATCACCCACTGCTCCGGCCCGCAGAGAAACCGGGCGCTCCGGGCGTCCCAGTTCGCGGCGAAGGGCGGGCAGTCCCCGGGACTGCGGCGCACCAAAACGAGCTGCCGGTCTTGCGGCTGAGCGGAGACGATGTCATGCCAGGTGGACATAATAAATAGATGGGCTTGTGTGTCTTTGATGACTCCTCCCGAGGCGGCCCAGCGCGTTTGTTGTTCACGCTTTAGCGTGTTTTGGGCCGCGAACAGCCTAAAGGCTGGACACCAAACAGGGTTGTCCCAACGCGCTCCGGGGCCGGAGGGGCAGCCCCGCCGAAGCGGGGCTGCCCGTGATGCCAGGCGGCTCGCGGGCAAACCCGGGAGCAGCCGGACTTGTTGCCCGGCCTACGCAGCCGTCGGCACAATCGCCCAGAACAGGCGGGGAACATCCTCCCAGCCATTGATGTTCTGGTTGACGCGGACGAACACCTTCTTGCCCACCGCCGGCGAGCCGTACCGGCCCGTGTAGGCGGTGGTGATGTCAATCGCGTTGTTGACCGGCGAATCCAGCGTGCCCAGGAACACCGGCTGGCGCGCGGTGCTAACGCCCTGGCTGCACGGCTTGGCGCCCCAGAGCATCGTGCCATCCGGCGGCGAGTCGGTCGTGGTGAGCTTGAGGGTGATCACGCCGGCGGCGTTGGTGATGGTCAGGCCGGTCACCGGCAGCACGTCGAAGACCGGTGCCGCGGGCGGGGCCGAGACCACCGCGCCGCCGATGACCAGCAGCGAGCAGTTGATCTTGGCGTACAACTGGAACCCGGTGAGCGGGCCGGACTGGCCCAGGCGCGCCTTGGATTGGTGCTGGCTGGCCTCGGCCGTCCAGGCATCGCGCTGCGCCTGGGTGAGCGTGTTGCTCCACGTGGAGGCCACGCTCCGCAGGAAAGCCCGGATACGCAACTGGGCGTCGGTCTGGGGGTTGGTGGGGATGACCAGCGCGCGGCTGACCAGGCCGTTGCGGCTGTTCTGGGAAACATTGAGCCCGCGTTTCCCTGACTGCGGGATGTCTAATATCTTCATAAACTAACTACTTTCTACTGTTGTGTTGTTGTTGTTGTTGTTGAACGGGCGCGCGTGGCCCCTCAGCGGCAAGCCGCCGCGGACCAAACGAAACGGCGCGCGCCAAAAGTGTCTGCGAGAGTAGGGCAGGCGTCTCGCCTGCCCTGGAGTCTGGACATGGCAGGCGAGACGCCTGCCCTACTCTGTTGGAAACGGCTTGCATGGCTACTTCCTCGTGCGCTCATCCACCCGGGCAAGTCCCGCTTCGAGCGCGCTAATGCGGACAGCCTGCCGCTCCAGAGCGGCCAGCAGCTCCCGGTGATTGGTGTCCAGCCTCTCCAGCAGCGCCAGGTGATCGGCGTGCATGCGGTCACGGCTGGCCAGCATTTCCGCGTAGAAGTCCGCCCGGCTCATCAGCTCCGGCTTGGCCGGCTTGGGGCCAAGGAGCTTCTTCGCCAGCAGGAACGCCGAGCCGACCGCGCCGAAGACGGCCGCCCAGCCCTCGCCCGAAATGCTGCGCGGCGCAGAGATTTGAGACTGCAGGTTTGTGTTCATATCGGAGGATCTGCAATTGGCCACTGGTGCCGGGTGATTTGCCATCTGTGATTGGCAATTTGCTATTGGCAACAGCCCCACGATTAGGACTACAGTTGTCACCCTTATGGCCGGAAGTGGAACTTCCGGTTTCCGGAAGCCGCGCTTCCGGCAGCACGATCGGTTTGGGTGGTCCGAAGACTGTGCCTAGCAGCCTTTAGCGTGGTTTCGCGTGTTTAGCGGGAAGCCTGCTGCATGGACAGGGCTAAGACCAGATTCGTCCCTCCGGCTCGCTGTGCAGGCACTCCAACCCAATGCGCAGGTGCGTCTGCAGGTATTCCGCGAATGCCCGCTCCGCCTGGCCTCCCTTCCCCAGTTGCTTCATGACCCCGCGCAGCGCCTTGCGCACGTTATCATACGCCCGCTGGCCCGTATCCGGCGCGCAGCCGCCTTGGAGCGCCGGCGCCAGTGCGGCAATCTCGACCTCCAGACGCTCCAGCTCCTCCCGGTTACCCACGGCTTGCGCCGCTTGCCGCTCAGCCTCCAACCGGCGCAATGCCTGCTGATACTCGCGCTGGGCGCGCGCATCGCTTTCCGGTTGAACTGAATTCCGGAACCGCGCCTCCCCCTTCTCCGGTTGCACCGCCACCTCCAGATCGAACGCCGCGATCGGCTCGTTGGGATGGTGCAGCAGGTAGTCGAGGTACTTCGCCCCCAGGGTATCCGCCAGGTGAAACGGCCTGCCGCCGCCGAAAATGACCTCCCAAACGCGGTGCGTCCGCCGGAACACATATTCTTCCCCCTCCGCAGTCCCGCCCTCCGCGGGGCGGCCAGGTGATTGATTTGCTTTCATATCACCCCTTTGGTGGGCACTGTGGGTGCCCAATTTGGGCAGCCTGGATGCCCAAACAGGCTGGAACTTTCACAACATACCTATTTCCCAGATGTTAGCATTGTTGTATGACATTCAGACACATCTTCGGAAAACCCGCGCTACGCGCCTCCTTCCCGGCCAAGGTCCATGACTTCTACTTCCCGCAACTCTTCCTCGACCTGTCCGTCGAACCGCCCGCCCAGCGGGCCGCCTGAGCCAACCGGCCAAAGCCTGCTGCTTTGACGGCCAGTCGTCTCCATCTTGTAGTTGCGAGTTCGCGTCCCTTCGCGTCATTGGGGAATGAATCCCTCCGTGGAAATCGTGTCTGCTTTCTACTTTCCCAATTTCCGCATTTCAGCTCTGCCCCTTCCCGCCCTCCCCGACTTTAGACTTTAGACTTCAGACTTTAGACTTTCCTTCCCCTTTCTGCTTTTCAGTATCTCAGCTTTTCAGCGTTTGCCCTTTGTTTTCAGCTTTCTGCTTTCCCAATTTCTGCTTTGCCCGGGTCTGCTTTCCCAATTTCTGCTCTTCCCCCCTGACTGCTTTCCCCTTTCAGCTTTTCAGCGTTTCAGGATTTCAGCTTTTTCCCTGTTGGCTGTTGGCTGTTGGATGTTGGATGTTGGATGTTCGATGTTCCTGTCCTCTGACCTCTGACTTCTGACCTCCAGCCACTGCTTTCCCCATTTCTGTTTTTCCCCAATTGCAGGCAAAGCATCAGATCGGCTTTCCCAGCAGCGGATTGAATCCCGCCTGGCGGAAGTGCTGGTCCGTGGTGAAGGAGTCTCGGACATTCAGCTCGTGCATCAGCCCGAAGCTCACGCAATCGGTAAAGGACCATTCCTTGTCGTCATGGCGGGCAAAGAAGGCGGCAGCGGCGTGGAATCGGTCCGGGGTGATCCAATGAAGTTGCAGCGACTCGCTGGCCGTAGAGCTTTGCAGGAAGTCAGCCGCGGCGGCGTGGCTATGGCGCACCAGCAGCAGCGTCACGGTTTCGTCCAGGATGTAGTCGGTGGTCAGGAATCGGCGACCCTTTCGTGCCAGTTCGCGCTGGAGGCGCAGCGCCCGCTCGTGGTGCGCGTCGGCGGCATCCCAAAGCGCCAGGAACCCTGCGGTATCCATGAAAACGTCATTGGCCGCCATAAAGGATGCGGTCTATGTCCGCGTGCTGCGTCTTGCCTTTCGGGCTTGGGGTGGCACGCTGACCAATGGTCAGGAAGGGATCGCTGGCCGGGTCGGCGGCGCGGGCAGTCGAGATTGGCTCCAGCCGGGCGGCAGCGTGCCCACGGTGCGAGAGGACGAACCGCTCCCCTCGGCGCACCCGACGCAGAATGCCCTCGGCATTCTGCCGAAACTCCAGCATGGTCACGGTCTTCATTATAGTTGAAGGTTAAGTTGAAGTTGAATGTCTTGCAAGCGTGATCTTCCCGACCCAGCCTTCAGCCTGTTTCTCCCCTTCCACCGTTCAGCTCTCAGGATTTCAGCGTTTCAGCGTTTGCCCGTTCGTCCGTTGCTGGAAAGTGTCAAAGCGAGAACTGACACCGACACGCTGGCACCAATCCAGGCTGGGACGGTTCAAGCAGGTGTTTCTGGAGGTGGGTTGCGAATGCAGTGAGAACTGAGTGGGGACGGCCTCGTTCGTCTTTGGCCTTGGCGAGCGACGAGCAGACCCGCCGGATGGCCTGCCGAACACTTCGCGCTGCTTTGAGGGCCCCGTCCACCGTGCGCTGGTGAATGGTGGCCCCGGAGCGTTCCGCCTGGTCCAACTCTTCCTCAGCCTCCTGCCTCTCCGCCGCAGACGCTTCATCGCTTTCGATAATGGCCCGGAGCCGCTCCAATTCGTGGAGGTGCGCTTTCGTGGCATCCGCATCATCGAGCGCGGCGGCGCGCTGCTGGAGCGGTGCCTCACCTTGTAGCCTGGCGATTAAGGCGAGCGGATGGATGGAGTTACGAGGATGCTTTAGAAGATAGTCCACCGCGGCCATGCCCGCCCGGCCGAAGAACGCAACCTGCTGCCAGTCGTAGGTAAGTCCCCAAGCACCTTGGCCTCCCTGCAAGGCGAAGCGGCGGCCGCCGTGCCGGGTGGGCGAGCGGCACAACGGGGAACTCGGCTGCGGTTCTGCCAGAGGCTCCTCCTTGAGAAAGCGCCGAATTGCCTCCAAGTCCTGGATCGTCGCCTGGGGAAGGAGCAGCACCAGCTCACCAAGAAGAGCTTCTCGCGTCTGCTCAGGCATGAATTGCTAACTGTCAGCGCAGGGAGGCGAATGCAGCCGGTTGGTGGGGCCGCATGGGCGGAAGCTGCCACCTTGCCTGAGTAATGAACGACTCCAAAGGCGTTCCGATGCACAGTCTTGCTCCGGTCTCCCAGCGGCGAAGCCTGGAGCATCTGGCCGCAAGGATCCCAATTGGAGAACGCGATGCACCTGGGAGTCGGGCTGGTGGCTCCCAGGGTGGTGCCGACAAACGCGGCTTCACGCCAACTCGGCCACGAGAACAACTATGGTCTCGCCCAGCGCCGACCAGCCTAGAACGACTGGCCAGCGCACGGGAGATTGCAACCCGCTCCATAGCCACTGAACGGGGTATAACACCCTCTGCCGGCGCAGACGGCCCAGCTTCTCCTTGGCGACCTTTAGTTGCTTTTCGAGCTGCTGCACAAGGGCCTCTTGGCAGGCCTCATCGAGTTCCGACTCCGTTGGGCACAACGCCCTCTGCCAGCGCAGGTGGCGCAGTTTCTCCCTAGCGTCCCTTAGCTCTTTTTCGAGCTGCCGCACCAGGGCCTCTTGGCGGGCCTGCTCGAGTTCTATTTGGTGACTCTCGGCCATACGTGCCTTTCTCTTTCGTGGTCACACGTCTTGGCCGAGGTCGCCCCTGGGTAGTCCTCCTATTGCAATCCGGCTTGCTGCCGGGTAGGGTAGGAATGCCGCGGCGGCAAAGGCGACTGTTCTTGACGGGACAGCGTCGCTCTTTGTCGTGAGTGGGAACGACCACGGCCGAGCTAACTCGGCCTGCGGCATGGCCACTGGGGTTACCCCGGTGGCCTTTTCCTTCCGCAAGATGGTCAGCTGAAACCACGAATGTAACTTGCCATATAAAAGTATTTTTGCAATACTTTTATTGTATGTTTTTTAATCTTTTTTTCAGCTTCCCTTGTAGGGGATTTCCTTGCAGCAAAACCCGTGATTGTCCGTCTATACAGCGCCTTAGCTTTTCCTGGGGACAGGCTCATGAATGAAGCTGTCAAACTTCACAAACTACTATGGCAGACAATTGTTTCCATACGAGTATCGATGGCGCTCAGCATGGCGCCAAGAGTCTGGCGCTGTTCCTGCATTGCGAGAAGAAACCCCGCTCAGCCGGCGCTGAGCTTCCTCCACCGCCCCATGGCTGTTGCGGCATACTTTAGTGCTAAAGGGGCCGCCGGTCTGGAGTCCTGCTCGATGGCGAGAGCGGCGTTGACCACGCAGCCTCTGTCTCAAAGGCTCAAAGGCTCAGAGCCTCGGAGGTGCCTGAATGAAGTTAAATACACGAAGCCCGCCTACTCGCAGCCCTTCCTCGTTCAACATACGCATGCCGATGCTCCTTTCGTGGCCTGCCGCCGTCGAGGCGGTTTCTTGACCTCGTGCAGCGCGCCGTCAATCCGGAAGTGCAGCTTCTACGTCGGCAACAGGCCGAGCGCTGTCACTCGGCTGAGCGATATCGGCGTCAAACACTGGGTGATACTAAGGGAGGGAAGACCTTCCGGGGCATACCGGTGTCGGCCGGAGTATGAATTTTGGGGCTTCCGAGCTTGGAGCAGGCAAGAGCAGCGCCGCCAGGATGGCGATGCTGGCGATTACCACCAGCAGCTCAATGAGGGTGAAGCCAGCACCGGCAGGAGGAGGGCGGTCAGAATCGCGATGACGGCAACCACCACCAGCAGTTCAATGAGAGTAAAGCCAGGGCCGGCAGCAGCAGGGCGGCGAGAATGGCAATAATGGCGATGACAACCAGCAGTTCGATGAGGGTGAAGCCAGAGCCGGCAGCAGCAGGGCAGCAAGAATGGCAATGATGGCAATCACCACCAGCAGTTCGATGAGGGTGAAGGCCGGGTGCATGAGCAACATGAAGCAGATCGCGCTGGGCTACAACATGTACGCGGACGACAATAACGACCACTTCCAGGGCATCTGTTCACCCTCATCGAACTGCTAGTGGTGATCGAAGTAACTACGAAGTAGCGCTCCCAACCGCGCTACATCTTATCCAAACAACGCTTTTTCAGACGTCTGAAACTGGGCTGAAATGGGGCAGTGCTGTGTTGACAAGGATGGGCATTCGACTATAATGCACCACTTTCATAAGCCTATCTGAGGGGGTGAGGGTGAGGTGTGTACGGGCCTCACTCAGTAGGCTGTCCCTATGCGTCAGCTGCCTAACTCTTTGCCCGCCGCCGACAGCGCTCTCCTGAAATCCTCTGGGGCAGCGTGGAGCTTGTGCACGCGGATGGTGACTGTTGCCCCGTCGAGCCTGAGCGAACAGGTTGAAGAGCGCTTCTCATAGCGGGTGGTCCGAAGCTGTTGGACGGAGGCCCCGTTTCTGGCAAGGTCCACCAGCCGCGCCTGCCGTACTGGATTGGTCTCATTGGCAATCTCCAAGAGCACAGACTTGGTGACAGGCGTTTCAGACGTCTGAAGGTCATTGAGCAGGTCTTCTGGCAGTTCCAGAATCTTGAGCGTTTGACTAATGGCGGCGTCGGATTTGTTCAACGTCACCGCCAACTGGCGCTGCGTGAGGCCGAACTCCTTAATGAGCCGGCGGTAGGAATTGGCCTCGTCCAGCGGGGTTAGGTCCTCCCGGTGGAGGTTCTCGATGATCTGCAACTCCAGACGCTCCTGCGGGGTGCCCACCTGCATCACCATGGCGGGGATGACCTTTAGGCCGGCTTTCTTCGCGGCGGTGTAGCGCCGTTCCCCGGCGACAATCCGGTATTGGTTGGAGCCCTGCTGAGAGACGGTGATGGGCTGAAGCACGCCGCGGTCCCGAATGGAGGCTATTAGCTCGCGCAGGTCGCCCTTGTGTTGGCGCGGCTGTGTGTCATCAGTGTCAATCTGGTCCAGGGGAATGGCCCTGAGAACGGGCGTGGCTGCCACCGGGGTATTGGATCTTTGCGTTGCCATATTCAGACAATAGCAAATGCAAGCAGGATGTGCAATATACTTTATGTAAGATTCTTTAGGGCTGTGCTGGCGGCGGCGGGGCGGTGGGTGGTGAATAACTTTGGGGATAAATTGTGCTTGCAGTGTTGGGGGGAAGGGGGCAGAATTAGACAAAAGATGTCTAGCACGGTTTATGCCAAGCACAGCCAGCCGCCCCGGTTTGGGGAATGGCTGCGGCAGCTTCGGGTGGGGAAGGACGTGCCGCTGCGGACGGTGGCGGCGGCGGCGGACATGGACCAGGCGCATCTGAGCAAGATCGAGCTGGGGCAGCGGGTGCCGACGGAGGAACAGACGGCGAGGCTGGCGAGGTTCTTTGGCCTGGATGAGACCGAAACGCAGGCGCGGCGGATTGCCGAGAAGTTCCATCAAGAGTTTCAGGACAACCCGAAGGCGGTGCGCGAGGCGATTTGCATTCTCGCGGAAAGCGCTGGGGTTTACAACGCGAAGACCGGCAAAGCCGGGAAAGGCTCGCAGTAATAGAACTGGGTTATGCCATCACTGAATTTCAAAGGCAAAGCGCTGGTGCAGAACTATCACCTGCTGGTGCCTTATCACGAGCTGAAGCCGGTGAAGGCCAAGAGCCTCTCCGACAAGGTCAGCCTGCATGACAACCTCGTGATTCATGGGGACAACCTGAAGGCGCTCAAGGCCCTGCTGCCCTATTACCACGGCAAGGTGAAATGCATCTACATTGACCCGCCTTACAACACCGGCAATGAGAACTGGGTCTATAACGACAACGTCAGTTCTCCGATGATTCAGGAATGGCTGGGCAAGGCGGTGGACCGCGAAGACCTGACGCGGCACGACAAATGGCTCTGCATGATGATGCCACGGCTGAAGCTGCTGCGGGATTTTCTGGCAGAAGACGGCGTCGTTTTCATCTCGATTGACGACAACGAGGTCCATGCATTGCGCTGTCTGATGGACGAGGTCTTTGGCGAGGAGAACTTTGTCGCCACGATCATCTGGGAAAAGGTGTATTCGCCGAAGAGTACTGCGAAGTTCTTTTCGGAGAACCACGATTATGTTGTTGCCTACGCTCGCCGAAAGGAGAGCTTTGAATTGGGGTTGCTTCCACGAACCGAGGAAGCGAATGCACGCTACGTGAATCCAGACAACGACAAGCGGGGTCCGTGGAAACCCGGAGACCTTTCAGCCCGCAATCCTTACAGCAAGGGCATCTACAGCATCAAGTGCCCTGGTGGACGGGTGATTAAGGGTCCGCCACCTGGCAGCTACTGGCGGGTGTCGGAGGAGAAGCTTTGGCGACTTCATACAGACAAGCGGATCTGGTGGGGTGGGGACGAGAACCAGGTGCCAGCCATCAAGCGGTTTCTATCGGAAGTGAAACAAGGTTTGGTGCCCGAGACAATCTGGACCTACAAGGAAGTTGGCCATACTCAAGATGCGAAGAGGGAGTTGCTTGAAGTGTTTGGTGAGGATTTTCAGGCGTTCACCACGAAGCCGGTTGAGCTGTTGAAGCGGATTATTCGGCTGAGCACAGACGAGGATTCGATCGTGATGGACGCTTTTGCGGGCAGTGGCAGCACTGGCCACGCTGTGCTGGAGATGAACGCGGAGGACAACGGTTCACGCCGGTTCTTGCTGATCGAGACGGAGGAATACTGCGACAAATTCACCGCCGAGCGCATCCGACGTGCGATCAAAGGTGTGCCAGCCGCCAACAAGGAGTCTCTTAAGAAAGGGCTGGGCGGCACCTTCTCGTTCGTTGACGTCGGGCAGCCTATGCGATTGGAGTCGTTACTGAAGGGCAACAAGCTGCCCTCCTACGAGGACCTGGCCGCCTACGTTTTCTACACGGCGACGGGCGAGGATTTCGATGCGCGCGCCATTAAGCGCAAGACCGGGTTCATTGGGGAGAGCGCCAAGTATGACGTGTATCTGTTCTATGAGCCGGACCTTGAGTATTTGAAGGCGACAGCGCTAACGCTGGATATGGCGCGGGGTCTGCCGAAGGGCAGCGGAAAGCGCCGACTGGTGTTCGCACCGACGAAATACCTGGACAGCATCCACCTGGAGGAGAACCGCATAGACTTCTGCCAGTTGCCTTTTGAGATTTACAAGGCCGCTAAGCCCAATCGGGAATGAAGCTGAAGGACTATCAGGAGCGGACGCTCAAGGAAGTAAAGGTCTTCCTGGAGCAGTTGACCGTCTGGCGCGGGAGGGCGCGAGACGGCGCGGGCTGGCTCTTTGATTTTGCCGAGAAGGCTTGGGATGAAGCCGGCGTGGGGAGGACCTACCTGAAGAAGCGGGATGGGCTCAAGCGGCCATTGCCGGTGTTCTGCCTGAAAATACCGACCGGGGGCGGCAAGACGCTCCTGGCGGTGAAGACCATTGACCACGTCCAAAATCTTTACCTCAAGCGGCAGACGGGGCTGGTGGTGTGGATTGTGCCGACGTTGCAGATATACCGGCAGACGCTGATGCGGCTCAAGGACCGGGATGATCCCTACCGGCAACACCTGGATATGGTGTCGGCGGGCAAGACGCTGATTCTGGAGAAGACGGACGCTTTTACGCCGCAGGACGTTGAGGAGCATCTGGCCGTGCTGGTGCTGATGCTGCCGTCGGCCTCGCGGGCCAACAAAGAGGCGCTGCGGATGTTCCGGGACAGCGGGGCGTTTCAGGCGTTTTTCCCGGCGGAGGAGGACATGCAGGGGCACGCGGAACTGCTCAAGAGTGTGCCCAACCTGGAGACGTTCGAGAAAGAGGACGCGGTCTGGGGGCGGCAGGTGAAGACGTCCCTGGGAAACACGATCCGGGTGCTGGAGCCTTTGATCATTCTGGACGAGGGGCACAAGGCCTACAGCGAGCAGGCGCAGGACACGCTGCGGAACCTGAACCCGTGCATGATCGTGGAGCTATCGGCCACGCCGCCCAAGGAGGCCAACAAGCTGGTGGTCATCAGCGGGGAGGAGCTGCACCGCGAGGAGATGATCAAGCTCGACTTGCACATCGTCAACAAGGCCAGCACGAACTGGCGGGACACGATGCGGGCGGCAATGGAGCGGCGGAATGATTTGGAGGACAAGGCGCAGGCTTACGAGGGGAACACGAACGTCAACATCCGGCCCATCTGCCTGATCCAGGTCGAGCGGACGGGCAAGGAGCAGCGGGACGGGAAGCTGATCCATGCCGAGGACGTGCGGGAGTATCTCATTGGCCAGGGGGTGCAGAAGGACTGGGTGGCGGTGAAGTCGGCGGAGATTGATGAGCTGAAGGATTTTGATGATGTGGGCGGGCTGCTGGCGCGGGATTGCCCGGTGCGCTACATCATCACGAAGCAGGCGCTGCAAGAGGGGTGGGATTGTTCGTTCGCCTACGTGCTGACCGTGTTGACCAATCCGCACTCGAAGACGGCCATGACGCAACTGGTGGGGCGGATTCTGCGCCAGCCTTACGCCCGCAAGACCCATGTGCCGGCGCTGGACGAGAGCTATGTGTATTGCTTCCAGCGCAGCGACCTGCTGCACGAGATTCGCGAGGGGTTCAAGCGCGAGGGGTTGGAGGAGATGCAGGGGCGCGTTGTGACCGATTTGGCGGATTTGGCGGCAGTGGAAGTGCGGGAACTAGGGCCGCGCGCGAAATACAAGGCTGCGGCCGGGAACATGGTGCTGCCGGCCTTCGTGATGCGGGACGGCAAGGACTGGCGGCTGGTGAGCTACGAGGCGGACATCTTGTCGCGGGTGAAGTGGGATCAGGCGGATGTGAGCCCGATTTACACGCTGGAACTGAATCCGGAGGAGAAGCGAGACGTCGAGCTGCGAACGGGACTGACCGAGGAGTTGAGGGGCATGGCCCGCCAGAAGGCTTTGGAGCTGCGGGAAGGCGGCCCGGTGGCGCTGGATTTCGCCTACGCAGCGGGGCACCTGCTGGATGTGGTACCGAACCCGTGGATTGGGTACGAGTTTGTGGAGCGGGTATTCGGGAAGCTGCTGGCCAAATGGAAGGGCAAAGAGAAGGTGGTGGCCAATAACCTGGTGTTCATCCTGGAAGAACTGCGCAAGCGGCTGGAGGCCGAGCGGGACCGGCTGGCCGAGCAGGCTTTCAACGAGATGCTGGAAAAGGATGAGATGCGCTTCATGGTGGTGGCGCGGGACCTGGGCATGCATCGGCTCCCGAAGAAGGAGCCCGTGCCCAAGTCAGTCGTGAGGGCCACGCGGCTGGACGGGAGCCAGTTCGAGATGAACCTCTTTGATCCGGTGCCCGCCGACGGCCTGAACTCGCTGGAGCGGGAGGTTGCTTCATTCCTGGATCAACAAGGGCCGCTGTACTTCTGGTATCGAAATGTTCCCCACCGGGGCTATTACGTTCAGGGGTGGCAGAAGTCGCGCATCTACGCCGACTTCATCTTCACCACGACGGGGGACGGCAAAAAGGATTATCGCAAAGTGTTCGTGCTGGAAACGAAGGGCCTGCACCTCAAGAACGAGGATACGGCGTACAAGAAATCGGTGTTCGCCCTGTGCAACAAGCACGCGAAGAAGAAGATGTGGAACCAGCTTGTGCCGGCGATGCAGGGCAAGGAGATCAGTTACGAGGTGGTGTTCGAGGACGAATGGACGAAGCGGCTGAACGAGCTGCTGGCTTAACGCTCAGCGCTCGCGTGCAGCCGCACCGGGACGGCGAACGCGAGGTGGCAGTCCACGGGCGGGGCACCCCCCATGTAGGGGGTCAGCGATTGGAATTCGCGAGCTCCTGCCAGCGGTGATCTAACGGTCTGACCCTTCCCCGTACTCCTCTGCTCCGGGCTTGGCACGCCGCGTCCATAGCCGACTTCCTGACCGAGGCCCACGCTGCCATCGCCGGCATGCTGCTGAACAATAGCGCCTCCTTGCGCCGCCGCGAAACCGATCTCCGGCTGACCCCGCTCCCGACTCAAGACGCGCATTCCGCCCTTGAACCGCAAAATGCGCAAGTGCTTATCACTCAGCGACCGCATTTTGAGGCTCATGAGCAGAATTGCTGGCAGGCAGGAATCCGCTGTTGACAGACGGGTCGGCTCTTTGATATGGTCGCGGGATGCTTGGTTCGGCCCGAAAACCATTTCTCCCTCACCCGCCTTGCAGGGGGAAAACAATCGGTACAACGGCGACAGGTGGCCTTGGTAATCGTCATACCCACGAGTAGGAGGACATCGTCATGGCAAGACGCATATTCTTTAGCTTTCACTACGATGAGGACATCTGGCGCGTAAGCCAGGTGCGGAACTCAGGAATTACAAGAGAAGCGGAACTGAACCATCCCGTTGACAATGCTTCGTGGGAATCATTGAAACGGCAGGGGGACGAAGCAGTGAAAAGATGGATAAACTCCCAGTTGAGTGGTGTCGGGGTGACCGCAGTGCTCATCGGGGCTTACACAGCGAGTCGGCCCTATGTTCAATACGAAGTTCAGCGAAGTTCTGAGCTTGGGAAGGGGCTTCTTGGGATTAGGATTCACAACCTGAAGAACAAGGATGGAAGAACATCGTGGGCCGGGACGAATCCTTTGGACAGTGCTTTTGCGGAACTGCCTCTGTGGCCGGGATCAACCACGACCACGAAGAAGCCATTGTCTCAAATATTCAGGACGTACGACTGGGTCAATGACAACGGCTACGAGAACTTCGCTGCCTGGGCGGATGAAGCAGCACGGATAGCCGGGCGTTGAGTCGCACTGCCCTAGAACGTTTTAGTGCTGTAACGGATGAAGGTCTTCGCAGACATACGGTCGCTGATAGGACGCCTAACTACTTGGGTCCGAGAGGCGGGCGTGGCGGTCTTGGGCGACGGGCGAGTCGTGGTCGAATTAATCCGATACAGCGAAAAGCAGCCTCGCCCTGCTGGCGGCCGGTTCCTGCGACCCTTCACTACAGAACTCGGCTTCTTCCTGATGCGCATGCTAGGTGCGACCGGGGTCTTGCTTGGTGAATTGGCCACCAAGCCAATTGCGCTTTCAAGAATGTGCTGGGGCGCGGTGGTGTACGCGGGTTTCCACATTGCCGCATTGACGGCCAAGCGCCTGCTCTTGAAGCGAGATGGGTTGTTACCGGCCAAGCGTTTAGCGCGCCTATTCTGGTTGGTCGACAGCCTACAACTGGTTTTCGATGTCGTCTTCGCCTCACTCGTAGTGGGGAGTACCCCTAGAACTGACCCTGTTGGAAAGCTGCTGTTCCTACCGCCAATCTTGCACGCTTCCTATCGCGGCCCCCATTGGCGCCAATGGGCGTCGCTTTCTGCGTTCACGCTCGCCATGGCCAGTGGGGCAATGCTTTGGCCTGTGGTCAGCGGTGCCGAATTCCCAAAGCCAGCCGCTCCTGCTATGCGCTTCGCCCATTTGCTCGCGGCTGCTCTGCCTTCAGGCATTTTGGCGGTCCTCTGTGTAGCGATACGCCTTTTCCGCAACTCGCAACTTAGGGAGCGCGACCGGGCAGAAGTGGAGGCTCGGGAAGCACAAAACCGCCGCGATGAAGCCGACCAGCGGCGTGCTGATGCGGAGAATGCTCAGGTAGAAGCCCGCCGTCACCAGCTTGAAGCTGAGCAGGCACGAGAAATTGCTGAGAAGCGTCGCTTGGAGACCGAGGCCGCCAATCGAAAGATCGCCGCGATGAGCGCACGGGAGCGAGACCTTAACTCTGGCACCGAATGTGGTATCACGATGCTGAGGTTGGACGGAGGCATCGAGGATTGGAACAAAAAGCAGCGGTCGTTCGCACCCAAGATCGACGAGGCCGATCTAAAAAAGGGTCCCTGTTACTGGGTCTTTCACCACCGTGAGAAACCCTGCAAATGGTGTGAGCTCAAATGGAAGTTGGACCAGGACGAGGGAGGCGAGATTCGTCGGTGGCCTAGTGGAGCCGAGCACCACGTTATCAATATCAAAGAGCTTGAAAAGAGCTTAGTAGCAGGCCGGAACTGGACCATTAGCAATCAACTCGAAGCGGGCGAGGATGAGTCCCAAGGACTTCCGCTCTTCCCCGAGAACGGCCCGAAACCTGACCGACTCCACCTCTTCTACATCTACTTTGGGCCTGTTCGAGACAGCCAGGGGGCAATCACGCATGTTGTCGAATCTGTAACCGAAATCACTGAAGCTGTGCTGGAAATGCCGTTCCTCTTGCGACATCAGCACGATCGCACCAAAGTCCCCGAAGGGCTTCCTCCAATCAGCGTGGTCAGCGTGAATCAGTACGAGGACGCGAATCTTGCTGACCCGGAAAACGATCGGAGGGTCCTGGAAATGAACAGCGCGAAGTTCCACCGCTGCCAGAAGGCCTTAGCAAAATTCGGAAGGAAGGTGGCGCAAAAAGAAGAGCTGTTCGGTGAGGTGTGTTTTCACGCCTACGGAAGGCAGCAGAATAATTTCTGCTCAGATTGTCCCGTACAGCACGCCGCCAACGAGGGGCGCCCAGTCAAACGCGTGACCGACTTTCCGGGTCCGGCGTTGGTGACGGCGGTGCCTCTGTTCGGACCCGATGGAGAAGTGCGGGCCGTGTTTGAGTTCATCGACGACATCACAGAGTTGATCACGGCAGACGATAGTGGTCGCGAACTCAACGCGCTAGAGAGCGAGAGCGATGTGGTCGAAAGGGCAATACGTGACTTCAAAGTGCTTGCTGTCGCTGATCACTGCTTATTCGTCGAAACGGCCCAAGAAACGAGTGGCGCGATTATCCACCAAGGCAACGGACTAACAAGGCTGATCAAAAGCCCCGACAATTCGCTGTTAACAAATGTACTGGCGATATCCGAGCCCGAGTTGTTTCCCAAAGCGGACGGAGAATCAGACTGGGAACGGATTCTCAGACTGGTTCTGCCCGAGACCGAGGCCAAATCTCTCGGCCACGGCCTCGCTGTCCCGCTGCTCAAGCCGGACAGCCAACCACTGGGAATAATGCTCTTGTTGCGTGGTCCAAAACAGAAGCTCTTCGGAGACGAGGTCGTTTCCTGCCGTCTCTTGGCTGGACATTTCGCTGCTGCTTTCCTCCGAGCACGTGAGCGGCAGCAACTCATTACCGCGATGGAACGTACAGGTGACGTTCTGAATGTGAATCAAGCGGCTGCTGAGTTGCTGCAATCACTCATCTCCCTTTTCCCGAAGGACTACGCCTTGCTCATCTTTGTGAAGGCACAGGTTCGAGATTCAAAACACAGGGGTTACCGGTTTGCTGCTGGGGCAGGTGACCGCTTTGAGCAAGTGCGGCAGAAACTCGAAGTCGCTCGCGCCGTAACGCTTCCAAAGGAGTTGGAGAAGTTCGCAACGCAGACACCTGTTGCCCCTTACCAGATTCCGCCGCATGCGGATCACTGGGGGAGTTTTCTCGCTTTGGAAGGGACGAATTCGATGTGCATTTTCCCATTTATCTACGGAGATCACGTGCTGGGATTCTTGGCTGCCCAAAGCTCTCGAAATAGCCTCGACGAGGCTTTCCCCGGACGGATGAAGCAGTGGTTGGAGTTGGTCGCCGAATTCGGCAACATCATTGTTAGCCGATCTCAACTGCTGCGCGACTGTGTCGCCTCCTACGGCCACGGCTTCGCCCGACTTTTGCCGCCGTATCCGAATCCACGCGCGCGCGATGTAATGGATGCGACCCGGAAGATGTGGCGGGTTGCCATCGGTGACTTAGATGTCCTGCACTTGGAGGAACTGAACTTGAAGGAAATCGTGGACAACGCCGTGGATACATACAACTCCTGTGAAATCACAGATCGTTCATGCAGAGCGGAGAACCAGGTTTCTGGTTTGCTTCCACTGTGCCTCGGCGATAGAAGCTGCATTTGCGTCTGCGTAGCCGAATTATTGGAGAATGCATGCAACTATCGTGATCCCGACACCGAGGTGATCGTAAGCGCGAAACAGGACGGCGGACTACTTCGGCTTGATGTCACGAACCAAGGGCATCTGCCTTTCGACTGGGGGAAGCACATGTTTGAGCCATTCACGCGGGGCAGAGAACATTTGGAAATTCCCGGTACTGGTCTGGGACTGTGGCAGGTCGGCACGTTGATCCGAGCCCATCCCGGTGGCAAGATCGAGGCCCGGCCGGTACGTGATAGTGAGAGTTCCGAAAAGAATTTCGTCACGTTCAGCTTGTGGATTCCCGCAGCTGTAAAGAAATGATTGTAGAGAAATATGAACAAGCCGATGATATTGATTGTGGAAGACCGTCCTGAACTCCGTTTGCTGGAGGAAGGTGCTCTCAGAGGAGCAGGTTACGAAACACAGTGGACGGACGCTATTCAGGAAGCCGCGCGCCGTGTGGAAACGGGCAAGGTGGCACTGCTGATTCTGGACGTTGATAAGGTGCGTGACGTGCCGGGCGGCCCGCCATTACGCGAGTGGGGGCTCGCGTTCTTGAAACGCCTCCGTGCATCCCCTCCACCATTGCCAAAACGCCTGCCTGTCATTGCCACAACCATACACATTCCGCCTACAGAGGAGTCCTATGAACAAACCGTGATGGATGCCGGCGCGGATGCCTTTTTCGAGCAACCTATAGACTTGGAGGAGCTTGTTAAGAAAGTCGAACAACTGATATCATGAATACGCCCGTATACCTTTCGCCCGACTTCAAGTCCAGTTGGAACGGCCTCGCACTTATTTTGCATTTGGCAGAGTTGGAAAGCAGCGGGGCCAAGATCGCTGTGCCTGTTGATCCCCATCGGGCCCACGATGAGAACGCTGCCGCTTGCACCGAACTCGAACCATTCCTTGACGCCCTAGTGCTTCGACTCGCTAGAGCGACGGGAGCTGGTGAAGCAAGCGTGTTGCTCCGCCAAGGAGGCCGGGAACACGTCGCTTCTTACCCCCCTGTACTACCTTACATGACGGCCACTGCGGACAAAGGGTCTTTTTGTGCTACGCGTTTGTTTGCACCTGTCACCGCCGGCGACGACGCTATCGGTTGCATTGAGGTTCGTACTGGTGATGAAGACGATGGTTTTACCACACTGCATAAGAAGCTGGTGCTGGCCGTCGCCCGATTCTTGGGCCTCTGCCTTGAACACGGCCAGAAGGAGTCGGCGGCGCGGAGTTGCACCGACAGTCTGGCTCTTCATTTCAGCTTGCAGAACATGATCCACAGGGTGTGGCAAGCGACAGAGCAACCACCTCAGATATGCGAAGACGCGCTGAACGCAGTTGGGATAGCGGTGACGAAAGCCATCCCAGCTTCTGCGGCTTTAATCACCCTGTGGGACGAACATAGCACATTGCTGCCGGCTTTCGCTGCCAGTTCCGATCCCGCCGCCATGTCAACCTTGCGAGAAACCGTGCGATGGCACGCCAGTCAGCATTCGAAAGTCGGCCCGGTATTCCTTCGCTCTTCTCGATCGAGGAACGAGGCACCCTGGGATGGCATGCCCGGTATGAAGCCTCTGACGGCGGTGATCATGGTCCCCCTCACACGGTTGAAGCGCTGGCGAGGCGTTTTGGCACTCGGTCGTACAGATCCTGGCGCTGAGTTTAACACGGTCGAGAAGCGCGCCTTGCACATTGTGTCTGGTCTCATCAGAGACCCAGAGAGTGTGCCCACTGGTGAAACGTTGTGCTGAGTATGCGTCGAAAGAAACAAAAGCTCCTCTTTTTTAGTTACAGGTCCGCGGATTGGAAAGCTGTGAACGAAGCGGCGGGCGCTCTTCGGCGGCGGGGGTACAAGGTCTGGAGAGACGTTGTCGAATTGCCGCCTGGAGCACCTTTACCGGCGGAAATCGCGGACCTGATCGTCAATCAAGTTGATCACTTTTTGGCGTTCCTCCCTGCGAGGGGCGAACTGACCGGATGGTTGGAGTATGAGTACAGACTGGCCCAGAGCCGCGCACTCAAGATGCGCGACAGGACGTTCATCATCCCTGTCCTTCTTGGGAGGAAGTCACGCCCACTCCCTCCCGATTTTGAAGGAGTCGGATACTTCCGGCTTCGTAGCACCATTTCACGTGATTTACGTGCGTTTGGAGAGGCGATCCGGAGCGCAGTTGACAGAGAGAATCCAAACAAGCGCTCGGTTCGTCCGCAGAGGAAGAGCGGGGGAACCAATGCCCGACCGCTTGGTGCGAAACTGCCAGGTAAACTGGATCCAGTGGAAGAAATCGTGGCAAGCATCACAGGCGGCACCAACTCACTGGCAGTCTGGGCGCGCAAGCTTGCCCAATTCCTGAAGGCATGGTGCGTACTGATCGTTCGGCGCCAAAAGCAAGGAGGATGGGAGTGCATCGACTCCACAGGGATTGAAAAGCGGCTGGTGAAGGACTTCTCTCGACTGCCAAAGCAGTGTCAACCTCCGTCGGTGATTCTTGCGGGTAAAATATTCCAGGAACGCAAAGAGGCGGTTGTCCCGCAAAATAGAACGCTGGTAGTGAATTATGACTCACGGCTCTGGGCACCAGTCTGTTTTCGGTCGACCTCCAAAAGAGCCCGCGTCTTGGGTGCAATCGGCGCGTTAGGCAGTTCATTGCGCGGCAGCGGCGAATTCCTGACCGTCGACGTTTCCGTCGTAAAGGCTATGGCTGCGAAGCTCGCTGAGAGGGCGGAGTTCATTTCTTGAACTCGTCGAGACATAGACCTTGGATGGGGTGTTACCTGAGGCGCCACTACACTGGCTCAAGTTGACTTGGACATAACGACGTTCCCTCCGTCGCGGTTGCATTCGCGCGCGGAGAGCCTACTCGGTCCGAGACCAGCGAGTGAAGGGCCCTCGTCGGTTGCTCTCACTGTCACCGTTCGAGGCCTTCGGAAGCAGCGCTCTAGCCTGCAGGGTGGGCCTTCTTATAGGCCGCTTCAACCCAGTCTCCCATTTTGCCATACTCGTACGTGTAAACCGGCGCCCCGGCGGTTGTCAGCCTGGTTGGGACCGGACCGGGCAAGTCCGTCTTCCCCGACTGATCTTTGATTTGATGAATGTGGACGCCAAGAAGGCCGTTGCCACGAGAGATGCTTTGTTCGATCTCGTAGTCCACATACTGTCGGTAAGCCGTTTGGTTGCCAATCAGGACGACAGTGACACTTGTCCCTTCCAGCGCTCTATCAATCATTCCCTTCACTGTGTCGTCCCCTTTCTTCTTGGCTTCTTCCCACAGGGAGGCGTCCCAGAAACCAACCACGGATGTTCCCTCGACGACTGTGCTGTTCCTGACGACGTTCACGCGCCAGAGGTCGCGTTGGTAATGAAAACTGAAGAATACCTTCCTTGCCATACATTTCTTACTATCGGGTTAGCGTCTTACGGTCAAAGAAACCACTACGATACCAATGAGAATTGTGCCATGGACTGGAGCGATGCTTAGCGAGAACAGCGTGGCGAACCATGACGATACCTGGCGGCAGTGCTGATGGATGTCCATCGAGAAGGGCTCGGGACCGTCGCTTCCACCACGGCGCACGGCGTCATACAGCTTCCTGCTAAGCCTCTCGCACCTGAGGTAGTAGGCATCCAGCCCCCAGAAGACCAACGCCGGCAAGACCGCCAAAATGGCAAACCGCCGCTCCGCGTCATGAGCGGCGAGCGCAAACAGCGCTGTGACCAGGCCGACGGACCATGCCTTGGCTGAAGACGAATTGCCACTCAGCCGGGTGATGACGCCCTGAATCATTTCGAGGTGCTTTTGCTTGTCGTCAGGCATAAACAAGTTCCTTTCCGCTGGCCTCAAGGACGGCGCTGGTGGAGTTGCTATCTACTGACCCGTCACGATGGTCCACTACTGCTTTCGTGTAGGGGTTCCACCTTACCGGCAGCTTTGCTAACCGTGCCAGGTGGGCATTTTTGGCGAGGTGGTCAAAAACAATACTGACGCAGGAACCAACGTCTCTTGTCTCGAGCAGAGTGCGGTTGCGCGCCGGAGAGAGCTCATTCCCCAACGAAGCTGGATCCGCCAATTCTTTTGCGTACTGTGCTGCCATCCCGCCCAATCCCCCCACGAGAAAGCTGGCGATTCCGCGGGAACGGGCCAGGTCGAGTTCCTCCCTTACCCCCGGAAGGATGCCGTCTGAAAGGTGCGCCTTTCCGCCGACCGCCACCATGACGTTCATCATCTGGACGAGGACCGTTCTCATTCGAGCCAGGCTCTTGTTGCGCGTTTCTGCGACTTCCGGCCCGCCGGGCCCGTCCTGCCGCGTAACGACCAGTTCGGCACGGCTTTCAAGAAGGCGCCGGTCTGCCGCCGTCATGCCCCTGGCCCAGAGCTCAGACATTACCAAAGTGACTGGCCTTCGCGAGGCTACAGCCCCATGGAGCCGTGCCTGGTGCAGGATAACAGGGGTGAAGGTCGGGTGGGAGCCATGCACGATGCGCCCGCCGTACTTCATGACCAGACCGCTAAGCTGTGCAACAAACTCGAGGATAGCCCGGTCCATTGCTGGCTCGGGCCAATCCCGGGGATCAGGAACCGCCCCCGAGATACCAACCTCGAACCCCTCAAGCGAGACCTTTAGCCGGGCAATTCTCATGTCGGGAGCATAGTGAAATCTGAGTCAATCAGTGTTGGGAGCTCCTGATGATGGAGGAGGACCACCTCTTCAGCCCCTTCGATGGCGGCTTGCGCTGAAATCTCACTTAATTGTGGCGCCGGGACCAGTTGACCATCATAAACGAAGAGGGAGTGGTTCCCTCGCGGAGTGGCAGCCAGGAAGTTGGCGAAAACTCTTACGGCCGGCGGGTACACTTGGTCGAAGAACGAACAGTGGGTCACGACCCTGCAATGGAGGCGAGGGTTGTACGACTTGACCGATTCGAACATGAACAGCCGCTTGTCCAAGCTTTTCCAACCAAACTGACGAGAAGTAAACTGCTTTTCTACCACAAAAGGGACGCGGCACTTGCGACGAAATATCTCGCACAGGTACTGCTCCATATGGCCCTGAATGAACTCCAGCTCCGCACCCGAAAGTTGGCCGGGGCCTGGCGGAAGCGGCAGTTCCACCCACCTCCGCAAGTCCCACAGCGACCTGAACCTTGGGCCTTGGCGCGTGTCTCCCGGGAGCTTGAAGCATAGAGGCAAAATAGGCACAAGTTGCCCATTCGCAGCGTCAACCTCGTGTTTGATCCACCAGGAGGTGGGCGCGGCTGGCGTATCAACGAGGAGGATAACATTCGCATCGTTCAGATTCTCGTCTATCTGGGCCTGCACTTCCAACCCGGGAAGAACACTCGTCTCGCCGTCAAACTCGTCCCGGTCTTCGTCCAGCCAGACTTCATACCCATGCGACTTCAGGTGGTCGTGAAGTTGGCGCGCCAGGACTGTTCCATCCGAAGCGCGATAGGATATGAAGACCTTGCTCTCCCGAGCGCGTAGACGCAAGCCAAGCATCGCCCCGACGCGGTTCGCAATTCTGCCCTGTGGCCCTTTCGCCTGCTCATCGAAGGGCAGCGCCTTCAGGTTCGAGAGCGGCTCGGGAGGAGCATTTCTGCTGGGAGAAAGTGCGACCGGCAGCACATGCCGGGTGGTCGAGTGATCCCGGAGATAGGTATGCACCAGCCCCTTGCCGTTGGCTTCTAGGTCCTTTTCTCCGAAAAGGAGGATCAGCAGATCGTCCCAAGAGGGAGGGCCCTGCCATTTCTCCTGTGAGCCCAAGAGAACCTGGCTCACCTGAAGCTGATCTCTATAAGCGGCCTGCAGGTCGCCGCCGATTGAACTGGCGATCTGGCGATGCTCGTTCTCGCACAAAATGACAATCATGCAGAATATGTGCCGCTAACCAAGTCCACTTGACCCGTGAATCTTGGGCGCTCTGCAGCGATTTGCAAGCTCTAGTTTTCAAAACCACTCCCAGAAGGCTGGAACCCACTGCAGCGCCACTAGCCGCGGCAACGGGCTCATCCAGAGGTTTGTAGGGAAGAGATTTCGGGGGTGCTTTGCATGGGCACCTTCTGAAAGGACACGGGGCACGCCTGAAGAGAGTCAGGGCGCTCTTGCAGAGGTGGAATGTTCAGGGTCCGAGCAGATCCTTTAAGCATTCAAAGCGGGGTGAATCGGCTCTGAAGTGGCGGTTTTCCTTAATATGTGTCAGGAGCCTAACGAATGCGGGTTCGTGCGGCTCTGAACCAGTTTTTATTTGCCGAAGCTTGGCCACGAGATTTGAGAGGGCCTCGTGTTGTTCCTGCTCTGTGGCGCGTTGGTGTGAGGAGCAGTCGATTCTATTGAATCCGGCGCAAAGCGAGGCGGCGAGTTCGCCCATTAGGTACTCTGTGCTGTTGATACTGTAGCCCACGCGGCAGAACTCGCCATCGGGGCCCTCTTCGAGCCATTCTACGGGAAGACGCCACCGCCGCAGAAGCCACGTGTAAGCGATTCTTGTGAGGCGGCCATTACCGTCAGCGAAGGGGTGGATCGTGAGAAAGGCCATGGCTAGGAAAAGGGCATTAGCCGCCGAAGGAATCGCAGAATCCACTGCTTCAGACCAATGTAGCATGGCGGATTCTAGGAGTTGGGGTGCTATGCCACGGAGCAAGTTGTAGCCCCTCAAAGGATCGAGGAAGTCGAGGTCTACGGAACGGGGTCAGACCGGAGGTTCGGATTCCAGGCAAGGGGGCGGGAGCGTGGGGCCGGTTCAGAACGGCGCGCAGCCGCTGGGGAGCAGCAAAAGGGGAAGAGAGACTACGCGACCACGGACCACTGACTGCGGGCAAAAGCTGAAGTGGCGAAAGGGGAGGAAAGTCCAAAGTCTAAAGTCTAAAGTCCAAAGTCGGGGAGGGTGGGAAGGGGAAGGCAGAGACAAACGCTGAAATGGGGAACGCAGAAAGCAGAAATCAAAAGGCAAACGCTGAAACGCTGAAACGCCGAAATAGTGCAAGGCGTTGGCCCGGCGGTCGCGGCAGATGCTCTGCTTAGGCTTTTCCTCGCTTGTGGGTGCGATACGGGATGGGGTCCTCCTTCACGTCGAAGCCGACGCTTCGGGCAAACGCTGAAGGCTGAAATCCTGAAACACTGAAACTGATTTAGACGCTCATGGCGATGGCGCGCGGGCTGTTGAGGACGGTCGCGGCCATGAGGGCCCCGTGTTCGGTGAAAGCATAGGGAGAATGTCCCCGCTGTTTCGTTCAGGAGTATTCGTGCCCTTCCGCCCAAGGCTAATGGACTTCCGGCAGAAACCCTCGAGGGAAAGCCGATCCAACTGCGCGCCGAACCCGCACTCGAGTTTGCCAACGGGCTCCAGTTCCTTGAGTATCCCTATGACCCCAAGAAGCACGGCGAAGATCAGACCATAATTCATAATTTTGAAACCACCTGCGGCGTCCAGGACCGCCATATTTACGCAACCAAGCACGGCCTCCGCCACCTCCTCCGCACGGACCCCTCATAGCTCGTTCCTCTGGCGGCCCACCGCAACTGCGCCTTGGAGGCTGGCAAGTGCTTTCTCGTCCGTTCTCATGATTCGTCATCTTTCAGACCGGGTGCCTGCTTAAAGAGGCGCTGCGCGAATTGATAGAGGTTGCTTGCCCACGTCCCGCCGTCGTGGCCGTGGTCGTCCACGTGCCAAACATGAAGAACCTCGTGCTGTTTCAGGTATCTGTGGACGCCTTGTGAGATGCTGATGAGGCCATCCTTGTTGCCGCAGGAAAGGTAGAGAAGCTTCAACTGGTTCCGGGCGCTGGCCGGATCGGGCAGGAGCTCGGCGGGCGGCTTGGTGTTGGGGGCCGACGAAAATCCGCCGATCCACGCGAATGTATCGAGGTGGCCAAGCCCGAAGTTGAGGGACTGACCCCCGCCCATCGAAAGCCCGGCAATGGCCCGATGCTCACGGTTCGTCCTGACGGAATATTTCGCCTGAACGGCGGGGATCAGGCAGTCGAGCAAATCGCGCTCGAACTTCCCGAAACCCGCGGCGTTCTGCGGGGAAAAGGTTTTGTCCGGCGGCGGCACGCTGTCGTCCGGAAGCGCGCGGCCATTGGGCATCACGACAATCATCGGCACGGCTTTCCCGGCTGTGATCAGATTGTCAACGACCACGTCCGCGTGGATGTAACCCTTCCACTCCCATTCGTTGCCGCCGATGCCATGCAGCAGGAACAGCACGGGATATTGTCTGGCGGGCGAATAGTTCGGCGGGAGATAAACGACGGCCTTGCGCCGTTTGCCGGTGACGGTGGAATCGTATTCGAACACTTCCGTGCGTCCGGCGATGCCGTTCGTCGGTGGCTGGTCAAATCCCGCCGGCGCGTCGGCAAACGCGCGCACGTCATCCGCCGCGAGCACAATCTGGCGGCCGAAATTGGCGCGGGCGCGCGCCGGCGAAACCTCTTCGGGCTCTTCCTGCGCGAACGCCAGTGCAGTGAGGAACACCAGTAAACCGGTTGTCACGTTCCGGGCCCAACTCGGCCCTGCCACCGACTTCTCTTTTCTCCATTCTTTCACGGAACAAGCGCCCTGAAGAATTGCATGCCCCCTGTTGGCGTGATGCTGCAGGAACTCGCCCCAATCGTGTTGGTGGTCCAGGGGCCGTTAACTGTGGGCGCTTGCAGCAGCAGCCCGCCAGGGGGCCAGCTCAAGGTCAGTTGGGAGCCGTCCCGAGTGCTGCTCAAGACAAAGCTGGTCAGGCGAACCGCCTGCTGGAGGCTGCCGCTGCTGGCCTGGTAATTGCCCTGAGCGGCGAATTGCGCCGCAACGGTGTTGGTCCCCGCCGGCAGCAGACTGTAAGCGGCTGACGCAACGCCGCTACCCAGGGTGTTTGTGCTAAAGGCCACTCCGTTGGCCTGGAACACCACCGCCCCCGAGGGCGTGTCCACCGCGGAACTGACCGTGGCCGTGAAGGTCACGTTCGAACCCTGCTGAGAAGGATTGGCCGACGAGCTCAACAACAGACTCGAAGGAGCCGGGGTGACCGTGGCCGTGCCAGTCGCGCCGGTGAGGGTGTAATTGGCTGCTGCCGGGCCGGCCAGCGTCAGCCCGCTGGGAACGCTCACCGCTCTGAAAGTGGCGATCGCCCCGGCCCACTTCTGGGAAGCGCCAATGGTGCCGCCCGAGCTGGCTGTACCAGTCGCCGTCGCCGCTTTCGTCAGGAGATGGAGTGTGACCTGATTCACACCGTTGCTGGCGGGGTAATACGAGCTTTGGGTCGCAAGATCAGTGAACCCGTTCAAGATGCTGGTGAGCGCGTTCGTGTTGGCGTAGCCGATGCCGCCAACCCATAGCTCGTTGGCCAGCGTCGTGGTGGGCGTGGTGCCGGTCACGGCGGCCGTGCCCGTGTTGGCGGCCCCGGCGATTTGATCCAGCGCGCCAGCAGCCACCAGGTTGGTGTACTCGGCCACAAGGCAGACCGCGTTGGTGTTGGGGTTGCTAAACGAGACCGTGAGCAAGTTGTTGGTGGATCTCACGCTGGGGCAATACCAGATTTCGCAGGTCACGCCGCCCGCATTGACCGCCTGGGCGACCCTGGTGAAGTTTTTGACATCCGGGAAGGAGACGCTGTTGACAAAGCCGTTGCCGGCGGTGTTGCGCGTGGCTAGCACGCAAATCATGGCATTGCCGAAGTTCGGGGGCGTGTTGAACCATGGGTAGAGGCCCCAGGAGTTCCAACCCGCCCAACTGATTTGGACCAGTCCCGGTGTCAGGTAGGTCAGCGTGGTGGGCGCAATGGCCTGCGAGCCGACGTCCTTCGAGGCCAGCACACCGGCACCACTCAAGGTGACGCTGTCCGCGCCCACGAGGTTGGCGATGGAGAGGTTGGCCGCCGAGATGTTGGTGGTCCCGTCATACACCTTGCTGCCCGAAAGCACCACCGGCCGGGGATTGACCACTTGCGAAAGGACGCTGGAGGTGTTGGCGGGGTAGCGGGCATCGCCGCTGTAGGCGGCGGTGATAGAATGAGTGCCGGCCGAGAGCGAACTGATGCCCAAAGTGGCCTGACCGCCGCTGACCGTGCCTGTGCCGATGATGTTGCCCGCGTCCTGGAAGGTGACGGTGCCGGAGGCATTTGCCGCCACAACGCCGTTGGTCGTAACGGTGGCGGTGAACATCACCGAACTGCCGTAAATGGAGGGATTGGCCGAGGATGCCAGGAGGGTGTTGGTCGTGTTGCCGGCAAGCGCCAGCACCGTCGCCGAGTAGGGCGGGAAAGTGTAGCTGAAGCTGGTGCCCGCGGACGAAATACTGTTGGTGGCGATGTCGAGGTTCTGCACGGGGCCATTGGTGCGCGCGGTCTCATCCTGGGGGATGCCGTAGGAATAGACTGTGGCATTGGGCAGCGGGGTGTAACCCGAGAGGGCAATCGCCGCGTTGAGCGAGGACGAGGAGCTCTTGTTAAGGACCAGCAGCGACAGGGAACCATTGGTGCGCTTGACGGCGTATGAAGCCAACAAGGGGTAATCCGTGCCGGCGCTGACCACCTGGTCGCCGCCGGCAGCAAAGCGGGTCAAGAGCTTGGCGACCCAAGCCGTCGGATAACGATTGGTGGGATAACCCTGGTTATACACGATGCCTCCGTCGTTGTAAAAATTACCGGAACCATCCCTGCGCCAACCGTAAAGCGCGTTGTCGCAGTTGGCGACACTGCTCTGGCCATTGCGGGTGTCCCACCAGACCCGGGAGTTGGCTTCGGTCTGCATGATCTGGCCGACGCTATCGGCGTACTGGAGGCCGCCGACGATGCTGACGCATTGCTTATCGCCGCCGGTGCCGCTTTCGGTGTTTTCGATGGTGATATTGGTTGCGGCGCTGCCCAGGTAATCGTTGAGCATCTGGCGCACGCCCGCGATGTCACTCTTCCAGGTACTGTAATAGAGCAAATTGCCGGTGTCCCCATCAGTCGGCGGGTACTTGTGTACGATCACGAAGTCCGGCAGGCAATTGTTGCTGCGCATGTAGGTGAGCATGACCGGGGTCCAACCGTAGTGGGTGGCGCCGGTGCGCGGGTTCACCACCGGATGGTTGTAGTTGTTGACGGTGCCGTCCTCAGTAACGTCAACCACGGCGCCGATTTTAATGGTCGGATCGGCCGCCTTCATTTTGGCAACGTAGTTGGTGAAGCGCATGGCGTAGGTCCAGGGATCATGCGCTACCCAAGGGGCGTTGGTGTTCCAGTCCATTTCCCAACTGCCTCCGACCTCATTGCCAATCTCCCAATACTTGAAGTTGCAGTGGTTGGTGATATTGAACATACGAACCCCATAAGCGGCCTCATCGGCGTCGCTGCTGCCGTAATTGCAGATGATAAAGGCCTGGGCGTGGGTGTTGGTAGCCAGCCGGATGAAGTTGGCGGAGAAAGAGCCCCAGTTTCGGTAAGTGGAGCCGGACATCACGTTCTCGTTGGTCCAGTGATAGCCGTCGCCCCAACTGCCGCCCGGCCAGCGCAGGCATGGGTTGCCCAGCTCGTTCATCAGCGCCATGGACGCCGCGTGGTCCACGTTGCCGTCCCAGGCGACCTGGTTGATGCCAAAGACCTTTGCATCCACCGTGCGCACCGTCTGGGCGGCGTTGACGCTCAGATGAATTGTGGACGGAGGGACCGCGGCGCCGAGGGAGATGTCATCCAGGTAAATCGGCGGCTGGACGGCACTGGAACTCAAATGGAAGTACAGACCGTCGAAGTTGGTCTTATTGGCAACGCCCAGGGAAGCCAGCGAGAGGGTCACTTGTTTCCATGAATTGGTCGGCGCAGGGCCGACGCTCTGGGTGCCTTGCTCCGCTCCCCCTAAGGTGGCGCCGACCGAGAGGGCCTGGCCGCCGTTGGCGCCGCCGTTGATCCAGAACGTCAGGTTGGTGTAGATCGAGGTGTCAAAGGCGCCGTGGACGAAACGCAACGCCTGGGAGGTTCCGTTCGGCGTCAGGCATAATGCCTTGGTGCCCGAATGGACCGGATTGTTCGTGATATAGAACGGGACCCCGCCCCAGTCCTGCCAGCCGTTATTGTAAGTGCGCGTGCCCCAGAGGACGTTGGTGTACTCGGTGAAGATGAGTTGGTCGTCGCTGGCCCAGGCCGGCCCGGCCAGCAGCAACAAGCCAAGCAACAACCCCCTGGTGCCGCGCCTGAAAAACCTGGCGCTGTAATCTGTTGTGTGCATATTGATTGACTCATGCTGCGGCTGGAGCGGCGCATGGTCTGGTGTTGTCGGCTCAAAAATAAGTCGTTTACTGTTCACTCGAAATAGGGCGGCTTCTGCGAGTTGGCCTCCTTTCTACCTCAGCAAGGGCAATTTGTCCTGTCGTATAAAGAAAGGACATTAGCGAACCAGGACGACGGACGACAAACGCGAGGCGATGACGGGGTCAAACCGGAGGTTGGTCTGGCGGCACCGCACTGAGGCGGCCGCAGCAGACGGAGCCGGTCAGCGCAATGGCCGGCGGCACTACGCACCGCTGACTGCGGGCAAAAGCTGAGATGGGGAAAGCGGTGGGAAGAGCAGAAAACAGAAATCGAAAAGGCAAACGCTGAAACGCTGAAACGCTGAGATGCTGAAGTGGAGCGAGGCGTTGGCGCGGACCTCACCGTCGAGGTCAGCCTCCAAGCCCGCTCCCAGCCCGGCGGCTTCAAAAGGAACACCCTCGAACAAAAGGTCAAAGAAACCCTCAGCCAGATAGACGGCCAAATCATCACCAAAACCACGCAGCCCTAACCCGCTCAGCGTCTGGCCAACCGGGCGCTCTAGCTACTGTGCCGCTAAACGCCCCGGCCAAGCCCGGTGAACAGGTCCGGACGCGGCCAGAGTCTGTCACGGTGCAATCGGGTGGACACGGCTTGCTGTGAGACGCCGAAGTCCCGATGCATGGCCCGGCAGCAGAACTCCAGCACTGCATCCGGCCCCAGCGGAATGTATCCCTCCCGCTCAGCATCCTGCAGGGTTTCTCGCAGCGCCGCGGTCAACTCCTTCAAAGGCATAAGTAACTGGCCGGCAAATTCGTCCGCCTGCCACTCGATCCGTTGGTACTGGTCAGCCGGCACGCGCGCAAAGAAGTCCACCCAGTCCTCGGGGCGCTGGAAACGTACCCGTCCGTAAATATCCTTGTGCAGGTGCAGGTGCCCGAGCTCATGCGCAACCGAAAACCTTACCCGATTGAACCTCGACTCCTTGAAAGCGTCCGTGTCCAGGATGATCCCCGCCAGATCACCTCGGAGTAGAGCATCCTGCCCCAACTGCTGAATTGGCTCGAACTCGAACTCCAGTCCCAGGTCGAATTCCGCAAAAACAAGGATGTCAACCGGCAGCCTCTGGCAGACAGGGTACCGTCTCCGGAGGTCCTCAACAATCTCTCTGATTTCTTCCGGGTAAATCCACCGAGCAACAAACCGCTGCGGGTCTATCACCTGGCCACGCTACGGCTCTCGCAGAATCTTCGCAAGCTTTTCCAGGTCCTGACGCGTAGGCTTCTTTCCGCTCACCGTGCGGAAGAACAGCGGCAGCCTCTTGACCAGCGCGGCATCATCCAGCACATAGTCTGGAATCCTGCCGGCGCCAATCTTCGCTTTGTCATACAGCTCTTCCCACATCTTCGAGTCCACCTTTATGCCGAGCGCCCCCGCGACTTGCTTTAGGACACCAGTGTCTTGTGGCGGCGGCAAGAGGCCGCGCTCAACCTTGCTCCAATTACTCGGATCACAACCAACCGCCTGGCAAAACTCCCGCAACCCGAGTCGCTTTTCCGACCGTAGTTTCTTGATGAGTTCACCGAACATTGTGGTTACCTTTCGTTTGTGTAGCTGTGGTAAGCATATACCACACCCAAAGGGTGTCAACAGCCGAGAATATCAATAAAACATGGTATTTTGATGCGTTCTCAGCCAATCCCTGCGCAAGCCTAGAATCGGGTCAGACTGGAGGTTGGTCTGGCGGCGCCGCACTGAGGCGGCGGCAGCAGACGGAGCCGGTCAGGGCCATGGGCGAACGGAAAACGCTGAAAAACTGAGAAACTGAAATGGCAACCGGTGGGAAAAGCTGAAATGCTGAAATGCTGAAATGCTGAAAAGGGGGAAAGCAGAAAGCAGAAATCGAAAAGGCAAACGCTGAAACGCTGAAATGCTGAAAAGGGGAGAGACAGCCGCTCGAAAAGCTGAAATTGGGAAAGCAGAAAGCAAAAATCAAGGTCCGCGCGGCTCCGGAAATAAGAGCGCGGTGCCTGGCGGGTTCATCTCAGAGCAACCCCACGCGGCAGGTGAAGCTTGATCGGGATGTGTTCGGCGTAAGCGACGAAATCTGTATCGGTCGTGAAAATCTTCAGGCCGTGCCGGGTCGCGACGGCGCATATCAGCAGGTCCGTCCCGGCACTTTGCAGGCCTCGTCGGCCAAGGCGAGACCAGACGCAGGTGTCAACGATCACATTCATGAATGGCTGCGGCGGCTGCGGCGCATCTTCTTGTAATCCCACTTCGGGTCAAAAGCGATCTTCCCGGCCAGGTCGAGAATACGCAGCCGCTGCCGGCGGGAGACAAACTCCGCCAGAGCGGTATTCACGGCTTCCTGTTTGGACTTGAAGTTCCCCAGCGTTACGGTTGCCTCGATCAGTTTATCGTCCAGTTTCAAGTTGGTCGGCATATCGAGACTATACGGCGACACACACCAATGTGTCAAAATCCAATGACGCAGCCGGTGTCCGGGGGAATGTGGAAGGCAGAGTGCAGAATGCAGAAGGCAGAAGGGCGGGAAGGGGAAACGCTGAAACGCTGAAACGCTGAAACGCTGAAATGCTGAAAGGGTGCAGACCAGTGGCCGCAGCAGATGTTCTGCTTAGGCCTTTGCTCGCCTGCGGGAGCGGTAGGTAACGGCGTCCTCTTTGACATGGAATCCAATTTCGGGTTTGGGCGGTTCGGGCGGGCCGGGCGGCGGGTCCCGGATGCGCATGATGCGCTGCAGAACCTCCACGCGAGAACTTCAACCGGACCAGGTGGTCGCAATTTGCGACCACCTCGGCCTTCTCACTTTCTGTCAGGACGAAAGCAAAATCGGCGGGAAAGCGGTCCGCATTGCGCTTGACCTGCTCGTTGAGGCGCTTAGTCGTCACGCCATACAGCTCGGCCAAGATGGCGGGCGGCCCGTCCGCCGCTTTGCCATAGACACGCCGCAGAAGGTTTGCTGGCGCCAAATTCTCTGTGCGCATGTGGCGGCTTGACCGAGGAGCGTGAGACGCCCATGTTTCACCCCTATCAAACATCAATTATTCATTCCCCAGAAGCTGCGGCCCTGGATTGAAGCGCGCGGGAAATTCCGGCTGAGCCATGCCCGGGTGCAAATGGCGCGTGAGCTGGCCCAATGACCGTAGCCAGCCCATTCTGAGGTCCTGTCCTGAGTTTTACGGGAGGGAATCCATTTGAGAATTCTCTTGATTCAACCTTCTCGCTATCTTGCGAATGGCCGGCTCGAGAAGCAAAAGCGACGCTGGTTGTTAGGCATGACCGTCCCCTATGTGGCGTCGCTGGCTCCCGCGGATGTCCGGGTTGAGATTAAGGATGATTTGATCGAAGAGGTCACCACCAGGGAAAACTGTGATCTAGTGGGGCTTTCCCTTATGTCTCCTCATTCTTCCCGGGCTTTTGAACTCGCCGCGGGTTTTCGCCGCCGGGGAATTCCCGTGGTCATGGGAGGGTTTCACGTCAGCCTGGCGCCGGATGAATGCCAGGAGCACGCGGATGCTTTGGTCGTGGGGGAGGCGGAAGAAAGCTGGCCCAAGCTCATAAGGGACTTTCAGGCGGGGCGATTACAGCCGCGGTATCAGGCGCAGCAGCTTTCTGATCTGAAGAACCTGCCGGTGCCCCGCTATGACCTCTTGGATTTGAAGAAATACCGGATGCTCAATATTCCCTCCCAGACCACCCGGGGTTGCCCGTATGCCTGCAGTTACTGTGAAATCACTCAGGTTTATGGAGGCAACTATCGGCATCGGCCGGTCGAGGAAGTGGTCCAGGAAATTCAGGAGATTCACCGGCAGACCAGGAGCAAGTTCATTTATTTTGTGGATGACAATTTTGCGGCCAACCGCACCCATACCAAGGAACTCCTGGAACGGCTCATCCCCTTGAAACTGGTTTATGGGTGCGTGGCGACGGTGAACATTGCGGATGATCCGGAACTGCTGAAGCTGATGGCCCGCAGCGGCTGCATGCATGTCAATGTCGGCATGGAGAGTATCAGCGCGGAAAGCCTGGCAGGCGTTAACAAGCGACAGAACCTCGTGGAGGATTATGAGCGTCAGTTCAAGGCTCTCCGGGACCATGGCATAGGATTTTCCGTCAATGTCGTTTTTGGTCTGGATGGAGACCGGCCGGACATCTTCAACCGGACCATAGACTTTCTGATCAAGGTCAAGGCGCCGCTCTCCTTTATGTTCGTTCTGGCTCCTCGACCCGGAACTCCGGTGCGCGAGCAGCTTCTCAAAGAGGGGCGTATCTTTGACCATGACTGGACCCGATATTGCGGGTTTAATGTGGTCTATCATCCCAAGCACATGACTGCCCAGGAATTGGAAGAGCAATACTGGAGGGCCAATCGCAGGTTTTACTCTCTCCCATCCATCATCCGGCGTCTTACCGCCAAGGCCTATTCCTTTCAAATGCTACCGGTTAATCTTTATTTCGGTTGGTACGTGAGGCGGAGGTCTCATCCCCTGGAATACTTTTAGGCACACTTGTTCATCGGATAAAACAAGTGGCATTAATGAAGGCCGGAGGTGGAGGTGGCCCCAATGCCCCTGAAATGGCCGGTTTCCCGGGTAGGCGAGGACCCCCCTCGTACAAGACACGTACCAGACAAGTACGAGACACGCCCGAGACAGTACCTGGCTTAATAGAAAATGTATTAAGCCAGGTACTGTCTCGGGCGTGTCTCGGGCGCGTCTCGGGCGCCAGGCCGACTACGCGGGCGAGGACGGCGGCGAACTGCGCGCAAATGAGGCAGGGGGTCGGCGGGGTGCGCCGGACGGTTTTCGCATGCGATTTGCGGTTGAGCGAGCCGCGAGACTGGACTATTATGTCCCTGACTGCATGACATTAGTCTGGATAAAGTCGTGGATGTGAGCCTGCCAGTGTGAGCGACAGCGGGAACAACCGTTTCGAGGGCCGGCGCGCGCGCGCCCGGGCCTGTGGGGTGTTTGGCTTAGTGCTGCTGCTGGCACCCGGCGGGGCACGCAGCGCCGATGCCGCGGCGCCTCAGGGGGGTGAGATCCGGGTTCGCGAGATTGATCCGGCGGCGGCGGCGCAGGTGAGTTATGTCCGGCAGGTCAAACCGCTTTTCGCGAACCACTGCCTGGATTGCCACTCGGCGGAGGATCGAAAATCAGGGCTTGATGCCAGCTCGGTGCCCGGCCTGATGAAGGGAGGAAAGAAGGCGGGGCCGGCCATCGTGCCGGGGAAGCCGGATGAGAGTCCGCTGGTGCAGTACCTCCGTGGATTGCGGACGCCGCAAATGCCGAAGCAAAACCCGGCTTTGAGCGAGGCGGAGTTGCATCTGATTCGCCAGTGGATTTTCGCCGGCGCAAGCGACGATTCGGCCAGCGTCGCCGTCGAGGAGCCAAGGAGTGATCCGGCCGAGACCGGCGGCACGGCGAGCCTGGCGGCTGACGGCGCCAGCACGCAGGGGGCGCTCGACGAGCTGTTGTTCAGCGCCAACGGTGAGGAGCGGCTCTTGGCCCAGCGGAGGCTGCGGCTGGCGTTGCTGCCCAAAGCGCCTGAGCCGCCGAAGGTCCACGGCCCCGTGTTCAACCCGGTGGATCAATTCATCGTGATCAAATGGGAACAGGCCGGCCTGAAGGAAGCCACAAACCCGCCGGCGGTGTGCAGCGATGGGGTATTCCTCCGGCGCGTTTACCTCGACGTCATCGGTGTGATCCCGACGGCGGCGGAGGCCCGGCGGTTTTTGGAGGATACGGCCCCGGATAAACGCATCCGCCTGGTGGACGAACTGCTCGCGCGGAACGAGGATTACGCGGCGCATTGGACGCCCTTTTGGGAGGAGGCGCTTGGCAGCTCGAACGTCGGCATCACGGGCGGCATCGGCTCGCGGGGCAATCATCGCGACTGGATTTTCAAGAGCTTCGCCCGCAACAAACCGTTTGATCTCATGGCAGGGGAGTTGATTGATCCCACATTGCCGGGCTACCGCAAACCGGAAATCGGCGAGGCCAATGGCAAGCGGGTGGTCTCGGCTTACATCCGGAATGAAACCCACCTTGAAACGATCCAGAGCGCGGCGAATGTCGCCCAGGTGTTCATGGGCACGGGGATGAAGTGCGCCAGTTGTCACAACCATTTTCTGAACAAGGAATGGCCGCAGGCGCGGTTCCTGGCCTTCGCGGGCTTGTTTGCCACGAATGATCTGGAGCTCATCCGCTGCGAGAAACGGAGCGGGCAGTTCGTCGCGGCGAAGTTTCCGTTCGATCTGCCCGGCGCGCCGGAAGCAGCGCCTCGCAGGCTCGAGGATCGGTTGCATCGGGCGGCGCAGTTGTTGATTGATCCGACCAACCCACGCTTCGCCAAGACCATCGTGAACCGGCTTTGGAAGCGGTATCTTGGCCTGGGGCTGTTCGAGCCGCAGGATGACTTTCGTCCCGATCAACCGCCGACCCATCCCGAGCTGCTGGACTGGCTCGCGGACGATTTCATGCGGCACGGCTATGATTTCAAGCACTCGATCCGCCTCATTCTCACCAGCCGCACCTACCAGTTGCGCTACGACCCGGAGCTGGAAGACCATTTCGACCTGAACCACCCCCAGCAGGCTCGCTATTACCGTTCGCCGTCCCTGCGGCGATTGACGGCGGAGGAGCTGCTCGACAGTATCCAGGTGGCCATCACCCAGAGACTGGATGGTCAGCGCCGGACTTATCTCGACAAGACCTCCACCGCGCTCACCCGAGCCCTCGGGCGCCCAGCCTCGCGGAATGAGATCAGCACCGCCCGCCCGGACGATGTCGCCGTTGTTCAGGCGCTGGAGTTGCTCAATGGGGAAGAACTTTATGAGCGGGTTTATTTGGGTGGGGTGATTGAACAGGCGCTGAACGACAAGGACCTGCCCCGGGCCATTGATCTTTTGTATTGGGTGGCGTTGAGCCGGCCGGCGTCGCCTCGGGAGCAGGAGTTGGGCGCCAGTCTTTTGAAGACCTCGCTGCCCGAAATCAAGCGGGCGGAGGAACCGCCGGTCGAGCAGGTTTGGCTGGAGGACGATCTGCCAAAGGGCGCAAGTCCTGCCGGAACCGGGGATGGGGAGGCCTGGAAATGGGTCGCATCACCCGAGGCCCCGGTGTTCAGCGGCCAGCGAGCGCACACGCAGGGCGGCCCGGGCGAGCAGCGGCAGCACCATTTTACCGGCGCCGTGAAGCCGCTGCGCGTAGGGCCGGACGATGTGTTGTTTACCTACGTTTACCTGGATCCCAAGACTCCACCACGCGAGATCATGTTGCAGTGGAACAACGGTAGTTGGGATCAGCGAGCGTTTTGGGGCGAGGATTTGATTCCGTTTGGGGAACTGAACACACCCAGTCGCAGACGCCTCGGTCCACTGCCCGCGGCCGCCCACTGGGTGCGATTAGAAGTGCCCGCGCGCGAGGTCGGTATCAACGCGCCGACGGACATTGTGGGCTGGTCGTTCGATCAATATGGCGGCGGGGCGGTCTATTGGGACAATTCCGGGGTGGTAAAGAAGCCTGACAATCCGGAGCGCGAGCCGATCGGAGACGCGTTGTGGGCGTTGTTTGCGAGCCCGGAGTTTCAATATATCCGATGAGCGAGCCATGAAACCCATCGTTACACGTCGTGAGTTCATCCGCACCAGCCTGGCGGCGGCGGCTGGCGCGGGGCTCTCGCGTTACGCATTCGGTGGAGCGCCCGCCGGAGCGCCGATCAACGCTGCCGCCCGTCTCGTCCCCAAAGCCGACGCTATGATTCATATCTGGCTGCCGGGCGGGATGGCGCAGACCGATACCTGGGACCCCAAGGAATACACGCCCTTTCAGGCTGGCATGAAGGGAAGTGAGTTGCTGGGCACCTGCGAACCGATTCCCACCGCGGCAGACGGCATCTTCCTAGGCAAAGGGCTGGACAACATTGCCTCGGTCATGGACCGCGGCATGATTCTTCGGAGCCTGACCAACGAGACCAAGTTCGGCGCGATTCATCTCAAGGCGCAGTATTACCTGATGACCGGGTATTTGTTTCCGACCGGCGTCAAGACCCCAAGCCTGGGCGCGGCGGTCGCGCGCACGCTCGGGCGCCGCAATCCGCAGGTGCCTGCCTACATCTATATCGGGCGCGACATAGACACCAGCGACGAGGAGAAGCTCTTCATCAGCGAATACCTCGGCCCCGGCTTTTACGGCGTGAATTACGCGCCGTTCATGATCCCTGACCCGGCGAAGGGGCTGTCCACGCTCAATGCGGTGAGCGGAATGAAGATGGACCGGCTGGACCGCCGCCAGGCGTATTTGCGCGCGATCACTGGTTTAGCCGAACCGGAACTGCAGCAGGCGAACAAGGTCAAGGACTACATGAAAGTGATGGAAGACGCGCGGGCGATGATGGATTCGCCAGTGAAGAAGGCGTTTGACTACTTGAAGGAGGAGAAACCCGACACAGTCAAAGCGTATGAACCCGAGGTTGGCGCCGAAGAACTGCTCGACAAGACCTATTACTACGGAAATCGCTTTGGCCAGGGCCTATTGCTGGCGCGGCGGCTGATCGAGGCCGGGGCGCGCTACATCCAGGTCGAGTATCAGTATGGCCCCTTCAAAGGCTGGGATATGCACGAGAACGGCCGCACGCGCATGATCGAGATGAAGCGGCAGGTGGACCGGCCGATCGCGCAACTGATCAGAGACCTGGACCAGCGCGGCCTGTTGGACCGCACGCTGGTGATGATTTCCACCGAGTTCGGGCGCACCATCGCCTCCGAGCCAGCCGCCGGCAAGGAGCCGGATGGTTTCGCGGAACGGCACACCGGCGACAAACTCGTGATCGAAAGCGAGAAGATGTATGGCTTCCACGGCCATTTCAGCAGCGGCAACTGCCTGGCGTTCTTCGGCGGAGGATTCAAAAAGGGTTTTGTCTATGGCCGGAGCGCTGACCGGCACCCGATGCTGCCGGTCGAGAATCCAGTCCGCCTGGAGGATGTCCATGCGACCGTCTATAAAGCGCTGGGCATAGCCGCCGACACCAACTATGTCACGGAAGGGCGGCCATTTTACGTAACCAAAGACGGCAAGGGCGTGCCGATTGATGCGCTGCTGGCCTAGCGAGCGCCGACTCCAGGCTCCGCCACGGCAACCACCAGCCGCATAAAGGGGTTGTGGGCTTGCCAACCGGCCCGCTGTCGGTTAAACGTGGGATATGAAGCTTTCAGTAACACTGGACCGCGACGAAGACGGAATCTGGGTGGCTGAGTGTCCCGCCATTCCCGGCTGCGTCAGCCAGGGCAAGACCAAGACCGAAGCCTTGAAGAACATCAAGGAAGCGGTTGCCCTGTGCATCGAGGTTCGTGCTGAACGCGGTTTACCCCTCACCATCGAAACCCGCCAGGTAGAAGTTCTGGTCTGATGCCAGCCCTGCCAGTATTGAGCGGCCGCAAGGCGGCTCGGGCCTTTGAAAAGCTCGGATGGGAGGTCGCCCGCCAGAGAGGCAGTCACATCATTCTGGTAAAGGAAGGTGAAATAGCAACGCTTTCGATTCCCGATCACAAGGAAATCGGCAAGGGCACGCTTCGCAGCCTGATTCGTTCTGCTGGACTTACGGTGGAAGCCTTTGTTCAGGCGATCTGACCTTTGGGATCCCCCCTTTCAGCTTTTCAGCATTTCGCCATGGGCTTGTGGTTTCCCAAACTGGCGGCCGACGCGAAGTTAGAGATCATTGTGGGCCCGGGGCCTCATTAGGGCCGCGCTTCCAGAATCAGATTGAAGGGAGTCTCGGTCGCCCGACGGCAAACACTAAAGCCCGCTTCCTCCATGATCAGCTTTCGCAACCGTCTTTCGCCCGCCTGCGCCCCCAAGGCCGCGCCGGTGGGTTGGGCCAGCGAAGTGGGAACGCAGACCATCGTGGATCCGCAGTAATACATTCGTCCGACCGGATTCAGGTTGTCTTTCAAACTGTCGCCGGCCATGGGTTCGACGATCATGACCGAACCGTTTGGTTTGAGCGCGGCTCGGACGTGTTTCAAAGCGCCGACCGGATCGCCCATGTCGTGGAGGCAATCGAACATCGTGATGAGGTCGTATTTCCCAGGCAGGTCCTTCGCTTCCCGGGTCTGGAAGGCGAGGTTCGGCACCTTGTGCTCCTTGGCGTGCTGGCGGGCTTCTTCGATGGACTTCTCATGGAAGTCAAAGCCATGCACTTTAGATTTTGGGAATGCCTGGGCCATGATCATCGTCGAGATGCCGTGACCACATCCCACGTCGGCGACCTCGCCCCCTTGCTCGAGTTTTTCCACGACCCCGTTGAGCGCGGGTAACCATGACCGCACCAGATGGTTGTCGTAGCCGGGACGGAAGAAACGGGCGACCGCGCAGGACAGGCACTGGGTCTGATCGCCCCACGCGACGCCTTCACCCGTGCGGAAAGCGTCTTTCACCTGCGGCATATTCTGCTGAAACGCCGCCGCCGCTCCGAAGGCCGGGGCGAGATAAAACGGGCTGCCTTGGTTGGCGAAAACAAACGACTGCTCGGGCGTCATCGAGAACTTTTCGGTCATCGGCTCAAAGATGATATAATTCGATGCGGCCTGGGCGGAGAGCCACTCTCGGAGATAGCGCTCCTTCAATCCTGTCTTCGCGGCCAAGTCACCCGAAGAGAGCGGACCGTTTTCGCTCAGCGTCCGATAGAGACCGAGGCTTTCCCCGATCTGGACCAGTGGGACGCTAAAGGCGCCGCCGAGGTCATGGAGAATGCCGCCCACGAGGGCGTGCAGGGTTGCTTCGTTAATCGTGTCTTGTGCCGGTTGTTGCGGTTGAATGCTCATAGATTTGGACTGAAATGTATTGCTCATAGTGCGTGTGAGAGGAACAAGTCCGGCGTGGGTTCCCCGGTGCGATTAGAAATCACTACGCCTTTAGTCCCATTCACAAACAGCCATTCGGGCCGGTGCCTGACTCTTTACCCTCCCGGATGCCGCGCACCGAGCGACCCATCGCTCCCTTGCTGGACCTTGAAGCCGAAAGGCTGGTCTATGATGTCATGCCTCATTTGACCGAACTGTCCTGATCGAATGGGCTCCTGTTCACGCACCGCCGGCCTTGGGCCTTGCGGCCGGCTGGCTTCGTGCCCGGTCCGTCTCTTCATCCGCTCCAGGCGGCTACGCGGCCTTGGGTCGGAGCAAGTTGCTCCGGTCGGTTGGCGCTAGCGCTGGCAACTGGTCCGCCCAATCTCGATACTTGCGGTCCGGGAGTTTCAGGGCGGCCTGGCGCAACAGCGGGAATAAGATCTCGGGCGGCCAGCCGCCGATTTGCCGGTGCGGCCACTTCTGTTGTCCCAGAGCGAAGGGCGCAAGGTAATCCAGTGCCTTGCCCAAGCTGCGCCCGTCCCGGGTCTGGAAATGCCATAGGTCCACGCCAACGCGATCGCCCAGCGTTGCCAGCAACATCAGGCCCGACAGGTTCCCAACGCTGTAGCCCCAGGCCTTGGTGCGTGCCAATTCCAGCGGCTGGCGGCCGTCCGGTTCGATCTGAATGGCGATCCGCTTGTCCCGCGCGGCGCGCACCACATCGGTGGCCAGCTTCGGGTTGCCCAGAAAGAGTGCGAACGAGACTACCTGCACGTCGTAGTAGGTCCCGTGATTGTTCCTGGCAGCCGCCTCGTCGCGGCCGTGCTTGCTCTCCTGCATCCAGCGCAGGAATTGGGCAAACCAGTCTTGCAGTTGGCGCTGATCGGCCTGCGTCCAGGCCTTCGCGCCGGCCAGCAGCCCGACGGCATCCACGACGCGGGTCAAGGCCCGGGTTTCAATCAAGCCAATGCCGCGCCCGGTGTTAACACCCGGGACCGCTTGCGCGTACTGCAAGTTGGGGTTCATCCGTGTCGTTGGGTCGGAGAACCAGGCCCGCAAAAGCTGTGCCGCCCGGTCGGCACAGGCTTCATCGCCCGTGAAATAGCAGGCCAGCGCAAGTGTCTCGACTGCCTCGGCCATTTCGTCAAGACTGCGGTGGTCGGAAATGCGGTTGATCTCCGGATTGCGCTCGCCGTCCCGCCGCACGTAAGGCAACCCGTTGGTGGTGTCTGGATTCGGCCAGAAGTACGGGGCCTGGCTCATATAATCATGCTTGTCCCCGCTCGGCGGCGTGACCTTCTTGTTGACGACGGAAAACGGTCCGGCCGCGCGCGCCGCCTGCGCGTCCCGTTCGAGCTGGGCCAGCGCGGGAGCCAGGCTCTTGTCCCCATCCCGGAGCCGCTGCCGCGCAGCCTGCAGATAGTTCGCATCGAGCAGAAAGATGCGCAGGGCATCGGTTCGTTTTGCCTGCGCCCAGTTCTCTTCCCCAGCCGCTGTCGCCGCCGCCGGCAGGGCGCAGGACAGGCAGTACACAGCCACGGCAATGATGCAGGTGAATGGCACTTTCATAGAGCACCCCGCGGGTTCAGTTCGCTATCCAATTGATGAGTCATTTCTGCGTCCTCGAGGATATGCCGGCTCCGCTTCTCAAAGCAATCTCGCCAGGTCGTCGGCGGTCTTGCCGTGGAGATATTGGCATCCAGCCGGGTGACTACGGTCCGCCGCAATTTGGTTCGTATTCATAACAGTCGTCACCCTTATGGCCGGAAGTGGAACTTCCGGTTTCCGGAAGTCGCGCTTCCGGTAGCAGGATGGGGTAGGGCGGGCTGTCTAAGACCAGATTCGTCCCTCCGGCTCGCTGTGCAGGCACTCCAACCCAATGCGCAGGTGCGTCCGCAGATGCTCCGCAAACGCCCTCTCCTTGGGGCCTCCTTCACGCAGGGGTAACAAGGCCCACTCTTCTTTCAGAATCCACCCGGCTTCGCGCCTTCGCGCCTTTGTTGTTAATCCGAGCCTTTCAGCATTTCAGCGTTTCCCCTCCGTTCGGGGTTCCGAGTGCAGAACCTTTGTTCTGATATACATTAAGGGCAGGTGAGACAAATGCTGTAGCGCGGTGCGCTATTCCGTGGACTTACGAGAGGTTCGGCTCTGTGGATGATTCAAGCCCAAATGGGGCGCAATGTACTGGAACTTGGGCTCGAGAACGGGGCGACTCTGGTGTCGGTAGAGTGTGTCCCCGGTGTATCTCCCATGGGGACCGCTCCCCATGGGAGACACACCGGGGTATCGCCGGCAAGACACCGGAGCCAGGCCGGGGCGCCACCGGAGCACTGGGAGCGGAGATCCGCGCGTGCAGAGGCGGTAGTCTTGCCTAAGATCCTGCTTGCCAAGGTCTTGCGTAGAAGAAGCAGGTCAGACCGCGGCAAGCGGTTTCAGGAAGCTCCATGCTCATGCCACTATCTCCGGCTTGCATCGCCGCCGAGATTAGGCCACTAGACCCCGCGCGACAAGCAGCCGTCCGCTCCCCCGCGCCCACTAAAATCTGCGTGCAACATTTCCCCCTCCGGCGCATCATTGCGCGACTTTTACGTCATGGGCGGCACAAGTGTTACATCATCGTTCAGCCACCAGGCGTCCTGCCACGGACACCCACCCGCCCGCCACCCCACCGCGTGCCCAGCAAGCCTCGTCCCTTCCAGTCGCGCCCCTTCAAAAGACGAGACCCGCCGTAAGCGTCGTCCGCCCGCAGCCCTCGATCCATGAACAAGAAAACCCTCAGCGAGCGCGACATCTGCACCAAGTTCATCACCCCGGCCCTGGTGAAAGCGGGATGGGATTTGCAGAGCCAGATACGGGAGGAAGTTAATCTGACCAAGGGAAAGGTCGTGGTATCCGGGCGCACCCAGCGCCGGGGCGAGGGGAAGCGCGCCGATTACCTGCTCCACTACAAGCCGAACCTTCCGCTTGCACTCATTGAAGCCAAGGACAACAACCACACTGTTGGCGCGGGGATGCAGCAGGCGCTTGGCTATGCCGACATTCTTAAGGATGTCCCGTTCGTGTTCAGCTCCAACGCCGACGGCTTTCTGTTCCATGACCGCACAGTGAAGTCCGGCCCGGTCGAGAAGGAACTCACGCTGGATCAGTTTCCTTCGCCGGAGGAACTGTGGCGGCGCTACTGCGCGAGCAGATCCATTTCTCCGGAGATCGAACCGGTGGTGGCCCAGGACTACTACCCCAACCCGGAGAACAAGACACCGCGCTACCATCAGCTCACCGCCATCAATCGCACTATCGAGGCCATCGCCAAGGGGCAGAACCGCATCCTGTTTCTCGCCGACCGCAACATTCTTGTGGACCAGGCCCGCACCAACGATTTCAAACCGTTTGGCGCGGCCATGACCAAGATCACCAACCGCGAGGTGGACAAATCCTACGAGATTTACCTTTCGCTCTATCAGGCTGTCGCCGGCAGCGAGGAGGAGAAGAACATTTACAAGCAGTTCGAACGCTGACGCCATGAAATACCTTCAACTCGTCAAAGCCATTGATGCCGCCAGCCAGCAGTTGCTGGGGCGCGCCGCCGCCGTCGTCAACCAAGCCCTTGTCCTCCGCAACTGGCTCATTGGCGCTTATGTTGTGGAGTTCGAGCAGAACGGCGAAGACCGGGCGAGGTATGGGCTGCGCTTGTATTCCAAATTGGCTGCCGATTTGCGGGGAAAGCAAATCAGCGGATGTGGCGAACGAATGCTCCAACAGATGGCCGTCTTCTACCGTGTCTATCCACAGATTGGCCGGAACATTCCGCAACCAGTGGTTGCGGAATTGGCAAGAGCCGTCAAGGTACCCGTGATGTCTGCTGCGATTTCGCAACCACCGTTTGCGGAATCACCGGTGGTTGCGGCATTGCCCGTTGCGCTGCCAACCCTCAAGAAATCCTCACCGATGGTGAGGATTTCTCGCCCGGCCGGCTCGGTTAACGGGATTCCGTCATCACCGCTGGCGGAATCGAACGCCCGGGTGACATCCGGTTTGGATGGCGATTCCGCAACCGCTGGTTACGGAATTGGTCAGACAGTGTCTGGCCAATCTCCAGTGATAACGCCTCTTTCTCCCGATGCCGTCCTGCATTTTTCCTGGACCCACCTCCTGGAGCTCATCCGCCTTGACGATCCTCTCAAGCGCGCCTTCTACGAAAACCAATGCTTGCAGGGCAATTGGTCCAAGCGCCAGCTCCAGCGGCAAATCGGCTCGCTTCTCTACGAGCGCACCGGGCTGTCCACCAACAAGGCCGCGGTAATCAAACGTGCCCGGCGGCAGGAACCGCAGCAAACCATCGAAGACCTGATCCGTGATCCCTACGTCCTGGAATTCACCGGCCTGGGCGAGCGGCCCGAATACACCGAGAGCGATCTCGAAACCGCGCTGCTCGACCACCTCCAGCAATTCCTCCTCGAACTCGGCACCGGCTTCTGCTTCGAGGCCCGCCAGTTCCGCGTCACCCTTGGCAACAAGCACGATTACGTGGACCTCCTCTTCTACCACCGGCGCTTGCGCTGCCACGTGCTGCTCGATCTGAAAGTGCGCCCCTTCAACCACGGCGACGCAGGCCAGATGAACTTCTACCTGAACTATTTCAAGGACTGCCTGGCGGAACCCGACGACCACCCGCCTGTTGGCATCATTCTGTGCAGCGACAAGGACCGTGCGGAAGTCGAATACGCCACCGCCGGGATGAGCAACACACTGTTCGTCTCCCGTTACCTCACCGCGCTGCCGTCGGTCCAGCAATTGCGGCGATTCCTCGTGACTGATCGCGCCCGCACCGAAGCTATCATGGCACAACAAGCCCGCACCCGCCGACGCCAACACGCCCGGAAACACCGCTGACCTTTTCATCCTTCATCCTTCATCCTTCACCCTTCCTCCAATGACCCGCGCCTCGTTCTCCCAACACTTCGACCTGCTGGGCGACCAACCGGACGCGGTGGCCAAGATGCGCGAGTTGGTTTTGCAGTTAGCGATTCGTGGGCAGCTCGGGGCGCACCTCCTCGACTCGGCCCTCCACCACCTCCTCGCCGCATGAAACGCTGTCGCGCCGTGGCCTATCGTGCAAAACCGACTGGAAGTTCCGGCACGCTACGCCCATTGCCAGCACCCTTGGCCCGTCGCATCGCGACCCAAGCAACTTGGGGCCAACTCGCGCTCCCCTCGCGCCAGATGGCCATACTCCATAAAATCGTCGTGCAGTGCCATCGAACATCAGCCGACGGCTGCACCATCCTGTTTGCTGGCCCTCCCGGCATCAGCAAGACAATCGCCGCCCGAGTTCTTGCCACGGAGTTGGAGTTGGACCTCTACCGGGTTGAACTGGCTGCGGTGGTAGGCAAGTACATCGGCGAGACCGAGAAGAACCTACATCGTCTCTTCGAGGCGGCAGAGGCATCCGACGCGGTCCTGCTCTTTGACGAAGCCGATGCCCTGTTTGGCAAGCGGTCAGAGGTCAAGGATTCCCACGACCGGTCTGCCAATCTGGAAACCAATTACCTGATGCAGCGGTTGGAGAAGTATCCCAGCTTGGTGATCGTCACCACCAACCGCGAAGGCAACCTCGATGCAGCGTTCGCCAGGCGCCTGCAATTCGTAGTCGAGTTCCCGCTTCCCAACACTGAGAAGCGCCGTTCGATGTGGAAGACTACTCGACACAGGCGGAAGAGGAATGAAGAACCCAAACATGATTGAGCTACAACCCCCTATTGCCCACGGCATTGATATTGTCTTGTCACAACAGTGCGACGCGCTGGAAGCGCAGTTGCGCCAGACCCGCACCCTGGGCGCACAACTCCTTGACTCCTCTCTCCACCACCACCCCGCTGCATGAGCCACGACAAATCAGCCCGAGGCAATGCCAGCCAGTTCTTCGTCGCTGGAGAATTGTGTCGCCGGGGCTATGCGGCGGTCGTGACGATGGGCAACACGCCGAACACGGATGTTCTGTGCAGCAATATCGCCGGGACCAGGTTCGTTCACATCCAGGTGAAAACCTTTGTGCCGGGCAACAAGACATGCAGCGTCGGGTTGAAAGCGGAGTGGGATTTCGGTCCGAGCTTCTTCTGGGTGCTTGGAGGCATTCCCAGCCCGGATTCGGAGAAGCCTTTCGAGTATTACATCATTCCGTCCGCCGATATGGCAAGGAACGTCAGCAAGATTCACCAGAAGTGGCTTGCCACGCCCGGCAAAGGGGGGCGGCAGCATCAGGACAGCAAAGTGCGAGCGGTGAATGTCTCTGCCAAGAGCCACGATTTCTTCTGGAACGTCGAGGAATACAAGGACCGCTGGGACTTAATCACGAGGCAACTGGATGGCTAGACATTATGCACCTCCTCGATTCCACCCTCCACCACTTGCTCGCCGCCTAACGCAAGATAACTTTCTATGAAACTCAACAAAAGTTCACGCCACTCCAAGATCACCGGCGATTTTGGCGAATCGCTCGTGCTGTATTTACTCTCCCGGCACGGTTTTGAGTGTGCGCGGGTTGACCACACCGGGATTGATTTGATTGCACGGCGGCCCAAGTCCCACGAAGTGCTGGGAATCTCGGTCAAAAGCCGAAGTCGTCAGGTCGGGACTGAAAACTCACATCTCGCATTGCCTCACGAGGGCTTCACCAAGGCTAAAGCAGCGTGCGACGCCTTTGGGTGTGTTCCCTACGTTGCGCTCGTGATAGATGCCGGGGAAAAGCTTCGAGTGTTTCTGCTGTCGCTTCGCCACCTCCAGAAGCTGGTTCCTGGAGGGCGCAAAGTCTCGGCGTGGCAGATGTCTGAGTCCTTCCTGCGCAGATACTACGCCGACCCGAACATCAAGGTCTTCGAGTTCTCCGCTCACGCCCAAAAATGGGTCTAGGAACAAAAACATTCCGGCGGCAGTGCGACGCGCTGGAAGCGCAGTTGCGCCAGACCCGCGCCCTCGGCGCGCACCTGCTCGACGCCACCCTCCACCACCTCCTCGCCGCATAGCATGTCCGCCAAATCCATCACAGCCTCACAAGTATTGTTCATCAAGCTCGGCGGGAAGGGCGAGTGGGAGAAGGGGTGCATCGAAGGTCCGAATCCCTGCATCCGGCTCGGCTACCGCAGCAAGCAGCATCAGGAGTGTCTGGCTGGCAACTGGGGGGCGGTCAGAAAGTATTGGGCCACGCAGGGCGGAAAGACCGAAAGGAAGGCGACTGAGGCGATGAGTCAGGTCCGATACTTCTACACAGCAGATGAGCAGACTCTCTGGATAACGTTTTACCAACGGAAGCTTTGGTGGTGCTTTGCAGAGCACAAAGTTGAGGAGTTGCCGGACGAGAGCCGTGTTCGCAAGACGCTCGGTTCGTGGTCATACAAGGATGTCTTGGGCCATGACCTCCATGTTGACGGATTAAGCGGCGCCCTAACCAAGGTGCAGGGCTTTCGCGGAACGATCTGCAAGGTGAAGGAGGCGGCTTACTTATTCATGCGCTTGAACGGAATCTATCCGCCGGAAGTGCGCGAGGCAGAGACCTGTCTCCACGCGCTGGAGTGTGCGATAGAGAAGCTGATTCCCAGACTGGGCTGGAAGGATTTTGAACTCCTGTGTGATCTGATCTTTACACAAGGCGGCTGGCAGCGGATTAGTTCATTGGGCAAAACTGAAAAGACGATAGACATGGAATTGCAGTCGCCCGTGACCCACAGGCGAGCCGTCGTGCAGATAAAATCCAAGGCCGATTTGAAGACCTTCCTTGATTACAAGCAACGCCTCGCCAAACTCGACGAGGATGCTGAGGCATATTTCATCGTTCATTCACCAAGCCCGGACTTGGCTTCGTATGAGAACGACGGCCCGGGGTTCCTCCTCACGTCCACCCGCTTGGCCAAGTTGGTAGTTTCATCCGGGTTATCGCAATGGTTGATCCAAAAGACGTCCTGAAAGCATGGGTAGCAGGCGAAGCTTCTCTGGAGCGCAGGTGGCAGCGTTGCTGCGGCAGTGCGGCGCGCTGGAAGCGCAGTCGCGCCAGACCCGCACCCTCGGCGCGCACCTGCTCGACGCTTTGGTGGGAAAGATGAAGGAGGAGGGATGAAGGATGAAGAGACAGCATACATATCGTGAATCCAGTTTCTTCCCTCATCCTTTAACCTTCATAACTTCGCCCCACCTCCTCGCCGCGTGAGTCTTCTGGCGCTGGCCGTCTTGCTGCCTATGCCGGTTTACGCCTCGCACCGGTTGGGGGTGAATTACGTTTGGGTGGGCTTATGCATGGTGGTCGCCAGTGCAATCACGTATTGGGTTTATGCCATTGACAAGCGCCGGGCCGAAGAAGGTCTGTGGCGCATCCCCGAGGCGCAGTTGCATTTGCTGGAGATGCTGGGCGGCTGGCCCGGCGCGTTTCTGGCGCAACGCAGGCTGCGTCACAAGTGCTCCAAGGGCAGCTACCAGGTGATGTTCTGGTTGATCGTGCTGGCCTACCAGTTTGCGGCCTATGACTCATTTCAAGGCTGGCGCTACAGCCGTGCCACGCTGGAATATATCGAACGCACCTCGGGGCATCACCGATGATTGAGTCCGTGAATTAGGCCATGCTCCCCAGCCATGCCATGGCGCGGGTGGAGGCGTTGCTGCGGCAGTGCGAGGCGCAGTCCCCCTACATCCCACCACCGAACACCATTACGATCAGCCCCCAAACGCAGGGCCCGAACGTGTCCGTGTCGGTCGCCGTGGACCTCCCTGACTCGTGCTACTACCTCGGGGACTGGGGACAGCCCGTTCTCGTCGGAAACATCGCCTATGCGGATACGCAATTCTGGGTGAACAGAATTTGGTATTGCCTCCCGATGGTCACTACCGTCTCCACCAATTACAGCCTCGGACCTCTCTCGCCCGGCGACTACACTTTTTACTTCCGGGTGTGGGGCTGTCAGGTGAAGGCAGAGGCGTTCTCGGTGCCCGAACCAAGCCCGCCGTGTCTGAGCATTTCACGGCTCAGCGATTCCCAAGCGCGCCTGACTTGGCCGACCAATGCCACAGATTATTCGTTGGAGCGCGCTATGGCGCTGCCTGCGTCCGAGTGGGCGACTGTGACCAATCGTCCGCCAGTCATCGGCGGCCAGTTTGTTTTGACCGTCGAGGTATCCGGTGGACACAACTTCTACAGGCTCACACATCCTGACCCGCCGCACGGATTCCGAGGCTGCGAGGAATCTTCCTGATACCACCACAGGGCTGTTTTCTGAGTGAATCCAGGGCTTTCGGTCGGAATAGTGGCCGTGGTGGTAGCAGGAACGGCCCGCGTCAATTCCTCCGGGTCAGGAGGTGTGAGGCTTCGCAGGCCGTAAGAGGGAGATCACACCACCTCCACCCGATCAGCTTCCCGCTCCAGGCCCCTCACAACGCGCGCAGCTTGCGCCGCGCCACCGTGCGCGACTTCGTCGCGTCTTCGATTACGACGACGAGGACGACGACGAGGACGACATGAAAATCGCCCCTCAGGCAAAGAGATCCAGGATGGGCCGGCCCAGGCCGTCGCGAGTGACGTAGAAAGGGCGCTTCTCGATCTCGTAGCTTAGCCGCGGGGAAATCCCGACCGCGCGGTAGATGGAGGCATGCAGGTCTTCGATGACCACGCGCTGGGCAATCGTCTTGCAGGGGCGCTCGTCGGCGGTCTGGCCGTGGAGATAGCCGCGTTTCATGCCGCCGCCGAACAACAGCACACTGCCGGCATCGGTGAAGTGGCGGTGCATGCCGTAGTTCTTCAGGTCGTTAATCACGTCCGGCACGACCACCTGGTCTTTGACCTTCTTATCGGGCTTGCCTTCGATCATCATGTCGCGGCTGAACTCGCTCGCCAGGACGATCAGCGTCCGATTCAGCAAGCCGCGTTCCTCCAGGTCGAGCACGAGCTGGGCGACGGGCGCATCAATGGCCTGCTTCAAATCCACCGTGCGCGTGTGGCCGTTCTCATGGGTATCCCAGTACTGGAAGGGAATATACTCCGTCGTCACCTCGATGAAACGGGCGCCGGCCTCGGTGAGGCGCCGGGCCAGGAGACAGCCGAGGCCGAACTTGCCCGTGTTGTATTGATCGTAAGCGGTCTTGGGTTCGAGCGACAGGTCGAAGGCTTTGGCGGCGGGCGAACTCAGCAAACGATGCGCATTGTCGAGCGAGCGCAGGAGGGATTCCTTCTGATAGTCGCTGCCAAGCTGGCCGACCGGGCTTTGCGCGAGCAGCTTCCGGTAGAACGTCTCGCGCCGCTCGAAGCGGGCGGGACTCATCCCGGCCGGCGGGCGGACGCTCTTCAGCGCGTCCCCGGGATCGGCGATGAGGAAGGGCCCGTATTCGCTGCCGAGAAAGCCCGCGGTGTGGAACGCCTTCAACTCCTCGCCCTCGCCCAGGTCAAACCGCTGTCCGATGTCAATGAAGGCCGGGAGGGCGGGATCCCGGGGACCGAGCGTGCGGGCGATGACCGCGCCGATGTGGGGCGCCGCGACCGTTTGCGGCGGCGCGTAGCCCGTGTGCCATTGGTATTGATGGCGCGAATGCAGAATGAAGCCCAGATCGCCCGCGGTGTAGGACCGGATCAACGTGGCGCGATCCATTACCCGCGCGACGTTCTCCAGGCCGGTCGTGAGCTTGATGTCGTCCACCACCGTGTCTATCTGCGGGAAGGTGCTCAACACCTGGTCGGGTTTGAGGCCGGATTCGTAGGCGGTGTAACGCTTCGGGTCGAAGGTGTCCGTGCTGGCCATCCCGCCCGCCATCCAGAGCACGATCACGGTATCAGCGGTAGGCTTGACCTTCACTTCCGGCTCGGCGAACAGCGGGCGCGGGAAGCCTGCCGCCAAAGCGGACAGGGTGGCCGCGCTGGCAGTCTTGATGAAATCGCGGCGAGTCATGCTGCAGTGCGGAGTCACAAAGTTACATGGTTACAAGGTTACACCGGTCGAGCGTTGGAATGGGATCATATTGGGCGCAGGTCCGGGCATGATGTGTCAATAGATCAGTTGAAACTCGGGAAGCATGGTCACCGACCAAAGCAAATCCTCCACCCCTGCGGGTTGGGCGGGCTGCCCGACCAGCTCGCGAGCGAGTCGCCGCTCCGGGGAGGTGGGCCGCCGGCCAAGGGCCCGCTCATAGACCGAGGAAATCAAGCCACCCTTGGCAGTGGATGGAGGGGCGAGCAAGTTCTCGGCTCCACGCCTTAAGACCTCGGCGAGGGTCTCGCCGTTGGTCAACTCCAGCGCTTGCAGCGTCGTCGCCACGGTCGCCCGGGTCGTGACGACCTGCTCCCGGTTGGGCCGCGCCAGGGCCACCATGAGCGGGTCGGCCGCGACCAGCGCCGCGCGGACTCTGCCGGGGTAGGTCGCTGCGAGCTTGTCCGCCGCGGGCGCCGAATAACCGGCGCCGGCCAGGCTGGTCAGCGCATCCCGAAACTGCTCCGCCGAGAGCCGGCGCACGGCCGGGCCGCGGAAGACATAATCCGGCTGAAGCTGTTCGCCGAGGTTGACCGCGGGGAGTTGGTAGGCGCGCGAGGTCAGGATCTGCCGGAGCACGTGCTTCACGTCGTAGCGGTGCTCGGCAAAATCCTCAGCCAGCCAATCCAACAGGTCGGGGTTCCAGGCCGCTTTCTCCATGTCATCCACCGGCTCGACCAGCCCGCGGCCCAGCAACCGCTGCCACAGGCGATTGGCCAGGGTCCGCGTGAGCCGTCCGTCCGGCCGCTGGGTGATGATTTCAGCCAGGCGTTTCAATCGGGCCGGCCTGTCCGCGCCGGGGTCAATCGCGCCCAGCTCGGGATACAGGAACTTCGGCTCGGCGGTCTGGCCGGTCGGCTTGTCGCAACGGACCATTTCCAGAGGTCCATCGGCGTAGATCCCGGCCAGCCCGTAGGCATCGGCCAGCGTCAGGTCGTTGACAAAGCTGTCATGGCAGGACGCGCACTTGAGATTCACGCCCATGAACACCTGGGCGATGTTCTGCGCGGTCTGCATCTGCGGCGTCTGGCTGGCATTGACCACGCCCCGCCAGACAATGCCCTTGGTGAACCCCTCTGCCTCGGCCGTCGGATTGACCAGCTCGGCGACGAACTGGTCATAAGGCATATTGGTGAACAGCGCCGAGTAGAGCCAACGGGTGATCTGTTTGCGTCCGCCGTCAATGTAGCCGGTGCCTTTGTAGTCATTTCGCAACAGGTCGTTCCAGAAGCTAAGCCAGTGCTCGGCGTAGTTGCGATTGTCGGCCAGCAGGCGCTCCACCAACCGCTCACGCTTGTCCTTGTGCCGGTCGTCCAGGAACGCCTGCAACGCCTCGGGCGGGGGCAGCAAGCCGATCACGTCCAAATACGCGCGCCGAGCGAATGCGCGATCATTCACTGGCTTGGGCGGTTTGATTCCGTGCGCCGCGAAATAGGGTTCCAGGAAACGGTCAATCGGGTTGGGAGCCTTCGTTGCCGCGGGCATCGCCGGCCGGCGCGGCTTGAGGTTGGCCGGTTCGAGGCGGCCAAAGGTCACCTTGGCATCCCAGGGCGCGCCCTGATCAATCCACGCGCGGAGCAGGCTGACCTGGTCGGGCGTCAGCCGTGAGCCCTTCCGCGGCATGAAGTTGTCCGGGTCAACTCCCTGCACCAGGGCGGTCAGCAGACTCTCGGCGCTCTTGCCGGGGATGACCGCCGGCCCGCTGTCGCCCCCCTGGAGCATCGTCTCCCGCGTCTCGAGGCGAAACCCGCCCTTGTGATTCCCGCGCCCATGGCACTTGATGCAGCTCGCCTCGAAGATGGGCTTGACCTCCTTCGAGAAGCTGACGGCATGGCTGGCCGGCGGCGGCAATTGCGCGGCCTGCTCGGGGGTGATCGCCGCCTGGGCCAGGCCGTAACAGACCGCCCACGCCGCCACTGCCCTGATAAGCAAACCATATTGCATCCAGCATAGAACATAATCGAAGCGGGAGAAAAAGACAGCCGAAAGCAGCGGGGAACGCTAATGCCCCAGTGGAGGCGGGTAGTGCGCGGCACTCGGAAACGTTCCCGCAGGCGGTTCAACGCCGGCCAGCTAGCACTTTGGCGGGGCGGACGGCGGCACAATCCCTACGCCTTCACCGAGCAGGGCGTGGCGATGCTCCTCGGTGTCTTGCGCAACCAGCGCGCCGTGCAGGTCAACGTCGCGATCATGCGCGCCTTCGTGAACCTGCGCCGGATGCTGGCAGGCAACGAAGCCTTGGCCCGGAAGTTGGGCGAGCTGGAGCGCCGCCTCGAAGGCCATGATGCCTCCATCCGATCCCTCTTTGAAGCCATCCGGCAACTCATGGCGCCACCCCCTGCTCCGCCAAGACCCGAAATTGGTTTCCACGTGAAAGAGGACGCCGTGCTTTACCGCACCCGCAAGCGCTCCTGACGCCTCAGATCGGCATCGCACGCAACCCTCAACCCTCAGCCCGCAACCTTCCCCGGTGGGTTGTTCCATTGCGTCCGGATGCAGCAGGAAACCCACCAGACCGGACAACTTAGACATGAGAGGAAAGCGTAGCAGCCGACGCAAGGAGGCTCACTTCAATAAGGCGCGCAGAGATCAGGGCCTCCTTACGTCGGCTGCTACACTTTCTCGGCGGTGCAGCACAACCCGTTTTAGGGGAACAGGCTTGCATTGGAAGGATGGGCGATGAGGACCCGAGAAATCTGGACTGGCCCTCTCTTCGGCCCCCACCCCGTCCTGCTGGTCTCGGCTCAGCCTCGCATTCACCGTAAGCAATTCGTGGTCGTGCTCAAAGGCACCACGCTGCGCCCCGGACAGCCGTTCAAGGTGGACGCACTTCAGATTAAACTCGATCAGAAGGAGGGGCTGGACACCCAGACTCGTTTCGACTGCGATCTGTTCTACACGCTGAAGAAGAAGGCCCTCTCCCGCAAAATCCTCCAGGGCCTGGCGCTGGCCGGCCTCTAGAACACCACACCACCTTGACGGTCCCGAACCGAGCGCAGGCGGGACCTTTGCGGTAAATTAGGGGAAGTAACCTCCTTATTCTCGCCCCTGTATTAGCCTCGCGGCTCGGGTCTTCTCGCTAGTCTTTCACCAACCCATTGATCCAAATCGGCATTCGGGCATGGATTCGTGCCCATGCCTTTTGCGTGGTTTCCACGCAACGTGCGCGGGGACGACGCGGTCTACGCCAAGCCAGTAGTGTTGTCCAGCCGGCCCTTCGAGCTTTCTTATCCTGGCATAGGCCGTGCTTCCTCCGCTTTTCAAGATGCAGGACATTGCCGGTCGGGCCGCTAGCGGTTCGCAGTGGAGGCTCTTGCTCTGGCTTCGCTGCTGGTCTCGCCATCACTGCGCTGCGCCCGCGGCGGCGCTCTCATGCAAACTCGTACTCCGGCGGAACGAAGAGGAATCTTGGATTATGCGGCGGGTATCATATGAACATTTCGCTTGCTATTGGGTAACCACGCTAATTGGTTTTGCTGCGCTCGGCATCGCCGGTGGGGCACAGAACTCACTCGTTGCCTGGGGCGGCGGCGCGGCGCTTAACGCGCCCACAAACCTCTCCAACATCGCAGTAATTGGCCACGGCCTGGCCCTGAAGCGCGATGGCACAATGTGCGGCTGGGCTAGCCCTTACCCCACAAACCCCCCGCCTGAAGCGACCAACGTCATTGCCTTCGCAAGAGTGGCCTCCACCGTGCTATTGCGCAAAGACGGAACCGTGATTGGCTGGACGGGCCAATTGTTATCTTCAAACGCCGTCGCGGTGAGTTCAGCCGAATCTTATGGAGCGGCAGCACTCCGCCGTGACGGCACCTTGGATTGGTTTGGCGGCCATCTTGACCTACCATCCGTCAGCGCCAGGTCCAACATCGCGGCCATCACTGGAGGCGGCTACGGCACCGTGGACCTCCTTTACACCGACGGCACTGTTTGGTCCGCCGCTTCCCAAGGCATTCTTCAAGGCTTGACTAATGTCGTAGCGACCGCGCGCACGTCTTCTTCCAGGGTTTGGCTCAAAAGGGACGGTACGGTAGCCTCTTATGGCTATGGCGTCGAATCCTGGCCCACCAACCTCACGGATGTCGTCGCCGTCTCAGCCGGTTTTGGATTCATCCTCGCCTTGCGGGCCAACGGAACTGTCGTTTCCTGGGGCACGACCCCCGCCGCTCATGTGCCGCCAGGCCTGTCCGACGTCGTCGCTATCAGCGCCGGCAGTAGCCATGCCGTTGCGCTGCGATCCGACGGCACCGTGGTCGCCTGGGGCGATAACTCTTCTGGCCAAACCAACGTCCCGCCTCAGCTCACCAATGTCGCCTCTGTCTTGGCTGCTGGTTACGCCAGCTTCGCCGTCGTGGGGGACAGCCCGCCCACTCTCCTCTCACAGTTGCCCGACGAAATCACCTGGGCCGGACGCGCGGCCACGTTCACAGTGAAAGCAATCGGCAGCCCTCCGCTTCATTTCCAATGGCAGCTCAATGGCGAAATCATCCCCGGCGCGACCAACTTCTTCTACCGGATCGAGCACGCCACCCCGGCCGATTCCGGCTGCTACAGCGTGCTGGTCAGCAACGCTCGCGGCATGGCCGTTTCCGAAGCGATGCTCACCGTGCGCGACGACCCTTTCTTCTCCCTCCAACCCACCAACCAGGCTCTCCTCTATGGCGATAACGTCACCTTCACCGCTTCGGCTCTCGGCTCGCGACCTGCCGCCTACCAATGGTTCTTTAATGGCCAGCCGATTAGCGAGGCGACCTCGAGCTCCCTCACAATCAGCAACATTTCTCGTTCCGATATCGGACAGTATTGGGTCACCGCCAGCAATGCGGTCAATGTTCGAACCAGCGCCATTGCTAGACTGACTCCGTTGGTCATGGCTTCATGGGGCAGGAATGACTTTAACCTCAACCAGGTTCCCGCCAACCTGCAGACCATAGCTGCGATTTCCGCTGGACTGGACGATATTTTCGTGCTGCTCCCCGATGGCACCGTTACCGGCTGGGGCGAGGCCGCCAACAACTGGCCCTACATCGCGAGCTTCTTCTCGAATACAGTCGCCATCGCGGGCGGCGACTATTACCTGCTCGGCTTGCGTGCCGACGGCACGATGCTTGAGGCTGGAACAGTTTACAGCCGAGGTAGTCCAATGCCCCCAGGTCTGTGCAATGCGGTCGGCATTGCGGCCGGATGGTACCACGCTTTAGCCCTATTTGCGGACGGCACAGTCGAGTCCTGGGGAAGTTCTACTTACGTCCCTGTTGGGATCAACGATGCTGTGGGCATCGCCGCCGGCGGGATGCATTCCCTGGCCTTGCGGAGGGACGGTAGCGTGGTCGCTTGGGGATATGGCGCCTACGGCCAAACGACTGTCCCCGCCGGTCTGGCCGGTGTCGTCGCCATTGCCGGCGGTGGCCACCACTCGCTGGCGCTGCGTGAAGACGGAACCGTTGCGGCCTGGGGATACAATCAATTTGGGCAGACAAACGTCCCTTCAGGCCTTTCCAATGTCATCGCGATTGCCGCCGGGACTTATCACTCGCTGGCTCTGCGGGCCGATGGCACCGTGGTGGCTTGGGGCGAGAACCCATATTACCCGGTCACTGTCCCTCCGAACCTGCACAACGTCGTCGCTATCTCGGCGTTTGGCTACCATAGCCTCGCCCTTGTCGCGGAGGGGCTCTCCGCTCCCGCTCCCGCGATATTGACTCCTGGCTGGGGCCAGGGTGTGTTTTCACTTCGAGTGAACGCCCTGCGCGGCAAGAGTTACTACCTCCAGCACGCCACCTCGTTGTCTCCTCCCAACTGGCGCCTGTTGCGACCGGTCCCCGGCGATAACTCGGTCAAAACGCTGGCTGACCCCGCAGCCGGGCGGCCGCACGGCTTCTATCGCGTCTGGCAGAAACCCGGCTGCTAGGGACGAATTGTGCGCCGTCGCATCTCAACGCTCTGTAGGCAGCGGCCCACGCGGCGGGCGGCCTTTGCTCTGACAGGCCGTGCGGTAGCCAGGGCATAGACACCGCCAAGACAGTACCTGGCTTAATAGATTTTCTATTAAGCCAGGTACTGTCTTGGAGGTGTCTGGTGCCTGTCTAGGCACTCCGGGACCCGTCCGGTGCGTAAATCAACCGGGATGGGGTGGGCGAGCCCGGGTGTTAATGGGCGCCCAGGGTGGAAGGGGCCGGAATCGCGCGGGGCGCGGGCGGCTCGCTTCCGTCGGGCGCCGGCGGGATTTACTCGTACACCTTCTCGAGCTCCTTCACCCGCGGCCAGACGGGCGAGGAGGGCGGGGTTCGCTCCTTGACCTCGGCGAAGACGCGCCGGGCTTCGGGGAGGTCGTCGCGGGAAACCATCACGCAATAGTCGAGCTCGATCCAGGCTTTGCGCGGGTCCTGCACCATCTGGCCGTAGTTCTTCAGCCAAGTGCGCAGCGCTCCCACTCCATTCTTCTTCGCCGCCTCCAGCGAGGCCACCAGGTTGTCCGGGATGCCGGGCAATGATTCCCCGACCACCGCCGCCGCTACCTCCTGCTTTTGCTTGGTCTCTTTCTCGTCCCGGACCTTTTCCCAGTAGAGGAAGAAATGCCAGCCGCCGTACAGGACGACGATGATGATGAAAGCCGCGATTACCTTAGTCATGATTCTTCGATCCGTTGGATGCGCGCGCCCAGTTGGCGCAGCTTGCCGTCAATGTTCTCATAGCCGCGATCAATATGATACACGCGGTTGACCCGGGTGGTGCCGCGCGCGGCCAGGCCCGCGATGACCAGCGCCGCCGAAGCGCGTAGGTCGCTGGCCATCACCGGCGCGCCGCTCAGCGGTTTGCCGCCCTTCACGATCGCGCTCGGCCCTTCGATCTCGATGTCCGCCCCCAGCCGTGTCAGCTCGCTCACGTGCATGAAGCGCGACTCAAAGATCCGTTCGGTAATGATGCTGATGCCCGGCGTCAGCGTCATCAGCGCCATGACCTGCGCCTGCACATCGGTCGGGAAGCCCGAGTAGGGCAGCGTCGTGATATCCACCGGCCGCAGCCGCCCGCCGCGGCGGACGGTCAGGTCTGGCCCCTGGCGTTCGATCTTCGCGCCGGCGTCGGTCAACTTGTCCAGGACCGCGCCCAGGTGGTCGGCGCGCGCGCCGCGCAGGGTGACCTCGCCGTTGGTGGCGACGGCGGCGATGGCATAGGTGGCCGCCTCGATGCGGTCGGGAATCACTTCGTACTCCGCGCCATGCAGAGCCTCCACGCCGGTGATATTGATGGTGGGGCTGCCGGCGCCGGCGATCCGGGCGCCCATGGCATTGAGGAAGTTCGCCAGATCCACCACTTCCGGCTCGCAGGCCGCGCTCTCAATCACGGTCATCCCCTCGGCCAGGGCCGCCGCCATCATCACGTTGGCGGTGCCGAGGACGGTCGAACCTGCCCGGCCGCCCAGAAACATGGCGGAACCTACCAGACGTTTGGCGCTGGCCTGGACGTAGCCGCTCTGGATGACCACCTTCGCGCCGAGCGCCTCGAACCCCTTGAGGTGCAAGTTGATGGGCCGCGCGCCGATGACGCAGCCGCCCGGCAGCGACACCGTGGCCTTCTTCAACCGGCCCAGCAGCGGCCCCATGACGCAAATCGAGCCGCGCATCTTGCGGATCAAATCGTAATCCCCCGCACCTTTGATCTTCTTGGCCTGGATGCGCACCGTGTCGCCCTCGAACCGAACCTGCGCCCCGAGCCAGCCCAGAATCTGGCCCATGAACCTCACGTCGCTGAGGTTCGGCACCCGGTGGATCACGCACGGCTCGCTCGTGAGCAACGCCGCCGCCATGATCGGCAGCACCGCGTTCTTAGCCCCGCTGATGGCGACTTCCCCATGCAACGGCACCGAACCTTTAATCAACAGACTGTCCATGATTTACAACCGAGCGATCACAATTCTCGGGATATGATTGTAGTCCTCCTGAATCGCTTCCACAATCCACTTTTGCTGCTCGAGGATCGCCTGGACGCGCGGGGCCTGGCCGTCGCCGCATTCGAGCATGAGCCGGCCGCCCGCTTTCAGGAATAGTCCCGCTTCCGCCGCCAGTCGCCGGTAGTAATCCAGCCCCTCGGGTCCGCCGTCCAGCGCGGCGCAGGGATCATAATCCCGCACCTCCGGCTGCAGGGTAGCGATCTCGGCGCTCGGGATGTAGGGCGGGTTGCTGATGATCAGGTCGAACTGCGAGCCCGCCGGCACCGCGGCGAACCCGTCGCCCTCGAGGAACTCGATGCGCTCGGCCAGGCCGTGGCGCGCCGCGTTGTCGCGGGCGAGCGCCAGCGCCGGGGGCGAGAGGTCAACCGCGTGGACTCGGGCGGCGGGGCATTTGTGCGCCAGCGCGATGGCCAGGCAGCCGCTGCCCGTGCCGAAATCGAGGGCGGCTGAGGGTTGAGGGTTGAGGGTTGAGAGTTGGTTGAGAAAGGTCCAGCCGCGCTCGGCGAGCAGCTCCGTTTCGGGGCGCGGGATGAGCGCGTGGCGGTTGACGGCGATTTCCAGCCCGCAGAATGAGGTCGAGCCCAGGATATGTTGCAGCGGTTCGCGCGAGCCGCGCCGCTTGACCAGCGCGCGCAGGCACTCGACCTGCGCGGGCATCAGCGCCTGCTCGAAGTTCAGGTACAACTGCATCCGCGGCCGCTGGAGCAGATGGGCCAGCAACAGCTCTGTCTGCAGCCGCGGCGAATCCACGCCTTTCCGGGCCAGGAACTCGGTGCTGCGTTGGATGGCTTCCAGGACCGTCACAACGGCAATCTAGGAATAACCCGGCGCGGATCAAGCGTAGTGAAGCCCTTTTGAATAATGGGAGAATAGGGCCAAGACATCGAGAGAACGTGCGGGCATGCGGGGGGAACACGCTCGGCTGCCGTCAGGACCACGCTCCGCCGGGGCTGGCGTGGGCCAAGTTTGCCCCTTGAACTTGGCCGGGGTGCCTAATATTGTCGCCTCATGAAACGATTTCTCTTTTTCGGGGTAACGCTTGCGCTCGGTTCGACTCTCCTGGCGCGCGCCCAAGACGCCGCGACGCAGCAAAGGCTGGACGAGTTGAGCGGCCGAATCGAGAACCTGATCGCAGCCCAGGACGCGCTGACCAAGCAAGTCAATGAGCTGCGCCGGGAGTTGACTGCCGTGCACGAGCTGGCGTCCAAGCCGCCCGGCAACTGGGCCAGCCCGGAGGACCTGAAACGCGTGGCCAAGGGCATCGAGGATGTTGACCGCAACCGCAGGGCCGATTTGGAGCTCGTCCAGAAGCAACTGCAGAGAATCCAGCAGGTGCTGGAACGTCCGTTGCCGCAGCCCACAAGGCCGCCCGCGGCCGCTCCGAAAGCGGCGTCGGTTTCCGACAAGGCGACGACACCCCGAGACGGCGTCGAGGTGGTGGTCAAACCGGGCGATACGCTCTCAGCGATTCTGCAAGCCTGCCGGGAACAGAACATCAAGGTCACTCAGAAACAGATTCTGGACGCGAACCCGGGCTTGAAACCGAACTTGCTGCTGCCGGGCCAGAAGATCTTTATTCCCGCGCTGCCGCAGCCGTGAGCCGCGAGGCGCCGGCTAGCGAATTCCAGCCAGCAACAGAATCCCGATCAGGAGGGCGAGGCCGATCCGGTACCACCCGAAGAGCGTGAAGGTGTGGGTCTGCACATAGCGCAGCAGCCATTTCACAGCGATAAACGAGACGACCGCGGAGACGACAAACCCCAGCAGCACGGCGCCCCAATTCTCCGGCGGCGTGCCCGGCGGCGGATGGTGCAGCGCCTTGAAGATCTTCAAGCCGCCCGCGGCCAGCATCGTGGGGATGCCGACGATGAAACAGAATTCCGTCGCCGCCGGACGCGCGAGCCCCAGCAGGAGACAAAGGAGAATGGTCGTGCCGGAACGGGACGCGCCGGGGAATATCGCCGCGAGGATCTGACCGAGCCCCACGGCGACGGCAATGGTCCAGGTCACCTGGTCGTTGAGCGTCCGGCCGCGCAACCAGGCTTCGACGGCCACAAAGCCGATGCCGCCGATCAGCAGCGCCCAGGCTACGGGCGCCAATTGCTCGGGCAGCGTGAACCCTTTCTTTTCCAGCCCATAGCCGATGGCCCCGGTCAGCACAAAGGCCAGCGCCAGCTTTGCCGCATAGTCCTGGGTGGCCTTCTCGCGCCAGCGAAAGAGGAACTGGTGGAACCGGCGGTGAAAGAGCGGGATGACGGCCAGCACGGCACCCGCCTGGATCACAACGTTGAAGAGGTCGCTCTGACGCATGTGCAGCCAGCGTTCGGCAATCAGCAGATGGCCGGTGGAGGAGACGGGCAGGAACTCGGTGATTCCCTCGACAATCCCGAGCAGAACGACAACAAACCAGTCTGGCATTGAGAGTAAAGACAACAAAACCGGCCCGAGGACAAGGCGCAAATTCGGGCACTATCTCGAGGCCCCAAGGCGACACTTGACAAAGGCGTGAGCGCTTTCCGTCTTGCCGCGCCCTTCAACTCGGTTGCTTCCCCAATTCCGGACAACATCACCGCAGGTTCTCACAGGTCACGATCTTCCCCACCCGGCGAAGAATCCTGTTGATCTATGCCGCGCCAGGTATTATGTTATGCATAGTAGTGAACGGGAACAACACAACGACTCGGCTGCCGACCCTGGACCTGGGCCAAGTCGGCACACTCCTGCGGGGTGAGGTGCAATGCCTGCGCGCCTGGAGTGAGAGTGGGGGAATCAGCCGGCCGGCGCTCTGCATCGGGGTGATCTGCGTAGGAGCCGGGCTGTACGGCGCGGCCATGGGCTGGTGGCGAGCGCCGCTGGCGGCACTGTTCGTCGCCATCAAGTTCCCGCTCATCATTCTGCTGACCACCGCCGGCAACGCCCTGTTGAATGCGATGCTGGCGCCGCTGCTCGGACTGAATATCAGTTTGCGCCAGTCGTTCCTGGCTGTGTTGATGAGCTTTGCCATCGTCTCCGCGATCCTGGGCGCCTTCAGCCCGCTGGTCGCGTTCCTGGTCTGGAATGCGCCGCCGATGACAACCGACGCGGCGCGGTCGGCTGGCGCCTATAGTTTCATCCAGGTTACCCACGTCGTGCTCATCGCGTTTGCCGGGGTTACCGGCAACCTGCGGTTGGTCCAACTGCTCCGCGAGCTGAGCGGCAAGGCCGCGACCGCGCGCCGAGTGCTCGTGGCGTGGCTGGCGGGCAACCTCTTTCTGGGCAGCCAACTGACGTGGATCCTGCGCCCGTTTATCGGCTCGCCCAACCTGCCCGTCGAGTTCCTGCGACCGAACGCCTTGGACGGCAACTTCTACGAGACGGTATTCCACTCCCTTCTACGCCTGGCAAATGTTGATTAATCGCAAACACTCATCACAAGTCACCACACACCACCTCAGTTATGAACACCACGAATCCGTTAGCCGCATCGGTTCCGCCGGAAATCCCGCCGCGTCCGATTCCACCGGCGCCGGCGCCATTGGGTGAAGATCCCGGCGAGCGCGAGCCGATCGCCTCGCCCGTGGCCGCAGCCGAGGCCATGCTGCGCCAGCCGCGGCGCCTGATGTTCCAGTTGCGCCAACCGGGGTCCGGCCCGCTCATCGGCAGGATGCTGGTGGTGGCGGTGCTCTGCAGCCTGGTGTATGGGGTGGTGGTCGGCACGTTCTCGATGGGCACGCAGATGTGGGCGGCGCCGGTGAAGATTGCCGTGGGGCTGCTGATTTCTGCGCTCATCTGCCTGCCAAGCCTTTACATCTTCACATGCCTGAGCGGATCGCAGGCGCGGCTCGCCGAGATGTGCGGGCTGCTGGCGGGCCTGCTGATGTTGATGAGCATTTTGCTCATCGGCTTCGCCCCGGTCGCCTGGCTCTTCTCGCAATCCACCCAATCGCCCGCCTGGATGGGAACGCTGCACCTGGTATTCTGGCTGGTCTCGACCTTCTTCGGGCTGCGTTTTCTCCAGGCCGGCTTTGCCCACTCGCGCGCCCGGTCGCAGGCGGGATTATACACGTGGATCATCATCTTCGTCCTGGTCGCGCTGCAAATGACCACCGCCCTCCGGCCGATCGTCGGCACCGCCGACACGTTTCTGCCCACGGAAAAGAAGTTCTTCGTCGCGCACTGGGCAGATTGCCTCAAGGCCGCCCCGCCGACGGAGCGCTGAGCACCGCAGTGAACGACTTCTTCGACAACTGGACCGTGCAGGTGCGCAAGGGGGTGCTGGAGCTTTGCATCCTGAACGCCCTGGCCGGGAAGGAGCGCTATGGCTATGAGCTGGTCAAAACGCTGGCAGCCATTCCCGGCCTGGGGGTTACCGAGGGCACGCTGTATCCGCTGCTCTCGCGCTTGCGCGTGCAGGGCTTCGTTGCGGCGCGGCTGGAAGAATCTTCTGAAGGACCGGCCCGAAAATACTATGCCCTGACCAAGGAGGGCCGCAAGGTAATGAGGGCGATGAACGAATATCTCGACGAACTGAACCAAGGTACGCGCACCTTGCAGGAAAGGAGCATCACATGACCCAATGGACTGATTCCGCCCGGGCCAGGCTTGAGCAATACCTCGTGCAGAGCCGCCAGTCGCTGGCCGGTTCGGGCGCGGACGAGAATGAAGTGGCGGAGGACTTGCGGCGCCATGTCGAGGAGGAAGCCGCTGCGCGAAAGCTGTCGGTTGTCACCGAGCAGGACGTGGCGCAAATCCTGGCGCGGATTGGCGCGCCTGCAGCCGCGGCCGCGCCAAACACCACACCTCCTGCCCCACCATTGCCTTCCAGCCGTGCTGCAGGTGGATTCCTCGGGAAACTGTCCGCAGGGGTGCTATTGCTCTTCGGTGTCCTGCTTCCGCTCGGAACCATCGTGTTTGAGTTGCTTACTGGCGCCTGTGCCGGCGCGCTCTTTGACCCAATTCCGACGATGGCGCATTTGGCGCTCGTCACACTGGTGCCGCTGGTTAACCTGGCGGTCTGGGTCGCTGTGTACCGCGACAGGCTCCGCTGGCGGACCGCGCTTGGCTGGGCCAATGGCTTCGCCATCGGCGTAGCTTTGGTGTATGCGCTGCTCTTTCTGCCAGCCACACCCTTTGCTGTGATCGGCATCCTGTTCTATGGGCTGGGCTTCGTGCCGCTCACGCCGCTGGTCGCGCTGGTCTGTGCGGTAGCGCTCCGAGCCCGTCTGCGCAGTGGCGAAGACAAAGGGGCTTCTTTGCCCGGCTTGTGGCGGGGTCTCGGCCTGGGTGCAGCAACGCTGGTGGTTCTTAGCCTGCCGATGATTATCACGAAGGTCGGAATCGAAATGGCAGCCTCGGATTCGCCCGCGGAACGCCAGCGAGGTGTTCGCTGGCTGCGCGATTGGGGTCAGAACGAGGAACTGCTGCGCGCCTGTTACGGTCGGGTCGGGCGCAGCGGCGACCTATACTCGTGGGGCAAGTACATCGGCCCCGAAACCGCACGGGCGATTTATTACCGTGTGAATGGTCACGCTTTCAATTCCGTGCCCCCGCCAAAGCTGTATGCCGGACGCGTCCGCTGGAGCCTGGTGGAGCAGGAGTTCACCTGGGACGACGACCAGGGCGGGGATGCGGTGGCTGGACGAGTCCGGGGCCTGTCGCTGACTGCGTCGCGCCAGGACGGCGCCATTTATCCCGAGGCGGCGCTGGCGTACGTGGAATGGACCCTCGAGTTCAAAAACGATTCCCGGCTGCAACGCGAGGCACGGGCGCAGATCGCCCTGCCACCCGGCGGCGTGGTGTCCCGCCTCACACTTTGGATTGACGGGGAGGAGCGTGAGGCGGCCTTCGGCGGGCGCAGCCAGGTTAAGACTGCCTACAAGGAGGTCGTTCAGCAAAGGCGTGACCCGGTCCTGGTAACCACCTGCGGCCCCGACCGCGTCCTGGTGCAGTGCTTCCCGGTCCCGCCGGCTGGAGGCCGGATGAAGGTTCGCCTGGGCATTACCGCGCCGTTGGTGCTGACGGCTGCCGACACCGGCTGCCTTCGCTGGCCATGCTTCTTCGAGCGCAACTTCACCATCGGCGACCAGTTCCAACATTCGCTCTGGGTGGAATCCAACCAGCCTCTCGAAACCCCCGGAGCCAAACTCAAGGCCGAGCAGGCCAAGCCCGGCGTTTACGCCCTGCGCGGCCAACTCCGCGACGACGATCTCTGGGCTCCCATCCACAGCATCCGCGCCCGCCGCCCTGCCGAGGTCACTGCCGCCTGGACGAAGGAGACTCGTGAAACCGATGGCCAGATCATTCGTCAGGCAATTGTGGAAAAGCCGGAGGCGACCCCGGATCGGGTGATTCTCGTCCTCGACGCCACCAAGGGCATGGAGGGCTGTCTTCCGGCGATAAGGGCTGCGCTGGGCCGGTTGCCGCCGAACACCGATTTTGCCCTCCTGTTGGCGCGGGACGGATGCGAGGAATTGATGCCCATCCAGAAAGCCGGCACGGACCTCGCCGCCAGGACAGCCCGATTGAAACCTCGCACTGCCGGCGGCCAGGATAATGTCCCCGCCCTCGTCCGCGCGTGGGACCTGGCGGCACAGGCCAAAGCCGGCGTGGTCGTCTGGGTTCACGGGCCGCAGCCGATGCTCCTGGATTCGGCGGAAGAGTTGCGCCAGCGGTTCGAGCGAAGTCCCAATTCGCCCTTGCTGCTCGAATTGCAGACACAGCCAGGCCCGAACCGGGTCCTGGAGAAGCTGGACGGCCTGAAATCCACCCGCTCGGTTCTGCGGCTGGGCAAGTTGGACGACGACCTTGAGCGACTGTTTAGCGGGTGGAACATGGGCACTGCCAGCCTGGGATTTACCCGCGCCCGCGAGGAATCAGCCACCACAGGAAACCCTCCGCCAGGCGCCGAGACCTCGATGCACCTGGCGCGCTTGTGGGCGGCCGATGAAATCGCGCGCCTCTGCGCCGCGCGCCACTTCACGGAGGCGACGCAGTTGGCGGCGCGGTATCAACTCGTGACGCCGGTCAGCGGAGCGGTGGTGCTGGAAACGCAGGCGCAATACCAACGCGCCGGGCTCGAACCTGTGCCGCCGGAGTCCGTGCCGACCGTGCCCGAACCCTCCGCCGGCATCCTGCTGTTGGTGGGCCTGCTCCTGTTGGCCGCCCGGCGCCGAACAGGCTGGACCCCGATGCCGCTCCGGTAATCCCCGATCCAGCGCCCCCGCCTGGGGTGCGGCGTTGCTGTCCGGCATGAGCGTGGCGCTTTCGACTGGGTTGCGGGGCTTCGGCGCCCGGCCACGCGGGATTCCCAGCCTCCATCAAAGCAGGTAGTCGGTATGCAGAAAGCTGGAGTGACGCCCGCTCACGATGTCCTGGATCAACTGCCGGTTGTCAGGCGTGGATTGCGCCGCCACCAGCGAACGGATCGAGAAGCATTTCAGCGCGTCGCTGATGGACAGCGTCGCCTCGGCGGAGTCCTTACGCCCGGTGAACGGCAGCGTGTCCGGCCCGCGCTGGCACTGGCAGTTGAGGTTGATGCGGCAGACCTGGTTGGCGAGCGGGGCAATCAGCCGGGCCACGCGCTTGTGGTCCCGGCCAAATACGCTCACCTGCTGCCCAAAATTCGACTGCACCACATAGTCCAGGAATTCCCGCTCATCCCGATAGGAGCAGACCGGCACCACCGGGCCAAACTGTTCCTTGTGGTACAGGTCGGTGTTCGGCGCCACGGGATAGACCACCGCCGGAAAATAGAGCGTCTCGACATGCGTGCCGCCGCCGCCGTTGATCACCTTCGCGCCGGCCGCCGCGGCATTCTCCACGAACCCGTTCAGCGTCCTGGCCTTGTCAAGCTCCGGAAGCGGCGTGAGTTTCACGTCTTTGTCCCAAGGCATCCCGAAGGGAAGGGCGTTGACGGCGGCGCAGAACTTGTCCAGGAATGCCGGCGCGATGGATTCGTGCACGAAGAGCATCTTCAACGCCGTGCAGCGCTGGCCGTTGAAGCTGAGGCTGCCTGTCACGCATTCCTTCACCGCCGCGTCCAAGTCAGCGTCCGGCAGGATCAGCGCCGGGTTCTTCGCGTCCAGCCCCAGAATGCAGCGCATCCGGTGCGGCTGCGGATGCTGGTGTTTGAGGATGTCGGCCACCCGGCTCGACCCGATGAACGCCAGCGCGTTGATGCGTCCGCTCTTCATGATCGGGCCAATGATCTCCGCCCCCGAGCCGGAGAGGAAATTGACGACCCCCGGCGGGAAGCTTTCGGCAAACGCGCGCAGCAACGGCTGGTGCAGCAGCCGGCCAAACTTGGGTGTCTTGACCACCAGCGTGTTGCCCATGATCAGCGCCGGCATGAGCGTGGTGTAAATCTCGTTCAAAGGATAATTGAACGGCCCCATGGAAAGGACCATCCCGAGCGGCGCGCGGCGCACCTGGGCGATCACGCCGCCATCGAGGCTGAAGCGCGAGCCGCTGCGGTCAATGTCCTTCAGGGCTTCAATCGTCTTGCGGATATAATCCACGGTGCGGTCGAACTCCTTGCGGCTGTCCTCCAGGCTCTTGCCGATCTCCCACATGAGCAGTTTCACTACCTCGTCGCGCACCGCCAGCATGCGGACCACAAACGCCTCCACCGCCTCGATGCGGGCCGACACGGTCAGCGTCGGCCAATGGCCGCGCCCCTCATCCCACGCGCGCGCTGCGGCTTCGAGCGCCGCCAGGGCCGCCGCCTCGTCCATTGCCGGCACGCTGCCGATGACCGGCCGGCGGAGCCCGCCGCCCTCACGCAGGCAGATCGGTGAACTGATCTCCGCGAGGGGGCCGGTCCATTCGCGAAGTTCGCCGTTGATCAAATACAGGCGTTCATAGCTCCGGGTGTCCAGGCGGCATTCCACCGGAATCTGGCCGGCAGCAGGGAAAGCTCCCGCCAATCGTCCAATGAGGTTCAAGGAAGGTGACTCATTCATTTGCGGTGGATTGAAGCCACAGCAGGCCCTAAAAGCAATCCCGCTGGTGAGGCCCAAGTGATTTAAGTACGCAGCAAGGTGACTTGCGCGAAGCAAATGAGAGAAACGCAGAGTTCTGTTGTGCGCCTGCGGTACGTGTCCAACCACCTGAGCCAGCCTTGCCGTGGATCCCCGGCTATGGCAGGCTTGCCCACGAACCGAGTTTGGCTGTCAACGCCAGACAGAACATTCGAGACCATGAACAATAGGTGAAGTATGAAAAAGAAACTGCTGATCGTACTGTGCATCCTCGTCGCGGCCGGCCTTGCCGTGCCCTTGATCAACCTGGTCGCGGGAAAGCCATCCGGGACCGCGCTGACGGCAAAGAAGCCGGCAGACCCGGACCTTGCGCGCGTGACGGCCGTATTCGAGGCCAAGTGTGCTCACTGCCATGTGCCCGGCACTCCCCGGCCGTTCTACGCCAGTCTCCCGGTGACGTCGGGCTTGATTGGCCGCGATATCTCCAGGGGTCTGCGAGCCATGAACCTTGTCGCCGAGCTGCTCCCAGGCGAGGGTGCGCAGATCTCCGAACCTATCCTGGCGAAGATCGAACGGGAGGTTGGCCTTGGGGACATGCCGCCCCCGATTTACCTCGCCGTCCATTGGACCAGCGGGTTGAGTGCTTCCGAGAGAGCGGACATTCAGGCGTGGATCACCAAGACCCGTGCTCGTCAACATTCGTGGCCCGGCGTGCCCGAGACGCTCCGCACCGCCTTGATTCCGCCGCTGCCCGCCGCGCTGCCGGTGGACGCCAAGAAGGCGGAGCTGGGCCGGAAGCTGTATCACGACAAGCGCCTCTCGGGCGATAACACCGTATCCTGCGCCACTTGCCACGACCTCGCCAAGGGCGGTACCGACCAGGAAAAAGTCTCGACGGGCGTCCGCGACCAAAAGGGCGGCATTAACGCCCCCACGACCTTCAACGCGGCCTTCCAGTTCATGCAGTTTTGGGACGGACGCGCTCCGACCCTCGAGGCCCAGGCCGGCGGCCCGCCGAACAACCCGGTGGAGATGGACTCCAACTGGAAACAGATCATTACCAAACTCGAAGCCGACCCGGCCTTTTCGGAAGAGTTCAAAGCGTCCTATCCGGAGGGCTTCACCGAGAAAACCATCACCGACGCCATTGCCACTTTTGAGCGAACCCTCCTGACCCCCAATTCCCGGTTTGACCAGTACCTGGCGGGCAAGGCTGAGGCGCTCACCGCAACCGAGCAGCGCGGCTACGCGCTCTTCAAAGACACCGGCTGCGCCACGTGCCATTCGGGCGTCCTGCTCGGAGGCGGTTCGTTCGAGCTGATGGGCCGCCACGCCGACTACTTCAAGGACCGGGGTGGCACCGTGACCGAAGCCGACAAAGGCCGAGCCAATGCGTCGAAATCCGATGCGGACATGCACAAGTTCAAGGTGCCCACCTTGCGGAACGTCGCGAAAACCTTCCCCTATTTCCACGACGGCTCGACGTCGGACCTCAAGGAGGCCGTGCGGGTCATGGGAAGGTACCAATCTGGCGAGCCGCTGTCGCCGGATGACTGCGCCGCGCTGGCGGCGTTTCTGGAGACCTTGACCGGCGAATATCAGGGCAAGCCGCTGTAAGGGAATTAAGGGAATTTCCCGTTTTGAGTTGCCTGGTGCAGGCACCCGTTGAGGCAGCCAGTCTGTCACATTCCTGTGACAGCATAGAGCCTCGTTTCCCATCGGCGTGACAGGCACGGTCGCCGTTCCTTTCCGCCTGGCGGCGGCAGTCCCGGGATTTGCGGCGTGCCCATCCTAGGAATTTCCTGGCCGTCGGTTTCGCAATACCCCGAAAATCATAGAACTGCCCGGACTTCCGCGTCGCGCCGGAGATTTCGCTGCGGTGCCGTGGCCGTTTTGGCATCGGCCTGGCAAGCCCCCTGCTTATACACCATCCATGACATTAAGTCTCATGAAAGTGATTTCCGGCGCTTATGCCCAAGCACGTTATTGCCTCGGCCCGAGCACGGCGCTGGCGGCGGCGATGGTGTTGGTGCCTGCGCCGAAGAGTTCAGCCCAGGTGATTACGATCTCACCTCAAGCGTTGCAGGCGCACTCGCAAATTACAGCTTATGACGGCCCGGCCACGTGCATCGCCTGCCATCAACAGCAGGCGCAGGAAATGTTCGGCTCGGTCCATTACCAGCAGATAGGGGACACGCCACACGTGCCGAACCTCGATGGGGCAGCCGGCAAAGGCGGGAATGGTCTGCGGGTCATGAACTCGTATTGCGGCACGCCGACGACTTCGTCGCACGCGACCTGCGCCACCTGCCACGTTGGTAACGGGCGGCTTCCCTCGCCCGAACTCAGCGCCAATCAGTTGCAGAACATAGACTGCATGATGTGCCACCAGGATGCCTACAAACGGACTCCAGCGCCGCCCTACGTGGCACTGACCATCCCCGGCACCAACGGCACTCTCCACACCATCCAGACCGTAGTCGAGGACGCCACGGGGTTCAGTTTCATGCCGGACACGGCCAAGATGAGCATCTCGATGCTGGAGGCGGCCCAGACCGTTCACCTGCCGACGCGCGCCTCGTGTCTGCGTTGCCATGCCGGGGCGGGCGGCAGTGACGGCGGGAAGCGCGGCGATATTTCCACGGTCACCGTCAATCCGCCCCTGGGATCGGATGTCCACATGAGCCCGCAGGGGGGCGACCTGAGTTGCGCCGCCTGCCATAGCGCTGGGAATCACCGGGTGATGGGGCGGGGCGTGGACTTGCGCCCAAGCGACAGCCCGGCACCGTTGACCTGCGCGAAATGCCACACGGAGCGGCCGCACGGAGATTACAACGCCCGCAACGGCACCTCGCGCGACGTGCACGCGATGCGTGTCGCCTGCCAGGCCTGCCATATCCCCCGCTTCGCTAAAGACAAGAGCACGGAGATGGAACGGGATTGGTCGCATGCCGAGTTTTCGATGGCTGCCTGCCGCGGGCAGGGTGGGTGGCTGCCTTCCGAAGTGCGGGCCACGAACGTCGTGCCCGCGTATGCGTGGTTTGACGGGACCAGCCTCGCCAACACGTTGGACCAGGCGCCGATCCGCGATAGTTTGGGCGATTACGTGTTAGCCTTGCCGAACGGCAGTGTGCAATCCCCGGGGGCCAGACTCCACCCGATGAAGGTCCATCGTTCGAACTCGGCCATACATGATGGTAGCGGTTTAATGATTCCGCACTCGACGTTTACCTACTTTGCATCAGGAGATTTCAGCAAAGCCATCCAGGAAGGGCAGGCGCTTTCCGGGCTGCAAGGAGCCGCCAGTGTCGTGACGGTAAAGGAGTACCAAACGATCAATCACGGCGTCGAAACAGCCAGCAGCGCCCTGGAGTGCGGCACTTGTCATAGCGCTTACACGGCGGGCGGGCCGGTGAGAATGAACCTGCAAGCGGACCTTGGTTATGCGCTCAAGGGGCCGGTCCAACAGGTCTGCACCCAATGCCACGGCAGCAAGTCCGCCGGGTTTGCCAGCGTCCACAGCCGGCACGTTCAGAGCAAGGGGCACGATTGCTCGAACTGCCACAATTTCTCCCGTGTCGAACGCGGCCTCACGCGCGTGGCCAATGTTCTGCCCGCCGCTCCGGCCGGCCCGGCGGCCCAGACCATCGCTCCCACACAGGTCAAGCTGGACTGGGCGGATCATTCGAGCACCGAGCAGGGCTTCCGGATCGAGCGGTCACTAGACAGAATGAATTTCACCCAGATCCGCACGGTAGGCTCCAATGTCACGAGCATGGTGGACGCGAACCTCGATCCCTTCACATCCTACTACTATCGCGTCCAGGCTTACAACGCGCTCGGGACCTCGGGTTATTCGCAGACCGGCGGTGTCACCACGCCGGCGCCGGAGTTGCGGGCGACGGTAGCGGGGGCAGATCTCGTGCTGTCGTGGCCGCTGTGGGGCGGCGGCCTCACCCTCCAGGTCGCTGACCGCGTCACCGCGCCCGCAGGCTGGGCCAACGTGCCGGTTGCCCTGGTTACCAACAACAATGTGATCACGGCGACCCTGCCGGCCGGCGGTCCGCCGAAGTTTTACCGGCTCGGGCGTCCATAGGCTCGGGCGGAGCTGACCCCGCCCGAAAGTCGGCGGGGTTCAGCTCATGCTTCTTGAGCAGGCGATAGAGCGTGCCGCGGGGCAACTGGGCTTCGCGCGCGGCGGCTGAGGCGTCTCCGCGGCAGCCTTGTAGCAGGCCCTGGAGATATTCTCTCTCGAAAGCGGCGATGCGCCGATCCCGCAAGTGGAAGAAACCGCCGGGGTCCTGGCGCGGCGAATCCCCGGCGTGAGCCACAATTTCGTCCGGCAGATCCTCTAGCGTCACCACCTCCTGGCGCGCCCAGGCCAGAGCGCGCTTAATCGCGTTCTGCATTTCGCGCACGTTGCCGGGCCAAGGGTAATTGATCAGTACTTCGAGCGCCTCGGGACTAACCCGCGTTGGAGCCTTTTCCAGCTCACGGCCATAACGCTCGAGAAAGGTATGGACCAGCATCGGGATGTCCTCCGTGCGCTCGCGCAACGGCGGCAGCTCGATCCGCGTCACATTCAGCCGGTGATACAGGTCGGCGCGGAACTGCCCATGCTTCACCGCGTCTTCCAAGGACATGGAGGAGGCCGCGATCATGCGCACATCAATGTCAATTTCGTGCGTGGCGCCCACCCGCCGGATCTTGCGCTCCTGCACCACCCGCAGCAACTTGCCCTGCAACCGCAAGGGGAGCTGGTTCAGTTCGTCGAGGAAGAAGGTGCCGTGATTGGCAAATTCCATCAGGCCCAGGCTGCGGGTCTGCGCGCCGGTGAACGCGCCGCGCTCGTGCCCGAAAAACTCGCTCTCCAGCAGTTCCTCGGGGATGGCGCCGCAATTGACCGGCACAAAAGGCTTGTCCTTGCGCTTGCTCCGGTGATGAATCGCGTGCGCGGCCAACTCCTTGCCCGTTCCGGTCTCACCCACGATCAGCACGTCAAAGTCCGTCTCCGCGGTCCGCTGGATGCGCTCGCACACCTTCTGCATGACCGCGCTCTTGCCCAGCAGGTCGCCGCAGCAATACGTCCGCTCGACCTGCCGGCGCAGGAGCCGGTTCTCCTCGCGCAGACGCTTGTTCTCCAGCACCCCCCGCACGCTTGCCAGCAGGTCCTCCGCGCGAAACGGCTTGGCCAGGTAATCCAGCGCGCCGAGCTTCATCCCCTCGACCGCGGTATCAAGCGCCGGGTAGCTGGTGATAATCAGCGCCGCCATGCCGGGGTCGTTCTGCCGCGCCTGGCCCAGCAGTTCAATCCCGCTGACCTCGGGCATCCGCAGATCCGAGATCAGCAGATCGAAGCTCTCGCTGGCGAGACGTTCGGCCGCGCGCGAGCTGCGGTTTTCCAGCGAAACCTCGGTGTCCGGTAACCCCCGAAACGCGTCCGCACACAGCGCCAGTACACCGTCATCATCATCCACGACCAGGATCCTGGTTTTTGTCATACGATGAGGCCTTGGCCCACACTAAACTGCGCTCCGCACGCGCGCAAGTGGCGCTGCAGGTGGAACGGGGGAAGCAGGCAGGCTTGGCGGTCCCCAACTACCGCCGCTTGCTCTCGCGAGCGGCGGCTCAAGCTGTGGGCATGTTAGTGAGCGGTAAGGGTACCGAGTTGAGGGTCCATGCAGGTGCGGCACGGCGGGCGACGGATTGTGGCAACGTCAGGAACGCGGCCAGGTTTGCTTTCGAGGAGAAGCCGGTGAAGGTGGAGATTATCTTGCGCGACGACTCGCTCGGGCCGAGAGGAACGGGCGGGCGGGGGGAAACCAAGGAGCCGAAAACGGACAGCGGAGAGCGAAGCGCCAGACGGACGGCGGCGATCCTCTACCGATGAGCGGCAGGGGGCAGGCGGAGAGGGACGGGGGCCGGTACGGGCTTCACCACGCGTTCGTCGGGATGCAATTCGTCGTGATCGGAGGCGCACTCCAAATGGGTCGTCACGTAAGCACGTGGCGTCAGTGATTCCTCGATGAGTTGTTCGATGCGCGTCGCCTCGCGGTGCGCCTGGGCCAACGACGTGTCGGCTGGAAATACAAGGTGGACGACCACCCGGTGCGCATCGCCCAGATTGCGATGGCGCAGGTCGTGGTAGGTCAGACCGCGCTGCTCACACTCGCGGGTGAGAATCTCGATTACTTTCTTCTGCGTGTCCGGGTCGGCTTTGTCCATCAGGCCGGCGAAGGACGACCTCATCAGGCCGGTGCCCGACAGGAGGATGTTGCACGCCATAAGGATGCCGCAGATCGGGTCGAAGGGCCGCCAGTTAGTGACCAGCACCAGGCCCAACCCGACGAGCACGGCCAGGCTCGTCCAGCAATCCGTCAGCACATGCTTGCCGTTGGCCTGGAGGATGATCGAGTTCTTGCGCCGGCCCAGCCAGAGGAGATAAGCGCCCAGGGCGCCGTTAATGGCCGCGGCCCCCGCGGTGAGCACTACACCGAAACCGAGATTCTCCAGCCTGAGGCCGATCAGCCATTTGTGGACGGACTCGTAAATAATGTAGAGGGCGGCGAGGATGATCATCGCGCCCTCGAAGCCAGCGGAGAAGAAGGAGATCTTCGCATGGCCGTAGAGATGCGATTCATCCGCGGGTTTGTATGACAGTTTGAGGCTGTAGGCGGCGAAGATGACCGCGGCCACATGCACCACCGATTCGGCGGCGTCGCTCAAGATGGCCGCCGACCCGGTCAGCAGATAGGCGCCCACCTTCATGACGAACATGAGCAGGCCGACGGCCAAGGAGAGGGTCATCGCAAAGCTTAGCGCCTTGCGGTCGGCTTCCGTCCTGGCTGCGATGTTCATCCAGGGCGAGTATCCCCACAGCCGTGGGTGCGTTCAAGCACTACCGGCGAAGGAAAGCCCGCGCGACGGAGGATTGAAGCAAGCGATCGGTATCGGTGAACGGGGAGTGGCCAGGGCGTTGAGCCTGCTCTCCCCGCTCTTCGGGCCGTGCACCAGCGATGCACCAGCGATGCACCAGCGATGCACAAGCGGGAACCGGTAGCGCATCCGGTGTACATCGCTGGTGCATCGCTGGTACACGGCGTGCGGATGGCCAGGGCTAGGCTCAGAAACCGCCAGATGCTCGGGACGTGCGTTGGGCGCACCGGTCCGCCCGGTCCGTCGGCCGCCCACGGCCAACGCGCAGGAAACGGACGGGATGAGTTCGGTGAGTTCCGCGGCCCGCCACAGCTCCGAAGCTATTTAGATTGACGATGCAGTGAAGGGGGTGTCCTCGGAACTGGGTCCCGAGCGTTAGGGCGGGTGAGGCAGCAAATGCCAGGAAGTTGGCGCCCCGATTCCGAATGCTGTCGGCACTCGCCGGGACTTCGTCGCACTACTCGAAATAGTCCGGAAAGCGCGTGAGCAAGTGCGAAGCGCCAAATTGACGCCCTTCGGAGCACACGGTAGTTTGTAGTGAATGACTGAGTTAACCGCTATCACCCCGCCCGGCGTGGACCGGTTCCCGTTGCGCCAGCCAATGCCGCGCGCGCAATTTGATGCGCTGTCGCGCGAGATTCTTGTGCTCAAGAAGCAGCTCAACGCCGTCATTCTCGCCCACAACTACCAGGTCCCCGAAATCCAGGACATCGCGGACTACGTCGGCGATTCGCTCGGGCTTTCGCAGCAGGCCGCCCAAACCAAAGCCGACGTCATCGTCTTCAGCGGCGTGCATTTCATGGCGGAGACGGCCAAGATTCTGAGCCCGAGCAAGATTGTTGTCCTGCCGGACAAGGACGCCGGCTGCTCGCTCGAGGAAGCCTGCCCGGCGGACAAGTTGGCCGAATTCCAAAAGACTAAGCCCAATTTCTACACCGTTACCTACATCAATTGCAGCGCGGCGGTAAAAGCGCTTAGCGACGTGATTTGCACCAGCGGCAACGCGGTCAAGATCGTCAACGCCGCCCCCAAGGACAAAGACCTGCTCTTCGTGCCGGACGAGAACCTGGGCGAATGGGTGATGGAGCAGACGAGCCGGCCGATGACGCTGTGGAAGGGCGACTGTTACGTGCACGTCGAGTTCCGCCGCGAAAGCCTGCTCCGCGCGAAGCAGGCCCACCCGGAGGCGAAGGTGGTCGTGCATCCCGAGAGCCTGCGCGAGGTGCGCGAGCTGGCCGATTCGGTCTGCTCAACCGAGAAGATGATCGCCTATTGCCGAACCAGCCCGGCGAAGCAATTCATCGTGGTGACCGAGTCCGGCATCATCCACCGGCTCCAGAAAGAGTGCCCGGGCAAGCAATTCATTCCCGCGCCGATCTTCGACCCGATGCGCACCCCGACGGACCCTTGCCGTTGCAGCGAGTGCAAGTACATGAAGATGAACACGCTGGAGAAGGTGCGCGACTGCATGAAAAACCTCTCCCCGCGCATCGAATTGCCCGCCGAGATCATCCGCCGCGCCCAGTTGCCCATTCAGCGGATGCTGGAAATCTCAGCAACCTGAACAGAACGCCGTATTCGGTCGGTCTCAGCGCTTTCTTAAGTCTCGCACACTCGCATCCATTGTGATGCGAACTCGGGCGTCGGCTTTGGCGCCCGGAGTGCCTGCGATGGCGGTCTTGAGGAACTCGGCCAACCCCGGCGCCTGGGCGCTGAGTTGCTCTCTTGAGAGATTCTCGCACAGGACCTTTCCATCGGCAGTTTTGACGGAATAGAGGGGACCCTTCGGTCCGGCCTTGATGGTGATGGTGCGGTCGCGCTTCTCAATGTAGCCAATAACAGGGAGGTCCGCCGCGGCTTTCAGGTTCCGTGCCGGGGCAGCAGTCTGCGACTCGTGCGGGCTGGTCAGCTTGGGCGAGGTGCCTTGCCGGGACTTGTCCTGCGGCAAGGCAAGCCCCGCCATGGCCACTAAACCAACCGCTATCACCAGAGGTAATTGATGCGTTCTCATTGTTTCCCCCCAGACGCTCGAAAGCAGGTTACCTGCTACCTGCGCAGTTTAGACTCAGGCGGAAGCGGTTCCGTTCAGTATAGGACCTTGTCGGGCTTTCGTTCCCACTCCTTGAAGGCCGCGAGGGCCTCCTGGTGCAGCACCTGTTTGAGCTTGCGTCGCCGCTTCGCTATGGGCAGGGCGACCTCGCGGTAGATGAAATCATCGTCGAAGTTGATCCGGGCGGCGTCCTGGCGGGTGTTGCCGTAGAAGACATTGCGCACGCGCGCCCAATAGATCGCAGCCAGGCACATCGGGCACGGCTCGCAACTGGTGTAGAGGTCGCAGTCGTCGAGTTGGAAAGTCTTGAGGCGTCGGCAGGCTTTGCGGATGGCGACCACCTCGGCATGGGCGGTGGGATCGTTTGCCGAGGTGACCTGGTTCCAGCCGCGGCTGATGATCCGGCCCTTGCGGACTACGACCGCGCCGAACGGCCCGCCATCGCCGCGGCGCAGGGTCCTGATCGAGAGGCGGATCGCCTCGCGCATGAACTTCTGGTTCATACAAAGCCCTCCCGGCCTTGTTGCCCAGCATTGGGAGCATGAAGGCCGGCCCAGCGCCAACGTAGGGCAGCGCGTCCCGCCTGCCCTTGATTGCGTTTGCCCATGCTTGCGGGGGCAGGCGGGACGCGCTGCCCTGCGTTGGCGTTCATGCAAACAGCTCGCCGATGTTCATGCTCAGCGGCACCAGTTTGCCACCGTCAAAGAACTTCGTCGCCTGGCCCTGGCTCCACTTGCGCAGGCGGTAGAGCACCGCGAAGGCGTAATCCGGCGCCGCGCCGCCCTGTCCGCCCACGACCTCGCCGCCCCGGCGCACGTTGTCCATCATCCACGGAGGAAGGAGCAAATGGTAGGGATTGCGGTTGACCTCGCCTACGTGGAAGCTGGTCGCCGCCATCATGTCGCCGAGGTCGTCGGCGCTCATTTCGACCATCAGGTTCGGGTCGGTCATCGCGCCCCAGAACTCGGTCTCGACGACGTAGCAGGTGAAGCTCGCGGGCATCTGCTTAAGCGCGTCCATCACCAGGTAATGGGTACCGATGTGCGTGCTGTTCCAGTCGCGGTCGTGCGGGCAGATTACGACCTTGGGCAGGTGCTGCTCGATGATGTCCTTGATGATCTTGACGCACGCCGCCCAGTGTTTCGGGTCCTGCTCGCGGGCTTTGGGATTGATCCGCTCGAGCCCGTTCGGCGCGGTGGGCACGAGGTCATAGCCCATGTAGTTGCAGGCGTTGCGCAGCTCGTTGAGCCGCTCCTGCTGGCGCTCTTTCTTGCTGCCGAGCGTGACGGCGACATTGATGAGTTTCGTGCGCGCCTGGCGCAGCAGCCGCGCGGCAATGCCGCCGACGATGCATTCGTCGTCCGGATGCGGTGCGAAAAACAGGGCTTTGGGCGCGTTGGGTGGAATCTCGGGCCGCGGAGCGGGCTTGAAGGTGCCGAGAGGAAAGGTGCGGCCTTGCTTGAGCAGGCGCGCGTAGTCAGATGCGAGTTGATGATAAGGAGTCATATAGGTCTATTCAATGGCTAACACGTAGCGCAGATTTTCAATCTGCGCTACCTGTGTGCAGGCCATACGTATGCAGGTTTATCGAGCGAATCAGTGTAGGTGCAGCTTTATCGCCTTTCAATTCGCTAATGCTTACCCCACCTTCGGGAGGCTGGCGGCGGCAACCGCCTGGCCGTGACGCTTCTCTTTCTCATCGGGGATATGGAAGGCGATCTTGCTGGTCAGTTCGGGGAACTCGACCTTCAGGACTTCCTTGGCTCCGGCAATGATGACGTCGCCGCCCGGTCCGGACGTGACCCGGCCCAGGATCAGCACGTTCTCCAGGTCGTAGAAGTCGGTGAAGTTCGCGACGGCGTAGCCGAGATAGGTGCCGATAGTCTCGTAGATCTTGTGAGCGCGGTAATCGCCCTGGTCCATCAGCTTCTGCACGTGCTTGAGCTTCTCGGGCAACGGCATCTTGGCATCCACTTCGATGCCCGCGGGCGCCAGCAGGCGTCCGACGCATTGCTGCGAGAAATACTGCACGTCGCAGCCATAATCGCCGGACCACTCGTCCGCAGGGGCAGCGGGGTTGAGGTCAACGGGCACAAAGGCCAGCTCGTTGAGCCAGGAAGTGATATTGCCCTCGGCGTTGACGTAGCCGCCGGCGGTGCTCGTGCCCAGCGAAATGCCCAGGATGCGGTTCTTGCCCAGCGACATCGAGCCGGCCAGGGCGGTGACCTCGCCGTCGTTGACGACCTCCAGCGGGATGTTGTTCCAGGCCTTGCGGATATCGAGGAACAAATCCCGCACGCGCTTGTTGAACACGTCGGGCGGCACACCGCGGAAGAGCGAGGCGACCTTGACGCGGTTGTTCACGTAAACCCCCGCCGCGCTTCCGCCGATGGCATCCACCCGCGGCAGATGAGCGGCGGCCTTCTTCAGCGAGTCCATGATGCCGTCGTAGTGATACTGCGGGTCGGGCTGGAAATAGGGGTCCCACACTGTCTCGTCGCTAAACACCACCTTGCCGTCCACGACGGCGGCCACTTTGCGATCGCTGCCGCCAAGGTCGAAGCCGATGCGGCAGCCATCCAGGTGCCGGCCCAGCGAGGTGGCGCTGCGGCGCTCCGGGGGCAGGTTCGCCGTGTGCACCACTTCGATGGGGTGGTCGAACATGCGCTCGCCCACGAGGTTCGAGTCGAACTTGCCGGTGGGTGTTTCGCGGTAATGCGCCGCCAGCTTGACCGCCAGGGGCGCCGGCCCGTCGAAGTGAATGCGGAACCCGCCGCGTGACCAGAGCAGAAACTTGGCGATGCGCTCCAGGTAAGTGAAATTGCCCGCCGCCTGCGGGTGGCTGTCCGGCAGAATCTGGGTGGTGAAGTGCGAGGCGGAGCCGTCGGTCTGTTCCAGCGCCAGCCGGACCGTCGGGGCGCCCGCTGCGGCCCGCGCCATCGCCCGGAAGGCGCGATTGGCCAAAACGGCAGGCCGAAACGCAGGGTCCAACACGGGCGTCACTCGCGGCGCCAGTAGAGAAAGTCCGTTATTAGTATTCATTTCGCAGGAAGTGTTGTAATTCAGACGGGCACCGGGCGCAAGTCAGGACCAAGGGCGTTGCACATGGTCCCGTCTTGGATTGGGCTGCCTTCCAGGCTGACAGTGGCTGGCGCGAGTCGGAAATTCCCGTTTCCCCTGCCGCATATTGGGGTATCTTCGACGCATGGACTTGCTGCCATTTGCCAATTTACCTGCGCATAAGCCCCGGCGTTTTGTGCCGCCCGGGCTCGACCTGGGCGACTGGGGCCGGATTGCGCCGCTGTTTGATCAACTGGACACCCGCGCGGCGGAGTGCGCCGGCCCGGCTGATCTGGAGCGCTGGTTGCTGGATTGGAGCGAACTGAGCGCGGCGCTGGATGAGGAGTCATCGAAGCGTTACATCGCCATGACGTGCCACACCGACAATGCCGAGGCGGAGAAGGCCTACCTGCATTTCGTCGAGAAGATCGAGCCGCAGATCAAGCCCCGGCAGTTCAGGCTGGCGAAGGCTTACGTGGCACATCCTTTGCGGGAGAAGCTGCCGCGGGAGCGTTACCTGGTTTTCGACCGCGACACCAAGGTCCAGGTGGAGTTGTTCCGGCAGGAGAATGTGCCGCTGGAGACTGAGGAGACCAAGCTGGGCCAGGAGTATCAGAAGCTGAGCGGGTCATTGACGGTCCAGTTTCGCGGCCAGGAGCAGACGCTGGTGCAGATGGGCCGTTACCAGGAGGAGCCCGACCGCCCCCTGCGGCAGGAAAGCTGGGAACTGGTGACCAACCGGCGCCTGCGGGAGGCCGAGCAATTTGACCGGCTTTTCGACCGGCTGGTGGAACTACGTAACCGGATCGCCCGCAACGCCGGATTCAGCAGCTACCGGGACTTCGCGTTCCGCAAGCTGGGCCGGTTTGACTATACGCCCGAGGCCTGTCTGCAGTTCCATGCCGCGGTGGAGGCGGAAATCATGCCCGTTGTGCGCGAGCTGCAGGCCCAGCGCCGGCGCCAGCTTGGCCTGGACCGGCTCAAGCCATGGGACCTTGCCGTGGATCCCCGGGGCCGCCCGCCGCTGCGGCCATTCGAGGAGGTGGAACAAATGGTCGGGCGGACACAGGCAATCCTTGACGATCTGGATGCGCACCTGGCGGATGGATACCGCGAGATGCGCCGGCTGCGGTTGCTCGACCTGGCCAACCGCAAGGGCAAAGCCCCCGGCGGCTACCAGGCCACGCTGGCCGAAGCGCGCACGCCGTTTATCTTCATGAACGCCGTGGGCCTGCAGCGCGACGTCGAGACCCTGCTCCACGAGGCGGGGCACGCGTTCCATGCCCTCGCGACACGCGAAGAGGATCTGTTCGCCTATCGCAGCGCGCCGATCGAGTTCTGCGAGGTGGCCTCGATGAGCATGGAATTACTGGGGAACGAGTTCCTCGAGCGCTTCTACGCCGCGCCGGACGCCAACCGGGCGCGGCGGACGCACCTCGAGGGGATTGTGAACATATTCCCCTGGATTGCCACCGTGGATGCATTCCAGCATTGGATCTACACGCATCCGGAACACACGCGGGCGGAGCGAACCACAGCCTGGCTGGAACTGGTGGCGCGTTTCGGCGGGGACGTGGACTGGCGCGGACAGGAGGCGGCGAGGGCCAATCTCTGGCACCGCCAGTTGCATATCTTCACCCATCCCTTCTATTACATTGAATATGGGATTGCCCAGCTCGGCGCGCTGCAGGTCTGGGCCAATTCGCGCCTGGACAGGGCGGGCGCGCTGCATGCTTACCGGCAGGCGCTTGGGCTCGGGGGCTCACGGCCGCTGCCGGAGCTGTTCGCCGCCGCCGGGTGCAAGCTTGACTTCAGCCGGGAAACCATCGCGCCGTTGGTGAAGAGCGTCCGGGAAGAACTCAAACGACTGGAGGAAGTGGCGGAGTGAAGTAGGCCCGGATTATGAACCCGCATGGGCCCTTGGTTCCGTCGTCGGGTTGCAGCATTGCATGTATGAGAGTCTTTGTTACCGGGGCCACTGGCTTTGTCGGCCAGGAAGTAGCCAGGCAGGTTCATGAAGCCGGGTACAAGATCCGCATTCTTGCCCGCGACCCCGAGTCAGCTCCGGTGCAGGAGCTTGTTGCGCGTTATGGGGCTGAGGTCCACGCGGGCAACATACTCGACGCGGCAACGCTGGCGGGAGGACTGGCCGACGTAACGGCTGTGATTCACCTGGTAGGCATTATCAGCGAGGCGGGCAAGAACACCTTCGAGCGCGTTCACACGGAAGGCACGCGCAATGTCGTGATAGCGGCCCAGCAGGCCGGCGTCAAACGATGGATTCACATGAGCGCCCTGGGCACGCGGCCCAACGCAGCGTCGCGTTATCACCAGTCCAAGTGGGCGGCGGAGGAGATCGTCCGCCGAAGCAGGCTCGAGTTTACCATCTTCCGGCCCTCGCTCATCTACGGGCCGCAGGATGAATTCGTGCGGCTGTTCGCGCGGATTACCCGGCTCTCGCCGGTGGTGCCGGTGATGGGCAGCGCCCACGCGAGGTTCCAGCCGGTTCCGGTCGAGGCAGTAGGCGCCGCGTTTGCACGAGCGCTCGGGGAACCGAAGTCCATCGGTCAGGCGTATGACTTGTGCGGCACCGAAGCATTGACGCTCCCGGAAATCCTGGACCACATTCAGGCGGTGCTGGGCCGGAAGCGGTGGAAGCTGCCAGTGCCCCTGGGCGTGGCCCGCTGTCAGGCAGCGTTCCTGGAATTCGTCTGGGGTCGCCTGCTCGGAAGGCCGCCCCCGCTGAATCGCGACCAGCTTATCATGTTGCAGGAGGGGAACACCGGGAATCCGCAGCCGGCTAATGAACTGTTCGGCTTGAATCCGACCCTGTTTAGGGACGGGATTGCGAGATACCTGAGCGGGCAACCGTAAAACGCGATGTCGTGTACGTGGGAAGCGCCCATTTAGTTAGGCGCTCGTAACGTCTCAAAGCCCGCCGCTCAGGGTTGCGGCGGCAGGAAGTTATTTGCCCCGGGGGCCTGAAACCGACGTTCCATGGCATTATTGACGCCGGAGAGGAGTTCCTGGCAATTGAACTCCGCCGATTTGGAAAGCAGGCCGAAAGCGCCGAGGTTCGCGGCCTCCGCTGCCCAAAGCCTTGTCTCGCTGCCGGGAGTCGCCCCGGTCAGGACAATGACTTCCGTTTCCGGCCACCTCTGCTTGATAGCGGGCAGCAGGCCGAGGCCGTTGGCGTCGGGCAGCGTCAGGTCCAGGAGGACCACGTCCGGTGGGTCATCGTTCAGCGCCTGATGCAGCGCCGCGCCGCTGTCAGCCTCCGCAACCTGATAATGGTTCTCCAAGACCATCTTCAGGAGGTCTCTTATGCCCTCCTGATCATCCACAATGAGGACTTTGCCCCTGAGGGAACGTCCGAAGGCATCTGCGCTCCGCGAAGACATTAGACTTCAATCCCGTACGCTTTGATCTTGTTGTAGAGCGTCTGGCGCCCGATGCCGAGCCGTTTGGCGGTCTCGAGTTTGTTGCCACCGGTTTCCCTGAGCATCGTGACGATCGCGTTGCGCTCGACGCCCTCCAGCAGTGTGAAGTTAGTGTCTGACGATTCCTCGCCGGGAACCTTTGCTCTGCTGATGGACAGGTCGTTCGGCCCCACCTCGTCGCCTTCGGACAAGAGCACAGCGCGTTGGACCTCGTTCTGCAACTGACGCACATTGCCCGGCCAATCGAAGGTGGATAACCGCTCGGCTGCATCCGGCGTGAAGCCCTTGATGACCCGATTGGCCTGGGCCGCGAACCGCTTCAAGAACGAGTTGGCCAGCGGCAGGATGTCCTCGCGTCGCTCACGCAGCGGTGGCAGATGCACCGAAATGGTGCTGATCCGGTAAAAGAGGTCCTCGCGCAGCTTGCCTTCCCGGATGGCCTCCTCCGTCTTGCGATTGGTGGCGGCGAGCAGGCGGCAGTTGGTCTTGTAGCTGGTCTTGCCACCGACCGGCCGGACTTCCTGGTCCTGGAGCACGCGCAGCAGTTTGCTCTGCGTGTCCACCGGCATCTCAGAAATTTCGTCCAGCAACAGCGTGCCGTCCTCGGCCTGGCGAAACAATCCTTCGCGGTCGCTGTGCGCGCCGGTGAAGGCGCCCTTGACCGAGCCGAACAGCTCGCTTTCGATCAGCTCCCGCGGCAGGGCGGCGCAATTGATCTTGATGATCCGGCCCTTGCTGCGCGGGCTGAAAGCATGGATCAAATCAGCGATGACTTCCTTGCCGGTTCCGCTCTCACCGGTGATCAGGACGGTCACGTCGCTCGCGGCGATGCGCTCGACGGTGCGGACTACCTCGCGCATGGCAGCGCTCTGGAAGACCGGCGTGGCGGTCCCGCTCATGGTTTCCAGGGCCCGGCGGAGCAAGCTGGTTTCTTCGGTCTGCTGGCGCCGCTCGCGGGCGTTATTCACGTCTGCCAGGAGCTTCTCGGATTGAAAGGGCTTGGACAGGAAGTTGTAGGCCCCGAGCCGGCCGGCTTCCACCGCCATTTCCACTGAGCCTCGGCCGGTGAGAACAATCGCCTCCGTTTCGGGCCACCGCTTCTTGAGTTGGGGGAGCATGTCCAAGCCGCCCCGGTCATCTTCAATGCCGGGGTCAAGCCTGACATCGAGCACCACTACGTCCGGCTGCGGCCCCTGCAAGGCGTTCTTCAGAGCCTGGGTGCCGTCGGCTTCCAGCACCTGGTAATCGTGCGCCTCCAGCACGGCTCGGATTTGCTCGCGGATGAGTTGTTCATCATCCACCACTAGAATTTTGCCCTTCATAGTTTCTTTTCGCGATGCAGCACACAGGCCTGCGTAAATGCCATGAATATGGCCCGATGTTCCGGGTAACGATCCGCCAGCCGCTCCGGGTGAAATTGGATGCTCAACAGAAACGGCAACACACGGACAGAATTCGGTCTTAGCTGCATACTCTCTACGATGCCGTCATTGCTCCAGGCAATGACTTGCAGGGCCGCGGCGACTCGCCCGACCGCCTGATGGTGCGTGCTATTCACGCCCAAGAGCTTTCTGCCCGTTATCTTGGCGAGTATGCCGGTTTCTGTCAACAACGCTTGATGGACGACTTCACTGCGTTTGTCCATCTGCCGGTGGTTGAGGGTGTTTGGCTTTTGGCGGCAAATGTCCACAATCAGGCTGCCTCCCAAGGCCACATTCAGGATTTGATGGCCCCGGCAAATCGCCAGCAACGGTTTTCGCTGTCGAAACACCTCGTCAATCAGCAGCAGTTCCCGCAAATCGCGCTCACCGCCGTCGGGCGTCACCTTGACCGTCCGCCGCAAACTCGCCGGCAGCCTCCTCGCGTAAAGGCGCGGATCCACGTCGTCGCCGCCGGTCAGCAGAACACCGTCACAGCGGCGGACGCACTCGGCAATCAGCTCGCGCGAGAGCGTGGCTGGCAGGGCGATGGGGATCGCACCGGTGCCCATCAGCGCCTGCTGGTAGGTTTCCGAAAGGCTGGTCGCCAGGTCGCCGAATTCATCGCCCTTTCTTTCAATGCCCGGCGAAATCAGAATCAGCGGTGGTTTGGTCATCTGCGGGCATCATAGGACCGCCACCGTTCCCTGTCAGCGGGAAACTCGGGGGGCGGGCGCTATGGTTCTGCTTCAGTCGAACTTCGTTTCCGGATAGCGCTCCACGATAATCTTCTTCACGCGCGCCTCTTCTTCCGGCCGAAGGAGGCGGCGATTGATGCGGCGCTGAACCGAGTCCAGCAGCGCCAGCCAATCCTCCAGCGGCGGGTCGTCAACAGCCTGCCACCGCTCGTAGCGGCGTTCTCGCGCGAAGAACCGCCAGTCGCGGCCGACGTGCCGGGCATAGACCTGGAGTCGGACCCCGTCCGGAGTTACTCGTCTCCAACTGATTTCGGCCTTGGCCATGGGTGGCAGCGACGCTACGGCAGGTTAACCGCGGACACGGCCATAGCGGCGATGCCTTCCTCCCGCCCAACGAAGCCGAGGCGCTCATTGGTGGTGGCCTTGATCCCGATTTGCTTCGGGTTCAGGCTCAGGGCCGCCGCGATCTTTGACTTCATTTCCTGAATGTGCGGGAAGATCTTGGGTGCCTGGGCAATGACCGTGGCATCCACGTTGATGATTTTGCCTCCGCGTACCGCAACCAGCCGGGCGGCTTCCGCCAAAAACACGCGACTTGGGGCGCCTTTCCAGCGCGGGTCGGTGTTCGGAAAGAAGTGGCCGATGTCCGCCTCACCCAGCGCGCCCAGAACGGCATCGCAGATCGCGTGCATCAACACGTCGGCGTCCGAATGCCCGTCCAGACCTTTGACGTGGGGAATCTCCACGCCGCCCAGGATAAGCTTCCGTCCCGCAACCAGCGCGTGAACGTCGTAACCGATGCCAACATGGACCATGCGGGAGACTATAGAATCCAGCGCCGCCTCGACCAAGAGTTTTCGCATCCGGTTGCGCTACGCCCGCTCCGCAATCTCGGTCCGGGGTGCCGTTGACGCAGGCGTGAAGGTGGGCTCAGGGCGCCGGCGTCTTCGCTGGACGACCGAGGGTTAGAGAAAGGTCGGTTAACAAAGTTCGTCGGTCACTTTGTCCCGGCAAGCCCAGTTCGACAATGTTGTTCTGGGGCTCAACCCAGCCCACCGGGACGACGTATTCCACCCACACCCCCTTTTTCCTCGGACTGCTCTGCAAGACTTTTCGGTTCCAGCGGAGACGCAATGCGTCCGGGTTCTTGAGATTCTCGAATCGAAGACGCAGGAGCGCGGGCTGCGAGGAATGGCGGCCTTCCCCGAGTGACAGGGGAAGCTCGACGGGTTTGTCCGGCAACAGCGGGATGGGACTGGCAGGGTTCAGGACCGGCACCTGGATGAACTGCTGATGCGGGACATACATCGAGCCGACCCCGCGGGGGCTTAGGAAGTAGGTGCGGTCCAGTCCTCGCAGGGCTTCCGGGTCGCCCAACTCGCGCCAGAGCGGACTCTTGGGATCGAAGAAGTTGAACAGGTAAATTCCATCCATGCCCGCAGCCCATGCCCGCAGAGCCCGGCCCCGGTAACCTTCGATACTGGCGCGGGCCTTCTGGGCCTCCGGATCCCGCACGCGCGGCTCGTCCAATGAAGGATAGACTTTGACGCCGTATTTATGCCCTAAACTGACGCTGTATTCCCAGGGATTGAGTTGCGTGTAGCCAGTGACGATCAGCAGGTCCGTCAGCCCCTCCCTTAGCCACTTTTCCAAATCCAGGCCAATGAACCGGCAGTAGTCCACCGAATCGGGCACGCGGACGGCTACCAGAATCGGACGACCTCGCCGGCGTCCCAGCTCCTCGGCCATGTTCCGAATGCGGCGCACTAGCGCAGTCATGGAATCCAACTCAGCCGTGCCACAGGGCTGGTTGTGTGCCGAACACCGGAAGAAGAACGCGTGCCGAAAGAAGTCCAGTTCGATGCCGTCCACGTCATAGTTGCGGCAGATTTCCTCGCAGTAGGCGAAGGCCAGATCACGGATTTGTGGCAAGCCATAATCCACCGCCGACCAGACGCCGTGCCGGGGGCGTTGATTGCTGGAGCCGATCAGGTACTCGGGATGCTGGACCTTGAGCCGATTGGCCCGAAACATGACCGGTCCGTAATCCGTCCGGGAGCCGTCGTGCGTGTCGTTCATCCGCATGGACCAGAACACCTCGAGGCCCTGCTGACGGCCAAACTCAACCATGACCTTAAGCGGATCAATACCCTGGTCCAGAAACGCTTGGGCCAGGTTGTTGGTAAACCGCCCTTCTCGGGTGCCGAAGACTTGACCCGTCCGGGTGTCGTGGGTGAACAACGAGAAGCCCGAACTCCAGGTGCAGTAGAAAATGGAATCAACCTGTGTGCCGGCGAGGGCGCGGGTGCGAGGACTGAGCAATTCGTCTTTGCTGACCGATCTGCACAGGTAAACCGGCTCATTGCCGTCGTTGTTGAAAATGATGCGCCGTTGCCGGTCAACGGCTTGCCGGCGAAGGTTCTGCCAGTGCGCGTCATTTGTATCCGGACCTTCCGCCGCCAGAGTGCTGCAGGAAAGGATGCCCCCGAGGCCGAGGACGGATGTCAGGAATCGGACAAGAGGAAAACAGTGCATTGCGGCTTCAGTCTAGCGCTGAAAGTCCGCACCAGGCCAGCTCATAGAGTGGCGCACGCCCCGGACATACGGCGGAGTCAAAAAAATGCAGCGAGGCCGAGCGGGGTGAAATCGCTGGGAA
>CAZVFC010000016.1:154563-175040 GCA_964625855.1 uncultured Verrucomicrobiota bacterium | reverse complement strand
TGTACTTTGCCACGACATCCCGCTTGCCTTCCAGTGGCCGGTGCACCGCGTAGTGAGGGAAGTAAAGGAAGAAGGGGCGTGTCTGGTTTTGCTCAAGGAAGCGCTCCGCCGCGTCGGTCAATCGGTCCGTCAGGTATTCACCTTCGTGGCCACCGTCTTTCAGGCCCGGGACCGTATGGGTCTTCCCTTCGTAAGGCCAGAAGTAAGAGGCCGGATGACCGATATCGCCTCCCGCGATGTTCAGATCGAAGCCTTGGTGCTCGGGGTAGTACGCCGGGCCGCCGAGGTGCCACTTGCCGATGCTGGCACAAGTGTAGCCCGCCGATTTGAGTGCTTCGGCCACCGTAACCTCCTCCAGAGGCAGGAACTTGCGCCAGTCCGGTATCCGCAGGGCATTGGCCGGTGAGTCGCCCGGGCCCGGGATCCAGTCGGTCAGGTGCAGCCGGGCCGGATACTTGCCCGTCATGATGCTGGCCCGCGTAGGCGAGCAGACCGCGCAGGCCGCGTAAGCGTCTGTGAAACGCATTCCCTCGGCCGCCAGGCGGTCAAGGTTGGGCGTCTGGTAGTATTGGCTGCCAAAACAGCCAACATCAGCCCACCCCAGATCGTCAATCAGAAAGAAGACAACATTAGGCCGCTGGGCCGCGGCCGCGCCGCTGGCGAGCACAGGACAAAATGCGAATGCCATGCCTGCGGAGGCAAGGCCGTTCAGAATGACTCGCGACAAGCGCATGTCCGCAATGCTAGGCCCTGTGGGCGGCCGTTGCGACTGATTTCTCTCCCGACAGGACAGGTCGCTCGCGGAACGCGGCACGTGGTTGTGCAAGGAAGTAGACCGCGAACGCGCATTCCGCGAAGCCAGGTGTGCGCGACGTTCTTCCGCGTTGCGCTATCCATCGCGATGAGCTTCGCGCCTTGATCCCCTTCGTGCTTTGCGATACGAATGAGGAGTCCGTGGCTCAAACAGCACCTGACGCATCAGCTAGAATATGAAACCGCACCAGACTTCCAACACCGGCCTGAGCCGGCGCCAGTTCGTTGGCCGCACCGCAACGGCAGTGGCGGCGTTCAGTATCGTTCCTCGCCATGTCCTCGGCGGCGCGAAGTTCGTTGCCCCCAGCGAAAAGATTAACATCGCCATCGTCGGCTGTGGCGGCCAGGGCCGGACCAATACCCGCACTCTCTTCAATCACCCAGATGCCCAGATCATCGCCGTAGCGGACCCGATCGAGTCGGAGAACCTGGATGCCTACTACTACAAGGGCGACGCTGGCCGGCTCCCGGTGACGGCGGAGATCGAGCGTCATTACTCCGGCAAGACGCCCAACTTCAAAGTCACCGCCTACGAGGACTTCCGCGTCATGCTCGAAAAGGAGAAGGCCATTGACGCCATCCTCTGCGCCACGCCTGACCACCAGCATGCCTACGTCTGCGTGACGGCGATGCGGCAGGGCAAACACGTCTATTGTGAGAAGCCCCTGACCCACAACGTCTGGGAAGCGCGGCTGGTGGCCCGGGTGGCCAAAGAAACCGGCGTGGCCACGCAGTTGGGCAACCAGGGGCACTCGGGCGACTTCATACGGCAGACCTGCGAAATGATTTGGGACGGAGCAATCGGCGACGTGCGCGAGGTCCACGCCTGGACCAGCGCCAGCCGCTGGAACAAGAGCCTTCCCGCCGGCCGGCCGCCGGCAGAGCCCGCCCCCAAAGGCGTCAACTGGGACCTGTGGCTGGGACCTCGGGAAACGCGCCCCTACAGCCCAGCCTATACGCCCGTTTCCTGGCGGGATTTCTGGGACTTCGGCACCGCCCCCATCGGGGACTTCTTCTGCCACAACTTCGATCCCGCTTGCTGGGCGTTGGACCTGCGCGAACCGCTGAGCATCGAAGCCTCGGCCGTGGGCGGCGTGGACGCCTATATCGCGCCCCCGGGCGGCCTCTACACCTACCAGTTCGGTCCGCGCGGCAAGATGCCTGCCGTCAAATTCATGTGGTATGAAGGCGGGCTGATGCCCCCGAGCCCGGACGGCATGGAGGAGGACGATCAACTCGGCGCCAGCGGCAACGGCATCCTGTTCATCGGCGACAAGGGCATGATCACCTGCGGCGGCTGGGCGGGCAGGCCAACGATGTTGCCCGGCGCCAAGGACGCTACCTACAAACGCCCGGCGAAGACGCTGCCTCGTTCCAAAGGCCATCACCGCGATTGGCTGGACGCCTGCAAAGGCGGCACGCCCGCCAGCGCGAACTTCGAATATGGCGCCGCCCTCACGGAGGTCGGTTTGCTCGGCCTGGTGGCAATGCGCCTTAAGAAACAGATCTACTGGGACGCCAAGGCCATGAAAGTGACCAACGCTCCCGGCGCTGACAGCCTCCTCAAGGAAACCTACCGTCGCGGCTGGGAACCGGATCGGTAAGAACCAACGCCGCTAGCTTCTCCGCGCACGCGGCAAGACAACGGGGAATCGGCCCGTCCCCGGCTTTACGACCCAATGCCCCGGAAGGGGGCCAGGAATTGCCTCGGGGCAACGACATGATGGCCCCGCGCCGCGTCCCTAAATCCAGCGGCTCACTCTGTCTGATGGAGGGTTGCCAGGGCAGGCCAACCTCGAGCCACTCTTGCACCGCAGCCCTTCACGAAATGCCCCGTTGCGGCTTCGCGCTGGGCCTGGATTTAATCTTGCCCCGCGGTTGCGGGAGGTCTAGAACTGCGTTCGCTGAAATATGATTGCCCCCTACGGCTCGCGAAATACGGCTGCAATGGTCGTGCCCCTGCTTGCGTTTCTTCTTGCCGCCTGGCCGGCTCGCGCCGCGTCGGCGGGTGCCCCTTGGCTTTCACCTTCCACGCTCGCGGCGTCGCCGGATGGGCACACCCTGTTCGTGGGCTGTGTCACCGGTCAGCGCGTTCTCTTCCTCGACCTTGCGACGCGACAGGTGACCGGGTCGGTGCCGGTGCCGGCACCGCCGACCGGGCTGGCAGTTGCCGCCGATGGCAAGACTCTGTTCGTCACTTGCGCCGCGCCCGAAAGCCAGGTGTGTGCCGTGGATATCGCCCGGGCCCGGGTCACGGCCAAACTGCCCGCCGGCCACAGCGCGTGCGCGCCGGTGGTTTCGCCGGACGGCAAGACGCTCTTTGTCTGCAACCGGTTCAACGACAACGTGAGCGTATTCGACCTGGCGAACCGGAAGGAAATCCGCCGCATCGCGGTCCGGCGCGAGCCGGTGGCTGCCGCGATCACCCACCATGGTCGGCGTTTGCTCGTGGCCAATCATCTGCACGCCGGCCGCGCAGATGTCGAGCACGTCGGCGCGGTCGTGAGCGTCATTGACACCGCATCGGGCCAGGTCATAGATGACCTCTGGCTGCCCAGCGGCAGCGGCCTGCTGAACGACCTGAGCATCTCGCCCGACGGCAAGCATGCTGTCGTCACTCACATCCTGGCGCGTTTCCACCTCCCGACGACGCAGCTCGATCGCGGCTGGATGAACACCAACGCCAAGACCCTCATTGACCTCGACCGCATGGAGGTGCTGAACACGGTGCTGCTCGACACGGTGGACCGGGGCGCAGCTTATCCCTGGGGTGCGGCGTGGAGCGCGGACGGACGGAAGCTCGTTATCGCGCTGGCCGGCACACACGAAGTCAGCATCACAGACTTTCCGGCTCTGATCGAGAAACTCACCAAGGTGACGCCTGCTTTCCAGCCGGTTGTCAGCGGACCCTATCCAGCCATCGGCTCGCGGGCGCCTTCTGACGTGCCCAACGACCTCTCCTTTCTCGTTGGCCTGCGCGAACGGCGGCATCTGCCCGAAGGCGACCTCGGCCCGCGCGGTGTGGTAGTGGTTGGCCGGGTGGCCTACACGGCCAACTATTTCTCCGATACCCTGAGCGCCATCGAGCTGGACGGTGCGTATCCCAAGGCGGCGACCATTCCGCTGGGGCCGAGGCCGCCGATGACCGAGGCGCGCCGGGGGGAACTCAATTTCAACGACGCCCGCCTTTGTTTTCAGGGCTGGCAAAGCTGCGCCAGTTGCCATTCCGATGATGGGCGCGTGGACGGTCTGAACTGGGACCTGCTCAACGACGGCATCGGCAACCCGAAGAACAACAAGAGTCTGCTCCTGACTTTCCAGACGCCGCCGGCCATGAGCACCGGTGTGCGCGAAAGCGCCGAAGCCGCTGTCCGCGCCGGCTTCACGCATATTCTATTCACGGTGCAACCCCAGGCGGTTTACGAGGCAACGGATGCTTACGTCAAGTCGCTCCGGCCCGTGCCCAGCCCGCACCTGGAGAAGGGCAGACTGTCGGCCGCAGCCCGGCGCGGGGAGAAGATCTTTCGCAGCAAGGAAGCTGCCTGCGCCCAATGCCATCCCGGGCCGCTGTTCACCGATCTGAAGGGCTACGACGTGGGAACTCGGGGACGGTTCGACAGACCGTCCGACACCTTCGACACGCCTACCCTCCTCGAGCTCTGGCGCACCGCGCCGTATCTGCACGACGGCTCGGCCGCAACGCTCCGCGACGTGCTGACCACCAGCAACCTGGACGACCGGCACGGAAAGACCTCGCACCTGAGCGCGGACCAGCTTAACGATTTAACCAAGTATTTGCTCTCTCTATGAAACAAAGACCACTCGGTAATTCGGGCCTGTCGGCCTCCATCGTCGGACTTGGCGCGTGGGTGCTCGGCGGCGGACAAGTCTGGGGACAGGACACCGACGACGCGGAGTCGGTGCGCACCATTCAGGCGGCGTTGGACCTGGGTATGAACCTGATTGACACTGCGCCGGCGTATGGCTGGGGACGCAGCGAGCGCGTCGTAGGTCGTGCGCTCAAAGGCCGGCGGGACCGGGCCATCCTCGCCACCAAGTGCGGCCTGTGGTGGGAAGACACCCGCGGCAGCTACTTTGCCGAGATGGACGGCAAGAAGATGTACCGCAGCCTTCGGCCCGACACGCTCCAGATCGAAATCGAGAACAGCTTGCGCCGGCTCGCGGTGGAATACATTGACCTCTACCAGACGCATTGGCCGAGCATGCCTCCGGACCACACGCCCATAGCCGACACGATGTCCGTGCTGCTCAAGCTCAAGCAGCAGGGCAAGATCCGCGCCATCGGCGTGAGCAACGTGTCGCTCGACGAGTTGAAGGAGAACATCCGCTGCGGCGGAATCGTGAGCGACCAGTTCCGCTACTCGATGCTGCATCGCGAGGCGGAGCAAGACATCTTGCCGCATTGCGCCAGGCAGAATATCGCCACCCTTACCTACATGACCCTCGAGCAGGGCCTGCTCACCGGCAAGATCGGCATAGACCGCGTGTTCAAGCCGACCGAGTTCCGCAGCAACACCTACTGGAACGACTGGTTTATTCCGGCAAACCGCAGGCGTGTGCTCGACTTGCTCGCGTCGTGGAAGCCTCTCACAGACAAATACGCCTGCACCCTCTCGCAACTGGTCATCGCCTGGAGCGCCGCCCAGCACGGCGTGACGCACGTCCTGGCCGGAGGCCGCAACATCGCGCAAGTGACCGAGAACGCGAAGGCGGGCGAGTTGACCCTGGATGCCGCTGACCTGGCGCGGATCCGCGAGGATGTGATCGCGCTTGGCGAACCGGCAAAGAGCTAGCCCTCGGGCGCCAAACTGGCGGCATGGGTGCATGCGCACAACCGGGCTGGGTGACTGGAGTAATCGCGCTAGCCACCTTCGCCGCCTCCGCCGAGCCGCCACCCCCCAACCTCGCCCTCTCCGCCCGGGCCGCAGCGACTTCCGAATACAGCGACCAATACCGCGCCCAATTCGCGGTGGACGGGAAGATCCCAGGCGCCGGTCTCCAGGACGACGCCGGGCAGGCCTGGTGCGTCCAGGGCAACACACATCGCAACGGCGCAGAACTGACCCTCGAATGGCCCGCCCCAGTCACGGTCGCCGAAGTGGTGTACTATGGGCGCACGGCCTGGTTCGCGGAGGAGTGCTGGAAGGATTGCGAAGTCCTCGTCAACGGCGCCCCCACTCCGTTAGCGCGTGCCACGCTGCGCATGGGCCACGGCCCACAACGGCTCCAGCTTGCTCACCCGGTCAACACCCAACGCCTGACGCTGCGTTTCACCGGTTCCTACGGTGGCCTCAACCCGGGTGCGGCCGAAGTTCAGGTCTATGCGCGCCCGCTTCTGGATAGCTTCTATACCAAGTTCCGCAAACTGGACCGAGGTGCGCCCGAGCCGGCATACGACGAGGATATTGCCAACTCTCCGGCCCTGGCGGCGCGGCTGTCGTCCGGCGGGCTTGGGTTCGACGAGCTGATCACGGTGCAGCGTCGAGAGCTGAACCCCAGCCACGTTTACACCTATCACGTCGAAGGGTTCGGCGCGGGCGGCGGACTCTACCGCGCTTCAGTGAAGCAGCCGGGCGTTCGCCGGGAGCTCGTGGCTTCGCCAGACGGACAAATTCTGGATTGCGACATCTCCTTCGACGGGCGGGAAATCCTCTTTAGCTGGCGGCGCAAGCAGGGGGAGGGCTACCAGGTGTTCCTCGTCAACGCCGACGGTTCGAACCTGCGCCAACTCACCGACGGCCCGCATCACAATTACAACGCCTGCTGGCTACCCGACGGCGGCATCGCCTTCCTGAGCACGCGCTCGGCGCGGTTTGCCTATTGCTGGATTTCGCCGGTCGGCGTCCTGCACCGCATGGAGCGCGACGGCTCGCGCGTGACGCGGCTCTCGGCGAACATCGTGAATGACTTCACGCCGAGCGTGCTGGCGGATGGCCGCCTTATCTACTCCCGTTGGGAATACGTGGACAAGCCGGCCATCCCGATCCAAAGCCTCTGGACGATCCACCCGGATGGCACCGCCTTGGCTGGGTTCTTCGGCAACCGGGTGCTCAGTCCGGCCACCTTCATGGAGGCGCGCTCCATCCCAGGAACGGGCCAGGTGCTGTGCCTGCTCACGAGCCACAACGGCCCGTGCCGCGGCGCCATCGGCATCGTGGATATTACGCGCGGCAACAACGCGGCCGCCGCCATCCGGAACCTGACGCCCGAGGTGGCCATCGGTGAAGTGGACAAGGGCGATGGAAACCGGATTCGCGCCCCTTACGAGAATCCCTTTCCACTGGATGCAGAGCTGTTCCTCGTCTCCAAGCGCGGCACCGTGCTGGTGCGCAGCTACGACGGCGCCCAGGTGGCAAAGGTCTTGCCACGGGGGGACGGACTCGGCTTTTACAACCCCCAACCCCTTCGGCCCCGCGCCGAACCGCCTGTGCTGTCTTCGGTGCTTCCCGTAGCGCAGACCTCCGACTCCGCTGAAGGGCCGGAAGATCAGATCCGATGGGCCACCGTTGTGCTCCAGGACGTGTATCGTGGCCTCGAACCTTACGTGAAACGCGGCGAGGTGAAGGAAATCTGCGTCGTCGAGGAAATGCGAAAAGTCGTGCGCACCGACGTGAAGAACCGGGCGTTTGGTTTCCAGTTCCCAGTGATCTCCTGCGGGGCGACATACGCGGCGAAGAAGGTCTGGGGCTACGCGCCAGTTGCACCTGATGGCTCGGCTTTCTTCCAAGTCCCGGCCGGTCGCCCGATTTACTTTTTGGCGCTCGACGCGCACGGCCGCGCCGTCCAGCGGATGCGCACGTTCACGCACCTCATGCCGGGCGAGACCCAAGGCTGCGTCGGCTGCCATGAGCCGCGCCAACAGGTTGTCGCCGGCCCGCGCGCCGCACCGCGGTCGCCCGATCCGCTGCGCGCGCCCGATTGGGGCCAGGGTGTCGGCTTCGATTATGCCAGCGTCGTGCAGCCGGTGCTCGATGCGCATTGTGTGAAGTGTCACAGCGGCTCGGCCCCGCCGGCCAAGGTGGAGCTGTGCGGCGACGCCACCGACTTCTTCAACGTCAGCTACGAAGTCCTGGCTCGCGGGCGCAAGCGCGCCGGCGAAGCCGAGTGGGACAGCCCCTACGTGAATTGGATTCCCACCTACAACGGCATGGAGCAGAACATCCTCGAAGTGACCCCCAAAGCCTGGGGCTCCCCGCGCAGCAAGCTCGCTGAAATCCTGCTGGCCGGCCATCCTGACGCAAATGGCGCGCCGCGCGTTAAGCTGGAGCCGCGCGAAATTCGCCGCGTGCTGGCCTGGATAGATCTTAATGTCCCGTATTACGGCACCAGCGAAACCACCCATCCTGAGACTGTGGGCTGTCGCCGCATCTATCCGGAAGGTCTGGACTCCACGTTGGCGGACGTGGCCAAGCGCCGTTGCGCCGAGTGCCATGACGGCGGCCGGATCCCACGCCCGTCCTGGACTCGCCTTATGAATCCCCAGATGAACAGCTTTCTGCTCGCACCGCTGGCTAAAGCAGCCGGCGGCAGCGGCGCATGCGGCAAAGCGGTTTTTGCCTCGCCAACCGATCCGGATTACCAGGCCATTCTCGGTCTGTTTGACCCCGTGCTTACGGAGCTCCGCACGCGACCGCGCACCGACATGGCGGGCGCAAGGCCGGCGGACGTGGATCGCTCGTGTCTGGGCAGCCTATACTGAATATGAAGAACATTCTCGCCTCCCACCGGGCTCTAGCCCGCCTGCTTCACCGTTGCTTTAGAATGGCCACAGACCAAAAAGGCAGGGCGCGCACTCCGCTGCGCGCCGTAGCGGTTCTGCGGCGCGCAGCGGAGCGCGCGCCCTACCGCCGAGGTTTATTCGCGCTAGCATCGTTGCTCCTTTTGGCTGCTGCGGGGGCAGTTTCAGGCATTGAACGCGCGGCGTGGCAGGAGCACCTCGCGGCGGACTGGATCCTGGCCGAAGAAGTAACGTTGGTGGGCACGGTCTCAGAGCCGGTCACCCCCCAGGCTGACGCTGCCGGCGGCTGCGACGGCCTCAAGAACGGCGAGTGGGGCTTTCACACGGAGCGCGACGAGAATCCGTGGTGGCAGGTGGACCTGGGCAGGGTGGAGGCCGTCGGGCGGGTGGTGATTTGGAATCGGCGCGAGGCCGCCGACCGCGCGTCGCGAGTCAAGGTGTTGCTCTCCGACGACGGCAGGGAGTTCCGGGAGGTCTATCAGCACAACGGCGCGGTCTTTCACGGCTTCACCGACAAGAAGCCCCTGGCCGTCAGGTTGAAGAACGAGCGGGCGCGCTACGTCCGGCTCGCGTTGCCAGGGCGAAGCTACTTCCACCTCGACGAAGTGGAGGTCTTCGGTCCCGCCAATCCAAAGAAGAACCTTGCCCTGAATTGTCCGGCCAACCAAGTCAGCGTCTCGCAGTGGTCGGTCGCTCACAACGCGCGCCCCGCGCAGGTGGACTGGGCCGCGCGCGCCCGGCAATCCCTGGCCGTGTGCGAAAGGCTGGCCGCCGAAGCAGCGCAGGTTTCCAAACCTGCCGTATCGCTCAGACAGAAGCTCGACCGCCTCCCCGCCGGCCAGTCCGCCCAGCCGTTGTTCCTTGAAGCTCGCCGCCTCCAGCATGATCTCGCACTGCGCAATCCGCTGCTGCGCGACTTCGACACGCTACTCTTCACCAAGCGCGTTCCCGGCAGCTTCAACCACATGTCCGACCAGTATTACGGCTGGTGGTCCAAGCCGGGCGGCGGCATCTACCTCTTGCGCGGCTTCACGACGGATTCGCCTGCCGAACAGTGCCTCACGGATTCGTTCAAAGCGCCCGGCAGCTTCCTGCGCCCGACGCTCTCCTACGACGCCAGAAAGGTTCTGTTCGCCTGGTGCCGCTATTACCCTCACCTGGCGGCAGAGACAAACAAGCTCGACAAAGCCAACGTGCCCGCCGATGCGTTCTATCACCTGTTCGAGATGAATCTGGACGGCTCGGGCGTGCGCCAGATCACCCACGGCAAGTACGACGACTTCGATGGCCGCTACCTGCCCGATGGGCGCATTGTCTTCCTCTCCACCCGTCGTGGCCAGGCGCTGCAGGTCGGTCGCGCCAGCGCGGCACGCTCGGTCGTCCAGCCGGACATGCCGGATTGCTATGTCCGGTGCGGCGGCGGTCCGGAACGCCCGGTGGCCGTTTACACGCTTCACACCGTCAACGCCGACGGCAGCGACCTCTGCGCCATTTCCCCCTTCGAGATGTTCGAGTGGACGCCGGAGATCGCGCAGGATGGCCGCATCCTTCACTCGCGCTGGGATTACATTGACCGCGACAACATGCCCTACATGGGCTTGTGGGCGATCAACCCCGACGGCTCGGACCCCCGCATCGTTTTCAAGAACTACACCCGCGCGCCCCATTGCGTCTTCGAGGCCAAGCCCATCCCCGGCTCGCATAAGCTCATTTTCACCGCGAGCGCGCACCACGCCCAGACCATGGGCAGCCTGGTGTTGCTCGACCCGAGCGCTGGCACGGAGGAACCGGGGCCGATGATCCGCCTAACGCCCGAGGTCCCCTTCCCGGAAATCGAAGGCTGGCCGCTGACGTCCTATGCCAACCCCTGGCCGCTGAGCGAGCGATTCCACCTCGTTGCCTGGGGCGCGGAGGGCTACCTCGTGCAGGGCAAGCCTGGCTGGGATCGCTGGCACGCCGTGCAACGCCCCAGCAATGGCATGGCCCTTTATCTCTACGACGCCGCCACGCGCAGCCGCGAATTGCTTTGGGCGGACGCCGCCATCGCCTGCGGCGACCCGATTCCCGTGCGCCCGCGCGACCCGCCGCCAGTCATTGCCAGCCAGCTCGACACCGCCGCGTCCCGCGAAGGCCGCTTTCTGCTGGCAGACGTTTATCAGGGCCTGAACAACGTGCCGCGCGGCGAGATTAAATCGCTCCGCCTGGTGGCCGTCCCGGCCAAAACGCATCCGACGATGAACTTCCCCAGCATGGGGGTTACCCGCGACGACCCGGGCAAATGCGTGCTCGGCACCGTGCCCGTGGAGGCCGACGGCTCGGCGTACTTCCTGGCTCCAGCGGGCGTGATCATCTTCTTTCAGGCGCTCGATGCGCGGGGTGTCGCGGTGCAGACCATGCGCAGCGTGACGCACGTTCAGCCAGGCCAAACGCTCAGTTGCATCGGCTGCCACGAGCATCGCCAGCAGGCCCCGCCAGTGAGGCCGGCGCTGGCTCCCGGGCGCGCTCCTTCAAGTGTCGTGGCCGGCCCGGAAGGCTCATGGCCCCTGCGATTTGACCGGCTGGTGCAACCCGTGCTCGAAGCCCGCTGCGTAAACTGCCATAACCCGCAGGCCACTAACGCCGTGGCGGCCAGGTTCGACCTCACGCCAGGCAACGCGTACGCAGCGGTCGTCGCTTTCGGCAAACCAAGCTTGCAAGAGCAGGTCGGTGAAGCTTACCGGCGCGGTTTCTCCGTCGCCGGCGAGGGCATTGCGCAGAAGAGCGCGCTGCTGGCACTGTTGGACGCACCCCAGGGACATCATGCCGTTCAGCTCAATGCCGACAGCCGCGAACGGTTGTTGACCTGGATGGACACCTATGCACAGCGGCTAGGCTCGTTCAGCGACGAACAGGAGCGAGACTTGGTCGAACTGCGCCGGGCCTCTGCTAGCTGGTTGCTTGAACGCCCGACCCGGCAAACGGCGGCGTTCCCGCCCGCAAACCAAAACCCCGTAGCAGCCGGGGTAACGAGGCTCAAACTGGGCGGAGATTAGAACCACCCGACCTTACATGTTACCCAAATGCCTCAGAGGTAGGGCGCGCACTCCGCTGCGCGCCGCGAAAACCGGCAGACAACCTGCTTGCGGTGCTTTCCGCAACGTGCGACGGCGCGCAGCCGAGTGCGCGCCCTGCCTTCTATTGGCGCTGGCCGCTTCGGCTCAACTCGCAGTTGCCCAGCAAGTTCCGCCCCAAACCGGCTCACAAACCAACAGCCATCCCTTCGCCTGCGCGGATTACTCGCAAGGCAAGGTGTTTATCGTCTCGCGCGCGGGTGAGATCGAGTGGGAATACCAAACCTCAAGCTGCAACGACCTGTGGGTGCTGCCAAGCGGCAACCTGCTGTTCAACACCGGCCACGGGGTGAAGGAAGTCACCCGCGACAAGCGCGTCGTGTTCGACTACCAGTCCAAGAGCGAAATCTATGCCTGCCAGCGTCTCACGAATGGCCACACCTTCATCGGAGAGTGCAACAGCGGACGACTGCTCGAGGTCGAGCCTTCCGGGCGCATCGCCAAAGAGATTCGCCTGCTGCCCGAAGGCAAGGACGGCGGGCACCTCTACATGCGCAACGCGCGGCGGCTGGAAGACGGGCACTATCTGGTGGCGCATTACGGCGACCAGGTCGTGCGCGAATACGATGCCGCCGGCCAGTCCGTGCGCAACATCGCGGCTGCCGGCGGGCCGCATAGCGTGGCGCGGCTGCCGAACGGCCACACCCTGATTTCCTGCGGCGACCGGCCCGGCGGCTCGCGGGTGTTCGAGGTGGACCGGGATGGGAATACGGTTTGGCAGGTGCGGAACGGCGAGCTGCCTGGAATCTCTCTGAAGTTCGTGGCGGGCTTCCAGCGGTTGCCCAACGGGAACACCGTGGTGGCGAACTGGCTCGGTCACGGGCAGTTCGGCAAAGCCCCTCACTTAATAGAGCTGACGCGGGAAAAACGCGTCGTGTGGACGTTTGCCAACCACCAGACCATGCGCACGATTGCGAGTCTGCAATTGCTGGACGTGCCTGGCGACGTGACGCGCGGTCAGATCTGGCATTAAGGATCGAGCGCCCTCGTGAGCAGGCACGAATGGCGAGCCGAACGCGGGAGGGGGAATAGATGCTGTCGTTTCGCGTGCTGGAGTTCCTGCCCTGCTCCTCACGTGCCGGGATTGACTGCCCGGGCTCGAAACCACCGGTTGGGACTGGTGGTGGAATTGTCGCCCGCTCCGGGACAGTTTGTCACCGTGTAATGCCAGATACCATCGGTCGCCGTGTTCGTGCTGTCTGCCAGCACCGTCCAGTTGGCCAGGTTGTCCGCCAGGTTGGTTGTGGTCACCAGATAGTATTGAGCGTTCGGAGTGCCTACGCCCGTGATGGCAAAACTGTTATTCGTATTCGGGACAATGCTGAGAATGTGGTGGGGGCCGCCGTTGGGGACCGCTGGATCCACCGGCCCGCCGCCCATGGTCGGCGGGATTCCCACCGCCAGGCGCACGCTGACGCCGCCAACCACCACATTCGACAGGCCGGACCCGCTCATCGAAGAACCAAGGAGACAGGTATCCAGCTCGCGCGTCTGCGCCTGGGTGTCACAGCCGGCCTGGCCCACCACCGCCGCCACTCGAATCGTATCCCCAGGCCGCAAGCCGCCCAATTGTTCCAACGGTATCGCCACCTCAATGAAATTCGCATTGCGCTCCGGATATCGCAGTTGCTTCGTGGGCTCCAGCACCTGGGGCGAGCGGTTGAACTGCTGCAGCCGGATGCCGCTTACACTCGAGAATTCGGCGTCCAACCGGAATACCCCCTGGCCTGAAGCCAATTCCAAGCCCGGCCGCGCGAAGCACCGATCCTGCCCGTCCGCCAGTTCATCACCAAGCACGCATACGATAGACGGTGCAAAATTCGTGAACGAGAGGTTTTCCAGGAAGTCCAGCACGTCCACACCTTCAGCGGTGCCGGCCAGGCCGTCGCCCAAGCCAACCAGGTTGGTTATCCCGCCCTGTCCCGGCAACTCGACGAACAGGAAGACATTCTGGCTGGAGTAAATCATCGCCTGCTCCAGGCCGACGTACAGGTTGGTCGCGTCGTTGTTGACATAGACGCGGCCCAGGTTGGCAAAGTCGCCCGCCAGGGTCGGGATCGGCGTGCCGCTGAAATCGAACGTCTGCCCGTTGATGTTGCCGTGCCCATCGTCGGCCGGCACGGACTCGACGATGGGGCTGTGCCAGGTTGCTTCGTATTCCCGCGGCGGCGGCAGGCTGCGCTGGATGGTCATGGAATCGAAGACGGCGCCGTTGGTGCCAACGGCTTGCAGCAGCAGGTGATCCCCCTGAACGTCAACGCGCACAAATTCCGGAACCAAGTAGAATTGCGAGCTGGCAGGGCTGCGCCCGTCCACGAAGCCGTAGTTCGGCAGCCGACCCCCGCCGCCGCCGGTCGTGATTTCGTAAACGCCCCGCATAGGGTTGCTGCGTTCGTAATTGTGGTTGTGCCCATGGAAAATGATTTGCACTCCGTAACGCTGGATGACGGGCAGCAGCCATTCCTGCAACTCGACGCTATCGTAGATGCCGTTGGTATTGTCATCGTCCAGGCTGTGGTAGCCGGAGTCCGTCAGGCCCATGTGCATGAACAGGAACTTCCACGGCTTGGTGCTGGTGGCCAGGTCGTTGGTCAGCCAGCAATACTGCGGCGAGCCGTTGGTCAGTTGATACGGCTCCAATTGCGGGACGTTCTTAAGCCAGGGCAGGAAAAGCACGGTGAAATGCGCATCGCCGTGGTCAAAGGAATAGAAATGCTCCGTGCCGGTAACCGGATTGGTCGGCAGGTAAAGGGCTTCCAGATACGGCTGCTCGAGCGAGGGGCCGTCCACGTCGTGATTGCCGATGGTGAAATAGAAGGGCACCGAGCGCATCTGGGGGCCGTACGTGCTCAGGCAACGGTAGTCTGCGCGCCCCGGAGTGAAGTAATCGTAAACGAGGTCGCCGCAATGGAACGTCAGGTCCGCCGGTGTCTGTGCCATCAACTCGGCGACTCGGTACTTGGCGACGGATCCATCTCCACCATCCGCGGTAACCAGAAACGAGAAGTCGCCGCATGGTTTGAGGGTGCGGAACGAAAGCACCGGCGACACCGCCGCGACTCCTCCGGCCGTGCTCCGAATGCGGTAAAAGTACTCCGTGCCCGGCAGCAAGCCTGTCAACGTGACCACGTGGTTGGTCGCCAGCGTGGGGTCGAATACCGCGGCTTCCATCACGTCGTTGGTGCCAAAATCAACTGCGCTGTCCGCGGCCACCGGCGTATGCCAGATTACCTGCATGGAATTCGTGGACGCGTTCGCCAGAAATGGCCCGCGCTGGAAGTTGGCCAGCAATTCCGGCACCAGCCGCATCGAGCTGCCATAGCCCGGGGGATTGGTCACGGCCGTATGCACCTGGATCGCGAGGACGTTCTCGCCCGTATTCAGCGTTCCCGCGAAGGAACTGACGTCGAATTCTTCGGCGGCGGCGCTGAAGTGGTAATCCGCGTAATCGCTGCACGACACGGGATCATTGGCCAGGCCGCGCCGCACGATTTCCTGGCCGTTCAGATATGCCACGAACCCATGGGTATAATCCAGACGCAGAATGAGCCACTTCACGGCTTGCGGATCCAGGACCGTGAATTTGCGCCGTAGATAGAAGGACCGCGCTAGCGGCGAGGTAGTCGGTTGGCTCCACAATGTCGCTTCGTCGGTGGCAGAGTAGGTGGTCGTGCTAAACCCCGACTGGCCCTCTCGCCAACTCGAGTCATCGAATCCCAGCATCCGCCATGCCGTGACCGGGGAGGACGGCTCGTTTGTGCCCCGGTAATATTGCCAAACCTCGCCCACTCGAACGAGGGAGATTTCATCGCCCTGCGCGCACAGGGCGAGCAGTCCCAGCATGAACGCCGCGAGTTGGGCTCTGTGTAACCCGACGCCGCTGCGGCCGGGTTGCGGCGCGCGTCCGCAGCCCAAGCTGGAGGGCGGACTTGCTGTTTGAGCCGCCGGTTCGTCGCACAGAGAACGGTGATCCATGATGCGCATCTACATTGACCTGCGCGGCGTGGAACGACAACAAGGGCCGGGCTGGAAACCCCACCGGGGATTTTCCGGGAACGGGACCGGATCAACTACGGTCTTCCCTCAAGGGCGCTCCAAATTGTCTGGTATTTGTGGTTGACCGTAAACCGGTTCCGTGTAGATATGATAGTCTCTAAAACGGGTGTAGTCAGAAGATGGCTAAAGTCTTATCCAGGTACGGCAACGGCTCGCGGGCTGCTCAAGCGTCCAAGTACGACACGCATCATTCGGTTCTCTCCAAAACCTATGGCGCGCTGGCCGACCTGCGCCGCGAGCTGGCGGATACCAAAGCCGCGGTGAGCGAACGCGAGAGCCTGCTCAACAGCTTCGCGGCTTGCGCCGATTCCCAGCGCGCGTGGCTTCTGCTCGAGGATTACTTCGAGAAACTCTCCCTCTCCCGCAAGGATTTTCCCAGCGCGGAATGGTGGCCACGGCTGTTGGCGGCGCAGGGCAGAACGCGGTTGGAGGAGGTCGCGTTTCTCTTCCTTCGTGCCCGGCGCTCGCTGCCTACCGAACTGGCCCCGTATGGCAACCTGGACCGCTTCACCCAGGTCGAACAGGCCGCGCAGGAACAGCAGCTTGTCCGTCATCTGGAGGCCTGGCTCGTCCCGCCCAGGCCGGCGCATTTCGATCCGCCGCGGGCCTTCGTCCGCGTGGTATGCCGGCCGCAACCCGAGTCGGAACAGCCCGCGCGCTATCGCCTGGCAGTCGAGCTCCACCTGCTGCGCTCGCGAACCGGCGAGAAGACCAGAACGCTCGGGGACGTCATTGAGTTGACGACGCGCGCGGCACACGAGCAGGAGTTGTTTCCACCCGCGGATTGGGAGTTCGTCCAGTGGTTGGCCGAGACCCATTCCGACCGTCGCAATGGCGAGGAAACCATGCTGCTGTCAGACACAGATCTGCTCCAATGGCTGGCCCGGTGGGGGCACACCCCCCGGCTCGAATGGGAGGCCGGCGATGGAACGCGGCAGGCCCTCGAATTCCACGGCGAAATCGCCGAGTTGACGCCGCACTTGGAGCACGGCGGGAAAGACCTCGCCTTCACTCATCGGTTGACGGTACCGGGCGGCAAAGGCTATCCGCTAAGCGAGGTGCGGTTCTTCAACCGCCACCCGCCGCTGGCACTCGTTGGGCGCAGGTTCTACCTGTTGCGCAACGCGCCGCCGCCGCAGGTGGTCGAACTGTGGGCCAGCCAACCGGCGGTGCCGATGCGCAAGTTGAGCCATCGCCTGCTCTTGCATCTCCGCAAGAACCAGTCCAGCCGCGGTGTGGATTGGGACCAGCTCTGCGTCACCCATCCGGCAAAGCCGCGCTTCGTCTTCGAGCTGCTCGACGAAACGGTGCGCTTGCGGCTCATGGCGCGAAGCCAGCGCGACCAGAGCCTTTGGTTCTGGACCGGTCAGGAATGGCAATTGCATGAGACGAACAAACCCGGAGCGGCCGGCATCAAACCCGAGCTCCTGGACGACCCGCGGCTGGAACCGGCCACGCAGTGGCTGCGGCGGCTGGATTGGTTTACACCCGAGCCGGGTGTGTGGGTAGGCGAGGCAAACGAAGGCTTCCTTGGCCTGCTTGCGCGCGCCTGGGCTGACCGCCCGGCCGAGGCTGATTACCTGGGCAATCCAGGTTTTTCCCGTCTATTCCTGGCGCCCCGGCAATTGCGCCCGCGCCTGGTCGTGAAAGGCAGCGGCATTGACTGGCTCGCCGTCTCCGCCGAGTGGGAGCAGGAAGGCCTCAAACTCAGCGCCGCCGATCTGCAGCGGCTTCAGACCGCCACCGGCCGGTTCGTGAAACTGCCCGACTCCGGATGGGTCGAACTGGACACGGCCGCCGTGCAATCCGCCCACGAGGCGATGGCTGACCTGGGCGTGGACGGCCTGGCGCCCGTGGCCCAGCGCATCGGGCTGGAACAGGCGGCGCACCTCGACGAAGAAGGTCTGAAGCGGTTTGGCGACTCCGCCCAGGCCAGAGCTCTGCGCGAGCGCCTCAAGAATTTCGAGGGGCTGCCTGCGATCGCCCTGCCCGCCGCAGTGCAGGCGGAGATGCGGCCGTATCAGAAGGATGGCTTCAACTTCCTTTGCCACCTGACCCGGCTGCGGCTGGGGGGCATTCTGGCCGACGACATGGGCCTGGGGAAGACCCTGCAAACGCTGGCCTGGCTGGCCTGGCTCAAAGAACGGCACCGGAAGGACCCAAAGCCGGCGCTCGTGATCTGCCCCGCTTCTGTGCTCCACAACTGGCGCCGCGAGGCCAACCGCTTCACGCCGCAACTCAAGGTGCTGGTGCTCGAAAGCGGCGCCGCGCGCCACAACCTCCGCAAGCAGATTCCGCAATACGATCTCATCGTGACCAACTACGCCCTGCTGCGGCGTGATCTCGAGGAGCTGCAGAAGTTCGCCTTCCGCGCCCTTATCCTGGACGAGGCGCAGTTCATCAAGAACCCGGGCGCGCAAGTAACCCATTCGGTAAAGCAGTTGCAGGCCGAGCATCGCCTGGCGCTGACCGGCACGCCGCTGGAAAACCGCCTCCTTGACTTGTGGAGCATCGTTGACTTCATCCAGCCGGGCTACCTCGGCAACCAGGATCACTTCGCTGAGACCTACGAGCCGCGCGGTGAGGGCGCCGAATCGGCCCAACGCATCGCCCGGCGCCGGCTCTCGGCCAAGCTCCGCCCGCTGCTGCTGCGCCGGATGAAGCAGCACGTCGCCAAGGACTTGCCCGAGCGCATCGAGCAACGGCGGGACTGCCAGCTTGGCGACGAGCAGCGCAAGCTCTACCTGGCCGAGCTGCGCCGCAGCCGCGAGAAGGTTATGAAAACCGTGGCCGAGCAGGGTTTGGGCAAGAGCAAGATGCACGTCCTGGCCGCTCTCACCCGCCTCCGCCAGATTTGCTGCCACCCCAAACTCGTGGGCAGCGACACGGCATCCGGCAAGACCGAGACCCTCTTCGAGCTGCTCGATGCGCTCGTCGCCGAGGGCCAGAAGGTGCTCGTCTTCAGCCAGTTCGTGCAGATGCTGCAGTTGCTCGAAGAGGAATGCCGCCAGCACCAGATCACCACCCACATCCTCACCGGCCAGACCAAGGGCCGGCAGCAGGTCGTCGGCGCGTTCCAGAGCGACCCCAACCCGGCGGTCTTCCTGCTCAGCCTCCGCGCCGCAGGCACCGGCTTAAACCTGACCACGGCGAGTTACGTCGTTCTCTACGATCCGTGGTGGAACCCGGCGGTGGAAGCGCAGGCCATTGACCGCTCGCACCGCATCGGCCAGACCCAGACCGTTAATGCCTACCGCCTGATCTCCCCCGGCACCGTCGAGGAGAAGATCTGGGAGCTGCAACAAAGCAAGGCCCAGACGATCGCCGACGTGCTCGGCGAGGAAGGCTTCGCCCGCAGTCTCTCCAAGACCGATTTGGAATACCTGTTTGCCGAGGACTGAAATCCTTGTGTCAGCGGTTCCATTCTGCCCCCAGCCACCGCTTCATTTTATCCACCAAAATCAGCACCTCGCCTGCCCAAGACTTGCCGGTGGAGCTGAGCTGCTGTGGCTTATTCGTCTCCGCGGCCCATTTCCAGCTTGCCTTCTCCGCCTCACCCGCTAGACTTGGGCCACAAACTGGAGCACACCGCGCCGACGAGGAGGCCTCGGGGCGCTCTCACACTATTGGCGGCGCGCAGCTCCAGGGCAGGCGACCATGTCGGCGCGAACGCAACAGGCTGCTCTGGTGCCAAACCGAAGCGGGCTTGAACCTTGCCCGCTTCAGTGCGGAGGAAGGTGTGTGCGTGCCCATGCACCTCCAGGCAGGGCGCGCAGGGGACGGTGCGCCCTACCCTCCCATCTATGAAACAGAGTCTATCCTTTCTGGGCACCATCTTCGCGGCGCTAGTGTCATCTCAAGTCACGGTCCCGGCCTCCCAGCCCGGCACCGTCGTCGGCTGGGGCGATCAGGTGCTGCCTTACGTCCAGCCAGGCACGCGGTTTACCATGATTGCGGCAGGATGGGCTCACAATCTGGCGCTCAAGCCGGACGGCACAGTCGTGGCGTGGGGACGCAATAGTCATGGCCAGGCGACTGTGCCCGGCGGGTTAGCCAACGTCGTGGGCGTTGCGGCAGGCGGGTGGCACAGCCTGGCACTCAAGCCGGACGGCATCGTCGTGGCGTGGGGACTCAATAGTCATGGCCAGGCGACTGTGCCCGGTGGGTTAAGCAACGTGGTGGCCGTCGCGGCAGGAGTGTATCACAGCCTGGCGCTCAAGCAGGACGGCACGGTCGTGGCGTGGGGACGCAACGATTATGGCCAGGCGACTGTGCCCGGTGGGTTCAGCAACGTGGTGGCCATCGCGGCAGGCGGGTATCACAGTCTGGCGCTCAAGCAGGACGGCACCGTCGTCGCGTGGGGCGCAGGCGGGCCCGGCCAATCCGGGGATCAGGCTGCTGGGCAGGCGACTGTGCCCACTGGGTTAACCAACGTCGTGGGCATTGCGGCAGGCGGGTGGCACAGTCTGGCGCTTAAGCCAGACGGCACGGTTGTGGCGTGGGGAGCCAATTATGATGGCCAGGCGACTGTGCCCGGCGGGTTAGCCAACGCGGTGGCCATCGCCGCAGGAGGGTATCACAGTCTGGCGCTCGAGCCGAACGGCAGCGTCGTGGCATGGGGAGCCAATTATGATGGCCAGGCGACTGTGCCCGGCTGGTGCGCCAACGTGGTGACCATCGCCGCAGGAGGGTATCACAGTCTGGCGCTCAAGCCGGACGGCAGCGTCGTGGCGTGGGGA
>CAZVFC010000016.1:0-154463 GCA_964625855.1 uncultured Verrucomicrobiota bacterium | reverse complement strand
CGTCGTGGCGTGGGGAAATAATGGTTATGGCCAGACGAATGTGCCGGCTGGGTTAGGCAACGTGGTGGCCATCGCGGCAGGAACGTTCCACAGTCTGGCGCTCAAACAGGACGGCACCGTCGTGGCGTGGGGATGGAATTTCTATGGCCAAGCGACTGTGCCCGGTGGCTTAAGCAACGTGGTGGCCCTCGCGGCAGGCAACTATCACAATCTGGCGCTTAAGCAGGACGGCACCGTCGTGGCGTGGGGAGTCAATGCTTCTGGCGAGGCGACTGTGCCCGCTGGGTTAACCAACGTGGTGGCCCTCGCGGCAGGAGGGTCTCACAACCTGGCGCTCAAGCAGGACGGCACCGTCGTGGGATGGGGATGGAATGTTTATGGCGGAGTGACTCCGGCTGGTGGGCTAAGCAACGTGCTGGCCATCGCGGCAGGATGGTCTCACAGTCTGGCGCTCAAGACGGACGGTACCATCGTGGCATGGGGAGACAATGCTTTTGGCCAGTCTGCTGTGCCCGGTGGGTTAAGCAACGTGGTGGCCATCGCGGCCGGAGCGCGTCGCAGTCTGGCAATCGTCTTCCTGCCGCCGCTGCAGCCTGTGCTTGGGTTGGAGGTCCACTGGTATTTCGGGTCTTACCTGTTTGCGGGTCTGAGCGTCGCCGGGCCGCCCGGGGCGACTTATGTTCTCAAATGCACCAGCGACGCGCGCAACACCAACTGGGCGGACTGGGTGCCGCTGGCAACCAACACGATGGGCAGTACCAACTGGTTCTATCTGGACATGGGCTCGCCTTACACGCCGCGGCGGTTCTACGGGGCCAGGCCGCTGCAGTAGCGTCTGCCTGGGCGTGATGGCGCGCGTCAGGTCCACGACGCTGTATCTTCCCCAGCCCGCCGGCGGCATAACGGAAGCTTTGCTGGGAGCCGCGGCCGCTGGGCCTGCGGCTTGGTCGGCCCATCTCCATAGCTCGGTCCGCACCCTCAAGAACGGCAAGCCCTCGGCCTCCCCCTAACGCCCGTTCATACGCGCTCAAGTCCGTTGCCGTCCGCGCTGTCCGCAAAGCAGCGCAACCCGAACGAGCCGCACTCCCCGGTCGGATGAAGATCTGGGAGCTGCAATAGAGCAAGGCCCAAACCATCGCCGACCTCGACGTGGCAGGCTGCCCGTAGCAAGACGACCGGAGCTATACGCGGCGTCAGAAGTCGCGGCGGCCTTGGCGAGACCGCCCCCACCGGGTAGGGCGCTTTCGCCGAAAGCGCGGCTGCAATTATCTATGTCACTATGTATCTCTCAGCTCGCGCCGGCGTGAAGGCCACGCGCAACGCGTGGAAATCACGGCGGTTGAGGCGGTACGCGTCACGACGAGGCCGGATTGCTGGCCCCGTTTCAGTGGCAGTGGTGATGCTGGCAGCGTAACGATGTTGTTGAGCCGCGCCAAGTCAGTTTCCGGGTCGGGAACTGCCCAAGCGAAACCACCCAAGTCAGGAGCAATGTTATGGACAGTATGAGATCCCTTTGCGCTTGGCTGGGTGCGTTGGCGCCGTTGTTCGTCCTGGCCCAGTGCTACGGGCAAGGAACGTTTACCAGGATCACATTCGATGGCCCTCCTCTCCAGCCGCCTGGAACTGCTTACAACGTTCAACAGTACTACGAGAGTAAGATGTCCTTTACCCCGCTGCCAGGTACCGCTGGCCTCGGGCGGGTTGGTAGGCCGACCGCGAACACCTCTGATAGGCCTGACAACGGCACGGCGTTCCTGGACGCCGACATCACGGAATCCCTCCAGTTCAGCGCCATGAACGGCTCACCGTTCAGCCTGGTTTCCGTGGACTTGGCTGAATACGGGACCGTCTTTGCGAGACCGCTAGCGGTCCAGTTCGTCGGCTACATGCCTGATGGCTCGACGGTGATGACAAACTTCGTGACCGATGGCATCATAGACGGCATCGGGCCCTTGGCCGACTTTCAAACATTCCATTTCGGTCTGGAGTTCTCGGGCTTGAGGCGCGTGGAGGTTCCCACCATTGGCTGGTCGCTGGACAATCTGGCGCTCTGGCGTGACGTGCCCGAGCCCGGGACAGGCGCGTTGCTGGGTCTTGCAGCCGCCCTCCTCGGCGTCCGCTCGCTCCGCGGGAAGAGATCTGACTGAGTAACTTGCTGAGCTTAGGCCAGCGCGTTCGCGTTCTTCCATCTCCGGGCCGCGGCGCGAAAAGCGGCCTCGTGCTCGGGCCAGTCGTGGAGTGTCGCCGGGTCAAAATCTGCTCCCGTCGGCCAGACCAGGGCATGAACTTCGCGGTCAACCTTTGCCTGGGCGAAGAGCAGCGGGTCTCGCAAGGGGCCAAAGAGTTCCCCCTCCAACATGGGTTCAAAATCAATCCTGCGGCTTGAACCATCGTCGAACTGGATTTCCAGCGCATAAGTACCCATCTGCTGGAAGGACTGCACGCGATGAATCGGATGTCTCATACCTCTACTCTACTGCAAGGGAGCAATTATGCGGGTTCTTCGCAGTTGCCAGTAGAATGAGTGTTCGGAAGAGCTCCGTTAGGAGCGGCATGTTTATAGACGACCAGCCCTTGAATCCCATCACAGCTCCGTCAGGAAGCGGCATGGTTCTGGGTCAACGCGTAGCCGTGACGGTGTGGGTGGGCTTCATGGCCATGCCGCTCCTAACGGAGCTTGTTTCAAGCGGGGTCGCCTTCTGCTATAGACATTGCGCTCCTAGCGGAGCTGACTTCCGCAGGGCAGCCCTTATTGCACCGAACAAAGGAGAAACAACATCCGAATGTTAACTCCCTGAAAAGGCTGAGTTCAGGCATTTGCCGAGCCTCGCAACCGGGCCCGCCCCGAGCAAGCCCGAATGGCCGGGGAGACCAAGGGCGCGCAAAGCACGCCCGGCGCCTGGAGATATACTTGCCCGCGGAAGACTGAGGCTCTGACCCAGCTCAGGTTTTCCGCTTTCCAACCTGCGAGGTGGGTGCTGGCGACTGCTCCGAGCATTCCTTGCCCACCCAATACTGCTGCCCGGTCTGCGGGCCTGACTGGCCCAGCCGTGGCCGGGTCCGCCGCTTGGCGCCCGCGGCAATGCAGGCATCCTGCTGCTCCGCGGTCAGCAGCTCGTTGTAGGCCTTCGATGCGGCCGCCAGGTGTGCCCGCCAGGCCAGTTGCTTGGCGGTCCTGGGATCAAACGGTATGAGCCAGGGCCGCCGCCATTGGTGGCCGTCCCGCACGTACCAGACCCAGTCGCCGCAGCGTCCGCTCTTGACCGCAGGATCGAAGCATTCGCCTGCCGAACCGCACAAGGGGCAGCGGCTGCACCAACCCCCTGGCACTATGCCCGGCGCTAGCGCCCTCCTTCTCCGTCTGGCCCGTTGAGCTGTTAATGTGTTCATATCGCGGTGCTGGAGCCCAGCGTCACGCTGGATTGGCAGCCGTTTCCCCGCCATAATACCGAGCGCTTCAGTCCGCGCAAGCCCCTGGAAAGCCATCAGTTCTAATTGTGGGGAACCGAGTGGGGCAGACCTCTTGGTCTGCCGGTTGCGGGGCCTCCGGCCCCGCACGGAGTCGGAGACTCCGCCAACCGGCAGGCCGGAGACCTGCCCCACGCCCCGCCATAATGAACAATGCGGCTGGAAAGCGTTCCCGTGCCCCTGCCGTCCTGCCCCGGCCGCAGCCTGGTCCGGTCACGGTGTTTTACTGGTGGCGCCGCAGTGTCAGCCCGGTGTGGTTCCCATGGGGAGCGCTCCCCATGGGAGCCACACCGGCCTATCCCCAGGGTCACGCCGGGACAACAGCATCACGGCGCGAGGGACGCGAGAAAGGCAGCGGGGAGAAGGCAGAATTAAGAAGGCAGAAGGCAGAAGGTAGGAGCTGATGCGTAAGCGCCTCAAGAACAGGCTGTTACGCGCTATGCCTCAGCCCTGGAGGGGGAGAGGGCCCTTCCAGCGCAAGAGTCGAGGGCGTCGTGGGGTAGTTACGACACGAGAATACGCAATTCCCGTTTAAGAACTTGTATTCCTTCCCCAGTCCTGCTTATGATTCGCGCGTGGGTGCCGCCGATTTGCATGAGAATCGTAGTTTGAGGCAGGCTACCTCAACCTTGCGGTGCAAGGTCCGGGAGACCCGAAGCTTATACGCTGATTGCTCCATTCCCTTCGGTCTCCATTACGCATCCCCTTCCACAGATCGTAAGGCACAACCGGCTATGAAGACTCAAACTACCAGGTTGATCCCACTGGCGGCGCTGCTCCTGTTGGCCGCCTGGCCCGCGTGCGCCGAACAATACCACGGCAACGGCGACACCGGCTTCGGCGGGGCCATCGGCAACGGCACGCTCACCTTGAGCGATGACGGCACCAACATCTCCGGCACCCTCACCGTCGGCGGCAGCATGAACGACGTGCTGGTCCTCTATCTTCAAACCGGCACGGGTGGCTTTACCAACACCTCCGGTTTCAACGACCAAGGCGACGCCTGCCGCCAGGCCATTTCCGGAGCTTCCGCCGCAGGCCGGAGCCTGCTGACCTTCGCCAGTGGGTTCCAGCCCAACTACGCCATCGCCCTGGCTCCGGCAGCAGCCGGCACCGGCGGCCTGTGGCAGTTGGCCAACGGCGGCGACAACAGCCTGGTGTATCTCACCAACGTCAACCTGGCGCCCCTCAACAGCTCCGGCCCCTACACCTTCAGCTTCCCCGCCGCCCTTATCGGCATGATCCCCGGCGTCCGCTCGACCATCCAGGTGTTCGGCACCTACGTCAGGACTGACGGTTCCCGCTCCACCGAGGCCATCGCCGGGGACCTCACCGGCGCCCAGGGCTGGAACCCCTGCACCCAAACCGCCTATGCCGACTACACCTTTAACGCCGACGCTGTGCTCGTCAAACTGCCGCTGCGCATTTGGGCACAGGACGCCTCCACCAGCTCGCCCGCCGCGCGCGAGTCGCACACGGCGGTCTGGACAGGCAGCGAGATGATCGTCTGGGGCGGATACCGCGCTAGCTACTTGAACAACGGCGGTCGCTACAGTCCCGCGACCAACGGTTGGACAACCCTGCCCACGACCGGCGCGCCCGGCGGGCGCGCGTGGCACACGGCGGTGTGGACGGGGAGCGAGATGATCGTCTGGGGTGGATACAACTACACCGGCCTGAGCGACGGAGGGCGCTACGATCCGGTGGCGAGCACTTGGACCGCAGTGCCCACCACCGGCGCACCCGCGGCGCGCTATGCTCACACGGCGGTGTGGACGGGCAGCGAAATGATCGTCTGGGGCGGAGAAGACTGGAACGGCTCCCGCTTCACGTATCACAACGACGGTGGGCGCTACAGTCCAGTGGCCGACGGTTGGATGGCGGTACCGACGAACGGAGCGCCCTCGGCGCGCGCGTACCACACTGTAGTGTGGACGGGCAGCGAGATGATCGTCTGGGGCGGGTATTGCTGGGACGGCAGCCGCTACAGGTATGGCAACGACGGTGGGCGCTACAGTCCGGTGGGCGACAGTTGGACGCCCCTCCCGACGAGCGGCGCACCCGCCGCGCGCGCGTACCACACGGCGGTGTGGACGGGCAGCGAGATGATCGTCTGGGGTGGAAATAGCGGCAGCGGCTGGTTGAACGACGGCGGCCGCTACAATCCAGTCGCCAATAGTTGGACGGCCCTGCCCGTCGCGGGCGCGCCCGTCGCACGGGAGTGGCACACGGCTGTATGGAGCGGCAACGAGATGATCGTCTGGGGTGGAGTTGGGTACAACGGCAGCTATCTGAATGACGGCGGGCGCTACAATCCGACGGCCAATAGTTGGACGGGCCTGCCCGCCACCGGCGCGCCTGCCGCGCGCCGCTATCACACGGCGGTATGGACGAGCAGCGAGATGATCCTCTTTGGAGGCCATGGTAACAATGGTGCCTTGTCTGACACTTGGTCCTATTATCCCTACGCTCCGGCAGTGCGGATTTCCCAGTCCAGCCCTGCCAGCGCCGACGTCGCGTGGCCGGTTTGGCACCCTACCCTCCGCCTGTGCCAGACAACAAACCTCGCCGTTGGCCAGTGGACCACCGTCACCAATCCGGTCACCCAGGTCGGCGCGGAGAACCATGTCATCGTTTCTCCGCTGAGCGGCAGGCGGTTCTTCCGGGCGGAGTATCCGTAGGGCGGTTACATAGCTAAAAGGCCACATGAGGTATATGGGCCAATGGACGGCTGGGGCTGGGTGGCTTCCCACCGCACCTCGAACTGAAGGTCGAAAACCCTCAAAGGGAATTCCATTCGTCCAGGGAAACCGCGCGGCCCAAAATGGATTCAACCTGCCGGAGCAGCATCCGGGTCTGTGGCACGGAGTATTCGGAATTGGTGGGGATGGTCTGTCGCTGCTCGCCCGACACCATGAACTGGTGCCGTGTGCCGGAAAAGGGGCCGTCGAAGCCGAGCGCCCGGAGGCGGCGGATGAACTCGCGCCGCTTAACGGGTCGCCAGCCGGCCATGTCGAACCTTGTTCAAGTCAATGCCAGCCAGCACGGGAAGTCGGTGACCGAGCTTCAGGCCAACCAGAATCCAGTCTTCCAGGGTGGAGCGCAGTTCGTTTTCACATTCTCGCAGTGACTGCCCGAATGCGGCGACGCCTTTCAACTTCGGGATCTCGCCGGCGAACGAGCCGTCTTCCAGCTTGTCGTAGCGCGCCAGTTCCAAGGCGGCCTCAATGTAGGCAGAAAGCGGAAACGTCATGGCCAAATCATACGCGAGACTTGACGAAAGACAAGCCGCTCGTGCCGCAACGCATCCATCCCGCGCCAACCTGGCTCGTGACGAGGCGACGCCCCATCTACCACCGTCACCAATGCGGTTACCCAGGTCGGCTCGGAGAACCACGTCACCGTTTCGCCGCTGAGCGGCGGGCAGTTCTTCCGGGCGGAGTATCCCTCAGAGGTTGACACAAGCATAAAATCGGATAATCTGATTATATGCGAAAGACGACGATTAGTGTCACGGAGGCGGCGCGCAACTTTGCCGACTGCGTCAACCGCGTTCACTATCAAAAGGTCACCTTTGTCCTGCTCAAGAATGGCTTGCCGTTTGCCCGGCTGTCGCCAGCCGGCGAAAAGGTCTGCCTGGGCCGCGACCTGGCGGAGGCGTTGGCCAGCACTCACTTGCCGGCCGACGAAGCCAAGATGTGGCGCCGGGACCTGCAGAACGCCCGCAAGACCCTCAAGATTCCGGCAGACAAATGGCAATAATCCTCGATGCGGATGTCATCATCCGGGGCGAGAAAGGGATGTTCGATCTCCAGCGCTGGTTCGCTTCCCGGCCCGACGAGGAGTTTGAAGTCGCGGCCATTACGGTCGCCGAACTCTGGCATGGCGTGGAGCGGGCCGCCGGGGCGCACCGGGCCAAGCGCCAGCAATACCTCCAAACCGTGCTCGCGGCATTGCCGGTGATTGCCTATACGGAACAGACCGCCCGCGAACATGCTCGCCTATGGGCGGAATTGGAATCCACCGGCACGATGATCGGCTACTACGACCTCATCGTCGCCGCCACGGCCTTGGAACGGGCCAGTGACGTGGCTACGTTCAACCGACGGCACTTTGCCCAAGTCAAGGGGTTGACCGTGATCGAACCGAAGTAACGCACTGGATTCCCTTCACTCATTCTCAGGCAGCGGCTGGGCTTCCCTGCAACCGTGCGCATGAACCTGTGGCTATTCCTCCTGCTGGTGTGTTCGGCCGCCGCTGGGAAATCCGAAGGCCGAAGCCCGAAATCCGAAGGAAAGCCGAAGCCCGAAATCCGAAGTCCGAAGGCTGGAGGGGTGGTGAGTAACCTGGTTGCTGTACTGAAGGCCGGGCATGGGGACGAGGTTTCGGAGCCGATCTGGCGACTGGGGTCGCGCCCCGCCGAGACCAATGCCCCCGCCCCCGACGAGCTGGAGATCAAACAGCGCTTCGGCCCGAACGCCCAGTTGATCTCATCTCCGCAAAGGGCAGCGAGGGACCATTATTTCGAGGATTTGCCCGCCGAATTGCAGCGGGTGCTGCGGGTTCAGCTTCGCCAGCCCGGCGACGTCAGCGCGGTGATTGAGACCCCCGGCGGTTTCCTGCTCTACCTGGCCAAGGAGAAGACGGACACGGCGCTCAGCGTGGCGTGCCTGTCCTTGCCCAAGCGCAGTTACGAACAATGGTTATCTGCGCAGACCGAAGAGGCTAAGTAAGGGCGCGGAGGTTTCCAGCCATTCGGAGAATCTGCGTGCCAAACGTGGCGAAATGCGCTATTTGAACTGCATGAGTCTCACGCGCCCAATTCGGAATCTCGCGCTGATTGGCTTCATGGGAACCGGCAAATCGTGCGTTGGCCGGGTGGCGGCGGAGCTGGCGCATTTCACGTTTCTCGACACCGACCACGTGATCGAGGCGCGTGCGGGCAAGTCCATCAACGACATCTTTCAGCAGGACGGAGAGCCGGCGTTTCGCGATTGGGAGCGGCGGATCGTCGAGGAGCTCACGCGCCGCGACAAGACGGTGATCGCCACCGGCGGCGGGATGCCGGCCGGCGAAGGCAACCTCGCCAGCCTCAAGACCCATGCGCTGGTGGTTTGCCTGTGGGCGACGCCGGAAACGATCTGGCAGCGCGTGCGTGCTCACGCCCACCGGCCCCTCTTGAACGAAGCCGATCCGCTGGCCAAGCTCCGGGAGTTGCTGGCGGCCCGGGAGCCGTATTACCGCCAGGCCGATGTGCTGGTGAATACCGAGCAACGGTCCCTGCGCGAGGTGGCGCTGCAGGTGCTGCATCAGTTCCACATGGCGCATGCCGCGCACCGATGAAGGAGGCCATCCGGCGCCGCGCCCTCGCGCTGGGCTTTGATGACTGCCGGTTCACGACCGCGCAGCCGCCGGAATCCGCCGGACGATTTCAGCAATGGTTGGCTCGCGGCCAGCATGGCGAAATGGATTACCTGGCGCGCAATGCCCATAAGCGGATTGACCCACAACAAGTCCTCGCTGGCGCGCGCACGATCATCTGCCTGGCTGTGGCCTACGCGCCGGACGGCACAACGCCCGGCCTCCCGGGGGCGGCGCCTGCTCCAGGAAGCCTCCAACCCGCCGGCCGGATCGCCTGCTACGCGCGTCACGCTGACTACCACCAGGTTCTGGCCGAGCGCTTGCAGCGGCTGGCTGGATTCGTCAACGAACTGGGCAGCCAGAGCACGCGCTCGCTCTGGTACGTGGACACCGGTCCCTTGCTGGAACGGGACCTCGCCCAACGAGCCGGGCTGGGCTTTGTCGGCAAGCATACCAATCTCATCGGCCGCCGACTCGGGAATTGGATCCTCCTCTCCGAGATCGTTACGACGCTCGAATTCATGCCCGACCAACCGGAGCGGAATCATTGCGGCTCGTGCGTTCGGTGCATTGCCGCCTGCCCTACCGGCGCCATCACGGCTCCGTTCCAGCTCGATGCCCGTCGTTGCATCTCCTATCTCACCATCGAACTCAAAGGTTCCATTCCCGCCGAGTTCCGCCCGGCCATCGGCAACCGCATCTTTGGCTGCGACGACTGCCTGGCGGCTTGCCCCTGGAATCGTTTCGCGCGCGAAGGGGGGCTAATGAAAGCGTACCAACGTTCCGAGCTTGCCGCGCCGGCCCTGCTGGATTTGCTGGCGCTGGACGAAGCCGGATTCAAACGGCGCTTCGCTGGCACACCGATGCTGCGCGCGCGGCGCCGTGGCCTGCTGCGCAATGTCTGCGTCGCCCTGGGGAATACCGGTGACCCAGCCGCCTTGCCCGCCCTGGAGCAGGCAGCCGGCGACCCCGAGCCACTCGTCGCCGAGCACGCCGACTGGGCGATTCAGCAAATCCAGGTCCGAGCCAACTTGCAGCGCTGATCCCGGCTTCCGCCTCCCCAGGCCCATAGCGGCGGTCCATACGAAGCATTTGCGGGCTGCTTCACCGCACCGATCCCGGCAACCGGTCTCATGGCCTGCGGCCAAGTTCTTTTGCAGTCCAGAAAAGGGTTGTTATCTTCGTGTGCGCCGCTAACTTTTGAGTGTCGTAATGAAGACCTTTGCCGAACTTAATTTCCCCGGGCGGCTGGTCGCGGTCGAGGGCCTCGACGGCTCGGGGAAGTCAACGCAGATCTACCTCCTCAAGCGCTGGCTGGAACAGCAACGGCTGAAAGTCTATTTCAGCGAGTGGAATTCATCCGAACTGGTCAAGGCCGCTACGAGCAAAGGCAAGAAACGCGAACTGCTGACGCCCACCACCTTCAGCCTGATTCACGCCACGGATTTCGCGGACCGCTACGAGCGGCACCTGGTGCCGCTGTTGCGCGCCGGCTACATCGTGCTGTGCGACCGCTACATCTTTACCGCCTTTGCCCGCGACGTGGTTCGCGGTTGCCCTCCCGAATGGGTGCGCGGCATATACGGCTTCGCCGCGCTGCCGGACCTGACCTTCTTCTTCAAATCCGACCTCGAGGTGTCGCTCAAGCGCATACTCGACGGGCGGCCGCAGTTGAAGTACTTCGAGGCCGGCATGGACCTGCGTCTTTCGACCGACCCCTACGAGAGTTTTCGCATCTTCCAGGGCCGCATTCTCGAGCAATACCTGGCTATGAGCACCGAGTTCAACTTCCTGGTCATTGACGCCAACCAACTGGTTGAGACCCAGCAAGCCGTCGTGCGCGAACTCGTCAGCCAGAAACTGCGCCTGGCCGATTTCCGCCGGGCCGAGCGCGCGCCGTCCAAGCCCCCTGCGGACGCCCACAAGAAGAGCAAAGAGGAGGTCGCTGTCCCATGAAGAGCGTTGCCAAAAGCCAGATTGTTGTTCCGCACCCCACGGCGCGGCGGTTTTACGGCCACGGGATTCCGGGCGTTGATCTCGAGCGCTTGGCCGGCAAGCTGATTGTGGTGGAAGGCGCGGACGGCTCCGGCCGCTCCACACAGATCGAGGCGCTGGTCGAATGGCTCGAGGGCACCGGCCACGCCACGGTGCAGGTCGGGCTCAAGCGCTCCACACTCGTCAGCGAGGAGCTCGAGCGCGCCCAGCAGGGCAACATCCTGAGCCGCACCACCCTGAGTTTGTTCTACGCCACCGACTTCGCGGACCAGGTCGAGAACATTATTCTCCCGGCCTTGAAAGCGGGCTTCGTCGTCCTGGCCGACCGTTACATCTACACCCTCATGGCGCGCGACATGGTGCGCGGCATGGATGAGGCGTGGCTGAAGAACCTATACGGCATCGCCTTCGAGCCGGACGCGGTCTTCTACCTCAACGTGCCGCCCGAAGAACTGGTGCAGCGCACGTTTGCCAAGAACGCCACGCTGGACTACTGGGAAAGCGGCATGGATTTGGGCCTGTCACGCGACATGTTCGACAGCTTCATGAAGTATCAGACCGCAATGGAAAAGGCTTTCCGCCGCATGCAAACCAGCTACGGCTTTACCATCGTGGACGGCCTGCGGTCAGCGGAGGCCATCAACGCGGAGCTGCAGAAGAAGATCAGCGCCGTGCTGGCCGGCAAATAGGAAACCCACCCACTCTATGGCTGAAACCAGTAGCAAGGCGGAATACCTCGTCGGCGTTGACCTCGGCGGGACCAAGATCCTCGCGGGCGTTTTCAAGAATCCCCAGGAATGCATCGGCAGCGCCAAGCTCAGCACCAAGTCGCAGCGCGGCGTGGATGCCGTGATCGAACGCGTCGCCCGGTGCGTCCAGGATGCCGTGGATGAATCCGACCTGAGCCTTAAGCAGGTGGCCGGCGTCGGCATCGGCGCTCCCGGCGCCGTGGACTTCGCCGCCGGCACCGTCATCTTCGCGCCCAACATGGAGGGCTGGAAAGACGTGGCGCTGAAGAAGGCGCTGGAAAAGCAACTGGGCGTCCCCGTCTTCGTCGAGAACGACTGCAACATCGCCGCCCTGGGCGTCCATGTGGCCGAACTCAAAGCCAAGCCCAAGAGCCTCGTCGGCATCTTCGTCGGCACGGGCATTGGCGGCGGGGTCATCATCAACGGCGATCTCTACAGCGGCTTCAACCACACCGCCGGCGAGATTGGCCACATGGTCCTGGAGGTGAGCGGCCCCAAATGCGGCTGCGGCAACAAGGGCTGTTTCGAAGCGCTGGCCAGCCGCACGGCCATTTTCCAGCAGATCAAAGCCGGGGTCAAAGACGGCGAGAAGACGCTGCTGACCGACATGCTTGGCGATGACCTGGAAGACCTTCGCAGCGGCGACCTCCGCAAGGCGATCCGTCGTGGCGACAAGTTCGTCGAGAAGATCGTGGAGGGTGCGGCTGAATACATCGGGATCGGCGTCGCCAACCTGGTGAACATCCTCGGTCCGGAAGTCGTCGTGGTCGGTGGCGGCGTCATCGAAGCCCTCGCTGACGAGATGATGAGTGTCATCGTGGAGACCGCGCAGGACTACGCCATGCCCGGCACCATGAAAGGTGTCGAGATTGTGGCCTCCAAGCTTGGGGACAGCGCCGGGATCACCGGCGGCGCCGTCCTGGCTCGCCGGGAAACCAAGTAATCCAGCAGGCTCTGCCGTATGGGGTGAACACCCCAGTAGCGTGCGCCCGGTCCTGATCTAAATTGGGGCGCCATGAGAGTCTTCCTCAAGACGAAGGGTCACTATTATCGGCCCTCGAACCGAATAGGGGCGTTTCCAAACGAACCGGTGGAGTTTGCCAGCGTAGCGGCGGCGGCACGGTTTGCCGCGCGAAAGCAATTGCCGGACGCGGAGGTCGCCTTGAGATGGGATTGCGTGAATCGCGAAACGGGGATGCCTGTATTTCGGAAGTGGCGCAAGCAGGACCAGCCCCGCTGGCTGAGGGCGTATGCCCGAGGAAGCCGACGGAGGAGGCAAGACACGGTTTCCTGCGCGGGCAATTTCCGGTTCAGTCGCTGAATTGGTCGAAAGCCATCAGACTGTGCCGTGGGTCTATATCCGGCGAGCAATCGAGGTGGCACGAGACTTCGCAGCGTGGCGAACCGGCGGGCGCGGATACGATTCTGTGGTGTTCTGAGCGTTCAAAGGCAAACCAGTGGTGTCCCGCGCGGCAGCTTGAGGACCACCGTCCCGGCGATCTTGTCATGCCAACCCTGCGCCTCAGTGTCCCAGGCGATCCATAGGAACCCGAGGAACAATACGACGATGGAAAACGCCGCGGCCAGAGCGCGGACCAGGGCGATCGTGAATGTCACCGGCTGTGAGTCCATCCGCACGACCTTGAGGCCCAGGACAATCCCGCCAATCGTCGTCCCCTTCCATGCCCACATGCCGGTGAAATAGGCCAGAGCGAAGAGCAATGCGAGCGGCGCCACGTTGACAATGCTCCCGAGGATACTCACCAGAACGATGTCGAGGAAACCGGCGCCCATCCGTTCCCAAAAGCCGGCTCGGGGATGAGACAGGGCTTCCGGCAGATGCGACGGGGGCGCGGGCGATGCGGCGGCGGCGCACGCAGGTCCCCCTGCTCCGCTCCAATTCGCCCCGGAGCCTGCCGGCCCGGGCGTCTCCGTCTCCCTCCCCGGCACGGCTTCCACCCCGGTCGGGGGTGGCACGAACGCGCCCGGCGGTGGACTGGAGGCTTTCGAGGGAAGTTCCTTTCTCAGGCTGCCAAATGCCGCCGTCACGGCGACACCCAACCCCCAGACGCTGATAATGGCAAGCGTGAGCAACCCCAGGACCGGCACCAGGTAGAGCAAAGTGATGATAACGGCGCCGATGACGAGAGCTACCAGGCCGTTCTGCAAGCCTTGAGAGCCGGACCGGCGGCCTACTCTAAACCCAAGCCATTCCAGAACACCGACTTTGCCCACCGCCGCGCCCAGCACCAGTGCGGCCACGATGAAGGGCACCACCACCAACCCGATGCCGGTACACATGAGAATGAAGACAACCACTGGCACCACCAGTAATGCCACGAACCCCATCAGGAAGGTAGTGGTTGGACGCCGGGTCAACTCGTTCACGCAGACCTCGATGGGCCTCGGGAACACGACCGCGATAAGAAGGTAGAACAGGAAGACAGCGCCGGCCACCGCCCAGACCCAGCCGACCTGCAGTGAGAGCGGACGCAGCTTGAGCACACACTGCACAAACCATGTCTTCAGCCAAGCGGGAAAATCCACTGTCACCGGCTGCCCCCGAATGCTCGCAGTCGAAGCGGCATCCACCTTGCCCCCGACCGCCACGGCTTCCCCGCGGATTCTGGCGCCTGGAGCGACTCGCAGATCACCCAGAACGACCACGGCGGCATCGCGGACTTCCCCGGTGATATCCAGATCGCCCAGGATCGCCACGGCATCGCCTACTTTGCCATGGACTTTCGCCGACCCGAAGATCACGACCACGCACTCGGCGGACTCGCCCGCCTTCAGTTCGACATCGTGGCCGATAGACACGAGCGGCCCGCGGTCCAGATCCTGCGAAGGCCGATCCTGGGCCAGGATCTCATTGGTGCCGACAGTCGGCGAAGCGGCCGGGGGGATTTCTTCCGCCGGCACCGGCTCTTGCGCGAGAAGCGCAGAGTGAAACCAAATTCCGCCGGCTAACGCCAGCAGAGCTAACTGAATTCGTTTAGGTTGTTTCATAGATTCAATTGGTTATCGGCGCGCGAGCACAAGGCGCAGGCACACCGTGCCCAGCCCCAGACACATCGCCCATGCCAGCGCCACCGCCGTGAGGCAGCCGAGCAGGATTCCGCGGTGCAACTGGAGGACGGCCTGTGCCAGCGCGCCGAGCAGCGCATTCAGAGCGTTCCAGAGTGTCGTAAGTCCGGAGAACCAGTCCGCCGCCGGGCGGGTGGCTGCCAAATAGCTCTGGGTGTCGGGAAGCCTCGAGACGCCGAGACAAAGCGAGGCAAAGAAAACAGCCAGGATTACCAACGCAGCCGCGCGCATGGGGACCGGCCAGGCGTGCCACGGTTGCCGGCGCCACGGCGAACTCCGGCGCTGTGCGATGGCAGCGCTGACCTGTGGAATGAGCGTCGAGGGCGCCTGTACCTCCGGCAGGCTCTTCATCGCCCGGTCAATCTCCGCCTCCAGCCTCTGTTCGTATCGGGAGTCCATGGCTTTAACCTTCCGGTTGCGTATGGACGTTCCGGCCGCAGGCGCAGCCCGCTTCGTCGAGCTGGCCTCGCAACCGCCTGCGCAACGCCTCGCGCCCGCGGAAGATATCGGTCTTCACCTTGCCGAGCGACACCTTGAGCTTCGCGGCGATTTCCTCGTAGCGCAGTCCTTCCAGGTGGTAGAGCACAAGCGGCACGCGTTGCGCGGCCGGGAGCTGGTGCAGAGCTTGCTCGACCAACCGCTGCCGATCCGCCCGCTCCAACTCCTCGGCGAGATTGTCGGGCGCGGCGAACTCGAGCGGTTCGGCCTCGTCCTCGCCGCCGCCCCCGGCGAACAACTCCGAGAAGAAGCTCCAGCGCGAGCGGTAGCGTGAGAGGTGATTCAGGCTGAGGTTGGTCGTGACCGTTTTGAGCCATCCGCCGGCGGTGGGGCTTTGCTCCAGGTTGCTGAAGTGTTCGTAGGCTCTCAAGAAGACCTCCTGGGCGACATCTTCGGCTTCAGTTGGGTTGGCGAGCAAACGCATGGCGGTGCTATATACCATGTTCTGGTACTGGAGCATGAAGGCCTCGAACTGTTGTGCGTCTGACATTGCTGGTCCGCACGGGTCCGGGGATTAGTCTAGACCCGAATGGCCGTTGAAGGCAAAGCTCTTGCATAAACAATAACTGTGGAAAGCGGCGCGCGCATACGGGTCAAGGGACCAGCCGCGCCACCTCGGAGCCGAACAGCGCGCAGTTTTCAACCAATTCCACGAGGCACAGGAGGAAATACCCGATGCCCGCCGCGCCGGCCAGCACCAGCAATCCAGGCAACATCTTGCCGCTGCCGGGATCCGGCCGCGCGGACATCCGCAACACGCGTTTCCGGCTGGGATGCTTCCGCGGGGCCATTCTCGCTCCAACCACGGCCCCCCGGGCTTCCGCGTTTATTGAAATCCTATTCATATCGTCTGATAGCAATACCCGGGAGCGCGGTGTTTTGTTTCAGGCAAATTCCGTCTCTTGGGGTGAGGCTTGGGACGAATGGCGCTCAGTTAAGGCGTAAATCACTAGGGCTTAGGCACTTGCAGATGAGCACGCAATCCCGTGAGCGTCGAGTCGGGCTCCCCCACCCCACCTCGGTTGGTCTGCGCACCCGACGGGTCCCGGAGGAGTGCCTGGCCAGTGCCTAGACACCGCCAAGACAGTACCTGGCTTAATAGAATTTCTATTAAGCCAGGTACTGTCTTGGCGGTGTCTAGGCACTGGCTACCGCACGGTCTGTGGCGGTGTCAGATGCGCCCTGGCAGGCATTCAATGGGTTTTGAACATTGAAATCCTGATGGGAGTGGCTAGAGTAGGATAATGTCTTGCCGTATGTTTCGATGGTTTCTTCCCTCTTCCTTCATCTTCATCGCGTGCAGTGTTCTGGCCGGTATGGAAGACCGGCTGGTGGATGAATCGCTGATACCCCGCTTGCCGCCTTCTCCTGACTGGTCGAGTATTGATATTCCCCCCAAAGACCCGGGAACACACATAGCGCGACCGGCCTACGGCCCGATTGCACCGGCGGCCGGGCAGCCGGCCGGCGCGCTTTCGGGTAAACTGGTTTTCATGAACTGCGGGCACGGGTGGACGTATTTGTCGGGCTGGACCCTGCTCCGTCCCGTGCTGCTCGAGATGAACGAGGATTACGGGAACATTGACCAGTTAAACATGTTCGCCACCTATTGTTTCAACGCGGGAGCAGTGGTGATTCCCTGTCGGCCGTTGGGTTACCAGAATAATGAAGTGGTGATTGACAATGATGACGCCGCGGTAAGCTACGCCGGTTCCTGGACCGACAGCACCGCCACCAGCTATTTCTATGGCACGGCCGGCGACGTGCCGTACCGGTTTGCCAATCTGACAGACACCGAGACGGCCACGGCGACCTACACCCCCAGCATCCCGGCGGCGGGCTATTACCCGGTGTATTGCTGGGCGTCGCACGGGGGCAATCGCGGCGACCAGTTGTATCGCATTGTGCACACCGGAGGTGAATCGCAAGTGCGGATTCCGCATCATCGCGTGGGCAACGGCTGGGTTTACCTCGGGGAATACTACTTCAATGCCGGCTCCAATCCGGCGCTGGGTGCGGTCATTATTAGCAACCTGCGGAGCACCGGGACCGGGAGTGTGGTCATCGCAGATGCGATTCGGTTCGGGAACGGGATGGGCGATATTGACCGCGGGGGCGGCGTTTCTGATTACCCCCGGGAGGAGGAGAACTGCCGGTACTGGGTGCAGAAGGGCTTAGGGGTGGGAATGCCGACTTCGATTTACGATTCAGGATCTGACGATCAGCGTGATAGTTGGTCCACCCCGCCCCAGATCTCGGCGGAGATGAACCGGGAAGGCTCCGGCAGCGTGCATGACCGCATCCATATCAGCTTTCACTCGAACGCGGGCGGGGGGCGAGGGACGGTTGGCCTGATTACGGGTGATCCGACCACCAACCAGGCGGCCCTGGCCCAGATCTGCGGGGCGGAGGTCAACAACGATCTCGTGGCCCTGGGGTCGCCGCCGCTGGAGTTTCCCTGGTACAACCGCACCACGGTAACCTACTCCGGAGGTTACTCGGAAATTGACGGCAGCCTGTTCAACTACGAGATGCCGGCGACGATTATCGAGGTGGCGTTCCACGACGACGCCACGGATGTCGCGCTGCTGAAGGATGCGAAAGCCCGGGCTGCGGTAGGCAAGGCGGCGATGCACGGGGTCGTTAAGTACATGAACACCTATGGCTCGGGACCGCTGGCGTTCCTGCCGGAACCGCCGACGAACCCGCGCGCGCTCGGGTCTGCGGACGGCGACATTACGCTGCAATGGGCAGCCCCGCCGATCGTGGGCGGCAGCCAGTCCCCTACCAACTATGTCATTTATCGCTCCACGAACGGTTATGGCTTCGGCAATCCCATCTCGGTCGGCAACGCCACGAGCTATACCGTGTCAGGCCTCGCCGCCGGAACGGATCACTACTTCCGAATCACCGCGGCGAACGCCGGCGGCGAGTCCTTGCCCTCCGAAGTGGTGGGCTGCCGAACTCCGGCCACGGCTGAGGCGCCCCGGGTGTTGGTGGTAAACGCGTTTGACCGGTTTGATCGCACCACGAATTTGCGCATGAACGTTGGGGTCGAGAACTATGGGGCCCCGGACGGCAGCGGCGCGATCGAGCGGGTCTGGCCGCGCCGGGTCAATGCGTTCGATTACATCGTGGCGCATGGGAAGGCAATCAGCGCTTACGGCATGGCCTTTGATTCCTGCCAAAACGAGGCGGTTACCGGGAACCTCGTTCAACTGTCGAACTACGCGATCGTGATCTGGGCATGCGGCAACGAGACGGTGGCCCAGGAGACTTTCAGCGCGGCGGAGCAAACCAAGATCAGCGCGTATCTGGCGAGCGGGGGAAGGTTGTTCGCTTCGGGAGCCAACATTGCCTATGACCTGGACCGCGCCTCGGGACCGACCACGGCCGATCGGACCTTCCTGCACACGCAGCTTCACGTGGCGTTCGCCAACGACAGCTCCGGCATTTATACGGCTGTCTCGGCGGCGGGCGGCATATTTGCGAGCCGGTCCAGTTCGACGATTGATAATGGCTCGGGCGGCATCTACTGGGTGCAAAGCCCGGATGTGGTCGGGGCTTACGGACCCGGGACTGCGGCAGCGCTGAATTACTCGGGCGGCACGGCGGCGGCGGTGCAATATGACGGTTCAGCCGGCGGGGGCCGGGTGGTGTTCTTCGGGTTCCCCTTCGAGACCATCACCAGCAGTACCCGGCGAAATCAGTATATGTCGGATATCCTGACGTTTCTGATGCTGCCGCTGGCCACCAATGTTCCGGCCTCGATCATCGCTCACCCCGCGAGCATCACCGCTTACCAGGGCTCGAACGCCACCTTCACGGTCACAGCCGCCGGCACTGAGCCGTTGCGCTACCAATGGCGCTTTAATGGCGCAGATATTGCCGGCGCGACCACGAGCGCATTGGCCAGGTACTCGGCCCAGCCGTCGCATTCTGGCAATTACCAGGTCGTCGTCTCGAATGCTTTTGGCATGGCCACGAGCCAGGTCGCCACGCTGGTCGTCTATCTGTATCCGGCCGTGTTGTTCTCGGACAACTTTGATGTAAACTCGTCGGCCAACTGGAGACTGAATCGGTCTTCGACCGATACGCGGGTGACCTTCAACTGGAATTACGCGGCCCTGGGCATCCCGTCGGCCCCGGGTTCGGCCGGCACGACGCGCGGTCTCAAGTGCGAGGCCAACATGGTCAACGGCGTTGTGGCGGCGCTGAGCCTTTCTCCGAACGGGCAGAGTTTCTCGGGGGATTACCGCCTGCGTTTCAACCTGTGGCTGAACGCGAACGGTCCGTTTCCTGCCGGCGGAACCGGGTCCACCCAGCACGGCACCGCAGGGGTCGGCACCGCCGGAACCAGCGTGCTCTGGACGGGCGCCGGCAGCACCGCGGACGGCACCTGGTTCGCCGTGGACGGCGAAGGCCAGGCATCGGATACAGGGGCCATCGCGGATTTCTGCGCTTTCAGCGGGACGACGGTTCAAGGCGTGGCTACCGGTGTTTACGCTGCGGGTACAGCCTCCAACGCACGTGGCAACTTGAACTCTTATTACGCTTCGGCATTCCCTGGCGGGCAAGCCGCTCCGGCGGTTCAGTCCCAAACCGGCACCCTCGAAGTGGGCACCATCGGATTCGCCTGGCGTGAAGTTACCATTACCAAGCAGGGGACCACCGTGGACTGGTCAATTGACGGCCTGCGCATTGCGACGGTCAGTGGCGCAGCATTGCCGGGAAGCAACATATCCATCGGGTACTGGGATTCCTTTGCTTCACTCTCGGACAACACCAACCTGAGCTTCGGCGTCTTTGACAACGTGCGGGTGGAGCGATTGACGTCCAACGCGCCGCCTTACATTACCGACCAGCCGCTGAGCCAGACGGTGAAGGCGGGTTCGAACGCGACCTTCGTTGTCACCGCCGGCGGTGTTCCCGCGCCCGGCTATCAATGGCGGCTGGGTGGAGACCCGATCGCCGGAGCGACCGCCAGTAATTATACGCGGGGCGGCGTGCAAACCAATGATGCGGGCAATTACTCCGTAGTGGTGACCAACGCAGGCGGCACCGTCACGAGCGCCGATGCTGTCCTGACGGTGAGTGTGCCGTTACCACTGAAGTTTGACCTGATCACCACGCTGCCGGATAACCGGATTCGATTCGTGCTGAGCGGCGAGGCTGGGAATTACCTGATCGAGACCTCTACTGATCTCAACGCGTGGTCCACCTTCACGAACTTGAACATTGTGAGCGGGGCGGTGGAATTTGTTGACGATTCGAGCACGAATGCGCCGCAGCGGTTCTACCGGGCGAAACCGGGACCGTAAAGCATAGCGTGCGATTGCCGATTTGCGGCCGTCAGCTACCCTGTACCACTATGGCTGTTGGCAATTCAATTCGGCTCGTCGCGCTCGACCTGGACCAAACTGTGTTCGGCCTGGACATGGTGGCTCGTCCCAGGGTTCAGACCGTGATTGGGCAGGTCATGAAGCTGGGCAGGACGGTGACCCTCGCGACGGGCCGCGATCCGAAGCTGGCTTCCAGGTTCGCGCGTGATTTAGGTGTAACTCGGCCGATTGTCTGTGCGCAGGGCGGCTGCGTTTACGATCACCAGCGGGACCGAGTGTTACATGATGTGCGACTGAGGCTGGAACTGCTTCCGCGCATCGTGCAGGCCGCCGAACGGTACGGCTGGAATCTTCACTTCGAGGGCTTCGACCAGGCCTTCCTGCCAGCCCGGTCCGATCACCCGCCGATCCTCTTCGAGTTAATGCGCTATACCCGCTGGGGCCGGGTTGGCAACCTTCTCGAGGATATGCCCGAGCCGCCGCACAAGTTCATCGTCACGCTGGCCGCGCCGGAAGATCGCGGGCGCGTGATGGACGAGATGGAGGCGGCGCTGGATGGCGAGGTGACGATTGTGCCTTCACACCCTCAGCTCGTCGAGGGCCTTCCCCGGGGTGTAAACAAGGAGCACGGCCTTGCCTGGCTGGCGCTCCACCTCGGGATCGCCCAGCACGAGGTCCTGGCCATCGGCGACAGCGACGCGGATGTGCCGATGATCCAGTGGGCGGGGGTCGGCGTCGCGATGGGCAACGCTTCGCCTGCGGCCAAAGCCGCCGCCGATTGGGTGGCGCCGCCGCTGGAGGAGGACGGTGTTGCCGCCGCTCTCGAACGATTCTGCCTGGCGAGCGGGTCTGAAGGTGGAGGGATCGCCTGCCACGCAGGCGGGTGAGTGCCCGGTTTTTCCTTACTCCCCGTCGGTGCATTTTGTTAGGTTGGGGGCGAATGGACCCGAGACTGCTCATCAACGGCTTGATCCTCTACCTGGGGTTGATCGTGCTGCTCACGTTCCACGAGTTCGGGCATGCCTGGATGGCGTGGAAGTGTGGGGATGACACGGCCCGCGCGCAGGGGCGTGTTTCGCTCAACCCGCTGGTGCACATGGATCTGCTCGGGATGAGCTACGAAACCTATCACCAAATCGCGCGCTACGGCATACTCATCCTGATTCTGGCGCTCCAGATTCCTTTTGTTCAGAAGACGCTCGGCGTTCTGACCCGAACCTCTTTCAGGATCATCGCCGGCTGGTTTGGCTTCCAATGAACCCCGACCGGTCCCGAAACCTGCGCGCAGCCCGCGGGCTCGAAACCGGGCGCTGCCTGGCCGAAGCGTTGGAGACGCGCTGGCGGTCCTATCGTGAGGAGTTGCGACGATGCCAGAAGGACTTCTCGGAGGAAGGGGTCCACGAACTGCGGGTGGCAGCCCGGCGACTCATGGCGCAGCTTGTGCTGCTAAGCTGTGTTGTCCGCAGCGCCCCGATCGAGAAGGCGCGCCGGATTCTCAAGCGCCGCTCAGCCGCGTTAGGCGAGCTGCGTGACACTCACGTACAGCTCGCTGCCATCTCCGGCGGAACGGCGCATTTTCCGGGACTGACAGTTGTCCGCGACTGGTCGCAGCGCCGGGAACGGCGTCTGGAGAAGTCAGCCGCCAAGCAGGTGCGCGGCTTCAAGACCCGGAAGCTTGAAAAGTGGGTGCGCGCGATCATGCGCGATTTGCGCAGCCCGTCTCGGGGTTTGCGGGACCAACGCCGATTCACCGTCGCCATTCTGAGAGCGACCGCCAGGGCTTTTGCGGACGTGGTCGAGCGGCGACAGGCAATTGATCCGGCCGATCTGCGGACCATTCACCGAACCCGCGTGGCCTTCAAGAAGTTCCGCTATATGGTCGAGTCTTTGTCGCCCGGCCTCACGGGGCTGAGCAAACGACAGCTCCGCGCCTTGGCGTATTACCAACGGAAGATGGGCATCATTCAGGATCTGGAGGTGCTCCAGGTGTGCGTCGCCCGGTTCCTTCAGGAGCATCCGGAAGCCGAGGCGTTGCTGAGGCCCTTCGGCCGCTATTTGCGGCGGCGGCGTATCCGCGCGCTGCGGAGCTTTCTTCGGTCCGCCGACTGTTTATTGGAGTTCTGGCCGCCGGTCAGGCTGATGTCGGCGGGTGAGCCAACTCCAACACGGAGCGCCGCATGACCACCTCGCCTGCAGGACGCCTGGTGATTTTGTCCGGCCCTTCGTGCGCCGGTAAGAGCCCGCTCGACCGCGCCCTGGCGCGGTTCTATCCGGCGCTGCGCGGGCGGCTGCGGAAACTGGTGCTCTTCAATAGCCGCGCGCCGCGCCCCGGCGAGGCGGACGGCGTGGACTACTACTTCCGTGCGCGGGCGGATATCGAGGCGTTGCGTTCGCAGCCGCGGTTTGCCGTGCTCGACGTGCGCGGCGATCTGCAGGCACTGGATTTGCCGGAGCTGGAGGCTTTGTTGGAGCGGGGCGACGCGCTTTTCGAGGGCAATCCATTCGTGGCGCGCCTGCTTCAGACGCATCCGGCCCTGGCCCGGGTGCGGCGGCTGAGCGTGTTCCTTTCGCCGCTGTCACGCGAGGAAATCCTGTTCCTCAGAGATCCGGCCAGGGGTCTGGCCCTGCCGGAGTTGATTACGGATGTGATGCGGCGGAAACTGTTGCGGCGCACGCGCCGGCAGAAGGGGGAGTTGTCAGCGAAGGACCTGGAGAACATCGAGCGGCGCGCCGGCAGCGCCTTCCAGGAATTGCAGGAGGCGGTGCACTTCGAGTGGGTGATCCCGAATCACGACGGCGAGGATAGCGATAACTGGGAGGCCTTTTACTATCCGCTCGGAGATGCTCGCAAGGCACTGCTGGCGTTTGTGGACTTGTTGGAAGGCCGGGGTCCGGCCCATGCGGAGAAGTGGGAACCCGGAGTGATTTTAGACAAGAATATGGGGGCAAGAATATAGAGGCATTGATCCGGCCTTCATCTTTTTGCCCCCATCTTTTTGTCTCCGCTCACGCGCGCTTGTGCTCGAGCCGGGGCTGCTCGGCTTTAGCTATCGCAATAATCTCAGGAATTGGTGTAACCTGGGCGGGCGGATTCCTCAGGAAACCGGCAGCATGAATACTGAGCCAATCACAAATCGTTGTCCTAAGTGCCAGGCGCCGCTGCCGGCCAATGCGCCGCAAGGGCTATGCCCGAAATGCCTGCTGGCCGCGGTTTCCACGCCGACTGAAGCCGGACAGCCTGCGGACAGCAACCCGCCGCCGCCCTTGCAGACGGTCGCCGCCGCCTTTCCCCAACTGGAGATACTGCACCTGATTGGCCAGGGCGGAATGGGGGTGGTGTACAAGGCCCGACAGCCGCGGCTGGATCGCCTCGTCGCCCTCAAGCTCCTGCCGCAGTCGCTGGCCGCCGATGCAACGTTTGCCGAGCGCTTTAACCGCGAGGCCCGTGTGCTGGCGCGCCTGAACCATCCGAATATCGTCACCGTCCATGACTTCGGCCAGTCCGCCGGCTTCTTCTACCTGTTGATGGAGTTCGTGGACGGAGTGAACCTGCGCCAGGCCATGCAAGCGGGCCGATTCACTCCGCAGCAGGCGATGATGCTCGTGCCGAAGATATGCGAAGCGCTCCAGTTCGCCCATGACGAAGGCATCCTGCACCGGGACATCAAGCCGGAGAACATCCTGCTCGACACGCGGGGGCGGTTGAAGATCGCCGACTTCGGCATCGCCAAGCTCGTGGGCGAGGCGCGGGAGAAAGTCACGCTGACAGCCAGCGGCCAGACCGTCGGCACGCCCCACTACATGGCGCCCGAACAACTGGAGCACCCGCAGGACTTGGACCAGCGCGCGGACATCTACTCGCTGGGAGTGGTGTTTTACGAAATGCTCACGGGCGAACTCCCCATCGGCCGCTTCGCCCCGCCCTCAGCCAAGGCCACCGTTGACCCGCGTGTGGATGACGTGGTCTTCCATGCGCTGGAGAAGGAGCGGGAAAAGCGCTTCCGCAGCGCCACCGAAGTCAAGACCAGCGTCGAGGCCATCACGGGGCAGCAGCCGGCCACTGCGCCGCCCCCTGCCCCCCAGGCCTCCGCCCTCCATGCCACCTGCTACTTCAACACCCCGGCCCGCATGCGCGACTGCTTCCCCGGTGCCGCCACCCGCGTCTTCACGTGCCGGGGCGAGTTGGCGCTTGACGCAGAGGCTCTGACGTTCACCAACACCTGGCGCAGCACCATCACCATCCCGCTCAAGGACATCGAAGACCTCAGCGTCGGCCAATTCCAAATGTGGACGACGCCCTGGGTGATGAAATATGCGCGCATTAACTTCCTCTCGGTGACCTTCCGCCGCGAGGGCCAGTTGCAGACGGTGCATTTGACGCCCGTGGAACGGGGTGCCTCAAGCGCGGGCGACATCAACGACGGCGTGGGCCGGTGGTTCGAGCAGGTGCGCCAGGCCGTCCGCCACTGCACTGGCGCGACGCCGCGCGCGTCGGACACTGCGTCCATCTCCGTCAGCGCCGAGCCGGCCTGGAACCGCGCGGTGCTCCCGCTGATACTGGGCTGCCTGCTGTTCGGCATCGGCACCTGGGTGCTGGAGGCGCTCATGATCCAGGGGCCGATTTGGATCGCGTGCTTCATGTTCATCGTCCTTCTGGCGATGGGATTGGCCTACGCCACCGGGACGTTCCTCCGGGCCAACGGCGCCCTGGACCGCGGTGCCCTCGACCGCGTGACCAGTGACGACCCTCCCGCGCCGGAACCCGCCGGAGCCAACGTGGGCGGCGGTGCGGATCACCGGCAGGCGGCGCGCTGGGCCCGCACGTCCTACATGACCATCGGCCTGTTCACCCTGGCGGTGGTGCTGCTGCTCATGTGGGCGAGCTACCGGAACCGGTATGCCCCTCGCTCCAGTAGGGGGGCCGCGGGCGGCCTCCGCTCCGCCCCTGCGGCCTTCAAGCCGGAATCTGAAGCGCAGTTCGTTCTTTACTCGATGCCGGTGGCGGGGAAGAAGACGCCCGACTCGCTGGGTTGGCACTTCAAGTGCCTGCTCCCGGCCCGCCATCTTGTGCGCGTGCTGTTTGTCCGCTGGGCCGACGGCGTACCCGAGGTGGAAAATTCGCTAAGCGGCTACTTCGAGGTGGGTGATGCCCCCATAGACGCGAACTTCGCTCTCGGAGGCCAGAGACTCACCGAAGCAGCCTCCACCCAGAACACGAATGGAGTTCAATGGGCCGTTAATCTTTTCGGCCGCGCTGGCCGTGTGAGAGTCTTCCCGAAAGAACCACCCTACCAGGAAGTGGAGACGCCGGCTCGCATGACGATCCAGTCAGGGCATCAGGGGATTCTGCGCCTGGCGGATCACGTAAGCTCGGCGGGCCAACCCGCGCGCGACCGCTCGGGAATCGAGCTGCGCATCTTCCTCGAACCTATGAAATACCTTCCCGTGCGGACTGACCCATTCCAGATCGAGGACAAAGGCTACGTTGCCGGGGACGGGTCCGCCTGGCCGAAAGAGCAGGCGCTTGAGGCCATCAAAGAGTGGCCCACCGACGAGTGAGCGAGGAGACCTCATCAGCCGACTCGACGCCGCGCCCGGCAGGATTCGCCCCGACCCGCTGGACGCTTGTGTTGCAGGCCCGCGGTGAATCGCCGGCCGCACAAGCTGCCTTGAGTGAGCTCTGCGAGTCCTACTATGCGCCAGTGCTTGCATTCATCCGTCACGCCGTGCGCGACGAGGAGGCCGCGCGCGACCTGACCCAGGGGTTCTTCGCCAGCTTGCTCACTCGCCACGGACTCGACACAGTTGAGCCAGGCCGGGGCCGGTTCCGCTCTTTTCTGCTGGGGGCAGTGAAGCACTTTCTGGCCGATCAGCGAGATCACGCGCAAGCCGCCAAGCGCGGGGGCGGGCAGACGCCGATCTCCATCGAAGCCGGCACGGGCACAGACACCACGGCTCAACTGCAGATCCCTGACCCCGCCGGCCCGGCGCCGGACACGGTGTTCGACCGTCAATGGGGGCTGACCCTGGTCGCGCATGCCCTTGATCTGCTGGCAGCCGAGTTCGCGGAGGCGGGCAAGCGGGAGCACTTCGAGACCCTCAAACCGTGGCTCTTGGGCGATATGGATTCCCTGTCCCAGGCTGCCGCCGCCAGCCGCCTCGGCATGACGGAGGGTGCGGCCAAGGTGGCCATCCACCGGCTGCGCAAGCGCTTCCGCGAGCTGGTCAAAGCCGAGATCGCTCAGACCGTCGGTGACTCCAACCAGGTCCAGGACGAACTGCGCTACCTCCTGGAAGTGCTTTCACAGCCCTGAGCCGACCCGGCAAAGGTGACAGCGTGGTTGCCGCTCGCCCGGCCGCGGATTTTTTGCGTGCGCTTCCCTCCCGCTCAGGTAGTACTATCAGACTATGTTCTCACTTCAGAAGCTCTTGGGCAAAGAAGACAAGTTCTTCACCCTGCTGGAAGCCAGCGCCGAGGCGGCGCGCGCCAGCGTGCAGTCGCTCGTTAAGTTAAGCAAGAAACTGGATCAGCCGCAGGCGTTCGACGAGTTCGCCTACGCGCGCAAGAAGGACAAGGAGATCACGAGCCAAATCAGCGAGGCCGTCTATACGACCTTCATTACCGCGCTGGAGCGGGAGGATATCGAGGAACTGTCCAGCGCGCTGTACAAGATCCCCAAGATGATTGACAAGTTCACCACCCGCGTGTGGGTGGCGCCGCAATACGTGCGGGGCGTGGACTTCTCCAAGCAGATCCAGTTGCTGCAACGGGCGACGGACGTTGTGCTCGAACTGGTCAAGTCGCTGCGCACCGGTATGAACCTGGAGAAGGTCAAGGAGCTCAACGACCAGCTCCAGTTTCTCGAAAGCGAGGCCGACACCCACATGATGGCGCTCTACAAGGAACTGTTTGACGGCAAGCACGATGCCGTCCAGGTCATCGCCTTGAAGGATCTGTACGAGCTTCTGGAAAAAGTCATAGACCGCTGCCGGGACGCCGGCAATGTCATCGCGCACATCGCCCTGAAGCATTCTTGAGGCGCCATGACGCTGCTGCTGACGGTCATCGTGGTGGCGTTGGCCTTTGAATTCATCAACGGCTTCCACGATACCGCCAATTCGGTGGCTGCGGTGGTGGGGACGAGGGTCCTCACGCCGACCCAAGCTATTATGCTGGCGGCCGTGACCAACCTGGCCGGAGCGCTTGCGGGCACGGCCGTGGCGACCACGGTGGGACAGGGACTGGTAGATGCGCATTGTGTCACGGGCGTGACGCTGATCTGTGGCTTGATGGGGGCGATTCTCTGGAACCTGCTCACCTGGCGGCTCGGCTTGCCCTCCAGCTCCAGCCACGCACTGATCGGCGGCCTGGTCGGCTCTGCCGTCGCCTCGGCCGGCAATAACTGGAGCGTGGTCATCTGGTCGGCGCCGGTGGAAGGCAAACCCTGGTACGCCTGGGGCGGCTTGCTCTACAAGGTCATCATCCCGATGTTCAGCTCTCCCGTCCTCGGGTTCGTTATTGGGTTTCTGTGGATGACCTTGTTGTATATGCTGCTCTGGCGGTGCCGGCCGTCGAGCATCAACCGGGTGTTCGGCAGGCTCCAGATTTTCAGCGCCGGCTTTCTGGGCTTCAGCCACGGGAGTAACGACGCCCAGAAAACCATGGGAATTGTCGCCCTCGCTCTTTTCTCGGCCACCAACCTTGGCGACCTTGCTCACCTGCCTGCATGGCTCCATTTCCTCCACACGCCCGAATTCAAGGTCCCGCTCTGGGTCAAGTTCATCTGCGCGTTTACGATGGCGGCGGGCACCGCGACCGGTGGCCGGCGAATCATTAAGACACTGGGCCGAAAAGTCTCCCGGCTTCAGCCGGTTAACGGCTTTGCGGCAGATACCACTTCCGCCACGGTGCTCATGACGACGGCGCTGCTGGGGATGCCCGTCTCGACCACCCATGCCGTTTCGACTTCCATCATGGGCGTCGGCGCGGCGCGCAACCACAAAGCGATCCGCTGGCACCTGGTGGAAAGCATCGTCTGGACCTGGTTCATGACCCTGCCCGCGACCGGCTTGATTGCCTATGCGCTGATGCGGCTGCTCCAGGCCACAGGCGTGGTAACATGAACGCGTCGCGAGCGCCGGAGCATTAACAGCCTATGACACTCCTTTTGACCGTTATCCTCGCGGCGCTGATCTTCGAGTACATCAACGGCTTTCATGATACCGCCAACTCGATCGCGACCGTCGTGGCCACCAAGGTCCTGACTCCGCGCCAGGCGGTGCTGCTGGCGGCATCCACCAATCTGCTGGGGGCACTCTGGGGCACGGCGGTGGCCAAGACGATTTCCTCGGGGCTTGTGGACTCCAAAATGGTAGCGATGACCTCCGACATTATGATTTGCGCCCTGCTGGGGGCGATTATCTGGAATCTGATCACGTGGTGGTTTGGACTGCCTTCCAGCTCCAGCCACGCGCTCATCGGCGGTTTGTGCGGCGCGGCGGTAGCCGCCTCGGGCAACAACTGGGACGTCATTATCTGGTCGCAGCCGAACCCGGAGCATTGGTATCACGGCAAGGGTCTGCTGTGGAAAGTCCTCGTGCCGATGGTCACCTCGCCCATGGCCGGCCTGATCCTGGGCTTCATCGTCATGGCGCTGCTCTACCTGATGCTGCGCAACGCCCGCCCGAACCAAGTCAACCGCTTCTTCGGCCGGGCGCAAATGGTGAGCGCCGGCGCAATGGGTTTCATGCACGGAACCAACGACGCGCAGAAGACCATGGGCATCATTGCCCTCACCCTGCTTGGCGCAACCACGGCCGGGCAATTGGAGAACCTGCCCGGCTGGCTGTCCTTCCTGTACACCCCCGCGCCGCTGCCGGGCAAGGAAATGGAAATCGCCGTGTGGATCAAGGTCGTGTGTGCGCTGACCATGGCGGCCGGCACCGCCGTCGGCGGCTGGCGGATCGTCAAGACCCTCGGCCATAAGATGGTGAAGCTGCACCCGATTAACGGCTTCGCGGCGGAAACCGCCTCCGCCACGGTCATCCTGGCGGCGACGCATCTGGGCATCCCCGTTTCCACGACGCACAACATCTCCGCGGCGATTATGGGCGTCGGGGCGGCGCGACGCCTGAACGCGATCAAGTGGACGGTAGTCGAGCGGATGGTTTGGGCCTGGCTGCTGACGATCCCGGTGGCCGGACTGCTGGCCTATGGCTGTGTTTGGTTGCTCCGCGTGATCGGCTGATACCAGCTCGCTGGTACGAATACTGGCGCATCGTCTGCCCCACTCACCTGGCTCCGCCAGCCCGTCTCATCTACCGTAGCTGTTGGCAGCAAACGGACCGGGTGGCCAGGTGCGCCAAACGCCCGCCTCGCGCCTCTCCCTCGTTCTGAGCCCGGCCAAGGCCATCCGGACGCCGTGCACAAGAGATGCACAAGCGATGCACACCGGATGCACACCGGATGTTCAAGCGGTACAAGGTTGTGCATCCGGTGTGCATCGGGTGTGCATCCCTGGTGCATAGCCCGAAGCGCCGAAGAGGAGGCTTTTTGCGGAACGGCGGCCGGGCCTTGGCCGAAGGAATTCGCGTTCGCCGTCTCGCCGTGATGGCGGCTGGCCGGAACGGTCCGGCGGTTAAGGGGCGTGGTCAGCAGCCTGCCTGGAGACCTCCACATCCGCCGGCAGAACGAAGTGGAAAGCGGCCCCATGCCCGGGCTCGCTGGTGGCCCAGACCCGGCCACCATGGCATTGGACAAGATGCTTGACAATGGCAAGGCCGAGACCGGTGCCGCCCTGCTCGCGCGAGCGGGCCTTGTCCACGCGGTAAAAGCGCTCGAAGATCCGTTCCAGGGCCTCGGGTGGTATCCCCGGGCCGTCATCCTGGACAGCAACCTCAACTTGCCCGCCATCCAACGCGCATCCGGCCACTGTGACCGTGCCTTCGCTGCGACCGTACTTGATGGCGTTGTCCACCAGGTTGCCCAGGACCTGCTCCAGGCGGTCACGGTCGGCGCGGACCGCCGCCTTCGGAGCCTGGTTGACCAGCCTGACGCCCTTGGCTGCCGCCTGCCCTTTGAAGTCCTCCAGGACCTTGGCGACGATGGGAGCGAGGGCTACGGTTTGGAGGTGCAGTTTGACGCGGCCGGACTCCAATTCGGAAATAGCAAGCAAGTCCTCGATGAGCAGCCTGAGCCGGTCGGCGTTGCGGTCAATGGTTCCCAGGAACCGGGTGGCGACTTCCGGGTTGTCCTGGGCGCCGTCGAGCAAGGTTTCGACGTAGCCCTTGATGAGGGACAGGGGGGTACGGAGTTCATGACTGACGTTGGCGACGAACTCCTGGCGGGCGCTTTCGAGCTGCTTCAGGCGGGTAAGATCGTGAAAGACCAGCACGGCACCCTGGCGGCGGGCCTGGTCGTCGAAGATGGCGGAGGCATTAATCTGCAGCCAGCGCTCGGTCGGCCCGGGCAGCTTCATCTCAAAGCCCGACACCTGCTTCTGGGTGTCGAGAGACTTGACCAAAGCCGCCAGTTCGTGCAAACGAAGGGCTTCAATAATGGTCCGACCACGGGGGTCGGACGTCAGACCAAAAAGACTGGCGAAAGCGCGGTTGGCAAGCTGGATGCGGCCGTGCTCGTCGAGCAGCAGCAAGCCCTCGATCATGCTATCGAAGATGACTTTCTGCTGGCTCTGCAGCGCGAGGGCTGCGCGCTGTTCATCCTCCATCATGGCTTTTGTTCCCGGCTCAGGAAGGAGTCTCCACAAAGCGGTAGCCGACGCCGCGGACCGTATCCAGGTGTTTGGCCGCGGGTCCCAGCTTGTCGCGCAGGCGCCGCATGTGAGTGTCTACGGTGCGGGTGTCAATCAGGGTGTTGTATTCCCAGACATCGCGCAGCAATTGTTCCCGGGATTGGACGCGCCCGCATCGCTGCGCCAGGAGGACGAGCAGTTTAAATTCGGTGTGCGTCAGTTCCACCGGCTTGCCGCGCCATTCAACCAGGTGCCGCGGCGTGTCAATCAGCAGGTTGCCGAACTTGATGGTGTCGAGCGGCCCCTCGGCTGTCTGGCCGCGGCGCAGGACTTTGTTGACGCGCAAGACCAGCTCGCGCGGGCTGAACGGCTTGGTGACGTAATCGTCCGCGCCCAACTCCAGTCCCACAATGCGGTCCACCTCCGCCGCCTTGGCAGTAAGCATGATGATGGGAATGCGCGCGGTGGCGGGGTCCCGCCGCAGTATTTTGCAGACCTCCACGCCGTCTATTTCGGGCAGCATCAGGTCGAGCACAATCAGGTCTGGCAGAGCCGACCGTGCTTGCTTCAGAGCCTGGGCACCATCCGTAGCGACAATGACATCGAACCCGGCCTGCTTGAGGTTGAACTCCAGCAATTCGACCGCCTCCGGCTCGTCATCCACAACAAGGATCTTCGATCTCACGCGCTAAGGGTGTACCACGGCGGCAGGGGAACGACAACGGCGGTCATGTGACAAACAGGTTACGGCGGTGTAAGGCCGGCCGCTGGCAGCGCTTCCACCGCCCCGCTGTGCCGAATATCCCGAGCCTCGCACAAGTAAACCACTTCCTCAGCCACGTTCTTGGCGTGGTCGGCGATGCGCTCCAGGCTCTTGGAAATGACCATCAAATTCAGGCAACGCGTGACGGCCCCCGGGTCCTTGATCATTTGATCCGCCAGTTGCTGGTGGTTCTGCTTGTTCAGAAGATCAATGGCCTTGTCTTGCGGAATGATGGCGCGCGCGGCGGCGGCGTCCTGATTGACGAACGCATCCAGGGCATGCTTAAGCATCTGCGCGGCGAGTTTGGCCATCTGCGACAGTTCCAGGGCCAGCTTCAGTGGCGCATCCTGGCAAAGCTCCTGGACCCGACGAGCGATGGTGGTGGTTTCATCGCCCACCCGCTCCAGGTTCTGGGAGACTTTCATAGCGACCGTAATGAAGCGCAGATCGCTGGCCCGTGAGGTCTGGGCCAGCAACTTGATCGCCAAGTCGTCCACGTCCACCTCGAAGCGGTCAATGACCGTATCGTCGGCCTCAACGCGCTGCGCGAGGTCGTAGTCGCGCTTGCTGAGCGCCTCGATGACCTTATACATGGAGGACTCGGCGTGGCTGGCCATGGTCAGGAGCTTCTCTTTCAGGCCCGTCGGTTGCAGCTCGAACGGTTGCATGGAGCAAGGCTCAGCCAAATCGCGGGGGAAGGCAACCCTCAGTTTCATTCTGGGGTAAGCTGACGCCTGGCGAAGTGCCGCGAGCGGGAGGGCGTGCGGCGCTTGAGCTTGTTTAGTCTGCATCATATTCGCTGGCCCAAGCTTCGCAGGGGTGTGTGGCGATCATGTGACGGGAATGCAAACATTGCGCAAAGAAGGGGTCGGCGCTTGGGGCGGCGAGTTGTCACGAGATCGTAACGTGCGGGGATGTTCCCGTCAGTATAATGCCTGCTGGTCCGAGCTGCGACACGGTGCGGGCCTGCGACAATAATCCAACAAGACACATGAAGAAGCTTACTCACTGGTACTCCCTCGCTGCCTGCCTGACGGCAGTTCCCCTGCACGCTGCGGTTGACTCGTTGCCCGCGTGGAATGACGGCCCGGTCAAACAGAGTATCTTGACATTCGTGGCGGAGGTGACGACGCCCGGGACCGCCCAGTTCGTCGCCCCCGCGGAACGTATCGCGGTCTTCGACAATGACGGGACGCTCTGGACCGAGCAGCCCTCCTACACCCAGTTCGCTTTCGCGATGGACCGCGTCAAAGCGGTGGCCGCCCAGCACCCCGAATGGACCACGAAAGCGCCCTTCAAAGCAGCCTTGGCCGGGGATCTGAACGGCGTCGTCGCCTCGGGCGTCCACGGCCTGATTGAGTTGCCTGCAGCCGCCTGCGCCGGCATGACCCTTGACGAGTATGATCGCACGGCCAGGGATTGGCTGGCCACGTCCCGCCATCCAAAGTTTGCCCGCCCCTATACCGACTGCGTCTATCAACCCATGCTCGAACTGTTTGCCTTCCTCCGCGCCAACGGCTTCAAAAGCTATGTCGTCTCCGGCGGCAGCCTCGAGTTCATGCGGCCTTGGACGGAACGGATCTATGGGATTCCACCCGAGCAACTCATCGGCAGCACGGTCGTGAATAAGCTGGAGGTGCGTAATGGCCAACCCGTCATGGTCCGCCAGGCCGAGATCGAGCTGATCAACGACAAGGGCGAAAAGCCGCTTTCGATCCAGCGCGTCATTGGCCGCCGGCCCATTCTGGCGTTTGGAAACTCGGACGGCGACCTGCCCATGCTGCAATGGACTGCGTCCGGCCGTGGCCGGCACCTCTGCGGCTATGTGCACCACACCGACGGGGAGCGCGAGTATGCCTACGACCGTACCGCCACCACCGGGCGGCTCGACAAAGGTCTCGACGAAGCCGCGGCCAAAGGCTGGACAGTCGTGGACATAAAGCGAGACTGGAAGCGGGTGTTCCCGTTCGAAGCCGCCCCGACCGGACGCCGATTTGCGTGTGCGGAAACCCGCCCCGCCGGTCAGGCGGGAATCGCGGAGTTGAGGGACAAGTGGTCCGGCATGGCCGTTTCGGGAGTGCGCGACACCGGGCACAGGGTCCTGGCGCTTAGGCCGTCAAGGTAGAGAGTCAGGGACACGTGCTCGTTGCGCCGGATGCAGTCCTTGATGGCCTCGGCATCCTTCTCACAGTGGAGCAGTGTCTCCCAGGAATAGATGTGTTTGGGCTTGTGGAAGTCGCTGTTGGCCAGGAAGGCAAAGCGGTTCAAGCCGACCGGTGTGAAGATGTTATTGCGGTTGGCGATTTCCCACGCGTCAAGGATGGGCGCGAAGATCTCTTGATTCTCCCAGAGGAAAAGAGTGTTCTTGCCCCATTCGCTCTTGGGCTCATCGCTGATGAGTTCGATGGCGTCGCGGAGGTTGCGCGCGGCGGCATTGTGGCCGTCGCCGAAACTCGCAGTAAGAATCAGAATCTTCTTCATAGCTCAGGTCGCACGGCCAGCGTGCCCGAGCCATGTGGCGTTCAGGTTACGGCAATGTTAAAGGTTATTAACAATTGCGGCAGTACGCCTCGGCCTGCCGCAGAGGATCAGGGACGATAGGGGACGGACTGGCCCTTGAGGATGTCAGCGTTTCGAGCCGTCCCGCTTATGTTTGACCATCAAGAGGCGCAAGACCGGCTAGAAGCTGGGTACAACCTCAAGCTTGCGGCCCGCCTCGAGGACGAGGTCCTCGCCTTGTGCCCAAAGCACGTCGTTCAGGAGCAGCTTGAAAACAACTTTGTCCCTGGCCTGCGCGGTCTTCCAGATCCATGTGGCCGCGCCAACGCAATCAAGGGGTTGCCCTTTGTCCCAGCTCAGGCCGTCCCCCTGACCGCGGATGAAAAGGGCATTCCCCAACCCCACGTCTATCCGCGCTTCGACCAGGGTTATGGTTTCGGGCCGAGCTGCTTCTTGAGCGCAGGAGGGTTTGCCGTCGCTTGGTTTGGCTGCCGTCTGGGTTCCTGTGCGTTCGCGCCTCTTGCGGGCGGCGGAGGTGCGGCGGGCCGGTTTAGGGGTGGCGCGTTTGGCTTCCGTTTGGAGTTTCACTGGTGTGGTGTTCTTGTTAGTACTCATAATTAGATCTCTTTCCGGGTCTGGATTGGCGCTGATGGCCAAGGCTGGCGGGCAAGTGTCCGAAGCCCCGGGCTCGGCTATCGTAACAACTCTTGCGCCAGAGAGCCGATGGTAGATACCGAAGTCTTTAGCTCGAATTTCGTCCAGAAAGGCGAGCGCCGCGTGAGGTTCGTTAGTCCATCCGCCACCGCGGCTTCGGTAGAGTCCTGTATTCGTGTCTTGCAGCAAAATCTTCATCTTATAGAAAGCGATGCGCGGAAATCTAGAGCGAGTTGACTGCGCCATCAACGGAGGTCTGGTTACGATTAGGTGACGAAAAGGAAACACCGCTCCACGGAGCTGGGGGCCAGCTTGTGCCTCTGGTGTCGGACTTCGTGAGGCAGCGCTGAAACGCCCGCAGGGCACTCGGCGCCGGCTTTGGCGAAGGTGGTTTGAATTGAGGGCTGCGCGATCTGATTCCGTGAAGGTGGTCATCAAAATGTAACCCAATCGTCGGTTGAGGCACTGCGGCGCCGCGCTAGAGTGCGATCATGAATCTAAGTCGAAGGTCGTTCTTCACCCGGTCTGGATCTCTGGTTGCGGGCATAGCAGTCGCCCCTGCTGCCGTCCGCGCGTCGTCAGAAGTATCTTTTCAGCCGGGGGACCGTCCCCGCCACATCATCCACCTGGTCGCCGACGGCATGAGCCAGGGCACGCTGAGTTGCGCGGAACATCTTTCTCAATTCACGCGCGACCGCGGCCTGGAGTGGATCAAGCTTTGCAGCGATCCCGCTGCCACGACAGGGTTGATGAACGTGCGTTCGCTCAATTCGCTGGTCACGGATTCCGCGGCCAGTTCATCGGCCTGGGCCTCAGGCTCACGGGTGATGAACGGTGCATTGAACATGCTTCCCGACGGCCGCAAACTCACCCCGCTCTACGAACTGCTCCGGGACGCGGGCTGGAAGCGCGGCCTGGTCACCACGACGGAACTCACCCATGCCACGCCTGCGGGCTTCGCGGTCAACGTTGCCAAGCGCTCGCAGGCCGAGACGATTGCAGGCCAAATGCTGGAACGGCGCATCGAAGTCCTGCTCGGTGGCGGCTCGCGGTTCTTCACGGCCAGTTCGCGGGTGGATGGACGCGATCTACCCACTGAGTTTGCCAACGCGGGCTATCAAGTGGTCCATACCAAGGCCGATTTGGCGGCCGCTGCGGCGGACAAGCCTTGGTTTGGCACGTTCAGTCCGAGTCACCTGCCGTTCAGCCTTGACCATCTGGCCGATCTCCGGTTGAAGGCGACCGTGCCAACCCTGGCTGACATGACGAGCTCGGCCTTGCACAAGCTGAGGCGCGAGAAACATTTCATCCTTCAAATCGAAGGCGGGCGCGTGGATCACGCGGCACACTTGAATGACGCGGCAGGCGCCTTCCACGACCAGATCGCTTTCGACGACGCACTGGCGCTCTGCCTGGCGTTCCGCCGGGAGCACCCCGACACCTTGTTGGTCGTTACCACGGACCATGGCACGGGCAACCCGGGTCTCAACGGCACAGGCAAGGGCTACGGCCTGTCCTCGACGCTTTTTCGCCAGATCACGAACGTGCGGCGTTCCCACGAATGGATGCTCCGTCGCATCTATGGTCTGCCCGAGAGCGACTCGGAGGATATGCTGGAAGTCGAGGCGTCAACCGCGGGCCTGGTTGAACCGGCCCGGCTGGCGGCGATCATCAAGGCGGGCACAACTTTTCCTGTGAGTGAAGCTCAGGCGTTGCGACTGCATCGGTTCTTTGCCGGCAAGGGGGACGCCCTCTACGAACTGGCGAACAACGGCGAGTTCCAATTGGCCCAGTTCATGGCCAACCACATCGGCATCGGCTGGACTTCGCTGGCGCACACATCCGACTTTGTGCCCGTGGTGGCGCTCGGGCCGGGGGCGGAACGTTTTCGCGGGTTCTTTCAGAACGTGGCCTTGTTCCGGCACTACACCCAGCTTGCCGGCGTGGACTTTCAGAACCCGTCGCTGCCAATCCAAATTGACGCGGTTCGGGAGCGCCAGCCTGCTTGAGTTATAGTTGAGCCAGATCGCTCGGGGAAAGACTGGGCTCCAAAGATCGGAGGAGCGACAGGGCTGATTTTAGAACCCGCAGGTCACGCCGCCGGCGCTTGGGCTTCAAATTGAGTTGGATGAGTCGTCGCGCCTCCTTGGCGCTGGCCCATCGGATCGCCTGGGTTTCCCCGTCGAAGTGGTCCGTATCTTCGAGGGGGACCATCAGGAAGTACTCGTTGCTGGTGCGGGAGCCATCGAAGGAGCCGGGGATCTTACCGATGATCTCCGCCCGGTAGCCGGTTTCTTCAAGCACCTCGCCCATGGCGGTTTGTTCCGGAGATTCACCGGATTCGGGCTTGCCCTTTGGCAGCGTCCAAAAGTCACCTTTGTAGTGACCGGCTGGCTCCCGCAGCAACACTTGGCCGCTCGCGTTGATTACGACTCCGCCGTAAGCTTTCTTCATTGACCGAATCCGCTTGATTCGTTGCGACAAGAATCGCGGAAAGGAAGACAGGTATCCATGGAAAAGCAGGGGCGAGGAAAGGCCACCCGCTGAGCCGATTGGCAAATCCGCGCTGCGGCTTCGACCGTCCGTGTCAGGGCGGCGCTTGGGTCAGCCGGGCACCTGCGGCGGTTCCGCTTCGTCTGGCATCCAGGCCCTGCGGCGCAGAGGCCGCCGGGGTAACGCCCAGTCGAAGGGTTGCTCAACCGCTTGGCGCATGCGGCCAAACCACCAGTGCGCACGGTTCAACTTCCGCTCGCGGGGCCGGAGCTGCGCGCCGTATGGCAGGCTTTGGAAACCCAGTTGTAATTGTCCGTTAGGCATGAGGAACCTATTCTTCGAAAGGCCGGCACAGAGAACGGGCAACCTGACGGGGCAACGGCCCACCATGACTCTGGCCGTTGTTCGCCAGGCAACCGACGTGCTTCGTCACGCGCCAGCATTTCTTACAACCAGAATATGGCCGCGCGCGACCGAGAGCAAATGACAGGACGGCAACAAGCTGGTAACGAACAGGTGACATGAGAGTTGGCCCGCAACCTCTCCACCGCGGCCGATGGCTTCATGCGGCGCGGGCAGATGTTGCAGACTCGAAACCGTCCCAATACCGACGTGCCTGGCGGCGGGCCTGTTCGGCCGCAGCAGTGGCCCTTTCCTCGAACAGGGAAGGAAAGCTTAGCAGGGGATAGCCAGATTGCCACGCCAGCAGCGCCGCTTCATTGGCCTGCTGCATTATCAGAGCGTGTGTCTCGGACTCCGGCGTTTCATTCAAGCGCTCTAGCAGCAGGCGTTGCTTGAGCAGTGCAAAGGTCGCCGCCACACGACAATCGAACCCATCTGGTCTTCCACGGTCTTGCATAAACAGGATGCCCCAAACCTCGCATGGCCGCGTGTCAGTCGCGCGGCCGACGTGTTAAAATCTGGCGACGAAGAGAAAGGGATGCCGCCGGGAAGGCTTTCCCGGCGGCACGACGTATCGGCTCGTTTCCAGCTAACCTCCCCGCAGGCAACTATTGAGCAACAAGGTTACGAATCCACGGCTATCAAGTGACGTGCAGGTGAAATCGGCTCCTCCGTACCGCCGCGGTTTGCAGGCACGGCATGGGCAACCGCGGGTCGGTCGGTTGTCCTCTGGTGTTGACGCCGCTCAGGGGCCGGACGGCTCAACCTTGTGGGCTGGACAGCTTGGGCGGTGGGGCGCTGGACGCAGCCGGTTGGGGCTGGCTGGCGGGGATTGGCTTCCGAGTTAACGGTGCGCCAGGTTTCCGGCTAGCTGCCGGGGTGGCTTGCCGGGGTGCACTGGTGGCCAGGGCGGGGCGCTGCGCCTTACTCTTCCTGGACTTTGCCGCTTTCTTCAGAGCTTTGCCCAGACGTTTCTGGGCCTTCTCCCAAACGCGAAGTTGATCGCGCACCTGTTCTTCCGCTGCCAGGGTCAAATGCTTGGCCTGCTTGGCCGCCTTCCGGGCACGTTTGTGCTTGAGGCGGGCCTGCTCCGCCAATGCCTTGGCTGCCATGGCCTTGCGTTGAAGCTCTTCCGCCTTGCGCTCAGCGAGTTGGAGTTCCCGGTGGGCCTTGGCTCCAGCCTTCTTGAGGTCGTTCAGTTTCATAATCGGCTCTTGGTGCGACGTTAACTAATGCCATCCGGCGGCTAGAAACGCCTTCAGGCGACGGCTCATCCGTCATCCTTTTAGGCAGTCCGGCGGCTCTTGCCAATCCAAAGAATGTTACAATTGTGTGACAAATTACGGCTCATCCTTCCTGCCGGGAGGGCCGGTCAGACCACCGTGTGGCCACGGTCATACCCCGGTGGGGGATCGCCGTCGCGTCGCCGTGGTTGGTCCCGGGGTGGTGTCAAGGCCGCGCTCCCCGACGGTTAGGCGGGAATTGCCTCAGCGCAGGGCCCTATAGAAACGGCAGGGCGAATTCGTGAACGAATGGTCAAGGACTTCGACGGGCTGCAACCCCAGCGTCACATTGGTCCATGGCGCCCAGTCGAGCAGGTCTGGGCTGGTCTGGATGATGTATTGACCTGGATCACCGTTGAGCCGCAGCCGCAGCGAAGGTCCCGGGCCGATTGTAACCAGCTCGAAACCAGGCAGCCGGGCAAAGAATTGCAGAACGTCAGACATGTAGGCGGCCCGAGTCCCGGGATCAGTCACCGTCTCGAAGGGAAACCCCCAGTAGATGACTCTTCCGCCCGACGCGCCCGCGTATTGAATCCCTGCGACCTTTCCTCCTCCGCCCCCATACAGCAGGGCGGCCTTGGTGCCGCTTCCCACTGGCACAAGCGCATCCGGTGTCTTCACCCAGTAAACCCCTTGGCTTCCATCATCAAAGAAACCGTCGGGGTTACCTGTGAAAACCGAGCCCGTGACGGCGGTAAAGGTGCAGTTCGAGGAATTGTTATTCGAGTCAGGGCCCAGATCGGCATGGAGTTGATTATTCAGGAATGCGCGATCAAGGGCGCCGGGCCCGGAAGCACGATCCAAGTCCCAAGCCACTTCCGATCCCGAGACAAACAGGTGGCCGCCGGCGTTCTGGAACGCGATCACGGCATTGCGTTCGAGCGCCCGGAAGGTGTTTGTGAGACTTTGACCACAAGCCCAGACCACGATCTGATAGTTGGTGAGAACCATCTGCCCGTTTGTCACGGAAGACCGCGAGCAGGAATCAAACGGCATCCCAGCGGCGCTGATCGCCTTACCGTGTTGCACCACGTAGTCGAAGGAATTGTTGGCTCGCGGCAGGACGCGCTCCATCGTTCCGGTATTTCCCGGGGGCGCGTAAGGGCCGGTGGGGGTCTGCCGGAGATTGGTGGTGCGGTCGAACCGATCAAAGCCGTTCACGAAGAGCACCCGGGAGTGCTCCGGGTTTGAGGCGCGCCGGCAGCCGACGGTCTCCGAGGGGAAGGATTCGCCTCCCGCATTAACTGCCGCCACCCGAAAGTAGTAGTCGGTGTCGTTAAGGAGGTTGGTGAACTCGATTGAAGTCGCACCCGCGCCGGCCACGGCGGCGGGATTCCCGAAGCCGTAGCCGTCCGTGGAGTGGTATATCACGAATCCGGTGGGGTTACCGGTTGAGAATTCCGCGGCGGGCGCATCCCAGCGAACCTGGATGCCTTGGGTGGCTGCGACTGCCCGCACATTTCGCGGCGGTTCCGGCAGGAAGTTCAGCGGCACGGCGTCAAATTGGCTCATATAGCGGACCACTGCCTGATACGAGGCGCGGGCGACCCAATTGCGGAACTTCGGGTCACGCATCAACGCGGCATCGTAGGCATTGTCGTGGAAGGCGACCTCGATGATCGTCGCATCCATTTCGTAGCCGATCCGGTCCCCGCGAATTTCACCGAAGGCGTAATCGGTCCGAGCGTAAGTCAGGCTCGAGCGGTTGTTGTTCCAACCCACCTCGAAGGGAGGCACGGTCACCCGCTTCAAGGCATTGTTCACATTGGTGGCGATGATTTCCGCCAGGCGGAATTGGTTCGAGGTGGCTGTGCCGGGAAACAGGCTGGTATTGTTGTAGAGCCCGATGTCGCCGCGCGCGGTGCTGTTCGTGGCCGAACCTGCGGCGTTGGAATGGAACCCGACGTAAATCCGCTGGTAGAGGTTGCCCGAGGCTTCCTCGTTCATCTCCCGGGCCATCCGGGTGGGGGTGCTGACATTGTCATCGGAATCAATGGACGCTGGGTCGTCGTAAACGGTGGTGGGCGACCCGCGGCCAATGCTGCTCTGCACCCAGTACCGCGAGCATTCGTGCTCCCTGGGATGGCCGGAGACTCCGCCTCCACGGTCAATCGAGCCCATGCCATTGCCGAAGCGAATCGCATCCGCAATGACCACACTGCCGATCGTCGGGCTCGGTTCCAGGTTGCTGATGAGCACCGCGCCACTGGCCGCGTTACTGCCCGCGTCGAAGTAATAGGTTCCAAGATAAACCCAGCCGCCTCCGACCAGATGGTGCGGTATGCGGACCTGCGATTCACCCCCGGTATGCCGTATCCGGTAGAGCTGGCTGGTGCGATTGGTCGCGTGCCATGCCCAAGTGTAAACCGGGTAGAAGCCGGTCGCAGAGATCGTCGGTGTGTAGGCGGCGACCGCCGTCTCGGTCGGCGCCAGGGCGGCGTAGCGGTAGGGGACATCGCCCGGGCTGCCATAGTAATTAGTGAACACGCTGTCGAACCAGGAACCGCTATAGGTCACCGCCGGATCGTCGTTGTCCAGCACCACCTCGTTCGTTTGATTGCCGATCGGGCGAAAGGCGACCACCGTGGCTCCCGCGTTGAAGCAGTAGTAAGCGAACATATTCATCTGGTCTATGTTCCCGTAGTCCTCGACCATCTCCCAGGTTAGGCCGCGGCCGGTTGTCCAAGCCGAGTTCACCCACGCCAAGCCGTGGCCCGCGCTGGTGAACACGACCCGGCCCGATAAAGCCCCCGCCGGCTGAGTTCCCGCTGGTGCAATTGGGCCTGTGGTGGCCTTGGGGCCGCTGGCCGGCTTGTCCAATCCCGCCGTAAGCGGCACGCTATCCGGCGCCGGACCGCGGACGGACTCGAGATAGCGCGTCTCGGGCAACGCTCGTTCCTCCTGGGTCGCCGGAGCTGGAAGACCGCCGCTTAGCAGCAGTGCGAATGCGATTATGGATTGGTATATTTTCATGCGGCATTGGGCAGGTCGTGAATTCGCGGCGCGTCTTCCGGCAGCGCCTCGCTAAACAGGCGAAGCCAGTTGCCGTGAAAGACTGCATCAATATCGGTGTCCCGGTAACCCCGCCGCGCCAGGATCTCTTCGAGCTTGTGGACGTCGCTGTAGGTGTCGAGGTCGCGCGGCGATTGTTCCGTGCCAAAGCCGCCATCGAGGTCCGTCCCGAGGGCGCAATGGGTGGCCGAGCCGGCGAGTTGGCTGATGTGGTCAATGTGGTCCGCCACGGCTTCGATGCCGACCACCTCGCGGCTGGTTTCACCGCGCTTCCAACCTGGATAGAGCATCCACGAATCGAAGGCGGCACCGATGACAGCTCCGCGCTCAATCAAGCGGCGTATTTGCTCGTCGGTCAACTGCCGATCGCCGGGGACGAGGCTGCGGCAGTTGTGATGACTGGCCAGGAGCGGGCCGGAATAGACCTCCAGGGCGTGCGCCAGTGATTGGTCGGAGAGGTGCGTCACGTCGAGAACTATCCCGAAGCGCGTGAACTCCTTGAGCAGTTCAACGCCCGTGTCGCTGAGTGGACCGTCCGTCGAGGTGCCGTGCGCATACTGGCTCCTCCCGTAATGCACCGGCCCGACTACGCGCAAACCATCCGCCCACCAGGACTCCACCTGGCGCGGCTCGAGGATCGAGTCGGCGCCCTCCATGCTGAGAAGGACCCCCAGCGGCGTGGCGGATGGGGATTTGAGCCATTCGGCCCAATGGGATTTCAGTTGCCCTCGCGTCGTGATGAACCGCAGGTGCCCCTGCTGCTCGAGCAGCCGGTAATAGGCGAGCTGCCCCTTGGCGTGCGCGCAAGTAATCATCTGGGTGGCGTAATCCAGGTCGGTGCGCTTGACTGCCGCGCGCGCAGGCTGCTCAGGTCCGCTGCGGCCCATGAGGGTCGCCAGGCAGACACCCACATTGGCCCGCCGCAATTCGGGCAAAGTGATGGTGTTCCGGCCGCGCGCGGGCTCGTCCTTCATCCCCGCTTCCGCCTGCCGCACCTCGGGTACGCTGGCCAGCAGGTTGCGGTTGAAGTAGAGGGCGTTCCACGCCAGGTCCAGGTGGGCGTCAATAATGGGTCTCATGCGCATTTGCAGACCCTCACCATACTTTCATCGCACCCCGGATGGCAACCTGTTAGCCGATTCCTTTGCCGACCCTGCGCAGCGTTTGGTGTCCACGCTTTAGCGTGTTTGCAGGCGCCAGACACCCTAACGGGTGGACAACGAACGGGTCCGGAGCGCCAAAATGAGACTTCCCCGATTCGTTGTTGACGCTGCGCGCCGATACTGTCTTCACTAAGCGCACGTTTGGCACGATCCTATGGGTCGCAGACGCCAACCACGCAAATGACTACTGAGAAGATTGGGATTGTCGGAATGGGCCTGCTCGGCCGCGGCATCGCCGCCTGCTTCCTGGGACATGGCTTCGGGGTGGTGGCGGTGGCCCGCAGCGAGCAGCGCCACGCCGAGGCCCTCACGCATATCGAGACGATGGTCGGCGAACTGGTGGACCGGGCCGGCTTCGATTCCGCCTTGCGGCAGGAGTGGGCCGCGCGCCTGACGCAAGCTACCGGCTTTGAGGCCCTGCGCGATTGCTCGTTTGTCGTGGAGAGTGTGCTCGAGGACGTCGCGGTCAAAGCCGAGGTGCTGGACGGGATCGAAGCCCAGGTAAGCGCCGATACTGTCATCGCCAGCAACAGCTCTGCCATTCCCATTAGCCGGCTCCAGCAAGCGCGCCGCCATCCGGAGCGCCTGATCGGCATGCACTGGGCCGAGCCCGCCCACGCCACCCGCTTCCTGGAAATCGTGCGTGGCGAACACACTTCGGATCGGACCTTGCGGACGACAGCGGAGTTGGCTCGTCGCCTCGGCAAGGACCCCAGCCTGTGCCAAAAGGAAATCCCCGGCTTCATTGTCAACCGCATCGGCTACGCCATGTATCGTGAAGCGTTGAACCTGCTCGAATCCGGCGTGGCGGATGCCGAGACCATAGACCGTTCCGTTCGCAACGCCCTCGGGCTTTGGGCCACCCTGTGCGGACCATTCCGATGGATTGACCTGACCGGCGGTCCCGAGCTTTACCTCAAAGCCATGGAACCCGTCCTGCCGACCCTGAGCAAAGCGAACGAAGCCCCAGGCCCAATCCGCGAATTAGCGGAGAGCGGCGCGCGCGGCATCCTCAACGGTCGCGGTTTCTACAACTATACGGCTGAGGAAGCACGGCGCTGGGAAGAACTATACCGAGCTCACGCCTGGCGCGTGGCCAGGATGCAGCAAGAATATTTCCCTCTACAACCGCCGCCGATATAGGAGACTCCCTCATGCGACCAAGCCGAATCAAAGCCAAGCTTCGCCGAAACGAAGCCGCCTTGACCACGACCCTGCACTACACCGATCCCACGCTGTACGAGATGACCAGCCTGATGGGTTTTGACGGTATCTGGATGAACCTCGAGCACCACCATTACACCGTCGAGACGGCGGCCAACCTGATGCGGGCCGCGCGGGTCGGCGCTTCCGATATTATTGCGCGGCCGGCCAAGGGTGAGTTCATGCGGATGTGCCGGATGCTCGAAGCCGGCGCGCAGGGGATTATGTATCCCCGGTGCGAGAGCGCCTCGGAAGCCGCCGAAGTGGTGCGCTGGGCAAAATTTGCGCCGATCGGCGAACGCGGTGTGGACGCCGCCAACGCCGACGCGCCGTACTGCTTCATGCCGCTGCGCCAGTATCTGAAGACAGCCAACGAGGAAACGCTGGTCATCATCCAGATCGAATCGCCGCGTGCCGTGGAGCAGACCGAGGCCATCGCGCAAGTGCCGGGCGTGGATGTTCTCTTTCTCGGGCCGGGCGATTTGAGCGTGTTGTCGGGCGTGCCCGGGCAGTTTGATTCTCCGCCGGTGGCGAATGCGCTCGAGCGTGTGGCCAAAGCCGCCAAAGCCGCCGGCATACACTGGGGCACCGTCAGTCCCAATCCCGAGCACACCCGGAAGATCATGGGCATGGGAGCACGGTTCATTGCCCACAACGCCGATATCCGCATCCTTAAGCGCGGCTTGGAACAGATCCAGGAGCTGTATGCGCCCCTGGGATTCACGTTCGACAATCGCCTCGCGGCGATGGCGGCCGAATGCCAGAAGGGCGTATGAGCGGGTCCATGGCTGGAACGCGAGTGGAAGCGGCGGAAGACGCCGGACCATCGGTGGCGCGGCTGTTCGATTTGTCGGGCCGGGTAGCGCTGATCACCGGCGCCGGTGGGCACCTCGGTTTCCCCATGGCCTGTGCTTTGGCTGAAGCCGGGTGCCGGGTGATCGCAGCCAGTCGCAACCTTGCCAGCGCGCGCCGGACCGCCGCCCGGCTGGGTGGCGCGGAAGCGGGGCGGCACCTGGCGGTGGCGATAGACTACTTCCGCGAAGCGTCCATCAAACGCGGATTCGCCTCGGCCCTGAAACAAGCGGGTCAGGTTGACATCCTTGTGAACAACGGCCACGAGTTGCTCGGGTCTGATTGGCGCACCGTGACCGCCGCGCAATTCAACCGGCAACTGGGCAATGCGACAGGCTACTTTCTGCTGGCGCGCCTCGCGCGCGATCACGCCGTCCAAACCCGGCGCCCGGCCAGCATTATTCTCCTGGGCTCCATGTACGGCCAGGTGGCTTCCTACCCGGATGTCTATCGTGATGCTGCGGCGGCGAACCCCGCAGCCTATCAAACGCTCAAGGCCGGGATTATCCACCTCACCCGCCACCTAGCCGTTTATTGGGGAAGGGATCGCGTCCGGGTGAATTGTCTCAGCCCCGGCCCGTTCCCTGCCACATCGGCCCCGGCGAAGTTGATCCGGCGGCTGAACGCCAAATCCCCCATGCACCGAATGGGGAAACCGCACGAAATGAAAGGGGCGGTGGTGTTCCTGGCCTCGGATGCCGCCAGCTACGTGACGGGCCACAACCTCGCCGTGGATGGTGGCTGGACCGCGTGGTGATGGGAACCAGGAGATGAACCTCGACGCTTCCCTGGCATCCACGCTGCCACGCGTGGTTGAGCTGCGCCACCGGCTGCATGCGATCCCCGAGTTGTCCGATGAGGAACACCTGACGGCGGCATTGATTCGGGAGGAACTGACGCGCCTGGGCATCCCCTTCAGCGCCGGAGTCCCGGAAGCTCCGACTGCCACCATGGCGCTCATCGGCGATCCTGCCAAGCCCTGCATCGCCTTGCGGGCAGATATTGATGCGCTGCCCATCCAGGAGCAGACCGGCACGGACTATGCCAGTACTCGTAGCGGCCGAATGCACGCCTGCGGTCACGACGGTCACACGGCCATGTTGCTCGGTTGCGCGCCGATTCTGAGAGATTGCGCCGCGCGGCTGCCCGTTTGCGTGAAGCTCATCTGGCAACCCGCCGAAGAAATCGGCGGCGGCGCCGAGCGCCTTGTTAAGGCAGGCGTCCTGGATGGCCGGCTGGGCCCCCCGGTGCGCGCCATCTTCGGTATGCACGGCTGGCCCTCCTTGCCCATCGGCACCGTCAGCACCCGGCCCGGTCCGCTCATGGCTGCCACGGACAGCTTCACCGCCGAGTTCCTGGGCCGCGGCTGTCATGGCGCCCAGCCGCACCTGGGCCGGGACCCCATCATCGCGGCCTGCGAAGCGGTCCTGAACCTGCAGCAATGCGTAAGCCGTGAACTGGATCCCACCGAGCCGGGCCTGATCACCGTTGGAACCGTGCAGGGCGGCACCGCGGTGAACATCATCCCGGATGCCGCGCGCATCAGCGGAACGGTGCGCAGCGTGGCGCCAGAACCACGCCGCATGCTGCGCGAGTCCGTCGAGCGCCGCTGCGCTGGCGTGGCCGCCGCCCAAGGCTGCCAACTCAAGCTCGAGTGGATCCAAGGCTATCCCCCCACCGTCAATGATCCAACCCTAGCCGATTACGTCGCCAAAACCGCGCAAGCGGTGCTCGGTCCGGACCGGTTCATCGTGACAGCCCGCCCCTCGATGGGCGGCGAGGACTTTGCCTATTACCAGGAGAAAATCCCTGGCTGCTTCTTCCTGCTGGGGGTGTGTCCCCCTGGTCAGGACTCCTATCACTCGCTGCACAGCAACCGTTACGATTTCCCCGACGCCGCCCTCAGCGTCGGAATGCGCATGTTCGTGTCGCTGGTCCTCGGCTTCACACCGGACTCTTGAGCCGGGCCCTCGGTCAAAGTTCCACCACCGCAAACCAGAAAAGGATCGCTATGAAGATACAGAACGTCGGACCCGTTATTGACGGCAGAGAATTGAGAACCGGCGGCGCCGGTTTCCTCGCCGTGGTCAACCCCGCCACCGGCGGCGTCATCGCGCGGGAAGCGTGCTGTGACGAGAAGACAGTCGCTCGAATCGTCGGATCGAGCGACAGGACGTTCCATTCGCCGGAATGGCAGCGCCTGACGCCGTCGGACCGCGCCCGGTTGCTGCTCAAGCTGGCCGGGTTGGTGGAGGCGCACGCGGAGGAACTCGCTCGACTGGAGTTGCTGGATGTCGGCAAGCCAATCTCCCAACTGCGCGGCGGAGAGCTGCCCTTGACGGCGCAGATCATCCGCTTCTATGCCGGCGCCGCCGACAAGATCGAGGGTGCGGTCAAAAGCACTGCGGCCGGATGCTTCTCACTGACCACGTGGGAGCCTTACGGCGTGGTGGCCGGCATCCTCCCCTGGAACTACCCGTTGGTGAACGCGGCGATGAAGGTCGCGCCGGCAGTAGCGGCGGGCAACGCCATCGTCCTCAAACCTTCCGTGGAAACCCCGCTCTCAACTGTGGCTTTTGCGAAGCTCTGCCTCCAGGCGGGATTTCCCCGGGGAATCGTGAACGTGGTCACCGGCCCGGGTTCCGGCGCCGGCAACGTACTGGTGGCCCATCCCCTGGTGAAGAAGGTTTCCTTTACCGGCTCCACCGCTGTGGGCCAGGCGATCCAGGGGTTGGCCGCCCGCCAGATGAAAACGGTGAACCTTGAATGCGGCGGCAAGAACGCCATCATCGTCTTCGCCGACGCGGATCTCGAACGCGCGGCCCAGGCCGCTCTGATCAGCGCGTTCGTCAACGCCGGGCAGTTGTGCGTCTCCTGCTCGCGCCTGCTCGTTCAGAAATCCGTCGCGGCAAAGTTCACCAGCCTGCTGCGCGAGAAGGTTCGCCGCATCAAGGTAGGCGATCCGCGCGATCCCAAGACGCTTATGGGTCCAATGATCACCCGGAGCCAATATGAGATAGCCCTGTCCGCGATGAAGCAGGCAGTCAAAGAGGGAGGCAGGGTGCTCTGCGGTGGGGGCCGGCTGAAACTGCGCGGGCGCCTTTCCGGGGGATTTTGGGTGCAGCCAACCATTCTGGTGAACGTAAAGCCGGGGATGAAGGCCCACGACGAGGAGATCTTTGGACCGGTGCTTAGTGTCCTGACTTTTGCGGACGAGGCCGAGGCCGTCTCCATTAGCAACAGCGTCGAATATGGGTTGTCCGGCTCCGTCTGGACGGCGGATGCCGAACGCGCCCTGCGCCTGATCAAGGCCCTGGATACCGGCATTATTTGGGTGAACACAATGTTGACCGGTTACCCGGAAATCCCTGTGCCTCCGCACAAGCAGAGCGGCACCGGCGTGGAACTCGGCATTGAGGGATTGCTGACCTACTGCAAACGCAAAAGCGCCGTGCTCGGCTATGATCCCCAGGCGCCGGTGGGCTGGGGGCTGTGAGCGTGCATTCGATTGGCCGTTGCCAATGTCCGCTGCATCAACGAATCCCGTCTGTGAACGCCCAAACTGCTTCGTATGACTGCCACCATGATTGATACCTTCCTCGGCAAGCCGGTTGAAACCCTGCCCACGCCCGCCCTCGTCGTGGATGCGGATGCGCTGGAGCACAACCTGAAACTGCTGGCTGCCTATTTCGCCGAGCGGCCAGCCAAACTGCGCCCTCATTTTAAATCGCACAAGTGCGTCACGCTCGCGAAGCGCCAACTCGCAGCCGGCAGCGCCGTGGGGATCACCTGTGCCAAACTGGGCGAAGCCGAAGTGCTGGTCACCGTCGGCATCCGGGATGTGCTCATTGCCAATCAAGTCGTTGGCCCGCAAAAGGCTCAACGATTGGCGGCCCTGAACCGCGCGGCCACAGTGAGAGCGGCGGTTGATTGCCCGGCAAACGCAGCCGAGTTGGGCGCCGCGGCAGTAGGTGCCGGCGTCGAAATTGGCGTGCTGGTGGAAGTGGATGTCGGCATGCGGCGTTGCGGCGTCTCACCGGGAGAACCCGCGCTGGCGCTGGCCCGCAGGATTCGCGAGACGCCCGGGTTGCGCTTTGACGGGCTGCAGGCTTACGAAGGGCATCTTGTCACCCACCCGGACGCCGAAGAGCGGCGCGCCAAAGTGACGGAAGCGATGGACGCGGTCCGCGCCACGCGCGAGTTGCTGAACGGCGCCGGACTCCCTCGCGGCATCGTGTCCGGTGGCGGGACTGGGACCTACGACATCACAGGGAACCTTCCCTACTTCAACGAAATCCAGGCCGGCAGCTATGCCCTGATGGACTGTTCCTACAAGAAGGTATCCACGGTGTTCCAAAACGCGCTATCCATACTGGCCACCATCGTCTCGGCGAAGAAGGATTTCGCAGTTGCCGACGTGGGACTCAAAGGCATGGGCAACGAGTTCGGCTTGCCCGTGGTGGCCGGCGCGCCGGAAGCCAAAGCGCGTTCCATCGTCGAGGAGCATCTCCCGATTGATAACTTCGCGGCCTCCGTCGGCCAGAAGATTCGAATCATTCCCTCGCACGGCTGCACCACGTGCAACCTCCATCGCCGAATGTGGATTGTGCGACGGAACCTCATCGAAGCAGCTTGGCCCATCGAAGGCAGCGGATGCCTCGAGTGAGGAATCCCATGGCCGTTGGTAGGGACGCCTCGCCGAGGCGTCGGCTCCCGCGCAAACCGGGACGTTTCGGCGAAAGGTCCCTACCTACTGCTCCGGCCTTTGGCGGTCGCGCAGGCGAGCGAGCATTTCCTTGATGTCTTTGGCGCCGCGGATGGCCACATACCATGTGATGGTGACATACCAGATCACGCAGATCATCGTCAGGAGCCACCAAATCAGATGTTTCGGCATAAAGTCGTCAGGTAACCTTCCACTTCGGTTTCAAGACCGAGCCAACCACCATGGCGAGGGCCGCCGCCGCAAAGGTCAGGATGCCCCACACGGACGAACCTATCGTTACTTTAAACAGATGCCGGGTCGCAGGAACTTGCTCGAAGATCAGGTAAGCGACAGGCATGGCCGCGCCGAAGATAATCGCGCCGGCTGCGCCCCAGTTGTTCGCCTTCTTCCAGTAGCAGCAGGCGATCAGCAGAACGGACATGCTGGCAAGATAGACGGTTCCCGTGATGGCGAGATAAGTCCAGAGGTCACCCTTGAGGGGATACCATAGGCCGTAGAAGAGAAGAAAGATGCCGATGAGGGCGACGATCATTCGATTCCAGAGCAGGCCCCGTTTCTCGGACCACTGGGTCTTGCGGAACGGCGCCATAATGTCGTTATAGATGACGCCGCCCCAGGTGAGCATATAGGAGGAGTCCGTTGACATATCGGCGGCCAGCATTGCGGCGATGAGGATCCCCATGAGGCCGACCGGGATGAAGGTGCTGAGGAACTTCGGCATGGCCAGAAGCGTATTTGACCCCACCGCTTCCGGCGAAAGCGTCGCTAGCGCGGCAATGCCCCAGATGCCCGGCAGGAGGAAGCGGCAGACAAAGAAGAAACTGGTGCCTTTGTAAATGTTTCGGGCCACCTGGCTATCCTTGGCCGCGAGCGCGCGCTGAATAACGGTCTGCCAGGTGAGGACGCTTGCAAGAGTAAGCACTGCGTTAAAGACCACAAATGACCAGCCCATGTCCGGATGAACGAAAGGGTTGAAGCCCCCGGCACCGTAGCGGGCTTCGACGGCAGTCACCATTGCCGTCCAGCCGACCTTCACGAGGATGAGAATAGTCACGATAATAAGACCGACGCTCATGACCACGAACTGCAAGTAGTCCGTGACGAGAACTGAGAGCATGCCGCCCAGGACGGTGTAAACCGCGACGCTGACGAGAAGGAGCGTCATGGTCATTTCCAGGTACTTGGGATTCAATCCGCAAACGGCAACGAGGAAATCACCGCCGGTTCGGAGAAATACGCCCATATTCAGCAACCCGCCGAGCACAATGACCACCCCGCTCATCCAGCGGATCCTCTGGCCGTAGTGCCTGTCGAAGAGTTCGGGGATGGTCATCACGCCCGAATTCCTCAGTGGGGTGATGCAAAAACCTGTAAGGCCGACCACCAGCATCGCCGCCGCCTGCAAGATCCCGGGTGTGGCGCCGGAAAAGCCCTTGTCGTAGCCATTTTGGGCGGTGTACATGCAGGTGACGATGCCGAATTCCGTGGCGGCGAGGGAGGCGATGCCGAGGTAGAGGTTCATTTCCCGGCCGGCTACCAGGAAATCTTCAACCTTGCCGACATACTTTCTGACCATGATCCCGGCAACCATGGTGGCGACGAGGTAAAGGCCAACGATGCTTCCATCCAATAGCGAAAAGCGACTCATGATGCCCGTTCGATTACACAGGGTACATGAAGCAGCAGCAACCGGAAAATGTCCCGAGGTTGCGGGCGGCACGAAACCCAGGTCCCAGGCCTCCATATAGCAGCGTCTCGGCGAAGATTGTCGCAAATCGAGCCTTCATAAAGCAGGCATCGGGACTCGCCTAATTTCCGCCGTGCGTCTCACCGCTCACGCGGAAAAAGTCGAAATCCACGAAGCCGCCGGCGGTCTTGGTCGCGTAGTTGAATAGCGCAAAGCGATAACCCATGAAGTGCGGCAAGGTGTAAACCATCTTCAGTTCGCCGCCGATGGAGGTCCATGACTTGCCGTCTAGGCGGTAGAAGAAATGCGCGGTGTCCGCCCGATCTTTGAAGTCGCACTCCGCCTTTAGATGGACAGTCTTCGCGGCCAGCGGAACGCGCTGCTCCTCGACAGGCGAACCCGTTTTGGCGCTGACCATCACGATGGAACTGGTGCCGCCGTCCATTTTGACACCGACCAGGCCGCACTGCTTCTGCAACATCGCGAGTCCGGCGAAATCGCCGTCCTTCATGTGGGCTACGTCAATGGCGGTCAGACCCGAACACGCCGGGCCGAGCGTCCGCTGCGTGAGCGTGTTGCGGGCTTTGAGCAGATCGGCGTCCACCCTCCCGGTCGTCAGCCGCAGGAAACCAGGACGCTGCGTGAGCGACCAAAGTTTGTTGTCCGGGTTGTGGTTCCACTGCCAGACCAGCGGGAGGGCCGGGTCGCCAGGACGGCGATGAAATTCATCCGAGGCGACGATGCCTGGGATGAGGCCCTTGCTGACAGGAAGATCCAGCAGATCGGGCACCTTGCCGTCCACGCCGAGCAAGGGCCATCCATCCGACCATCTGACAGGCACGAGATAGGGAATGCGGCCCACTGCGCCGTAATCGCGAAACAAGTAGGCAAACCAATCTCCCTGCGGCGTGTCAATGAGTCCGCCCTGGGCTACGCCTTTGTCCTGCAAGGACACGCGGCCTTCATACGGGCCGGCGATTGTGTCCGCACGATGCACAAGCACGGTGCGCATACCACCCCGCGGCCAGGTGATGTTGAAGAGGTAATACTTGCCGTTGTGCTTCAGCAGTTGCGAGCCCTCCGCGTTCAGACCGATGTTCAGACCGGCCACGGCACTTGCGTTCGTGATGACAACCTGGTTGAAGCCTCCGGGCTTGAGGCCGGTCAGGTCCGCGCTCAGCTCGGCCAAACGAAGGTTGCCGCCACCGTAGAGCATGTAAACGCGACCGTCATCGTCGAAGAATAGCGTGTGATCGTGCAGCGAGGGACGAAAGGAGTTCTCGAGCCACGGGCCTTTCTCGATGTCCTTGGTCCGGTAAACGTGAGTCCTGCCTGAGGTGCTGGAAAATGTCGTCGCGTAAAAGGTACCGCGGTGATAGCGCAGGCTGCTAGCCCAGGAGCCGGAACCGTAGGCGCTCCGCCCGTTTTGCAGCGTGAGCGCGTCGTTGTCCGCGAGCGTGTCATAGGCGTAGCCGATGAGGTGCCAGTTCACCAAATCCTTGGACTTCATGATGGGCAAACCCGGGCTCATGTGCATCGTCGTGCTGCTCATGTAGTAGCTGTCGCCCACGCGAATCATGGCCATATCCGGCACGTCGGCATGGATGATGGGATTTCGCGCGGTTCCGGCATGGGCGGGCAGGGTGCCTAAGAGACTCGCGCAGAAGATGGCAGCGGGGGAGCGCACGAATTGGTTCATGATCTTGCCGGGTCAGCTAAGCGACAATTGACCCGGATGCTCCAGCCTAACGGAAGATTCGCTGCGAGAACAGCCAGAGGTTGTTTTTCCAGTGCGTTGGATCGTGGCCGTTGCCGTCCACATGCCAGACGTGCGGCACCTGCTTTTCCTTGAGATAGGCATGAACGCGCTGGCTGACTCCGATCAATCCGTCTTTATTGCCGCAGGACAGCCACAGGAGTCTCAATTGCCGGGTCGCGGTCGCGGGATCAGGCACGAGTTGCGCAGGTGGTTTCGTGTTGGGGGCGGACGAGAAACCACCCACCCAAGCGAAGGTGTCGAGATGCGCCAAACCAAAGTTTAGAGATTGGCCGCCGCCCATGGACAACCCGGCAAGCGCCCGGTGGTCGCGATTGGTTTGCACCGAATACCGTGACTCGATGGCGGGAATGACATCCTTGAGCAGGTCCTGTTCGAAAGCCGCAAAAGCCGGCCCTGCAGCGAAAACGTTGCCCTCCGCACGGTCGTTCTTCTGGGCCCGGCCATTGGGCATCACGATGATCATCGGCACGGCTTTGCCGTCGGCGATGAGGTTATCGAGGAGAATGTCCGGATGGGCAAACCGTTGCCACTCCGTTTCATCTCCACCGATGCCGTGCAGGAGGTAGAGCACAGGATATTTCTTGTCCTTCGAATAACCGGGTGGAGTATAGACCTGCATCTTGCGCGTTGTGCCCACCGTCTTGGAGTCGTATTGGATCATCTCCAACTTGCCGTGCGGAACGTCGTCGCGCTTCCGATCAAACCCGGCTGGCGGATCCTCGAAAGCCGCTTTGTCGTCCGGATTCAAAGCAATCGGCGCACGAAATCCACCCGCCCCACGCCGTGGTCGCTCACCGCTCGCGAGGTTCGAGTTTTCCGGCTGTCCGCCGCCGCCAGATGGACGGTCTTCGGCAACACTGGCCGTAGCCGCCAACAGAGCCAAAGAAAGGAGAGTCCATTTCACCGAGTTCGTTTTCATAGAAGATGCAGACAATTCACTGCCGCCGGTTGGGGGCGGTCCCCACCCACGTGAGTCGTTTTGGTTCCTGGTCATTGATCATCGTCACCGAATACTCGCACGGATAACAGCAAGTGTAACACTGAAAATCCAGTGGCCAAAGGTGACAGCGTCAGGCCGCTTGACAGGTATCGGTAAACCGCCAAGCCTGCTCCCGGACATGAAACCGGACGGCGTCCTGAGACATATTATCCTGGCGTTCGCGCTCGCGCTGATTGGGTACGCGGCTTTCTACTGGGGCATCGAATATCGGCGCACACGGCAGGGGCCGTGGCAAGTGACGTTCACCCAGAGTGCCTCCGGTTCGCCGGCGATCGTGATCGCTCAGTCCCGGCTGGGCATTACGAATGTGCAGATCGTGTTCTCCGCAGAAAGCTACACGGCGACAAACGCATCGGGCGCTTCGGCCGCAGAACCACCGCAGCCCCACAATCCCCAATCACCCGTCACACCTCTGGCATTCGGCCAGGCCAGATCGGTGCCTTATGTCGTCCCGTTTGGAGAGTGCGTATTTCAGGACACGACCTTTCTGCCCGGCACGGTGACCTTCCGGCTGTTCGGACATGAGATCGAGTTGCTGCCTCGGGTGCTGATCATTGACCACCGGGAACATACCTGGGAGCCGAATGCCACGATCAACCTGCCTGGCGCACAGCAAGGTCAGCGCCCGTCAGGGCCGTGAGACGTGTTGCGTGAAACGTGAAACGTGAAACGTGACGCGTGAAGCGTGAAGCGTGGTCTGCTAGTAAAGCAGGTACTTCGCGCGGCGCTTCTTGAACTCCTTGAGGTCCTTCTGCCACAGGGCGTGAATTTCCGCGAGGGGCTTGTTGGCCTTGACGGCTTCGAGCGTCGGCGGGTGCAGCAGCAGACGGCTCATCTTGCCGGGGTCAAAGTCGTTCGGATACAGCCGATAAAGGGTTTCCGCAATCTGCAGGCCCACGTCCACCACCGGGCACCGATCGCGGTCTGTCAGGAGGATATAGACACCCCCGCAGAGCTTGTCCTTGTGAACGCTGTAGGTGGGAGTGAACCGAATCGGCACGAAGCTCGCACCAGGCAGGCCCGCGCCATTCAATTCCTCCGCCAACCGAACGTCGTCTATGTAGGGCGCGCCGACTACTTCGAACGGCGTGTCGGTGCCGCGCCCGACGGACAGCGCGCTCTCGAGCAGGCCGATGCCCGGGTAGAGGATCGCCTCGGTCAGGTTACGCATCGCGGGGGAAGGGTTGGTCCAGGGCAGACCCGTCTGGTCAAACCACCACTCGCGGTGCCAGTTCTCCAGGGGGATGACCGTCAGGTCGGCTTTGATATTGTGCTCGGCGTTGCACATCCGCGCCTGCTCGCCGATCGTCATGCCGTACCGCAACGGGACCTCGTGATAGGCCACGAAGCTGCCCTTGCCAAGCCGCACCGGTCCTTCGATCGCGACTCCGTTGATGGGGTTGACCCGATCCAGCACAAAATACTTCTTGCCGTTCTCAGCCGCGGCTTCCATGCACAAGCCCATGGTCGCGGTGTAGGTATAGAACCGGCAGCCGATGTCCTGGATGTCGTACACCAGCGCATCCAGGTCCTTCAACTGCTCAGGCGTCGGCTTGTTGCTCTTGCCGTAAAGGCTGTGGATCGGGAGGCCAGTCTTCTCATCCACCGCGTCGCCGACCTTCTCATCTGCAGCGCCACGGATGCCGTGCTCGGGGCTGAACAGCGCCTTGAGTTCGACGCCCGGCGCGTTCTTCAGCAAGTCAATGGTGGGGTTGCGCTCTCGGTCGTGCCCCGTGTGGTTGGTGATCAAGCCCACGCGTAGTCCCTTGAGCGGCGCAAACTTCCGCTTGGCCAGCACGTCAATGCCGTTGAGAGTTCGCGCGGCGCGCCGCTGCTGCGCAAAAACCGCCGACCCAACGTCAGCCCCGCTGCCCGGAGCGGCAGCTCGGACCGTCCCGAGGCTCCTTGCCTGTTCCGCACCTTTGGGTGACTCGATCCTGGTGGGTTCTGCGGACCGCGCCACGACAACCGGGAGCGGGGACGTGCGCAGTGACTCGGCCGCCAGGGTGCCGAGTCGGGCACGGAGCGCGCCGACGTTGCCGCTTTCGCTCGGATGATTGCGGTTGGAGAGGAAGATGACGAAAGTCTGGGAGGCAGGATCAATCCAGAGGGAGGTGCCGGTCCACCCGGTGTGGCCGTACGAGCCGACCGGAAAGATCTTCCCGCGCGGGCCGCTGTAACCGGTGTCAATGTCCCAGCCCAGGCCGCGGCGTTGCGGCAGGGAATCCGGTGTCTGGATGGAGGTCATCAATCGGACGGTCTCGGGCTTGAAGATACGGACGCCGTCGAGCGAGCCCTGGTTGAGCAACATGCGCGCATACCGAGCGAGGTCCGCGGCGGTCAGGAACAGGCCGGCGTGGCCCGCCACGCCGCCCATGTGCCGCGATGTCGGGTCGTGCACCACGCCCCGGTAAGGTTTGCCGCTTACCACCTCCGTCGGCGCGATGCGCTTCACTTTAGACTCGGGCGGCAGGTAGCCGGTATCCACCATCTTCAATGGCTGATAGATCTCGCGCGCGACAAACACCTCCAGCGGCGTATGGGTGACGCGCTGCACGATTTCGCCCAGGAGGAAGAAGTTGATGTCGCTGTAACGGAAGGCGGTGCCGGGCGGGGTCAGCAGTTTCTCCGCACACGCCTTCTCAATGGCGGTTTGCTGGCCGCGCCAGTCGGTCTTGGTCTCGATATCCCCCCGCAGGCCCGAGACGTGGACCATGAGTTGGCGCACGGTGATGGCCTCCTTGCCGTCACCTTTGAACTCCGGGATGTAGGTCTGGACCGGCTCATCCAACTTTACCTGGCCGCGCTCGACCAGCAGCATGATGGCCGGGGTGCAGGCCACGACCTTCGTCAGGGAGGCGGCGTCGAAGATAGTGTCCTCGGTCATCGGTTCGACGGCTGGCACCAGGGCGCGGTTGCCGTAGGCCTTGTGATACGCGGCGCCGCGGTGCTCAAGCCACAGCACGCCCCCCGGACACTTGTTGCTTGCAATCGCCTCGTTGATCGCGGCGTCCATCTGTGCCAGCGTCTCGGGATAAAACGCGGCCTGAACGCTGGGCGGTAGAGCCGCAACGCTGCTGATGCTTAAGAGCAAGGTGAAGGCGACGCAGAAGCTGCCTGCCCGAGAGATTAACATACGCGAATTGCTCATAGTAGAAGCCGCATTAAAGCCCGACAGCGCGATTGCGACAACTCGAATCTGCGGCCATTCCCGGCCAAGGGCGCTTCTCAACACCGCCACCGGAGCGCGGCTGTCCTCAGCCGCAGCACCCCCGACTATGCGGGCTTTCCTTAGTGTCCCGAGAGCCACTCCCGATTGCACGTGCTGCGGCTGAGGCCAGCCGCGCTCCGCGCAGGTCCCGATTGCCGAGCCCGGTCGTGGTGTCAAGCTCTACCCCCGCGGCCAACGGAGGCGTTGCATTTGGTCGCCGGGTATGAAAGATTTGCGGCAGAAGATGAATCCTCGCTTGGGTGAGTTGAATCTCGGCGCGCTGGTCGGCGCGGTCGTAGGTGCCACGGGCGGACTATTCGCCGTGGGCATCGCCCCGGCGATTATGGCGAAGAGCCTGGCGTTGCTCTTCCATTATCCGATCTTGGGGTTGCTCTGCATGTTGATTAGCGGACCCATCGGCTGGCTGGTTGGTGGCCAACTCGGCCCACGTTTCGGCGAAAAGTATGACACTCAGAAGGCAGAAATCGCCGGAGGTGTGCTGGGCGGACTGGTGCCGGTGGCGCTCATCGCGCTGTGGGGTTGGTACATGAAGACTCATTGATGACCCAAATGAGTCGAACGAGTTTAAAGAATAGGTGGGTGCTGATCACCGGCGCCTCGAGCGGGTTTGGAGCCGCGGCCGCCCGCGCATTTGGCGCGGAAGGCGCGAAGCTCCTGCTGGGAGCGCGGCGAGTCGCACGGTTGGAGCAGGTGGCGGCGGAGGCGCGAAAGGCCGGCGCGGCGGAAGCCCATTTCCATCCTTTGGATGTCGCCAGGACGGCCAGCGTCGAGGCATTTGTCGCCTGGGCTTCGAAGACAATTCGGGGCACGAAGTCTGACTCCCCGCATCTGGATGTGCTGATTAACAACGCCGGCGGGGCTCATGGCCTGGACACCGTGGCGCAAGGCAAGGACGAAGATTGGGAAGCCATGCTGCAAACCAACGTGCTCGGCATCCTGCGCATGACGCGGGCAGCGCTGCCGCTCATGACCAGCCAGCCGGGAGGCACGATCATCAACATCGGCTCCTACGCCGGCCACGTGGCTTATGAAGGCGGCGCGGCTTATTGCGCGGCCAAGGCCGGCGAACGCCAGATCACGCGCGCCTTGCGGCTCGAACTGAATGGCACCGGCCTCCGCGTGAGTTCCATTGATCCGGGCCTGGCGGAAACCGAGTTCTCCATGGTGCGATTTAAAGGCGACGCCGCCCGGGCCGGCAAGACTTACGAGGGCATTCATCCGCTCGTAGCGGAAGACATCGCGGAAATCCTGGTCTGGGTTGCCAGCCGGCCCTCTCATGTGAACATTGATGAGATGCTCATCAAGCCCGTGGACCAGGCGACGATGAACAAGATTTACCGTCGGCCGCGGAGTCAGAATCCATAAGGCGGCTGCAAAGCGGAGACGGGACCGCACCGATGCGCGTCTGGTTCAAGGCCTCAGATGAGGCGGGCGAATTTCGTCGCGACATCGAGAAAACCCTGCAAACCATATACCCACCATATACCTGCCATATACCGGGCATATACAGTGCCTAGCGAACACCTGGCGGCGCATGCCGTGCACTCACGCTGCCGGTGCCGTGGTGCGGCGCTGCAGGCAGGCCACCCTCTTCAGCCTTCGACGCAACCGCCGCAAGCCCACCTAAACAAAAGCCGGCGGTTGTCCGCCCCTCGGACCGTGTTGCCGGACGATCAATGTCCGTTGCACCGAGCGCTGTGCGTCTTCCCAGCCTAGCGGGCCGGCGCAGGATTCCACTGGAGGACTTGGTGGTCTGCCAGCAAACGCTGCCGCAATCTGCCATAATCCACCTGTTGCACTGTTACGCGGTCATTGATTGCGATCACGGCGGCGGTGGCTGCGGATTGACCCAGCACCATGAAGACCGGCTCCATGCGGATGGAGCCGTACGCAATGTGGGACGCGGAGAGACAGACCGGCACCAGCAGGTTCTCACACTCCCCGGCCCGGGGCACTAGCGAACGATAGGATATGGGGTAGGGGCGGGCGACGGGCACTTCGACGTCACCCTCGTTGATAGCGGCGCCATCCTTGACGTAACGCTGCACGTTGTGTGAGTCCATCCCGTAGGCGCCCAGGCCCACGGCGTCGGCGACAGCCTTCGTCCCGCGGCAATGACGCTCTGTCATCACGCAGTCCGAGATCATCCGTCGCGCCTCGCGGACATAGAGTTGAGCGGGCCAGCCATCGTTCTCAGGGAATTCATCCCGGCACAGCCCCCAGCGTCCGGCGCTCTCGCGCACCGCCGCGGGCAGGCGGGGGTCGTTCTGCAAGAACCACCACATCCCCATCAGGTACTCACGATGATCGCGCACGATGCGCTCGCGAACGGGGTGAGTGCCATCGGGATATTCGTAGTTGGCGCCGATGTGATCGCTGGAGAACGCGCCGTGGTTGTTGATGTCGGTCTTGCGGTTCGGCATGGGGGTATTCAGTTTCAGGGCGTCGAAAACGCCGGCGTCAATGTAGCGCCGCAGGAGTTCATAGCGTAGCGAGTCGTAGCCGTTCGGTTTTGGGATTGACCGGCGGTTGTCGGCGGCGTCGGTCAGGCAAAGCCGGAAGTTGTAGGCTTGGACGCGTCTGTCGCCGCTGCCTTCCTCGCCGGGCGAACCGGCATGGATACCGGGCAACAAGCCGCTGGCCGGGTCGTCCGGCGTCCGGTAGGGATTAACGCGCTTCGTGAACTGATGGAATATCGCCTGCTTGGTCTGGACACCGTTGAGCGTCTCGCCGTAGGCGGCGTTTCCCTCGCGCCCGACGTGATAGCTTACGCCCGCCTTTGCCATCAAGTCGCCCTCGTAAGTGGCATCCAGGAACATCTTACCGGCGAAGACTTTCCCGCTCTCCATGCGAATCGAGGCGATCCGCGCTCCTTGCTTGCGCACGCCGCCCTGGAGGTCCAGCCGCTCGCCCAGCACAACCGGCACCTTGGCCTCGCTCAGGAGATCGCGGAAGACGGCTCGCGCAACGTGCGGCTCGAAGGTCCACTGTGCCGGCACACCTTTGGCCTCGGCGATCGGATCTTTGATCGCCTCCCGCCGTGAGTCGCGCTTGGTAAAGTAGTCCTCGGGGGATTCCTGCTTCCAGGCAGTGTCCTTGGCGTAGTGGCGAGCGATGCGTTCGTAAAACTCGCGCGCAATGCCGCCGATGGCGCCTTTCCTGCCGATATCCGTCGCGCCAAGGCCGCCCGAAGTCAGACCGCCCAGATGCTGGTCCGGATTGACGAGGAGGACCCGTTTGCCCATGCGCGCTGTCTGCACGGCGGCAGCGATGCCCCCCGAAGTGCCGCCATAGATGACCAGATCGTAGCTGGCGTTGTCAGGGGTGGTCTCTGCCGGCAGGCCTGAACCGACACCCAGGCCAAACAGCAGGCAGGCCAAGAGCCCGGCCATCACCGGGCTGCGTCCAGCACGACCGAGCGGGTGCGGGAGGGCGGCAGAATGGGAATTCATTAGCGCTGCTTTTCCTGTTGCCGCTCCTTGCGTTGGAGGTCCCGCAGGGGCCGATAGCCAATAAGCTTGATCTGCTGCTCGGCTACCACGCGCTTCATCTCCTCGTCGCGGGTGAAGACCTCGAATTCCTGGGAGCGGGTCTGCCAGGAACCGGTGATCGCCTTCAGTTCGTCGTTGGCGATGCCGGCATGGATATACAGCTCGGTCACACCGGGCTTGAGGTTGCGCACAATCTTGAGCCAGAAGTTCCTCACGTCCTGCTTCTCGTCCTTCAGCTCGTCATAGATGAAGTAGTCGGGGAACAGGACTCCTTTCTCCGCGAAGCCGTTGCGCAGTTCAGGGTGGCCCAGGCGAGCCAGGGTGTCCTGCGAAGCCATGCGCAATGGCAAATCAAACTCGACGGCCAATTGGAGGTAAGTCTTCACATACTCCGGATTCAACTGCAGCGTGCCCATGTGCGAATCGAGGTGGGTGACGTCAATGCCGGCGGCCAGGGCGCGGCGGATTTGCGCCCGCCCCTCGAGGAGGGCTTGTTCGGGCGTGCCATGAGCGTAAACCTCCAGGACCCCGCGCCACAGATAGCCTTCGGCGTCAATCAGTCCCGGGACCTGCTCGCGCGGCGCAACGGGGCCCCAGCGGTATTTGCCCCATTCGCACGTGTGGCAGAGGTGAACCCCGAAATCCTTGTCCGGGTGGGCCTTGGCATAAGCGGCGATTTCCGGGAACCAGGGGCAGGGGACCATGATGGTCGCGCAGCCCATGAGCCCCTTTTCCATCGCCTCGGTCGTGGCTACGTTCGCAGAGTGGCACATGCCGGCATCGTCGCCGTTTATGATGAGGAGCTTGTCGGTGGGCTTGTAGCCGAGGCGCTCGGCGAGCGAGGCGCGCTCCGCACCTGCCAGGCTGGAGGAAGCCAGAAGCGCCACAGCGGATATCGAGGCGAGCCTGGGTATAAGGAATATTGCAGATTGCACGCCTGACCGTAGTAACGAAACCGCTCCGCCGCAAACTCATTTCGTTCTGGCGCGGGCAGGAATGGTGTTACTCGACATTTGACAATGACCCTTTGTCCGCCAGCATGGCTGCTGCCAGGCTCGGCCTGAATATGATTCGAGCAGTCAAACTGTCCTTTACACGCGCAGCGCAACGGCCGCCTGTTTGCGGCCCGATGCGCGAATTTCATCAGGTAGAAGAGACCGGCCATGAGTAGCGACCGCCGGACGAACATGCCTTCGCTCACCACGCTGGGCGCCTGTCTCGCCCTGGCCGGCCTTGCGTGGTCGCCGGAGTCTGTGCTTGCCGCAGCAGTTCCTCCCGCTCGCTCTGCCTCTCCAACCTGGGACACCCGGAGCGATACCTGGGCGGCGACGGACGCACTTGGCAGGCGCCTGCCTGACGCGAGCCAGGTTGGTCTGCCGCGCCCAGATCGCTGGGTAGGAGTGTTCTATTTTCTATGGCACGGGCCGCACATCCGAGGCGGCCCTTATAACGTCTCTGAGATCCTCCAACAGAACCCCGCCGCGATGCGCCAACCCACCAGTCCGCCGTGGGGACCTATGGGCGCCATGCACCATTGGGGCGAATCACAGTTCGGCTACTATCTCGCCGACGATGCCTACGTCCTGCGCCGGCACGCGCAGATGCTGGCTGACGCCGGGGTTGATTTCATCGTCTTCGATGTCACCAACCAGGAGACCTACAAGTCCTATTATCTGGCCTTGCTGAAGGTGTTCGCCGAAGTCCGAGCCGCCGGTGGTCGAACACCCCAGGTGGCGTTCCTCACCCCGTTCTGGGATCCGCGCCGTGTTGTCGCGCAGCTTTATGCCGATTTGTATAAGCCAGGGCTATACCCCGAGCTTTGGTTTCGCTGGGATGGCAAGCCGCTGATTCTGGCTGACCCCGCGCTGATCGGCGAAACGGAGGGAACTGAGGCGCACGATTGGGCGGCGCCGCTCCAAGCCGGCCACACTTTGGGGCAGACGTTCACGGCAAAGACGCGATTCGAAGCGGTTGCCGCGCATTGCCCTACTTTCGCCACAACGAATTCGAGCCTCACGCTCGCCTTGCGCCGCGGAGGGCCACATGGAGAGCCATTGTCCTCGCAGGCATTTTCCAATATTGCGGACAATGCCTGGGTCTCGCTGCGACTGTCAAAGCCGCTGGAGCCGGGAGCCTACTATCTGGAGATGTCTGGCCCGCGCGGCACGCCCGGTTGGTGGAGTCATTCGAGCAAGAATTGGCCGGGCGGACGTTCCTACGCCGATGGCGTGGTTACCAATGGCAGTCGCGCGCTGCGCACTGAAATCTGTGGTTCGGAATGCGCGCAAGTGCGCGACTTCTTTGCCTTCCGCAAGCCGCAGCCCGACTATTTTCGCGGCCCCACAGGGCCGGACATGTGGAGCTGGCTGGAGGTCTTTCCGCAGCACGTGTTCCGCAATTCGAGGGGCGAGAAGGAACAAATGGCCGTCGGTGTCGCGCAAAACGCCGTGGGTGGCCGGCTGGGCTCGCTTAGCGAGGCCAATGCCCGCGGGCGCAACTGGCACCAGGGAGCCAACGATGCGCGCGCCGGTGCGGTCAACGAGGGACTCAATTTCAGCGAGCAGTTCGAGCACGCGCTGAAAAAAGATCCGAGGGTCATCTTCATTACCGGCTGGAACGAATGGATCGCCATGCGCTTTGATCAGTTCGCAGGCATCCGCGAACCAGTAATGTTTGTGGACCAGTTCGATCAGGAACGCAGCCGGGACATCGAACCCATGAAAGGCGGTCACGGCGACAACTACTATTACCAAATGATCTCTTTCATCCGGCGTTACAAAGGGGTGCGCGCCCTCGATTCCAGCGGCCCGTCGCGAACGATTGCGGTAGATGGCGATTTTGGTGACTGGCAAGCCGTTCGTCCCGAGTATCGCGATGACATCGGAGACGCCGCGTGCCGCGACCATCCGGGATGGAACCAGGTGGCGCAATACGTAAACAATACCGGGCGGAATGACTTTGTTGCGGCGAAGGTCGCCCGCGACGCCAGACACCTCTACTTCTATGTGCGCACCAAAGATCCTATCACGTCTGGCACCGGCACAAACTGGATGTGGCTATTGCTGAATGTGAGGAGCGGCGCCGGAGCGAACTGGCATGGGTACGACTTTCTGGTGAACCGGACCGCTGCTGGAGTATTGGAAGCGAGCACGGGGGGATGGAACTGGCGGCGCGCGGGGACCGTGCGGTACCAGATCAAGGGCAGCGAAATGGAAGTGGCTATCCGCCGGGCAGACCTTGGACTGGATGGCGCCTCCGAACCCCTCCAAATCGAGTTCAAGTGGGCAGACAACATGCAGCAGCCCGGCCAGATCGAGGAGTTCGCCGTCAATGGCGACGCGGCGCCAAACGGACGGTTCAATTACGTTTTCAGTGCCTCAAGATTGTAGGGTCCGAACCAACGCGGCGCTGCAAATCCAGGTAGCGTTGAAGGCGCACGGCCGACAGGCTGTTATCTGGTTCGCGTAACCGCCGATGCAGCATCCATCCTGCTCGGCAGTGTCCGTGCCAGTCCAGGAATCGCCAGGCCTGGATTCAAGGGCCTGGGAAGCACCGGGGGGAGGTGTGGATTGCTGCCAATCTGCGCTCGGGTCGGGGCCCGCCGCTCAGCCCCAAATATCGAAGAGGCAAAGCTCTCGAGGCCCTGAACTCCGCATTACTGCCCGGAACGATTGCGGCGCCGATCTCGCAGCTCACGGGCCTCCTTCGACGGTCGAGGGTGTCTTGGCTGATCCCATCGGTTGGGACGCGCGCGCTTTCGCAGCAGGTCCTTGATCGCCAACCAGGAATTCTTCGTCCTGCGGAACGGACGGGTCAACGCTCTCCCCAGTCCCTTGTGGTGGCTACTGTAACGATGATGTTGCCTCTCGCGTTTCAGGTGGTCAAGGATCATCACCCCCACGAATAGAACCGCAAAACCTATGGCGATACACATCAGGATCGTCGGGGCGCCGACGGTCACATGCCCAGCCAATTCATCCGCTCGTTCCATAGGCCTCTGAAGTTAACCTAGCGACATAAGCGCTCAGGTTCAACCAAGAACGCAGCAGCAAGACGAGCGAGGACTGTCCGGCAGGTCGCGCTTGAATCCTCCGCAGATTTGTGGTAGCAAAAGTAATACGACCATCAACTGCATGAACTTGTTGCCCGCGCAGCGCCCGGAGAAGGCGCGATCAGGTTTTACTCTTATCGAACTGTTGGTGGTAATCGCCATCATTGCAATCCTGGCGGCACTGCTCCTTCCGGCGCTCGCCAGAGCCAAGATGCGCGCCCAGCGGACCACCTGTCTCAATGACAGTAAGCAACTTGGTCTCGGCAGCCAGATGTACGCCGATGATGACAACAAGAACGCGCTGAGTGGCTGCGCCAATTGGACGGATGACGACATGAATTGGCTTTTCCCCCGATACGTGTCCAACCTGAAGTCCTTTGTCTGCCCCGCAACCAAGAACGCGGTGCGCGACGCCATTTGGGTGACGATCTCTCCCAGCAGTGCTGGTCCCAACAGCCCAAACGACTCCGGCGTGCCTTCTTATATGGACCGCTTGCACGGTGAAGCACGATACCTGCCTGACCTGCTCAATAATGCCAGCGGCAAGAACGGCACGACTGGCCACAGTTGGGAGATGGCCGGTTGGCTGAATGCCCGTCAGGGGTCCGGCGTCGCCGGCGCGATGATCCGCAAGACGCAGAACACCGTGGCCGGCTACACGTACCGGCTCAACAACGCGTCCGGCGGGTTCCCGCAATACCAGTGCCTGGGCCAGCTAGGCAGTCCCTCCGACATCTGGGTCATCTACGAGGCCGACGATAAAGACAGCTCGGGCACAGATCCGGGCCGCAAGAACGAGGACTACCCCGACGCCGGGGACAATCATGGCAAAGACGGCGGCAATGTGGTTTTCGCCGATGGCCACGCCGAGTGGGTTACGCGCAAGGTCTATCTTCAAAAGTGGTTTCGCGGCACGGACGAGTGGCACGCCCAAGTCACGCCTTAAGCCACGCCCCCGTCCCGAGCCAATCGGCAGTCTCCACATTGTTGGTTGTGGAGAATCCGCCGTATTAGGCTCCCGTCCGACCTCTCTTTGCCCCCTTGACATCGCCCCGCCCCAGTTCGTACGCTCCGGTCTATGAAACGCAATCCTGTTTTCGCCGCGATTCTCGCTATGACCACTGCCGTATCTCTCCCTCAAGCCGCCGGTGCCGCCAGTTTTGGCGACGACGCCGCATTTCTGAAGACTCACACCGAACTGATTATTCTGAGCGATAAGAAAGGTCAGGCCAAGATCGCCGTCGCGCCCGCCTGGCAGGGCCGCGTGATGACGAGTACGGCTGGGGATGATGCCGGCCTTAGCTTCGGCTGGATCAACCGCGAATTGATTGCGTCTGGCAAGCTGCTGCCGCACATGAACGCCTTTGGCGGCGAAGACCGCTTCTGGATGGGACCCGAGGGCGGACAGTTTTCGATCTTCTTCGCCCAAGGAGCAAAGTTCGAATATGAGGACTGGTTCACCCCTGCTGTCTTCGATACGCTGCCGTTTGGCGTTGCCCGCCGATCAAAGAGCAAGGCGGTGTTTGCTTCCGAGTTTACTCTGACTAATTACTCCGGGACGCGGTTCGAGGTAGCGGTGAACCGTGAAGTCCGATTGCTAAGCACGAGAGCCGCCTGGCGGAAACTGGGTGTGAAGCCATCCGGAGACGTGAGCCTCGTTGCCTACGAGACAGATAACAAGATAACAAACGTTGGCAAGCAGGCGTGGAGGAAAGACACGGGGCTGCTGTCAATCTGGATTCTCGGCATGTTCACTCCCTCGCCCTCCGCCACCATCGTGGTGCCCATTAAGCCCGGGCCAGAATCCACGCTCGGTGTGAAGGTGACCTCAGATTACTTCGGCCAGGTCCCGCCCGACCGCCTGGTGGTGAAGGACGATGTCATCTACTTCTCCGCCGACGGCAAGTATCGCAGCAAGATCGGCATCAGCCCCAAGCGCAGCAAAGCGGTGTCGGGCAGTTACGACGCTGACAACAAGGTGCTCACCATCGTGCAGTTCACCCAGCCCGCCGGCGCCACCGATTACGTCAACTCGCTATGGAAGCTCCAGGACAACCCCTACGCGGGCGATGCGGCCAACTGCTACAACGACGGCCCAGCGACGCCCGGGGCCAAACCGATGGGCCCATTCTTCGAGCTGGAATCCTCCTCCCCAGCCGCTGCCCTGGCGCCGGGCAAGAGCCTCTCGCACATCCACCGCACCGTCCATTTGAGCGGGCCAGAATCCGCCTTGGATGGCGTGGCCCGCGCGACACTGGGCGTTTCCATTGCCGATATTAAGGCCGGCCTCAATAAACCATGAGATGCTGGCATATCATGAGACTGCCGCTGCTGCGCCCGGAGATTTAGCACATTTGCAGCGCGCATATTGTGACGCGCCTCACGAGCGGCGGATCGCCCACTAACTCACCACGCAACAATGAATAACAACAAGCAAGGCATGTTCGTCCTTTCGGACGGCAGGAACGTCTTCTTCACCTTCTGCCTCGTCAGCTCGCTCTTCCTCCTCTGGGGCTTCTGCAACGGCATGATTGATGTGATGGACAAGCACTTTCAGGAGGAGCTGCACCTGAGCCTGTCGCAGTCGGCATGGGTGCAGTTCGCGCACTGGATGGGCTATTTTCTCATGTCTATACCTGCGGGCTGGCTGGCGACGCGGCTGGGCTACAAGGGTGGCATTATCGCGGGGTTGCTCCTGGTCTCGGTCGGCGGGTTCTGGTTCATCCCGGCCTCCAAGATTGCGGCGTTCTGGGCCTTTCTCCTTGGCGTGTGCGTCGTGGCCTCGGGCCTGACCTTCCTGGAGACGGTGGCCAATCCCTACACCACGGTGCTGGGACCGCCGCGCTACGCCGCCGCCCGTATTAACACGGCCCAATCCTGCAACGGCGTTGGCTGGATCTTCGGTCCAATCGCCGGCAGCATGTTCTTTTACGGCACGGATGCCGCCGGCCGGAGCACCGGCTCTCAGACGCTTTGGATACCGTACGCGGGCGTCGCGATCGGAGTCCTCATCCTGGCGACTATATTCTTCTTTGCTCCAGTTCCCGACGTCAAAGCCGAGGATGATTACCACCTGGACGAAAAGGACAACGGTCCCGGCAAGGTTTCTGCCCCGGCAATCCGGGAGGTGAACCGCTGGCTGTCGTATGCCTTGCTGCTGGGTAACGTGGCGGCGCTCATTGGCGTCTTTCTCTTCATCTTCTGGCTCACGTTCGATGGCCTCCAGCTTGGGCCAAGCCTCGTCGGGCTGGCGTCCAGCATTCCAAACCCCTTGGGCGTGGTCGTGAGCGCCCAAAACTCGGTGCTGATTGTTCTCGTGGCGGCGGCCTGTCTGGTCCTGGTTGCCGCGGGCATCTGGCTCATTGGCGTCACCAAGCGCCTTACGCACCAGAGCGTTTGGTCGCACGAGCACTTCTCCGGCGCTACGCTGGCCCAGTTTCTGTACGTCGCGGCCCAATGCGGCATCTTCAGCTTCCTGATCAACTACATGACCTCCGAGCCGCCGTCTCTGCCCTCCTCCTGGCTGAAGGAGAGCACCAGCAAATGGATCGAGGTGCGGACGGCCTTTGCGGGTTCGGACTTTAAGGATGTGTCGGCCCTGGCGGCAAGACTGACCGCGAAAGCCGATCCCGTATCAACCTTCCTCGCTGGGAACCTCTCTGATGCCACCCTCCAAACGCTGGCCCGTTACAAGGAAGGGGGTGCCAGCACCACGGCTGCCCGCGTGGCTGTCATGCAGGATCTCAACAGCCTCATCCTCAAGACCAATATTTACGCGCCGGAACGGTTCAACGGCGTCGCGTTGCAGGAGCAGACCAAGCGACTGCTCGCGCCCGATGCCCCGCCCCGCAGCCTGCCCCGGCTCAACCGGCTGCTGCTCGCCGATGCCTATCCGCAGGAACTGGCCTTCCAGGATGGCGTCTTCGGCGTGACCAACAAGTTCGCCGCCACGCTGGCGTCGGTTGGCTTCGCTTTCTTTCTTCTCGGCCGGGTCAGCGGCGCGGCCATGCTCCGCAAGTTCTCCGCTCACAAGATGCTCGGGCTCTACAGCGTCATTAATGCCGTGCTGTGTTTCCTGATCTTCCTGAAACTGGGCTGGCTTTCGGTGGTTTGCGTGTTCCTATGTTACTTCTTCATGTCCATCACCTTCCCCACCATCTTCGCCCTGGGTATCTTCGGACTGGGCGCCCGGGCCAAAGCGGCCTCGGCCTACATTGTCATGGGCATCGTGGGCGGTGCCCTGCTGCCCAAGCTTATGGGCGCGGTTGCTGATCACTACAACATGTCCCGCGGGTTCATTGTGCCGCTGGTCTGCTTCATCTTCATCGCCCTCTATGGCTACGGCTGGCCCAAGCTGAGCCGAGTCGAGGCGTTGCACGGTGTCGGCGCCTCCGGCGGGCACTGAGCGAAGTTGTAGCTCATCCCAATAGTGAACGCCCAAGGCGCTGGCTACGGCTACTATTTGGAGTTAGAGCAGGTCCCCGCGGCTCGCTTGGCGGATGATGCGACTTCTGGAGGATCAAGTCGCTTTGTCGGTTTGTGAAAGCCTAAGTCTGAAGGTCGTCACCCTGAATGCCAGGTCACTGAGCCAGATAGGGTTGCCAGAAAATGAAGCTGCGGTGTGGATTATTAACAGCGGGACGCTGGCATTGTCTTGTGAGCAAGCTCACCTTCGGAGTCAGCAGCTTGCTGCGGGCGCGTTTTCGGAAAGAACCAACCTCCTGCTCGTGCAGATTGATGCGAGGCTCCGTGGAGTCGGGAACGCCTTGCGGGGCATTTATGAGTCACTGGATTTCAAAGTCCTGCTGTTCGTTCCAGCGGAGCCCGCATTGGGGCGGCGCGTTCAGAACGGAGTTTATTATCACCTCGAGGATGCCCGCCTAACGCCCTTTCACCAGAGCGCGTTGGCAAGCTCCGCTGAGCGCTACCTGAGGAGGTCTGATTTGCGGGAGTCCGTGGCCGACGAACTTGGCATTGCCAGGGAACAGGAACTCCACCGGCGAGGCAATCCAACCGGAGCGCGCAGCCCATGACAATGACCCGTGCCGGTTGGAATTGCCGGGACGTCGCTCCTGCACCCATTTTGTCTTTGCCCGCCACTCGTCGCGTGATAGCATGCGGACAGTCAGCAAAGCGTATATGAAGCCTGAAAACTGTTCTCGATTCCTGTGCGTCGGCGAGCATCTCTCGATTCATAGCGTTGGGGCTTTGTTCGCTGCGTTGACAGTGTGGCAGAGCACCGCGGCAACCCTCATCGTCACCAACACCAGCGCCAGCGGTCTCGGCTCTCTGCAACAGGCTATTCTCGATGCGAATGCCTCGAGTGGCCTCGATACGATCATCTTTCAAGTCCCGGGCCTTGGCGTGCATACCATTACGCCGGCCAGCGCATTGCCCTCGATCACCGATTCTGTAGTGATTGACGGAACCACCCAGCCCGGTTTCTCTGGCATGCCAGTGATCGAAATAGACGGCGCCAATGCCGGCCTCGCCACTGACGGCTTGAGCCTGGCCGCGGGCAGCAGCACGATCCGAGGTCTCATCATCAACCGGTTTGGAGGTGCTGGCCTGTCTATTCAGGCGGCCAGCGGCACGAACGTCATTCAGGGAAATTTCATCGGCACCGACGCCACCGGCAGCGTGGGCCGGGGCAATGGCCGGGCGCCGACACAGTCCGGTGGCGTGTGGATTCGCGGATCCGGCAACCTGATTGGCGGCCTGCATGCTACGAACCGCAACCTCATCTCCGGCAATGGCGGCGCCGGCGTGTATCTGCAAAACTGCGCCGGCAACACGGTTCAGGGCAACCTCATCGGCACATCCGCGTCAGGCACTGCTGTTCTCGGCAACAGTAGCAGCGGCGTCAGCCTTAACAACGCGGGGGGAAACCAGATCGGCGGCGCATCCGCCGCTGCGCGGAACGTCATTTCCGGTAACGGCGGCAGCGGCATCCTCCTCGCCGGCGCGGGCAGCACGGAGAACCTCGTGCAGGGCAATTACATCGGGACCGATGCCAGCGGCAGTGTGGCCATCGCCAACGCCGGTGACGGTGTCACGATCAGCGCTGCCGCCTCCAATACCATCGGCGGCGCCAGCGTGGGCGCCCGCAACCTGCTCTCTGGCAACAACCAGGGCGGCGTCGGCTTGAAGGGCATCGGCACCGACAGCAACCGGGTGCAAGGCAATTACATAGGGACGGACGCCACCGGCACACTGGCATTGGGCAATACCTTATCCGGCATCACGATTCTTGGCGGGAACAGCAATCTAATCGGCGGCACCTCCGCGACGGTGCGCAACGTGATCTCGGCCAACAAGCTGGTCGGAGTGTACTTGACAACCAACTCAATGGGTAACCAGGTGCAGGGCAACTTCATTGGCGTGGACGCCACGGCCACCGGCCCCCTGGGAAACGTTGCCAGCGGCATTGCCATTGATAACGCCAGCTTCAACACCGTTGGCGGAACGACGGCCGCTGCGCGGAATATTGTCTCCGGCAATGGCCAGGACGGCATCGTGGTTTTTGCGCTGACGGCCAGCGGCAACCGGATCCAAGGCAATTACATTGGCACGGACGTGACTGGACTGGGCGCTTTGGCCAACACGCTCTGCGGCGTTCATATCCAGTCTCCGGTGAACACCATCGGCGGACCTGCCAGCGGCGCGGGCAATTTGATCTCCGGCAATCTCCTGGACGGCGTCTTTCTCGACGGGGCCAGCGCGTCCAGCAACCTTGTGCAAGGCAACTTCATCGGCACGACCGCCACCGGTACCAGCGCGCTGAGGAACTCTCGTGGCGGCGTAGGCATCGCCAGCGCGCCGGGGAATACCATCGGTGGCACCAGCCCTGGCGCGGGCAACCTGATCTCGGCCAATGCCAATTCAGACGGTGACGCGGGGATCTACCTGATCGGCAGCGGCGCCAAGGGCAATTTCATTCAAGGTAACAAGATTGGCACTGATGTCACCGGCACCTTGCCGCTGGGCAACATCCACGAAGGTATCTATCTGGAACGCGCGCCGAGTAACACCATCGGCGGCGAGGTCGTCGGTGCGGGCAACCTCATTTCCGCCAACAAGACCCGCGGCATCTTCCTGGTCGGCGCGCCCGGAAACATCATCCAGGGCAACCTGATTGGGACCAGGCATGATGGCACGGGCAACCTGGGGAACACGTTTCATTCCGTCGAATGTGAAACGAACTCAAGCAATACCACCATTGGTGGGACCGGCGCCGCCGGCAACCACATTGCCTTCGCCCAAACGATCTATGCGGGGGTGCGCATCAGGGACGGCAGCACGAACAACGCCATTCTCGGCAACGCCATCTTCTCCAACGGCGCTCTCGGTATTGACCTGAGCGGCTCAGGCGTAACCGCCAACGATGCCTGCGATGCGGACGCCAAGGCCAACATGCTGCAAAACTTCCCGGTGCTCGCCCAGGCGGTCAGTGGCAACGGCACCAGCATCCGCGGCACGCTCAACAGCCGTGCCAACCGCTCGTTCGTGTTGCAGTTCTTCGCCACTCCCACCTGCGACAGCTCGGGAAACGGGGAAGGACAGGTCTATCTCGGGCAGCAGACCGTGGTAACCAGCAACAATTGCGCAGCCAGTTTCGTGGCCTCGTTTGCGGCTTCCGTGCCGGTCGGCTACAGCGTGACCGCTACCGCCACCGACGGCGCCAACAATACCTCGGAATTCTCCGCTTGTGTTCCCGTGGGAACCGTGCCCGCCTTAACCCTCCGCCCTTTCGCGGCTGACCAGGTCGCGCTGTCTTGGACCAACAGCGCCACCGGCTTTGTCCTCCAGCAAGCCGGCAGCCTCAGCCCTGTCATCCAGTGGACCATCGTAACCAACACCCCTGTCATCGCGAACGGCCAGTTTGTCGTCACCGTATCTACCACGAACGGCAACCGGTTCTACCGGCTGAGCTTCGAATAGCGTGATTAGGCCGCAATACTCCAGTCCGGCGGGCCTGCCCGACAGGAGCCGTGCTTGGTCCGGAGCCGTATCCTGGGCGACCCTCTGCCTGATCGCGACAACCCTGTTCTGCGGCCGCTTTCCGCTGTTTGCCGCGGCCTCGATGCAAACCATCCTGACCAACGGCCCAACCTCCAATCGGCTTAATATTGTCATCCTCTCCGAAGGGTACACCGCCAGCCAACTCGCCCAGTTTCTTGTGGACGCAACCAACGCAGTCGGGGCGTTGCTCTCGCACCCGCCCTATCGGGAATACAGCAACTACTTCAACGCCTTCGCCATCAAGGTTGCCTCGACCCAGTCCGGGTCCGATCACCCCGCCTACGGCGTTACCAGGAGCACCTACTTCAATAGCACTTATGATTCGGTTTCAGATTACCTCATTACGATCCCCGCAGGCAGCACCGGCCAGGGCAGGGTGGATACCCTGCTCCAGAGCTTCATGCCCCAGTATCACCTCTCGATTCTCCTGGTGAACGACCCGGTGGAGGGCGGCTCGGACGGCTCGGACAAGACCGCGATCGCCTCTACCGGTGCGGTGCTGGCAGAGATGCCTCCGCTGCCCCCGGGGATTATGTCCCATGAGACCGGCCACCTCCTGGCTGACCTGGGAGATGAATACACGTCGCCTTACCCGGGCTACCCGGACACCGAGGAGCCGAACACCACCCGGCAAACGGATCGGTCCCTCATCAAATGGCGCGCCTGGATTTCCACCAACACCCCGATCCCCACGCCCCCAACCTATGAGTACAGTTCAGTCGTTGGCTTGTTTGAAGGCGCCCACTACCACACGACGGGCTGGTACCGGCCGCAGCTCAATTGCGCCATGGGGTCTTCCGGAGTGCCCTTCTGCGCCGTCTGCAGCGAAGCCCTCGTCCTCTCAGTCTGCCAAAGAGTGCGGCCCGTGGATGCCTTTTCACCTGCCAGCACCAATCTTGCCGTCACAAACACCCAGCCGTTAACCTTCGGCCTGACATTGCTCCAGCCGGCCACCCACAATCTCAGGATCCAGTGGCGCACTAATGGTGCGCCCTGCAACGGTGCGACCAACAGCACGTTCACTCTCCTTCCGCGAAGCCTGCCCAGCGGCAGCAACTGGATTAATGCCCTGGTCACAGATCCCACCCCGCTGGTGCGAAATGATCCAACGAATCTCCTCAGTCAGTCCCTTGCCTGGGCGCTGAATGTGAACATCCCGCAGTTGAGGTTGGATTCGCCTTTGTGGCTGACCGGCGGAAAGTTCGTTTTTCGTGTCCGCGGCGTTGCTCCTGGGGGCTTCACTATCCAAAGCTCCACTAACCTCTCAACCTGGCTTCCCCGAAGCACGAATTCCCTGGTCGGCGGGCAGTGCTGGTACACCAATGCGGGGGTTGGATCGGTCTCACGGAGCTTTTACCGGGCAGTCACCCCTCCCTGAGCGGACTGCAAGCAGTCGTACAAAGCAAAGGCGCGAGGTGAAACTCGCGCCCCGCAAATCTTTCGAACTGTTTCTAATCCTTCCGGCGCAGCAGGTTTGTGCCAGCCAGGATAGCCAAGCCCGCAAACAGCGCCAGCACTGAGGCGGAGGGCTCGGGAACATACAGACGCGCTCCGAAAGACATCGGCACGGTATTCTGCATCAAGGTCCAGTTCCCCGAACCATCCTTTTGCCAATAATCAGGGTAGTTCTGCCCGAGCCCGCTTACCGGCGGAGAGTAAAGGTCCACCCCCACCGTGTCGGTTCCGGGAACCATCCCCTGGAATTGAACACTCCATGTGATCTCATCGGCGGGAATGGCCAGGCCCCCGGCTGGAAAATCGGTCCCTTCCGTAAACACGAGCGTTGCGCGGAACGGGGCCTGATCGGTGGCTCCGAACCCGCCGAACCAATCACTATCGTAAAACTGCGTGCCTGGCGTCGCGTAACCATTAAACAACGGCCCGTCATTCACATAGAAGCGCACCCGGGCCTGAACGTTACCCGCAAATGTGGTGGCCGTATTGCCAATCCCCCAATATTCGAAATCGAAATAGATCAGGCTTCGAGGAGTGGCTGGCGCCAGCACGATCTGGTCGCCCACTTCCAGGGTTCCCGGATCAAAGCGCGTCTGCAAATCGTTGACCGAGTTGTCATAAATCGCCGTCCAGCCGAGAGAGGGCAAGGCAGACGCGACGAGCAGCGCAAAGGTGACCCAAAGAGCATTCACTCTGAATAAGTTTCTCATAGACTGTCTTTTCAAGGACCGCGTTACGCAACAATTCTGAGACATTTTGGGAGGACACTAGCAAAATCGTTATGCCTGTCAACACCTATTTGAAGAATTGCCGCAAATTCTTCGGGTGGCGGCAGACCGAAATGGCTGGAAGTGAGTCAGCCCTTCGAATGCCCTTCGAAGGTTCTTCGAAGGTTCTTCGAAGCCCCATCGTAACATCACGCCCACCCCACGCCCGCCGCATGCTCGTGGCAGGCGCACCGCAATCAATTCAGGCTGCTGTATAATTGTGTAAGGAGCGTTTGTCGCTAGCGCGGGGAGTAATACATGATCGCCGATCCCGGGGAGTTGGGAATCTCCACAGGTAACGCCGACATCCCCTCGCCAGGCACTGTTCGCTCATCCGGCGTGTCTTCCAAGCTCAGGTGGTAACTCCGCTTGGCATCAAGCGCGTGCAACGGCAGCCGCTGAGACGAGTCCGGGCTCCTCTCACGCCGGAAGAGGATGACCGCGCCGGCGTTGAGGTCAGAACGGTGTTCTTCTCGCCGAGCGAATGGTGGATGACCGCCTTATCCTGAGCCGTGGCTTCGAGAGCGACATCGAGCGGAAGTATGCGCTCAAGCAATGGCGTGTTCTGGCTGCCCGAGTTCTCGAAGCGCAGCACCCACTCAACCGCCGGCAGATCGGCATACGCCCTGATCTCAGCGCGTATGCGAAGCCCGCTGGCGGGATCTGTCCAGGCCAGCGTCCGGGGCTCACCGCCCGCCTTCGCTTTGGCGCGCTCGAGCCTCCACGCTGGCAGCAACTCGCCGGAGGACCGCCCGCCATAGGTAAAGGAGAATGGGACGGTTGCGGCTTTGCCATCGAAATGCCGCGCCACCCACTTGTCGCGCAACTTCATCTCCGCGCTGTCGGGCAAAGCTGCGGATGCCCGAATGAAGAGCCCCTCGGCGAACCCGGCAATGAGAATGACAGCAATCCTGTTCACGCTGGCTCCCCAACCTTGCGAGCGGATAAGCGCCAGCCTCGGGTTGCGGACTCTCTTCGGTCTTCGGATTTCGGACTTCGGACTCTCATCGCCTCGCTCACAGTTCCCGCTCATAAATCCGGTAGGTCTTGTAACGGACGCCGCCGATGGCCTCCAGCACGCGGCACATCGAGACGTTGTCTTCCAATATCCACGACGCCTCGGACTCGCGCACGCCCGCGGCGATTCCCACCCTCAGTCCCTCGATCAGCATCGCCGATTCCAGGCCCTTGTTGCGGTATTTCTCCTTCGTGCCGAGGGTGATGACACGCGTGCGCGGCGGGCATCTCCAGCCGAGCAAGTACGGGATGAAGCCCAGCACTTTCGGCGTCAGCAACCGCCCCCGCAGCGGCTTGAGCGCCACATTGTAATCCGGCAGCGCCAGCAGGAAGCCCACCGGCTCGTCACCCGCTTCGGCCAGCCAGACCAGGCCCTCCATGAGCAGCGGCTTGAGCCGCGCCGCCATGAAATCCACCTCGGCATCCGTCATCGGCACGAAGCCCCAGTTGTCCTCCCAGGCGGAATTATAGACTTCCTTCACCTTGACCAGATCCTGTGTCAGCGTCTTGCGCCGAACGGGACGAAACGCCAGGTCCGGGTTGCGCTGCTTGATCTTGTCGGCGATGCGTCCCAGGCGGTCCATGGGAATCTTCGCCAGGTCCATGTTGAAAGCCAGCAAGTCCTTTGTTTTGTGAAAGCCTTCCGTCTCCACCAGCGTCACATAATAGCGCGGGTTGTAGGTCATCATCAGCACCGGCGACGAATCAAAACCTTCCACCAGCAGGCCGCACTCGTCGTTCGTGGTGGGATTCATGGGGCCTAGTATCCGCTTGAGGCCTTTGCCACGAGCCCATGCCAGAGCCTTGCCGAACAACTGCCGGCTCACTGCGGCGTCATCCATGCACTCGAAGAATCCGAAGAAGGCAGCCTGGTCGTTAGCGGCCTTGTTGTGATGGTGATCGAGAATGCCCGCAATCCGGCCCACGTCACGCCCGCCCCGGGTGGCCACCCAGAGCCGCATTTCCGCGTGCCGGAAGAGCGGGTTGGCATCCGTGAACACCTTCTTGAGGTCCATCAACAGCGGCGCCACCCAGTGCGGATCATTCTCGTAAATGCCATAGCTGACCTGGAGAAAGCGCATCACGTCGCGCGCGCCGCGCGACAACGGGACAACCTGAATGTCATTGCTCATGCTGCCTGGGTCCTGGCCGCCCGGTGATTCCCTGGCGACCGTGCCGGAGGTTGAGGCAAGCCGGGGCGCAGGTCAACGCTTCTTGAGGCACCTCAAGGCTGCGGCAGCGCCACCACGCCGCGGTCAAGCTGTTCGCCGGCGCGAATGCCAGTAAGGGTCGAGCAAGCGAACATCAAGGTGAGAACGGGGCGAGTGCTGGAGGTTTTCATGGTCGGATGCCGCCGGAACACGGGCGGCAGAGCAAGGCGTGCCCCTGGCTAGTACTCGGCTAGTACCTGTCTTGTACGTGTCTGGTACGAGGGGGGTCTGCCGGAACGCAGGCGGCTGGGTAAGGAGCGCGCGGGTGGCTGGCTGGCCGCCGCTGGCGAAACGGCAGCGGCCTCTGGAGTTTGGACATTTTCCGCGGCCCCCTATCCTGAAAGGATGAGATCACTGAGCCCAGGGTTGCGCGCAGAGCGCTACCCTGGGCGGGCTGAAGCCGAGATACATTCAACCCTGAAAGGGTTGCATCGTTCATCCCCTTCACCGCGCTCAATCCCACACCTACCGTTCGTGGTATGCGAGTTAATGGAGAAGACGGCATGGACGAGTATCCTGGCCACAGAATGCGGCATGGCGGTCAGAATGGACCGGTCGGGGCCGTGATACAACCCTTACAGGGTTGGGACTCTCTTCGGCGCAGTTCCCAGGGTAGCGCTCGGCGCGCAACCCTGGGCTGAATGATCCAATCCCTTCGGGATTGGCTCCGGTCTGCAGAATGTCCAGACTCCAGTGGTCGCCGCCGGTGAACCGGCGGCGACCGGGTTTAGTTTACTGCGGGCCCACTCTCAAGGCCCCAGGCAACCCTGACGCAGCCGATAGAACCGCATGTCGGACGGCGCCGGGACGGTGACGTAGAACCGGGTGCCGTCGGTCTGGTAAGTGGCCGGCGAAACATCGTCCCACCGGTCCGGCGAACCCGTCACCGTCGGGGCTTGTTCCGGCACATAATTGCCAGCCCAGGCGGGCCAGGAGACTTCGACGTCGCCGTTAGGCAAGAGCACGATCGAGAGACTGGGGGGGCACCAGGACGCTGTTCCAGAAGCCGCCTTGCAGGAAGAAGCCCCCGCCCGCCATGACTCCGGAGTCTGGCTGGCCGGCGGTGCCACGCAGTTCGAACCGGCCATCGGCGCTGACACTGGCGCCTTCAACTCCGCCATTTCCTGCTCCAGCGCGGCGCTCTTGGCTGCCAGTTCCCCACTTCTGACTTCTGACAACTGACTTCATTACTCCACCGGCCGGTTCAAGCCCTGGATGGCGGCGAGGGCCATGGTGGTGGATGGGATAGTCTGCAGGTGCGCTGTCGGTAGGTTGTGGCGGATCGCCACTGCGACCTCGTTTCGCGCCGGGGGCAAGGCAGGACGGCTCAGGTCAAGGCGTGTAGGTGATCTCTGCGGTGCGCACGGTCGCCACCCAGCGAACCGGGCGGTCATTGAAGGCCAACGTATTGATGGCCAAAGCATCTCCGATGACGTTTACGGTGACGGCCCACGGAGCGGGTACCGGGCCGAGCAGATCCATCTGCGGAGTGCCCACAAAGGCAGCGGCCCCGGCACTGTTTTCCACCACGCCGCGAATCTGACAACCGGAGCAGACGCCGTTATGGCTGCGACCGACGACCAGGATGTCGAACGTCCAAGTGCTGTTCCGGGGAATCGCCATGCGCCGGTTGTCGCCGTCCAGGAACAATTCGCCCGCACCGGTGGTCTGGATGGCGCGGAGCACGTGAACAGAAGTCTGCGCGTCCCCCGGGCTGGACAGTTGGCCGCTCGCATAAGCGAGTTGGCCGTAGTTGCGGGCGTACGCCGCCCGACCTCCCGGAATTGTGGCGGAGTCGGCATCGGTCGTGTTGTTGGTGCCTCCGCCAATCGAGCTGAACGGCGAGTTGGCGCCGATGTAATTGTGGCTGCCGCCGGCGATGACCGAGTTGTTGGCATTGGAGGCAATGGTGTTTCCGTGGCCTGCGCCGATGAATGACCGGGCGGCGCTGGCGCCAATCTTGTTCAGCGTGCCACCGGCCATCGCGGCATAATCCGCGTCGGCCCCGATGTCATTGTCGTAGCCGCCTGCGACGACGGCATCCCGCGTGCCGGTGTCAATGCTGTTGTAGCGTCCGCCGCCGATGGCGCCGGCGTTGGCGTTGGTGCCGATGGCGTTGTAGTAGCCGCCGGCAATGGTCGAGGAGTTCGCGCCGCGCTCAATAAGCTGCCGCGAGCCGCCGCCGATGCTGCCGAAGTCGGAGAGAATCTTGTTGGTCAGGAAGCTGCCGCTGTAATTGCCGGCTCCGCCGCCGGCAATCGTCGCCCCGACGGCCCCGGCGCCCACCTCGTTGAAGCGCGAGCCGCCAATAACGTTGGGCGCCTCGGAAGTATTAGGTTCCAAGCGCAGCACCCGGCTGGCATTGGCCTTGAGTTCCAACGCCTGGTTGCCTCTCGTGCCGAGGAAATGTGTGCCCGGCGTGGTGCCGGCGTTGCCGTCGAGCGCCCAATACCGGCCGTTGAAGAAGTTGGTGCTGACATGGAACGCGCCCGCAAACAATGTGAGGCCCTCGCCGGCGGTGTAAGTCGTGTCGTTGTCCACACCGTCGTCGAAACCAGCCGGAATGCCGGTCAGTCCGCCCCACGCAGCGCTGTAGGCCGTGGTGGCGCTGCCCGCGTGCTTCGCGTAAATCGCGAACGGCGTGGGCTTGAGTTCCTGCCGCGGCGTCAGCGCCACGTAGCCACCGACGCCATTCGAGCGGGCGGAGATTTCCAGCCACCGCGCCCCCGTACCGTCAAAGGGGTCGTCCAAGCCGAAATCAATATTGGTGGTGAACAGGCCGGTCGTGACGAGCACGAACGGCAGGGTGGTTTCGATGAGCGCCGTGACATCGCTCGGATTCGCGTAGAGTTTGAAGGTGAAGTCGTAGTAGCCGTTGGCGGGCGCGCCGCCGTCGCACAGACGACCTTGATAGGTAAACGCACTCCCGATCGGAGACGCGTGGGCGAGTTCTGCCACCAGGAGTAGCAGAACCCAAAGGGCGAGTGTTTGCTTGTGCATGAGGCAATCCTTTCCGAAGTAGCTGGTCGTTGTTTCTCTTATGTCTTTGCTGTGAGCAGCGCCGTCCTCGCGAGGACAGCCGGAGGGCAGCGCCTTTGTCCTCATCGTGAGCCGGCCGCCGCCGGACAGCCAACGGCAGCCTGGTTGATTTCGTTGTAGTCCGCCCTCATGGCCCCGCACATACCTGCCGCAACCGATAGAACCGGATGTCCGGTGGCGCCGGGATCGTGATGTAGAAGCGGGTGCCGTCGGTCTGGTAACTGGCCGGTGACACATCGTCCCACCGGTCAGGTGAGCCCGTTACCGTCGGGGCGTGTTCGAGCACATAGTCGTCCGCCCACACGGGCCAGGAGACTTCGACATCGCCGTTGGGCAAGAGTGCAATCGAGAGACTGGGGACAGGGCCCAAGGCGCTGTTCCAAAAACCGCCTTGCAGGAAGAAGGTCCCGCCCGCCATGAATCCCGCATCGGGCTGGCCGGCGGTGCCGCTGAGTTCGAACCGGCCATCGGTGCTGACGCTGGTGCCGCCCCCGCCGTTGACGGTCCACCAGTCGAGACTGAGTTGAGCGGGGGCGGTGGCCGCGACCGCAACTGTCAACAGCAGAATAAGGTTGCATACTTTCATAGGCCACCTCGTGTCAGGGGAAGGTTACCTCGACGGTACGGACATTGGCCACCCAGCGCACGTTCATGCCAGCGCTCCCAGTCACTTTGACCAGCAGTTCGTTGTTCGCGGCGTCGGCCTCGACCGTGGCATCCCAAGCCGCGATGTCCTCAAACAGAACCGTCTTGTTGGCGGCGTTGAGGGAGACGTAAGTCAGGGTATCTTCGGTCATGGCCACGCCACGAATCTGGTAAGCAGCCGAGTTAGCGTAACTTGGGGGTGGATTACCTGCCATGTCGTGCCGGCCAACAATCAGTATGTCAAAAGCCCAAGTGCTCCTTTTCGGGACGACGATTCGGGCGGTGCCGTTGTCGAGGGCCAACTCAGTGGGTGTGGCGCTAGTGGTAGTCCGGCGGAGCACGAACATGGAGGCTTGGGCGTCGCCTTGAGCAGCGAACCACCCGCTCGCGTGCGCAAACTGACCGTAACAGCTCGCTTTAGCCTGCTTCCCACCCGGGATCGTAGCGTAGTCAGCGTTGGTCTCGATCACGTTCTGCCAACCGCCGCCGATGACAGCAGCGGTGGAGAGCTGCCCGATGGCATTGCGAAAGCCGCCGCTCACGGCACTGTAGGTGCAGTTGGTGCCGATCTCGCTGCCGTAGCCGCCGGCAAGGGTGCTATATAACGCGCTCGGGGCAATGTCATTGTCGTACCCGCCGCCAATGAACGAGTAGTCGCAGTCGGCGCCGATGCTGTTGTAACTGCCGCCGACAATGGCGCTCTTCCCGGCACCCGCCAGGATGTCGTTGTTGTCCCCGGCGCCGATGAAGGAACGCTCGGCCACATTCGCCACGTGATTGCCAGCACCCCCTGCGATGGCGCTGCGAGGCGAGTCGTTGGAAATGCTATTTTGAATTCCCCCGCCGATCATGCTGTAATCGGAGTTTACTCCCACTGCATTCTGGTAACCGCCGACGACGACGACTGCCATCGCGTTGTCTCCGACGCTGTTCTGATGACCGCCTCCGATGGCGACCTCGGACGAGTTGGTGCCAATGAGGTTGCCGCGCCCGCCGCCAATGGCGCTGGCCTCGGACGAGTCACCGACCTGATTGAGCCGGCCGCCCGCGATGGTGCTGTAGAGGGCGTCCGTGCTGATAGCATTCGTGGCGCCGCCGCCGATGCTGGCGAACCCGGCGTTCTGAATGGTGTTGGAAAGCCCGCCGCCAATGATGCTTTGATCGGCGCGGCTGGCGTATGTGCCCGTCACCAGGTTACTAGACCCGCCCACGATGGTCGAGGCGGTGGCGTAGGTGGCGATCCGATTCTGGCTGCCGCCGCCGACCGTGGCGTAGCCGCTGTTCATCGAAATCTCATTGCCCAAACCGCCACCAATCATTCCATAGGCGGAGACCACGGTCTGGCCGATGCCGCCGGCGATGGTCCCATAGCTGTTCAGAACCTTGTTCGGACTGTTGGAGGTTCCGCCCCCAGCGATTGTGGCTCCTGAACCAGAGACAACATTGAAACGGCTGCCGCCGATGAAGTTCACCGTCCCGCCGGTCGCGGTGGGTTCGAGCCTCAGCGCGCGGTCCCTGTTCACCTGCAACTCCAAGGGCTGGTTGTCCGCGGTGCCGACGAAGTGGGTTCCAGCAGTCGTGCCGGCGTTGCCACCCAAGCGCCAGAATTGGCCACCCAGGTAATTGGTGTCGAGGCTGAGCGTGGTGCCGACCAGGGTCAAGCCCGGGCCCGCGGAGTAAGTCGTGTCGTTGTCGCCATCGCTCAGATCGGCTGGGATGCCGGCGATACCGCCCCAGGGCACTGCGGCGGCGCTCGCCGCGGTCGCCGCGTTGGCTGCGTAGAGCGCGTAGGGCGCGGGCTTGAGTTCCTGACGGGGTCCGAGTGGCAGGGGGTCGCCTACACCGTTAGTCCGGGCGAGGATCTCCAACCAGCGCGCAGAGCCGGTAAACATGCCGGCACCGAGATTGATGTTGGTGGTGAACAGGCCGTTGGCAACGAACACCCTTTCATGGGTTTCCGCGCCCAGCGCACTTCCAGGAGGATCGCCGGGCTCGGCATAGAGTCTGAACGTGAAGTCGTAGTAGCCGTTGGCGGGCACACCGCCATCGCATAGACGACCTTGATAGGTGAAAGCCGTGCCCATTTCACTGGCCACAGCCGAACTGGCCAGCAAGGCCAGTAGTGCCGCGAGGGCGAGTGTTCTTTTCTGCATGATGCTTACCTTTCCGGTGTATCTGGTTTGTTGTTTGTATTTGTTAATGCCTGGCCGCATCCCGAAAGCGCAACCGGCCGCCCTTGGGCGGCGCGTTGTCCGCGCCTTTTGGGATTCGCTACACCTTGTACAGAGGAAAACGGGGCGAAAAGGGACAGGCGGGCAGCAGAAATCCGAAGGCCGAAGTCCGAAATCCGAAGAAAACCCGACGTCCGAAGTCCGAAGTCAGGTGAGCAGACCGCAGAATCCACGCAGAGCGGGATAGATCTGGTTTGCCTTCATCAACGTGGCGTGGGTTCTTTGGCTTTGTGCTCGCACCAGTCGGCTTCGGCGGCGAGCGCGGCGTTGCTTTTGGTATTGGTGGCACGCAGCACCTTGGCCAGCCGGGCGAAGGCCTCGCGGTTCGTGGGCGAGTAAGCGACGTTTCGAGACGGTTTTTGCACGGGGAATTTTGAAAAAGTTGGAGAACTGGACGGTTGGAGCGTTGGAGTGCCAGTGTAGAATCCAGCCCCAAAACGCCGAAGAATCCGATTCGATGCAGGCGACTACGGCTCGGACGGCTGTTTGATCAGTGCCCGGGCCTTTTCCAAAGTCAGTTGACTGATTTCCATGTCCCACCATGAGCCACCGGAACGGCTTTTCAACGGAGCAGCGAGCAGCGTTTCGGCTGCTCGCAGCACTTCAGCGGCCTCGGCATCACGCCCCAGCTTCTTGAGCGCCATGGCGCGGCAAACCATGGCACCCCCTTTGCAGTAGATATCCTTGGACCCTTCGGAAACGGTCAGGAGTTTTATCGCTCTCTCGGGATCTCCGGCATGGAACTCCGCCATGCCGGACGAAAAGCATCTCCAATAGGATGATTTATCGCTGTAGGCCGCAGCAAACCGCGCCACTTCCAATCCCCGCTGTTGCAGGTCCTGCGGCAGAGTGGCCCCGTTCAAGAAGCAAAGGTGGGCGAGTCTAACGGCTTCCATTGTTGTCGAATTCGTTGACCGGTTGTCGAGGACAACCCGGCAGAGCCACTCGTAGTCGGCTGGCTCGCCGGCTTTGACGAAGGCCGTGCCCATCTGGATTCCCAGGCAGGAATAAACACCGGTGCGGCATTCCTCATTCCAATGGAAGTCGGGATCGCGGAGTGCCGCAGCATAGGCTGCCGCACTTTGCGTCCATTTTCGTTCTGAAGCCAGGTCATCCGCCATGGACAAGAGTTGAATGATGGACTTCTGTTTGCGATAGGCTGTGGCAAAGGAGTCGGCGGTGAGCGATGGCGAATTCTCCGGCCCCAGGATGATCCGTTCTGCTTCAGTCCGAACGAAGAAGCTCTCACACAGCCCCTGCCACGCACAGCCCTGGATGCTGGAGCCCATCTGCTCCTCGAAATACCGGCGGCCTTGCTGGAGAAGTTCTTTCGCTGATTCAGTTGCACCCCGACAGTGTCGAGCCATGGCCGTATAATAGGTCGCCGCACAGCGAGGGCCGGGGGAGGGATCGTTTCGAGCCTGCTCCAGGAGCGTTACCGTCTCTGTGTAATTCGACATTCGAAAGGCAGCGACTCCTCTGACCAGTTGGAACCACGGGTTTTTTTGGATCCATGCTCAAAGCCCGGATTGCGAGTTCTTCGGCAGGTTTCAAATCGTCGAGGCGATCCGAAGATAACAAAGGCATATAGGCTGCTTTGTCCAAGACCCACTCATTCTGGCTGTTGCCAAAGCGGGCCGGCATCCCTGCAGACAATTCGCGGCTGATCTCGATCTTGCCCACAGCCAAGGCTGCCACGTGGGCCGACCACCTTGGGTCTAAATCATTTGGACGCAGCTTCACCAGCTTCAGAAAGAGTTCCAACGCTTTGATCCAGTCTCCCGCCGAACCGTAACGATCGGCAAGTTGTTCAATGGAGCGGATGTAGGTTTCATTCGTTGGGCCCAAGCGTTCCAATGCCATGTGAGCCCCTTCTTCGAGCAGGGAGATCATCTCGCTGTCTTCAACACTCCGGCGCAGAAAGGAATCCAGTGTTTCGAGTTGGCGTTTCTCCGCTGCCAGGGCATGGTCGCGCTCGCGGGTGACTTGTTCTTCGGCGGCTACTGCCCGGTCCCGTTCCCGGCGTGCTTTGGCAAATCCAATCAGCGAAAGAATCAGGCCGGCAATCAAAGCTATCGCCACGCTGGCAACCAGCGCGACTCCAATGCGATGGCGGCGGATGAATTTGCGTGCACGATAGGAGGCACCGGGGGGACCTGCCGACACCGGCTGATGATTGAGATGACGCCGGATGTCCGCCAGCAGCCCGCTGGCCGTTTCGTAACGACGCGTGCGGTCCTTTTCCAGCGCCTTCATCACAATCCAGTCGAGGTCGCCGCGCAAGACGCGCCGCAGCAGCGTCGCATCCACCCGTCGGTGTTTCGCAATCTCCGTCACCCGTTCGTCCAAAGTGCTGACGCGCGTGGAAGGTCTGGGCGGTTCCTCTTCCCGAATGATGCGCATCATCTCCTCGAACGCCGCACTCCGCAGGCGCTCCACCTCGAAAGGGGTGGTCCCGGTGAGCAGTTCATAGAGGAGGACGCCGAGCGAGTAGATGTCAGACCGCGTGTCCACGTCCACCCCGTTCAACTCCGCCTGTTCCGGACTGGTGTATTGCGGCGTGCCGATGAACTTCCCGTAAGAGGTGAACAGCGTCTTGTCGGTGAGCGGCTGTTGCAGCGCCTTGGCCGTCCCGAAGTCAATCACCTTGGGCACCGGTTTTCCATCCTGCAGGGTAACGAGGATGTTTGAGGGCTTGAGGTCGCGGTGGATGATGCCTTTCTGGTGCGCGTGCTGGACCGCCTCGCAAACGGTCATGAACAGCTTGAGCCGGTCCTCTGGGGTGAGGTCGTTTTCATCGCAGAATTTCGTGATGGGCACGCCATGCACGAGTTCCATCACGAAATAAGGTCGGCCAGTCTCGGTGGCGCCGGCGTCGAACACATGGGCGATGTTCGGGTGATCCATCAGAGCCAGCGCCTGCCGCTCCGCCTCAAAGCGGGCGACGACCTGCTTGGTGTCCATGCCCGGCTTGACAATCTTCAAGGCCACCTTGCGGCGGATGGGCTCAACTTGTTCTGCCATGAAGACCACGCCGAAGCCGCCCTCGCCAATTTGTTCCAGGATTTCGTAGTTGCCAAAAAGCGATGGGACAACCGGCTGATCCGGTCCACCTGCAGGGGAGGGGGTTTTCGTCAACCCATTGTCTTCAACTGAGGCCAAGTCCTCCGGCCGGGAGGAATCCGAAGCCGCCTGAGCAAAGAGACACGCCGGGCAGAACTCTTGCGAGCCGTGCGAGGTCAGCAGCGCGCCACATTTCAGGCAATAGGCCTGCGGGTTCATGGCCATCCATTCGAATCAAGCACCACTCCATTCATAGGAAATGCCCGCCAAAAGGGACAGGCACGTGGAAATCCGAAGTCCGAAGACCGAAATCCGAAGGATATCCGAAATCCGAAATCCGAAGCCCCAAACTTGGTCCAGCCGGAGCCAAAGGCAACTTGGGACAAGCTCAGAAGACCCCAAGTAAGCGGAGAAGGGCTTTGGGGTGAGCCTGCCCATTCCGCGCAGTCCACATATTCTGCGGTTTCAACTGACCCTGCCGAGTTCATTTGCGTCCATTTGCGCCCATTCGCGGTTGTTCTGAGTCGGCACGGCTACGCCGTCATCACCTGGCGCAAGTAGCACAATTCCTGCTCGACTTCGGCCGGGTCGGCCACGGTGTGGGCGACTTCCTCACGGAACAGCCGGCCATAGCGCCAGCGCAGCCTCTGCACGGCTTTCTTGACGGCCTCCTCACTCAAACCGGTTTCCGCCGCCACTGCCGCATAGGACTTGGCCTTGGACCCCTCGACGAGGAAGGGTTTGAGGTGTTGAAACACCTCTGCCCGCCCCGTCTCCGTGTAGTCCTGTTCCAGGTGGAGCAGCACCTGCTCAAGGAGCGCCACGGCCCAGCGGCGCTCGAACAGCCGGGCCGGGCTCCGGTCATCCACCGGCTCTTGCCAGTATCGCGCCTCGGCTCCATCCGCATCCATCGAGACGACGGCCCGTCCACCGCCGCGCTTCTGGGCCAGGTCGTGATCGCGCTGGTCGGCTAGAAAGTGGGTGAGGGCCGCGAGCAGGAATGAACGAAAGCGGCCCTTCTCAGGATGCACGCCCGCGAACGGTTTGCGCAGCAGCAGGTGCAGAAAGAAGCTCTGTGTCAGGTCCTGCGCATCCTCGGGCGAGTAGCCCTGATGTCGGACATGGGCGTAGAGGGGATACCAGTAGGCGCGACAGAGCTGCTCGAGGGCCGCTGCCGAGGCCGGCGTGTCGCCTTGCGCCGTCAGCACCACACTCCAATGCGTGGTCGTGAACTTGGCCTCGCGACCTGTATCCTCGCGGTTATTCTCCGCTGCCCTCATGGCCCTAGTTAAGCTCGCCGGGGGCGAATTGGCTAGTCGAAAATTGAGGCTGTCAGGGAGTTCCCAATTGGGTCTCGCAGTTGGGATTGGAAAGAATCCGGCCACGGGCTAAGATGAACAGATGGTTAGCTGGGATACATGCACGCCCCACACGCATTTGGACCCTGCTGCGGACAGGAATGTCCGCGCTCCGGTGACGGTGCCCGGAAGCGCCCCTCGGCACCGGGTCTCCGCCACGTTGCCTGCAATCATCCTTCTGTTTCTGGCCTTTGTGGCCGCAGCGCCGGCGGCAGGGGGAACGGCCTGGGGAGCTTTCGCAGAGAAGGCGGATGGCTGGTATCGCAGCGACGAAGGCCGGCGCATCACCGAGAACATCCTGTCGTGGCAATCTGCGGAAGGCGGGTGGCCGAAGAACCAGGACAACACAAGGACACCTTTTGTCGGCGACCGTATGAAGATCAAGTCCACATTCGACAACGGCGCAACAACCGGTGAACTGCGCTTTCTGGCGCGGGCCTTTCGGACCACTCAGGACCCGCGCTGCCAGGAGGCGTTCTTGAAAGGATTGGATCATATTCTGCAAGCGCAATACCCCAATGGCGGCTGGCCCCAGTCATATCCGCCGGGCAAAGGCTACCCGAGGCACATCACCTTCAACGACGGGACGATGGTGAGGCTGATGAATTTCACGCGCGAGGTGGCTGCTTCGGGCGACTACGATTTCGTGGACGCAGCGCGGCGGCAGGCGGCGCGGGAGGGTTTCGACCGGGGCATCCAGTGCATCCTCAAGTGTCAGATCGTCGTGAACGGCAAACGCACGGTCTGGTGCGCCCAGCATGATGAAGTGGATTACCGTCCGCGCCCGGCTCGTTCATACGAGCTGCCATCGCTCAGCGGCGCGGAGAGCGCCGGGGTGCTGCAGTTGTTGATGAGCCTGGACCACCCCAGCCCGGAAGTGAGCCGCGCGATCCAGGCGGGCGCAGAATGGTTCGAGGCAGCGAAGCTGGTTGGCATCCGCGTGGAGGGAGTTAATGGCGACCGGCGTGTCGTGCTCGATCCAAGCGCTCCGCCGCTGTGGGCGCGGTTCTATGAAATCGAAACCGGCCGCCCGTTCTTCTGCGGCCGCGATGGCGTGAAGAAGTATGCATTGGCCGAGATCGAACGCGAGCGCCGCAGGGGCTATGCCTGGTACGGCGACTGGGGCCGATCTGTGGCGAAAACCTACGCTCAGTGGAAGGAGAAGTGGCCGCCGCCTGCCTCTACCGCCGGGAACAAGACGGTGGGCCTTGCGATCATCGGCGACTCGACGGTGTGCGATTATCCGGCCAAGAGTGTCCGCCGCGGCTGGGGCATGTTCGTCCAGGATTACTTCCAGGACTCGGTGCGCGTCATCAACCTGGCCCGGAGCGGGCGCAGCACCAAGAGCTTCATCAAGGAAGGAAGCTGGCAGAAGACGCTGGAGGCGAAACCGAATTTCATCCTGATTCAGTTTGGCCACAATGATTCGCACAGCCCGGACAAGCCGGAGTCCACCGACGCCGCTGCGGATTATCGCGATTTCCTGCGGCGCTATATCCGCGAATCGCGGGCCGCCGGCGCCACGCCGATTCTGGTGACGCCCATGCACCGGCGGACCTTCGCACCCGACGGCACTCTGGACGACAGCCTGAAGCCCTATGCGGACGCGATGAAAGTTGTGGCCGTGGAAACGAAGACGGCGGTGATTGAACTGCATGCGAAAAGCGGGGAGCTGTTCGCGAGCCTGGGTGAGGCTGGCAGCGCGAAATTCGGAAACCAAGCAGGCGACCGCACGCATTTCAACGAGAAGGGAGCCAGGGCAATGGCCGAACTCGTGATAAAGGCCCTCCCTGCCGCCGAGCCGGCGCTCAAGCCGTTCCTAAGGTAATGCCAGGAAACCGGGCTGCCACCGCATACTTCGTCCGTTTGGGGCCGGCTTCCAATGCTCCCCAACAGGGAGGTGGACCTCCAGTGAAGACCTTCCCGGCAGCCGAGCTGGCGGGGATGGCCCTCGCAGGGCGGTGAGGGCCGATGGCACTCGCGAAAATATATTCAACAAATATTTGAACGGGTATCCATGTTATGCTATCTACTGAGCACGATGAAAAAAATAGTACTACTTCTCAGTGTTGTGGCAGTGTCGTATGCGTTGCAGGCCGGCGACGGCGATTGCCAAAAGAACCAAGCCGCCTGCACCAAAACCAAGACTGCGGCTTGCGAAAAGGTCAAGACCGGCACCTGTGACAAGACCAAGGTCGGCGCCTGTGACAAGGCCACCGCCGAGGCGAAGGGCTGCTGTCCTGCCGCCAAGAAGGCCCAGGCTGCCGCGAAGAAGCAGCTTGCCAGTCCGAAGACGACATCCTAGCCAAAAGTCAGTTCGATCACACAGATCCCTGCTTCACTCTCGGGGCGGGGATTTTTGTTTTTGCGTCAGCGCGGGGTAACTCGTTTCTCCTGGTGCGCCGGGCAGCCCCCATGGCGAATCGGTCTGCGCGCCGCCTGCGCGGGGGCGCTCATAGCTTTTCCAGGTTGTGTTAGGAACCAGCCGTCATAGACTCCCATAACCGACAGACAGAGTTGTGAAACGACGAACCTTTCTTAGAAATGCGGGCGTTGCGGCCGCCATGCTGACTTGTTTCCCAGCCGGCTTATCCGGGGTGGAGCGGGAGAAAGCGCGGGGCAGGATCGAGCGCCGAACGCTTGGGAAGACCGGCCGCAAGCTTTCGGTCATTGGTTTCGGCGGGCTAACACTGAAGAATTCCACTCCGGCCCAGGCCGCTGAGTGGGTGCGCGAGGCTTTCGAAGCCGGCGTCAACTACTTCGATGTGGCCCCCAGCTATGGCAATTCCGAGGAGCGCTTGGGACCCGCACTCGAACCTTACCGCCAGGACGTGTTTCTCGCCTGCAAGACCACCCAGCGCCGGCGGGCGGAAGCGGCGGCTGAACTGAATCAATCCTTGTCCCGGCTGCGAACCGATCACTTTGACCTCTACCAACTGCACGCGGTGACGAAACTGGAGGAGGTGGAGACCATCCTCGGTCCGGGCGGCGCCATGGAGGCATTCGAGGATGCCCGCCAGGCCGGCAGAATCCGGTTCATTGGTTTCTCCGCACACTCCGTCGAGGCCGCCCTGGCGTTGATGGAACGCCACGAGTTTGACACCATCCTGTTCCCGGTGAACTACGCGACCTGGCACGGAGGCAATTTCGGGCCGCAAGTCCTAGAGATCGCCCGGGAGAAGAAGATGGGCGTCCTGGCCCTGAAAGCCATGGCCAAACGCCCATGGCCCAAGGGCGCCGACCGGACGGCTTTCCCGAATTGCTGGTACGAGCCGATGACCGATCCGGATGAGGCGCTCATGGGGCTGCGGTTTACCCTGTCTCACCCGGTGACCGCGGCGGTTCCTCCCGCCAGTCCCACCTGCCTGAAGCTGGCGCTCGAACTCGCGCCCAGAATCAAGCCGCTCAAGAAGGCCGAGGTGGCCCGCATCAAAGAGCAGGCACTGAGTGTCGCGCCGTTATTCAGGTATCCGCGTGAGCCGAGGGCGGCGGTAGTTGCGGACCGCTACGTGAACGCCTGAGCGCTGGTTCTGGCCTTGGGTTGCAAGCGGCGATCAACCCGGCTCCTCTCAGTCCTCCAGCGCCAAATCGCGGTCATCAGCACCGGCGTTGCCAAGGGTGGTCAGCAGGGCATCCCGCTTGCTCTTGGGGTGACGGGCCAACTTGCGGACCGCTTGATAGAACCTCTCCAAATCCCCTCCCTCCTGCGTCAAAAGGTGTTCGAAGGCCGGCACCAGATCGTAGTAGGCCGCCACGGAGTTGAGCTTGGCATTGTTGAGCTCGCGCGCGAACCAATCGTCGTATTCTGTGTCGCCGCCCCACTGCTCAGCTTTCAGGTTCTGGTATTCCTCTTGCAGGAGTTCCAGAAGCTGGCGTTTCTGCCGGCGCAACTGATCTGGCGGGGTTGCTCTTGCCTTGCCGGTGGCCTTGAGGTTGCCCTGGGCCGTTCGCACGTCCCCGTACAGCGCCTGTAATTGCTCGCGGGTGCCGGCGACCAGGCGCGCGAATTGCCGGGTGCGCAGCACCCGTGCCTCGTATCGCTCGCTACCGGCCTGGTCGCCTTTCGCCCGCAGCCAGCGGCGAGCGCCCTCCTGACCGACGGTCGTGGCGAAGGCCTCGTTGAAATCGGTATCGCCGCTGGCGAACACCCGCTGGTGAGCCAGCTCGTGGAAGATCGTCTCCGCCAGGTCAGGCTCGTCGTTGAAGATAAAGGTGTTCAGCACTGGGTCCCGGAACCAACCCAGTGTCGAATAGGCTTCCACGCCTCCCACGCAGACGTCGTAGCCTTTCTTCCGGAGCCGCGCGGCGTAACGCTTCGCACCACGCTCGGAAAAGTAACCTTGATACTCCAGGCTGCCGACAAAGGGATACCACCAGGTCCTGGCTTCGAGGGAGAACTCCGGGGCAGCTTCGACGTTCCAGACCACAAAACGACGTTGCACGTCCGCATACTTCTCGTAATGCCCGTCCACCGGCAGCTTCAGGTCCCTGGCGGCGAACACGCGCATTCCCTGGACAAGCTGCAGTTTGGCCCGGAGCAGCGCGGACGTTTGCGGGTCGGCCAGCAGTTTCTCGATCCTGTTCTGTTGCGCGACGATCTGGTAATGGCCCTTGATCGCCTGGCCATAATAGCTCAGCGTCTGGCAGCCGGACAGCGCCAGCGCTGCCAGCACGAGGATGGTCGCCAGGAGCCACTTACGCAGGCGGTGGACCGATTGGGCACTAATTCTCATCACAATGCGTCCATCCCATTAAATCGTGGCCTGGCGTTTGGCAAATGCTGAATGACCTGAGTCGCGGATCTCGGCCGAGCGGAAATAGACCGCCCTTTGTTAACCAGCAATCACCTGTTCCCAACCGGCGCTGTCGGGGTGATCACGGCGTTAAACCGGCGGGACCACGGTGAGTCTCCCATGTTGGCCGGCCCACATGGGAGACTCACCGTGGTCCCGCCGGGAAATCGCCGTCAGGTCGCCATGGCCGGCTACGGTGGGTATTCCTGGCAGGATACGCCCCGCTCGCGGCCTCGCGCCGGCTGGCATTTCGCTCTTGCCAAGTAATGGGCGTATTCAATAGATATGGCCGCGGTCTTAACGAACTCTATGCACGTACAACTCGCTTGGCCTGATTACTTCATCCTGCTCGCCTACACAGGTTTCGTCATCGGCATCGGTTTCGCCCTCCGGAAATACCTGAAGAGCTCTTCGGACTTTCTCACGTCGGGCCGTTCCATTCCGACCTGGGTCACGGGGCTGGCTTTCATCTCGGCGAACCTCGGCGCGCTGGAACTGGTCGGCATGGCGGCCAGCGGGGCCAAGTACGGCGTTGCTACCAGCCATTTCTACTGGGTGGGGGCGATCCCCGCGATGGTGTTCCTGGCCATCTTCATGATGCCTTTCTACTACGGTTCGAAGGCGCGCTCCGTGCCGGAATACCTGAAGATGCGTTTCGACGAACGCGTGCGGGCGCTCAACTCGGTTGCGTTCGCGGTGATGACCGTGTTCGCCTCCGGCATCTCGATGAACGCGCTGGCCAAGCTGCTTAACCAGCTTCTGGGGTGGAATTATCACGTTGCCCTGTGGATTTGCTCGGGCGTCGTGCTGCTCTACGTCCTCAAGGGAGGCTTGACCTCCGCGATCTACACCGAAGTGCTGCAGTTCTTCATGATCGTGCTCGGGTTTGCGCCGGTGGTTTACCTCGGCCTCAAAGACGTCGGTGGCTGGGGTTCGATGAACAAGGCGTTGGAAACCGTGGCCACGAATCCCGGGGCGCTGCATCTGAAGGAAGCCGGCACAACCTACGCCAGCAATGCCTGGTCGAGTGCCTGGCAGCCATTGCTGGCCGGTCCGGCCAACAACCCCATGGGGGTGGATTCGTTCGCGATGGTGTTCGGTCTCGGCTTCGTGCTGTCCTTCGGTTACTGGTGCACGAACTTCCTCGTGGTGCAGCGGGCGATGGCGGCCCGCAACATGACCGCCGCCCGCAACACGCCGCTGGTCGCCGCCGTGCCGAAGATGTTCTTCCCGTTGCTCGTCATTGTGCCGGGCATGATCGCCGTGGCGCTGACCTCGATGCCGAACAAGAACTACCGCATCCCGCCGCCGATCATCAGCGACGAGGTTTATGCCAAGGCTGCCGAGGTGACCAAGACCGCCGGCGCGATGGATTCCGCGGCCGCCTTCAAAGCCGTGAGCGATACCATGGGCAAGAAGATGGACCAGGAAAAGGTCGCTGCGCTGCTCAAGGACGCCGGCAGCCTGAACAATGAGCAGATTAAGGAGGGCCTTTACAATGCGGTTGCCGAGTACGATTACGACGGCGTGATCCTTTCGTTGGTGAAGAAGTACTGTCCGACCGGCCTGCTGGGGCTGGCGCTGACGGCGCTGCTCGCCTCATTCATGTCGGGCATGGCAGGCAATGTCACCGCGTTCAACACGGTCTGGACCTACGATCTCTACCAGGCCTACATCGGACGGGGGAAGAGCGACCAGCATTACTTCTGGATGGGGCAGGCGGCAACTGTGGTCGGCATCCTGGTGAGCATCGGGGCCGCCTATTTCGCGTCGCTCTACAACAACGCGATGGACATCATCCAGCTCGTGTTCGGGTTCGTGAACGCGCCGCTGTTCGCGACCTTCCTGCTCGGGATGTTCTGGGCCCGCTGCACGGGCACGGGCGCGTTCCTGGGGCTGTTCGGCGGCATTGGCGGCTCGGCCATCTTCCACGCGCTGACGATCGCCGCGGGCAATGCCCCAGGCGTCAAGGGCGGCTATCTCGGCGTGGTGAAAACCTTCCCGAGCGAGATGGCGCAGAACTTCTGGCTGGCTGGCTTCGCCTTCCTCGTCTGCTTCACTCTGACGCTGGGCATCTCCTTGATCACACGCCGGACCAAGACCAACGAAGAGCTCAAGGGGCTGGTCTATTCGCTCACGCCCAAGATCAAGGACGAAGGCACGGCGTGGTATTTGCGCCCGGCGGTCGTGGGCACGGTCCTGCTGATCGCTTGCGTCATCCTCAACATCATCTTCTGGTAAACGAAAGCAACAAATTATGGGTCTCGACATTCGCTGGCCAATCGGCCTCATGTTCTCGCTGGTCGGGTTGCTGATGACCGTCTTCGGCTTTGCCACCAAAGGCGACGCCGAGATGTACCAACGCTCGCTCGGCATTAACATCAACCTCATCTGGGGCATTATCCTGCTCCTGTTCGGCGCCTTCATGCTCATCATGGCTATGCGCAAGAAGGACGACGCGGGCGCGCCCGGGCAGAAGTAATTGACGGTTTCTGCCGGCGCAGCCGATTGCGGCAGGCGCGTCCGTCATTCCGACTCACCTTTCATGAAAGCCACCGTCGCCAAGTCTCCCTTCGGCAGGCTCCCGTCCGGCCGGGCCGCGGATCTGTTCACGCTGACGAATGCCCGCGGTCTCGTGGCGAAGATCACCAACTACGGGACGATCCTCACGGAACTGCACGTGCCTGACCGCAGGGGCCGCCTCGGCGACGTGGTGTGCGGGTTCGACAACCTCGCGCAGTATCTCAAGGGCCATCCCTACTTTGGCTGCACGGCCGGGCGCGTGGCCAACCGCATCGCCGGGGGGAAGTTCATGCTCGAGGGCAAGGCGTATTCCCTGGCCGTGAACAATGGCCCCAACGCATTGCACGGAGGCATCAAGGGCTTTGACAAGGTGCTGTGGAAAGCCACGCCGCTCCGGGAAGCGACGGTGCGTTTTGATTACACCAGCGCGGACGGTGAGGAAGGCTACCCGGGCAAGCTCGCGGTGACGGTCATCATGAAGCTGACCGATGCAAACGAGTTCCTGATTGACTACACAGCCACGACCACCAGGCCCACACCGATCAACCTGACCAATCATTCCTACTTCAACCTGGCCGGGCGGGGTGACATCAAGAACCATAAGCTGATGATCGCCGCGGACTTCTACACGCCGAGCAGCCCGAGCCTGATACCGACGGGTGAGGTCCGCCCGGTCAAGGGCACGCCGCTCGACTTTACCCGGCCCCAAGCCGTCGGCGCGCGGTTCGCGAGGCTCGGCGGTCAGCCGCAGGGCTACGACCACAATTTTGTCCTGCGCGGCGACGCCACCAACTCGGGCCGGCCCGCTTTCTGCGCCCGGGTGGTCGAGCCCAGGTCCGGGCGGGTGATGGAAGTCTTCACCACCGAGCCGGGCGTGCAGCTTTACACCGCGAACTGGCTGGATGGTTCGCTTGTCGGGAAAGGCGGCGTCGCTTACGTCCGGCACTGCGGCCTTTGCCTCGAAACTCAGCATTTCCCGAACTCCATCAACATTCCCCATTTCCCAAACACGGTTCTGCGTCCCGGCGAAACCTACGGCCAGATCACGATTTACCGGTTCACAACTGCTTGACCCTCTCGCTCTTTACTGTTCACACGCATGAAACTTCAGGAACTTGCTCAAACCACCGCTGCTACCTTTAAACAGACCTACGGACGCGACCCGAAGTGGATTGCCGCCGCGCCCGGACGGGTAAACGTCATTGGCGAACATACTGATTACAACGACGGTTTTGTTCTGCCGATGGCTATTGACCGCTACACGGTCATTGCCGCCGCGCCCGCCATTGACGGGGCAGCCAAGACCCAATTGCGCTCGACGGTCGGGGACGGCGCAGTCAGCCTGGACCTGACCCAGCCTGTGAAGCCGGCTCCGAAGGGCGCGTGGTCCAATTACCCGGTGGGCGTGATCGCCGGCTTTCTGGCCCGCGGCGTTAAGCTGGCGGGCTTTGACGCGCTGATCCACTCGACCGTCCCGCTGGGCGGCGGGCTGTCCAGCAGCGCGGCGCTGGAAGTCGCCACGGCGACCCTGTTGGAAGCCATCACCGCCCAGAAGCTCGACCCGGTGGACAAAGCACTGCTGTGCCAGAAAGCCGAGCACGACTACGCCGGGATGCCTTGCGGCATCATGGACCAGTTCATCTCCGTGATGGGCAAAGAGAACCATCTGCTGCTGCTGGACTGCCGTTCCCGCAAGCCCGAATTGGTGCCGATGACCGACCCCGCGATGGCGCTGCTCATCGTCAACACCAATGTGAAGCACGAGTTGACCGGCGGCGAATACGCCAAACGCCGGGCCCAGTGCGAGCAGGCGGCCAAGACACTCGGCGTGCCCTCCCTTCGCGACGCCACCGCGGACATGCTCGAGCGCGCACGCGCCCGGATGGACGAAGTGGCATTCCGCCGCGCCCGGCACGTCATCGGTGAGATCGAGCGCACCCCTCAGGCCGCCAGAGAGGTGCGTGCCTCCAATTGGCCGGCGGTCGGAGAACTCATGTACGCCAGCCACGCTTCCCTGCGTGATGATTATGAGGTGAGCTGCCCGGAGCTGGACGCGGTGGTGAACATCGCGCAGGCGATCGGTCCCAACGGCGGCGTGATCGGCTGCCGGATGACCGGCGGCGGCTTCGGGGGTTGCGCCGTGGCCCTGGTCCGCGCGGACAAAGTGGATGCGATTTCAGCGCGTATTGCCGCCGAATACGAGCAGCGCACGAAGACTAAACCCACCCTCTTTGTCTCACGCCCTGCCGCCGGGGCGACGGTCCTGAAAGCCTAAACATAGGATCTGGGAGAGCCAGCGGTGAGGCGGGCTCTGACTGGTGCAGCCTCCCGAAAAGCCGGGCGCCGCGGCGGACGCTCGCCCTCCCCAGCTTGGGTTGTCGCGATCCGTTCCCGCTAGTCCACCACCCGCTTGCCGGCCTTCCGGGCCATGTATTGGCTCTTGATCCACCTGTAGGTTTCGCGGAGCCCCTTGTCCAGCGGAGTGTTGGGCTCCCAATGGAGCACCTTCTTGATGAAGGTGTTGTCGCTGTTGCGGCCCGCCACCCCCCGCGGCGCGGTCGGATCATACTCGCGCTTGAGCTTGACGCCGGCGATCTTCTCCACCTTTGACACCAGCTCATTGACGGTCACCAGTTCGCTGGTGCCCAGGTTGATGGGCGTAGCGATCAGGTCGTCGCAGTGCATGATCATGTCAATCCCCTTCACGCAGTCGTCAATATACATGAAGCTGCGGGTCGGGGTGCCATCGCCCCAGATGTTGATCGTGAGCTTGCCGGTGTCTATGGCGGTGATGACTTTGCGGCAGATGGCCGCCGGCGCCTTCTCGCGGCCGCCATCCCAGGTGCCCCAAGGACCATAGACGTTGTGGAAGCGCGCAATGGCGGTCTTCATGCCGCGCTCGGCCCAATATTCCTGGCAGAACATTTCCGAGATGAGCTTCTCCCAGCCGTAACCGCGCTCAGCCATCGCCGGATAGGCGTCGGACTCTTTGAGCGCGCGCACCTTCGGGTCCTGCTGCAAGGTGATGTTGTAAGCGCAAGCGGAGGAAGAGTAGAAATAGCGGCGCGTGCCGGCGCGATAGGCGGCCTCAATCATGTGCGTGTTAATGAGCACGCTGCGCAGGCATTCGACGCGGAAGCGTTCAATGAAGCCCATGCCCCCCATGTCCGCCGCCAGATTGTAAACCTCCACCGCGCCTTCGCAGGCGCGCGCGCAGTTCTCCGGTACACTCAAGTCGAGGTGGAGGCATTCGACCCCGGGTACGCGCTGATACCACTCCGGCAACGGCTTCTTGTCCGCCGCGCGGATCCGCTTGAAGCCTTTATTGCGGAAGTAGCGTGCCAACGCCCCGCCGATAAAGCCGCCGCCGCCGCCGATCACAATCAAATCGTCCTTCTTGAGCTTCGGATCTTTCTCAACCAGTCGTTTCGTCTCTTCCATAAATGCATTCGATTTCGTCTTCGCGACATCCCTGAGGCTTTCAGCGCCAGGCCATTGCCGCCCCCGGTCGCAGTTCACGTCTTCGGGCGTCAAGTAGTTCAGAATGCACACGCCCCGCCGCTTTGGCGAGCCTAAACTGAAACGCGCAGCGATGGATAGCCACAGACGCCTTCCGCAATCAGGGCGCAGGCCCAGCGGGATTCAGGCGTGAGAAATCAGCCGCCAGGACCGGCTTGATTCCGGCGAAAACGGTTTCAGCCAGTTGCCGCCGGCCTTCCTGGGTGAGGTGGACCAGATCTGCGAACCGTTCATGCGCGCCGTCCAGGCCGGGCTGGGTGTCCACCAGGGACACGGCCGGGTTCTGCCGGGCAATCTCGCGCACGAGGCGCGAGTGGAGGTCGTTTGCATCAATCTGCCACTTCACCCATGGGAACCCGGCGCGGTAGAAGTTGATGACCTCCGGATCGCTTTGGGCGTTGGCGGCCATCGAGAAGGTGGCCAGCACCAGCCGGGCGCTGTTCGTGTGGGCGATGCGGACCAGTTCGCCGTAGGCGCCGGCGTACTTGGTGGCCATCAGGTCCGAGGACGGTTGTGGGGAAGGGCCAGGCCGGGCAGTGTGGCGGCGGCGATACGCGAGCATCTTGAGGCGGTACTCGCAGTTTGCCAGCAGCCGCAGCGGCCGCGGCTGATAAACCGGCGGGGCTTGGCCGTAAACCACCGGCAGGGACTCGTCCAGCAAAGGAAAGCCGTTGTAACCGTGGTAGGAGATGATCATGTCCGGCCTCAACGGCAGGACATCCGCGGCCAGGCGGGCGAGGTTGTCTGCGAGCGTGTAACCGGGCACACCGGCGTTGATCACCTGGACCGGGAAGCGGGGATTGAGGCGTTCCCGGATCATTTCTTCGAGCAACTCGGGCCATGGTTTGTCTTCCGGACCCAGGGTGCAGCCGAAGGTGGTGGACTCTCCCAGCGCCACGATGCGATAGGCGCTGCCCTTTTCCGGCGCAATTTCCCGCCCGCGAAAGCCCAGGCTGTTGATCGAGATCGGGCAATCAAACAACCGCCCCTGACTGCCGGGCTGCAAGTGATAGGTGGGAATACGCCCCGGGGCGGGAACCATGACCGCTCTCGACATCAACAGCCATTGACTGAGGAAGTAATTCCACCAGCGCTCAAATGCCAGCGGGTCTTTGCGGGCAAGCTCATACGAATAATAGCGCCGAGCGGTGGTCAGATGCGCGTCCAGGCGAGGCGGGGGAGGGACGAAGAAGTCGGCGATCCCGAGCACGAGGATCAACAGAATCAGGGTGTTCGCGGTCAGGATGACCGGGCCGGGCAGCCGAAACCAGAGCTTGCATAGTACCAGGAGCGCCAACGCAACCACGAGTCCGAGATAGAAAACGGCTCGCAGGTTGTGAGCCCAGGCGCTGGCCAGCCAGAGCGCAGCGGCGATGAAGGCGCAGGTCATGGCCGCGAAGTTGAGCGGTCCAGCGTTGGCCGTGCGAATCGTCAAGGGCAAGACCGACACCGCCACCAACCAGGCCTGCACCGCCTGGTAATAGCGCTGGTAGTCAGCGAGGGTGAAGCTGTTGTCCGATACCAGCAAAGGAACCGCGGGCACCAGCAAGCTCAGGACGCACCCGATGGCAAGCCCACTCCGGAGCCGTTCCCGCACCCTGAGGGGCGAAAGGTCCGCTCCGAGGGCGACGGCACCCAGAACTGCCAAGCCGGCAGTGGCGAACCAGGGACACCGGGCCCAGACGCAGACCGATACGGCGCAAACGGCGACCAAGGCCCGCATCAGGGTGATCATGGCGTTCAGGCAGAGTCAGGGGCGTTGCGGCGATCGAACAGCCACGCTACCAGCGCGGCGGTGCCGCACACGACCGCGCCGATGGCGACGGCCCCCGGCACGCCGAGCCAGTGCGACAGCACACCGGCTACCAAACCGCCCACCGGCATCATGCCGCCGAACATTAACGTCCAGATGCCCATGACCCGCCCGCGCATGCCGTCCGTGGTACTCATCTGAATTGCCGTGTTGCTGGTTGAGATGTAGAGCAACATCCCCCAGCCCGAAACCGCCATCCACGCCAGTGCCAGGTAGTAACTCCGCGTGACGGCCAGCAGCAGGAGCGTTAGCGAAAAGAGTCCCAGGCCGCCGAATACCAACAGGCGCCGGGACAGGCGTCCGCCATACGTGGCTACCGCCAGCGCCCCGCAAAGCGCGCCGATGCCGTTGGCGCTGAGCAACATTCCGTATTCGCGGCTGCCGACGTGCAGCACGTCGGTGGCAAACGCCGGCATCAGCACCGAATACGACCAGCCAAACACGCCGACAATGGCGACCAACAGCAACAAGGTGCGCACCGGCCGGTGCCCGGCCACGTAGGCAAAGCCGTCCAGGACATGCTGCCAGTTGGATTCCGGGCTTGCGGGTGGGATAAACCGGGGCAACCGCATCATTAATAGTCCCGCCAGCACAGCCAGGAAACTCAGCCCGTTCAACAAGAAGCACGCGGCCACACCCACCTGCGCCATGAGAAAACCCGCCACCGCCGGCCCGACCACTCGCGCGCCATTGAAGACCGAGCTGTTGAGGGACACGGCGTTCATCAAGTCCTCGCGGCCAGTCATCTCGACGACGAACGCCTGCCGCACCGGCACGTCGAAGGCCATCGCCACGCCCCCGAGCGCGGCCAGCACCATGATGTGCCAAGGCCGCACCAGCCCGCTCCAAATCAGCGTCGCGAACACGAACGCCAGCACCATCATGGCGCTCTGCGTCCAGAGCAGCACCTTTCGCTTCGAATGGCGGTCGGCCACCGAACCGCCCCACGTCGAGAACAACAGCAGCGGCGCGGAGCCTACGGCGGCGACGACGCCCAACAGAAGCTTGGAGCCCGTGAGTTCATAGACCAGCCAGCTTTGGGCCGTGTTCTGCATCCACGTGCCGACCAGGGAAATACACTGGCCGGTGAAGAAGAGCCGGAAGTTGCGGTGCTTGAGTGCAGCGAAGGTCTGCCGCCACGGAAATATTCCGTTCACCCCTCGCCGGGGTGGGGCAATCCCCTCCTCGGGCACCGTGGGGAGGTTCGGGGCGGCGGTCTTGGCGTTGGGCGGCATGGCGTACTATCGGGACCAGATCATGCCACCCGGCGCAGCAGAAATCACCGCCCGCACGCACAGGCCGTCTGGCCAGCGAGATTTGCCATTACTTCCCATGTCTTCTCTTAGCCTGGCTGCCCTCAAGTAAAAGAAAGTCCGTCACGGCGGCAGGTTACCAGTAATCCCAGCGCATTGGGTAGTCCTGATTGATTGCGCCTCCGCTTTCTCGTGCTGTGCTAACCTTGACGACGACCGGCCAGAGAGGCCACCCTGAGGGCATGAGATACTATTGGGCTTTGACGGCTCTGGGAGCGTTCTTGTTGCTCCATTGCCCGGTTTGCGCAGCAGCCTCCGCCGCGGCCTTCTACGGCGATCCGCCCGACGAGGAGCACCCCTGGGCCGTGCATGACGGGAACCGGCCTCAGCCCAAAGTCGTCACGCCCGGCACTTTCAGCACCGACACCCACGCGGGGCAGCCACCCTCTGACGCCGTCGTTCTTTTCGACGGCAAGGATCTATCGAGGTGGGTATCGGCCAAGGACGGCAGGCCCGCCAAGTGGCTGGTCGTGGACGGCGTGATGGAAGTCGTGCCAAAGGCCGGGAACATTCGCACCCGGGAGGAGTTTGGGGATTGCCAATTGCACATCGAATGGGCCGAGCCGAAGGACATCCAGGGCGCCAGCCAGGGCCGCGGGAACAGCGGCGTATTCCTCATGGGGATTTGCGAAATCCAGGTGCTCGACTCATACCGCAACGTCACTTATGCCGACGGACACGCGGCGTCGGTTTATGGCGTCAACCCGCCGATGGCCAACGCCCTCCGCCCGCCCGGGGAGTTCCAGGTGTATGACATTGTTTTCCGGCGCCCGATCTACAAGGACGGGCAGGTTGTGGACCCGGGCTATGTCACCGTGCTCGTCAACGGCGTCCTGGCCCAGGACTCCACACCCTTGGAAGGCAAGACGGGCCACCGGGCGCGGCCGCGACCGGGTCCTTTCCCTGAGAAAGGGCCGCTGGCGTTGCAGGACCACGGCAACCCCGTCCGCTTCCGCAACATCTGGTATCGGCCACTGCCGCCCCGCCGAGCCGAGGGTGGCACAGACGGTTGCCTGAGCCCCGAGGCCGCCCTGGCCAAACGCAGGCAAATCGCCGCCGCCCTCCGCCAGGATGCCGACCGCCTGACCGATTCAGCCAATCCTGTACCCCAGTTGCTGCGGCTGCTCGAATCCCTCACCTATGAGCGGGATGAAGCCACGGTGCAAAGGACGTCGCAAATGGCGACGGCATACCTTCAGACGGTCAAACAACTGCCCGTCGAGAAGATTGGCGCGAAGAAGGACGAGGTGAAGCAGGTTAAATCGGCCTATGATTACCTGGCCAAGCACAGAATTCTCCCGCCCGGCTCGGGGCCAAAAGGTGAGTTGGATGCCCTGGTCAAGGCGCAGCGTTGGGACAAGTAAAGCTGACCGCGTTTCTGCCGCTGAAGGAGGCGCCTTCCTGCCTTCCTCGGGAAACCTCTCTTCCGGCCGGGTAATAGGATCAGTGCTGCGGGGGTTCGGCAACCTGATCCGGTGCGCGGCGGGCAAAGCCGATATGCAGCGAAACCTATCCCCGTAAGCCTCAAGACCCGTGTTCCGGGAATGGGTATTACTCCCGCAGCAGCGTCTCGATCAGCCGGGTCATCTTCGCTTCCCCGCCGGCACCCCGGTATTCAAGTTCCCCTTCCCAGACGTATTTGACCAGGCCTTTCTTGTCCACCAGGTAGATGGACGGCCAGATATGCTGCGGCCAGCGGCTCCAGTTGGCGCGCTTCGGATCCAGCAGCACGGGATAGGTGATGCCCAGTTCCTTGACCTTCTTTGCGACGTTGGCCGGCTTGCCTTCCGCCTCGGTCTCGGGGGTGTGGATGCCAATCACCATGACGCCCCGCGCGGCGTAGCGCTTCTGCCAGCGGTCGTAGGCCGCCAGGTTGCGGCGGCAATTGATGCAGCCGTAGGTCCAGAAGTGGACGATAGTCACCTTGCCCTTGCGGGAGGCGAACGTGGGCCGGGGGGTGCCCTGGGGCAGGTTGAGCCAGGAATCTCCGACCAACTCGGGAACGGGCATGCCTGTGGGAGCCGACGCGGAGGCCCCACCTGCGGCGGCGGCGCGCAATGCCGGCACTTGAAGCCCAGCCAGCAACGCCAACACCAGTGCCGGCGACCTTCGTCCGAAAGGGATGCTCATTTGAACAAGGTCATCCCGGAAGCCAGCGGCGTCAAATGCGAGGCGGGACGTGCGAATGCCGGCGCCGATTTCGCTGGGAACGGCAGCGGTTCCCGGAGGCTGGTTGGGAGGGCCGCTCTTGCTTTCTTCGCAGACCGCGTTCGAGAAGCGCCATTCCCGCTGACTTCCGGGTGAAACGACCTGCACCTGCCGCAAGTGAGCCAGTCTTACACAGGAGAAACCAGCCGAGTGACCCGGCCTGCGTGACGACTGGCAGCCGGGCTGAACCCATAACAAAGGGGCGCGGCCGTGGAAGACCGCGCCCCTTCCCCTTTCGGGCAAAATGTGCCGCACTATACCGGTGCGGCGTGAGGGTTACTGGGTGGCGAGGCGGAAGAACACGGACGGGTTGGCGACGTCCGGAATGTGCACGACGCCGTTGAAGGTGCCGCCGGGATAATCCGCCCAGTTCGTGTTGATGCCCACAGCCAGTGAGTTGGTTTGTGCCTGTAGCTTAACCAATCCATTGAGTGCCGTCGCCCAGCTAAATTGGAGGAACCCCCCAGGCAATTCTGTGGTAATCAACTCCAGTTGCCCCACGGCGATGGTGCCGTCCACGGCCAGATTGTTGATCCAAATCTGACTGGGTCCGAGGGGCGGCAGGGTGACGCTGCTGAAGTTGTTATTGAGGACCGGGGCGTTGAACAGCTTGTAGGTGTCGCCGGGGGCGGGCGTGCCGGTAAGAACCGATACCGTTAGCGTCCCGCCCAGACTGATCGTATTGGTGGTGCTGATGACGTCATTGGCCTTGGTGGCGGCGTTCAGCTTCATCAGCGTGGTGCCGCCGAGAGTGACATTCCCGTTGATAACGGTCAGCGTGCCGGTGTTGGTCGCGGTGCCCACCTGAAGCGTGGACCCGCCAGCCAGGGTCAGGTAGCCGTTCACCGTGCCGGCGCCGACCAAGGTCTTGCCGGAGGCGACGTTGAAACCGCCTTGAGACAGAACATCGAACGTGGCACCCGCACTCAGTGTAATCACAGAGCCACCGCCGATTGTGCCATTCGTCCCCAGGGCCAGTGTGCCTGCGCTGATGGTGGTGTCGCCCGCATACGTGTTATCGGCCTCAAGACGCGCGGTGGAGGCCCCGATCTTGGTCAGCCCACCCGCGCCCGAGATCGCATTGCTCACGATCAGGACGCCGCCGGCATCAATGGTCAACCCTGAAAGATTGGTGATGAAGGAGTGCAGGAGGAAATCGCCGCCAGAGCATTGCAGGGTGCCCTTCGCAAAAATCAGCGGTTTGGCGACCACGCCCGTGGTGCTGTTCTCGAACCAGACGAAGTTCGTGCCGACATCAATGTAACCGGGTCCCTCAATGCGAGACCGGGTCAGGCTCATGCCCCCCTGGATCATGACGATGTTCCCTGCATTGGTGGCGATCGAGTCCACAATGGCGATGCGATTGGTCCCCAGTTTTGTGAACGTGAATCCACCCAGGTCGAACAGGCCGGTAAACGAGCTGTTGCCTCCCAGCCCGCGAACGTCCCAGCGGAAGTCCGAAGCCACCAGGGTATCGCCGGTCAGGGTCAACAGCCGGAGCGCGCTCTGCTGTTCAGCTCGCGTGTTGATGATGGCACCGACGCCGCCGGCCCCCGTGCCTGCGACAGAGATATGATCGGCGCTGGTCTGGTAGCCATTAACGTCCAGCGTGCCGCCGCTCTGGATGATGGTGCCGCCGGCACTCGTGCCGAGAGAGGTGTTGTGATTCAGCCGGAGAATGCCACCGCTGATAGTCGTGGTGCCGGTGTAATCATTATTGGTGGTGCTGAGGTCGAGCATACCCGAGCCGGCCTTTGTCAGGCTCATGCCGCCACTCAACCGGCCGACCCCGGCAAAGGTGTAGTGCGCAGCGGCATCCACCGTGACGGAGCCGGGTCGGAGAATGGTGGTTAAATCCACGTTCGAGTAAACGCTCCCCACTTGGCTGAACGTCACCAAATCCAGGTTATTGTAAAAGTCCAAGGCCGCAGCGGTTGGGTTGGTCCAGTTCTGGCTGGTCTTGACATCCCAGGTATTGACCCCGCCAAACCATACCAGAGAAGCCGGGACACCGGAGATCACCAGGTTCACCTGACCGCCGGCAGCCGTGACTACCCCTGTGTGGCGCGTGGTATCCAGGCCCTGCACGGTGACATTCGGCGTGCCAAGCAGGTTGCCGCTGTAGTTCATCAGCCGGTAAGTACCGGCGAGCGACGGACCTCTAAAGTCCACCAGCAAGTTGACCGACGACAGATCGAGATCGCCGTTGACCTCGATCAAGTCGTTCACCCCGCCCCCGATCGCGGTGCTGGAGGAAAGATCCATGTGGACGGTGCCCGCGGCATTGAGGATCAGCGAGTTGGAGAAGGTCAATGTGGCAAATACATTTGTCCCGCCGGGGCTGATCACTGAACCGCCGTCGGTGATGTTCCCGGCCACGCCGCCACTGCCTACCAGTGCCTGCAAGAAGCCCAGGGTCAAGCCACCCGCGGGCGAGACATCGAGAACAGCATTGGATTGGACGGTGATAACCAGCGGAGTGCCCAGGGAAGCGCCGGCGCCCAGGGAAAGCGTGCCCTCGTTGACGGTCACATTGCCGCTGCTGGTATTTGCACCGCCCAGCACCCACTTGCCCGGGCCGTTCTTAATGATGGTCGTGCGGTTAAAAGACGGATCGTCCGTCAGTACAGCGTTCAGGGTGTTGTTGCCCGTGTTGGTGCCAGTCAATACCAGCGTTCGCGCACCCGTACCGCTCAAAGGCAAGGGGCCGGCATTGTTCAGATTCAACGCGCCCGTGCCCGACGCGTCCAACGTGCGGGTCCCGGTCGGAAGGGTGAACAGACGATCGCTGGTGTGTCCCGATCCGACATAGCGGAGCGTCCCGTTGAAGACCAGGTTCGCCGCATCGCTCGCCGAAGCGCCGACGGAGCTGGGGGAGCCGCCGTTGGCCATCGAGGATACGTTCAGCACGCCGATGCTCGCGACCGTGGGGCCCGTGTAGGTGTTCGCGCCCGATAAAGTCAATTCGCCATTGCCAGCGATGGTCAAGCCGCCGCCATCCGTCACCGCGATCGGCACGGCGATGGTTTGGCTGCCGTTGTCCACGCTGATGCCCGTGGGTCCCGCCAGAGTGATGGAGTTCGGTCCGCTCAGGGTGTAACTCTGGGCCGACGAGAAGAAGAGGGCGGCGAGGGTAACCGGTAGATTCACGTTCACAGTGCTCGGAGCGAGGATACTGGGTCCGAAGATGGCGAGGCGGTCGGTGGCGTTGGGGACGCCAGTGGCATTCCAGTTGCCAGCGTCCGACCAGTTGCCGCCGCCGGTGTTCACCCACTCGCTGGCCAGACCCAGAAAGGTCAGTTCGAAGCCATTCATCACGAAGAACACGTTTCCGCCCACTGTGGCGGATCTTCCCGTAAAGCGCAGCCTGACCGGGTTGATCCCGTCCGATGTAATGGTCGTGATCCATTTCGTCACGCTGGCCAGTGGGAGGGCTGTGTTGGAGATATCAATGTTGGCGTTGGTGCGCACCCCGTTGCTATCGGTCACTACGGCGTCGAACTGCCCCGTCTGGTCGTTCGGGTCATGGTGATACGAGAGCCAGCGATATGTACCAGCGGGCAGATTGCTGATTGAGAGCGTCATCGGATTGATGCCGGACGGATCGGCCGAGGTCCGATTATCCGTGCCAATCCAATCTCGCAACAGGTCGGCCGCCTCGGGCGTATTGCCCGTGCCCCGATCAATCAACTGCATGGAGGCCGCCGTGGTCCGGTCCCAAGTGGGGGTGATGCTAACCGTGGTGCCAAACACGCTGTACGACTGCGTGGTAAAGGTCGCAGGGGTCTCGTGAGTCGCGCGGTATGCCTGGAATCCCGCGGCGATCGGAGTGGTTTGATTGCTGAAGTCCACCAGCAGTTGCGCTGAAGACGTGACGACCATCAATAGCAGGCTGAGAAACGTGACTTTGGTTTTCATTGGCGTTTGTATGATTGGGGTGGTTCGACAGAAGCTTGCGCTGTGGCCCCGCGCTGAGTTGTTAAGCTTGCGCGGGCGAGGGAGAATCTGTTCGTGCTCTCACTCATCACAACAAGATGTTGCCAAATGCAGTCCGCGGTGTCAACCGGCGAATTTCGGTGTTGCGAGAAAACTCTCTACCGCTCGCCCAAGCCTTAGCCATGCAGTCAGTTCTGGGGACCGCGCCCGCCCCGGGCGCAGTGGGTGGCGCCCTCGCCAGCCACCTTCGGGAGTGGCCGAGGCGACCCACCCCCCAGTGACTGCGCACGTCCCACGCCCGCCCGGCGAGGGCGCCGGGCGGCAGCGCCCGGGGCGGGCGCGGTCCCCAGAAACAACTGCATGCATACGGTTAAGAAGGTCAAGGGAGCGAGGGGGTTGCCAGGCGGTAGAAGCGGGTGGCACCCTGGAGGGGTTGCTCGATGGAGATGAAGCGATTGGTTGGATGGGCGGTCAAGTTCGTGAGGACCGTCCAGGCCTCAGTGGTCACCGTGTCACGGCAAATCACCGAATAGGAACGGTTCGAAACGGCCAGGAATTGCAGCGAGACAGAACCGGTATTCGGGGCGACGGCGGTGAGTGTCAGTGTGCTCTGGGCTGAGTCGGGGGCGGTGCCGGCGAGGTATTCCTCGAGGTTGTTCATGCCGTCGCCATCCAGGTCCTGGTCGGCATCGGGGACGAGAGGGTTGGTGCCGAACTGGATTTCGTAAAGGTCGGGCAGGCCGTCGGTGTCAGTATCGGCCGTGGAGAGCAAGCGGCCGGGAGTGGGAGCCGCCGCGAGCCAGACAGCCGGGCTGTTGGCGAAGGAGGAGGGGTAGCGGCGCTGCAAGGAGAGACCGGTGCCGTCAGCGGCCTGGGGCCAGGGCGCGCGGTCATCGTAGCGAAGTGCCTCGACACAGACGTAGGGGACGCCACTGGGGTCGGGGACGTCCGGTACCTGGAGCTCGAGATTCTCGCCGCTGTTTTGAAGAGCGCCGGCCCAAGGACCCAGCACGGTGACGGTCGGCGGCACATCGTAGAGCGCGCGGAAATCAGTGGGATTGGTCGCGGTGAGCAGTAGCAATTCCTGCGGAGCCAGAGAGAGGTTGGTGGGGAAAGTGAAGCCGACGCCGTCGAGCCGCCAGGAATTGGTCGGGAAAGCAACGCTGAAGAACGGCACGTTGGTGTCGGCTGTGTTCAGGAGTTCGATGAACTCACAACCAGCGGGTTCGGGATGGTAATGGACCTCGTTGATCACCACCGGGCCGACGCGAGGTCCGGAGTTGGGCCGGCCCAGCGTGAGGGTATTCTGCTGCGGGTAGAAGTCCTCGCCGACCTCATTTAGAGTGCGACCGAAGCTGACCCCGTTGAAGGATGCGCCGAATTCGACGCCGTGGGAGTAGCCGGTGAGCTGGCCGTTGGCGTCCGCGGAGTAGAGGTAGATTTCGTCCCCGGTGGAGCCGAGCAGGAAATTGGTCGGAGTGCCCGGAAAGGCATTGAACTGGTTGGCGTCGAAGTAGATGAAACCATAAGGCGCAAGGCTGGTTCCGGTCGGGATGCGGTATTTGAGCGGCACGGCTGGATCATCGGTGAGGAACCAGCCACCGATGAATGCGTTGGTGGGGGCAGGATTGTAAAGTTCGACCGCATCGAGTTGCGGCGCATCGGTGTGCGCCAGGATCTCGTTGATGACGACCGGGGAAATGGCGGGTTGGGGATCATCGGCGCCGGGTGAGCCTCCGGGGCTCGAGCTGGCACGCCATTGTTTGGGGTTGTCGGAAGCTTGGAAAGACCCGGGGGTGCGTGGGACCAGGGAGAAACCGAAGCCATCGGGTGTCGTGGGCCACGGAGCTCGGTCCCCCCAGGTCAGGGAGAAGATCCTGGCGCCCGCGGGGTGAGAGAGCGCGATGGTTTCACCGGCGTTGTCGAGTTTGCCGGTATAGAGGCCGTGGATGGGAGCGGCGGGGTTGCGCGCGGCAAAGGCGGCGGGGTTGCGAACCAGCACGAAGAAAGCGCCCGGCGCGAGCAGGGTGCCGTTGGTAAAGGTGAAGGCAATTCCCTGGTTGAAGGTCAGGCCGGAGAGGTTAAGCACGCTCGTGCCCATGTTCTTGAGTTCGAGGAACTCGAACTCGTCGCCGTCGGCCGTCTCGGAATTGGTGGGGTGATACATTAGCTCGGTCAGCACGAGCCGGGAAAGGTCCTGGGGCGGATAGAACGAGGCTTCCACCAGGGCGCTCCACTCGGAGCCATCGAGCACGCGGGCCCTGAGCAGGGTGGAAGAGTTGATCGGAATCGGGCCAGCGTAAGGCGAGGCTGTGGCGGAGACCAGGGCGGTCCCGTATTCCCTGGGATCGGCGCCATCCGTGGTGTAATAAATGGTTCCGGCGGGGTTCGTATGAGAGATGCTGACAGCGTAGCCCGCGGGGACCTCGCCGCCGAACTGGCTGAACTCGGGCGCGCCAGTGAGGGGGTAGAGATTATTGCTGCGGAAAATATTGAGATAACGCTCTTCGAGGTCGCCAAAATAGCCGGCGTAGAGCTGCTGCATTTCGGGAACCCACCATTCGTCGCGGGTGAAGGTGACGCCGGTGCCGGGGTTGGCGCCGATGGTGAACTTGCGCGCATCGCCCCAACGGGCGGATTCCGGGACGAGGGCATCGTGGATGCGAGCGGCGAGCCGCTCGAAGCGGGCAATGCTGTTGCTGGCGGTAAGGGCGCCGTTGTTGAAGAGATTCTTCTGGACGCGGTCCCCGTAGAGCCGGCGGAACTCGGGCCAGGCGCGGAGCTTCGTGTAGATGCGCGAGGGGGTGTTGGCGCTGTCGGCATTGATGCGGTCCCGGCGATAAAAGCGGTCCATGCCGACTTCCTGGTCCCAGGCGATGAAGATCCATTTGGTGCCAGGCACGCCGTTAGTCGCGCGACGATGAGCCGAGTACCAATTGTGGTGGGGCCAGTCTTCACTTTCCGAGACACCGTGAACCATCATGTAATCAATGAGGTTATCCACGTCTATCTTCTCGAGGACGGCCTGGTAAGCGGCTTCGTTGGTAATGCCAGCATTGGCCTGGGCAATCAGCGCATCCCAATCGGCGCGCGAGCCGTCGCGCAGCTCCGCGTAACTCCCGGTTTCGTCGCCGGCCATGACGTCCCAGTCCATCTCGCGCCCACCGAGATGAGACGCCACGAAGGCGGCGTCAATGCGTTCGCAGGGGTTCATGAGGCCCCAATACAGGCCATTGAGATAGACATGGACGAAGTCGGAGCGGGTGGCGAGGTGCCCCATTTCGTGCAGCGTGTCTTTGACCCACGTATCTTTGAGATAGGTGGAGTTCTCCGGGCGGTAACGCAGGCCGATGTAGCTGGTCCCGGGAACCACGTTGGTGTCGGAATAGCGGGTGGGCCAGGCATCGCAGAAGCCCAAACCGCGCAGGACGATTTTGTCAAAGCTGCGGACCGGGCTGTCGAACCAGTCATAGTCCAGGCGCGCGGGGCCGTATTGGCTTTTGAAAGAGATCGTGAAGGAATGTTTGGGGGTGCGGGCGTTGTCGCGGCTGGCATTGCCGTGGATTTCGATGCCGCTGTTGACCGCGAACTCGGTCGAGCCGTCGGCATTGATGAGTTCGAGGCTGGTGGGACGCTCCCAGGTGGGGCCGGTGCTGGTGCTGTTGCGGTAAATGCCGACGGAGGTATCCCACAGGTCGGTGTGGGACATGACGATGCTCAAGGTCCGGAGCGACCGGAGGTCATTGGAGATGGTGACGCCATAGACGGGATCGTAGGCGACCGCGGGGTCCATGCCATAGTCGGCCGGGTAAGAGGCTTGCCAGGTTTCAGGATAGCCGGGCTGGATAGCAGACTGATCCAGCACCTGTTCGAGAAAGATGTAGCTATGGGTCTCAACTTCGGTGGGGATGAGATTGGGAGCGTAAGCGGCAGCACGGACGGCGAGAGTGCGGTTAACCGGGATAGGCGCGACGAAAACGTCGCCGTTGGTTGGAGCTGCGGCGCTGCCGTTAGTGGTCCAATAGATCGTAGAGCCCGGGGTGGCGCAGGTGATTGTGACGTCGAAGGAGGCAGCGTAGAAGCCGCGGTTGACGCTGAACTTGGTGTCGGCGACGAAGCCGAGATACCCGTCGGGGTCGGTCTGGCCCGGTCGGGGGGGCCAAAGGTAGCGATTGGGCGTGTCAACCACCTGCTCGGCCACCAACTCAGCCTGGAAGAAGAAGTCCAGGTCGTTGGACGCGAGGTTCAGGCCGTGGATGGCGAGGAGGTTGGTGCCGTTCAGAAGCAGGCCCGGGGTGAGGTCAATCGGTATGGACTCGTAGTTCACCCCGATGTGGGAGGCGGTGGCGGCCGAGTCGAAAGCGGGTGGGGCAGGGGCGTTGCGGGACGCCACAGGCTGGCCGTTGATGTAGGCGATGAAGCCGTCGTCGTAGCGCGCATCCAGCCGGAGCCGGTTAAAACCGGCGCGATTGGTGACGGTGAAGGGAATGCGCGCGTAAACCGAGGCGTTACGCCCGAACATGGCTGCGTCGAGGTCGGTAGCGATTTGGCCGGCGTAACCGGTAATGGCGAGCCGAATCGCGTTCATCTGCACCGCGGGGCTGTTGGCCTGGCTGCTGAGGGAGCGGCGGCCAGAGACCACCAGGGCGCCGGCAGGCGTGGATTTGGCCTGGAACGAGAATTGGTAATCGGCGTCGCTAGTGGGCAGGACGGAGCCGTTAAAGGAGTAGTTGCTTTTGACCAGGGCACCATTGGCATACCAATTGGAAACGCGCTTGCCCGTGCTGCCGGTGTCAAAGGACCAGATGCTGACGCCGTAGGTCTGGTCGGGGACCAGGCCGGTAAAGGTCAGGTCAAGGCCGCCAGTGCTCGTGAGTTCGCGGGACATGATGTGATCCCGCAGGAGTGCCGAGGTCGTAAAACCGCCGGAGTTGACCGGCGTGGTGCGAACGCGGTCGTCGTAGCCGAGGGGAGCGGTGTTGGAGAAGGTGAGGGTGATGGGGCCGTAAGTGCGGACGGTAGGGTTGGTCTGGATGGTCGTGGCGCTTAGGTTGGAGTTGATGACGAAAGAGCTGAACCCGGGCTGGGTGACGGGAGTGGTCCCTCGCTCATTGAAATCCAGAGCCAGCACCACCGCCCCGATATTCGTGGAGCTGTTGTCGCGGTCAAAGCCGAGGCCGTTGGTGCCGGCGGTCCAGGCGCTGTCATTAAAACCGCCAGCCGTCCAGGCGGCGCCAAGAGTGCCGTTGCTCGGGACGAGCCAGCGGAGGTTCGCCCTGGCGGAGAGCAGCGAAAACGAGGCCGCGGTTTGGCGCTGGATGCCAAACGACGCGTTGCTGCGCTGCGGCGGGTAAGCCGGGCTGTAAGCGTGAGCGACCGTGCCGTCGGGCTGGATCAGCGCGAGGTAACCTCCCGCGTTGTCGAGCTGGAAGTTCGTGTGAAGTTCCTGTCCCGCGACGGCGCGATTCTTGCCCGAGGCGAAGACGACGAGATAGCCGCCAGGGGGAAGGTTGGTGGCGGGGAAGGTCCAGCGTGAGAGGTCGGCGGCCCTGTCGGTGAGCCGCCACCCGGCCAGATTCACGCTGGACGGGGAATCGTTGAGGATTTCAATCCAGTCCGGAGAATCGCCGTCGGCATCGTGCAGGCCACCGTCATTTTCCGCGAGGAACTCGCTAATCGTAAGGCCGGCGGCGAGATGAACGGGCAGCAGAAAGAGGAGGGAGGAGGACAGCGGCCAGAAGCGAGTTCGAGTATTCATTACGACGCAGCGCCGGGTACTTACTTGGAGCAGCGGGCAGTCATCTGTGGGGAACCGAATCCGACATGGCCAGGCGGCGGAAGCTGGCGAAGCGGTGGAAGGTCAGGAAGTTGGCGTCGTGCTGGTTGTGGGCGCCGCCTTGGCCATCGTCGAAGGCGGTGCGGCAGGCGGCGATGATATCTTCCCCGTCGAACTGCCAGTCCACGTATTGGAAGCCGTGCTTGGTGCTGTCGGGGTGATGCAGCAGGATGCAGCGCACCTCCCAGTGCAGCAGGTCGCCCGAGCTCGTCAGGGCGAGCGTGTTGCGGACGCGGCCGGGATCTTTGTCGCGATAACGGTCCAGGACAATGCTGGCCAGACTCCAGTAGCGCTTGGTCTGTGGATCAAACCGGATGGCGAATTTCTTGGCGCCGCCCGGGAACGCGATAAAGTCGGCGGCGGGGTTGAAGGAGGCAACCTTGCCGTCGCGGGAGATATGCACGATGGCGGCCTTTTCATCGGGGGACTTGGTTTGCACGCGCAGCACATCCACCAGCTCCCCGCCGGGAGTAACCACGGCGTTGCCTTCGAGCCAGGCGCCCATGTCAGCCCCATTCCAGGAGCGGTCGCTGGGCAGGAAGTTGCTGCACGTCCAGTTCGTGGCATTGAGGAGGTCTGCGTCCACGGGGACGGACAGCATGCCGGCACGGTAGTTAATGCCCCAGGCGATCGGCGGGTTGCGCCATTCCATCGCCCGCCAGAGTCGTCCAGCATGTTCGATCACCGGCATGGGCGCGCAATGATACTGGCCATTGTCCCGCAGCAGCCCGCTGGCGCCGTTGGTGGGCGAGGTCCACATAGTGCCGCCATCCAGCGAACGGCGAATCAGGACATTGCCGTGGTGCTTGTCCGGCCCGATCAGGTAAAGCGCGCTGCGATGGACGAACAGCGTGGACCAGAAAGCGCCGTCCAGGGTGGAAATCTTCTGCCAATGCCCGCCGCGGTCGCCGGAGCGAAAGACGTGGGAAATAGCGCGGCTGTGTTCGGTGCTCTTGGGCCCAAACTCGTCGTGAGAGGCGACATAATCGCCGTTGGTCAGGACGGCCAGGCTCGGCGAACCGATGTAGATGCCCGAGGAGGCTGGGCTGTAGTCAATGACCACGCCGGGCACAGTCGGAGGGGCGGCGGCAAGCAGAACATGGGTAAGGTCACCGAACTGGCTAGCCAGACAGACGAGGGCCACGCAGCCTAACCACTGCATAGGTTTCGAATGGGCAAAGGATTTCATATTTCAAGTCATCGCCCGATGCGGCCTCATAGATGACACGAACGCAGCCAAACTGGCAACCCGCTTATTGCAGCCACCGCCCCCGGCGCGGATTCTCGCGTTGACAAACCTGTGTCCGCCCGCGTAATCGTGCTGACCATGACCAGTACTGAACCTAACCGCAAGGCAATAGACGCAGCTCTCCCCGCTGCCCACGGGCCACGACTCACCAGCGCCCCGTCGCGATTGGCGCTCCCTCGCCCGCTAGACGTGGGCCGAAGCACGAAAAGTCACGTGCATCTGCCGAAATGGCTCCTGTGGGCGCTCCTGGTTGGGGCCTTGGCCTGGCCCGCGTCTGGCGTGACGGTCGCTGGCCGGGTTTTTCTGGACCGCAATGGCGATGGTTTGGCCTCACTCGATGAGCCTGGGATTGCGCGGGTGGCCGTTTCCGACGGCAAGGCGGTGGTGCTGACCTCGAGGAGCGGCGACTATCAACTGGAAGCGGAGCCCGGCCGCTTTGTATTTGTCTCGCTGCCGAGGGGTTACCGGGCGGCGAAGAGCTTCTATGTTACGGCGACGAGCGGCCAGCCGGCGGACTTCGCAATGGCGGAATGGCCTCAGTCACGCGGCAAGGCGGTCCGCTTCGTGCAGGTCACGGACATTCACGTCACGAGCCAGGAGGATACGATCACCACGTTCACCGAGGATATCGCGGAGATCAACGCCTTGCAGCCGGAGGCGGCGTTTGTGATGGCGACGGGCGATCTGGTCAACGCCGGGAAGGAGACCGCGCAGTTCGAGAACTACCTGCGCGGCACGGCCAGTTTTCGAATCCCACTGTTCAACCTGCCGGGCAATCACGACGCCAAGGGTTCGATGCCGCATTACCACCGCTATCTGGGTCCGGACTACTACTCGTTCAACGTGGGCGCCTGCCATTTCATCATGCTGAACTGCCTGAGCTTCGACGAGCAGCAGAAGGCTTGGATTGCCAAAGACCTCGCCGTGGCGCCAAAAGGCGCGGCGCGCATCTTCGCGCTCCACTATTTGCCGACCCGGGAGCAGGTGGAATACCTGGGAACACTGGGCGCGGCGGCGGTGATCAGCGGGCATTGGCACGGCCATCGCGTCGAGCAGGGGCTGGGCGTCCTGGACATGAACACGCCCCCGCTCCGGTTCGGCGGCATTGACCGCCATCCGCGCAGCTTCCGAATTGTGGACGTGAAAGGCGGCAAAGTGAACAACGAGCTGCGCTTGGGCGGGTTCAAGCACCACGCCGTGGTCGTGTCGCCCAGCGGAACCTGCGCCGCTCAGCGAGGCCGGCTCCCGGTGGTCGTCAATGCTTATGACACCCGGTGTGAAGTGGCGGGTGTCGAGTGTCAAGTGGCGGGGCGGCGCGTGTCGCTCAGGCGAGCGAGTCCGTGGAGCTGGATGGGGGAATTCAGGCTGCCGGCCGGCATCCAGGGCGTGCAGACCCTTTCCGCCGAGGTCCGCGGCGCCAATGGCGAGACGTGGAAGGCGGAGACGATGTTTCAGGTTGCGGGTGAGCCCGGGCCGGCGGATGCCGCCAGGGCTCCGCTCCGGTTGAAGTGGGCCGCTCCCACGGGCGGGTTCATCGGTCTTTCTTCGCCCAAGACCGGCACGAGATGCATAGCGGTCGGCATTGACGACAAAGGGGACCTGCAGAGCTGCGGGGTGTCCGCCTTTGCCGCGAACGGCAAGCGCTTGTGGCACTTTGCCACCGACAGCGCGGTGAAGAACAACATTGCTGCGGCGGGCGGGCGCCTATATGCCACCAGCGTGGCGGGCTGGCTCTACGCGCTGAGCGAGGCTTCGGGCAAGCTGCTGTGGAAAGCCGAGCTTGACCGCCAGCGCGAACGCTGGGAGGTGGCGGCAACCACGGTCGCCGATGGACTGGTTTACGTGGGGGCGCATTCATACATCGCCGCCTTCGACGCGCCGAGCGGCCAGCGAGTTTGGGAAACGCGCCACGGGCAAAGCGACTGGTGGCCAAGCTGCTACACCATCCCCATCGTCACCCAGGGAAAGCTGCTCCTGGCGACCCGCAACGGCGCCTGGGCCCTCGACGCCAGGACGGGCCAGTCTCTTTGGAAGCTGGACGGCAGATTCAACGGCTGCCTGGCTGCCGGCGACACCGGCTATGTCATCAAGGATGGCAACCTTTGCGCCCTCAAGTTGGCCGACGGCAAGACCTTCTGGACAAGCCGACCGAAGGTTGGTGACACTGCTTCCGCTCCGGCGCTCGCCGGCGACAAGCTGGTGGTCGGAATGGCGGATGGCCGCGTGTGTGCATTCTCTGCGAAAGACGGCGAATTGCTCTGGGCCGCGCAAACCGGCGCCAGCTTGTCCTCGCTCCAGCCCTATCAGCGTGGCGGCAGCGACGTGAACAGCTCCCCCGCAATCCTGGACGGCAAAGTCTATGTTGGCGCCAGCGATGGGGAGATCCATGTCCTTGGGCTCGCGGATGGCGCAAAGCTGGGTGTTTATCGCCTCGGCGTGCCCATCGCCTCGTCCCCGCTCATCAAGAATGACACGCTCTACATCGGCGGCTACGACGGGAACCTCTACGCCTTCGAGATCGGCCAGTAGCGGCAGGGCTTGAGTGTACGGCGGCTCAGCGCGGCTTGAAGGCCCTTGTGTGAGACGGAGTATCGTAGCGGACTCGTAGTGGCCATCGGACAACTTACAGACCACCAGCGGTAAGTCCCACTGGCGTAGCTTGGGTCCGCCTTGTGCGTTGAAAGCCAAGATAGTCCATCCGGACTGAACTACAGCCGATCCGGGCATAGGTCGCTGCAGGCATGCCCATCACACTCACGCAGACACACACTGCCGTCGAACTTCCACAAACGGGATATGCAGATTGTCATCATTTGACCCATTCTACCGCTCAACCTTGCGCGCTCGCCCGGCGTTGCTTACGTCCAGAGGCTGGATGCCGAGTCGGAGAGCTGGGGAATCCAACTCGAACCGGAAGTCGCCTGCTTGCCAATTACGGAACCGGGGGTCTGCCATTATAGTATCTCGTGGCAGGTTCGTGCTCGTGCCGGTCGCGCGGTATCGGTCCAGTTGGACCTGCTCGACGGCTCCGGTGCCGCTGAAGAACAGGTTCTTGCTCCAGTTCGTCATGGCGTTGGCGCCTTCGATTCGGATCTTGCCCGAGGCGTGAATAATGTTTCGCTCGAAGGAAAAGCTGTCGCAACGGGGGAAGGTGAGCCGCGTGTCACCCGATACAATAAACACGTTGTTACGGATGACATTGTTCGTGGCCATGTGATTGTGGGAGGGTTGGGCCACGCGCAACGCCAGGTTGCCTTCCACCAAACAACCGGTGCACTGCTCGTCAAGATAGTAGGCCGAGGCGCCGTAGCCGGGACTGATGTCGGTGATATCCCGCGCGACATTGCGACGGAGGACGGTGTCCTTGGCCCCGCTGAGATAGATCGCCGCACCGTCCCCCAGCACCTTCATGCAGTCGTAGATGAGGTTGTCCTCAAAGACGCTGCCGCTGGCGCCGTAGCAGATGCCCGAGTAAGGGCAGTCGTGAATCTCGTTGTGGCTGATGAGCAACCCTTTGCCGCCGCCCTGAAGACCCACGGCGCTGGGATAAGACAGGCCGACGGATTGCACAAGATTGTTGCTGATAACGGAGCTGGTACCGCCCACGTAGATTCCACCTGCACCGCATTGGGTTACTTCGCAGTCGGTCACCAGCGTGCCTATGTCGCCGCGCTCGGCCTTAACCGCATGCCCGGCGACGCACCGGATTGTTAGACCTGACAAGGTGCAGTTCTCAGTGTTGCTTAGCGATACCGCGCCATCAAAGCGCCTGGCGGCAAAGTCTCCGGAGATCAGGGGCACGCTGGTGACGGCCAGTGCCAGGCCGCGCAAGGTTACACCCTTCACCCGGGCATCCGGAGTGCCCCGCAGTCTTATGATGGTCGTCGCGCTTGGGGCAATCACCTCTATCTGGCTCATGTCTTCGCCGGGCAAGGGCCAATAGACCAGACGCTGCCGAGCGCGGTCGTGGTACCACTGCCCTGGCCGCTGCAGGCCCTCGCGGGTGTTCCTAACGACAAACTTCTTCACGCCAAACGCCCCGGGCGGGTGGCCGGTTGGGGGCGTCAGGCGGAGGACGTGGTTGGTGACGTCGTGATGGGCCACGCCAACGCAGGACTCGTCCCACTTGTGGAAGACAGTGATTTCGGCATTGGTGATCTCAAGGCCGGCGGGGAGGTCGCCGGCGCGATACTTCAGCGTCGTCAGTTCGTCCCGAGTTGGTTTGCGTTCCCAACCACCGCCAGTGGTGCTCATCCATCGCACATTGAAGGAAGTCAGGTGCGGCAATTCCCCATGTTCGGGAAAGCGGGCGCGTGGCCGCCACTGGCCATTGACCTGGAGGGCGCGGATTTGCCACCCGTCGCTCGCAGCACGGTCAGGCAACACCGGGAAGGCGGGCAAAGCGGCAGCATAGAAGTGGTCGCCGTCCTTTTGCCAGCCGCGAATCGGTTGGCCCCCGTGAAGCACGGGTCGCTCGCCTGGCGCGGCCTCAACCGTCAGCCCGGAATCTTGCGGACCGAGCGTCAGGCGGACATTGTAGTAGTTGCCGCCGCGGACAAGGATGCTGCGGGCTTGGCTCGCGGAGACGGTCCGGGCCGCGTCTCTCGCCCGAGCGAGGGTGGCGAACGGATGCTCGCGACTGCCGTTGGCATTGTCGCTGCCCATCGGGGCAACCCAGAATTCAGCTCCTGCGGTGCGAATGGGAACTCCAATCAGCGCCACCAGCGCCAACCCGAGGAAGGCCTGCACAATAGTAAAGTCACCTTGAATCCGTCTATTCATGATTCGGTTGCGCAACGTATCTCGCAATTGCGGGCTATTCTCCAGTGGAGGTGGCCGCCTGGCAACCGGACCGTTACGCAACTCGTTAAATAGGGGCGTTTTAGTCAAAGGCGCACGTCTGCTGAGGCGACGCGCACCATTTCGTAGCCGGCACTTAACGGGTTTAGTGACCAACAGATTGTGGCCGACAATGCCGCCTGGTGTTCATTTCGCCAAAGCAGAAAGCTGCAGTTACAAATGCGCTTCATTTTCGGCACGGCTGTCGGCTTAGCTCCCGCGTCTCTTCGGTCAGGGGCGCTGCTGTTCGCCTTGACCTGCGCGCTGGAAACCGGCGCGGCTACCTACACTAGCGACCCGTTTAGTGACGGGAGTTGGAACAATACCAGCACCGGCGATGCGCTCGGGGCAGTCTGGTATGCTGGCAGCGCCGGGACGCTCTCGATCGCCAACGATGCGGCCGGCATCGGGTCAGGGAATGCGCTTCGGCTGGCGGGCAGCGCCACGGGGCAGAAATGCCTTGCCCAGTTTCACCCGACAACCCTTACCGAGCCTGGCGATTGGGTGCGGTTGAGCTTTGATTTCCGCTTCGAGAGCAAACCCGCGAACTTCGGGTTCATTTCGGAGCGAACCGCCCGATTCTCCGGCCGTTCGCGCTGAGTACACCGGAGGTACACCGGAGGTACACCGGATGCACACCGGAAAATCCGTTGTGCATCCGGTGTACCTCCGGTGTACCTCCGGTGTACACGCTCTGGGAGCCTCTCGGGTTTAACGGGTTAAGTGACTGTGCAGTTGTCGCGACCGAGTAATCTCAGTAACAATGGTCCGCAGTAATTGACTTCTCTTGTACTATGATTAGAACCATCGTCTTTTCCCTCCTCCTGGGGCTGCTGGGTCCTCTGGAACTGCTTCGAGCAGGCGAGTTTGCGGTGATTAACGAGGAGATTACTTTTACGGACGCTTCGTCTGGATTCAAATTCTGGTACGACACCAACAAGGGACCTACCAATTGGGTATCGCCCGATAATTACTATGCTGGACAATTCTATTGCCGCTTTGAAGTGCTGTCCCAGCCCACGTCCACACCGTCTCACCTGTCATTTTGCATCTGGGGCAACCCGGTGACGCCGGGCACCCACCCCGAGACCGCTTCGCCCATAAGCGCCGCGCTTACGGGAGCAGGCAGTGTCGTCACCTTCAACTCCGTTCCTTCCACCTGGTGGAAGCAGGACGGCGGCGTGAGCTTCGCCAGCCGGACCAACTTTTATCGTTGGGGAATCCCGCATTGGGGGCAGCCCGGGGTTCTCCTGGCGCCCCAGGGTTATTCCACCGATCCCCGCTCCTGGGCATATTGGGACCAAAGAACCAACTACCTGCCCTTCAGAGTAAGGGCTACCGTCGTGGCGGTCTCGCAAGGCTCGACCTTCTCGGGGTGGGACACTTACATCGGTTCGGCGGACACGCAGGCCCCGACGGCGCCGGCCAACCTCGGCGTGACCGGCGTGACGTCCAACAGCATCTCGTTGAACTGGACCGCCTCGACCGACAACGTCGGAGTGACCGGCTACCGGATTTATCGCAATGGCGGCGAGGTGGGCACGTCCGCCAGCACGAGCTATACCGACAGCGGGCTGGCAGCAAGCACTACCAACAGCTATACGGTCAAGGCCTTCGATGCGGCGGGCAATCTCTCCGCGGCAAGCGCCGCAGTGAATGGGACAACGAGTTCCGGAGGCGGCGGCGCGACGGCGTTGGTTCGCTTCCAGCATTTCACCATTCGCGAACCCCTGCCGGGCGCTGCTTGGGGGACCGCCGGCATTCCGCTGGCGGATTTCGACGGAGACGGTGACCTGGACTGCGCCCTGTCGCGACGAGATGTGCACGGGTTCTGGTGGTATGAGCGCCAAACCGATTCGGTCTGGGTGCAGCACCTGATCAGTGATTCGGCCAGCCTGGCGCAAGGCCTGGGCTGTGCGGCCTTGGACGTGGATAACGACGGGTGGACGGACCTGGTTTTTGACCGGGTTTGGTTCAAGAACCCGGGCACACTCCGGCAACAGCCTGACGCCCCCTGGGCCATCAATTCATTTGCCGGCGCGGGCCATGATATTCTGGCGGCGGATATCAACCGGGATGGGCGAAAGGACATTGTTGTCTTTGATGGAAACAATCTGCGCTGGTTTGATCCCGTCCTTGCGATGGCCTCCAATACGGTTGCCCAAAGTGTGGGCCATCACGGTGGCATCACGCCCCGAGGGGCGGGGGACATTGACGGCGACGGCGATCCTGACCTGGTGGTTGCCGGGTACTGGTATGCAAACCCCGGCAATGGGGTCGGCACCTGGACTCGGTATAACTGGCCGCACCTGGTGATTCCCAACGCCTCTTATGGCACCAGCATCCGAAGCTGGGTGGTGGATATGGAGGGCGACGGTGACCAGGACATCGTCTATAGCGATTGCGATACCGGCTACAGCCATGTTTATTGGGTTCGGAACGAAGGCCAGGGAACCAACTGGACCCGCTTTGCGTTAACTGATCCTCCCACCTCCCCGGGGAGCGTGTTGGGCACCGGTTCATTCCATTCCCTGGCCGTAGCTGATTTTGATCTCGATGGAGACCTGGATGTGTTTGCGGGCGAGCAGGAGGATCCAGACCAAATCGGGGGCGGTAAATTGCCGATGAAACCAGCAGGGCTCAAAGAGCGGGGAGTTGTGTGGGTCAACTCGGGAGGCAACCCGCCGGTGTTCGCCCCGCAGGTAATCCAGGAAAACAATCCCGGCTGGCATGATGTCTGTGTCGGGGATGTGGACGGAGACGGCGACCTGGATCTGGTCAGCAAGGTCTGGAACAAAGACGGGGTGGCTTACCATGCCGATTATTGGCGCAACGATACCATCGTCCGGCTCGACAACACCCTTGACCTGGCGGGTTGGCATACCAACGGCGGCTTGTGGCAGGTGGTTGACGGCGTCATTGTGGGCCAGCAGAATCCACCGGGCAGCGGCAACGGCGGCCTTTTGCTCAGCGACCAGTCTTTCGGTGATTTCGAAGCCACCTTCGAGGTCTGGCCCGATTGGGGAGTTGACACCGGCTTCTACACCCGCACGGCGACGAATGGGAAGGCCTACCAGATCACGATTGATTACCAGACCAACAACCCCATGGGAGGCATCTACCTGGCCGGGATTGGCGATTACGGCTTTTGGGACTTCACCCTGACCAGCAGCAATTCCATTCAAGGCAATCCTCAAGGCTTTACTATCGGTGATTGGCCGAACATCTGGAACCCAACAGGCTGGAACACCTTCCGGGTGCAGGTGACCAATAATCCTCCGCACTTCATCACCTGGATCAACGGCACCAAGATTAAGGACTATCAGGACACCGCGGTGCGGCTCTCGGCCACCGGAATGGTCGCGTTGCAGGTTCACCCGACCGTGGCCGAGTGGCCCAATGGCGCCGTCACCCGCTTCCGAAATATCAGGATCAAGGATCTCGCCAACAATGTTCCAACATCCGACAGCCAGGGGCCGACGACGCCGGCCAATCTCGCCGTCACCGGCGTGACAGCGACCAGCGTCTCCCTGAACTGGACGGCCTCCACCGACAACGTGGGGGTCACCGGCTACCGGGTCTATCGCAACGGTGTCGAAGCGGGCACCTGCACCGCCACAAGTTTTACCGACGCCGGACTGACCGCCAGCACCACGTACAGCTATGCGGTGAGGGCCTACGACGCGGCGGCCAACCAGTCCGCGGTCAGTTCTGCGGTCACCACAAACACGAGTGCCGGTGGCAGCAGCGGCGCCGTGCCCACGCAAGGGCTGGCGTTCTGGGTCAGAGCCGACACGGGAATCACCCTGAACGGTGCCACCGTCTCACAATGGGCTGACCAGTCGGGCAACAATCGCCACGCCACCCAGGCAACCGCCGCCAGCCAGCCGACTCTCGTTACTGGCGCACTGAATGGCAAGCCGGTGCTACGCTTTGACGGCGTTAATGATTACCTCAACTTCAACCTGCCGATCAATGGTTCGACGGGGATGACAATGGTGCTCGTCTCGGCCAACAGCGCCAGCCGCGATCCGGGAGGCAACCAGGGCAGCTACGCGCCGATCTTCTGGGAGGAGACGGCCTCGTGGGGTTGGACCTACTTGAGCCCGTTCCAAACCAACGTGGTGATGCGCTTTGGGACCACGCAAACAGGCAATTTGTTTAAGTACCAGCGGCCGTCCACCATCACCAATGCCTACACCACGACCGTGGGCGTGCATAACGGGACCACGGATTCCTTGTATATCAATGGCAGCCTGGTGATGAGCGCCGGGGGCAAGCTCGCGCCGATCGCCGCAACCGTTAGTTCGCCGTACCTGGGCCGCGGCGCTGCCAGCACCTATTTCCCCGGTGACATCGCCGAGGTGCTGGTCTATACCCGCGCGTTGTCACCCGCCGAGCGGATTGATGTCGAAAACTACGCCCGTGTCCGCTTCTTGCCCGGCCAGCTTCCCACCATACAGATCACGACACCGACCAACGGTAGCAGCTTCATCGGGCCGACGAACATCAGCATTGCGGCCACGGCTGCAAGCAGCAACGGAACCATCAGCCTGGTCGAGTTCTTCGCCGATGATACGCCTATTGGTCAAAAGGCGAGCGCGCCCTACAGTCTCACGTGGAGCAACGTGGCGCTGGGCAGCTACAGCTTGACTGCTCGGGCGACTGACAACGTCGGGGCCGTGAAGGTTTCTGATCCCGTCCTGGTGGTGGTCAACGCTCCGCTGGCTCCGCCCGCCGCCCCGACGGGCCTGGCGGCAGCGGCTTTTTCAACCAACCAGATTAACCTGGTTTGGACCGACAACGCGACCAACGAAACCGGCTATGCGATCGAGCGCAAAACTGGCGCGGGCGGGACTTACATGCAGATCGCGGCGCTCGGGGCGAACGTGACGGATTACAGCGACGCAGGTCTGGCGGCTGACACCCGGTATTATTACCAGGTGTATGCCACCAACAACACCGGAGCCTCAGCCGCCAGTAACGAGGCCGATGCAGCCACACCTTCGCCACCCCTCCCTCCCGTGCTCGCCCCACTGGCCAATCAGTCCCTGATCGCGGGAACCTCTTTTTCCCTCACCAACCAGGCCCATGACCCGAACACACCGCCTCAAGGGCTGGTTTTCAGCCTGCCCGACGCTCCTGCCGGGGCTGCTATAGATGCCGCCAGCGGCCTTATTACTTGGCGGCCCACGATCGCGCAGGCGGGCACCAGCAACCTCTTCACCGTCGTCGTCCGCCAGGAGGGTGGATGGCAGACAAACCTTGCTCCCGTCGCCGATGCCCACGTGATCGAGAGTTACCCCAATGCCAACTATGGTTCGCAGGCCAATCTCATCGTCAAGCTGAGCGCCTCCCCGGGCCTCACGCGTGAAGCCTTCCTTCGTTTTGATGTCAGCGAAGCTTCCGCGGTTTACGGCGCCGTTACTGAGGCTACGCTGCGCCTCATGCCGACCGTTGCCTCTTCCCCGGGAACACACGCCCTCGGTTTGGTTACCAATAATGCGTGGGGCGAAACGGCACTCACCTGGGCCAACAAGCCTTCCTCCTCCAGCGTGCTGGGAACCTGGGTGCCGCAAGTGGGGGTCGCCACCCAGGTGCCGCTGGCCGGCGCTGTTCAGGGCGCCCTGCTGGGAGGCGGGTTGCTTTCGTTGCGCGTCTGCGCGACCAATACCACTGCCGACGGCCTGGTGTATTATGGCTCGAAGGAAGGAGGTGCCGAAAATAGCCCCCAGTTGTTTGTTGCCTCCACCGGCCCGGCATTGAGCGCGACGCAGAGCTTCTGGGTAACGGTGAATGTGCCCGCCTCCCCTTCGCTGAGTGTGGCAGGCCTGGAAACAAACGGCCAATTCAGGTTGGTGGTTTCTGGAGCTGAGGGCCCGGATTACACGGTGCAGGGCTCGACGAATTTGCGCCAATGGGTCACTCTCTTGACGACCAATCGGCCTGCCATGCCCTTCGCGTTCGTTGATCCGTCGGCCACCGGCTACCCAGCTCGTTTCTATCGCGCCCTGCTCGGTCCGTGATGCGTTATACGGCCAAGGAAGGGTCCCCATGCAAACCTGTTCGGCATTTCCGCAGCAATTCTGGTTATGGCGCTGTGTGGGGCAGGTCTCCGACCTGCCGGTTTGCGGAGTCTCCGACTCCGTGCGGGGCCAGAGGCCCTCGCAACCGGCAGACCAGGAGGTCTGCCCCACTCTGGTGCCCAGAATGAGAATTCCTGGCATTTCCCATCTCAGAGCTTGATTTCTGACCACCGACTACGGATTACTGAGTACCGACTATGAGTAAGCTAGAAGCGATTCCCACCACGCGTCGTGAGTTCCTGAAACAGACTGGCCGGGTCGCTGCCGTCTCCGCCCTGGCGGGCATGGCCATCCCCCATGTGCATGCCGCCGCCGACAACGCCATACGCCTGGCCTTAATCGGCTGCGGCGGGCGCGGCAGCGGCGCGGTTGCCGATGCCTGCGACTCGCCGCATGGACCAGTCAAGCTCGTGGCCATGGCAGATTTGTTCCCGAAGCGCATCGCTTCGGCCCACGCCAATATTAGCGCCAAATACGCGGATCGAGTGGACGTGCCGCCCGAGCGGCGGTTCGTGGGCTTTGACGCCTACCGCAAGGCCATTGACTGCCTGCGCCCGGGCGACGTGGCGATGCTCGCAGGCTATGCGGGATTTCGGCCCGCCCAGGTGGAATATGCGGTCGAGAAGGGCGTCAACGTGTTCATGGAGAAATCCTTCGCGCCCGACGTACCGGGACTGCGCCGCATCATCAAAGCGGGCGAGGCGGCGGATAAGAAGAACGTGAAGATCGCGTCCGGCCTCATGTGTCGTCATGCTCAAAGTCGTAAAGACCTTGTGCAACGCATTCACGACGGCCAGTTGGGGGACGTCCAGCTCATCCGCGCATACCGGATGCAGCCATGCGCCAGGCTGCCCAAGCGTCCGCCTGCCGAAAATGAGCTGCACTGGCAGATCCGCCACTTCACGGACTTCCTTTGGGTCTCAGGGGGACTGTTTGCAGAGATGGACATTCACCAGATTGATGAGATCTGCTGGATCAAGAACGCCTACCCGGTTTCGGCTCACGGTGTTGGCGGCCGGGCGGCTGGCAGCACGGATTGCGGGCAGAATCTCGATTCCCTTTCCATCGAGTGGACCTTCCCCGATGGGACTGTAGCGACCGATGTGGTCCGTTGGCTGCCCGGTTGTTACAACGAATGCATCACCTACGTCCATGGCACCAAATGCGTCGCGCAATTCCCCGGCAGCGCCCACGCCGGGCGCGTGTTGATCCACAAGGACCTGCGGCTGGCCTCGGACAACATTGCCTGGAAGGCCAAGGCCGATCAGTACAGCGCCTGGCAGAACGAATGGAACGTGCTGCTGCAGGCCATCCGCCAGGACAAGCCGCACAATGAAGCCAAGCAGGCCGCGTTATCGAACCTGACGGACATCATGGGCCGGGCCGCCGTGCATTCCGGGAAGACCATCACGTGGGAAGAGGCAATGGCCTCCAACTTCCAGTTCTGTCCCAAAATCGAGAGCCTCACAGACGACAGCCCGCCACCGGTCAAGGCCGACGAGCAAGGCCGCTACCCCGTGCCGGTTCCGGGTAGTTGGGTAGAAATCTGAGCGTACGGTTTGACTGGCCTGCTGCCTTTGACGCCGCAGCAGCTCCTGGTGATTGCGTGGCCATGTCGGCTCATCGCGCCGCGCGCAGGAGCTGGATCGCCTGGTCGAGTCCGGTCTCAGCCAGCCGAAGATAGCGGCGGGTGCTGAGCGGAACTACCACACTGGATTGCTCCGTCTCAAAAGGCACGGTCGTGCCGAAGGGCCGCATGACTGTCAGAACCCTTGGTGACAACGCCAGCTTGAGCCGAGTCTCGGCCTGAGTCGCCCAAGCCAGAACATAGGTGTCGTGTGGCTGGGAACCGCGTTGGAAAATGAAAGCCTTCACGCCCCCGCCCGCGACCCCGCGGACTTCCTGAATGGGGACTAGTTCGTAATCTCCCTTCTCGTTCAGGAACAGGTGATGTTCCTGGTCGTTGAAGTCGGCTTTGCTCCAGGCGTTGGTCCATTCCGGACGGAAGGCGGCATCCCACATCTTGATGTAGCGGTGGTCTTTCTGGGTGCGGAGCATCGCGCGCTGGGCCTCGGTCAGCTTGCCTCCGAGCCGGGCGTCTTCCCAGGCCTTGATGACCTCGAAACAGTCCTCGGCACGCGGATGAGCCGCCACCTGGTCCAGGGTGAGGGAGAGCGAGAACGGGCAGTCCCACCCCGCGCCGCGGCTGGCGACGTACTCCAACGTGTCCGGCCCCATATTGCGATAGAGCTTGAAGATCCAGCCGAATTCCATCCGCGTGAAATCCAACGCGCGAATCGGTGCGGTGCGGCAGGCGATTTCGTGGCAGAAGTTCTTGATGTGGCCGCCATCCAGGTCGTAGGCGTTGCCGCGGCTCATGATGTGCCAGCCGAAGTGGCTGTTCATCGCCGTCTCACACACCGGCGGCGGTGGCTCGATGAGTCGGTACACCTCATACTGCGCTTTGACGACTTGATACCAGAACGGATGATGCACGTCCTCGGCGCCGTCGAAATACATCATGTCATAAGGGCCGGTGGCGTTGACGATCTCGGCGATGCGGCGGGCGGCTTCGGCCTGGATGTCCGTGGCCTGATCGAAGCGGATGAACTTGGTCCAGTCGTCCACGTCCAGCAGTCCGGCTACGTCTCCAGCGCGATGGGTGGTGGCGGTGGTCTTGAGGTGCCCGCGTTCGCAGCCAGTGAACTGGTAAGGCGGTTGGGTAGTAAAGGTGCGGTAGGAGATCAGTTCCTTGCCCACTTTCAAGATCCGCCGGCCTTCGGCGAGCGGGCAGCCGTCTGGGTTTTCCTGCACTCGAACTGAGGCGGCATTGTCATCGAGCGCCTCAGCCAGCGTGAACCTGCGGGCTTGGCGCAAGCGCTCATCGGGCACCGGCGTGACGTAAGGATCGGTGCGGTCCGCTTTGTTGTAATGAATGTGGAGACCAACCTCGAGGCCCGCCGCGCGGATGCGATCAGTCACCGCCTTCAAGTCCTCGACGCCGCGGGGGAAATGCTTGTTGAAGCGGAAATGGCCTGCGCCCTCGGTAAAGCCCCAGTACGAGAAGAAGATCATCCGGAACCCAGCCCGCTTCGCCACGGCGATGTATTGGTCAACGGTGCCAGGTGTCGGGTTGCACCAGAGGTAGGAATACTGTTGCACCGGTGAGCGCCGGTTCTTCGCGCCCTGGGGCATCTGGAAATCGTGTTCCACGATTTCCATCGCGTCCAGGAATCGCTCCTTGGGCTGCGCGCAGCCGAACAAGACCGCCGTCGCTCCTTCCAGGGCGACTTCGCGCGTGGCAACGGCCCGCATCTCGACGTGGTTGGAATGCTGGTTCATGCCGGCGTCCGTCTTGATGTTGCCCGCGCAGAGACACACGCCGAACCGATCGTCGTAGGCGACATTGATCCAGGGTCCCAGGTTCGGCAGCCGCTTGACGCGCAGTTGCACGAGGTCAATGCGGTCAATGGGGTCGCCTGACAGCGACTCCAGCTTGAAGGCGAGGTAATGCTGGTTGGTAGTAATGCGATAGGTGGCCGTGACGTTTGCCTCGGCAAACCGGACCGTCAGCGTATCCCCCGCGAGTGAAACCGCCGAGGCCGGAGAACATTTGCCGCCGCGATAGACCGGCGGCTGGTGTTCCGCGTAGTTCTCCTGGCAATCCACCGTCATATCGCCACCGCGATACACTGACGCAAACGGCATTGGTTCTGCGGCCCAGGCGAGATCCGTGCCCAAAGGCTTGGCGGTTAAGCCCTGCAGGCGCCCGTCCGCCCTGATCTCGAGCCGCAGGTTCTGGGTCTCAAGCACCACCTGCGCGCGACCGGTCTCGCGGAACAAGGGCAGGGCCGCAAGCCCAAGCAGCGCCAGCAAGGCTCCCACCCTCCAGCCTTCAAAACCGATCCTGGTCTTCATTTCATGACGTAGCTGATCAAGCCATTATTGCTACTGACGCCACGGGCACCGCAACGGATTTCTGGTTAAACCCGTTGAATGGAGGACAAAGGACTTTCTTCACCCCAGCCTTGATCTTAGTCTTGGGCCCACGATGAAATCCTGGATCCGGTTGACATTACTCGTGCTGGTGATGATCGGACTCCGCGCGGTTTGCGCGGCACAGCAAGCTCTCTCCAACACGCAACCGCTGACGATCGAGGGCGATCTCTCGGTCCAGATGGTGGCCGGGATAGACAAGTTCCTCGCGCGCGAATTGGACCGCTCGATCGCCGAACGGCAGAAGGTTTGGCATCGTGATTTCTCCTCACGCGACAGCTATGAGACTTCGGTCCGGCCGAATCGCGAGCGGTTGCGCCGGATCATTGGTGCAGTTGACCCGCGGTTGCCGGTCAAGGCGCTGGAGTTCATCGCGGGCACGGACCAGCCGGCGCAAGTCGCCGAAACGGATTCCTTCACCATCCAGGCCGTGCGCTGGCCGGTCTTTGAGGGTGTGTATGGCGAAGGGCTTTGGCTCCGGCCAAAGGGCAAGGCACTCGCCGGCGTTGTGGCAATTCCCGATGCCGACCAGACGCCGGAAATGCTTGCCGGCCTGGCACCGGGATTGGCGCCCGAACGGCAGTTTGCGCGACGGCTGGCCGAGAACGGCTGCGAGGTGCTTGTGCCCGTTCTGATTGACCGGCAGGACACCTGGTCAGGGAATGCGGCGGTCCGTTTCACCAACCAGCCGCACCGGGAATGGATCTTCCGCCAGGCTTTCCAAATGGGCCGGCACATCATCGGCTATGAGGTGCAAAAGGTCCTTGCCGCAGTGGACTTTCTTGCGCTCTCCAATCCGCGGACCGGGGTGGTTGGGTACGGCGAAGGGGGGTTGATCGCCTTTCATGCTGCAGCGCTCGACACGCGCATCGAGGCGGTAGTGGTGAGCGGCTATTTCGATTCACGGCAGCGCATTTGGGAGGAGCCGATCTATCGGAGCGTGTTCAGGCTGCTCCAGGAGTTTGGGGATGCCGAAATCGCCACCCTCATCGCTCCGCGCAGTCTGATCGTCGAGCATAGCCCGGCTCCCAAAGTGGGCGGCCCGCCCCCGGCAAGGTCGGGCCGCTCCGGTGCCGCGCCTGGAAAACTGGCGACGCCAGACTATGAGACTGTCGAGGCCGAATTTGAAAGAGCGCGGGCGCTGCTCCGGCTGGGTGAACCAAAGCAATTTGACCGGTTTAAACTCATCACCGGCACCGAAGGGATGGCCACAGGACCCGGTTCGGATCGTGCCTTGACCGCCCTGCTCAATGCGTTGGACGTGGCAGTCCAGCAACTGGCCAAACCCGGCAATCCCCCGGTTGATGCCCGCGCGGGTTTCGATCCCGCCGTCCGGCAGCAGCAGCAGTTCAAGCAGCTTGAAGAGCACACCCAGAAGCTCTATCGCCAATCCGAGCAGGTGCGCGCCGAGTTCTTCTGGAGTAAGATCAAGCCTATCTCGACCCAGGAATGGGCCAAAGCAGTCGCTCCTTTCAAGCAGGTCTTCTGGGAGGATCTGATCGGTCGCTTCCCGTCGTCGGATCTTCCCCTGAACCCGCGTACGCGCAAAGTGCTGGACCGGCCAAAATGGACCGGGTACGAGGTAGTGCTCGACGTCCTTCCCGACGTCTATGCGTGGGGCTATCTGCTGGTGCCCAAGGACGCGCAGTCTGGCGAGCGCCGCCCGGTAGTCGTCTGCCAGCATGGCTCGGGAGGAGTGCCTGCGAGCGTGATTGACGAAGACCCGGCCAGCCGAAGTTTCCGGCCCTACAAGGCCTTTGCCGCGCGCCTGGCCGAGCGGGGTTTTGTCGTCTTCGCCCCGCACAATCCGTATCGTGGCACCGAGTTTCGGCATCTCCAGCGCAAGGCGCACCCGCTGGGCAAATCCCTTTTCTCAGTGATCATCGCCCAACACTCGCGCATCCTCGACTGGCTCGCTGCTTTGCCGTATGTGGACCCGAAGCGAATCGGCTTCTACGGCCTGTCCTACGGTGGCAAGACGGCAATGCGGGTACCGGCGGTGCTCGACGGCTACGCCGTCTCGGTCTGCTCGGGCGACTTCAACGAGTGGGTTCGGAAAACCGTCTCCCTGGACTTCCCTGGAAGTTACATGTTCACCGGCGAATGGGAGATGTTGGAATGGGACATCGGCCACACTTTTAATTACGCCGAGCTGGCGGCACTGATCGCCCCGCGCCCGTTCATGGTCGAGCGCGGCCATCAGGATGGGGTCGCCCTCGATGAATGGGTGGCCTACGAATACGCGAAGGTGCTCCGGCTCTACGACCAACTGGGGATCGGCGACCGGACCGCCATCGAGTTCTTCAACGGCCCGCACACCATCAACGGTGTCGGCACCTTTGAGTTCCTGCACAAGCACCTGGATTGGCCGACCCCAAGCCAATGAAACCTCGGTGAAGCGGAGGCCGCCTCGCGTGACTGGCAGTCGCTCAGCTCGGACGCTCAGCTACATGTCGTAAGCCCAAGGGCTGCGCAGGGGACGGTTGACCATGCCGGCCGCTTCGGAGTCCCCGACAATTTCCTCCTTGTCGGGGTCCCATTTGATCTTGCGGCCCAGAATCATGGCCATGTTCCCGAGGTGACAAAGGGTGGCGGTGCGATGCCCAATCTCAACCGGTTCGACGGGGTCCTGACGCGATTTCACGGCATCGAGGAAATTGCGGTAGTGGTTAGCGCTTACGGGAAGCCGCGTCTCTCCGCTGGTGATCTCCGAGTCCTTGATGCCTGCGGGCTCGCACTCAATACTCCGGTAGCCGACGCTCAGCCAGCCATCCGTCCCGGTCCACTTCACGCCAAAGCCGACCTTGTTGGTCTTGCACTCCAGCACCACGCCGCTGGCGTAGCGCGCGCCGAAAGCAACCTTGGTTGGGGTGTTGAAGAGGTCCCCTGCGGGCGGAAACTCGGCGCCCAGATCCTCGATCTCGACTGGCCCGGTCCTGTCCGCACCCATGGCCCAATGTGCGACGTCATTAGAGTGAGCGCCGAAATTCGTGGTCTGCCCTCCGGAATAGTCCCGGATAAAGCGAAACCGGTACAAACAACGGTCGGCGTGATAGGGCGCCTTGGGGGCTGGGCCTAGCCAGAAATCATAATCAAAACCCTCCGGGACAGGCATTGCTTTCCAGCCGGGTCCCGGGCCGGTGAAGTTGTTTTCGGCCACGAAAGTCTCCACGCGCTGCACTTTGCCGACGCGCCCGTTGCGAACCAGTTCGCAGGCCCTGCGTATGAGGGGATTCGAGCGCCACTGACTGCCGGTCTGCAGGATGCGTTTGTGCTGGCGCACCGCCCGAATCATCTCTTTGCCCTCCCCAATGAACAGGGTGAGCGGTTTCTGGCAGTAAATGTCCTTGCCGGCTTTGGCCGCGAGGATGGTCATGACCGAATGCCAATGATCGGGTGCGATGATCGCCACCGCGTCAACGTCCTTCCGGGCAAGCACCTGCCGGAAGTCAGTGTACGCCTCGCAGCCCTTGAACTCCCCACTGCGGGTCTTCCCCGCGTAGAATTTGTTGACGAAGTTCCGTTGCGGCTCGCGACCGAGGAACTGCTTCGCATCTTTGTAGCCGAAGCTGGCCTTATTAACGTCGCAAACCGCGACAATCTGGCAGTCATCGTTCTTAAGGAATTCAGGAACATCAACGCTGCTTTGGTTGCCGCATCCAATAATACCGAGCGTAATTCGGTTGCCTGGGGCATTGGCTCCGAATAAAGAGCGGGGCAGAATTAAGGGCCCAGCGACGGCTCCAGCGGTGAATACGGCTGACGAGCGGAGAAAGCTTCTGCGATTCATACTATTGTGCAAATTCAAGGGCCACAGCTTTGCGCTGGGCGGACTGTTTGTCTAGCTCGTGTTTCATAGCGTTGCGGATGAACCCATCATTAGCGCCCAAGCTGCCAGGAAGGCAACCGGTTTCTTCTTGAACCCGTTAAATGGAGAACAAACGATCGAGGTAGGGACGTTTCGCCGAAACGTCCGTCTTGCCGCGGGAACGGACGCCTCGGCGAGGCGTCCCTACCGACTAATCTCGGGCGATCCACAGCGCGACATCGCGAGTGATGGGGGGTGTGGGCAGACGCAACGGTTGGCCCGGCTTCACGCGGATCTGCGTCTCGGCCAAGGGCTTACCCTCGTACGTATCCCACCAGGTGGCGGTGTAATCGCCCGCCGCCAGGCCGGGTACCAACAACGTGCCCTTAACCTGCTCCGGACTGCCGGCGCGGCGATAGAGCCAGAGGACAGCGTAGTTGTCGTTGCCTTTGCCAAGAACTCCCAGCGCCGGAGCATACGGGCAGAGCTCGATGCTGTTGACCAGCACCCAGTCTTTGCCGCGGTTGCAGAGAGTCACGGTGTGCTTGCCGGCAGGGACGCGCGCTTCCAAAGTGGCATCCACACGAGTATTGCGCTCGGCGCCAGGAAAGTCGCGCTGGGCAAGGGAGACGCCGTCCACCGACAGGTCAATGCGCGCGCCATTCCGCGAGACGGTGCCGATGTTGGCGGTGAATGCGCCCGGAGCGGCGTAGTCCACGTGAAAGGTGTAGTTGGTGGGGAAATCCCTATGGCCCGCGCCGTGCAGGAGAGTCTGCATCTCCTCAAGGCCCGGCACGTCCCCGTTGGGCTGAACCGTGACCTCGCCACGGTTGCCGATGCCCCAGCCGGCGGGAGGGGCGAAGCGCAACGTGCCCCGCGCGGGCGTTTCGACCGTCGCACTCAAGGGCCGCAAGTCAGGAGCAGCGGCCATTCCCGAGCGCTTCAAGAATGCAGACGCTGCGTGGAAATGGCCGTAGAGGTCGTTCTTGTGGACGAGGCCCCATTCCCAGTACTGGGCTGCGCCGGCCATTTGGCTCATCAAACCAGCCCAAATCGCCGGGTGGAGAAAGGAGCCGTCGTCCTTGCTTAGGCCCATGCTTCCCATGGGAGCGGGGCCCATCTCGCCGATGAAGAACGGCTTGTCGAGCTTGCGTTTGTCCAGCGCGGCGATGCCGGCCAACGGCTCGGGCGGGTAGGTGTGCGCCTGGTAATAATCCATGTCGCGCCAGATATCGAGGCTCAGATCCGAGCTGGTGGTGATCAGGTGCCGATACGGATCGTGCCGGCGAAGGAACGCCGCCATTTCGCTATGCCAGCGCGTGACCGCTTCCGGCCGAGTGCGCACCGCATCAACGTATTGCACCTCGTTGAAGAGTTCCCAGGCCATGATCGCCGGGGAGTAACCCCAGCGCGCCACAATGTAGCCATACTTCGCCCGGGTCAGTGCCAGAGCGCGCTCGTCGGTGAAGAACTCAGCCGCGGAGTCGAGCCAACCGCCGTTGGCCTTGTTCCAGGGATGGCTGCGCCAATTGGAATCAGTGCGCGTGCTGTATTGGCCGTGGTGCTGCAGCGCCATCTGGAAGTAGATGCCCTGCTGCTCGGCGGTCTCAACGATCGCATCCCATTTGCGCGCCGCCTCGAGGCTCAGCTCGCCCACGGGCAAGCGCTTTCGCAGCTCCCAGTCCAGGTTCCTGCCGTCGAAGTGGGACATCCAGACTCTCGACCAGTTAACGCCGGCTTGCCCAAGGCGCGTCAGGTGGCCGGGCACATCCAGGGCGCGGCTGCTCCAGCCAACGTTGCACCCGAATGGGTAATACGGCTGGCCGTCGTCAAAGACGAACCGCAGCCTTCGGCTCGGGTCAAGGCGGACGAAGCCCGGCAACGGTTTGCCCGCGACGACGAACTCGCGCTGGTCAAGGTTACGTGGAGAGACCACTTTTCCGTTGAGGGTGATGGCCTCGAGGGTGTAGCGGCCTGGCGTGTCGGGCGTGAACCGGACGCGCCAAGTGCTGTCGCCGTCGAAGAAAGCCGGCACCACCGACCGCTGGCGGTCTGGGCGGCTGAAGGTGACCTGCACGTCGTTTTCGAGGTAGTCGAACGGGCTGCCGATCAAATTGGGCAGCTCGAATGAGGCCTGGAGGCGCGGGTAGGCGCCTTGGGCGGGGGTGGTGCTCACGATGCAAGAGCCCAGCAGGGGCAGCAGCACCGTGAGTATCAATACGTCCCTATGGTGGTGGTAAGAAGGCGCGCGCATTATGGCTTTTGACCTTCATACCAGATGTGCTGTCCGAAGCAATCTTGTCGAGATGCGTCTCGCCGTGAATTCAACGGGTTTAGTCAGGAACGTATCGTGTCGCCGGCGCGCTTTTGGTAAGAAGGACCGGACACGCTATGATCGTCCCGCTGCGAATCAGATCGGTTCGAACGCTTTGCAGACTGCTGGCAGTGAGCGCATGCCTCGCGGCTTGCGCGGCTGTGGCGGTCGAGGCCGCGACTTCCCAGCACGCACCGAGCTTCGTGCTATTCGACAAGGTCGTCACGCACCGGGGCAATCGCCAGTTGCACCTGACGTGGGATTTCCAGGAGCGGATTCCCACCCATCCCACGATGCCAACCAATTGGCTGTCGCCGGCGAGCCCATTCTTTGATCGGGGCCTTTACCAGTTTCACGTGGAAGTTCGGCGGATGGAGCGGGCGTGGTCGTCCCCCATGCACGTCCAGTTCGGCTGGTGGAACATGGCGAAGGACCCGCTTATCCGTCACATCGCCTCGCCTCCGCTGCTGTTAACGAAGCTGGAGCCGCCGGCTCCCGGCCAGCCCTGGGTCTATGAACAGGTCGGCACCGTGCGTTCGTTGGACCGGAAGAACATGTACTATGGCGCCGGCCCGAAGCAGGGCAAACTCGTTTTCGACTGGGACTGGCGCCAGGCCTTCGCCCGCAACACGGCCTACACCCTGATTAACCCGCGCGACAACAAGCTGGACGCGGATGGCGATGGCAAGATCTCCGAGACCGAATACCCCGACCTCGAGATGCGCGTGGTGCTCACGATCCACGGGCCGGATTCGCCGCTCTGCAAATCCCGGGCAGCGGATCTGCCGGGTTCGGAAGGGGCTTTTGAGCTCCAGACAGTGGATACGATGGTCCTCGGACCCTGGCTCAAGGCGGTCGGCGATCTCAATGGCGACGGCCATACCGACCTGGCCATCGGCGGGGCGGAGGGTGGCGGGCTGGTGGCCTATTTCAATGAGTATCCGGAATGGCGACGGGAAGTGGTGGACGCCGCCCGGGCTTTCAGCACCGATGGCGAAGTGGCCGATGTGGACGGGGATGGCCGGAAGGACATCATCGCGATAACCCACAAGCCATCAGCGGTGGTCTGGTATCAGAACACAGCCGGGGGCTGGGTCGTTCATCCAATCGTGGCCAACACCTGGCACGATGTTGAGGTGGCCGATCTCGACGGCGACGGCCGAGCCGACCTGGTCGGCCGGAACCAGAAGGAATGGCCGGCTGGCAAGGACGCCGGGAACATGCTTTACGTCTGTTGGCAGCGTCGCGAAGGAACCAACGTGGTGTGGGAGCAGGCCGCCATGGACTGCCCGCCCGGCGAAGGGCTGCTGCTGGCGGACACGGACTCCGATGGAGATCTGGACATCGTCATCAATCAGCGCTGGTACGAGAACCTCGGCACCCGCCGCTGGACCGAGCGCGTCTATGCCACCGACGCAGCCTGGAGCCATCCGAGCACCTTCATTGCCGCCGGCGATATCAACGGCGATGGCCGCCGCGATCTCATCCTCTCGCCCTCGGAGCTCCAGGGCCGGCGCTACAAGGTCTCCTGGTTTGAAGCGCCCGCGGACCCGCGCTCCGGGCCCTGGACCGAGCACCTCATCGTGACCAACGTGGAAACGGTCCTGCACTTTGTGGGGGCGGCGGATTTCAATGGCGATGGCCGCGTGGATGTGGTCACCGCCCAGATGCCTCAAGGCGCCGACCCGGACAACCTCACCCTCTACCTCAACGGCGGCACGCGCCACGCGAACCGTTGGTCGGACGCGTGGACGCCGAAGGTGCTCTCGGCGGATGGCTCGCACAGCATGCGCATTCTCGACGCCGACGGCGATGACCGCCCGGATCTCTTCGGCGCCAATTGGAGAGAGCACAAACGGGACGAGCGAGTTAAACTCTGGCGGAATCGTCTCTGAGATTATTTATGTCAAACATACGCACCATCCTGATGACCTGCCTGGTGAGCGCCGGTTTGGGCGCCGGCGATTGGGGATCCGAAACGCCGGCCGCCGCGGCCCAACCCGCGCCTGGGCCCAAACCTTACGGGCCCGTGCCCACCGAACGGCAGCTCAAATGGCATGAGATGGAGTTCTACGGCTTCGTGCACTTCACGGTGAACACCTTCACGGACAAGGAATGGGGCTACGGCGATGAATCCGAAACCGTGTTCAATCCTACTGACTTTGATGCCGACCAGATCGCCCGCGCCGCCACTGATGCCGGGATGAAGGGCCTGATTCTCACCGCCAAGCACCACGACGGCTTCTGCCTCTGGCCCAGCCAATACACCCAGCACTCGGTCAAGCAGAGCCCGTGGAAGAACGGCACGGGCGATGTCGTGCGGGAGCTTTCCGATGCTTGCCGCAAAGCCGGGCTCCGGTTTGGCGTTTACCTGTCGCCCTGGGACCGCAACCACAAGGACTACGGCCGGCCGGAATACGTGACGTATTACCGCAATCAACTGCGCGAGCTGCTCACGAACTACGGCGAACTGTTCACCGTCTGGTTCGATGGCGCCAACGGCGGAGACGGCTACTACGGCGGCGCGCGTGAAACGCGGCGCATAGACAGCCGCACCTATTACGATTGGGAGAACACGTGGAAGATCGTGCGCGAGCTCCAGCCCGGCGCCGCCATGTTCAGCGACATCGGCCCCGACTTTCGCTGGGTGGGCAACGAGCAGGGCATCGCGGGCGACCCTTGCTGGGCCACGCTGAACCTGGAGGGCAGGTACCTGGGCGGACCCGTCCCGGGCCTCAACTCCGGCGAGCGCCCGGGCAAGGATTGGGTGCCGGCGGAGTGCGATGTCTCGATCCGGCCGGGTTGGTTTTACCATGCGCACGAGGACGCCAAAGTCAAGACACCCGATGAGCTGCTGAACATCTTCTACGCCTCCGTCGGACGCGGGTGCTGCCTCAATCTCAACCTCCCTCCCGACCGGCGGGGCCGCATCCACGAGAACGACATCAAGTCCCTGCGCGAGTTTCGTCGAATCCTCGATGCCACGTTCGCCAACGACCTGGCCCGAGGCGCCAAGATCACCGCCAGCCACACGCGCGGTGATGACCCGCGTTTTGCCGCCCGAAACGTGGCCGACGGCCGGCCGGAGACCTTCTGGGCTACCGGCGACGGCGCCCGCGGACCGGAGGTGATCCTCAATTTGGGCAAGCCCGTCACCTTCAACGTGGTGCGTCTCCGCGAATACCTTCCGCTGGGCCAGCGGGTCAGCCTCTTTGCGCTGGATTCGTGGCAGGATAGTCAGTGGCGCGAGTTCTACAAAGGCTCCAGCATCGGGAGCCAGCGGTTGATCCGCATGCGCGAGATCACCACCCCCCAGTTGCGCCTGCGCATTCTCAAGGCATCCATCTGCCCCGCCATCGCCGACTTTGGCATTTTCCGGGAACCGACGAGCGGCTAGATCACGTCACTCCACCATGAACCAATCATCCACGATCCCAGGGGCGAGGAGTCTTGCTGTACTAACACTGACTGCCTCCGCATTGGCGGCGGTCGCTGGTGTTTATGCGGAGGGTTCGAGAGAACACACGGCTCGAATCAATAACGGCTTCTTGCAGGCAGTGGTCGCGGACAATGAGTCCTATGGAACTGACCATCGTCCGGGCTACAACGGCGTCTCTGAACTCCGGTTAGCATACTCCGCTAAGAAGAGCCTTTTCGTGCCACTCTACGCGGGCCTGAATTTCGAGCACATCCTCAGCGGCGATTCCACCTCCTACGCCTGGCACATATTCGAGCCGCGCGGCGCGCCGATGCAGTTGATTCTCGCTGGCACAAATCGGGTCGAGTTGCTCCAGTCGCGAACGGAAAACTGGCCACTGCGCAGCCGGTTAATCTATGAATTCCGGGAAGATGCCATTGATTTTACTTACAGCGGCACTCCGCTGAGGGATATTTGGAAGAAACACGGCTACATCGGGGTATTCTTCGCCTCCTACATCAACGCTCCGGAGGATCTTTCTATCCAGTTCATTGGCCGGTCGCGGCCGGGCAGGGGAAATTCCCGCCCACGCTGGATCAAGCATGTGCCGCCAAGCCACGGCCTGGAGGCATGCCATCGCCCCGCCGGCAGCAACTGGGAGCCAACGTTCGACACAGGCTTCCCAATCACCCTGGCGAGCGGCCTCTCGGATTATGAATACGTTTATCCCTTCTATTTCGGGCGTTTCGGAGAAGACGTGTTGGTGATGATGTTCGACACCCTCACCCCGGGAGGCGAATTGCGCTTCGCCCATTCGCCCTCTGGCGGCGGCAAGGGCAACCCAGCCTGGGATTTTCTTTATTTCCACCGTGATTATGCCGTAACCCGCGAATTTCACTTTCGCGCCCGTGCCGTCTATCGAAAGTTCAAAGATGTGGACGATGTGGTTCGAATCTACGAACAATGGTCGGGTAGAAGAGTGGAGATTCCTGCCTCAAACTGAAGTGGAGCTGCCCAGGACCGGGAGGCTTTGCCCAACGCGCCTCTTCACTTCCCGACTGCCTTCACCCCGGCGGCACCCAGAGCCAAAAGCCTGAACTGGTGGCCCGTGCCTTGGGGGTTTCTGTCCTCCAATAGCTCGATTCGCACCCGGTGTTTGCCGGGTTTCAGGTCGCGGGCCAGAACGCTGGTATCGCGATAGCCGCCCCAGGTTTGATCATACCAGGCATCCCGGATTACCGGAGGCAAATCGTCCACCTGCATTCTGGCCTTGCCGAAGGGGCCGCGGATGTGCCAATCCGTAACCAGGATGGCCTGGCCCTCGAGTTCGAATTCAATCACGCTGCCCGGTTGGTCGGCGGTGAATCCCCTGGCTTTGGCATCAAAAGTCCAGCCGCGGTTACTCAGCGGTTTGAGCCCGTCGCCTTCGAGCAGGGCAACGTGTTCGAACAAGTCGCTGAAGAGCGGCTTGGGCATTGACCCAATCTGTTGGGCTTTGATGCCCTCGCGCAAGGCTCTTTCAAGAAACCGAGCGATGAACCGCGCCAGGTAATCATGGCCGCGGTCGTTGGGATGGACGTCGTCGGCCTCGATTTCGCTCCACTCGATACGGCCTGCTTGAATCTCCGGCCAAAGCGCATCACGGAAACTGACCATGGGCAATTCATAGTGGCGGCCAACCTGGCTGTGCCATTCCTGCACGTTGCTGCCGTTCTTCCGCATGGTAAACAAGAGCATGACCGCCGGTTGGTTCGACTGGCTGAGGATTTGACGGACCAAGCCCTCAAGAGACTCAACCCGGCCGTTCTCGTCACCGGCATCATTGACGGCGAACTCGAGCACGACGAAATCGGGATGGCGCAAGAGCAGATCGCGTTTGGCCCTCAATGCGCCGAAATTCGAGCCAGTCGCGCCGATGCCGGCGTTGACGAAGGCAATCTTCGCTTCCGGGAACGTCTTGCGCCACCAGTCGGCAACGAGGTTGCCGTAGCGGTGCTCCGGGTTGCTGGCTCTGGCGCCCTGGGTAATTGAGCCGCCCATCACCGCAACGGTCACCGGTTCCCCGCGCCGCGCCTTGGCAAAGGCACGATGCAAGCGCGCCGAATTGCCAGCGCTCACCAGCGAGCGCGCGAGCAGATCGTCCTCGGCAAAAGCTGGGAGCTTCGCGCCAGTCTCGAGGTGCGACAAGGGGCTGGCAGGGTTGGTGAGTACTTTTTCCGCCAACGTGACCTTTAACACCCACGCGTGTTCGCAAGGCCGGTCGCAGGGCACCTTAACGGTCAAAGCCTCCTTGGCGCGGGACCATTTGAGTGCGCCGGCGGCCCCAAGCAACTCGACTTGTTGGATCGCGTGTTGGCCTGCCTTGCTCTCGCCAAGCATCTTGAGCTTGAATTCGCCGCTGGAGGGCCAACCCAACGCGATGGCGTAGATCACGTTGGCCTTGGTGGTGAAGCGAAAATCCTCCGCGGTGAAGGGCTTCCTGGGAATAGCGCTGATGCCGCCCAGCGGCCCGGGCGCGGGTTCTTCCTGGGTCGAAGGCCCCTCGCCATAGACCTTCCAGGGGCGAGTATCGAAAATGCCTTCGCTGTTGATTGCCATCCAGCTCGCGAGTTCCTCAAGGAAGGCTCTCTCGTCAGAATCAATGGTGCCGTCGCCGCGGACGGGAATGCTCAGGAGCAGGTTCCCGTTCTTGCTGACAATGTCCGCGAGCATGGGGATGACCGTAGCCGCGGACTTGTATTTGTGCTCGGTGTAAAGGCTGCGGTAATAGTGCCACGCTCCGATGCAGTTGCATGTCTGCCAGGGCTCGGGGAGGATGTCTTCGGCCAGTCCTTTCTCGATATCATAGACCAGGCACCGGCGTTGGGCTTCGTTCAAGCGCTTGGTGGTCATTACGGCTTCGTTGCGCCCCTCGTGCCAGCGCATGCTTCCGTTGTAATAATGTGCCGCGATGCGCAGGCCGACATTGTTGAGATTGCTCATCGGCAGCACAACGTCATCAAAATAGACCAGGTCGGGCTGGTAATGATCCATCAGGTCAGCGACGCGGTTGTAGAACTTGTCAACGTATGCGGCGTCGGGTCTGGCTCCGGGTGCGTGATTCTGGGCGTAGAGGTCCTGAGGATCATAGCCGTCCCACCATTGCCTGGCGCCATCCGCCCGGGTCAATTTCCCATCATAAGGGACACCGCACAGGGGGCCGTTGGTGTCGCTTCCCTGGGCCACATCATACCAACTCCAGGAGCGGGCCGCGTGGACCGAGACGCCGAAGCGCAGGCCTTGCTGCCGCGCGGCTTTTGCCCATAGGCCGACCAGGTCTTTCTTCGGCCCGATATTGACCGAGTTCCACGGCTGAAACTTCGAGTCGTAGCAGTCGAAGTTGCAATGATGGTTGGCCATAGCGACGAAATACCTCGCACCCGCGCGCTTGTAGAGCGCGATGAGTTGTGCCGGATCAAACTCCTCCGCCTTCCACTGATTACAGATGTCTTTGAATCCAAACTTCGAGGGATGGCCGTAATGGGCCAGATGGTATTGGTACCGTCTTTCGCCCTGAATGTACATCTGCCGGGCGTACCAATCTCCTTGCTCCGGCTCGCATTGCGGACCCCAATGCGCCCAGATGCCGAACTTCGCGTCGCGGAACCACTCGGGACATTGATACTGCTTTAGCGACTCCCAGGTCGGCTGAAATCTTTCCTCCGCGCCTTGGGCCCACAGAGCGGAAATCACCAGGAGCAAGGCGAAACGCGAAGCAAGCGCCCCGCCGAAATCAATTCCGTTGGCTGCTAACATGACCGTGAGTGCTGATTTCGCTCCTTCAGACCTTGCCGAGCTTCCTTTGGGCGTTAGCCCGGAGCGCTTTCATGTACTCCAGCGCCAGGCGCGTCTGCTCATGGACATACTCGATGCCGGCGGGCTTGCCGTTCTCCATGGCAGGGTGACAGAACTCCCAATCCAGGTAGCCGTCGAAACCGGACGCGACGAGCGCTTCGACGTAAGCGGGATAGGCCACCTTGCGGCCCCAGAAACCTTGATCGAAATAGCCCCCGCCGGCAAGCACGACGCGGCCATCGGGGTCTCTGCGGAATTCACCGTTGAGGTGGGAATGGACCAGCAGCTTGCCGGTAGCTCTTGCCATCTCCCAGGCGCGTTCGTCCGACTCCGGCGCATCCTCGATGTTGATGTCCATCGAGGCCTTGAAGGCGGGCGAGCCGACCTCCTGGATCAGCGACAGGGAGTCGCGGTGGTTATTGATGATGTCAGGCCCATGGTTCTGGATGGCAAGGACGACGCCGCAATCCTCGGCCAGCTTGGCCAGCTCGCGGATGCTCTGGACGACCAGTCCGCGGCGGTCTTCCTTCCAGAAGGGGTAGGGATCATGGCTGTAGGTCAGATCGTAGGAGCCCAGGCCATCGTGCAGCGTGATGCCTCTCCAGGCGGCGAAGATTTTGCAGATGGGCGCGCCCAGGTCGCGGGTGAGTTTGATGCATTCGCGCGTGTAGCAGATTACCGCTTCGCGATTCGAGGGCACCGGGCTGGAGAGATCGCAGTTTGGCGATACCGCGGCGATTGGCAGCCCCACCTCGCCGGCGAGGTCCCGCAGCCGCTTCCGGTCATCACTGGAAAGGTCCATGGGGGCGGCATGGGGACGCTCGGTGTCCAGTTCCACGCCCTCCCATCCTTGTTCTTTGGCATGGCGCAGAAGGGTGAAAACATCGAGCGCCGGTCCTTTGTACCAGACGCCTCGGTAGGTAATGCTGTAGATTCCAATTTTCATATTCTCGTTCGTAGGATGATTACCAAGAATGCCTCATTCCGTCAGCCGGCACATCACTTAACTCGTTGAATCGCTCCCAGGCCGCACTGGCCAGCCGCGGGCTTCGGACGCAACAGCGCCTGCGAGGTGTCGCAAGCGGTCAACCGTGCCCGAATATTAGGGAGGCTAAAGTCATTTGAGCCGCCTAACGCCACGGACGCGCGCGGGAAAACTCCTCACTTGGGGAGCTAGGCCGGAGCGAGGAGAGGCTGGTAGGCTGCTGGCATGATAAATCATTCTGGCGTGAGAGCGGCGTCAGGGCCCCGGTGGGAGCACGAAAGGGATGACGAGGCCGGCCACTCGCGCGAACAGGCTCCGGCGGCGAACGGCAACAACGAGTTCCCGCCTCCAGCCAGGACGGTGTGCCTGCAGGATATCGCCGACCGAGCCAACGTGAGTCGAGCCACGGTCTCGTTGGCACTGCGCAATGATGCGAGCATCTCCTTGGGGACGCGCGCGCGCATCCAGGAGATCGCCGCCGGTTTGGATTACAGGCCCAATCCCTTGGTTTCCGCGCTGATGACTTACCAGCGCACGGGAAGGCCCGCGCGCAAGACGCACACCGCGCTTGCCGTGTTGCTGCGCTCCTCGCGGCGCGGCACAGGGCGTTCGCAGGTGTCTGCGACTCTGCTGCACGCGGCGGCCGATCGCGCCCGGCAGCACGGCTTTGGACTGGAAGAGTTCTGGCTGGACGATTTGCAGTTGAGCGGCCCGCGACTGGCCGAGGTGCTGTATTCCCGCGGGATTCCCGGCGTGATGGTCGCACCGTTATCGGCGGCGCCAGGTGATTTGCGCCTGGACTGGTCGCGGTTTGCCGCAGTGGCGGTCGGGACCTCCCTGCCGCATCCCCAGCTTCACCGGGTGAGTGCCAATTGCCTGGATGGAATGCGCCTGGCCTTCCGGCGTCTCCGGCGCCTGGGCTACCAGCGCATCGGCCTGGCCCTGAAAGCCAGCCACGATGCCAGCACGGACGGCCACTGGAGCGCCGGCTTTCTCTCCGAGCAACAGCAAATCCCCCAGGCGCAACGCGTGCCGATCTTCATGGCGCGGGACGAGTGCTGGACGGAGCGCAACTTCGGACGGTGGTACACGAACCGGCAGCCGGATGTCATCCTGAGTTATGATGCTGGGATTATCACCTGGCTCGAAAAGTTGGGCACCCGCGTGCCGGACGATGCCGGATTCGTGCAATTGTCCGTCGAGGACGATGATCACAACCGCACGGGGATCATTCTCAACCCGTCAGGGATGGGGAAGGTTGCGGTGGACCTGCTGGTGGAGATGATCCGCCGCAATGAACGCGGGATTCCCGCATCGCCGCAGACGGTGTTGTTGGAAACCAGTTGGGTGGAGGGTGAGACGACCAGCCCGAGGCCATTGCGCCGGGGAGTCTATCATGTGCGAGGCCAGGGTGTGATCGAGGATGACACCCGCCTCGGGACAGGCAAAGCCAACGGAAGGTTTCATTGGACGTTAGTGCCCAAAGTCACGGGGCAAAACAGGGTTGCCGAACGCGAGCTCAAGGCTCTTCAGCTTTGAACAATGGAGCGGAGTTGAAACGCCAGCTCGCCGGGGTCGGCGGATGCAGCAAGGCGGACCGCGAGGGATAAGGCCCGAGCGAGGGAGCGAGAAATGAACTTCGTTTTGGCAGCGCGCACCTGGCTACTGGCCTGAGCCGGCGCAGAGGGCCATTGGACAAGCCGCTGGCCGCCTTCTTAACACCGGGCATGGTGCGATCCCGCCCTTGCGGATGTCTATGTTCCTCGTATCACAAGAGTTACATCTATCGCACTGATCTCCCTCTCTGCCGGGAGAGCCGGTTAGGCAGCGGCGTGGGCCCGGTGCTACCCCGGTGAGGTTCCCATGGGGGTCGGCCCCCATGGGAGACACACCGGGGTAGCACCGTAGTCTGGCGGGGAGAACGCCGTCCACGACCGCCGGAAAGGCTTGGGGCGCAAGTTATTGTCGCTACTGGAGACCGCCTGAGCCTGGGAGCTTCCGGTGCGCTGGAGTTGTCCGCCACCGGCACTCCTATCCACGTGGCTGTGCCTAAAGACAGACACCCGCCGCTACACCTTCGGCGGACGTGCTCAAACGTGCGCGGATCTCTCCTGTTGCGGCTGATCGGGTTGCTACGAGCCGTTGGGTTTGATAGAGTAAGGCGGACAAGTAACGAGCAACGAAGTCTTGTCTGCATGCGAACCCTCAGCAATGTCTGTGCGATCCTTTGGGCGGGTCTGCTTTGGATCGTGGGAGGCGGCGGCGCGTTAAGCGAAGCCGGGGCGGTGCAAATTTCCCCGCAGGTGCTGACTAACGTGGCGCAGTTTTACCGGTCGGCAGGTTCTGGATACCACGCAAATTATACCGTTCAATTGGAAGGGGTGATCTGTTGGGTGGATCCCAGCGCAAAGGTATTCATCCTGCAGGACGACTCCGCGTCGGTTCCCGTCCGGGGGAGTTTTCGCGGGGCGACGGTTCGGCTGGGAGAGCGGGTGCGGCTGGAAGGGGAATGCTCAGCGGAGCGGAGCGGTTTGGCTTTTGTCATGAGCCAGGCGTTGGTCGTGGACAACGATGGGCTGCATCCACCCGTGGAGAAAGCGGGATCGGCCGTTCTTGAAGCCGGACCTAACCCGATCCGCGCGGTCTGGTTTAACAGCGGGGGGGGAGGAGTGCTGAATGTCTCGTATCAAGGTCCAGGAACGCCACGGCAGCCCATTCCTGCTGCGGCCTTGTTGCGACCGCAGGGGAACCTTGCGGACGGCGCAACCAACCTGGTTCAGGGTCTGAATTACAAGTGCTGGGAGGGCGGGTGGGATTACGTTCCGGATTTCAGCCAATTCGTGGCCGTGACGAACGGCGTGGCGGCCGGCTTTGATGTCAGCGTCAGAACTCGCCGGGAAAGAGTGGGGCTGGAGTTCACCGGTTATTTGAAAGTGCCCCAGGAGGGCCTGTACACGTTCTACATTGAATCAGATGACGGGTGCTTGTTCTTCGCAGGGCATCCGTCGCTGCGGTTGACCGCGTTGGGTGTTGGTGAGGTGCCAAAGCCCCGTCCGCTGGTGCTGGGCGAGGTCTTGTCCGAGGGGGAGGAATTCCAGCGCTGTGAAGTCGAGGGAGAGGTGAGATCTGTGGAGGAACGGCAGCGCGCCCTGCGTCTGGGGTTGCGAACGGGCGAGGACCACATCCTGGTGGAGATTGCGGATGCCCGCGGGGCGCAACCCGGGCTGTTGCGGGGCGCCCGGCTCCGCGCGGCGGGGATTTGCCACGGGACCTCCACCTTCGATGGCCGAGCAATGGCCGGCTACCTGTGGGTTCCAAGCTGGAGCGAGGTCAAGGTGCTGGCTGATCCCGAGGTGATTGCTGACGCGGGCGGCAAAGACGCAAAGCTGCCCCTGCTGACCACGATCGGGCAGGTGAGGCGGTTGAGCGCCGAGGCAGGCAGCCGGGCCTATCCGGCCCGGGTTCAGGGGGTGGTTACGGCGAAGTTCGAGACGTCGCCCAGTTTGGTGATTCAGGACGGCGACCAAGGAATCTATGTCGGCGTTCCCCTCGGCGACACACGGGGGCCTCTGGAGATCGGGGATGCTTGCGAGATTACTGGCACGACCCGTTCCGCCGCCTTCGCACCGATGATTGATGCCCAGCAGGTGACTCGCCTGGGCCTGGGACGGCTGCCCGATCCGTTGCGTCCCTCCTGGGACCAAATCCTCAATGGGAGCCTGGATTCGCAATATGTGGAGCTTCAGGGCATTGTCACCGACGTGCACGAAAACGGCGTGAAACTGCTCACCCGTGTCGGCAAGATTGAGATGGACCTTGGCGGCAAGAGCCAGGAGGAATGGCGGCGGTTCGAAGATGCGCTGGTCCGCGTCCGGGGTTGCGTGCTGGCCGATTACGCTCGCACGACACGCCTGGTGAGCAGCGGCAAAATCCGCTTCATTCGGCCTGCCATCACCGTGGATGAGTTCCCGCCGGCTGATCCGTTCGCCATTCCGCTTAAGCGCGTGGCGGCGCTGCGCTTGTTCGATCTCCAGGCCAGCGCCTTCCAGCGGGTGAAGGTCTCCGGCCAAATCGTTCACGCCCACAACGGTCGCTACTGCCTGATGGACGGCACCAACGGTCTGCGCTTTTTCCCAAAGAAGAACGTGTCGCTGCCAGCGGGCGCTCTGGTGGACGTTGTCGGAATTCTGGACTTGAGCGGGCCCTCGCCCGGCTTGCGCGAGGCGGTGGTCCGGCAGCAGGGGTGGGAGGAGTTGCCCAAAGCGACGGTGTTGACCGGAACCAATCTGTTGAGCGGCGCGCGCGACGCCACCCTGGTGCGCATGGAATCGCTCCTGTTGAATTTGAGTCGCGAGGTCGGAGACCAGGTGTTGGAGCTGCGGACCGGGACGCACGTGCATCGAGCGCGGCTGAATACGCACCTGGGACGCGTGGGGCCAATTCCAATCGGCAGCCGGCTGGCGGTGACGGGAGTCTATCTGGGCAAAGGGGGGAATTGGGCCGCCGGCCAAGACATTGAGGACTTCGATCTGGTGCTCAACTCGCCAAAGGACATCACGGTGTTGGAACGACCTTCCTGGTGGACCGCGCGGCGGCTGCTGGGTCTGGCGGGGAGTCTGGCCGGCGTGCTATTGTTGGCGTCAGCGTGGATTTGGGTGCTGCGCCGCCAGGTGGAGGAGCGCACGCGCCAACTCGCGCACCAGATCCAGGCGCGCGAACGGGTCGAGCAACAACGAGCGCTCGAACAGGAGCGTACCCGGCTGGCGCGGGATCTCCATGATGACCTGGGCGGCGGCTTGACGGAGATCAGCATGTTGGGCTCGCTGGCCAATGACCGGGTCATCGCTCCGGAGCGCAAGGCCGATTACCTGGGGCAGATGACCGAGAAAGCACGTGAGTTGGTGAGCGCCCTGGATGAAATCGTCTGGGCGGTAAATCCGCGATACGATTCCCTGGCCAGCCTGGCAGAGTACTATTCGCTCTACGCTCAGCGTTTTTTGAGTCTGGCCTCGCTGGGGTGTCGCCTGGAGGTCGCGGAAGGGCTTCCCGACCACTCGCTGGACTCCAAGGTGCGGCACAGCCTCTTTCTGGCCTTCAAGGAGGCGCTCAACAATGTGGTCCGGCACGCGGAGGCCTCCGATGTCCGGTTGCGAATTCTGGTGGAGGACGAGGAGTTAATCGTGGCTATCACCGACAACGGCCGCGGATTGCAGCCCGCCGCTGGAACCGCGCCCGGCAAGGATGGCCTGGCCAACATGCGGGAGCGACTGTCGGCCCTGGGGGGGCGGTGTGAGATCCACAGCGCTCCGGCCCAAGGCACGACCGTCCTCTTCGGAGTGCGTCTGCCGAGGGGTATTGGTTATGATCACCGTAGCCGTAGTTGAGGACAACACGACTATTCGTTGTGTCGGGAGCGGCGATTCGCAGTCGGCGCAGTGGTGATCGGCCACGATGCGCCTGATGTGATGCCGCGCTCCGGGCGGCTTTGATTGCGATTGCCACGGGCTGTTTGGCTTGAGAAAATCTGAAACGCGCTGATATTTGACCAAACTTTGTCTGCAATGCGTATCATCAGCAACGGCCGGACGCTCCTTAGTCTGCTGTTGATCGGGGGGGAGGGAGTCGTTTCGAGCGGAGTCGGGGCGGTGGAGACGCTTACGGAGGTGGTGACCAACGTAGCGCAGTTTTACCGCGCGGCCAACACAGGATACAACATTAAGTGCGTCGTCCGGCTGGAGGGAGTAGCTTCCTGGGTAAATCCCAGCGGGCAGGGCCTGATACTGGAGGATCAGTCGGGAGCAGTCGCCATCCTGGGGGGCTTCGAAGGGGTGGCCGTTGGGGTGGGCAAACGGGTGCGCCTCGAGGGCGAATGCACGGCTCAAAGGAGCGGCTTGGGGTTAGTGATGACGCAGGCCTGGGTAGTGAATAACGACGGCCTTCATCCCGTGCAGGAGGAGTCCGGTTCGGTTGGGCTCAGAGCCGGGTTTAATCCTGTCCGTCTGGTCTGGTTTAACCGGCTGGGGCCAGGAGTGCTGAACGTGTCGTACGCCGGGCCGGGAATATCACGTCAGGCCATTCCCGCAGCGGCGCTGTACCGGCCGGGGGAGGGGACCAATTTGTTGTCCGGCTTGAACTACCGGTGTTGGCAGGGAGAGTGGAATTTCATCTCGGATCTGAACGAACGGGAGGCGATAACGAACGGAGTGTGCACCGGCTTCGACGTGACTGTCGGAACTCGGCCCGAGAAGGTCGGCTTGGAGTTCAGCGGCTATTTGAAAGTGCCGCAAGGGGGCCGGTACACGTTTTATACCGAATCGGATGATGGGAGCCTGTTGTTCGCGGGGCCTCCGTCGCTCCAGTTGACGGAGTTGGGCAACGCGGAGATGTCCAAGCCGCGGTCAATCGCGGTGGGCCAAGCCCTTTCCGAGGCGGAAGAATTTCAGCGCTGTCAAGTCGAAGCAACGGTAAGGTTTGTGTCCGAACGCCCGGGGACGACGCGGTTGGAACTGAAAGCCGGGGAAGAATCCATGCTGGCCCAGATTGCGGAAGCGTACGGCGCAGATGCGCGGCTGCTGCACGGCCGCCGGGTGCGAGTGGTGGGGATTTGCCTCGGGACGTACACTCTGGACGGATCCAAAGTGGCCGGTTACGTGTGGGTTCCAAGTTGGAACGAGGTCGAGATGCTGGCCAGCGAGGACGCATCTGCTGAACCCGAAGCCGACGGCGGGACTCTGCCCCTGCTGACCACAATCGAACAGGTGAGGCGATTGAACCCCGAAGCAGCCAGCCGCGCTTATCCTGTGCGCGTGCGAGGAGTGGTGACGGCTAGCTCCCCGAACAGGCTCGACTTTGTGGTTCAAGAGGCCGATCATGGGATTTATGTCGTCTTGACCACTGGCAAGATGCGCGGGCGTCTGGAAATCGGAGAGGCCTGCGAGATCACTGGCACGACCCGTGCCGCGGCTTGGGCGCCGATGATTGATGCCCAGCAAGTGCTCCGCCTGGGACTCGGGCGCCTGCCTGAGCCGCTGCGCCCCTCCTGGGACCAAATCCTGAACGGAGGCTTCGATTCTCAGTACATTGAACTGCAAGGTATCGTCACTGCGGTGCGCGCGGACGGCGTGGAACTCCTCACCCGCATGGGCAAGGTGGAAATGAGTCTGGGTGGCAAGAGCAGGGAGGAATGGCGGCAATTCGAAGCTGCGCTGGTGCGCGTGCGCGGTTGTGCAATAGCCGATTACAAAATGACGACTCGCCAGGCAATCAGCGGCAAGATTCGTCTGGTCCAGCCTTCCATTGCCGTGGATCGGTGGCCGCCAGCGGAGCCGTTTGCCATTCCGCCGAAACAGGTGGGAGCACTACGCTCGTTCGATTCGGAGGCTAGCCCATTCCAACTCGTGAAGGTCTCAGGCCAAGTCGTCCACGCGCAGAACGGCCCCTATTGCCTCATGGAAGGCACGAACGGACTGCGCTTTTTCCCCAAGCGCGACGTGCGGCTGCCCATCGGCGCGCTGGTAGAAGTGGCCGGGCTTCCGGACATGAGCGGTCCCTCGCCGGCCTTGCGCGAGGCCGTAGTGCGGGTGCAGCAGCGGTCGGCCTTGCCAGAAGCCAGGACGCTGACCGGCACCAATTTGTTGAGCGGGGTATATGACGCGACGCTGGTGCGGATGGAATCGCTCTTGTTGAACGTGAGCCGCGAAGCTGGAGACCAGGTGCTGGAGTTGCGAACCGGGCCGCATGTGCACCGGGCGCGCCTGCCTACGAGCCTGGGCCTGCTGAAACCAATACCGATTGGAAGCCGGCTGGCATTGACGGGAGTGTACCTGGGCAAGGGAGGGAATTGGGCCGTGGGCCAGGACGTGGAAGGTTTCGACCTCGTTCTCAACTCGCCGGCGGACATCAAAGTGCTCGAAAGGCCCTCCTGGTGGACACCACGGCGGCTGCTGGGTCTGGCGGGCAGTTTGGGGGCGGTCTTGCTGCTGGCGCTGGGGTGGATCCGGGTGCTGCACCGGCAAGTGGAGGAGCGCACGCGCCAACTCGAGCAGCAGATCCAGGCGCGCGAACGGGTCGAGCAACAACGAGCGCTCGAACAGGAGCGTACCCGGCTGGCTCGGGATCTTCATGATGACCTGGGTGGCGGGTTGACGGAGATCAGCATGTTGGGCTCGCTGGCCAATGACCGCGTCGTCGCCCTGGAGCGCAAAGCCGGCTACCTGCAGCAGATGACGGAGAAGGCGCGGCAGTTGGTGGGCGCGCTGGATGAAATCGTCTGGGCGGTAAATCCGCGGTACGATTCCCTGGCCAGCCTGGCAGGCTACTATTCGCTTTATGCGCAGCGCTTTTTGAGTTTGGCTTCGCTGGGGTGTCACCTGGAGGTTGCGGAAAGGCTTCCCGACTGCCCGCTGGACTCCAAGGTGCGGCACAGCCTCTTTCTGGCCTTCAAGGAGGCGCTCAACAACGTGGTTCGTCATGCCGAGGCCTCCGAAGTCCGATTGCGCATCCGGGTGGAAGGCGAGGAAATGATCGTCGCCATCACCGACAACGGCCGCGGATTGCAGGCCGCCGCTGGAACCGCGCCCGGCAAGGATGGCCTGGCTAACATGCGGGAGCGACTGTCGGCTCTGGGGGGGCGGTGTGAGATTCACAGCGCGCCGGGGCAAGGCACGACGGTCCTCTTTGGCGTGCGCCTGCCCAAGGATAGTAATAATGATCAGAGTAGCCATCATTGAGGACAACTCGACGATTCGCGAGAGCCTGGAAACCATGGTCAATCTGGCGGCCGGTTGCCAATGTGTGGGTGCCTGGGGCTCAGCCGAGGACGCCTTGCGAGTGGTGCGCAATCAAGCGCCCGATGTGGTGCTGATGGATATTCAGTTGCCCAATATGTCGGGTGTGGAATGCACCGCGCAACTCAAGGAACAGTTGCCGGCGGCGCAAATCATCATGGTGACCGTCTATGAAGACCCGAACCGCATTTTCCAGGCTTTGCGCGCCGGGGCGTGTGGGTATCTGCTCAAACGGTCCACCCCCGAACAAATCATTGCGGCGATTCGGGATGTGCATCAGGGCGGAGCGCCCATGAGCAGCGAGATCGCGCGGAAAGTGATCGCACAATTTCGCGAGCCCCTGGAGACCGCCGCGGAGGTACACGACCTTTCGGCCAGGGAACGGGAAGTTCTGGAGTTGGTGGCGGAGGGGCTGAACAACAAGGACATTGCCGGCCGCCTGGGCGTGAGTGTTGACGCCGTGCGCTGGCACCTCAAGCACATCTACCTCAAACTGCACGTTCATTCCCGCACGCAGGCGGCCTTGAAGTTCCGCTCGGGCACGGCGGAATAAAACTCCCCACTTGGGGAGCTAGGCAGGAGGGTCAATGCTGCTACACTTGCAGGCGAATTTTGAATACTCTGCATGAAATCGAATAATGCATTGAGCTGCTTTGGACCCTTTGAGGATCAGGGCGTGAGGGTCGCGTCCGAGTATTACTTCGGTTTAAGCGGTTTAGTAACCCCACTATTGTGTCGTGTGGCGCACTTCTGATACAGATGCTGCCCGCAGCACGACAAACCAACCCAGACTTGCCCATCGCGAATGAAGCCAGTGAAGCTTATGAAATTAACGCCCATTCACCTTCGTGCCGGAA